>PQAF01000049.1 GCA_003105015.1 Rhodocyclales bacterium | reverse complement strand
GAAGCCACCTGCACCGGCGGCACGGCAGGATCAAGGCTCGGCTGTCCGGGGCGATGGCGGGCGGGATCGAGAAAGCGGGAGGACGAAGCGCGGCGCGGGAATCGGCACAGGCGGCGAGCGGACAGCCGACCCGCAGGGCTTGGCCTTGATCCTGACGGGACGCCGGTGCACCCTGGCTGCAATGAGGGAAAGGGGGTGGGGGTGATGCGCGTTGCCGTTCTCTTCCGCGCTGGCGGCGCAGCCGCGAGCGCGCAAACTGTGCAAGCGGAGCGCGCAGCGGAGCTGGCCTGCCGGGCGCGATTCATGCCCGGCTGGCGTGCGCAGCGAAGGCGTGAGGGATTGAAGCCCGCAGGGCCGGGACAGCCTGCTGACCCGGTGCGCAGCACGAAAGCCCGACGGCGCAGCCGGCACGCAAAAGTCAGTCACTGCGACACGGCGATGGAAAGTCAGCCCGGCCCGGACGGCTGCCGGAAGAGTCAGCCGCTGCAGTACGGCTAAGAAAAGTCAGTCTCTGCGATACGGCGTTGGGGAAAGGGAGGGGCCGCGTAGGAAGGAGAAGGGGATTGCCATGCAGCGCGTTCGCACTGACGACGACAAGCTGAGCGGTGCAGGAAAAGTCAGTCCCGCCAACACGGCGAACCGCACAAGCGGGCACCCATAGAACAGCGCTTGCACCGCGTCCGCTCAAGCGCAGCTGAGCGGCGCGGGGCGGAGTGCGCGATGCGCTCGGGACCGCGCGCGGTTTGCTGCGGTTCACCGGCGCCAGCGCAGCCGGTCGGGCGCCGCCCGCAGGCTGGCCGGCTCTTTGGCGAGCCTGCGGCGTGGCGCCCGGCGGCGGTCTGGAGCAGCAGCGGCGAACGGAGGCACGGAGCCGCGAGCGGAGCTCGGCCCGCGGGGTTGGGCGGGCCGGGCGGAGCTGGCGGCGGGGGTCCAGTCGGCGCAGGCGCAGCGCTGGCGTGCGGGTTGCAACGCAAGCCGCATGACAGCGCGGTCGGGGAGCGCCGGCGCGGAATCGCGTGCCTTGCCGGAGTCATTCGGCTATCATTTGCGCCACCTAGCCTTCGCGGCCCGAATCGTCGCCGTATGGCGGCTTGTCTGGCGCATCGCCAGTCTAGGGCGCGAAGGCGAACCCGCCTCTTCGCGACGACAACAAAGCACTGCATGCGACGCGGTCAAGCAAGTCGGGATCAAATCGTTTCAGCATGAAGACCAAATGATGGGCAAGCTCGCGGCTTGGCGGGATAATGCAGCGAATGCGCAAGGCATGCCCGCCGTTATTTCGGATGGCAACAAGCGTTTTTGACTATGCGTTCCGCCCAAGACCTTCTCGACGAGCTCAACGCCGCTGACGAATCCCCGCGCATCGAGGCCAAGCGCTCTCGCGAGATCGGCAAGTCGGTGCTGGAAACAGTTATCGCCTTTGCCAACGAGCCCGGCCTCGGCGGGGGTCACATCCTGCTCGGCGTCAGCTCCGAGGTTGATGAAAAGGGCGACACACACTACTGGGCGGAAGGCATAACCGACCCCGACAAGATTCAGCGCGATCTCGCCACGCAGTGCGCTTCGACGCTCAACGCGCCGATCCGGCCGGAAATGAGAGTGGAGCAGATCGATGGCAAGACTGTCATCGTGGTCTACGTCGCCGAGGTGGATGTGGCGCAGAAGCCCGTCTACCTCAAGGCGACCGGCCTGCCCAAAGGCGCCTTCCGGCGCATCGGTTCCACCGACCAGCGCTGCACTGACGAAGACCTGTGGGTGTTGCGCGGGGCAAGCCAGCCGCAGGTCGGGCCGGACATGGCCATCATTCCCGATGCCCGGCTGGAAGACTTCGACCCGCAGGCCATCGCCGAATACAGGCGGTTGCGCGCCATGGCGAATCCGCGGGCCGAGGAACTCGGCTACGACAACCCGGACATGCTGGAAGCGTTGTCGGCGGCACGCCGAGTCAATGGTGCACTCAAGCCGACACTGGCCGGGATCGTCCTTTTCGGGAAACCCATGGCATTGCGGCGATTGTTCCCGGCATTGCGCATCGATTACATCCGGGTCGCGGGCACGCAATGGATCGACGACCCGGAGCGGCGTTTTCAGGCGCTGGATATCCGCAAGCCGCTGATGCTTTCGTTGCCGGTGGCCGAGGCAAGCATCGTGGACGAATTGCCCAAGGGTTTCCGGCTGCCGGAAGGCGAGCTGCAAAGCCGCCAGGAGCCGATCCTGCCGCGCAAGGTAATTCGCGAAGCGTTGGCCAACGCGGTGATGCACCGAAGCTACCAGGAACACAGCCCGATCCAGATCATCCGCTACAGCAACCGCATCGAGATCCTCAATCCCGGCTATTCATTGAAGGATATGGCGAGCATCGGCACGCCCGGCTCCCGTCTGCGCAACCCAGCCGTCGCGGCTGTGCTTCACGAACTGAACTGGGCGGAAACCAAGGGATCCGGCATCCGCACCATGCGGCGCCTGGCCGGCGAGGCGGGATTGCCGTTGCCCGAATTCGCGTCAGACCGGCAGAAGAATGAATTCAAGGTAACGCTGTTCCTGCACCACCTTCTGACGGAAGAAGACTATGCCTGGCTCAAGGCGCTGGCAGGAGAAACACTTTCCGCCGATGAGGCCAAGGCCCTGATTTATGCGAGGGAGACAGGCGCTGTCGATAACACCGCCTGCCGGGATTTCTCCGGGCTGGATACCTTGCAGGCGAGCAGCCTGCTGCGGCGTTTGCGCGACCGCGGACTGCTGGAAAAACAGGGCTCGGGCAGCCGCACCTACTACACCCTGTCTTCCCCGGGCGAAGCAGCCGGCCGCGAAACCCTTCAGGCCGAATTGCCCCTGGAAGGTGGTAAGCAAGGGCCCGAAGGTGGTAAGCCCGGCGCCCAAGGTGGCAAGCGGGCCTTGCCTGACTTGCCACCCGAACTGGCCGCACGCCTTGCCAAATCCGGCCAGCGGCAAAGCACGGAAAGCTTGCGGCAACTCATCCGGGACCTTTGCGGGTGGCAACCGCTGCGAGGCGAGGAGCTTGCCACCTTGTTGCATAAGGATCTGAAATATCTTCGCAACAAGCACTTATCCGAAATGGTGCAAGCCGGCGACCTGGCATTCCTCTATCCAGAGTCGCCCAACCATGCGCTGCAGGCCTACACGCTGCCCACAAGAAAGCGGGAAGAGGAGCGGTAAAAGGACGGCCCCTGCAGCGCCAGACATCCCGAGGCTCAGGGCCAGCCGATGGAAGGAACCACCTCAGGCACGCTGCAGGAATTACCCGTCTCGCGGAATTATGGCGTTGCCCTGTGTGAAGTCAAGGCAGGCAGGGGTTGTGCGATTGCAGGGGTGATGCTTCGGTAGGGGGATAAATCCGCCCCCTACGCCACGCGCCTTTCAGCCGTGCGCCCAGGCCCTTCCGCGATTTCCAGCTTCAGGCTCACCGCCCGCGCCACCGCCACCGGCCGCACCGCCTGTCGGCCGCGCCCCTGCGCGCCGCCTTCCAGGCGCACAAGGCCGTAGCGCTCCATCGTGTGCAGGGTGCGCGAGAGATTGCTCGCCTTGCGGCCGGTCAGGTCTTCGAGCTCGCTGATCGACTGCGGCTTGCGGTCGAAGATGACGCGCAGCAGCGCCTGGTTCTCGTCGGAGAGCACGTTGGCGAACGACCTCATGGACGTGAACCAGATCTTCGGCTCGTCGGCGCGGCGCTTGTGCTCGCCGCGGGCGATGGCGATGGTGTAGGCCTTGATCCGCTCGAAGGGCATGATGCCCACGCGGAGGGTTTTGGCTGCGCTCATAGCTCTTCTCCTGATTCCTTCATGACTTCCGCGACCGCCTTCCAGAAATCCTCGACCAGCTTGCCGGCATTGACGAAGCGGTAGGGCCGGCCGGGATCCTTCGGCCCGCGGTGAAAATGGTCATACACCCGCGGCTGCTCGACGAACTTGCCGCCCGGCCGCGGCACCGCGTGGGCGTTGTCGAAGCCGAGCAGACGTCGGCTGCCGCGGTCGTGCAATGTCAGCTCGTAGCGGATGCCGTGCGGCCGCGCTTCGTCCGGCTCGATCAGCCAGACCCGGCCCTTGGCCCAGGAACCGTTCTCGAAAAACAGCGTGAAGCCGTCCAGGTCGAGCAGCGTGTCCAGCGTGGGGTCGGTTCGCTTCGGCACGATCTAATTATATCTCCTAATGATATGTTTGTCAGGCCCGGATCGGCTCCTCGCCTCCCGCGGCCGCTGATGCGGCCCCGGCACCGCCCAGATGCCCAGGCGCGCACCCTGAGCCAGTTCCCGGGCGTCATAGTAAACCGGATCGGTGCAGTAGCGCTCATACACGGCAGCGAACCCCTGCCGCACCATCTCCACATTGACGCGAACGTCCCGCGCAAACAGCACGCCGACGATGCGGCCGTAGCGGTCGATGGTGACCGCCTCCAGATCGACAACCGAACCGGCCGGAACATACCATCGCAGCGCCTCGGCGCTCCAGCGGCCCCACGGCGCCTGGGCCAGCTCAGGCGCGTCGATGCAATGCAGACGCACCTTCACGCGGCGCGGCGTGTCCGTGTGGCGCCCGCAGACCAGCGTACAGGTGTCGCCGTCGTGGCAGTGGTCGACGGCGCACGGCTCGGCGCCGGCGGCGGCGCAGGCGACGGCCAGCAGCCCGAGGGCGAAGCCGCGCCCTACAGCCAGTTGAACCGGTGATTGCGCCATTCCAGCCCGTCGATGAGTCCACGCCCGTAGAACTCGCCCCAGTTGTAGAAGAACGGCAGGAAGCCGCCCTGGCCCGCCTGCCAGACGATCACGGCGGCGATGCCGACGCAGGCCGCGGCGATGAGGAACTCGCCGCCGCTTCCCGTGCGCACGCGCCCCCCGAAAAGATGCACGCGCCGGTCGCTCCACCAGCCGAGCGGCACGCCCTGGATGGTCAGCGCATCGGCGAACCAGTGCGTGCAGGCGCCGACCCCGAACCAGGCAATCCAGCCGCGGAAGTCCCACACCAGAAAACCGAACAGCGCCACCAGCAGCCAGACGGCCAGGTAGTGCGTGTGCGTGCGGTGGCGCACGCGGCGATGCAGGATGCCCTCCTCGATCCACTCCAGCCAGTCCGGCGCGGTGGCGCCGAGCGCGGCGACCGGCACGGCCGCCGGCGAGAACGGCGCAGCGACCGCCGCAACGATGGCGACGTGGGAGACCCACTTCATTCGATGCCCCGCGTGAAGCGGCGGATGTAGGCGTCGACGCGCTCGGCCGGCGCGCCCTCGGCGCACAGGCCGATGAAGGTCATGCGCGCCTCGACCACCTTGGCGCGCGCCTCGTTGAGCCGGCCCTCGAGGTCGGCGACGTCTTTCAGGTACTGCACCTGCTCGCCGGTCTCGGCGACGCCCACGGCGACGCGCTCCTGCGCGCGCTTCTCCAGGGCGCGGAAGAGGGAGAGCTTGCGCGAGACGACGCCCCACTCGGCCAGCGCCTGCGTCAGCGCGCCGACGGCCTCGGCGGCGGCCTTGCGCCGGCGCAGCTCGCGTTCGCGCTCGCGGTCGATCTCCAGCGCCGAGTAGAGCGGGATGCGGGCGACGACGCCGACGTAGCTGGCGCCGCTGCCGGGGGCGGTATCGGCGGGATTGAGCGCGTCGGCGCCGGCCTGGCGGCGGGCGGCGCGTCCTTCGAGGGCGATCTCGGCGCGGAACAGCGAGCGCGAGGGATAGCAGCCCATGGCCAGGTCGAACAGCGCGCGCGGATCCGGCAGCGCGCCCCGCTCCATGCGCCCCGGCGGCGGCGCATGCGTGCGGCTCTCGCCGTCGAGCAGCGGCAGGCGGAAAGGCGGCTCGGCGATGGCCGGGGGCGGCGGCACAGGCTCCGCCGTGTCCGCCTGCGCCAGCGCCACAAAAGTCAGTCCCCACAGCACGGCGAGGGCGCGGTTCATGAGCGCACCCCCACGAACGGAGAAGCCAGCAGGCGCATGACGGCGCCGCCGGGGTCGAGCGATGTCAGCAGCACGGCCCACAGGACGGCCGTGACCAGCAGGGTAAGCAGCAGATTGTTGATGTCCCTCATGTCTGTCGTGCGGCGCGGCGTCCGCGCCCCAAAAGGTTGAGCCCGGCGATGGCGGCGGCAAGCTGCCAGGCGCCCGCACCGAGCGCGGCGAGCGAGAGCAGCCAGACGACGAACACCGTCGCGTCGTAGGGCGCCTCGGATTTCAGGCTGATGCGCTGCGGGCGGCGGCGCTGCAGCGCCAGGCGGAACGAGATGGGCAGCCGCGCCTCGTCGCTGGCCGCGACCACCGCCCAGCGCGCGCCGGCGAGCAGGCGCAGGGCGACGTCGAGCTTGCGGCCGGTGAGGAGCTGCGCATCGTCGAACAGCACCACGGCGCGGACCTCGCCCACCCAGGCGACGAGCGCATCCAGCCGCTCCCAGGCGCGCAGCTGCGTCCAGGACCGGGCCCAGGCCTTCTCGCCGTGGGCGATCACGCGCGGGTCGTCCACCCAGGCAGCGAGCGGATTCACGCAGCGGATCAGGATCACCTCGCGCCCCCGCCACACGCCCGGCGCCTCGGCATGCAGGCGCGCCAGCCAGCGCGTCTTGCCCGAGTGGTGCGCGCCGGTGACGAGGACATCGCGGCGCACGGAGATCTTCTCCTCGCGCAGCGTGCGGCCGTACTTGCGCGCCTTCTCGACCACCACCGGCAGCACCGAGCGGATGCCATCGCGCCGCGTCCTATGACGCTTGAGGCGGAGGAACTTCATCGAACAGGCCAGACTGGGCCGAGGCAAGCGTCAGCAGCACGGTGCCGCGCTGCAGCTCCAGCATGCGCTGCACCTGCGCGATCGCCGCGGCGTCCAGGCCGGCGGACTCGAGCACGAGCTGCAGCTTCGACTCGTCGGTGGTGGTGATGCGCTTGATGACGGCGGTGAAGTCGGCCACCGGCATTCCCGCCGCAAAAGTCAGTCCCGGCGGGACGGCGCCGCCGGCGGCTGCCGGCCGTGGAAGCATCGAAAGATCAGTCATAGTCATTCCTCCAGGTAGTGGTTCAATGTCGATGCCGCGGCCTCCCAGCCGCAGCACACCTGCGCCGCGTAGCCCGCCTGCCGCAGCCGCGCGATCCAGCCGCGCTGCTCCGGCGAAGCGGCGCCGCCCGGCGCCTTCAGCTCGATGAAGAGGCCATGAAAGCTGCGCCTCGCCACCGGCAGGAAGAGGTCCGGCACGCCGGCCTTTACGCCCTCGGCCTTCAGCCGCGCGCCCGTCACGGCGTCGCGCCGGCCGCCGTTGGGGATGGCGAAGAGCAGCGCCAGCCCGGGCAGGCGGTGTTCCTGAAGCCGCGCCCAGGCCACCAGCGCCGCCTGCTCCGCGTGCTCATTGCGCACGGCCGGCGCGCGCCGCGCGGCGGATCGCGTCGAGCGCGCCCGGCGGGGGCGGGCGCTTCGCGATGTCGCGTGCAACTGCATCCTCGGTCTCCTTTCTGCGCAGTCGATGCGCCTCCTCGCGCCGGCGCGCCTCGGTCACGGCAATGCCTGCCTCGGGATGGAACTCGCCGCGAGCGGCGCATTCGGCCAGGCGACGCAGGTAGGCCAGCGGGTTGGCGACGGGCCGGATCGTCATGCGCCCGGCCAACTCATCGAGCAGCGCCTGGGCGCAGCCGTTGGCGTTTGCCAGAGTGCGGCGGGCTGCGGTTTCCTGCGCCGGCGTGAAGCCGCGCGGGAAGACGAGCGCGGCGGGCTCGGTAGTAGTGGTAGTAGTAGAAGAACTACAACCACCACTCGCGCGTGCGCGCGCGAGGGGCTGGTGCTTCTTCGGCACCACCGGGCCGGATACCGCCACCGGCGCGGCTTCCGGCGCTGGTGTTTCTACGGCACCGGGTGCTCTTTCGGCAGCGGGGTGGTGCTTTTGCGGCACCGGGGGTGATGCCGAATCGGCACCCCCTTTGTGCTCCTGCGGCACCACAGGCTGGTGCTCTATCGGCACCACTTGAGGCGGCTTGTCCACAGGCTCGGCACGGCCGGTTTCGTCGCGGCGCAGCCAGCCGGCGGCAACGAGCGAGCGGATCGCGCGCGTGCAGTGGGCGCGGTCGAGACCGGTCGCCTTCGCAGCGCTGCCGGCACTCCAGGCGCCGGCAGCGACGGCCAGCATCACGCGCGCCTCACGGTGCGAGAGACGGCCGGTCATGATGGCGGTCATCAGGCGGGGATTCACGCCGCCAGCCTCTCCGGCGGAGTTGCGGGCGGGGGTTCATCGAGCAACACGGCGGGATGGACCGCCAGCGCGGCGGCGATGCTGTAGAGACGGGGAACGCTCAGGGTGCGATGGCCGCATTCGATGCGGCTGATCTCGCTTTGCGGCAGGCCGATGCGGCTGCCCAGCTCGGCCTGGGTGATGCGAAGGTTCTTGCGGATGTCACGGATCCTCATAGGGCATGGCGGCTCTCCTTAATGACTGGCAGGCATGATACATGCCCAAAAGCCATGAATCAAGGCGAATAAATGTCTTTTATTCATGGCGTATGACTCAGGGTCTATAATGACCCGAGAAATATGTGGGATTACAGATATTTGACATATGGATAAACTGGCCCCTCACCTGAAGGAATTGCGCGAGCGCAAGGGCCTTTCCCAGTCGGCCCTGGGCAAGCTCGTCGGCCTCGGCCAGACGCACATCTCGCGCCTGGAGAGCGGCACCAAGGGCGTCTCCAACGAAAAGCTGCTCGCCATCGCCGAGGCGCTCGGCGTCACCGTTTCCGCCATGATCGGCGATGCGGTGAACATCGCGCGCCACGATTACGAGGCCGGCCACCCCGCGCGCAAGATCATTGCCGACCTGAAGTCGCCGCGCGGCCTGCGCGAACTCGCCGGCGACAAATCGCTGGCCGACGCCCTGCATATCACGCCGGAGGAGTGGAAGGCGCTTCGATCCATTGAACTACCTGCGAGCGTGACGAAGGACGGGTATGTGCAGCTGCTGATTACGATTCGTGCGATTGGGGGGAGTAAATAGCTAAGTCAAGGCGGGGGATATCTCATCATGCCGAGGAAACCAAGAAAAGCCGAATTTTTAGAAGTTCTGTGGGAGCTTTCGGGTCATGAGAATGTTTCTGGATTCGCGAAAGCTTGCGGAAAGCACACCTTCTATATGACCGATTCCGGTCACAATCGGTACGTTTTGATCACGTTCGGACACGAAAGCGCGAGGCGATAAGGTGCAACTCTTAAATCGTTGAGCAGGTGCCGATTCGCTCACTTGACGAGCAAGACGGGGCACTCGGCTAGATGCAGTACCTTGATGGCGGTCGAACCGAGAAGGAGCCCGGCGATGTTGCCTAGGCCGCGGGCACCCATGACGATCTGGTCGATCTGCTGCTCGCGGGCGTAGCGGACGATGGTGGACGCAGGCTCCCCGACGCCGATATGGACCCGGTACACCACGCCAGCGGCATCCAGCCTGGCGCGGGCGGGTTGCAGGGCATTCAGGCCCTCGTCCTGGTGATATTGGCGGATGTCATCGCGGTTTACGAACTGGCTGACGTCCCCAGAGATGGGATGTTGCACGTTGAGCAAGTGAAGCTCCACTGGACCGCGATACCAGTCCAGTCTTTGCACCAGATGGTCGACGGCACGCAGCGAAGTTTCGGAGCCATCCGTCGGCAGGAGCATCCGCAGCATGCAGTCCTCCTCAGCTTGAGTGCTGCCCACGGGAGAGGGCCTCCTCTTCGGCCAGATCGATTGTGGGCCTGTCCGCCAAGCGCGCCTCGGCCCGCGACGCCAACCATTTTCCCACGACAACGACCGCCAAAGCACTGAACCCCGCTGCCAAGTAGTGTGGCCAGGAAGACTGGGGCGCCAACCAATGGCTGATAACCACATCGCTAACGGCCATGCCCCCAGCGATCCACCCCAGCAGGGCACCACCTAGTGTGATGACCACAGGGAAGCGATCCATAAGCTTGAGCACAAACTTGCTGCCCCATACAACGATGGGCACGCTAACCAAGATGCCAAATACGACCAGCCAGAACTCGCCCTTCGCCGCGCCGGCCACCGCGATCACGTTGTCTATGCTCATTACCGCATCGGCCACGATGACGGTCTTGATAGCTCCCAGGAGATTGCTGGCTCCATCAACTTGCCCGTGTGCGTCCTCTTCCTCCGGGAGCAGGAGCTTTACACCGATCCATACAAGCAGAACGGCGCCGACCAGCTTGAGATAGGGCAAGGCCAGCAACTGCAAGGCGAAGAAGATCAGCACGATGCGCAGCGCCACCGCCCCCACAACGCCCCAGAGTATGCCCTTTTTGCGCTGGGGCTCGGGTAGCCGGCGACAAGCGAGCGCGATCACAACTGCGTTGTCACCTCCCAGGAGAATATCGATGGCGATGATTTGCGCCACCCCTACCCAGAACTGGGGACTAGCTATATCCAATGTGTGCTCGTGACCTGCGACCGCTCAAACTGCTCGTGCTCAAACGAACCAGCACCAGCTGCCAGCATAGGTACGCTCATCTCGCCTTCTTTCGAGTTCCAGTTCCCGCCCAGGGCAGTGCGCGGCCTGTCGGTTTGACCGATTCCGCAGGAGCAAGATCGAATGGTCCGGGCCTGTACTTCCCTTCCAAAATGTCAGCCACGCTGATCGTTGCCTCGTGCCCAACCAGAAAGGCTTCCAATACAGTCACAAATTGTTCGCGCAGTTCTTTAGGCAGGCCTGCCAGCACCCTGTTCCGGGCCCGCCGCGCTGCCGGTACGATATCTTCCAACAGCTTCTCACCTGCCTTCGACAGCATCAAGCGCACACGCCGCTTGTCATGGGGATTGACGGTACGTTCGATCAAATCCCGCTCGCCCAGCAGCTTGATGACCAGCCCGATAGTAGACCGGTCGAGGCCCACGAGCCGACCGAGCGCAATCTGATCGATACCCGGGTAATCCCGCAGGACGTACAACGCTGCGTACTGAGACGACGTCATGCCGAACTCACGGCACTCCTCAATGAAAATCGCTGCCGACACCTGATGGCAGCGCTTCAGCAAGAAACCGGGGCGGCTAACCCCGCAGATCTGTTCGGCCGGCATCGGCCGCGGCTATGGGTTGCTGCACGAGATCAAAGACCAAACCGGCTTCGTGAAGGGCCTGACCAAGTGGAACTGCGTCGTCGAGTCAGCCGCCGGCATCGAAGCGGCCGTCGATGAAGCCTTTGAAGCGCTAGCTGCAGGCCGTCCGCGACCAGTGGGTATCGAGGTTCCCCACGACTATTTGAGCGCCAGGGCGGAAGTCGGGCTGCAAGATGTCCCAATCAAGACCGCCTCCCAGCCGATGTTCGACAAACAAGCACTTCGGGCGGCAGCCGAACTGCTCAACGAGGCGAAACTGCCCGTGATCTACGTCGGCGGCGGAGTGGTTCCATCCAACGCGACGACGGCCCTCAAGGCCTTGGCGGAAAAGATCGGCGCGCCCGTGGTGATGAGCGACAACGGGCGTGGCGCATTGACCGACCGTCATCCCCTGGCCATGAATTCATTGGCGGGTCGTGCGGTCTTCAAGCATGCCGATGTGGTCTTGATCGTAGGCAGCCGCTTCATGGATACGCTTACGCCCACCCCTTCCTGGCCTACCGGGGCAATCCGGTTCATCCACATCAACATCGACACGGAAGACATGACCGCACCGCGAGCTCCCGACCTGGCCGTGGTCGCGGATGCCGCCGGGGCGCTCGAGGAACTGAAGGAGTGTGTGGTCCGGCGCACGGCGCTTCCTCGACAGGACGCGCAGCGTGTGAAGGATTGGGCGCAAGGACAGATCGAAGCCGTTTCGCCCCAGGCCGCATACGTTGCCGAAATGCGAAGGGCGCTGCCTGAAGATGGCATCTTCGTGAACGAGCTGACACAGGTGGGCTACCTGGCGCGCATCGCCTTTCCCGTCTACGAACCGCGTACCTACATCGGCCCTGGCTATCAGGGAACGCTGGGATATGGCTTCCCGGTTGCGCTGGGGGCGGCCGTCGCCGCAGGCGGTAGACGTGTGCTTTCGATAACGGGCGACGGCGGCTTTGGCTGGAACATGCAGGAATTGGCAACCGCCCGGCGTTACAGCCTACCGGTCACGTTGATCGTGTTCAACGATGGCCACTACGGCAACGTGCGGGCGATCCAGAAACGAGAATTCGGTGCCGAAGTGGCGGTCGATCTGGCTAATCCTGATTTTCAGCTGCTGGCAAAGGCGTTCGGCGTGCCAGCCACCCAGGTCGCCTCGCCCGGCGCGCTGGGCTCCGCGATCGCCGAATCCCTGAAGGAGGATGGCCCGGTGTTGATCGAGGCGAAAGTGGGCGAGATGCCCAGCCCATGGCATTTGCTTCGTCTCCAGCCGATGCAAGGCGTATCCGGCCCCGTTGCGCCCATCAATCCACTCGATTAGAGGTTCTGATGAAGACTTACTCGCGTTTCTACGCTGACGGCACCTACCTGCCGTGCACAGGCGCCACCCCGATCCCGGTGGTGGATCCGGCATCGGAGGATAAGATCGCGGAAGTCGTCCCATGTTCGCTGGCCGATCTCGATCGCGCCGCCAGCAGTGCTCAGCGCGCGCTGGAAATTTGGTCCACGTCAACGCCCGACGAACGCAAGCAAACGCTGCAGCGCCTGGCTGTAGCCTTAGAGACGAGATCGGAGGCATTTGCTGAAGTTCTTGCAACGGAGATGGGATGTCCGCGCTGGCTGAGCAAGCTAATGCAGGTTTCCATGCCGCTCAAGAATCTGGAGTTCACTGTCGCCGGTATCAATCAGATCCAATGGACGGAAACCGTCGGCAACGGGGTCGTGGAACGCGTGCCCGTGGGCGTCATTGCGGCCATCACGCCTTGGAATTTTCCGCTTCATCAGATCGTGGCGAAGGTGGCCGGGGCGCTGGCTGCGGGCTGCACCGTGGTGATGAAGCCCAGCGAGGTGGCGCCGGGCGCCGCCTTGTTGTTTATGGAAGCAGCATGCGAGGCGGGGATTCCGGAGGGAGTGGTCAATCTGATCTGGGGTGGGCCCGAAATCGGGGTCGGACTGGTCAATCATCCCGCCGTCGACCAAATCAGCTTTACCGGATCAACAGCCATTGGTCGGCGCATCATGGCTGCCGCGGCGGACGGACTCAAACGCGTGACTCTCGAGTTGGGCGGTAAGTCAGCGGCCGTATTGCTCCCTGATGCCGACCTCGAAGCTGCCCTGCCCGTTGTCGCCCGCCTCAGCATGGCGAACTCCGGCCAGGCGTGCGTCAGCCAGTCCCGACTGATCGCACCACGTTCCCTGATGAGCGAAATCGTGGAACGGCTTGCTGAAATCCTAAGGGGCTGGCCGCTGGGCGATCCGCTGGATGAGGCGACTCGATTGGGGCCAGTGGCGACCCATGCGCAATTCGTGCGCGTTAATTCCATGATCCAGCAGGCTAGCCAGCAAGGAGCCTGCCTGAGGATTGGCGGCAGCGGAAGGGCCAGCGGTTTCAGCAAAGGGTGGTATTGCGCACCAACCTTATTCAGCGACGTCACTTCACATATGGAACTGGCTCAGGCGGAAGTCTTCGGCCCTGTGCTAGCCATCATGCCTTATGACAACGAAGCGGAAGCGCTGGCGTTGGCCAACGCGACCCGTTATGGTCTTTCCGGTGCGGTGTGGTCCCGTGACAAGGAACGTGCTTCAAGTTTTGCACGGAAAATGAAAACAGGCCAGGTAGTGATCAATGGCGCAGCGCAGAATCTCGCCACTCCATTCGGTGGCATGGGCGACTCGGGATTTGGACGGGAAAACGGCCGCTTCGGAATCGAGGAATGTTTGACGTATCGGTCTTTGCACGGAGCTGCGTAGGCGATGACGGGATTCTTAAACGTGGGTAATCACTGGTAGGGAGCCGAGTTGCGGCTTCTCAGAAGGACCTACGTTGATTTCCACCAAAAACTTGACCGGGGTTTTCATCTAAAACTGACCCACAGTTTATGCGCTGTATGGCTACGCATTTGTGGATAAGTCTTCGGTTTTCTGGTTTGGTTTATCTCCTATTGGTTTGTGGGCATGAGTTCGGCCAGGTGCAGCCTGGCCGAACTCGTCTTGAGGCACCAAGACTCGTTGCCGGCCTCCCCCATGTGGCAGTGATGCGTCAGGCGATCGAGCAGTGCCATGGTCATCTTGGCATCGTTGAAGATGCCGGCCCACTCTATAAAGCTGAGATTCTTGGCGATCACGCTGGCGCGTTCATTGAGCTTCGGGAGCAGGTGGAAGAGCAACGCCCCGCCCGATCGGCTGAAGGGCAGATAGCCCAACTTGTCGAGGATCACCATGTCCACGTACATGAGTGGTGAGCCATATGGCCCAGCCGGCGGCGAAGGAGGCGAGCGCCACGCCGGCCACGAGGAGGGCGAGTCTCGCGGCCTTCATCGCGCGGGCTGGGTGGAGAGCCGCGCCAGCGGCCGCTCGTCCACCGGCAGGTTGACCAGCACCGCCAGCACGCCCAAGGCGATGGAGATCATCCAGACGATGTCGTAGGCGCCAGTCTTGTCGAATATCAGGCCGCCGAGCCAGACGCCGAGGAAGCTGCCGAGCTGGTGGCTGAAGAAAACGAAGCCGGAGAGCATGGCGAGGTAGCGCACGCCGAAGATCTGCGCCACCAAGCCGTTGGTGAGCGGAACGGTGGAGAGCCAGAGCAGACCCATGGCCGCGGCAAACAGCGCAACCGAGACCGGCGACAGCGGCGCCAGCAGGAAGACGACGATGACGGTGCTGCGCGCGAAATAGATCGCGGCGAGCAGCTTCTTCTTGCTCCAGCGCCCGCCGGCCAGGCCGAAGCCGTAGGTGCCGAAGATGTTGAACAGGCCGATCAGCGCCAGCGCCAGCATGCCGGTGTTGGCGGTGAGCCCCTTGTCGAGCACGTAGGACGGCAGGTGGGCGCCGATGAACACCACCTGGAAGCCGCAGACGAAATAGCCCAGGGTGAGCAGCCAGAAGGCGCGCTCGCCGAAGGCCTCGCGCAGCGCCTCGCCAGCCGACTGGGCGATGGCGCTGGCACTGCCCGGATGCGCCGCGCGTTCCGCCGTACCCAGCGCCAGCGGCGCCATCAGGGCGGCGGCAAAAGTCAGTCCCGCGAGGGCGGCGAACCAGCCCATGTCGCTGATCAGGTATTGCCCGGTCGGCACCAGCATGAACTGGCCGAAGGAGCCGGCGGCGCCGACGACGGCGAGCGAGACGGCGCGCTTCTCCGGCGCGACGGCGCGACCGACGGCACCGTAGATCACCGAGAAGGAGGTGGCCGACAGGCCCAGCCCGACCAGCACGCCGGCGGAGAGGGTGAACATCAAGGGCGTGGTCGACACCGCCATCAGGCCGACGCCGGCGGCGTAGAGGATGCCGCCGCCGAACACCACCTTGCCGGCGCCGAAGCGGTCGGCCAGCCAGCCGGTGACCGGTCCGCCGGCGCCCCACATCAGGTTCTGCAGGGCGATGGCGAAGGAAAACGCCTCGCGGCTCCAGGCAAGGTCCATCGTCATCGGCTGCATGAACAGGCCGAAGGTGTGGCGGATGCCGAGCGAGAGCGAGACGACGATGCTGCCGCAGACGAGGAGCAGGGTGGCGGTGCGCGGTGCGACGGAGGCATTCATTGGCGGGTACAGGTCGCAAGTATCCCCCAGCTTTGCTGGGGGATACTCATCCGCGCAACTTGAAGCGCTGGATCTTGCCGGTGGCCGTCTTCGGCAGCTCGGCGACGAACTCCAGCCAGCGCGGGTACTTGTAGGGCGCCAGCTTGTCCTTGACATGCTGCTTGAGCTGGTCGGCCAGCGCATCGGAGGCCTCGATGCCCGGCTTGAGCACCACCCAGGCCTTGGGCTTGATCAGCTGGTCGGTGTCGGCATGCGCCACGACGGCGGCTTCCAGCACCGCCTCGTGGGTCATCAGCGCGCCCTCGACCTCGAAGGGCGAGACGTAGATGCCGGAGACCTTGAGCATGTCGTCGGAGCGGCCGCAGTAGTGGTAGTAGCCGTCGGCATCGCGGGTGTACTTGTCGCCGCTGCGCGTCCATTCGCCCATGAAGGTGTGTCGCGACTTTTCGCGCTGGTTCCAGTACATGACGGCCGCGGACGGGCCGCTGATCTGCAGCTCGCCGATCTCGCCGTCCGCCACAGGCTGACTGTCCTCACCGATGAGGCGGATGCCGTAGCCGGGCACCGCCTTGCCGGTCGTGCCGTAGCGCACCTCGCCGGGGCGGTTGGAAAGGAAAATGTGCAGCATCTCGGTGGAACCGATGCCGTCGAGGATCTCGACGCCGAAGTGCTCTGTCCAGCGCTTGCCGATGTCCGCCGGCAGTGCCTCGCCGGCCGAGGTGCACATGCGCAGGCGCAGTTCCTCGCGCTTCGGCAGATCGGGGCTGGCGAGCAGCGCGGCATACAGCGTCGGCACGCCGTAGAAGATCGAAGGCTTGTGCTCGCGCAGGCGCTTGAAGACCGCCTGCGGCGTCGGCCGCTCGGCCATCAGGATTGCCGTGGCGCCCACCGCCATGGGGAAGGTCATGCCGTTGCCGAGGCCGTAGGCGAAGAACAGCTTGGCCGCCGAGAATACCAGGTCGCTCTCTTGAATGCCGAGGATCGGCCGCGCATACAGCTCGGCGGTCTGGATCAGGTGCGAATGCAGGTGCACCGTGCCCTTCGGCGAGCCGGTGGAGCCGGAGGAATATAGCCAGAAGCACATGTCGTCGCAGGTGGTCGGCGCCGGTTCGAACTGCGCGGAGGCCTTGGCCATCAGGTCGGAGAAAGCCAGCCGGCCCTTGGCGTCCTTGCCGGAAACGATGATGTGCCTGAGGTGCTTGTGCTTGCCGACGATGCTTGCGAACTGCGGCCACAGCGCCTCTGAGACCACCAGCGCGCAGGCGCGCGAATCGCCGAGCATGAAGTCGTAGTCGCCGGCTGTGAGCAGGGTGTTGGCGGCGATCGGCACGACGCCGGCCTGGATGGCGCCGAGGAAGGCGGTCGGGAAGTCGATGGTGTCGAGCAGGCACAGCATGATGCGCGATTCCTGCTCGAGGTCGAGGCCGGCCAGGACATTGCCGAAGCGGTTCGCCCGCTCGGCCAGCTCGCCGTAGGTGGTGCTGCCGGCATCGTCGATGAAGGCAACCTTGCCGGCGCGGCCGGCCTGCAGGTTGCGCTGGATCAGGTCGTAGGCCGCGTTGTAATCGCGCGGCACCGTGACGCGCGGCGGCGAGAAAGCGTGGTCGGCCGTGGAAAGTTGCGGCATGTTTTCCTCCAATTATCGGTTGTCAGTTGCCAGAAGGCCAGCGATGGCGCCCTTGCGAATGGGGATGTTGCTGGGGCAGGCACACCCGGCGCACTCCAGGCAAATCTCCACTCCCAGTTGCCGGGCCTGCTCCCGGCGGTTGGCCGCATCCCGAGGATCCAGGTGCAGTTGCATCAGCTTCACGAAAACCATCGGGCCGGCGAATGCGGAATCGCCGTGTTGGTATTCGGGACACGAGGCCATGCAGACCAGGCATTCCACGCACTGCATGTAGACCGCACGCTCGGCCGGTTCATGGATCACCGCGTCGCAGTTCGAATCGGCGGGCTCAGGAATAAAAGCGGTCAGCGTTCTAAGAGCAGCAAACAGGTCCCTTCTGTCGATGATGAGATCACGCAGCACGGGCAGGTTGTGCAAAGGCTCGACGACGGTTCCGTCCACCAACGGGGTGAGGCAGGCCAGATGCGGGCGGCCGTCGATGGTCAGACCACACAAACCGCAGTTCTTGTACCGGCAGTTGAATGAAAAGCCGAGAGTCGAGTCGACGTTGTCGTAGACGTACATCAGACCTTGCAGCACCGTCGCCCTGTCGAGTTCAGGCAGATCGAAGGTTTCGTACCGGGACTCTTCACCGGTCTCCGGATCAAAGCGGGCAATCGTCATCTTCATGCGCGGATCCTGTCTTGCGTCACATTCAAGCGCCGCTGATCATCCAGGCGCGTGACGGTGCGATATGGCTGAGGACCGCGATCGGGAAAGTCGGCACGCAAATGGGCGCCCCTGGATTCGCGCCGCTCCAAGGCAGAAGCCAGGATGGCCCGCGCCGTCAGCAGCATCAGCTGAAGCTCGAGTGCGTCGCGCATTTCCGGATTGCAGCGCTTGGCCGGCCCGATGGAGATATCCGCGTAGTCCTCCTCCAGCAGATCGAGCTCCCGCAGCCCCGCTCCAATGCCATTCTCATCGCGCAGGGGGCCGGCATGCTCCCACATGACTTTCTGCAGCCGGCGCACCAGCTGGATGGGTCGGAAGCGGCCCGTGCGACCGGGGAAGATCGAGGGGCTTTGCGGCGTGGATTCGTTGTTTGCGCCGTGGCACGGGCCCAAGGCCTCACGCGCCGCCGCCTCCCCTGCCCTGCGCCCGAAGACGAATATTTCGGTCAGGGCCACCGATCCGAGCCGGTTGCCGCCGTGGACACCCCCCTGGACGGCGCCTGCGGCGAAAAGTCCAGGGGTGTTGGTCCTGCCGTCTACGTCGACGCGCACTCCGCCCATATGGTAGTGAGCGGTAGGCAACACTTCCAGCGGCTCCTTCCAACTGTAGGCTTGCTGGCCGTATGCCGCGCGCACCCCCTTGAAGCCGCCGCCTTTGACGATTGTCTTCCGGGCTGCTACCCCGTCCGGATGTTCCAGGTTCGGACGCAGGTCCAGGAACAGGCCTCCATGGGGGCCGACCCGGCCCTCCTTCATTACCTGAGCCATCACCCGCGTCACCTGCGCCCGGTTCAGGTTCCGCAGGCCTTCGAGCACGACACTGCCCTCGCCGTCGAGCAGGCGTCCATAAGGCCCGGCGTGGCCGGGTTCCGCGCAGAAAATGCCCATCATGGAGTCGGGGTGCGTAAGTCCGAAGGGCAAGAACTGCACCTGCTCCATTTCCACCAGCTCTGCGCCAGCCTCGAGTGCCAGGGCAAAGCCATCGCCCGTGGTCGAGCGCACGCAATCGGTATGGGGGTAATAGAGCCACCCCGTGCCGCCCGTCGCGAGAATGACGGTTCGGGCATGCAGCGCCTGCCACTCACCCATAACCAGATCGTAGGTCTGAACGCCGACTACCCTTTCGTCCGCAGTCAGAAGCCGCACCGCCATGCAGTCTTCGATGACCGACACGCCCTCCCGCGCACAGGCCGCACGCAGCGACACGCCGATGTGCACGCCGCGGCCCGAACCGGATACCGTCCGTGCGATCGAGTGTCCGCCGGACCGGTTGGCAACCTGGTCGCTGATGAACCCATCCGCGTCCCGCCGAATCAGAAAGCCGAAATCCTCGAGGTCATGAACTCCGCGTTCCGCATCCCGGGCGAGGGTGGTCACCAGATCAAGGTCGCAGAGTTGCTCACCGGCACTCATCACGTCGCGTAGAAAAACTTCAGGCGAGTCGTCCGCCGACCGGCCCGGATACGTGATCGCTCCCTCGGCGATGCGGGTGTCACCATAGCCTGCCGGTTCCTTCGACAGCAGGGCCACCCGTGCGCCGGCGCGGCGCGCGGCAACCGCTGCCGCTACGCCCGCTCCGCCACCACCGACCACAATCACGTCAAACCTACGCATCACCGTCACCCTTCACTGCCGCGGCACGATTTCAGTTATCTTTCAGCCCCCGTGCCAAGTCGACCTGGATGTCTTCGATGGCCTCGAGCCCGACTGCGACCCGCAGCAGCCCTTCGCCTATTCCTGCGGCGGCGCGCTGTTCAGGAGAGATCCGGCCATGGGTGGTGCTGGCGGGGTGGGTGATTGTGCTCTTCACATCCCCTAAATTCGCAGTGACGGAGATCATCCGAGTGGCATCGATCACCCGCCAGGCCACCTTCCGTCCGCCCTTTACGTCGAATGAAACAACCCCCCCGCCAGTTGACTGCTGGCGCATGGCGAGTTGATGCTGTGGATGCGATGGCAGGCCGGGGTAATAAACACGCGTCACCTGCGGCTGCGCCTCAAGCCAGTGCGCCAGAGACAGCGCGGACACCGAGTGGGCATCCATGCGAATCTTCAGGGTCTCCAGTCCCTTCAGAAACACCCAGGCGTTGAATGCACTCATGGTCGGTCCGGTGGTACGCGCGAATAAAAATACCTTTTCCATGATTTCGTCGCTGCCAAGAACGGCGCCACCGAGCATCCTCCCCTGCCCGTCCAAGTACTTGGTCGCCGAATGGATGACGATATCGGCACCAAGGGCGAGAGGTCGCTGCAGCGCCGGCGAGCAGAAGCAGTTGTCGACGGCTAGCCATACACCAGCTTCGTGGGCGATGCCGGCGAGCGTTTCGATGTCGCAGATTTCCATCAGTGGGTTGGAAGGCGTCTCGACGAAGAAAAGTCTGGTGTTGGGGCGCAATGCAGCCCGCCACTCCTCCGGATCCGTGCCCGACACGAACGAGGTCTCGATGCCGAAGCGAGATAGAATATTGCAGCAAAGCTGCACAGTGACACCGAACAGGCTGCGCGAGGTGATCAGGTGATCGCCGGCGGAAAGCAGCCCCATGATGCAGCAATGAATCGCGGCCATGCCGGAGGCGGTTGCGACGCATCGCTCGGCCCCTTCCATGGCAGCAAGCCGCTCCTGGAACATGGTCACGGTCGGGTTGGTGAAGCGCGCGTAAATGTTGCCCGGCTCTTGCGAGGCGAAACGAGCAGCGGCTTGCGTCGCGCCGTTGAAAACGAAGCTTGACGTGAGGAACAATGCCTCGGAGTTCTCGCCGTGCTGGCTTCGCTCGATGCCGGCGCGAATCGCCAGTGTCTCCAGATCTAATTCGCCCATCATTCTCTCTGCATTTGTTCCAAGATTAGGCGCAATCAGAACCGGACCGCCTCGCGCATCGAGAGATGAGGCAGCCTCCGTCAAATCGGTGCTTTACAGGCTTCCTTCGCCCGGATAACCCGGCCACTTACGGTATCAGAAGCCCCTGGCGTTAGCGGCAATCGCGCCAGGGGCGCACGGATAGGGGTTTGAGAGCGAAGCGGGCGACAGGCGGGCGACTTATTGTGAACGCCTGACCCAGAACCCCCATTCCGATTGCTGCCAGAAGCACCCCGAGAATCGTCGGGAAATATCCCGGTCCCATGCGCTGGGCGGTGCCTATTGGATAATTTTGTGAAAGCCAAATCACCGCCGCACCTAAGGCGATGAAAAGCAGCGCGGCATAGAAGTCCTTGCTGCTTCGGATTTTGATCGTCGGAACAACTTCTTTCATGAATGCCCTCCTCCAAGCAATGCTGGCGATTAGCTCTGCATCGTGCGCGCCGGCGCATCGCCTCTGCGGGCGGGGCGCCGATCGTCTCCTGCTGGGGCAGTGAGTTCTATGTTGTTATACGGCCTGAGGTCCGGCCGCTTCTGTTCCTGTAAGCCTAACTTTGTCCGGACATGATGACTACTGAAGCCGGGATCTAAGCTACCGCGGTTTCGCCCAGTTTCAGCAGCTGGCGGGCGTTGCCCTCATAGATCGCCGCCCGTTCGGTGGGCGTGATGTCGAGGCTATCGATGATTTCGATGGTTAAGCGGATGAAAGCCGCACCTTTCTCCGGATCGAAGGGTGAATCTGACGAAAACAGCGTATGCTCCGCACCGAAGAACTTCAGCCCGCAGACAGTGGCCTCCCGCGCGCCAAATAGCGCCGTGTCGGCGTAGAAGTTGTGAAAGTAATCGAGTGGGCGCTTTTTGAGTTGCTTCAGGAGCAATGTGTAGTCTTCGTCCGAAGTGCGGGTGCCAAGCTGATCCCAGCCTGGTCCGACACGTCCTTCGAAATAGGGGATCATTCCGCCCATGTGATGGGTGATGACCTTGAGGTTTGGATGCCGGTCGAAAAGCCCGGCAAACACGATATGGGCCATCGCCGCGCTTGTCTCATAGGGCCAGCCGAAGGTCCACCATATCTCGTAATGGCTTTTCTTTTCCCCCTTGTAGTCCGCGAAATCAGCACCGCGCGCCGGATGTAGCCAGATCGGCCGATCGAGTTCCGCCATCAAGTCGAACAAGGGCAGAGTCTCGGGCGCTGTCAGCGGACGTCCCAGAACGTTAGTGAATACCTGGACGCCGACTGCGCCCAAGTCGATTATGGCGCGCCGCGCTTCGCGCAGCAGCCCCTCGGGGTCGTTCATCGGCAGCGAAGCGATGAACGCGGGAAAGCGTTCTGGGTGCTTGCGCACCAGCTCGGCCAAACCATCGTTGGCGAGCTTCGCCATGTCGGTCGACACCGGTGGCGGGCCAAATACTTCAATCGGCGGCGAGCCCAGGCAGATCACCTGCGCATAATCGTCGAAGCGGTCCATGATGCGGAAACGTTCATCCAGGTCGACGATGCAGGGAATGTCGCGCACCCGCTTGTGCATGTCCTTGCCGTTGGGCGCGACCTTGAGCATCCTGTCGTAATAGGCCTTGGGGAAAATATGGTTGAAAATGTCCAGCTTCACGATCTCCTCCTCCGTGTGCAACGGTACGTCAGTTTGTTATGAACGATGACACTCTGTCGGTGATTCAAAGAGCTATGCGTATTGAGATGCTCCAATCGCGTGCCGACTCCCGCTACCCGCGGCCAGGTGTCTCACCACTTGGTCAGCGCAGACTCTTAGCCAGTAC
This sequence comes from Rhodocyclales bacterium, assembly GCA_003105015.1. Taxonomy (GTDB): domain Bacteria; phylum Pseudomonadota; class Gammaproteobacteria; order Burkholderiales; family Rhodocyclaceae; genus Desulfobacillus. Next base: position 39,407 of record PQAF01000049.1, on the reverse strand, counting down.
GTGAAGCTATCGGGATTTATCCTGATGTTCCGACTTAGCCAGTCAAGCTCGACAGATGCCCACGCATCCGCCTCATCGGGGTTTAGCCTGGGATAGTCATCGCACTGCCCTATCAAGACATGGTCGAACTCATTTTCAACTAGGCCGTTGTCCAGTTCGGCTCGATAGATGAAGCTGAATGCTTTCTTCAACGAACACTCGATGCCCATCTCTTCCATCAGGCGCCGATTTGCCGCCTCCATCAGCCCCTCCCCCGGGCGCGGATGACCACAACAGGTATTGGTCCACAATCCGCCAGAGTGGTACTTAGTCATGGCGCGTCGCTGGAGGAGCAGCCTGCCGCGCGCGTCGAAGACGAATGTGGAGAACGCCCGATGCAGCACCCCCTGGCGATGTGCTTCCAACTTGCCGGCCTCCCCAAGTGCGTGATCGTTTTCGTCGACAAGAATGACGCGCTCACTCATGGGTTGGCCCTTAGGCGACTGAGGCCGGTTGCAACAGCCCGGACTCGCTGTTGGGCTCCTTCCAGCGCTTCATGAGCCGATGGTCAATGCCGAACTGGTCGAGCGCCTTGCCCACGCAGTGGTTGACGATGTCGTCCAGTGTCTGGGGGCGGTTGTAGAACGCCGGCACTGGCGGCAGGACGACAGCGCCGTAACGGGCGGCCTGTGCCATCATCTCCAGGTGACCTAGGTGCAGCGGCGTTTCGCGCAGCAAAAGTACCAAGGGCCGGTGCTCCTTGAGGCAAACGTCGGCAGCGCGTGTGAGCAGGTTGTCGTTGTAGGAATGCACGATACCCGAGAGCGTCTTAATGGAGCACGGCGCGACCAGCATGCCGACTGTGCGGAACGACCCGCTGGCGATTGAGGCGCCGATGTCGCCGTGAGTATGCAGCACGTCGGCGAGCGACTGCACATCGGCCACCGTCCGGTCCGTTTCCTCGACGATGGTGCGTTTGGCCGAAGGCGAGAGCACCAGGTGGGTCTCGACGTCGGGAAGCCCTTTCAGCGCCTCCAAAGCGCGGATGCCGTAGATGACGCCCGAGGCGCCGGAAATACCAATGATGATGCGCCGCATGGCGTCCTCCTATCGCTCCGCTTTCCAGGGAATGATCCAGCGCTCCATCTCGTTAAGAGCCAGGCTGAACAGGTAGCCGATGAGCGCAATCATGATGAGTCCTACATACATGGTCTCAACCGCCAATATCTCCCAGGCGTTCCAGATCATGTAACCGAGTCCGCTCTTGGCGCCAATCATCTCCGCGATGGCTATCAGGATGAGCCCCATGCCCACCCCCAGCTTCACGCCTGACATGATGAAGGGCAGGGCACCGGGCAGGGCGATGGTGCGAAAGGTCTGCCAGCGCGAAGCACCGAAGTTCTTGCCCACGTCGAGGTAGATCTTGTTGATCTCCAGCACGCCGGCCACCGCGTTGATGCAAATCGGATAGAACACGCCGATCGCAACCATGACGATCTTGGATGCCTCGCCCAGCCCGAAGATGAGCAGCATGAGCGGTAGGATGGCGCTCTTGGGGATGGGATAGGTGGCGGCAATCAGGGGGTCCACCGCAGCGCGCAGGGGACGGTACAGCCCCATGACGATGCCCAGTACCAGGGCAGGGATGCCACCCACCAGGAAGCCCCAGAACAGGCGCTGCAGGCTGGCCCAGCCGTGCTCCCACAACTCGCCGGATTCCATCAGCCGGCCCAGGGTGCGCAAAATGGTAGAGGGCGCCGGAAAGAAACGAGTATCGATCAAGCCTTGGCGCGCGGCCCCTTCCCACAGAAATAGCAGCAGAACGGGCGAGACGATACCAATCAACCGATCGCGTCGTGCTGCGCTCATGCTCCACAGTCGCTCGCGCGACAACCCCCAGGACATGGTTACGCGTGCCCGCTCCAGCCAAGAAATTCGTGTCATGCGTTGCCCTCCGCGTCGGCCTTAGCATGCTGCACTTCTTCGCGCAAATAGCCCCAGATCTTGTACACCAACTCACCGTACTGCGGCGTGGCGCGCAATTCGAGGACGCTGCGCGGGCGCGCGAAGGGCACATCCACGATGGCCTTGGTGCGTCCGGGGTGGGCTGTCATCACCATGATTTTGTCGCCCAGTGTCACCGCCTCGTCCACACTGTGCGTAATGAACAGGACGGTCTTTTTTGTCTCGTCCCAGATGCGCAGCAGCTCTTCCTGCAGCAGCGTCTTGTTCTGCTCGTCGAGCGCCGAGAACGGCTCATCCATCAGGAGCACTTCCGGGTCGTTGGCGAAGGCGCGCGCAATGGACACGCGCTGCTTCATGCCGCCGGAAAGCTGGTGAGGATAAGCGTTCGCGAACTTGGTGAGCCCCGTCCGGTCCAGATAGTGCCCTACGGTCTCGCGGATCTGCCGCTTGGGCACGTTGCGCATCTTCAGGCCATAGGCGGCGTTGTCCCACACGGTCATCCACGGGAAGATAGAATCGCCCTGGAACACCATCGAGTTTCCCGGGCAGCCTGGATGCGAATGCACCACCTCTACGGAGCCTGAGGTGTGCTTTTCCAGTCCGGCGACGATGCGAAGCAGCGTCGTCTTGCCACAGCCGCTGGGGCCGACGATCATGAAGAAGGTGCCGGCCTGAATTTCCAGACTGATGTCATCGACCGCGGTGAAGATCCGATCTCGCGTCAGGAAGGTCTTGGTGAGGTTTCGGATGCTGATTTTTGCCGCTTCTTCCTGCGGCACGGAAACAGGAACGTGGCTCACCCGGGCACCTTGCTCACGCGGAGTACCGTTCCGGATGGATGAGATCATCACTTGCCTCCGCGTACGTAAGGGCCGAGATCCTTGAGCGCAGCCTCCACGAATGAATTGTCAACGGCTTGCTCGACCCTCACGCTGCCCTCCAGTAACCCCTGCTCTTTGAAGAACTGGAAGTCCTTCTCAAGGCTAGACATGTTCAGTCGGCCGTCCGGATTCGTGCCATGGGCGACGATGCTGCGATAAACGTTGGCGTCCTTGATCTTGGTGAACTCGGTAAGGATGGAGATAACCTCATCCGCCCTTGGGCCGGCAAGCTTGCCATCCTGGAGGGCATCGTTGTAATCACGCACGGCTCGGATATAAGCGCGCATGAACTTTTTCGCCGTTTCCGCGTTGCTTTTGATGAACGATCCTCCGAAAATGACAACCGCAAGCTGGTGGTCGGGATAGATGGTGTCGTCTCCCGCGAAGCGTACTGCCGCCCCGCTCTTAACCGCGACCGTGGCGGAGGGCTCGGTGGTAAGGCTGGCATCGACTGCGCCGTTCTGCAACGCGACCACGTGCTGCGGATAACCGAGATTCACGACCTGGACATCCTTGAAGGCAAGCCCGCCCTTCTTCAGCGCTTCGTTAAGCGTCGAAGCGGTACTGATGCCAGTCGCACCGCTGGCAATCTTGAGCCCCTTGAGATCCTGAAAGCCCTTGAACCTGCCACCGTCCACCAAGTCTTTACGCACGAGCAGCGGCTGAAACCCGTGTCCGGGCGGAGTAGAGCCCTTGTCCGCGACGATTTTGATGCTCACCCCGCGAGCGACTGCGTTGTAGAGCGCCGCCGAAGGCGCTCCGCTGCCCACTTCTAGCTGCCCGGTTCCGAGAGGCGCAACCATCTTGCCGGCCGAATCGAAGGGGATGAAATTTGCGTTAATCCCCTCCTGCTTGAAGTACCCCTTCTTATGGGCGATGAAAAAACCGACGTCGCTACTGCTGTTTGAGGTGCCTATGCGCACCTCGGTTTCGGCCTGCGCGGTATAGCAGAAGAACCCCAGCGCGGCATTCAGCATCCATACCAGCGCCCGTCCTCCAATGCGCGTGCAACGGTTGATCTCCTCCATTTCGTATCTCCTCGTGTGTGGCCATCGTTGTTTTTAAATTTTGGCAAGCTTGCGGCGCCCCATCCGCCAGGGGCGCCGCATTCACAACTAGCCGATGTGCTGGCCTGCGAACGGCTCGAAGGTGGTGATCTTCGGAGGCGCTCCCTCGAAGCCCAGCTCCTTCCAGCGTGCGCAAACCTGTTCGTACATTTCCTTCTTGAGCAGGTTGCGCGGGCTAAAGACCTTGAGGTGCTTGAACTCCTTGCAGGCGTTGATGATGCACTTGGAGCCCCAGGGTCGGATCTCCGGGGGGTTCTGGCTGGGATCAAGGTATGTGCTCCAGGTCTCGCGCAGGATATCGATGGACTGAGCGGGGCGCGAGCGGGTGACCATGGCCCAGATCACTTCCTGCATGTTGGAAGGATCCACATCGTCATCTACCACAACAATGTACTTGGAGAAGTACGCTCCACCCATGCACTGTGCCGCAAGTGCGCCGACCTGCGCAGCGTGGCCGGCATAGCGCTGTTCGATCGATACAACAGTCATGCCCCAGCCCGCCCCTTCGGGCGGCGACCACACGCCCTTGATTCCCGGCACACCTAAGGCGTCGAGATCGGTCCAGACCTTGGCAGCCTTCGCCATGCCCCACATCAGACCGCACTCGTTCGACGGGCCGTCGGCCATCAGTGCGCTGGTAAGGATCGGCTTGTTGCGATAGCGGATGGCCTTGATCTCGATGTAGGGCGTAGGGCCACCGGGCCGGCCATAGTAGCCGGTAAATTCACCGAAGGGGCCTTCTGCAGCGGTCTTGTCGGGATAGGAGAAGCCTTCAATGATGATTTCCGCGTGGGCCGGCAGGAGCAGCCCGGTGACCTCGCTCTCGAACACTTCGATCGGCGCGCCGTTGATGCCGCCCGCGAACTCGTATTCCGACACGTCCTTGGGAAACGAGGTTGCGGCGCACAGAAACAACAACGGATCGAGACCATAAACTGCAGCAACGGGCGCTGGCTTGCCCAAAGCCCACCAGCGTTCGCGGTCAAGCACAGCATCTTTGCCAGGCGAAGCATAGAAGCCAACCTGGTTCGGGCTCTGGATCATCTGCCGGAAGGTCCCCAGATTGATACGGTCGTTTGTGGGGTCCTTGGTAATCACCGCGTCGGCAGTGCCGATGTACTTGCCGCCGTCGAGCGGCCACATCTGCGGTGCCGGGAACTTGGTGACGTCCACCTGATCGCCGGTTTCGATGTTCTGATTGACCGGTGCTGACTTCGCGTCCACCTTCTTGGGTGGAATGCGGTTCTTCATTTTGTGACTGAGGATGCGCGTCAGCTCGATAGCGTCTTTACCCGGCTCCTCGCGGATGGAGATGGCCACGCGGTTGAGGCTGCTGCCGAAGGGATTAAACAACTGGCGCTGGCCAGGGTGTCCCTTGATGTTCTCGAACAGCAACGTCGGGCCGCCGATCGTCTTTCCGTGCATGTAGGTGATGGTCGACGCCTCGAGTATCGGATCGACTTGTGCCGTGATCCGTTTGAGCTCGCCAATCGCTTCCACCTTTTGCAGCCACTCACCGAGACTCTTTAGGCTCCGCTCGGTTCCCGCTTCAATTGCCTGCTTGCCAATATCCATTACTCACTCCTTTGTGGTCCCTACATTTATCAATCAACCCCAGAAATGGCAGCGAATACGTGCTGCATAACTGAGCAACTTGTGCTGCTAAAAACGCTATTCCTTTTCTGCTTTGGCCCGGAGCGACCGACCATTCATGCGGGCAAAGCGGTCCGCCACGGCCTGAATGTCCCTGCTCATGAGGTTGCTGGCCTTAGAAGTCTGCCGCTGGCGCAGCGCGGCGAGTATCTTCTTGTGCATGCTCAGCACTTCCTCCGAGGTTTCAGGGCTGGGGAGATATTTGATACGCTCGGAAAGCAGCGTCAGCACGGTCTCACCCACCACACTGAGAATCGGATTGCGTGACATGCGCATGATTTGTCGGTGGAACTCGAGGTTGTGCGGGCGGATGTTGCCTTCCCTGGCATGAACCTGCTCGGCTTCCTCGAATAAGGCTTCGAGATTCGCTATATCCTCGTCGCTGGCTAAGATCGCCGCACGCGCGGCCGCAAACGGTTCAATCAGTTCGCGCATTTCGAACAGGTTTTCGAGGCTCGCCTCACCACCGGCTAAGAGGTTCAGGATAGTGTCGGAGATCGGACGATCGTAATCCTGCGCTACGAAGATGCCGCCCTTCGGTCCCTTCCTTATTGACAGCAAGCCATTGAGTTCAAGGGTGCGAACAGCCTCACGCACCACGACACGACTGACACTAAACTGCTCCGCCAGCTCTCGCTCGCCGGGAAGACGGTCCCCCAGACTCAGGTGCTGGGAGAAAATGCGCTCCCGGATCTGATCTGCGACCTCCTCATAAGCCTTTCTGCGGCCGAGGCTCTTGAATGGAGTGGTCTTATCCTCCGTACTTGCTGCTTTCGGTTTTCTCGATGTATCCATAGCCACGCGTACTGAAGAGGGTCTGTCTGCAGTGTTGTTGCCGGGCTCAATCTGCCCAGCCAAAGCCATTAGGTCTAACCTTAATAGGTCTAACCTAATACCTATTCAAGCACTCGATCAGTCGGATGTCAACAAGAGTTTGGGGCACTCTCAACTCCAACTGCTCCGCAAAAGCACAAAGGGCCGCGCCGTTGCTTGGTTTCCGAGAACGGGGAAACGGCGTTATTGCGGAACGGAGTCGAGCATAGCCTGCTGATTTGAGGGGGTTCTGGAGTGGACCTTTAATCCGATGTGGAAGCCATCGAGGATGAAACAGCGTGACCAAATCGTGACCGACTCAGGTCACGAAGGGTACAATTCGGGCCTTTCCAATCACGATTTGTCACGCAAGCGCGGGGCGGTGGCGCGTAACGTGCTGATTTATAACAGGGCCCTTAGCTCAGTCGGTTAGAGCAGGGGACTCATAATCCCTTGGTCGTTGGTTCGAGTCCAACACGGCCCACCATGCATTTCCGCGAGGTGCTGCGCGACCTCGCTGGGCCAAGGGCTTCGCTATGGAAGCAGTCCCATAATCCCTTGGTCGTTGGTTCGAATCCAACAGGGCCCACCCCGCAAGACCGTCCCGCCGACGTTTAGTGCAGGTTAAGCCGGGCCGCATCCGCTGCCGCATCAAGCAGGTCCCTCGACGCTGGCTTGGCCAGGGTGGTGCGGACGTAAGCCGCCACGCTCTCGTCCTCAATGAAGCTGGCCGACGACTCGGCCAGAAGGAGCCGGCTCGGCTCCTGAGGCGTGGCGATGGCGAAGCCCTGCACGTAGTCCACGCCCATCCGCACGAGCGATTCGATGGTGGCGCGGTCCTCGGCCCACTCGGCAACGCTCTTCATGCCGAGGTTGCGCGTCAGTTCCACGATGGCCTCGACAATGGCCAGGTTGGCCGGGTGGGCGTTCAAGCTCCTGACGAAGGCACCGTCGATCTTCAGCGCGTCGGCGGGGAGTTCCTTCAGGTAGGAAAACGAAGTGTAGCCAGCACCGAAGTCGTCGAGCGCGATCTTCGCGCCGTAACTGCGCACACCGTCGATGAATCGCCGCGTGTTGTCGAGGTCGTGCAGCGCCACGCTCTCGGTGATCTCGATGCACAGGCGTTCCACGGTGCGTCCGTACTGGGACAGGATGGCGAACGCATCCTTAATGAATCTCTCGTCGTTGAGCGATCCGCCGCTCAGGTTGAGACAGACGAAGCGCGTGTTCTTGAGAAGTTCCTGGTGCAGGCTCAGCCACTCCAGCGTCCTGGTCAGCACCCAGCGGTCGATCACGGCAATTCGGCCGTTGCTTTCCGCTGCGGCGATGATTTTCCAGGCCGGGGTGATCGAGCCGTCCGCTTCCCGCATGCGCAGCAGCACCTCGAAATTCAGCGAATCGTAGGGCGCGGCGAGCGACATGATCGGCTGCATCACCTGGAACAGCCCTTCCGGGGCGACATTGGTGCCAAACCGTTCGATCAGCCTTAGCTCGTCCTCGCGCTCGCGGAACACCGGCGATTGCCGGTCGTAGACCACCGGATTGCCATGGCTGCCGCCCTTCGCTTCGCGGCAGGCGCGGTCGGCAACGGAGATGGCGTCCTTCACCCGCATGTGCTGGCTGATTTCGATCAGGCCGATGGAACCTCTCACCTGAAAGGCGCGTTCTCCGATCTGGTAGGGCAGGGTGCCGATGCGATCTACAATGCCCCGGCAGATCCAGGCGGCTGACTGGATGGGCGTGCCCCTGAAGACGATGACGAACTCGTCGCCGCCGACGCGCCCCATGCTCTGCCCTTCGGTCAGCATATTGCGCACCCGCTCGCATACCTGCTTGAGCACCTCGTCACCGGCCATGTGACCGAAGAGGTCGTTGATCAGCTTGAAGCGGTCGAGATCCAGGTAAGCGAGGCACAGCGCGTTCCCGTCGGCCAGCACGCCGATGGCACTGTCGAATTCCTGCTCGATGCCGCGCCGGTTGAGGATGCCCGTAAGCGGGTCGTGCTCGGCCAGGAAACGCAGCCTGTCGGTCGCCATGACCTTGTCGGTGACGTCCTGCAGGGAGCCTTCGATCTTCTCATGTGCGAGGGTGGCCTTCACCATGAACCATTTCATCTCCCGGCCCCGGCGCCCCAGGCTGCGGATTTCCATCTCCTGGCCGTCGCCGCTCAGGACCAGCTTCTGCAGCTTGTCCCAGGCACCCAGCTCGAAATGGTCGCTCCAGTGATCCCGCTGCACTCGGTGCACTCCCAGCATCTTCCGAAGTGCGGGGTTGGCCTGGATGAACTGCCCCTGCGCGCTCAGCGTGAACAGGCCTATCGGCATGGCCTCGTAGGTGCTGTGCAGCTCGTTCTGCGCCTTGACCCGCCCCTCGCGCTCCTGCCTCATCTGCTCCGCGATGGCGAAGGCCGCCAGCAGGCTGGAGGCCAGCGCTGCGGTGACGCTGTTGACGGTGCCGATCAGCCCCTTGAAGCCGAGCGCGGCGGAAATGACTTCATAGAGGTTGGCGAAGACCGCGACACCGAGCGAAGCGCCGTACCACATTGCCACCTTCGAGCGCGTCTCGTGCAGGATGCGCAGCAGCAGGTACAGGATGACCATCACCCCGACGGCGGCGGTCAGCCACATGGCGGGCAGGAAATGCCTGAATGGCAGGGCGACGGCATAACCGATGATCAGAACGCAGGTCCACTGGGCCACGCCGAGCAGGCGGGTGTGCCTCACTGTGCGCAAGTCCTCGCTGAAAAGCCGGCGGAACAACGCGTAGGTCAGGGTGTAATACGCGGCGATCGTGAGTTGCCGGATGGAGGGGATCCATTCCTGCGGGATGCTTTTCTCCAGCCACTGCAGGTCCCAGCCGGCCGAGAGGGCGCCCAGACGCAGGTTGGCGACGAGCCAGGCCGCGAACAGCACGTACATCCACTCTCGATTGATGATCGCCGTCACCAGCACGAACAGGGCCAGTACGATCAGTCCGCCGTCGAGCAGCCCGGCGTTGCGGTGAAACTTCTGCACGGACAGGCCGAATTGCGAATCCGGCCACTGCAGTACGGTAATCCTCGCCGGCCCGGCATGACCGGCCCGGCACAATAGAGTCGTTTCGGCCGTCAGTCTGCCCAGTTCGATGGCGAAGCCGGCTTTCTCCATACTCACCGCGCCCATCCCGGCGCCGCGGTCCGCCCTGCCGATCGTCGAGAATCGTTCGGCGTTCCAGCATTCGATCTCTGTGCCGTGCCGCGACGGCAGTTCGACGATGGTCGCTTCGCCTCCCCCGGCGGGGCTCGCCGTAAAACTCAGCCAGAAGGGCGATTCGGATAGTTTCGTGTCGTGCTGATGCACCGGGGCGGTACGCTCGAGCAGCCCAAGCGCATCTGCCGGCGTCAGCGGTACGGCCGCCTGCTCCAGTACGCGAAAGGGAATCGGCCTCTGTCCATCGAAGGGATATTGGCTGTCGAGGGCGACGATGGCGTAGAGCGAGGCGATGCCGATGAGGATCGGCACGGCGTACAGGGACAGCCCGTATAACAGGGAATCGATCGTCAGGCCGGCAGCCCGGTTCCGCAAGAAAGCTCGACTCATGCCAAATACCGCCCCCGGAAAGGAATGCCAGGCACCCTCCCCGCACTGTTGTTGCCGTCCCTACGCTGCACGCTACGCGTCATTAGCCCGCCCCGGAGCCATGAGGGGCGGCTTGAAGATGTGCTCACCTCTTATTATTACGGCAGGCAAGCCAGTGGATTGAGGCCGGACGACCGATAAATCTCCGGCAATCTGGCAACTGCCGACCGGGTGGCCTCGTCGCGTTCGGCCAGTCTGAGATCGGGATGATGCGTGTTGCACATGAAGTCGAGCAGCGAATGCCGGGCCGCGGTCCATCTCTCGTAGGCGCTGGAAACATCGAATGCCAGCACACGGTGGGGAATGTTCCCGGCATGGCGCATCGGAATCAGGCCGAAACCCGGGAACACGTCCTGGAAGAGGAGCTTCTCCCACAGCGTGTCGAGCGGCGCGCGCGCGGCGATGACGATCCAGTCGATGTCGCTCAGCAGGCAATACTGGAAACCGGCCTTGACCAGAACGGTCCGCACGAGCATGCCCATGCGCCCTTCCGCGACGCCGAAGCGCGTGATCTCGATCATGCTGCGGCCCTGCAGCCAGGCCGGCAGATCGATGGACTCCTCGAGGACGAGCGCCCTGTTGCTGTTCCTCTGTATCCGCATCGTGCCGACCGGCGTGCCGTCGAGTTTCGATTCCGCCAGGACCACGACCGAATCCTCGCAGCGGTCGAGTTCCTCCGGCCGGTCCAGCGTCGCCGCTACGGCCGGCAAATGCCTGGCATAAGCCTGGTGGCGTATGGACACTGCCTTCGCGAGATCCTCGTCGCATTTGGCAATCCTGACAGTGAATGGCAGCCGTTCAATACGCGTGTTGGGTTCGGAGCCCGCCGTGACATATTTCACGGTGTCCGTTTTCGCGACTTCCGTCGCACGGGAATAGATTTGCGTTTCCATTTGCCGATCCTTTCCATTTAATATCGCGCCATCCGCTTCGTGCATGACCGATCCCGCGCATGCCGTCCGCGGCCTCTTACCAAGAAAAACCGCCCGTCAAAATTCTGCGGTTGCCGGACAAGTCTATTCCTATCATTGGGTTAGCTACAATCGCGCAGGAAAATATATCTGCTCCCAATCCTAATTACATGCATTTTTTCCATGCGGCACTTTTACCTATGGATCTTCCCGTCTTCGTGTAACACATTGATTTAATGAAATTTCAAAATAGAAACCTGCCGCAGATCGACTTCCTGAAGGTGGCCGGCGCCCAACTCATCTTGCTGCACCATTTGACTGTTTATGGGCCGATGTCGGACGTCGCCGGGGAATTCGCCCCGGCTTTATTCGAGTGGCTGTATGGGCAAGCGCGGCTGGCGGTGCCGCTGTTTCTGGTCGCCGGCGGTTTCCTGGCCGCGCGCAGCCTGGCCCCCCGCGCCAGCCTTGCCATCGGACAACCTCTCCTGCTGATCTGGAAGCGCTATTGCCGTCTGGCCGCTCCGCTGGCAGCCGCCATCGCACTCGCCATGGCCTGCGCCGCTTTCGCACGCGCTGCGCACCCCCAGGCCTCCGTCCCGACCGCACCGGGAATGCTGCAAGTGATCGCGCACCTGTTTCTGCTGCAGGACCTGCTCGACTACGAGGCGCTCTCTGCCGGCGTCTGGTATGTGGCCATCGATTTCCAACTGTACGCCCTCATGGTCGCCCTGATCTGGCTCTCGCGGCTACGGGGAACGGCTGGGCACAGGCGCCTGGCCGTCACGCTGGTGGCTGGGTTGGCGCTGGCTTCGCTGTTTTATTTCAATCGAATTCCATCCTGGGACCATTGGGCCGTGTATTTCTTCGGCGCCTACGCCATGGGTGCCTTGGCCTTCTGGGCCAGCGAAAGCAGGCATCCCGTGCGTTGGCTTGGCTTCATGACGGCGGTTGTGACAGCCACGCTCATGATCGATTTCCGCAGCCGCATCGCCGTGGCGCTGTTTGCCGCCGTGTTTCTGGGACTGACTATTCCGGCGAAATTACGCGCGCATCAGGCAGTCGCGAAGACGATGGCATTCCTCGGCGACATTTCCTACTCGGTCTTCCTGGTGCACTACCCCGTCCACCTGGTCGTCAATGCCCTCTTTGGCCGACTGGCCCCGACAGATCCGGCCACCAATGCGCTGGGCATGCTCCTCGCCTGGAGCCTGAGCCTCGTGTCCGGCGCGCTGTTCCATCGTTATGTCGAAAAGCCCGCCGGCCTCTGGGTGGCGCAAATCACGCCGGTGGGGCTTGCCGCGCAACCGAACCGACTTGGCTGCTCACCGAAATGATCTCGCGCGAGGAAATTGATGCCGTTCTGGCAGCCCATGCCGCCTGGAAAGCGCGCTTTCACGATTTCCTCGTCGGCCGGTCCGGCGTCGACGTGACCGTGCTGGGGACGACGGACCATTGCGCCTTCGGCAACTGGCTCGACAACTACGGGGCGAAACACCTGAAGAAGGAGCAATACGAGGAAATCGATGCCTTGCATGCGGACTTCCACAGGACCGCGGCGGAAGTGGCCGCCAGGCTCAAGGCCCGCGATTATGCCGGAGCCCACGCCTTGATCGCCCCGGGCGGCAAGCTGGAGCAGGCCAGCAATGCACTGGCCGCCAGACTGCTGATCGTGAAAAACGCCCTCTAGGGGGCCTTTTTCTGGATCAACTCGATCTTGTAGCCATCCGGATCCTGCACGAAGGCGATCACCGTGCTGCCGTGCTTCATCGGCCCCGCCTCGCGCGTCACCGTGCCGCCGCGGCGCTTGATCTCCGCGCAGGCGGCATAGGCGTCGTCCACTTCCAGCGCAACATGGCCGTAGCCGGTGCCGAGGTCGTACTTGTCCACGCCCCAGTTGAAAGTCAGCTCCAGCACGGCGCCATCCGTTTCGCTCTGGTAGCCGACGAAGGCCAGGGTGAACTTGCCGTCCGGGTAGTCGGCGCGGCGCAGCAGCTTCATGCCCAGCACCTCGGTGTAGAACCCGAGCGAGCGGTCGAGATCGCCGACGCGCAGCATGGTATGCAATATGCGCATGTCTTTTCCTTTCCTAAATCTGCGGGCAGGTCGCCGCCAGCCGCCGCAGTTCATCGCGCGCGGCGCGGTAGTCCGGGCAAATCCGCTCGACGACCTTCCAGAAGCGCGGCGAATGGTTCATCTCGACGAGATGCGCCATCTCGTGCGCGACGACGTAGTCGAGCAGCCGCGGCGGCGCGTGGATCAGCCGCCACGACAGGCGGATGCCGGTCTTCTCGCTGCAGCTGCCCCAGCGCGTCTGCGCGTTGGACAGCGCCAGGCGCGGTAGCGGCCGCTGCAGTCGCGCGGCGTAATGCGCCGCCCGCTCCCTGAACACCTCGAGCGCGCGCTCGCGCAAGGCGCGGCGTGCCAGCTGCCGCAGGTCGGCGTCGGGGCGCGCCTGCAGGATCAGGGTGTGGCCGGCCCAGCGCACGCGGTTCGCACCCGGCTCGATGCGCACCACGCATTCCTCGCCGAGCACGGAAATCAATGCGCCATCGCAGATCGCCAGGTGGCGCGCCTGGCCGTGGCCGTGCCACTCGTCGAGCTTCTTCAGCACCCAGGCGGCGTTGTGGCGGAGGAAGCGCTCGATGTCGGCGAGCGATGTGCGCGGCGAGGCGCCGACGCGCAGGCCGCGCTGGTCGATGGTCATGCCGAGCGTGCGCCGGCTGGAGCGGATCAGGCGGTAATCGACGATGCGCGCGCCGAGCTGGATGTGGCGGATCTGTTCGGCCGGCGGCGCGGCGCGCCGGAACAGCGGCAGCTCAAGCTGGAAGAGTCGCAGCATCGTCTTCCCACAACTCCGGCGCCGGCCGGGCCGCCCCGAGTTGCGACAGGAACCGGCACACGACGCTGCCGATTTCCTCCGGCGAGATGTGCACCAGACGCCAGGAGAGGCGCAAACGCCCGTCGGGGTCGACGCCGCCCCAGGCGCCGGCGGCAAAGGAGAGGCGCCACGGCGGCAGCGCCATGCCCAGGCGCCGGCAGCCGGCCACCAGCTGCGCCTCGATGGCCAGCCGGGCCTGGGCCTGCAGCCAGCCCTGCACGCTGTCCTTGATCTGCTTTTCGCCGGCCTCCGGCGGCAGGGGCAGGTGGAGCGCGTCGCCGCACAGCGCAATGCCGTCGCGCATGCCATCCAGGCACAGGGTGATTTCGCGACCGAGGAAGGGGACGCGCACGCCGTCCTGCCAGTGCGACGGCAGCGGCAGCTTGCCCGCGCCGGCAGCCTTGCCGGCCAGCTTGCCGACGATGGCGCGGCTGCCTTCGCGGATGGCCTGCTCGATCTGCGGCAGGGTCATGCCGCGCGGGGCATTCACCTGCAGGCCCTGCTCGTCCACGCGCAGGCTGACGTTGGCGCGCTGCGAGCGGCGCAAGCGGAAAGGCAGGGGCTGGTCGTCGAACTGCAGGGAAAACTGGCCGCCGGCCGTATCCGGCGTCGCGCCGCCTAGGGGCAGGTCAAGCTGCAGTTCCGCCTGGCTCATGGTGCTCGTAGCAATGTGGGCTGATGCGGCGCATTTCGGCCTCCATCCAGGCTTCCGCGCGCGCGCTGACATCTTCCGCCGAGAGGCCGGCCGGGTCAATGGCCGGGCCGATGCTGACCGTCACCGTGCCGGGATACTTGATGAAGGCACGCCGGCTCCAGAACTCCCCGGCGTTGAGCGCCACCGGCACCACCGGCGCGCCGGTCTCCACCGCCAGATGGGCGCCACCGACCTTGTAGCGGCGATGGGTGCCGACCGGCGTGCGCGTGCCCTCGGGGAAAATGATCACCCAGTAGCCCTGGCCGAGGCGCATGCGTCCCTGGTCGACCAGTTGCTGCAGCGCCGCCTTGCCGGCACCGCGGTCCACCGAGATCATCGGCGTGGCGGCCAGCGCCCAGCCGAAGAAGGGCAGCATCTTCAGCTCCTTCTTCCAGACGAACAGCGTCCACGGGAAGATCAGCTGCAGGACGATGGTTTCCCAGGCCGACTGGTGCTTGGAGAGGATCACCGAGGGACGGTCCGGGATGTTCTCGCGGCCGACGATACGGTAGTCGATGCCCAGGACGTATTTGATCAGCCAGGAAGCGACATGCACCCAGGGCACCACCGACTGCCGGCGCCAGCGGTGCGGCAGCGGGAAGCAGAGCATGACGCCGAGGGCGTAGGGCACCGTGAATACCA
This sequence comes from Rhodocyclales bacterium, assembly GCA_003105015.1. Taxonomy (GTDB): domain Bacteria; phylum Pseudomonadota; class Gammaproteobacteria; order Burkholderiales; family Rhodocyclaceae; genus Desulfobacillus. The sequence goes on along the minus strand of PQAF01000049.1, from coordinate 24,307 downwards.
CCAGCACCCCCATGAAGAGGGCCGAGCGCAGGATGATCGGCAGGGTCGGCCTGGGCGCTTTGCGGGTCATGCCGCGATGTGCGCCGCCGCCGCGGCGAGGTCGGGAAACACCAGCGTCTCTCGCGGCAGGTCGGGGTGGCTGTGCGTTTTCGTGCCTTTTCCGGTCAGGACGAGAATCGGCTGGGCGCCCATGGCAACAGCCGCCTGCAAGTCGCGCAAGCTGTCGCCGATGGCAGGCACACCCTTGAGGTCGGTGGTATAGCGCTGGGCGATCTCGCGCAGCATGCCGGGCTTCGGCTTGCGGCATTCGCAGGTCGAGTCCGCGCCATGCGGGCAGAAGAAGATCGCGTCGATGCGGCCGCCGGCCAGTGCCACGGCCTTTATCATCTTGTCGTGGATGGCATTCAGGGCGTCCATGTCGAACAGCCCTCTCCCGATGCCCGACTGGTTGGTCGCCACCACCACGCGATAGCCCCACTGCGTCAGGCGGGCAATCGCCTCCAGGCTGCCCGGCAGCGGCCGCCACTCCTCCGGCGACTTGATGAACTGGTCGCTGTCGTGGTTGATGACGCCGTCGCGGTCGAGGATGACAAGCTTCATGCGGAAAGCCTGGACAGGTCGGCGACGCGGTTCATGGCGGCATGGAGATTGGCGAGCAGGCCAAGGCGGTTGGCGCGCAAGGCGGCATCGTCGACGTTCACCATGACATGATCGAAGAAGGCGTCGACCGGGCCTTTCAATGCCGCCAGCGATTGCAGCGAAGCGGCGTAGTCGCCCTGCTCGAAGGCGGCATCGGCCTTCGGCTTGGCGCTGGCCAAAGCCGCGTTCAGCGCAATCTCGGCCGGTTCCTTGAGCAGCGCTGCATCGACCCGCGCCGCCTCGCCGGGACTGACTTTCTTCAGGATGTTGCCGACGCGCTTGTTGGCGGCGGCGAGGCTAGCCGCCTCGGGCAACGCGGCGAAGGCGCGCACGGCTGCCAGCCGCTTCGGGATGTCGCCAAGGCGCTGCGGCCGCTGGCTCACTACGGCGTCGACTTCCAGCGCCGAATAGCCCTGCTCGCGCAGACTGCCGGCAAGGCGCTCGTAGATGAAATCCATAAGTTGCCCGGTCACCTTCGCGTCGGCGAGCTTTGCCGCCTGGAACAACCACATCAGGTCGAGCGGCAGGTCGCGCTCGATCAGCATGCGAATGACACCCAGCGCATGGCGACGCAGGGCGAAAGGATCCTTGTCGCCGGTCGGCAACTGGCCGATGCCGAACATGTCGGCCAGCGTCTGCAGCTTGTCGGCCAGCGCCACGCACAGGCCGGCCGGGTTGCGCGGCAATGCATCGCCGGCGAAGCGCGGCTTGTAGTGGTCCTCGATGGCGTCGGCGATCTCCGCGGGTTCGCCGTCGTGCAGGGCGTAGTAGCGGCCCATGATGCCCTGCAGCTCGGGAAACTCGCCGACCATGTCGGTCAGCAGGTCGGCCTTCGACAGCACCGCGGCGCGGTCGGCCTGGTTCGCCAGGGCCTCGCCGCCCAGCTTGTCGCCAATCGCACGCGCCAGCGCGGCGACGCGCTCGACGCGCTCGCCTTGGGTGCCGAGCTTGTTGTGGTAGACCACCTTGGCCAGGCCGGGGATGCGGTCCATCAGGGACTTCTTGCGGTCCTGGTCGAAGAAGAACTTGGCGTCTGCCAGGCGCGGGCGCACCACGCGCTCGTTGCCGCCGATCACCGCGGAGGGATCGGCCGGGCGGATGTTGCTGACGACGAGGAACTTGTTGGTCAGCTTGCCGGCGGCGTCGAGCAGCGGGAAGTACTTCTGGTTGGCCTTCATGGTGAGGATCAGGCATTCCTGCGGGACATCCAGGAATTCCTGCTCGAACCGGCAGGTCAGCACGTTGGGCCGCTCGACCAGCGCCGTCACCTCGTCGAGCAGCGCTTCGTCCTCGATGGGCTGCAAGCCTTCCTTGGCGGCGGCGGCTTTCAACTGCTTCTCGATCTCGGCGCGGCGCGCGGCAAAGCCGGGAATCACGGCGCCTTCCGTCTCCATCTGCGCGGCGTAGCTGTCGGCGTCGCGGATCGACACGATCGGGTTCGCGGCCTCGAAGCGGTGGGCCTCCGTCTCGCGGCCGGCCTGCAGGCCGAGCACGGAGATCGGCACCACCTCGGCGCCGTACAGCGCGACAAGCCTGTGTGCCGGGCGCACGAAGTTCACGCTGCTCCAGCCGTCGGCAAGCTGGTAGCTCATCACCTTTGGGATGGGCAGGCCGGCGAGCGCCGCCTCCAGCGCGGTCTGCAGCCCTTCGGCCAGCGTGGCACCAGGCACGACGCTGTCGAGGAACAGCACCTCGGCCTTGCCGTCCATCTGGCGCTTCAACTTTGGCACGACAGCGGCGTCCGCGCCCAGGGCGGCGAGTTTCTTCAGCAGTGCCGGCGTCGGCTGTCCTGAAGCGTCGAGCGCCACGGACACCGGCATCAGCTTTTGCTGCACTGCCTTGTCGGCCGCCCTGGCGGCGACGGCCGTGACGTGAACAGCCAGGCGGCGAGGCGAGGCATAGGGCGTCGCCACCGAGCCCGCATCGAGCAGGCCCTGCGACCCGAGGCTCGCCGTCAGCGTGGCGGCGAAGGATTCGCCGAGCTTCTTCAGCGCCTTCGGCGGCAATTCCTCGACGAACAGTTCGACCAGCAGATTCTTCGCGCCCATGCTCACGCCACCCTCTTCGCCAGTTGCGCCAGCACTTCGTCGGCATGCTCCTTTTTCGCCATCGGGAAGCCGAGGCGGGCGCGGCTGTCGACGTAGCTCTGGGCGACGCTGCGCGCCAGATTGCGGATGCGGCCGATGTAGGCGGCGCGCTCGGTGACCGAGATGGCGCCGCGCGCATCGAGCAGGTTGAAGGTGTGCGCGGCCTTCAGCACCTGTTCGTAGGCCGGCAGCGCGAGTTGCTGCTCCATCAGGTGTTTCGCGTTGCCCTCGTGCGCGCCGAAGGCGTGCAGCAGGAAGTCGACGTTGCTGTGCTCGAAGTTGTAGGCGCTCTGCTCCACCTCGTTCTGGTGGAAGACGTCGCCGTACTTGAGGCCCGGCGCATAGGTCAGGTCGAAGACATTCTCCGCGCCCTGCAGGTACATCGCCAGGCGCTCCAGGCCGTAGGTGATCTCGCCGGTGATCGGCTTGCAGTCGATGCCGCCGACCTGCTGGAAATAGGTGAATTGCGTGACCTCCATGCCGTTCAGCCACACCTCCCAGCCGAGGCCCCAGGCGCCCAGCGTCGGGTTCTCCCAGTCGTCCTCGACGAAGCGCACGTCGTTCTGCTTCAGGTCGAAGCCGAGCGCCTCGAGCGAGCCGAGATACAGTTCGAGGATGTTCTTCGGCGCGGGCTTCAGCACCACCTGGTACTGGTAGTAGTGCTGCATGCGGTTGGGGTTCTCGCCGTAGCGGCCGTCCTTCGGCCGGCGCGAGGGTTGCACGTAGGCGGCCTTCCAGGGCTCGGGGCCGAGGGCACGCAGGAAGGTGGCGGTGTGGCTGGTGCCGGCGCCGACTTCCATGTCGTAGGGTTGCAGCAGGGCGCAACCCTGCTTGTCCCAGAATGCCTGGAGACGAAGGATGATTTCCTGGAACGTGGGCATGAAACCGACGGACATAACGCAAAAGCGCGATTTTACAGGCTTTTACCCGGCCGAGGCTCGCTCCGGCTCAGGGATTTTCGGTCTTGCGCTTGCCGCGCAGGATGGCGTCGGGCTGCTGCTCGAGCAATTCCGCCAATTTGCGCAAGGCTTCGGCGGCGCGGGCAATTTCCTTCAGCGCCAGATTGACGTTCTGCTGCGTCGGCGACTCCGCCTCGGCCAGGCCGCGCACCGCCTGGGCCGCGTGAGCCAGTTCCCCGCTTGCCCGAGTCATGTTGCGGACCAGTTCCGAATCGGCACCAGCCAGCGTGCCGATGCGATCCGCAGCGGTCTCCAGCCGCGCCATGGCCGCCTGGGCCGCCACCAGCGCCTTGCGCATCTCGACCAGGTCGGTGCGTGCCTCCTTCAGGATCGGGCCGCTGTTCGCATCCAGCCGGCCCGCCAGCGCCTCGAGATGCTTCAGCGTGGCATCCATCCGGCGCGGCAGGTTGCGCATCTCCTCCGAGGTCAACGTCCCCCGCAGCGACTCGCTGATGGCCGCCACGTCGGCCAGGAATCGCTCCATCGGAAAGTTGTCCAGCCTGGTAGTCAGCTCCTGCACCGCCGTGCGGATGGTGGGGATTTCACTGGCGTCCCGATCGGCACCGACGTAGCGGGCCGGCTTGTCCGGATGGAAATCCAGGTCGACGTAGAGCTGACCGGTGAGGATGCTCTGCAGGCGCAGCCTTCCGCGCAAGCCCCGCTCCACCAGGCGGCGCAGCGTATCCCGGTCGCGCAAATCGATCTGCTCGCCGCCCTTCGTGCGGACGATGTGCGGCTCGATCTCGACGGTGACCGGCACGACGAACTTGTCGCTGGATTCGTCGAGGCCGAGCCGGATGTCCTTGACGGTGCCGACCTTGACGCCGAGGAAGACCACCGGCGCCCCCACCTGCAGCCCCTGCGCCGCCCCTTCGAAATAGAGCATGTGCTGGCTGCGCTTGCTGAACCAGTCGTCGCCGGCGACCAGCAGGATGGTGGCGACGGCCAGCGCGATCGCGCCAAGGACGAAGACGCCGATCAGGGCGGGGTCGGCTTTTCTGCTCATGCTGTTCCTCTGGTCAAGAAATGACGCACTTTGGGATCGCCCGAGGCCAGCGCCTCGCGTGGATTGCCTGTCTGGATCATGGTATGCGTGTCCGCGTCAAGGTAGATGGAGTCGCTGCCAATGGTGAGGATGCTGGCCAGGTCGTGGCTGATGACGACGACTGTCGCGCCGAGGCTGTCGCGCAATTCGAGGATCAGGTCATCCAGCCGCCTTGCCGTCAGCGGGTCGAGGCCGGAGGACGGTTCGTCGATGATCAGAATGTCCGGATCGAGCGCCATCGCCCGCGCCAGGCCGGCCCGCTTCTTCATGCCGCCGGACAGTTCGGACGGATAGAAGTCCTCGAAGCCGGCCAGCCCCACCAGCGCCAGCTTGAAGGAGACGATCTCGGCGATGCGCTTGGGCGGCAGGTTCGTATATTCGGCCAGCGGGAGGGCGACGTTTTCCGCCAGGGTAAGCGAGCTCCACAGCGCGCCGCCCTGGAACATGATGCCGAGGCGGCGCTTCATCCGCTCCTGGTCCCCTTGTGCGACGCCCCAGAAATCCTCCCCGTCGTAGCGCACCGTGCCGGCAGCCGGGCGCTGCAGGCCGACCAGGGCGCGCATCAGTGTCGTCTTGCCGCAGCCGTTGCCGCCCATGATGACGAAGACATCGCCCTTGCGCACGGTAAAGCTGAGGTCGCGCTGCACGACGAACTCACCATAGGCCATGGAGAGATCGCGGACTTCGATATGGGCCGGCGCGCTCATCAGATGTCCAATTGGTAGTAAACGATGGTCATCACCGAGGCGGCGATGGTGATGAGCAGGATGCCGGTCACCACCGCCGAGGTCGCCGCCTCGCCCACCGCCTCGGCACTGCGGCCGCACTGCATGCCGCGCAGGCAGCCGGCGAAGGCGACCATGGCGCCGTACACCGAGCCCTTCGACAGGCCGACCCAGAAATGCTTCAGCTCGAGCGCACGCAGGGTTTCGTTGTAGTACTCGAACAGGCTGATGTCGAAGATGGTGACCGACACGACCAGTCCGGCGAACATGCCGACGAAGCCGGAATACAGCGTGAGCAGCGGCACCATCAGCATCAGCGCCAGGATGCGCGGCAAAACGAGGAAGTCCACCGGCGAGATGCCCAGCGTCTTGAAGGCGTCGATCTCCTCGTTGACCTGCATGGTGCCGAGCTGGGCGGCGAAGGCGGCGCCGGTGCGACCGGCGATGATGATGCCGGTCATCAGCGCGCCCACCTCGCGCACCATGCCGATCGCCACCAGGTCGGCGATGAATATCTGTGCGCCGACCAGCTTAAGCTGGTCGGCGCCGAGGTAGGCCAGGATCAGTCCGACGAGGAAGCTGATCACCGAAACGATGGGCAGGGCGCGCGGTCCGACCTGTTCGATCTCCAGCCACATGTCGCTCATGCGGAAACGGGCACGGCCGGTGGCGAGGCGCAGGAAGGACAGGGTGATCTCGCCAAGGAAGCGCAGCATCGCCGGCGCGCCGCGGACAAAATCCTGGGCAGCCTTCCCCACGCGCACGAACAGATTCCCGTTCTCTCCGCCGCGGCCGGCCACCTTCTGCTCGGGCACCGCAAAGGCCATGGCGAGCAGGTGCCGGATGCCCTCGGGCAAGCCGTCCTGGTCGGCGTCGACGCTGCAACGATTGCAGGCCTTGATCACGCCAGCCAGGAAAGTGAGCAGGCCGGAATCCCAGGCCCCCAGCCCGGTCGCGTCGAACGCCAGGCGGCGCACGCCCCCCTCCAGCGCGCGCTCGACGACCTCGTGCGAAGGCAGCGCCTGGTCGAGGCACCAGCGTCCGGCCAGGACGATCCTCAGGCAACCTTCCTCAACCCGGTGAATTTCGAGCTTCTGCCCCGCCCCCCCGGCCGCGAACGGCTCGGGGGCGGTTGTCATCCCGCGGGGATTTCCTTCGGTCATGGCCGCATCCTAATCGTGGCGGGACGCCGTCACAAGCCCGGCAACGATGAACAATTGTCGGTCCTGCGACTGTGCAAGCGGAATGGATGGGGTAACATTCGCCCGTTCCAACTCAAGCGGAGCTAGCGATGGGCTGTCACGTCACGATCGTCACCGGCAAGGGCGAGCGGCATGAGTTCGAGTTGCACGACGCCGACCTCGCCGGGCTGGATGCGCGCAAGGCGCAGGAATGGCTGGGACAGGAATTCGAGGCGGCCGGCTGCGTGCCGACCAACCCCGTCGGCAAGCTGCTGCTGGCGGACAAGATCCTCTGCCTGGCCAAGACACAACAGGATTCGGCCTATGCCGAGCCGACGCTCTGGGTGAACAGCTTCGTGCGTGCCGCCGCCGCCGCCATCGGCCGCAGCGTGCTCACCATCGATCTCGGCAACCACTCCCTCGGCTACTAGCTCGAAAAAAGAACGGGGGCCGAAGCCCCCGTTCCCCTCCTCCTCCCACGGCAGGCTGTGATCGCCTGCCTTGCCTTTGAACGGTGCGGATTCTCCATCTATCGGCCGGCCAGGTCAATGTGCACTGCGGCGTAAACCGGCCAATGGCGCAAACAGGCCGATGGCGACGAGCAGCAATGCTGCGGCGTTGCCCCACCGCACATAAGGCGTCGCCCCGTTGTAACCGCTCACCTCGCCGACCAGCGCACCCTCGCCGAAGGGCGCCAGCACGCGCTCGACGCGGCCACGCGGATTGACGATGGCCGTCATGCCGGTGTTGGTGGCGCGCAGCATGAAGCGGCCGGTCTCCAGAGCGCGCATCTGGGCGATCTGCAGGTGCTGCGGCTGGGCCAGCGAATCGCCGAACCAGGCCGTGTTGGAGAGATTCACCAGAAGCGTCGCCTCGGGCAGGGCGCGGATGATCTCCTCGCCGAAGACGTCCTCGTAGCAGATATTGACCGCCACCTTCTCGCCGGCCAGCGCCAGCGGCGGCTGGACGGCGGCGCCGGGCGAAAAATTCGACATCGGAATCTGCAGCAGCGCCAGCGTCCAGGCAAAGGCCGGCGGCGTGAACTCGCCAAAGGGCACCAGATGGCTTTTTCGGTAGGCCTGGATGCCTTCCGTCGTGAAACCGACGGCGCTGTTGTAGTAACGCCCCTGCGCATCCTGCGCGGCGATGCCGAGCAGCACGTCGCCCTTGCCGCCTGGCGCGGCACGGCGCAGCTCGGCCACGTAATCCCGCGGCAACTGGTCGAGCATCAGCGGCAGTGCCGTCTCGGGCAGCACGATCAGCTGTGCCGGATGGGCGCGGGCGAGCCGCAGATAAGTATCGAGAGACTGCTGCAGGCGCTCCGGCCGCCATTTCAGGCTCTGCTCGATATTCCCCTGCAGCAGGCTCACCGAGACCGGCTTGCCGGACGGTTGCGTCCACTCGATCGACGTCAGCCCCAGACCGGCCGCCAGCAGCGTTGCGATGGCAGCGCCCGACGGCAGCCAGCGCTCGCGCCGGCCGAAAGTCAGTCCCGCCAGGGCGGCGATCAGCGCGGCGATGAAGCCGACGCCATACGTACCGAGCAGCGGGGCATAGCCGGCGAGCGGGCTGGGCGGCGTCTGGGCATAGCCGAAGGCCAGCCAGGGAAATCCCGTCAGCACCCAGCCTCGCAGCCATTCCGCCAGCGTCCAGGCGGCGGCAGCGAGCAGCGCATCCGCCAGGATGCGGTCGCGCCGCAGCCGGGCGAAGACATAACCCGCCAGCGCCGGGAACAGCGCCAGCACGCAGCAGAACAGAACCGCCGCCAGGCCCGCCAGCAGCAGCGGCATGCCGCCGAACACATGCATGCTGACATACACCCAGGAGACGCCGGCGAGAAACAGGCCGGCACCGAAGACATAACCCTGCAGGGCCGCCATGCGGGGCGTCGCGCCCTGCCAGAGACGGACAAGCAATGCCAGGGCGATGATCGGGATCGGGAACAGCAGGAACGGCGCGAAGCCGAGCACCGATGCCGCGCCGAGCAGGAACGCCGCGCCGCAGTGCAGCGCCGCGCGGCTCATGAAGCGGCCGGCGACCGGTCCACCAGCAGCGTGTGCACCCGCCGGCTGTCGGCGCGCAGCACCTGGATGCGCAGGCCGTCGACCTGCACCACCTCGCCGCGCTTGGGCAGTCGGCCCAGGTTGTGGATCACCATGCCGCCGACGGTATCGAATTCCTCGTCGCTGAATTGCGTGCCGAAGGCGGCGTTGAAATCGGCGACCTCGGTGGTGGCCTTGACGCGGTAATGGCCGGCCTGGTCGAGCAGGATGTTGTCGGCGGCCTCGTCGAAATCGTATTCGTCCTCGATATCGCCGACGATCTGCTCGAGCACGTCCTCGATGGTCACCAGCCCGGCCACGCCGCCGTACTCGTCCACCACGATGGCCATGTGGTTGCGCGAGGCGCGGAACTCGCGCAGCAGCACGTTGAGCCGCTTCGAGTCGGGGATGAAGATCGCCGGCCGCAGCATGTCGCGCACGGCGATGTCCTCGCCGGCATGCAGGCGCAGCAGATCCTTGGCAAGCAGGATGCCGATGACGTCGTCGCGATTCTCGCCGGTGACGGGGAAACGCGAATGCGCCGTCTCGATCGCCTTGGCCGTCATGGCCGCCGCGGAATCCGCGATGGAAATCACTTCCATCTGCGCACGCGGGATCATGACGTCGCGCACCTGCATGTCGGAGACGGAAAGCGCGCCCTCGATGATGGACAGGGCGTCGGCATCGAGCAGGTTGCGCTCGAAGGCCGAATGCAGCAGCACGATGAGCTGTTCCCGGTCCTCGGGTTCGCGCATCAGCAGCGCGGAGAGGCGTTCAAGCAGCGACGGTCGACTGGGGGAAGGTTCCATAGAACCTATCTCAACATCCCGCATGGCCGCGGCGCGGCTTTCCGGGATGGGCTGCAAGGCGCTGCGGCGAAGACAGTGGTCATTCCACGGCGAGCCGCAGCAACGCTGCAGACCGCCCGGAAAGCCACGCCCCGGAGGGTTTTCACGAAAAGTGCCCATCTGCGGCGTTGCGCTCCTTGCCAATGGAGTAACCATTGGCGGCGTCGTGCGCCTAGCAGCTGAGCACTTTTCGTGAAAACGCGGTCCATGGGGGATGTTGAGATAGGTTCGAATCAGTAGGGATCGGGATAGCCGAGCCGATCCAGGATATCGCGTTCCATTTGCTCCATGATGCGGGCTTCGGCGCCCGTCTCGTGATCGTATCCCTGCAAATGCAGCATACCATGCACGACGAGGTGGGCGAAATGGGCGGCGGCCGTCTTGCCCTGCTCCGCCGCCTCGCGCAATACCACCGGCAGGCACAGCACCAGGTCGCCGCTCAGCGCGGGCTCGCGCGCATAGGGGAACGTCAGCACGTTGGTCGCATGATCCTTGCCGCGATATTGCGCGTTGAGCGCGCGGCCCTCCTCGGCATCGACGAAGCGCACCGTCACCTCCGCCGCGCCCGGGCGGGTCGCACGCACCCACTTGCGCACCTCCGCGCGCGTCGGCAACGAGGCCTCCCGGACGGCATACTGCACGCTAAGGCTAAGGCGCGCCGGCGTCGCGGGCTTTTTCGTGCTGTTCATAGGCGGAGACGATGCGCGCCACCAGCGGGTGGCGCACCACGTCCTCGGCGAGGAATTCGGTGAAGGCGATGCCGCGCACCTCGCGCAGGATGCGCGAAGCCTCGACCAGCCCGCTCTTCATGCCGCGCGCGAGGTCGATCTGGGTGACGTCGCCGGTGACCACGGCGCGCGCGCCGATGCCGATGCGGGTGAGGAACATCTTCATCTGCTCCGGCGTGGTGTTCTGTGCCTCGTCGAGGATGATGAAGGCGTGGTTGAGCGTGCGCCCGCGCATGTAGGCGAGCGGCGCGATCTCGATGGCCTGGCGCTCGAAGAGCTTCGCCACCTTGTCGAAGCCCATCAGGTCGTAGAGTGCGTCGTAGAGCGGCCTGAGATACGGATCGACCTTCTGCGCCAGGTCGCCGGGCAGGAAGCCCAGGCGCTCGCCGGCCTCGACGGCCGGGCGCGTCAGCACGATGCGGCTGACCTGGTCGCGCTCGAAGGCGTCGACGGCAGAGGCCACGGCGAGATAGGTCTTGCCGGTGCCGGCCGGGCCGATGCCGAAGGTGATGTCGTGCTCCTGGATCTGGCGCAGGTACTGCACCTGGCGCGGCGTGCGGCCGTGCAGCTCGGGCTTGCGCGTGAGCAGGCCCGGCGCCGGTCGGCCGGCCTGGCCGCGATTGGCCAGCTCCACCAGGCCAAGCTGGATGGCGTCGATCGAAAGGTGCTCGGCCGCCTCGGCGTAGAAATGCTGCAGGGCATTCGCCGCCTGCGCCGACTGCGTGGGATGGCCGCGCACGGTGAAGCGCTCGCCGCGGCGGGCGATGGCGACATCGTAGGCGGTTTCGATCTGGCGCAGGTTCTCGTCCAGCGCGCCGCACAGGTTGGCGAGGCGCTGGTTGTCCACGGGGGACAACACCAATTCAACAGGCTTGGCTCTCACGATTCGCGGATGGCGATGGTGCCGCGCAGCGAATGCGGGAAGGCGGCGGTGATGGCGACGTCGACGAAGCGGCCGATCAGGCGCGGATGGCCGGCGAAATTGACGATGCGGTTGTTGTCGGTGCGGCCGGCCAGTTCGCCCGCGTCCTTCTTCGAGGTGCCCTCGACGAGGATGCGCTGGACGGTGCCGACCATCGCCGCGCTGATGGCCCGGGCCTGTTCCTCGATGCGCTTCTGCAGGCGCATCAGCCGCCGCGTCTTCAGTTCCTGCGGCGTGTCGTCGGCGAGGTCCGCCGCCGGCGTGCCGGGGCGCGGGCTGTAGATGAAGCTGAAGGAGGCGTCGAAGCCGACCTCGTCGATCAGTTTCATGGTGGCCTCGAAATCGGCCTCCGTCTCGCCGGGAAAGCCGACGATGAAATCGGTCGACAACGAAAGGCCGGGGCGTGCCGCGCGCAGCTTGCGCACGGCGGACTTGTACTCCAGCACGGTATAGCCGCGCTTCATCGCCGCCAGCACGCGGTCGGAGCCGGACTGCACGGGCAGGTGCAGGTGCGAGACCAGCTTGGGCAGCCGGGCATAGGCCTCGAACAGTCGCGGCGTCATCTCGCGCGGATGCGACGTGGTGTAGCGGATGCGCCCGATGCCGGGAATGTCGTGCACGCATTCGAGCAAAAAGGCGAAATCCGCCGCGTCGCCATCGCTCATCAGGCCGCGATAGGCGTTCACGTTCTGGCCGAGCAGGGTCACTTCCTGCACGCCCTGCGCCGCCAGCCCGGCGATCTCGGCCAGCACGTCGTCGAGCGGACGCGAGATTTCCTCGCCGCGGGTGTAGGGCACGATGCAATAGGTGCAGAACTTGCTGCAGCCTTCCATGACGGAGACGAAGGCGGAACCGCCCTCGACCCGCGCCGGCGGCAGCGCATCGAACTTCTCGATCTCGGGAAAGGAGACATCCACCTGCGGCCGGCCGGAGGCACGCCGCGCGCGGATCAGCTGCGGCAGGCGATGCAGCGTCTGCGGGCCGAAGACGACGTCCACATAGGGCGCGCGGCGGACGATGGATTCGCCCTCCTGGCTCGCCACGCAACCGCCGACGCCGATAACGAGGTCCGGCTTGACCTGTTTCAGCAGCCGCACGCGGCCGAGATCGTGGAACACCTTCTCCTGCGCCTTCTCGCGCACCGAGCAGGTGTTGAAGAGGATGACGTCGGCGTCCTCGGGGGAATCGGTTTTCTCGATCCCCTCGGCGGCGAGCACGTCGGCCATGCGGTCCGAGTCGTACTCGTTCATCTGGCAACCGAAGGTCTTGATGTAAAGCTTTTTGGCCACTACTACTTCTGCGGGGCGGACTTCTTCTGCTTGATGAGCTGATCGGCGACTTCCGCCTCCTCCTGGGTCAGGACCCAGACGCGCTGGACCGTGCCATATTCATCGAGCTTGTAGAGGACGGGCACCGAGCCCTGCATCGCCATGGGCATGACGATGCGGTTCTGCGTATCGCGGATCTGCAGGCTGGCGGACAGGCGCAATGTCTCGCTGCCGAACTGGGCATAGCCGTTACTGGGGGGGCTCATCACCGCCAGCGGGCCATTCTGCAGAGCCGGCCGCACGACGCCGGGCGGCGCGCTGGGAGGCGCCATGGGCGCCGGCGTCATCGCCGACTCGAGAATGCTGTCGATGATGCTGCTGATAATCGCCGATACGATCGGGTTCATATTCGCCAATTATAGGCCATGGCGCTCCGTTTCAAGGCAGGGAGAAGTAAAAGGTCGCCCCGCGCCCGGGCTCCGCCTCCGCCCACACCCGGCCATTGTGCCGCTCGATGATGCGCTTGACGATAGCCAACCCCACGCCGGTACCGGGATACTCGGATTCCTGATGCAGCCGCTGAAAGACGCCGAACAGCTTGCCGGCATGCGCCAGATCGAAACCGGCACCATTGTCTCTGACGAAATAGGCAGGATGATCGTCCTCCATGCGCACGCCGATTTCCACCTGCGCATCGGTCCGCCTGGAAGTGAACTTGAGGGCATTGCCCACCAGGTTGAGCATGACCTGGCGCAACAGGGCCGGATCTGCCGTCAGCGGCGGCATGGGCCGTATCTCGACCCGAGCCGACGGGTTCACGTCATGCAGCTCCTCGGCGACGGTTCGCGCCATCGCCTTCATGTCCACTTGCATTCGATTCAAGGATGCACGCCCGACGCGCGAGAACGTCAAAAGATCATCGATCAGCTCGCCCATGCGCACCGCACCCCGCGCGATGCGCTGGAGCATGGCCGCAGATTCCGGTTCCAGGCGATCCTTCAGTTCGTCGGCCAGGATGCTGGCGTAGCCGTTGATGGCCCGCAAAGGCGTGCGCAAGTCATGGGAGATCGAGTAAACAAAGGACTCCAGTTCCGCATTGGCCTGCGCCAGCTCGGCAGTCCGCTCGGTGACGCGGCGCTCGAGCGAACTGGCCAGCTTCATGATTTCGGCCTGGGCGCGCTGGCGCTCCGATATGTCGATCACCACGGCAAGACATTTCCAGCGCCCCTCCCGCTCCACCACCTGCAGGTGCACCTCGACGGGATACTCGCTGCCGTCCGCGCGCCGGTGCGTCGTTTCGAATACCTGCTGCGGCTTTTCCCGATGGAGCAGCTGTCCTATCAGCCTGAGCAGGGCGCTCTCGGTGTATTGCGGCAGCAGGTCGAGCGGCGTCAGCAGGCGCAGATGGCGGAAGGAGTAGCCGATGTTTTGCAATGCGCCGCCGTTGGCGTACTCGTAGCACAGCGTGGCGGCATCGAAGACGTAGATTTCGTTAAGGCTCTTTTCGACGATGGCCAGCAACTGGCGGTTTTCCTCCTCCGCCAGCTTGCGGTCGGTGATGTCGGTGGCAATGCCGTCCAGTCGCGCGGGCTTCCCCATGCTTTCGGCGGCATGGCGCCAGCGCAACTGGATCCAGTGCATTTCGTTGTCCGGTCGAATGATGCGGAATTCCATGAGGCCGGCACCTGACAGCACGATCCGCTCCATGGCGGCTTCGGCTTGCTGGCGATCATCGGGATGCATCACTTCCAGCCACAGATGGGGATTAGCCCGAAACTTGGCCGCATCATGGCCAAACAGCTTCTTCGTCGATTCACTGGCAAAGAGCATGGCGCTCATGTCGGGCGCAAATGACCACAGCGCCCGGTCCATCGACTCCAGAAGGCTGTCGAGCATCTCCTGGGTCTCGACCAGCGTGCGCTCTCGTTCGGCCAGGTTGCCGAACGTGCGATTCAGCTGGGTCGCCACTTCGGCCACTTCCCGCGCACCCGCCACGGGCGCACGCACATCCCGCCGGCCTTCGCCGAAAGCGTGGGCAGCCCGGGCAACTGCGGCGATCGGCTGCGATATCCGGCGCCCCATGGCGAACGCCAAGGCAAGGGCAAACGCCAGCACTGCCAGGCCGTAAGCGCCGTGTCTGAGCGCGCTTTCCACGGTCTTTTCCTGGATCGGCCCAACATCCATTCCGACGACTGCCAGCCAGTCCGTGCCGGCGATAGGTTCGAAACCGTAAATGCGCTCCACCCTATCGACGGAAATCCCGCGCAGGACTCCGCTGCGCTGCCTGAGGATTGCCTGCGTCAGGGCATCGTCACGCCGGCTCTGTCCGACATGCCGGTCGGGTTCATGGGAGCTGGCGAGAATCACGCCCTCGCCCTTGACGATCAGCGAGATCGGCTTCTCCGGAAGCTCAAGCCCCGTCACCAGGGATTGGAAACGGTCCAGTTGCGCAGCCGCAATCACCATGCCGGCGGCGCGTCCGTCGCCGCCGCGAACGGGATAAGCCAGGGGGAGCATCCATCTGCCGGAAGAGGAGCCCTTCACCGGCGCACCGACAAGCAGCCGGGGCTGCCCTTCCAGCAGCGACAGCAAGGGGCGGGCCGCAGTCAGGCCTTCGATTGCCTGATCCCGTTCGTCGCCGGCCAGGCATACCAGCCTGCCGTCCCGATCCACCACGGCCAGTCCGGCATATTCGCGCCGGATGGCATCGATGTCCGCGAACAGGGAATGGCATCGCGCCGGGTCGAGGCTGCCGACCTCGACGCGTCGCGAAACGTCGCCGAGCCTCTGTTCCGTCCTGGAAAAATATCCGTGCGCATCGGCCGACGCCACTTTGGCCAGACGTAGCACTTCACCGTGCGCGCGCCCAAAGCCGTTGCGGGTCTCAATGTAGATGTCGTAGGCAAACACCAGAAGCAGGGGCAGGACGGCAGCCAGCGCCAGGAAGTTCAGCTGCGTCCTGATCGGGCGGCCGGGTATGTAGGCCTGTACCGATGTCATCATTCCGCCCTAAGCCCGGGGTGGCATAGTGTAGTTTTATTCACCCATGCAACATGGTTATGAGGAAGCATCTCGTCGGCGTGCCTCAATCCCGCGCCTGTTTCTTCCGTCTACAAGCATAATAACCTCGTTGGGAGGGCTCATGGACAAGAATCAGGCAGCATCGGATCAGCCGTCTGCCTTGGCGAAGCCGGAAGTGCTGATGCGGCTGGCTTTGAGTGACAACGGTTTTGTTTTCGATCCGGTTACGGGCAACAGCTTTACTGTAAACGGCACAGGGCTGGCTATCTTGAGACGGTTGCAGCATGAAACCGATCTCGCCCGCATCGTTGCGTCGTTGTGCACCGAATTCGATGTCGTCCCCCTGGCCGCCGAACGCGACGTGATCGAGTTCGCCAATCTTCTTCGCAACGCCTTCAAGTGAAGCGGGAATCAGTCCTCACCGTCGCCGTCACCGGCATGAACGCCGTCCCGGACAATCCGGGCGCGGGCCTGGCGGTCGCGCGCTGCCTGCGCGAAGCTTACGGAGAACGCATCCGGATCGTCGGCCTCGGCTACGACGCCCTCGATCCGGGATTGCATCGCCGGGAATACTGCGACAGCGCCCACCTGATTTCCTATCCCGGCAGCGGCGCGGACACCCTGCTGGCGAGGCTCGCCGAAGTCCACGAAACCGAGCGCATCGACGTGTTGCTGCCCTGCCTGGATGCCGAACTGCCGCTGGTGATCGCCTTGGCCCCCCAGCTCGCCGCACTCGGCATCCGCAGCTATCTTCCCAGCGCCGAGCAATTGGCCAGGCGTGCCAAGGACCGCCTGCCCGAATTGGCCGACGAGGCCGGGGTCGCGACCCCGGAAACCCTTTCCATCTCGAACATCGACTTCTTTCGCGATTGCGACAGGAAAGGCTGGCCATTCCCTCTGGTGGTCAAAGGCGGGTTTTACGATGCGCGGATCGCAACATGCCCGGCCGACGCGGAGAGCGCATTCCGCGCCATTGCCGCCGAATGGGGGATGCCGGTGCTGGTGCAGCGGCGCATCACAGGCGAGGAATGCAATCTCACCGGCATCGGCGACGGCACCGGCGCGCTGCTCGGCGAGGTAATGATGAAAAAACGCGCCACCACCATTCGGGGCAAAGCCTGGGCGGGCATCTCCATCCAGGACGAAGGCCTTGCCGACGCCGCGCGCCGCCTGATCGCTGCTTTGAAGTGGAAGGGCCCTGTCGAGATCGAGGTCATGCGCGACAGCCAGGGCGTCTACCAGCTGATTGAGATCAATCCGCGTTTCCCCGCCTGGATCTACCTCTCTCAGGGGGTCGGGCGCAATCTGCCCGCCCTGTTGCTGTCCCTGGCGTCCGGCGAGAAGCCGCCGCCGCTGGCGCCGCCGCAGCCCGGCATTCTGTTCATACGCTATGCGCAGGAAACCATCGTGCCGCTGTCATCCTTCGAGTCCCTCATGATGGCAGGACGCTCGCCAATGGAAGACGAAACGACATGAGCCAACGCAGCCCCTGGGTCAAGCCCGTGCTCACCCCCCATCGCCCCGGCGGGATGAACAAGTTCGGCGCGCTGCGCCCGCAACTGCATCAGTCCGAACTGGACGGCGTTGCCATCGCCCCGCTTCTCGAGCAATACGGCTCCCCGCTTTTCATCGTTTCCGAAGGGCGGCTGCGCGACAATGCCCGCCACCTGCGGCGCGCCTTCTCCACGCGCTGGCCGAAGGTGCGCCACGGCTGGTCGTACAAGACCAATTACCTCGGCGCGGTCTGCAGCGTATTGCACCAGGAAGGAGCCTGGGCCGAGGTGGTCTCCGAGCTCGAATACCGCAAGGCGCGTACGCTCGGCGTGCCGGGCTCCCGCATCATCTTCAACGGGCCCTGGAAACCGGCCGCCGCCCTCGAGCAGGCGGTGCTCGAGGGTGCTGCGATCCATCTCGACCACCTCGATGAGCTGTTCGCCGTGGAGCAGATTGCGCAACGCCTCGGCAGGCAGGTGCCGGTCGGGCTGCGGCTGAACTTCGATACCGGCTACACCGAGCCGTGGAGCCGCTTCGGCTTCAACATCGAGGCCGGCGCGGCGATGGATGCCGCCCGTCGCATCGGCACCAGCCAGTGGCTGCAACTGACCGGACTTCACAGCCACATCGGCACGTTCGTGCTGGACGTGCGCGCCTACGCCCAGCAGGCCCGCATCATGGCCGAGTTCATGGAGGCCGCCGAGTGCGAAACAGGTTGCCGGATCGAGTACCTCGATATCGGCGGCGGTTTCGCCTCACGCAATGCCTTGCAGGGCCTCTACCTCCCGCCCGACCAGGTGGTGCCGGGCTTCGAACAATACGCCGAGGCCATCGTCGATGCGTTAAGCGAGGCCACTCGCGGACGCGCTGCGCTCGGCAAGCCGCTGCCGGTCCTGGTCCTGGAAACCGGGCGGGCAGTCGTCGACGACGCCGAAGTGCTGGTCACTCGCGTCGTCGGCGGCAAGCGCCTGCCGGACGGACGGCGCGCCGCCATCCTCGATGCCGGCGTCAACCTCCTGTTCACCGCCTACTGGTACAACCACGACGTGCGGCCCCTGCAGCCCCTCGAGGGGCTGGCCGAGGAAACCGTGCTGTTCGGCCCGCTGTGCATGAACATCGACACGGTGCGCGCGTCCGTCATGCTGCCGCCGCTCAATGTCGGCGACGCCCTGGTGGTTTCCCCCGTCGGCGCCTACAACAACACGCAATGGATGCAATTCATCCAGAGTCGGCCGGCCGTCGTCATGGTCATGGGGGACGGCTCCGTCGAGCCGATCCGGCAGGCCGAATCGCTGCAGACCCTGACCGAGCTCGAGCGCATGCCCAACGCATTGCGCCCGCCCTTTTCCGACGCAATGTAGGGATGATGACGACGTCGCCCGCAGCGCTTCCCCTCGTGCGTCTGGCCCGCTCCATGGCCAAGGCCTATGCTGCCGTCTTCTTCAGCCATTCGCCGCGGATCGGCATCTGGTTCGCCATTCTCACCTTGTGGACGCCACGGGCCGCGCTGGGCGGCCTGACGGGGCTGCTGGCCGCAATGCTGTGGGCGCGGCTGCTTCGGCTGCAGTCGAGAGGCAGGCTGCATCTGGTCAACGGCCTGCTGTGCGGGCTGGTCATCGGCGCCCACCACTCCATCGACGGCGCTTATTTCCTTTGGATCCTTCTCGCCGCCCTGCTGTCCACGTTGCTGGCGCATTGGCTGACCGGCCTGTTCTGGAAAACCGCACGCCTGCCGCTGCTCAGCCTGCCCTTCGTTCTTTCCTGCTGGACCGTCTTCCTGGCTTGGCAAGTAAATGCCCCCTCCGCCCTGCCGGTCGGGGCCCTGGCCAATGACGCCTTCTTCACGACTTGGCCATGGCTGGACCAATTCTTCGTTGCCCTCGGCTGGCTCCTGCTGATCCCCTATCCCCTGGCCGGGGCGCTCGTCTTTGTCGGGATTCTGGCCGCCTCGCGTTACCTTGCCTTTCTGGCGGTCGCAGGGTATTCCGTCGGCACGCTGGCCCTGTACCTGCTCGGCGGGAAAGAAGCCACGCCCATCGCCTTCAATTTCTCCCTGACGGCAATGGCCCTGGGAGGATTCTTTGCGGTACCCAGCCGTGCCAGTTTCCTGGTCGCACTGGCCGGCAGCGTATTGGCCGGCTGGATGGCCCTCGCCACAGAAGTGCTGCTGCACCCCTTGCACCTGCCCCTGTTGACGATGCCCTTCCTGATGGCTGCCTACCTGATGCTCGGCAGCCTGGGGGCGCGGCTGGCGACGCGCCAACCAACGCTCGTGCTGGAAAACCCCGTGTCGCCGGAAATCAACCTCGAACGCGCACGCATGGCCGAAGCGCGGGGCGGCGCCGCGGACAGCGTGCCCCTGCAGCCCCCCTTCCACGGCGAATGGCGCATCACGCAGGGCTTCGACGGGCCGCATACCCACAAGCCGCCCTGGCAGCACGCCCTCGATTTCGACATCGCCGAAGGCGAGCGCAACCATCACGGCAACGGGGCGGCGCAAGAGGATTATTTCTGCTTTGGCGCGCCGGTCCTCGCTCCCCTCGCAGCGCAGGTCGTGCGGCTGTGCGACGACCTCGCCGATGCGCAGCCGGGAGAAGTCGATACCGCCAACAACTGGGGCAACTTCGTCCTGCTGCGCTCGGGCGGAGTGCATGTGCTGCTCGCCCATCTCAAGCGTGGCAGCCTCAAGGTCCGTCTGGGGGAATGGGTGTCGGCCGGCCAGGTGGTGGCCGCCTGCGGCAGTTCGGGCCGATCCCCGGTTCCGCATCTGCACCTGCAGGCCCAGCAGGACGACCAGCTTGGCAGCCCGACGCGGACGTTTCACCTGTCAAACGTGCTGGTGCGGACGAACAACCAATCCCGCGAATTCCGCCTCTTCTTCCGGCCCGGTCCGGGCGAGGTGCTCAGCGCCGCCCTGTGCGAGGAGCGCCTGGCGGCCGCCGTGCGGCCGTCCAGGGAACGCACGCTTGCCTACGAATTGCGCAAGGCCGGGGGCGACAGCCGGCGCGTCACGCTGCGGGCGAAGCTCACGCTGCTCGGCCAGACGCGCCTGGAAAGCTCGAGCGGCGCTTCGGCGGCCTACGAGGAAACCGCCGCCGTGCTCGGCTTCTATGATCGGAATGCGCGGCGCGATCCCTTACTCGACCTCTGGCTGCTGGCGATCGGCCTCACACCTTACTCGGCCGTAGCCGACCACTGGAGCGACCGCCCGCCGGCACGCCTGCTGCCGCTGCCGATCGGGCAAAAGCTGCTTTGCGCCCTGCTGCAACCGCTCGGCGCCAGTTGCAGGAGCGAGTATCGTCGCAAGTGGGACGAGCCGAACGGCGCTTGGCTGCAGGAAGGCACGCACGCCTTGCGGCTGGCCTTTGGCTTCGCTTGGCAATGCAGGACACGGGCCTGGATCGCGCCGGGCCTAGGCGTCCGGCGCCTGCAACTGGAATCCTCGGACACTCACTGGGAAGCTGAACTTCAAATCACGGAATAGGAAGAAACAGTGCCATCCAAGCAAAGGAGATGCATCATGTGGACACCGCGCCTTGCCGCCCGAACCGCCCTTGCGATTGCCGCATTGCTAGCGACATCCATGGTCGGCGCGCAATCGGATCCCTGGTCGGAATCATACCGGCTCGAATACCTCGGCAAGCACGCCGACGCGCTTGCCCTGATCGAGCCGTTTGCCAACCGTCAGCCCGTCAACGAATTCGCCGTCATGCGCAGCGCCTGGCTGCTGCACCTGCAGGGCAAGTATTCGGATGCGGAGAAACGCTATCAGCGCGCGGCGGAGATCAACCCGCGCTCGCTCGAAGCCAGGCTGGGCATCATGCTGCCGCAAATGGCGCTCTACCGCTGGAACGATGCCATCCAGAGCGGAAGGAAAGTGCTTGCCGACAGCCCCTGGAACTACACGGCCCATGTGCGCATCATGATCAGCGAGGAAGCACTGTCGCGCTGGGAGGACCTGGCCAGGCATGCCGCCGAGGTCTCCGCCCGATACCCCACCGATGCCACGGTGCTGGTGTACTGGGCGCGAGCCGAGGCCGCGCTGAAGCGCACGCGCAAGGCCAAGGAACTCTACGCTCAAGTCATGGAACGCGTTCCCGGCCACATAGAGGCAGGTAATTACCTAAAAAACAATAATTGAGAAATGGAAGGAAAGATGGTGGTGATGGGCAGAATCGAACTGCCGACCTAGGGGTTATGAATCCCTCGCTCTAACCGACTGAGCTACATCACCACGGGGGAAAGGGGCCGAATTATCGTTTGGAGAGCAAAGCCTTGTCAAGGCAAGCGGGCTCGGCATGTTCCGCCTCCCAAGCGGAAGCTAGAACCAACTGACCAAAGATAGGGTGGCGTAGCCTGACGTACTTTGAACGCGATCACGCTCTCTACCCGCAGAAAACGTCAATTCTGCATTTCGGCCAAGAGGAACGCTTTCCAGGACAATCCCCACCCGCCTCCTGTTGTAGGCATCCCCACGAATGAACACCACCTCTGGGCCAAAAATGACACGTTCCTCAAACACATAGCCCGGCCTAATCCTCAACCACTTGTCCCCGATATGGGTTGTATGGCTACCCATCACCGAGAAATCAAGATTGGTCGTTGGCCGCAGGAAGAGATCGCCCTGGATTCTCGCCCCATTACGCCTCTCCTCCATATGGCTGTAAGGGTCATCGGGCGACAGGCGAGCATTTCTATGCACCCCACCGATGTAAATCGAGAGGCGATTATTCTTGTCACCGAGATAGGTCCGATACCCAACTGACGCTTCAATTTCAGATGCCTTCCCCCGGATATCCTGGCCCAGTACGCTCAAATAGGTAAAATTTGCCTGCGCAAACCAAAGACGCAGGAGCCATCCATCCTTGTATAGATACGGGGAAGAAATTGGCATTATCGTACCCAGGTAACCGTAGTTTCCCAAGGTGCTACCGGAATACCCCGCCAAGAGCAACACATCCCGGGCGGCGACTTGACCTGAGCCCAGCATAATTATCACCGCAATAAGCCATCGAATTGGGTATGCAGGTATCTTGCTCAAGATATCGATTTTCTTTCCCGATTAGTAGCTCGTCCGAGTATAGGGATTGGGCTATAGTGCCGCAAGAGGGCTCAGGTAAATCGAAATAGCAATTCATCACGCCATCCGCACATTACTCACAGCATGCGTTTCGACATCATCATCGTCGGCGCCGGCCTCGCCGGCGCCAGCCTCGCTGCCGCATTCCGGGGCAGCCGCTTCCGCATCGCCCTGATCGAGGGGCGCCCGCCCGCCATGGCGCCGGCGGGCTGGGACAGCCGCGTCTACGCCGTCAGTCCCGCCGCCCAAGGCTTCCTGCAAACGATCGGCGCCTGGCAGCATCTGGATGCCGGCCGCCTCACGCCGGTCTACGACATGGCCATCCGCGGCGATGCCGGCGGCCGCCTCGACTTTTCCGCCTATGACACCGGCGTCGGCGAACTGGCCTGGATCGTCGAATCCGGCCTGATGCAGCGCGAGCTGTGGGAAACCGTCAAGCGCCAGGGCAACCTCACGCTGTTCTGCCCTGCGCAGCCGCAACGGCTCGAAGTGCGCGAGGACGCCGTCCTGGCGGGACTGACTTCCGGCGAGACGCTGGAGGCGAAGCTGGTGGTGGGCGCCGACGGTGCCGATTCCTGGGTGCGCGCACAGGCCGGCCTGCAGGCCGGCACGCTGCCCTACGACGAGATGGGCGTGGTGGCCAACTTCGAATGCGACAAGCCGCACCGCAACGCCGCCTTCCAGTGGTTCCGCCCGGACGGCGTGCTGGCCTGGCTGCCGCTGCCGGGCGATCGCATTTCGATGGTCTGGTCGACGCCGGAGGCCCATGCCCGCCAACTGCTCGATCTCGACGAACAGGACTTTTGCCGCCGTGTCGCCGAAGCCGGCGGCAACCGGCTCGGCGCGCTCAGGCTCGTCACGCCGCCAGCCGCCTTTCCGCTGCGCCTGATGCGCGTGCCGCGCATCGTCGCGCCGCGGCTGGCGCTCATCGGCGATGCCGCCCATGCCATCCACCCGCTCTCCGGCCACGGCATCAACCTCGGCTTCCTCGACGCCCGCGAACTGGCGCAGGCGCTGCTGGACCTGCCGGAATACCACGACTGCGGCGACGAGCGGGCGCTGCGGCGCTACGCACGCGCCCGGGCCGAAGAGGTCGCCCTGCTGCAGTGGACCACCCATGGACTGCAAAGGCTGTTCCGGCCGCGCCACCCCGCTCTCTCCATCCTCCGCAATCTCGGATTGAACCTCACCGACAGCCTGCCTGTCCTACGCAACATGCTGGTGCGCTATGCGCTCGGCTGACCCCCCACCCTTTCGGAGACATCATGTTCAAGCGCATTTTCTCAAGCATCTGCCTCGCCCTTCTGCTGCTCGCCGCCGGCGCCGCCCATGCCGATGAGGCGTCGGTGAAGAAATCCGTCGAAGCCTGGATGGGCGGCAAGGTGGACGCGGTCAGGAAAGCCGGGGTGCTCGGCCTCTACGAGATCCAGATCGGCAACGAGCTCTACTACACCGACGAGAAGGTCAGCCTGCTCTTCGACGGCAACATCATCGACACCAAGACGCGCAAGAACCTCACGCAGGCCCGCATCAACAAGCTCTCCGCCATCAAGTTCGCCGACCTGCCGCTGGAGCTTGCCGTGAAGACCGTCCGCGGCGACGGCAGGCGCGTCTTCGCCACCTTCGAGGACCCCAACTGCGGCTACTGCAAGAAGCTGACGAAGGAAATGGCAGGCATGGACAACGTGACCATCTACACTTTCCTGCTGCCGATCCTGTCGCGCGATTCCGCCGAGAAGTCGCGTGCGGTATGGTGCGCCGCCGACCGCGCCAAGGCCTGGAACGACCTCATGGTGAATGGCACCGTGCCGGCCGCCGGCACCTGCGATGCCCCCATCGAAAAGGTCGTGGCGCTCGCCCAGAAGTACAACATCCGCGGCACGCCGACGATCTTCCTCTCCGACGGCGAGCGCATTCCCGGCGCCGTTCCCGTGGCGCAACTCGAACAGAAGCTGGCACAGATCAAGTAGCCGCCGCTTCGCGCGGCGGCTGACTTTCACGCCGGGCTCACCACAGCGTCTCCCGCTCCGCCGTCGCCGTGATCTTGTGGATGGAAAGATCGGCGCCGTTGAATTCCTCCTCGGCGTCGAGGCGCAGGCCGAACAGCTTCTTCAGCGTGCCGTAGACGATGAAGCTGCCGACCACGGCCACGCCGATGCCCATCAGGGTGCCGATGAGCTGCGGCAGGAAGGCGACGCCGCCCATGCCGCCGAGCGATTTCGCGCCGAAGATGCCGGCGGCGATGCCGCCCCAGGCGCCGCACAGGCC
>PQAF01000048.1 GCA_003105015.1 Rhodocyclales bacterium | reverse complement strand
TCTGGCCGGCGCCGGGGCGGCTGCTGCCCGTGGTAGCAGTGCCTTGATGGCGGGCATTGCCAAGCCGCTTGCCGTCCCTTACATTTTCGGAACCGCCCACCCTGACACGAGGAGGCACGCCATGGGACTGCTCGGAAAGATTTTCGGCCCGAAGTCGAAGTACGACCAAAGCCTGCCCTACACCTACGAGGCGCGCATCCGCATCTTCGAGGACGAGGAGGAGTTCAAGACCTACTTCTCCGACACCATCTGCGGACTGGTCGAGCACCTGCAGAAGAACGGCGTCGGCCCGGGCGAAGCGGAAGTCTACGAAATCTACCGCGAGCACGAGACGTCCGTTCCCACCAGCCTGCTGGCCGATGGCGAAGGACGCTGGCTGACGAAACAGGAGCTGTGTCGCGCCTTCGAACGGCACTACCCCGGGCACATCCGCGAGGGTTCCTGCGACTTCGAAGACCGCGAACGCGGATGCCTGGGACCTTGAGCGTGCGCCGCGGGCGCACGCTGACGTTCCTGTTCCTCGCCGCGGCCTGCCTGGCCGGAATGCCGGCCCGGGCGGCGGACGAGGACGAGGCGCCCGAATGGAGCTGCGTGCCGGGACGCTACCAGCTGATCGGCCGCCATCCCGACAGCCCGACCACCTACGCCGGGACGGCGCGCATCGAGCGCGTGGGCAGGCAGCTGCGCCTGACGCGGGTGGTCGGCGGCAGGAAAAGCCAGGTCTTCGGCGTCGTGCGCCGCGCCGATCCCGGCGAAGCCTGGGTGCTGCACTTCAAGTGGGGAGACAAGCAGCCGATGGAGATGGTCTGCGTCATCGGCACCGACCTGGACAACTACGCCCGCCTGACCTGCCACTGGGGCAAGGCCGGCAACCCCCACGCCCAGCCGGGCATGGAAGCCTACTTCGCCCAGGAGCCCTGGGACCCCGTCAAGCCCTGAAGCCCGCCTTCGCCCGGGCCTGCCCGCGCATCAGCGCGGCAGCGCGCCGACGAGGCGGATCTCGCGCGCGGCGCCCGGATAGTCGACGCCGGCCGCGGTGAGCTTCTCGACGACCGCCCGGTTGATCTCCGCGCCCGCCGGCAGGAAATCCGGCACCTTGACCCAGGGCTTGATGGCAATCGAGATCGTCTTGTCGGCGAGCGACGCCACGCCGACGATGTAGGCGGGTTCGGCGAGCACGCGCGGATTGGCCTTCACCACGTCGTGGATGGCCGCAAGGGCGCGCTCGAGGTCGTCGCTCCGGGCGATCGCCACGCTCAGGTCGAGCTGCCGGATCTGGCCGTAGTTGTGCAGGATCTCGCCGACGATCTTGCGGTTGGGCACCACCACCACGGAGCGGTCCGGATGGCTGAGCTTGGTGGAGAACAGGTCGATGGCCTCGACTTCGCCCTCGACGCCCACCATGGAAACATATTCCCCCACGCGGAACGGCCGCGTGAAGATGATGGTAAGGCCCGCCGCGAGGTTGCCGAGGACGCCCTGCATCGCCAGTGCGACGCCGGCGCCGGCCACGCTCAGGCCGGCGAGCAGCGGCAGCAGGTCCACGCCGAGGTTCTGCAGCGCCATGATGAGGAACAGGCCGAGCACCACCAGGCGGGCGAGGCGCACCAGCAACAGCCGCACCGGCGGCTCGAGATGCAGCCTGTCGAGCCAGTGGTCGAGGACTTTGCCGACCCAGCGGCCGGCGTAGTAGCCCGCGGCCAGGATGACGATCGCGACGACGACCTTCGGCCCGAACTTGATGGCGAGGTCGACGAGCGTGTGCTGGGCCTGTTCGAGTAAGGCGAGCTGGTTCGGCATGGTCATCTTCCTTGCTGGCTGGTTTCCCCGGCACCTGGCGCGGTGCGCATACCCCGTGAAATTACACGCTGCACCATGCCGGCACAAGTGATAGATAGCTTATTACTATCGTAATGGTTATTACATTCAATTAGATTTATCGTGTCCGCGGCCGCATCATCCCTCCTGTCGCAAGCAATTCAACCCAACCATCAACCAGGACAGGAGCAACGCATGAACACCAGCCTCATCAACACCGAGATCCTCCCCTTCAAGGCGACGGCCTTCCACAACGGCAAGTTCGTCGAGGTCACCAACGCCACGCTCAAGGGCAAGTGGTCGGTGATGTTCTTCTACCCGGCCGACTTCACCTTCGTCTGCCCGACCGAGTTGGGCGACATGGCCGATCTGTACCCGGAATTCCAGAAGCTGGGCGTGGAGATCTACGCCGTGTCGACCGACACCCACTTCACCCACAAGGCCTGGCACGACACCTCGGAGACCATCGGCAAGATCCGGTATCCGATGATCGGCGACCCGACCGGCGCCCTCACCCGCAACTTCGGCGTGATGATCGAGGAAGCCGGCCTCGCCGAGCGCGGCACCTTCTTGATCGACCCCGAGGGCAGGATCCAGATCGTCGAGATCAACGCCGGCGGCATCGGCCGCGACGCCTCCGAGCTGCTGCGCAAGATCAAGGCTGCGCAGTACGTCGCCGCCCACCCGGGCGAGGTCTGCCCCGCCAAGTGGAAGGAAGGCGACAAGACGCTGGCGCCCTCGCTGGACCTCGTCGGAAAAATCTAACAGCCGCCCCGACCCCAACCTCCCCGTACCGGCGACCCCGGGGCGGGATTGCAGCGGCAAGGCGCTGCGGCCCAAGACGCCGCGGCAGCCTTCCCGGTGCAAACCGATCAAGGGAGACCCATATGCTCGACACGAACATCAAGACCCAGCTCGCCGCCTACCTCGAAAAGCTCCAGCAGCCGATCGAGCTGGTGGCCACCCCCGACGGCAGCGACGCCTCGCGCCGGATGAGCGAGCTGCTCGCCGACATCGCCGCGTTGTCGCCGAAGGTCAGCGTGCGGGAGGACGGCCAGTCCGAGCGCCGCCCGTCGTTTTCGGTGGGCCGCCCCGGCGGAGCGCCGCGCATCCACTTCGCCGGTCTGCCGATGGGCCACGAATTCACCTCGCTCATCCTCGCCTTGCTGCAGGCCGGCGGCCATCCGCCCAAGGTCGACGAAGCGCTGATCGCGCAGATCAGGGGCATCGAGGGCCGCTTCCGCTTCGAGGTCTTCATCTCCCTGTCCTGCCACAACTGCCCGGACGTGGTGCAGGCGCTCAACCTGATGGCGGTGCTCAACCCGAACGTCGAGGCGACGATGGTCGACGGCGCGCTCCACCAGAAGGAGGTCGAGGCGCGCGGCATCATGGCCGTGCCGGCGGTGTTCCTCAACGGCGCGCCCTTCGGCCAGGGACGCATGAGCCTCGAGGAGATCGTGGCGAAGCTGGATACCGCTGCCGAGGCGAAGGCGGCCGAGGCGCTCGACGCCAAGGCGCCCTTCGACGTGCTGGTGGTGGGCGGCGGCCCGGCCGGCGCCGCGGCGGCGATCTACGCGGCGAGGAAGGGCATCCGCACCGGTGTGGTGGCCGAGCGCTTCGGCGGGCAGGTGCTCGACACCCTGGCCATCGAGAACTTCATCTCGGTCAGGCATACCGAGGGGCCGCAGCTCGCCGCGGCGCTGGAGAGCCACGTCAAGGAGTACGGCGTCGACATCATGCCCGTGCAGCGCGTGCAGGCCCTGGTGCCGGGCGAGGCGATGCACGAAGTGAAGCTTGCCAGCGGCGCGACGCTGAAGGCGAAGGCGGTGGTGCTCGCCACCGGCGCGCGCTGGCGCGAGATGAACGTGCCCGGCGAAGCCGAGTACAAGGCGAAGGGCGTCTGCTTCTGTCCGCACTGCGACGGCCCGCTGTTCAAGGGCAAGCGCGTCGCCGTCATCGGCGGCGGCAACTCCGGCGTCGAGGCGGCGATCGACCTCGCCGGCATCGTCGCCCACGTCACGCTGCTCGAATTCGACGGCAAGCTTCGCGCCGACGCGGTGCTGCAGGAAAAGCTCGCCAGCCTGCCCAACGTGACGGCGATCAGGAGCGCGCAGACCACCGAGGTCACGGGCGACGGCCGCAAGGTGACCGGCCTCGTCTACACCGACCGCGTCACGGGCGAGTCGCATCGCATCGATCTGGAAGGCATCTTCGTGCAGATCGGCCTGCTGCCCAACACCGACTGGCTGAAGGGCACGGTGAGCCTCAGCCGCTTCGGCGAGATCGAGGTGGACGCCCGCGGCCAGACCTCGCTGCCCGGCGTCTTCGCCGCCGGCGACGCCACCACGGCGCCCTACAAGCAGATCATCATCGCCATGGGCGAAGGCGCCAAGGCCGCCCTGTCGGCCTTCGACCACCTGATCCGCATCCCGGCCCCGCCCGCTGAACCGAAGATGATGCATACTGCCGTTTGAATCTATCGTCTGAAAGGAGTGATCATGAAAGCGAAAAAGAACCCCGCCCCCGTCATCGACATCGGCATCTCCGCCGCCGACCGGGCGAAGATCGCCAAGGGCCTGTCGCGCCTGCTGGCCGACAGCTACACCCTCTACCTGATGACGCACAATTTCCACTGGAACGTGACCGGGCCGATGTTCAATTCGCTGCACGCGATGTTCATGGCGCAGTACACCGAGCAGTGGAACGCCCTCGACCTGATCGCCGAGCGCATCCGCTCCCTCGGCATCCCCGCGCCCGGCACCTACAAGGAATTCGTCAAGCTGGCTTCGATCAAGGAAGTGGACGGCGTGCCGAAGGCGATGGACATGGTCCGCCACCTCGTCGCCGCCCAGGAAGCGACCGCGCGCACTGCGCGCTCCGTCTTCCCGCTGGTGGAAAAGGCCAACGACCAGCCGACCGCCGACCTGCTCACGCAGCGCCTGGAAGTGCACGAGAAGACGGCCTGGATGCTGCGCAGCGTCCTCGAGGAGTGATTGCCTGCGGCCGGGCGGCAAGCCCGGCCGCAGCGCTCATTTCGCCGCCTTGATTTTCTGGATCTCGTCCTTCGAAAGTTCGCCGGCGCCCTTCACGATCCAGGCGCCCTCGCCGATCCACTGCTTGAAAATCTGAAGGTTCTCCTTGCGCTGTTCGCCGCGGCCGAGGTGCCGGTACATGTTGCCGGGCTGGCCGTCCTTGGTGTTGCTGCCGTCGTCCAGGCGGCGCATGAGGGCGCCGGCTTGCGGCCCGGTGAGGAAGAAGACGAAGCTCTCGTAGCTGTCCATGCGCGGCCCCTTGTCGTCGAGCTCGAACGTCTTCTTGTCCTTGAGGAAGACTTCGTAGGGCGGCGCGCTCGTGCCGTGGCAGCGCTCGCACTTGTCATCCCAGAGCGGGCGGATGTGCTTGGCGTAGGTGATGTCGTCGGCAAGCGCCGGAAATGCGGCGGAAAACGCCAGCAATGCGGGTATAAGTTTTTTCAATTTCTCCTCCTATAATCAATGGCTTGGATTCTAGCAAGGGAAATCCGCGCGCGGATTTGACCTAGGCGAAGAAATTCGTCCGTTCAGGCGTCGCGGGCGCGCAGCTTGGCGGCGATGTAGGCGCTGTCGGGCACGTACAGCAGGGCGGCGATCTTGCGCATCAGGTGCTGCTCGTGGGCGTCGATCGCCGCGTCGGCGTAGGCCACGCGCCACATCAGCTCCAGCACGCGTTCCTTCTGTGCCTGGGTGAAGCGCTGGTTGATCAGGGAGGTGAACTGGTAGTAGTCGGTGGCCTGGCGCATCTCTTCCTCCGCCAGTGCGACCAGGGCCGACGTTTCGGCTTCGCTGAGGCCGAATTTCTCGCGGATGGCGCGCTGGACGGTCGCGCGCTCGGCGTCCGACGTCTCGGCGTCGATGCGCATCACCTCGACCAGCAGGGCGGCGGTGGCGAGTTCGATGGTATGCCCGTCCTGCGCCGGGGCGCCGCCGATGTTGCGGTCGAAGAAATCGCGGATGGCGGACAGCATCGCTCAGCCCAGGGTGGTGTCGAGCGCCATCATCAACGCAAAGCCGGCCATCAGGCCGATGGTCGCCGGCGTCTGGTGGCCGTTGCGATGCGTTTCCGGAATGACCTCGTGCGAGACGACGAAGATCATGGCGCCGGCGGCAAGACCCAGCCCGACCGGATAGGCGACGGCCAGGCCGCTGGCGAGGCCGACGCCGAGCAAGGCCCCCACCGGTTCGAGCAGGCCGCTGGCGCCGGCGACCAGCACGGCGGTCGTCGGCGTCAGGCCGGCGCCGCGCAGGGCCAAGGCGACGGCCAGCCCCTCCGGAATGTCCTGCAAGGCGATCGCCGTGACGAGCGGCAGCCCGACGCCCATGTCGGCATGGGAGAAGCCGACGCCGATGGCCATGCCTTCGGGCAGGTTGTGCAGGGCGATGGCAAAGACGAACAGCCAGACGCGGCCGCAGCGCTCGTAACCCGGTCCGCACGGGCCGGTCTTGTCGTGCTCGTGCGGGGTGAAGGCATCGAGGCCGAGCATCAGGAGGACGCCGAGGGCCATGCCCAGCACGACGACGCCGGCGCCGAAAGGCTTGCTGCCGAGTATGCCGGCGCCCGCTTCCAGTCCCGGCAGGAGCAGCGAGAAGGCGCTGGCGGCGAGCATCATGCCGGCCGCCATGCCGAGCATGCTGTCTTCCACCCGCTGCGGAATGCCGCGCAGGAACAGCGCCGGCACGGCGCCGAGCGCGGTGGCAATGAAGCCTGCCGCACCGCCGGCCAGGGCATAGCGCAGCACCGCAGTGGCTTCGCCGGCGATGACCTGCACCAGGCTCTGGGCGAGAAGCAGGACGACGGCCAGGGCGGAAAGGCCAAGGCCCCAGGCGGCGAAGGCATGTTCGCGCGCATGCGCACGCAGCGTGTCTAGCCAGCCGGTTTGCGAAGTCTGGGCAATTTCCATGGAGAGAGTTTAGGCAAGCCGCCGTAGTGCAGGAAGTTGATTGTGGCGATGACTGCGATAGACGATCGCTATCAATGCTCCCGGCCGTCTATCCTGGGCTGCAGCAGGAAGGGAATCACGCGCCAGGCGAGGATGGCGAAGGCCGCAGCCCAGCCGGCGGCGGCGAGGTCGACCCACAGCAGGTAGGCGCCGGGGGCAATCTGCGGCGCCACGACGCGCAATGCCAGCGCCGCGATCATGATCCACAGCACGGCCTTGTCCATGGCGTCGAAGGTCACCTTGCGGCCGGTGTGTCCTTTCGAGATGCGCACGATCATGGCCGGAATGATCAGGCCCATGACGCCGAAGGTGAACAGGTGGATGGACACGCTGCCGACCCAGACGCTGTGGGTGGCCTGTTCGAAGGCCAGCACCAGCAGCTGGCCGACGATGGCGAGGTAGCCGAGGTGCATGACGCCGATGTCGAGGCGCGTGAAGGCCAGCCGCGGCTGCCAGTAGGCGAAGCGGGCAAGCAGCAGCAGCGCCAGCAGCGCCGCCAGGCCGGCCGTCGCCAGGGGCGGCAGGAAGCCGGCGAAGGCCAGCGCCAGGGCGATCGCCTTGATGGCGCCGTCGAGCAGCGGATGGCGCAGGATCTCCGCCTTGAACACGCCCTTCATGAAATCCGTCAGCGTGCGCTCGAGCATGATGAGGAAAGCAAGACGGAACAGGCCGAGCGCCATCAGCTGGCCGGCCTGGCCCCAGGGCCCGTCGAGGAGCAGTGTCTTCGACACGGGGAACAGCGGCAGCAGGAGCAGGAAGAAAATGTTGTCCTTGCGGTAGCCGTCGCTGTCGCGGTGGCGCAGCAGGGTCCACAGCAGCATGGCCACGATGGCGACGAGGAACAGCTGGTTGGAGAGCAGGAACAGCGGCTGCGGCCAGGCGGCGCCGAACCACATGCCGAGGCGCTCGAAGACCCAGGCGGAAACGAGGAAGACCAGCGCGGCGCCATGGTAGCCGCGGATCTTCACCCAGTTCTTGCTCGCGGTGAGCAGGAAGCCGCCCAGCATGGCCCAGCCGAAGCCGAAGAACATCTCGTGGGCATGCCACTGGACCGACGTGAACGCCGCCGCCGGCGCATCGAGCACGCCGGCGAACATCAGCGCCCAGGCGACGGGCAGGACGATGCCGGACAGGCAGGCCAGCGCGAAGAAGGGGCGGAAGCCGACCAGCCAGAGGGGGTGCTTGCTCACTCCGCTTCGAAGCCGGCGTCCACGATGACCCGCTTCATGTCCTCGCGCGTGACGCGCCCGGCCTCGAACTCGACGTGCGCGCTCTTGTTCTCCAGCGAGACTTCCGCCTTCGCCACGCCGGGCAGCGCGGTGAGCACGTTGGTGACGCTCTTCACGCAGCCGCCGCAGGACATGCCTTCGACCTTGAGGGTGGTGGTTTCCATAATCGTTTCCTTTCGCAGCCAACTTCTCCCTCGCCCCGCTGGCGGGGAGAGGGCCGGGGTGAGGGGATCAACAGGGCTTGCCGGGCTTGCAGCCCTTCAGCACCCAGAGGGAAATGATGCCCGCCGTCTCGTCGGCGCGCGTCTTGCGCGCCAGCGACAGCGGCGTGCGGCCGCCCGTCGACTTGGCATTCACGTCGGCGCCGGCTTCGAGCAGCAGGCGTGCGGCATCCGATCGCCCGACATAGGCCGCCATGTGCAGCGGCGTGTTGTCCTCCTTGTCGCGGGCGTTGACCTCGGCGCCGGCGGCAATCAGCACTTTCAGCGGCCCGCTGTCGAGGTTGGTGGCGGCGAGGTGCAACGGCGTCGAGCCGAGCTGGTTGCGCGCATCGCGCATGGCCGGATTGGCCTTGAGGATCTTGTCCACCTCGGCGGCGGAGCCGATGCGGGCGGCGTCGAAAATGGGCGGCTCGTTGGCACCGAGCGTCGTCTGCGCCTGCGCCGCGAAAGTCAGTCCGCACAACACGGCGAACAGAATGTTTCTGATCATGTATCTCTCCGTTGGGGTTGCCAGCGCCGCAGCAGCAGCGAGTTGCTCACCACCGAGACCGAGCTGAGCGCCATGGCGGCGCCGGCGATCACCGGGTTGAGCATGCCCATGGCCGCGAGCGGGATGCCGAGCACATTGTAGATGAAGGCGAAGAACAGGTTCTGGCGGATCTTCGACAAGGTGGCGCGCGACAGGTCGATGGCGTCGGCCACCGAGAGCAGGTCGCTGCGCATCAGCGTCACGTCGGCCGCCTCCAGCGCCACGTCGGAGCCGCCGCCGATGGCGAAGGAGACGTCCGCCGCCGCCAGCGCCGGCGCATCGTTGATGCCGTCGCCGACCATGCCGACGCGCTTGCCGCCGGACTTGAGCCTGGCGATGGCCGCCGCCTTGTCCTGCGGCAGCACTTCCGCTTCGAAGCGATCGATGCCGGCCTCGCGTGCAATGGCTGCCGCCGTGGCCGGATTGTCGCCGGTGAGCATGACCACCTCGATCCCCTGCGCCTTGAGCCGCGCGACGGCCGCGCGCGAACTCGGCCGCAGGCGGTCGGCAACACCGATGAGGCCGAGGAAAGTCAGTCCGCGCGACACGGCGACGACGCTCTTGCCGCCGTTCGCCAGCGGCGCCAGCAGCGCCTCCGGCACGGCCACACCGCGCTCGGCGAGGAAGGCCGGCGAGCCGAGGGCGTAATCCTCGCCGTCGAGCGCCGCCGTGAGGCCCTTACCCGGCACGGCGCGCAGCTCGCCCGGTTGCGCCAGCGCCATGCCCTGCCCGCGCGCCCGCGCGACGATGGCCTCGGCGAGCGGGTGCGTGGCGCCCTGCTCCAGGCTGGCGGCGATGCGCAGGAGTTCCGTTTCCGCAACGCCGCCGGCCGGCGCGACATCCGTCACCTCCGGCTTGCCCTGCGTCAGCGTGCCCGTCTTGTCCACCGCCAGCACCTCGACGTTCTTCGCCAGTTCCAGTGCCTCGGCATTCTTGACGAGAATGCCTGAAGCAGCGCCCCGTCCGGTGCCGACCATGATCGCCGTCGGCGTCGCCAGGCCCAATGCGCAGGGGCAGGCGATCACCAGCACGGCGACGGCGTTGACCAGGGCGTTGGTGAAGTCGCCCGTGAACAGCCACCAGCCGGCGAAGGCGACCAGCGCGATGGCCGTCACCACCGGCACGAAGACCGCCGAGATGCGGTCGGCCAGGCGCTGCACCGGCGCCTTCGAGCCCTGCGCCTGCTCGACCATGCGGATGATGCCGGCCAGCAGAGTGTGGCTGCCGACGCCGGTGGCGCGGCAGGTGAGCATTCCCTCGCCGTTCACCGTGGCGGCGAAGACCTTCTCGCCCGCTTGCTTGGCGACGGGCAGGCTCTCGCCGGTAAGCATGGCTTCATTCACGCTGGAGGCGCCCTCCGCCACCTCGCCGTCGACCGGCACGCTCTCGCCCGGCCGCACGACGAAGACGTCGCCGGGATTGAGGCTCGCCACCGGCACCTCGACCAGCTTGCCGTCGCGCAGCACGCGCGCCGTCTGCGGCTGCAGGCGGATCAGCGCCTCGATGGCCGCCGAGGTCTTCGCCTTGGCGCGCGCCTCCAGCAATTTCCCCATCAGCACCAGGGTGATGACGGCGGCCGAGGCCTCGAAGTAGACGTGGTGGTGATGCAGATCGGCCACGGTCACCACCGCGCTGAAGGCCCAGGCCATCGAGGTGCCGAGCGCCACCAGCACGTCCATGTTCCCCGCCCCGCCGCGCAGCGCGTGGTACGCGCCGACGTAGAAGCGCCAGCCGATCCAGAACTGCACCGGCGTGGCGAGCGCGAGCTGCAGCCAGCGCGGCAGCAGGTCGGCATGCTCGCCGGAGAACATCGCGCCCATCTGCGCCACCAGCGGCAGGGTGAGGACGACGGAAATCCAGAAGCGCTTCAGCTCGGCCCGATAGGCGGCGGCCTTGCGTTCCTTTTCGGCGGCGCGCGTGTCGAGGCCGGATTCGCGCGCATCGTAGCCGGCGCGGCGCACGGCGGCGATCAGGGCCGCCGCGTCGGCCTGCCCGAGCACGTAGCGGATGTTCGCCTTCTCGCTGGCGAAATTGACGTTGGCCTCGACGCCGGGCAGCTTGTTCAGCACCGTCTCGATGCGCGTGGCACAGGCGGCGCAGGTCATGCCGGAGATGGCCAGGTCGAGCGACTGCGGCGGCACCTTGAAGCCGGCCTTCTCGATGGTCTCGACGATCTGCGGCGGGCTCACCGCGTCGGCGTCGAACGCGACATGGGCGCGCTCGCTGGCGAAATTCACCGCCGCCGAGACGCCGGGCAGCTTGTTCAGTTGCCGCTCGATGCGCGCCGCGCAGGCGGCGCAGGTCATGCCCTCGATGGGCAGGTCGACGGTGTTGCGGGAATCGGGCGCGTTCATGATTGTTCGATTCTAGACCGTGCAGACAATTCCCTGCCACAGCCGGCCGCCGAGCGACGTGGCGTTGAACAGGCCCCAGACGCCGAAGCCGAGCACCAGCAGGCCCGAGACGAGGCGCACGGCGCGCCCCTGCACGATGTCGCGGAAGCGCCGCAGGAGAAACCCTGCCAGCAGCAGGTTGGGCAGCGTGCCGAGGCCGAAGGCCAGCATCAGCCCCGCCCCGCGCACGGCGCTGCCGGTGAGCAGCGCCGTGGTGAGCACCGAATAGACCATGCCGCAAGGCAGGAAACCCCACAGCATGCCGAGCGGCAGGGCGCGCGAGACCGAGGTCGCCGGCAGAAAGCGGCGCGTCAGCGGCTGGATGCGCGCCCACACTTTCTGCCCGCCGCGCTCGAGGAAAGTCAGTCCCTGCGGCACGCCGATGAGGTACAGGCCGAGCGCCACCAGCATCAGGTTGGCCAGCACGTACAACGTCATCTGCACCGGCAGCGCCTCGTTGAGCAGCAAGCCGGCACTGCCGATGGCGCCGAGCACGGCGCCATCCAGGGCATAGCTGGAGATGCGGCCGAGGTTGTAGGCGAGGTGCAGCGGCCATTGCGGACGGCCGGGCGGCGTGCCGACCGTCAGCGCGCCGACGATGCCGCCGCACATGGCCATGCAGTGTGTGCCGCCGAGCAGGCCGACGAGGAAGACGGCGATGTAACCGGTTTCAGGCAAGGGGCAAGACTTTCTTCATCGCCCGCTTCGCGGCCGGGAGGCCGCTCCCGCAGCGATCAAATGACTTTCGAGTAGCGGGCGCGCTCGCGGTCGGCGCGCAGGTAGCGGTCGAACACCATCGCGATGGCGCGCACCAGCATGCGGCCGCGCGGCTGCACGCTGATCCACTTGTCGTCGAGTTTGAGCAGGCCGCCCTTCTCCATCTCGCGCAGATCGGCGATCTCGTCGGCGAAATAGCGCTTGAAGTCGATCAGGTGGGCCACCTCGAGCGCCTCGATGGACACCTCGAAGTGGCACATCAGGGCCTGGATGATGGAACGGCGCAGCAGGTCGTCCGGCGTCAGCTCGATGCCGCGATAGACCGGCAGCACGCCGTTGTCGAGGCGGTCGTAGTATTCGTCGAGCGTCTTGACGTTCTGGCAGTAGCTGGGGCCGACCATGCTGATCGAGGAGATGCCGAAGGACATCATGTCGCACTCGGCGTGCGTCGAATAGCCCTGGAAGTTGCGGTGCAGCCGTCCCTGGCGCTGCGCCACGGAAAGCTCGTCGTCCGGCTTGGCGAAGTGGTCCATGCCGATATAGACGTAGCCGGCCTCGGTCAGGCGGCGGATGGCCAGCTGGAGGATCTGCAGCTTGGCGTCGGCCGACGGCAGCTCGCCCTCGGCGATGCGCCGCTGCGGCTTGAACAGGCTCGGCAGGTGCGCGTAGTTGTAGATCGACAGGCGGTCCGGCGATAGGCGAATGACCTCTTCGAGCGTGCGGTTGAAGCTGATGACGTTCTGCTTGGGCAGGCCGTAGATGAGGTCGACCGAGATCGACTTGAAGCCGTTGGCGCGCGCGGCGCGCAGCACGCTCTCCGTCTCCTCGATGGTCTGCACGCGGTTGACCGCCTCCTGCACGGCGAGGTCGAAGTCCTGCACGCCGAGGCTCATGCGGTTGAAACCCAGTTCGCCGAGCAGCGCGACCGTCGCCTCGTCGACCTTGCGCGGGTCGACCTCGATGGAATACTCGCCGTTGGGCAGCAGGCGGAAGTGCTCGCGGATCGAGCCCATCAGCTGGCGCATCTCCTCGTGCGAGAGGAAGGTCGGCGTGCCGCCGCCCCAGTGCAGCTGCACCACGTCGTGGCTGCCTTCCAGGTAGCCCGACTGCAGGGCTATTTCTTTATCGAGATATTTCAGGTACTTGGCCGAGCGGCCATGGTCCTTCGTGATGATCTTGTTGCAGGCGCAGTAGTAGCAGATGGTGTTACAGAAGGGGATGTGCACGTATAATGAAAGCGGCCTGCTGATGCCGCCAACCGTGCGCTTGCCCAACCAAAGCCGGTAGGCGTCGGCATCGAAGGCTTCGACGAAGCGGTCGGCCGTCGGGTAGGATGTGTAACGGGGTCCGTTCACATCGAACCGGCGGATCAGTTGCGGGTCGAAAATCAGATCCTGAAAAGTCGCGTTCATGTAATGCAGTAAATCGGTACTGCAGCCCTGCTGCGGGATGTTGGGGAAAGATGCCGCATCGACCCGTTTATCGTATTGACATGGATCAAAGCGACCAACCAACAGAGAGAGAAAGCGAGACGGAATTGCCCAACAAATCCGCCGTTCCCATCAGCCTTGTCACGATCAAGGCCGCATGTTCCCAATGCAGTCTGCATGAGCTGTGCCTGTCCGAGGGCCTCAGCAAGGAAGAGCTGTCCAAGCTGGACAGCCTGGTCGGCGCCCGCCGCAAGCTGAAGCGCCAGCAGAACCTCTACCGCGCCGGCGATCCCTTCGAGGCGATCTACGCCGTGCGCACCGGCTTCTTCAAGACCGACGTCCTGCTCGAGGACGGCCGCGACCAGGTCACCGGCTTCCAGATGGCCGGGGAAATCCTCGGCATGGACGGCATCGGCACCGAGGCGCACACCTGCAACGCGGTGGCGCTGGAGGACAGCGAGGTCTGCGTCATCCCCTTCTCGCAGCTGGAGCAGCTCTCGCGCGAGATCAAGACGCTGCAGCACAACTTCCACAAGGTGATGAGCCGCGAGCTGGTGCGCGACCAAGGCCTGATGATGCTGCTCGGCACCATGCGCGCCGAGGAACGGCTGGCCGCCTTCCTGCTCAACATGTCGCAGCGCTTCACCTCGCGCGGCTACTCCGCGGCGGAATTCCACCTGCGCATGACTCGGGAAGAGATCGGCAGCTACCTCGGCCTCAAGCTGGAGACGGTGAGCCGCGCCTTCTCCCGCTTCCAGGAGGAAGGTTTCATCGCCGTGCAGCAGAAGCACATCCGCATCCTCGACGGCGACGGCCTGCGCAAGCTGCTCAACCACCAGCCGCGCTGAGCGCCTGCAGCCAGGCCAGGAATCCGCGCGGATCCTTGGTCAGGGCCACCGTGACGATGTAGGCGAAGCTGGCCAGCGAGGCCAGCCAGAAGCCCGCGCGCACCGCCTTGCTGCGGCCGCGCCGCAGGGCAAACATGCCGAAGCCGATGTAGGCCAGCAATCCCAGCACCTTGGCCGTCACCCAGCCGTGCACGAAGGGATATTGCTGCAGCACGATCGACAGGCCGATGGCGGCCGCCAGCAGCAGGGTGTCGTTCACATGCGGCACCACCCGCACCCAGAGCCGGTTGAGCATCGGCGAATCCGTCAGCATCCAGACGCCGCGCAGGAAGAAGCCCGTGACGGAGATCACCACGAAGGTGATGTGCAGGTGCTTGAGCAGCAGGTAGGTCGTCATGGCGCCGATGTTAACCCGGCCGGCCGTCGGGGCGCGGCTTCAGGTAGATCGGCGCGAACCTGGCATACCAGGCTCCGAACGCCGCCAGCCAGCCGAGGGCCGCGAGCAGGAAGAGGTTCGCCGCCCCCGCCAGGTGGACAAACTCCGCCAGGACGCGCAGCACCGCCACGCCCTGCATGGCCCAGAAGATCACCCAGACGGCCGTGTCGGCATTCAGCGGCCGGCCCGAATGCCCCAGCGTCACGCGCGTCACCATGCCGATCACGGCCGAGGCGAAGAAGCCGAGCGTCAGCGCATGCAGCGGTGCCAGGCCGAGCGAGCCGGCGCCGAAGAGCAGCAGCAGACTGCTCGCGGCATGCAGCGCCAGGCTCGCCCCCAGCCAGGCAAAAGCGATGTGCAGCACGGCGAGCAGCCGCACCGCGAGGCACCTGCGCAGCTGCCAGGCGAAGCTCAGCCAGCCGGCGGCCAGCGCGGCCGGCAGGTCGGCCAGCCAGGTCCATTGCGGCAGGCCGGCCACCTCCAGGATGCCGTGGCCGGCATAGCAGGCGAGCAGCAGGTGCAGCACCCACAGCGGCCGCACGACGCGGTACTTCGGGATCACCGCGCTGGAGAAGAACGGCACCATGCGGTGGCACAGCGCCGTGAACACCGGCAGCAGGAAGAACCAGATGCCGCCCTTCACGGCGAGCTGCGCCAGCCAGGCCGGCCCGCCGGCGGCGTAGCCGAGGAAGGCGGCCAGCAGCAGCGCGCCGAAAGTCAGTCCCCCCACCACGGCGACGATGTGGGTCTGCTCGTTGCTCGGCGTCCGCATGACGCGCCAGAGCGCGGGCAGTCCGGCGCACCAGCCCGCCACGGCCAGGCCCAGCGCGGGCAGCAGCAGTGCGGGCAGCCACAACGCCGCATGGAAGCCGAGCCAGCCGATGCTCATCAGGGCGAAAGCCGCGAGGTAGGCGGCCTCGCCCACCGGGGCGGCGGCCTGCCAGCGCGGCCCGGCGGTCATGACGAAGCCGAAGATGAAGAAGGGAAAAAAGCCGAAGCTCATCAGCGCCGCATGAATCCAGGACGGCGGCAGCGGCCAGGCCGGCGAGGCAAGCAACTGGCCGTAGCGGGCGGCCAGGTCGAAGGCCCACCACAGCATGGCCAGCAGGCCCTGCGTCGCGCCGGCCAGAAACATGACGCGGTGCGGGGCATGAAAGAAGGCGGGAGCGCCGGACAGGTTCATCGCAGAAAACCCCGCCGGCTCGCCCGAGCCGGGCTTTCCGTGGTATGTTTCACGCGCCGCGCCCCCGTCAGAGCCGGTAAGGGTCTTTCAATGCACAACGACAAGCTCGACATCGCACAAATACTCCGCAGAATTCCCCTGTTCCAGGAGCTCAGCCAGGAACAGATCGACCATCTTGCCGCACAGACGCGCGAGAAGCGCCTGCACAAGGGCGAGATGCTGTTTCAGAAGGGCGACCAGCCGCGCGGCTTCTATGCCATCGTGTACGGTCAGATGAAGCTCGCCTTCCCCTCGGCCGCCGGCAACGAAAAGGTGGTCGAAATCCTCGGCCCGCAGCAAAGCTTCGGCGAGGCCGTGATGTTCATGGACCGCCCCTACCCCGTCTTCGCCGAATCGCTCGCCGACTCGCTGCTGCTGCACATCGCCCGCCAGGCCGTCTTCGAGATGCTCGAGACCGACGCCTCCTTCGCCCGCCGCATGCTGGCCGGCCTGGCCCTGCGGCTGCACGGCCTGATCCGCGACGTCGAATCCTACTCGCTGCGCTCCAGCACCCAGCGTGTCATCGGCTTCCTCCTGCAGCGCAGCGACCACGGCGACGATGAGACGCGCGACGTGGAAATCGACCTGCCGACCAGCAAGCAGGTCATCGCCTCGCGGCTCAACCTCACGCCGGAAACCCTGTCGCGCATCTTCCACGACCTCGCCGCCGCCAAGCTCATCTCCGTGCATGGCAAGCACGTCACGGTGCACGGCGTAAAGAAGCTGCGCGAATACGAGCCCTGATCAGGCAGCCTGCTCCTTGGCCAGCCGCTCCTCCAGTTCGCGGCTGAAGCGGGCGAAGTTGCGCGTCGCCACGATCAGGTTCCACTCCAGCCAGATGCACGAGGCGATCAGCGCCAGGCCGCCGGGATAGACCAGCAACGGCAGCGGCACCGCACCCAGCAGCAGCAGCAGCGCCGCCAGGTGCAGCCTGAACTGCATCATCATGCGCGGCTCCGAGATCATCTGGCGCATGTTCGGCACCACCAGCCCGGGTTTGCCGATCTTCTGCAAATGCAGCCAGTTGAGGAAGGGCATGATCTTGTAGAGCATGCCGCTGATCACCGGCATGAACACCCCCACCATCAGCAGCACGCCGAGCAAAAAGGGCGTGCCGGCATGATCCTCCGAGCCCGGGTTGAGCTGCTGCAGGATGACGGCAAAGGCCGCGACGATGAGGCAGGCCATCGCCAGGCGCCAGAACAGCAGCGTCGGCTCGGTCACCTTGCGCCGGCGCTGTCCCTGCAGGCGCAGCGTCACCACCGCGAACACGGTCGCCAGCAGCGCGGCCGCACAGGCCAGGGCCACCTGCAGGCCGTCCGGCCGCTGCAGCGGCAGCCAGGTGATCGACCAGGCCGTCAGCAGGAAGAACAGGGTCACCGAGAAACTGCGCGCCAGCCACGTCGGATAGGGAGGCGTCAGCTGGAACATCGGCACCACCAGGTAGGCGACGCCGGCCACCAGCAGCAGGCTCCAGCCGCCCAGCCCCCAGGCCGCATGCACATGCGTGATCTCCGTCAGCGGCAGCGCCAGCTGCCAGCCGAAGGCGGAGGCCAGCGTTGCCCCCAGACTGATGGTGACGATCAGCCCGAACACGGCGATGCGCAGCGCAATGATGGTCGGTCCCAGTGCCGGCGTGCGGAACAGCGCCACGAGGACAATCACCGCGAAGGCGCCCAGCGATACGGTCATGAACGGCACGGCGATCTGGAACAGCAGGGCCTGCTCGCCGAGGAAGCCGGCCACCAGGAGCAGCGTGCCGATGGTCAGGCCGGCATGGGTGAGTTGGGTGACGCGCTTCGGTTGCCAGATGTTGGCGCCCGCGGCGACCGGCAGCATCTGCAGCAGCGCGCCGCACATCGCCTGCAGCATGAAGCCGACGGCCAGCAGATGGGTCAGCGCCAGGGCGACCGATGTCCAGCGCGAGAGCAGCGCAGACGGTCCCTGCCAGAGCAGCAGCAGGCCTGCCGCCATGCCGAACAGCGGCGCAGTGAGGAAGAAGCGGAAGGGCACCGAGATCGGCGGTGCCTGTTCGAAGGACAGGCCCGGCTGCATCTCAGGCTTTCTTGATGCGGACTTCTACGGTGCCGTCGGGCCGGGTTTGCGAGCGATGCGTGTAGCCGTTCTGCTTGAGGATGCCGTAGAGCGGCTGCGGCTCGCAGTACAGCAGCAGGAGCAGCTCCTCCCCGTCCGGGAGGGTATCCAGTGCGGTGAGGGTCAGCTCCATCGGCTCCGGGGGCATCAGCCCCCTGCCGTCGATCACCCGTTCCTCGGCCATGTCGATTCCGGCTAGGCGTTCAGGCCCGCCGTGACGCGCGACTGGATCTCGCCGTCCTGCCCGAGCGCCTGGTCGATCATCGGATAGAGGATATTCTCCTCCTTCATGTTGTGCTGCTGCATCATGATGAGCAGGGTTTCCGCCGCGCCGCCGAAGCCGTCGGCGTTCTTCTGCGCCAGGGCCCCGTCCATCTGATTGATCAGGTCGCGCATCTGCACGTGTTCGCCGCGCATGACCTGGGTCGGCCCGCCGGCCATGCCGGTGCGCTGCTCGAACGCCGGGAACAGCACTTCTTCCTCGACGCTGAAATGCGCCAGCAGTTCGGTACGGAACTTGCCGTAGGTCGCCGCGCAGGCCGTCCAGTCGCCCTTGCGGGCGGCGTCTTCTGCATCGGCGAAATCGTCGTCGCACAACTTGTGGTGGTTGTGCAGGGCGCTGGTGATGCCGCTCATTTCATTGTCTCCTTCAGGCTTACTTACGGCGGATTCTCCTTGTTTGGCATGCAGTTGAGCCTTGACGGTTGTCAAGAATAGATGCATGGATAGACCCTCTTAATGCAAGGGGCAGCCGCGCCATCAAGCCAATTGGCATTAGGGCGGCAGGGCGGGCTCAGGTCTCCAGCACGTAGGTGCCCGGTGCATCGGCGAGCTTCGGATAGCGCTTCGTCGCAGCGGGATAGGCATCGACCCGTTCGCCGGCCTGCGGCTTCAGCCAGGCCATCCAGTCCTCCCACCAGCTGCCGGCATGCTCCTCGGCGCGCTCCTGCCATTGCTGGAAACGGTCGCGCCGGTGCGCCACGCCGGCATGGTAGCTGCGCTTGGGCGGCGTCACCGGCGGATTGACGATGCCGAGGATGTGGCCGGAGGAGGACAGCACGAAGCGCTTCTCCGCCGGCACGTGATTGCAGATGCGGAAGCACTGCTGCCAGGGGGCGATGTGGTCGTCCTCGGCGGAGACGGCATACAGCGGCTGGCGGATGCGGCCAAGATCGATCTGCTGGCCGCCGAGCGTCAGGGCGTCGCCGCGGATGAGGTTGTTGCGCAGATAGAGTTCGCGCAGATACCACTCGTGCATGGCGAAGGGCATGCGCGTGGTGTCCATGTTCCAGTAGAGCACGTCGAAGGGCGGCGGCGCCTCGCCGTAGAGGTAGCCGTGCACGACGTACTGCCAGACCAGGCTGTTCGAGCGGAGCAGGCGGAAGGCAGCGGCCATCTCCTTGCCGTCGAGGAAGCCCTTGCCCTGCATGGCCTGAGTCAGCCAGCGCACGCTGCCCTCGTCGATGAAGACCTCGATGTCGCCCGGACGGCCGAAATCCACCAGCGTGGTGAGCAGCGTCCAGTGCGCCACTGGCACCTTGTCGGCGTCCCCGTACTTGCGGTTGGCCCAGGCCATCCAGGTGGACAGCGCCGTGCCGCCGATGCAGTAGCCGACGGCATGCACCTGCTCGACCCCGCAGAAGCCGCGCGCCGCCTCGATGGCCTCGTTCACGCCCTCGACGATGTAGTCCTCGAAGGTGACGTCGCGCATCTCCGGCGTCGGGTTCTTCCAGCTGGTGATGAACACCGAGAAGCCCTGGTCGAGCAGATACTTCAC
This sequence comes from Rhodocyclales bacterium, assembly GCA_003105015.1. Classification (GTDB taxonomy): domain Bacteria; phylum Pseudomonadota; class Gammaproteobacteria; order Burkholderiales; family Rhodocyclaceae; genus Desulfobacillus. The sequence goes on along the minus strand of PQAF01000048.1, from coordinate 67,453 downwards.
CAGGCTCTTCTTCGGATTCAGATCGAGGATGTAGAACTTGTTGATCCACGGCGTGACGATGACGATGGGCATGGCCTGCACCTTCTCCGTCGTCGGCGCGTAATGGATCACCTCCAGCAGGCGGTTGCGGAACACCACCGCGCCGGGCGTCGTCGCCAGGTTCTTGCCGACCGTGAAGTCCTCCGGCCGCGTCATGCGCACGTTGCCGGCGCGCAGGTCCTCGAGGAAATTGTGCATGCCGCGCACCAGGCTTTCGCCGTTGGTTTCCGCAGCCTTGGCCATGGCGACGGGATTGGTCAGCAGGAAATTCGTCGGCGCCATGGCGTTGAGCCATTTCCGCCACCAGAAGGCGGCGCGGCGGCGCTCCTTGCCGGAGAGTGCGGGCGTGTCGTAGAGGGCGTCCTGCACGTTGTGGGTGAGCAGGAGGTACCACTCCTTGACGATGTCCCAGGTGGCGGAGTCTTTCCACACCGGATCGGCGAAGCGGGTGTCGTCGGCGTGCGGCTTGATGGGATCCTCGCTCGGCAAGCCGAGCGCGCGGTTCCAGGCATGCCAGGTGAACGCCATCAGGTCGCCGGAGAATTTTGCCCCCAGTTCGGCCAGTTCCAGCGGATGCATCATCCAGGCCATCTGGGCATGGCTGATCGGGGCGGCGATGCCGAGCGGGTCGATGCCGGCCTCGGTGACATCGTGCACCGCCTTCCAGGTCGCGGCGGGGTTTGCGACGACCGGAGCCTTGTGGTTTTCCTTTTGCCTGGACATGACGGTTTCCCTTATAACTCTTCAATGCTGCCGTATTGCGGCACGCTGACATTATTCCACTTCAGTCGATGCCGGACGGCCCCGGCAAAGGCCTCGGCGGCTTCCGCCTCGCCGTGCACCACGAAAGTCCGCTGCGGCGGACGGCGGAGATGCCCCAGCCAGCCAAGGAGCCCGTCCTGGTCGGCATGCGCTGACAAGCCGCCGATGGTGTAGATGTCGGCACGCACGGGAACGTGTTGTCCGAAGATAGTGGCACTGCGGGCACCCTCCACCAGGCGCCGGCCCAGTGTGCCTGCCGCCTGGAAGCCGGTGATGATCACCGAGGCCTCGCGCCGGCCAAGATTGTTGAGCAGGTGGTACTTGATGCGGCCGGCGTCGCACATGCCGCTGGCGGAAATGATGACTGCACCATGGCGGATCTGGTTGAGCGCGATCGACTCCTCGACGTCCTGCACAAAACGCACCGACAGGGCCTCGGGATGCGCACGCTGCCATTCGATCAGTTCCCGTGTCTGGTCGTCGAGCAGCGCCGTGTGCCGCAGGGTGATCTCGGTGGCAGCCATCGACATCGGCGAATCGACATAGACCTGCAGGTGCCTGAGGCGCCCGCGTCGCACCAGGTCGGCAAGCACGAACAACACCTCCTGCGTACGGCCGACGGAAAAGGCCGGCATAACGACGTTGCCGTGCTTGCGGTGCAGGGTATCCTCGATCGCCTCGACCAGTTCGTCCTCGGTCGCATCGAGCGACTTGTGCAGGCGGTTGCCGTAGGTGGCCTCGACGAAGAGCACATCCGCCGCCTCGATCGGCTGCGGGTCGCGCAGGACCGGGCGCGCCGGCATGCCGAGGTCGCCCGAGAACACCAGCTTGTGCGTGCGCCCCGCCTCCTCGACCCAGATTTCGGCAATGGCGGAACCGAGGATGTGGCCGGCATCGCGCAGGCAAACGCGGACAGCAGGATGCGGCTGGAAAGGCCGATCATATTCCGCCCTGCGCAACTGCCGCAGGCAGGCCTGTGCCTGCGCCACGGTGTAGAGCAGCACTCCCGCCTGGCCCTGGCCCCGGCCGCGTCCGGCATGGGCGCGCTTGGCCTCCCACTCGGCTTCCTTCTCCTGAATGTGGGCCGAATCGAGCAGCATCACGCCGAGGAGATCCGCGGTTGCTGCCGTCGCATGCACCGGCCCGCGGAAACCCAGCGCGGCGGCGCGCGGCAGCAGCCCGGAGTGGTCCAGGTGGGCATGCGTGAGGAGGATGAAGTCGAGGTTGCGCAGGTCGAAGGACAATGCCCGAAGGTTCTTCCGCCAGGCGTCGCGGCCGCCCTGGAACATGCCGCAATCGACAAGGAAACGCACCTCCCCGGTTTCCACCAGGTAGCAGGAGCCGGTCACCTCTCCGGCAGCACCATGAAATGTAACGCGCATGTTTCATTTTGGTCCGGTATCGGCGTTATCATGCTTGATCTGCGTCAATCGCTATTGGGTTGCACTTTCTATATATAATCATTCAAACATTCAGGAGGGCAGCATGTTCAAGCACATCCTCGTACCTACCGACGGCTCCGCGCTGTCCGGCGACGCCGTCAAGAAAGCCGTGGATTTCGCCCGTGAAACCGGGGCGAAAATCACCTTCTTCTACGCCAAGCCCGACTATCCCGTGGCCTTCTACGGCGAAGGCGCCCTCATCGATCCGACGACGCCGGAAAAATTCGCCGAGATGGCGGAGAAACAATCCCAGGAAATCCTCGCGGCAGCACAGGGCATGGCCACCGGCGCCGGCGTGACCTGCGCCGGCACGACGGCCACCAGCGACGTGCCCTACGAGGCGATCATCGACGCGGCCGCGGCCAACGGCTGCGACCTCATCTTCATGGCCTCGCACGGGCGGCGCGGCCTGTCCGGCCTTCTGCTCGGTTCGGAAACGCAGAAGGTGCTGACCCACTCCAAGGTGCCCGTGCTGGTGTATCGGTAGGATAAGGAACCATGCTGAACACCGCCCTCACCATCATCCTCGACGAGCACCGCTCGATGGCTGCCGTCACGCACGGCCTGCGTTTTCTCGTGCGCGAAATGCGCGAGAAGGGCATCGAACCCGACAGCAAGCTGCTGTGGGCAATGCTCTACTACATCGACACCTTCCCGCAGAAGCTGCACCACCCGAAGGAGGAGGCCTACCTGTTTCGCCGCCTGAAAATGCGCACCCGCGACGCCGACAAGGCCATCCTGGAACTGGAGGAGCAGCACCGCGCCGGCGTCGAGCATGTCAAGGCGCTGGAGATGACGCTGGGTCGCTACGAAGCCGGCGCGCCGGGCGGCCGCGAGGCTTTCATGGCGGCGGCGGAAACCTTCGCCGACGAGATTGCCATCCACATGGCGCTCGAGGAAAACGTCCTGATCCCGCTGGCCAAGCAACACCTCAAGCCGGAAGACTGGATCGAGATCGCGCAAGCCTTCGGCGAAAACGGCGACCCGCGCTTCGGCGCCGAGCCGGACCACGAGTTCCGCTCGCTTTTCTCGCGCATCGTCAATCTGGCCCCGCCGCCGATCGGCGTGGGGCCTTCGCGGACGACTGCCTGACCGCTCAATAGGCTGGCGCGTACAGCGGGTAGAGGGTCTCCTCTTCCCGCTGGATGCGGTCGACCAGCACCTTGCCCACTGCTTCGAGATCGCGGCCGAAGGAAGCCACCAGGTTTCCGTCCACGCTGAGATCCTTGTATTTTGCGAGGAACGCCACCACGGCCTTGCCGATGCCGTCCATTTCATGGCGGAAGTCGTGGATCAGCTGGTGGCTGGTCTCGTCGCCCGCCAGCTGGTGCTCGAGATAGATGTACAGCCGCACGTTCTCCTTCAGCAGGTGCGACTGGATCGATGTCCGAAAGGCCTCGAGATGCTCCACCACTGCCTGCAGACGCCCTTCCTTGAATGCCGACTGGATAGATGCGAACAGCGTCAGCAGAACCTGGTGGTCATGCTTCAGTTCCGCCACCAGTTCGGGGTGAAAGCGGATCGCCGTGCCCGGGGCGGCCTTTTCCGGGGTTGCGGGCGCGGGAGGAGGCGCCACCGCGGCGGGACTGGCTTCGACCGACTTGCCTTTCCTGAACAGAAAATCAAACATGACGTTTCTCCCATGCAAAGTAATCGACGCTACTAGATCGGAATCGCTTCGGCAGGCGACGGCCGGCCGTAGTAATAGCCCTGCGCCTGGTGGCAGCCGATGCGGCGCAGGTAGGCAATCTGTTCCTCGCTCGTGACGCCTTCGGCCACAACCTGCAGGTCGAGCGTGCGCGCCAGCGTGACGATGGCATTGACGATGGCAGCGTCGTGACGGTCTCCGGTCACGCCCTGGACGAAGGTCTGCTCGATCTTCAGGCAGTCGATCGGCAGACGCTTCAGATAATGCAGCGAGGAGAAGCCGGTCCCGAAATCGTCGACGGCCAGCTTGACGCCGATATTGCGCAGTCGATGCAGGGTCGCCACGCCGCCCTCCATCGAGCCCACCGCCACGCTTTCGGTCAGTTCCAGTTCGAGCCTGGCGGCATCGAGGCCTGAACGTGCGAGCGCGGCGCCGATCTTGTCCGCCAGCCCCTCGTCGCGTAACTGGCGCACCGAGAGATTGACGGCCACCTGCAACCCGGGCTGCCCGGACTCCTGCCAGACCTTGCACTGGCGGCAGGCTTCGTTCAGGACCCATTCTCCGATCGGGACGATGAGCCCCGTCTCTTCAGCCAGCGCAATGAAGTGCGCAGGCCCGATCAAGCCGACGCCGGGCTTCATCCAGCGCAGCAGCGCTTCCACCCCGACGATGCGGCCGCTCGCCAGGTCGACCTGGGGCTGGTAATGCAGGCGCAACTCGTCGCGTTCGATGGCGCGCCGCAGATCGCTCTCGATCTCCAGTTGCCGGCGCACTTCGGCACCGATCCCCGGCACCGAGAATTCGCTGTTCGCGCCTCCCGCACGCTTCGCCTCGTACATGGCGGCATCGGCATGCCTGATAAGGGCACTGGCTTCCGTGCCGTCGCCGGGCGACAGGCTGACACCGATGCTGACCGTCATCCCCACCTCGAGCCTGTCGACCCGGAAAGGCTCGGCAAGGCACTCATGAAGGACATGCGCCACATCCCCCGCCGCATCGCGATCCGCCACGTCTTCGATCAGTACCCCAAATTCGTCGCCGCCCAAGCGCGCCAGGAAATCCTGCGGCCGCATGGCGGCATGCAGGCGCGAGGCAACGCATTTAAGGAGCAGGTCGCCTTCGGGGTGGCCGAAGGTATCGTTGATGTTCTTGAAACGGTCGATATCCAGCAGCAGCACGGCATGTCGGCCACCGCGCCGCAGCGCGCGATCGATGCGGGCGCGAAAGCTCTCCCGGTTGGGCAGTCCTGTCAGAAGGTCGTGCAGGGCAAGATGGCTCAGGCGCTGCTCGGCCTCCTTCTGCAGGGTCAGGTCGATGAAGATGGCGAGATAATGGCCGACGTCGCCGCCCTCGTCGTGGATCGCCGAGAGGGACAACAACTCCGGGTAGATCTCGCCGTTCTTGCGTCGATTCCAGATCTCGCCCTTCCAATGTCCGCGCTCATGCAGGGTGCGCCACATCTCCCGGTAGAACTCCGCCGTGTGGCGCCCGGAGCTCAGGAGGCGCGGGGTCGCGCCAATCAGCTCATCCTCGGAATAGCCGGTGACCCGCGATACCGACTTGTTGACCGCCACGATGCTCTGGTCCGCATCCGTGATGATGACCCCTTCCATCGCATGCTCGAACACGCGCGCGGCGAGGCGCAGACGCCGATTCTCCTGCTGCAAGGCGCGGCGCTCCCCTGCTGCCGCGAGGGACTTGCGCATGGCCTTGGCGACATACTGCAGAAGACGCACCTCCGCCTCCCGCAGAACTGCGCGCCTGACCGGCAGCAGCCCGAGAATCAGCGACGCAGCCGTGTCAGCGCCAATGCGCGCCAGAACGATCTCGCCGGCATCCAGGCCGGCACACAGGGTCTTCCAACTCGGCCCCAGCAGCTCCGCCTGCCGAGAGGGCACGCGCCAGAAACCGCAGGTGCCCGACGGCGCCGCAAACGGCGCCAGTCGGTGTTCTGTCGGCCATTCAAGACAAACGTCGCGAATCACTGCTGCGCCCATGCCCTCGACATGGCGTGCCGACAGCATGCCTTCGCCGGCTTCCTCCGCGATGAATATCAGGCTTCCGGGATGGCGGGGGGCAATGCCGCCGCACAAACGTCTGACAATGTCGGTCTGATCGTCATCCGATGCATGCAGGGCGTCACTCAGATCCAGCAGCGCACCCAGGGCTTTCGCGTTCAGCGCAAGTTCCGCGGCGGGTTCATTGGCCGCTGCGCCGTTTTCCCCTTTTGAAGGCATACGCCGAAAACATCCGTGCTTGACTGTTATCAGGAACTGCAACGGCCGTCACATTCCGTTGCATGCGGTGGGTGCGCCGCATCATAGGTCCGCAGCGGACACCGAACATTGACCAAAATCAATCGGTAGTTTGAGAAATATCAAATCATTGTTCAAATGCACCACGCACCACGCTCCAGCCGCCCGGCTCCGGGCGGGCCACGCCGACTTCACTGTCCAAAGGAGAGACCAGCGGCTCGCGCCGTCTTGCGGCGCGCGTCAGCACGTCGCCGAACTGCCCGCGCATCTTTGCTTCGTAAGTGGGCAGTGCGCCAAGATGGCCCGTTGTCCATTCGGCGGCTGCACGTCCAGCCGCCTCGCCGGAAACGACGGCAGGATGGATGCCCGCCCCGGTAAGCGGGTGTGCCATCCCTCCCGCGTCGCCCGCAAACAGTATGTTGCCCATGGTGAGCTTATCGCGGAGTCCCTCGACCGGCACGGCGCCTGCGGACCGGCCAAGCACATCGCTGCCGACCAGCCCTGCTCCGGCCAGTTGCCTGTGCAGGGCCTCAAGGGCTTCGCTTGCCACGGCTTCCTCGATGCCGGTGCCAATGACGGCTTCGCGTCCTGCCGGAATCAGCCAGCCGTAGCCGCCGGGAAAGCGAGGGGATATCCAGACATCGACGGCATCCTGCGGTGCATGCAGCGAAACACGGTAACGAACGGTGTGCATCTTCTGGAGGACAGGCAGCCCGAGCAGGCGGGCGACGGTCGAGGCATGGCCATCGGCGGCCACCAGCGCGCGGAACTGCACCGTGCGCACGCATCCGCCCCGGCTCAGCGTCGCCTGGCTGTGGTCGGCATCGAGGCCGGCCAGCGTCGCGTCAAAAAGCAGTTTTGCGCCGGCGGCGCGGGAAAAATCGACCAGCGCGCGATCGAAGGCATCTCGGTTCACGACGCAGCCCGGCAACAGGCTGTCGGCGCGGGTGCCGTCGCTCAAATGATTGCGGGCACCGACGATTTTCTGGATGACGACATGATCGGCATGAGCATTCAGGCCGAGCGGGATGGGAATGAACTCAGGGCAATTTGCAGCGCCCCCCGGGGTTTGCCGCCGCTCGATGGCGAGCACGCGAGCGCCCGCCTTGGCCGCAGCCGTTGCAGCCGCAGCGCCGGCCGGGCCCAGCCCGACAACCAGCACATCACACTCGTCCGTATCCGCCATAACCTCGCTTTCGCAGAGGTGCCGGCAAGCTGAACTACGCCGCCGCAATCGTTATTGTTTTGTCACCGCGCTCCGTGATCCGGGGAACGCCAGCTTGGCGTGATTCTACACTTGATGGGCGGAAAATCGGTTGCGAAACGAACCGGACTATTCGTCGAACTTGGGGCAATCCTTCGGGCGCTCGCGCTGCGGCAACGGGCATTTGTTGATCTCGCTCGAGGAACGCTGGATGAAACAGGTGAACATGCTGGAAGCGGCACAGAGTGCCCAGAAGGCAAAGAAGCCGATGGAGTAGGTTGCAATCCGCGAGAAGCTGACCGGTTCTCCGAAGAGATAGAGTTCCTGCGGATCTATGAGGGTAAAGAACACCGCTTCTGCAATGCCGGCGACGACAAAGGACGGCCACAGGACCCAGATCATTCGTTGCATGTCTCTCTCCTTGCGATTCTCGTTGTTCTTGTCTTTATTTTTGCCCGGCTGCCATGAGCAGGACTTCAGGCGAATCCGGCAACTGAATGCTGCCGGCGAGCCGCCAGTTATTGGCCTCGTCCTCGATCACCACCTGCCAGCGTCCAGGACCGAGTGCCGACATGGCGCCGGAGTAGGCACCCTTCTCGCCCTCCAGCGTCAATTTCTGATCCTCTCCTCCACGGGTCGGATGCGCCAGCGTAATCCGCAGCCGGGAAGGGAGCAAAGCTCCCGTGCGCGAAACCAGGCGGACATCCATCCTGTTGGCGGTAAGGCGCAAACGGGCTTCAAGCTGGATCGCCGCGGCGGCATCATCGCGCGCCAGCCTCTGGTTTACCGCAAGCCCCTGCTTGTAGTAATCGTCGGCGACCAGGCCGTCATTGGTGGTCGCTGCAATCCAGGCGGTAATGATGCCGGCGATCACCACCACGGCTGGCCCGGCCATCAGGATCCAGGGCCATGGGTGGCGATACCAGGGACGACTCTCCTGGGTGAGCGGATTCATGGCAGGAGGAAGCTCGCCTTCTCTCGCACGAAGACCTCATCGTGGTTGAGTGCGCGCACCTCGAAATGGATCAGATTGGACCCGCGCTTTCCTGCGTCAGGTTCAACGCGCACGCGCACGGAAACAGCCTGCGTGGCAGCGGGTGGGATTTCGACGATGGATTCAGTGGCGAGCTGGATGCCCTTGAGGCCGGTCACGGCCAATGCGAAGCGGCGCGGCTCCTCTGCCAGGTTCATGATCTGCAGGCGGTAGACGTTCTCGATCAGGCCTCCCTCGACCTCCCGGGCAAGCGTCGCCCGGTCGCGGAGGACATCCACCTTGAGTGGCTGGCGCATGGTCAGTCCCACCGCTGCGGCGCCGATGATCGTGGCCAGAACGGCTCCGTATAGCAGCGTGCGCGGCCGAAGGATGTGGGCGACGATCTGCTTGCTGCCCCAATGCTCGGCCAGGGCATGTTCGGTGGAGTAGCGGATCAGACCTTGCGGATAGCCCATCTTGTCCATAACCTGGTCGCAGGCGTCGATGCAGGCCGAACAACCGATGCATTCGTATTGCAGTCCATCGCGTATGTCGATACCTGTCGGGCAGACCTGCACGCATATGCCGCAATCGACGCAGTCGCCCTTGCCGGCGGCCTTGTGATCGGCCTTCTTCGAGCGCGCCCCGCGCGGCTCTCCCCGCTCCGCGTCGTAGGTGACGATCAGGGTGTCGGGATCGAACATGACGCCCTGGAAGCGGGCATAGGGGCACATGTACTTGCACACCTGCTCGCGCATGAAGCCGGCGTTGCCCCAGGTGGCAAAGCCGTAGAAGAAGATCCAGAAGGTTTCCCAGGGGCCAAGCTGCCAGTTCAGTACCGAACTTGCCAGTGTCTTGATCGGCGTGAAATAGCCGACGAAGGTGAAGCCGGTCCACAAAGCGATCGCCAGCCAGACTGCATGTTTGGCCGCCTTGCGGGCGAGCTTGCCGGATGTCATCGGCGCCGCATCGAGTTTCATTCGGGCCGGCCGATCGCCTTCGATGAGCTTCTCCACCCACATGAACACTTCGGTGTAGACAGTCTGCGGGCAGGCATAGCCGCAGAACAGCCGGCCGGCGACGGCGGTGAACAGGAACAGCGACAGCGCGGAAATGATGAGCAGGACGGCCAGATAGAACACGTCCTGCGGCCAGAACACCAGGCCAAAGATGTAGAACTTTCGCTCGACCAGGTCGAACAGCACGGCCTGACGGCCGTTCCATTCCAGCCAGCAAAGGCCGTAGTAAATGATCTGCGTGGCCCAGACGAGTATCCAGCGCCAGGTGGCGAACCGGCCGCTGACGCTGCGCGCATAGATCTTCTTGTGCGCTTCGTAGAGAGATGCTTCCTTGATCGGAATGACCTTGGCGCCGGTGCTTTCCGGCTTGGGGGCGGGCTGCGCCATGATGCGGCTCTTGGTTGGGGAAAAAGGCCCCGGGGTACGCTGGCCCCGGGGTCGTTATTGTGACAGCTTTACTGCTTCTCCGTTCCGCCCTGCGAGAGGCCGAAGACGTAGGCGGCCAGCAGGTGGGATTTGGCTTCGCCGAGGAAGTCCTTGTGGGCGGGCATCTTGTTGGTGCGACCCTTGCCGATGGTCTCGATGACGGTGGCTTCCGACGAGCCGTAGAGCCAGATCGAGTCGGTCAGGTTGGGCGCACCGACGGCAGCCATGCCCTTCGCATCGGGGCCGTGGCAGCCGGCGCAGCCGACGCTATTGAAGGCCTCCTTGCCGCGCGCGGCGCGCGCCGCGTCATGCGCCAGCTTGTCCGGCGAGAGCGAGCGCACGTAGTGGGCGAGGTCCTTGACGGTCTCGGCGCCCAGCTGGGCGTGCGGCGGCATGACGCCCTGGCGGCCCTCCAGGATCGAGGTCTTGATCTGATCGGGTTCGCCGCCCCACAGCCAGTCGTTGTCGGCGAGATTGGGAAAGCCCTTGGCGCCGCGCGCATCCGAACCGTGGCATTGCGCGCAATAGGTGAGGAAGAGCCGCTCGCCCATCTTCTTTGCCTCCGCATCGGCGGCCACCGCCTTCACGTCCTGGCCCTGGAACTTGGCGAAGATCGGCGCGTACTGCGCCTCGGCCTGTTTCATCTCGCCCTCGTACTGGCCACGCGAACTCCAGCCGAAGGCGCCCTGGTAGGTGCCCAGGCCCGGATAGACGGCCAGATAGCCCAGGGCGAAGACGACGGTGATGTAGAACAGCCAACTCCACCAGCGCGGCAGGGGGTTGTTGTACTCCTCCAAGTCCTCGTCCCAGACGTGCCCCATGGTCTTCACCTGCTCGGCCGTGGCGGCAGTGGCCTTGGCCTTGCTCTGCACCCAGAGGAATACGCCGCAGCCGACGACGCTGACCAGGGTGATGAGCGCCACATAGACGCTCCAGAAACCGCTGACGAAATCGCTCATGATGCTTTCCCTTCGAGTCCTTTAACTTGCGCAGCAAGCACGCCGCTCCCCTCTCCCGCCCCGGGGGAGGGGCGGGGGGAGAGGGCTTCGTCTTCATTGAACGGCAGGTTGGCGGCTTCATCGAAAGCCGCGCGCCGCCGCCCGCTGTAAGCCCACAGCACGATGCCGATGAAGGTGGCAAACGCCAGCACCGTGACGATCGAACGCATGTCGTTGATGTCCATGGCTTACCTCTGCTTCAGCGCGGTGCCCAGGCCCTGCAGATAGGCGATCAGGGCGTCCATCTCGGTCTTGCCCTCGAGCGCCTTCTTCGCCCCGGCGATCTCCTCGTCCGCATAGGGCACGCCGACCATGCGCAAGGCGCGCATCTTCGCCTCGATGTCCTCGCTCTTGGCCGGACGGTCGAGGAAGGCGTAGGGCGGCATGTTCGACTCCGGCACCACGTCGCGCGGGTTGATCAGGTGGGCGCGGTGCCACTCGTCGGAGTAGCGCCCGCCGACCCGATGCAGGTCCGGGCCAGTGCGCTTGGAGCCCCACTGGAAGGGGTGGTCATAGACGAACTCGCCGGCCACCGAGTAGTGGCCGTAGCGCTCGGTCTCGGCGCGGAAGGGACGGATCATCTGCGAATGGCAGTTGTAGCAGCCCTCGCGGATGTAGATGTCGCGCCCGGTGAGCTGCACCGGATCGTAGGGTTTCAGGCCCGCCACCGGCTGGGTGGTGGACTTCTGGAAGAACAGCGGCACGATCTCGACCAGGCCGCCGACGCTGACCACCAGGATGGTCAGGCCGATCATCCAGCCGATGTTGCGTTCGATAAAGTCATGCGTGAGTTTCATGGTTCTCTCTCCCGATCTCAGGCGTGGTGCCCGGCAGGCGCCAGGACCGGTGCGTCATAGGCCTTCGCCCCGGCGATGGTCTTGAAGACGTTCCAGGCCATCAGCAGCATGCCGACGAGGAACATCAGGCCGCCCAGGAAGCGGATGGTCCAGAACGGATAGGTGGATTTGACGCTCTCGACGAAGGCGTAGGTAAGCGTGCCGTCCGGGTTGGTGGCGCGCCACATCAGGCCCTGCATGACGCCGGCGATCCACATGGCGGCGATGTAGAGCACAACGCCGATGGTGGCGACCCAGAAGTGCGTCGTCATCAGGCGCACGCTGTACATCTGCTCCTTGCCGAACAGTCGCGGGATCAGGTAGTAGATCGAGCCGATCGAGATGAAGGCCACCCAGCCCAAGGCGCCGCTATGCACGTGACCGACCGTCCAGTCGGTGTAGTGCGACAGGGCGTTGACCGTCTTGATCGACATCATCGGCCCTTCGAAGGTGCTCATGCCGTAGAAGGACAGGCTGGTGATGAGGAACTTGAGGATCGGATCGTCGCGCAGCTTGTGCCAGGCGCCCGACATGGTCATGATGCCGTTGATCATGCCGCCCCAGGAGGGCGCCAGCAGAATCAGCGAGAAGAGCATGCCCACCGACTGGGTCCAGTCGGGCAGCGCGGTGTAATGCAGGTGGTGGGGACCGGCCCACATGTAGGTGAAGATAAGCGCCCAGAAGTGCACCACCGAGAGGCGGTAGGAGTACACTGGGCGCCCGGCCTGCTTGGGCACAAAGTAGTACATCATGCCGAGGAAGCCGGCGGTAAGGAAGAAGCCCACTGCGTTGTGGCCGTACCACCACTGCACCATGGCATCCTGCACACCGGCGTAGCAGGAGTAGCTTTTGGTCAGCGTGACGGGAATCTCGCAGCTGTTGACCAGATGCAGGATCGCCACCGTCAGGATGAAGCCGCCGTAGAACCAGTTGGCGACGTAGATGTGCGGCACCTTGCGCTTCATGATGGTGCCGAAGAACACCACTGCGTAGGCCACCCACACCAGCGTAATCAGGATGTCGATCGGCCACTCGAGCTCGGCGTACTCCTTGCTCGTGGTGATGCCCAGCGGCAACGTCACCGCCGCCAGCACGATCACCAGCTGCCAGCCCCAGAACGTGAAGGCCGCCAGGCCCGGCGCAAACAGCCGGGTGTGGCAGGTGCGCTGCACCACGTAATAAGAGGTCGCAAATAGCGCGCACCCGCCAAAGGCAAAGATCACCGCGTTCGTGTGCAGCGGCCGTAATCGCCCATAACCGAGAAACTCATGAACATTGAGATCCGGCCATACCAACTGGGCAGCAATGATCACGCCGACCAGCATCCCAACTATGCCCCAGATCACCGTCATCACGGCAAACTGGCGCACCACCTTGTAGTTGTACGTTGCTTGGTTGTCCATAACGGAGGGCCTCACTTAGGGAATGCAGAATTGTTTTGGGCAGGATACCCCTACAGAGCGCAAGGATACCCGTAAATAATCATCTCCTGATTGATTCAGGTCAAAAATAACAACCTTCAATCATTGATAATTATCAAAGTATTTATGGGAGCATAAAAAAAGGGTGCGCAATGCGCACCCCAACCCCAACAGAGAGACAAGACTCCGGGCTCGTTGCCGAACCCAAAACCTTGGGCGAAGTATGGATAAGGAAGGCCGAAAAAAAATTGACGTGGGTCAAATTGCGATCAATTCCGATCATCAATTTCAATTCGGCACTTGCATATCCTTACCCCCGGAATCTCCCGGTGGGGCTTCGGCATTTGGCGTTCCCGCACTATTGCCCAAGACACGCCCTCCACTGGGACGGTCGTCATCCATGAGCACGCGATAACCCGGGCCTTCCATATCGTCGAATTGCCCGCTTCTCACCGACCACCAGAAGATGGCGCCAATCAGGAATACCAAAACAACCGAGAGCGGGATAAGCAGGTAGAGAATTTCCATCAATTGTTCCCTCCGCGCTGAAGTCGCAGCGCATTGGCCACCACCAGCAGGGAACTGGCCGACATGCCGATGCCGGCCATCCAGGGGGTAATCCACCCCGCCATAGCCAGCGGGATTGCGGACAGATTGTAGGCGAAGGCCCAGCTCAGGTTCTGTCGCACGATGCGCTGGGTACGCCGCGCCAATGCGACAGCATCGGCCAATCGCTCTAGATTCTCCCCCAGAAGCACGATGTCTGCCTGATTGCGCGCCAACTCCGTGCCGCCGCCCATGGCGACGGATACCTGCGCCTGGGCAAGCACCGGCGCATCGTTCACGCCATCCCCCACCATCGCCACCACAGCGCCACGGGCCTGCAAGGCTGCGATGATGTCGTGCTTGTCATGGGGGCTCATGCCCCCTCGGGCGTCCGCGATGGCCAACGCCGCCGCCACCTGCCCCACCGCCTCGGCGGAATCTCCGGAGAGCAGGGTGATACGGCAGCCAAGGTCGCGCAGCCGGCTTACCACCCCTGCCGCCTCGCCGCGCATTTGATCTCCAAATCGGAATACGGCCAGCCAGTTGCTGTCATCCGAAAGGGCCACACAAGTATCCCCCGAGGCAAACAACGCCAGCGCTGCCGCCGGGAGCGCCTGCTTGTGGAATGCACCGGCAAACTCAGGCCTTCCGAGACGCAACCTGCGGCCATCGAGCGTGCCCTCCACACCCTGGCCGGTGAAGGTTTGAAGCGACTGGGGCACCGGCTGGATTCCTCCCTCCGCGACAGAATCGCGCAGCGCCATACCAATGGCATGTTCCGAGCCCTGCTCCAGCGCTGCCGCCAAACGCAATGCCTCGCTCTCGGCCAGGCCGGCGAACGGCAGCGTCTCCTTCAGGCGCAGCCTGCCCCAGGTAAGCGTACCGGTCTTGTCGAAGACGAAATGGTCGGCGCGTGCCAGCGTCTCGATGGCATGGCCGCGCGATACGAGCAGTCCCAGGCGCGAAAAAGCGCCAGTAGCCACCGCCAGCGCCGCCGGCGTGGCGAGGGACAGCGCACAGGGACAACTCACCACCAGTACCGACACGAACACCCACAACGCTCGCGAGGCATCGATCTGACTCCAGACGACTCCGGTGGCCAGCGCCAGCACCAGCAAGGCGGCGACGAACCATGCCGCCACCCGATCCGCCACTTGAACCACACGCGGTTTCTCGGTGATGGCCCGCTCCATCAGGCGCACGATGGAGGCAAGCCGCGTCGCCTCGCCGATCTTCTCTACCTGCTGCACTAGCGGGCTGCGGATGTTCAGCGTGCCTCCGGTCAGGTCGCTGCCGATCCTCTTGACGATGGGACGGCTTTCGCCGGTCAGCAGGGATTCGTCGACCTCGCTCTCGCCCAGCAGCACGCTGCCGTCAGCGGGAATCGCCTGCCCAGGCGCCACGAGCACGCGGTCGCCCGGCAGCAGCGAGGAGACAATCACGCGCTCGGTTTCCATGGCAGGAAACGCAGTCAGTCGTTCGGCAAAGGCCGGCAGTGCGCGGCCGACGCGCTCGATCGAGCGCACAGACTGATGCCGGGCCAGCATCTCGAGGTAGCGCCCCCCCAGCAACAGGAAAACGAACATCGTGACGGAGTCGAAATACACCTCTCCGGCACCGATCAGTGTGGCCCACAGGCTGGCAGCAAAGGCAGCGCCAACACCCAGCGCCACTGGCACATCCATGCCGACTCGCTTCAGGCGCAGGTCGCGCCAGGCATTGCGAAAGAAGGGCGCAGCGGAATACAGCACGACCGGCAGCGTCAGCACCAGGCTGGCCCAGCGCAGAAGCAGTTCGATGTCGGGACTCATGGTCCCTTCTTCGGCCACGTACGCCGGCACGGCGTACATCATCACCTGCATCATGCCGAAGCCGGCGACGAAGAGGCGCCACAGCGCAGAACGGCTTTCACGCTTGGCAATCTCCTCGGAACGGGCAGCGTCGTAGGGATAGGCGTGGTAACCGATGGCAGCTACCGCGGCAAGAATTCCGGAAAGCCTGATGCGCCGCTCGTCCCAGCGCACGCGTGCGCGCCGCGTGGCGTAGTTGATCTCCACCGCCGTTACGCCGGCTTGGCGTGTCAGGTGCTGCTCATTCAGCCAGACGCAGGCAGCGCAGGTAATGCCTTCGAGGATGAGAGCGGCCTCGCGCTCGTGCTCGGACAGCGGCCGCACGAAGCTCTTCTGCACGTCGGGGTGGTCGAATAAAGTCAGGTCCCCCAACACGGCGGGTAGCGCCTCGCGCGGGCTTTCCGGCAGTGCGTCACGGTGGCGGTAGTAGTCGTCGAGGCCGTTGTCGACGATGGCCTGTGCCACCGCCTGGCAGCCGGCGCAGCACATCGCGCGCGGCGTGCCGTCTATGGTGACGAGGAAAGGCGTCCCGGTAGGGAGAGGCAGACCGCAGTGATAGCAGGCGTTATCAGTGGAGGACATGGATCGTCGTTCCCGCGCAAGCGGGAACCCAGTGTACGCCCCGCAGCACCGGACCCCCCGTTTTCGCGGGGATGACCGGTCCTTGCGGACCGGTCACTTCGGCTGCCAATGTACTCTGCCGAAATGGATCACTTCGGCTGCATGCGGATCGCGCCGTCGAGGCGGATCACTTCGCCGTTGAGCATCTCGTTCTGGATGATATGTAGGGCCAGGGCAGCGTACTCCGACGGTTTGCCCAGACGCGGCGGGAAGGGAACCATCCTGCCCAGTGCATCCTGCACCTCCTGCGGCATGCCAAGCAGCATCGGCGTCTCGAAGATGCCGGGCGCGATGGTCATGACACGTATGCCGGAGCGCGACAGGTCGCGCGCGATCGGCAACGTCATGCCGACGACACCGCCCTTGGAAGCGGCATAGGCGGCCTGGCCGATCTGGCCGTCAAAGGCCGCCACCGAGGCGGTATTGACGATCACGCCGCGCTCACCGGCGGCGTTCGGCTGCCCCTTGCTCATGGCGTCCGCCGCCAGGCGGATCATGTTGAAGGTGCCGATCAGGTTGATGTTGATGACGCGGGCGAAGGTGGCCAGCTGGTGCGGGCCTTCCTTGCCGACGGTCTTCTCGCCGATGGCGATACCGGCGCAGTTGACCAGGCCGTTCAACCCGCCGAAAGCGCTCACGGCAAGGTCCACCGCGGACTTAGCGCTCGCTTCCGACGATACGTCGCATTCGGCAAAGCGGACGCCGGCGCCCAGTTCCTTCGCCAGCGCCTCCCCGGCCGCCTTGTTGAGATCGGCGATGACCACCTTGCCGCCCTGCGCCGCCAGTGCGCGCACCGTACCCGCTCCGAGGCCGGATGCGCCGCCGGTCACGATAAATACGCTGTCCTTGATCTGCATGTTGCACCTCCGGATCAAAAGAAAATGGCTTGCATGCACGCAAGCCATTGAATTTCTGGTGCTGCTGGCCGGAATCGAACTGGCGACCTACTGATTACGAATCAGTTGCTCTACCGACTGAGCTACAGCAGCATGGGTCGCGAATTATAACCGAGCAGCGCCAATCGGCAAGGTCCGCGCTTCATCGCGTCAGTTCGCGCCAGTAGAGGCGCCGCACCTTGGCGGCACCGGGAGATGGCGGGTTGCCGAAGACCGGATACTTGGCGTCCGACGTCGTAACGATCGTTACCGTCTTGCCGTTGGGAAGCTTGACGATATTGATACCGACAATCAGCGCGTTCCCGACGTTGACGGTCGAACCCGTCTCGGCAACTTTCGTTGTCGTCGGCCAGGGCTCGACGAAATATAGCCAGCTTGTGCCTCCGACGTTGCAGACGTTCGGATCCGGAATGTTGCTCGGCACGACCCACCAGCCCATCTGGAATTTCGGATCGACGTTGACGCGCTCCCCGTCCTTGACATCGAAGTCCATGTACCAGCCGATCTTGTCCGATGTCATTGCCGTGTAGGACATTTCCCTGCTGCCAGTATCTCCGGAAAGCTGCTGTACGACTACGTCAGAATTCGACCGGAAATTCCCATAGGGCGGTGAAATCAGATCGTCCTTGATCGCATACAGCGACATGCGGCCGGTCGTGCTGATGTCGGTCGTGCCTAGGTACCTGCCCGTACCGATCAGGATCACGCGGCTCGCTACACCACCGATCTTCACCTCGGCGAGTTCCGGTTTGGTCGTGATCGGCTGGGTCGGCGCGCCAGTCACCTTGCCGACGGTCGTGATCTTCACGGCTGTGCCGGCGATGACGTCAAAGCGCCAGACATTTCCGTCGAGGTCGCCGCCGTAGACATGCCGGGTGGAGTTGTCGAGATTCGTACTGCTGACCCAGTTGTTGATCTTGGCGATGCCGCTCTTGGACGGGTCGGTTTCAGTGTCGTCCGTCACGATCTCGGCGAGTTTCGTGCCGTCGGATGCCTTGAGCACGAACAGCCGTCCCTTGCCGTCGCCGGGCGAAGTGTTGTTGTAGCCCGAGGCGACGATCACCACCCATTGCCCGCTGATTTTGGTGATGATGGCGTTACCGAATGTATACCCAAGGTTGGTGTCTGTGAATTCCCACAGCAATTGCGGGCTCGTCGGATTGGTAACGTCGAGCGCGTAATAGGCGCGGCCGCCCTTGCCCAGGCCGCCGACAATGATGGTCTTCCACTGGTTGGCATTGCAGGAAGCGGCCAGACAGACATCGCCCACCGTCATGGGCCCATCGACATAAAACCTGTGGTTGGTCGAGTAGCTCTTGTCGGCAAGCTTGTAGAGCTGCGGGATCACGGCCGTCGGGATGAAGGCCCAAAGCTCGTCGCCGGTGTCGCCATTGAAGGCATGCAGCATGCCGTCGTTGGCGCCAGCATAGACTACCGACTGACGGGCCTTATTGTTTTCGGCGAAGGTCGAGTAGTTGTCGTCGGAATAGGCGAACGGCGGCTTCCGCACATACACCGGCGCGCCGTTGACGATGTCGCCGAGTGCGTGCTTGCGTTCGCGGTAAAGCTTCCAGGTGTTGGTGCTTTCGTCCTCGTGCTGGGTCTGGCCGCGGACGAAGTTGATGATGGACGTCTGCGTCGCTTCCGCCTGCTCTGCGGCCGTCAGGCTCGGATACTGGGAGAGCTGGCCGTTGGGATTCGTGGGGCCGGGCTGGAAATAGCTGGACGAGACTTGGGAGGTGAGGTTGCCTACCGTGAACGCCTTGAGCGTGCCGCCGCCGTTGAAATAGATGGAGCGCGTATCGCTCGCCGCCGACACCTTCGTATCAAGCTGGGTCTGCGCCGACCAGATCGCCGTGTCGGACACCGTGCCGACGGACAGATTGATCTCGCGCGCGGCGATGTCGCCATCCCAATCGACGGTCGTATACATGGCCACGTAGGCAAAGTTGTCTCCGGCGACCGGCTCGAGGTTCGAGGTCGCTGCCGCAGCGGCGGATGCCGTGCGCGCCGACACCCCGGACAGCGCCTTCTGGATGCCGCTTGCCAGCGATTCGGGCGACTTGGCGCTGAAATACTTGCCGCGGCCGTCCACTGCGGCATGCCAGAGGTCGTCCACGCGATGGAGGTCTTCGTTGTCCATCGGATTCGGCCAGACTTTCGTGCCCTGCTTGATGGCCTCGAAATCCGTACAACCGCCCGAATCGTAGTTCTCGCAGTACTGGAGCGAGCCGTCGACTCCCAGACCAAGCGTGAAGGTCGTCATGTGCTGATGGGTCGCCGTATCGCTGCCCGCACCGGGCACATTGTTCTCGCAGACATCAAAGCCGGCGCCAAGCGCGCCCGTGCAATTGCCCAGAGTCGCGGAGCGGAGATCGGTCTGGTAATAGTACATGGCGACGTCGGCAAGGGAATCGGAGAAGCCACCGGAGGCTGACACGACCTCGGTGGACACCAGTTCCTGATTGCTCGGGTTCGGATCGGGCAAGGCACCTGCGTAACAAGACGTGTAGTTTGTAAAATTAGTCCAAGCAGTTTCGACAGACGAGCCAGCCGGATCGACAGGTGTCGTAACAGTCTTCCTTTGCTCTCTGTGTTTGATTTTACCGTTTGAGCACTTAGATGTTGAATATGAGTAGCGCTTGTAGGTATCCACCTGCATCGAACCCGAGCCCCCGTCCCACATCGGCCTGGGCGCCTGACCATCATGATTTCCGATCGCCGTTGTCCCGTCGAGCCTGTAGCCATCATCGCCGTTCCAGAAGCCATCCGTGGTGAGGATCGTGAAGTTCTGCTGGCAGGAGTATTGGACCGGATCGTCGCCGGTCTTGCCCGCATAGATGCGCCCGACCTTGGAGAGGGCCGCTCGCAGCGGCGTGCCGCCGGATGCGCTGGCTCCATAGAGTTTGCTGAAAATGCTCGTACGTTGGGCGCATCCCGGGCTTGCAGCGCAAAAGTCGTCGATTTTCTGAAACTCGTCGTTGCTGGTATCCGTCCCCGTATAGCTGTGGGTGGTGAAGCCGATGCGGTATTTCGACGGCTCGGAGAGATTCACGAAGGCGCGGCCAACGGCCGTCTTGGCAGTCAGCAGCCGGATGCGGTAATAGCTGTACCAGTTGGCGAAATTCTGCCGTGCCGTGGCGCCCTGCCCCTCGACGGTGACCTTGGTGAACTTGCCGGCGATGGTTTCATTGCATTCCTTGTAGAACGTCGTTGAGGTGTCGACGCTGCCCCCGCTTGTATATGTATAGGACATCGCCGGCTGCGATGGCGTGCTCGAGTAGGTATAGTAGTAGGCCGCCTGGGCTGTATCGTCTCCGCCGCCAAAGCTCGTCGTATCGTCATAGGCCCTGAACGAAGTCGACAGGTTGACCTTGGTCGAGCCCGAGTCAAAGCCATCATAGGGCGCGTCGTAGAAGTTGACGTTCGGGTAGCTCGTTCCATCCGCATTGAGGGGCGGCGCATAGGTAACCGCAGGGTTGTAGTAGATGCCATTGCACTGGGCCGACTTGTATCCCTTCGTGGTGCGCAGGCTCCGCACATGGTCGGGCAGGTGCGTCCAGCCCATCGAGCCCGAGTCATCGAGGACGATCATCACGTTGGGCTTCACCTCGCCGCTGGTGCCGGAGGCCAGCGGCTTGTCGGCAAGATCGACGGTTGCAGCCCAAGCCGCAGGCATGGCCGCAAGCCAGAAGACGAGAAAGCGAAGTGATTTTCTAGCCATGTGCGGCTCCTTGACTTAAAACGCGACGATTGCCTGCACGATGCTTTCCGTGTTGCGCGGGCCGACGATGCGGGTGGTGATGCGGTAATACTGCTGGGTGGTGCCGGTGAGCGGCAACTGCCCATAGGAAGCGCCGCCCTTGGTGCTGTCCGAACCGGTCGACGAGGACTGGTAGGCCGAACAAAAGATGGCTGGATCGTTCGGTGCGCCTTCGTTGTTGCACATGCGGTTGATCACGTACGTCGCCGCGTAGCCGCCCGGCAGCTTGTCGGAGGCCACGGCTGTCGCCACCATGCCGCAGTTGGGCTGCGCCATTCCGCCGGCCGCCCAGACCACGTCGTCGTCGGTCGCGGCGGTCCGATTGCCCAGCAGATCGCAATTCGTGCGCCAGGTCGCATAGTAGCCCGCCGCTGCCGAGTCGTTCGCAAGCAGGGCGACGTTCGTGTTCAGCCAATCGGCAGCCGCTTCGGTGCCGGCATCGCCGGCCTGCGCCGCCGACTGCTTGAAGGCAAGGTTGCCCGTGATCACCAGGCCCGTATCGACCGATCGCATCAGTGCGATGCCTGCCAGCGAAATCGCCACCAGCGCGATCAGGGCGATCAGCAGCACGACGCCATTTTGCCGCCGCATCGAGAGGGCCATTGCATTTCTCCCCATCAGCTTCCCCAGATCACGTTGCGTATCGGCACGATGGTCGTGAAAACCTTGTACCGGTAATGCCGCTGGTCGTCGGTCAGCGCAAGGCTCGGCGGAGGATCGCCCGGATCGCCTGCGTCCCAGAGCGTCAGGTTTGCCGGGCTGACCATCTCCTTTTCGTATTGAACGCTGCGCGCCACCAGCGCGATGCGTACGGCGCGAATCCGCGATACTTCATTGTTGCCCGGGTTGCTCCAGTCGCCGCACGCCGAGGTTGCGGTTGCATTGCACCATTGCGTGATCTGCATGCTGCCCGCCGGCGAAACGCCGTACTGCACCTGCATGTCGACGATCTGGTCGACGATCGGCACGGTGTTCGCGCAGGTGTAAGGGGCGGCGGTGAGCGTCGGACTGACCTCCGTCAGGCGCTCGCAAAGCACCTGATAGCGCCTGTGGATGAAACTGCCCATGTTCACGACGACATCGCCGATCTCGTAGGTGGGCGCCGTCGCGAAGGCCGTGTTCGCATTGGGCGGGTTGTAGAGGTATTGGCCGGAATTGTGCTGCAGGTTCCAGCCATTGCCGGTCTGCTGCGGGTCTTGCGACATCTGCATCAGCGTGCAGACCTTGCTGCCGCCTTTGCCGGCCGCAAGAAACATCTGATTCTGGGCAAGACCGCCGGTGCTGTCCGCCGTGACCTCCGCGGAGGAATTGGGCATGTTCTTGATGATAGAGGTCGGAATCGCGGCAAAATCGGCATCCGAACGCAGAAACTCGATCGCGTCCGGACCTGCACCGCCGTCGGCAATGCGCAGCGGCAACAGCGCCCCGCCATTCGATACCGTCGTGCCGTTGTAGTAGATATTGATGCCAAGCGGACAAAGCGAGCCGCTGCCCCCGAACAGACCATACCCCGCCTGCCTGACCTCGCGTTCCAGCGCAAAGAGCGCGACCGCACCATTGACTTGCGCATCCGATCCGCCGCTGCTGGTCCGCTTCTGCCCTTCGAACATGGCCATCACCTGCTGGATGACCAGCGCGGCAATCGCGCCGATCACCAGGGCGACCATCAACTCGACCAGTGTCACGCCTTTCTGCGCAGTCCGATTCATGCCTGCCCCGGCCTCAATTGTTGACATTGATATAGGCTTCGGCGACGAACTCATGCACGGCATCCCCCGGCTGCTGCCAGCGGATCGTCACCGTCGCCCGATCTCCGTTGATTGCAACCGTGCGCTTGCCGTTCGGCAGCCCGGCGACGTCGACATCGGCTTCGGCGTGGACGGCCAGGTTGGTCGGATCTCCCCAGAGCCGCCCGAGGGCCTGATTGGCCAGGAAGCTGGCATCCGCGCGGTACTTCGCGTCGGTGACCACTCTCACCGAGAGGGCTTGCATGCCGACAACCGCAAGGATGCCGATCGAGAAGATCAGCACGGCAACCAGTGCTTCTATCAGTGTTGCGCCCTTCTGTTGCTGAGGCGCAGGCTTTGTTATGGACATTTTCTGACGTCACCCACCGTGGTTACGTTCGGATCGCACATGACGACCTGCCCCCCCAGGCCAACCTGAAGACGCAAATTTCGGGTTTTCTCCGCCGCAAGCACCGTCGCCGGCAAATCCAGGTCGAACCTCTCGATCGGATTGCTCGCGTCGGCATTTGGCGCGCGTCGCCCGAGGCCGTCGAAGCTGACCCTGGTGGCGCCGTTCGGTGTAACCGCTACGATTACGTCGGACGTGCCTTCGCCGGCAGCCCTTTTCTGGATTTCCGCGCCAGAAACGGCGGCGCGCACGGTCCAGCCCGTGGCGGGGGCGGCATCGAGAACGAACTCGACCAGGACATTCCGCCGCACAGCCTCGGCGCGGGCGAGCTGTAGGCCGGCGAGCATGCTATCCGAAGCCGATCGAATGCGGCTATTGGCGAGCCATTCCAGCCCCACCGGAACGGCCAGCACCAGCAGAACGACGATTATCGCCACCACGATCATCGCCTCGATGATCGACACCCCGCGCTGCCGGCGCAAAGCCATCAACACGAATCCCCCTTGCGCGTGATCCAGCAGGTGGCGCCGTTCCCCCATGGGGTGGTCGAGGTACGGGCATTGTCCTGATTGATCGTGTACGAAAAGCCCGTCATGTTGTCTTTGCCCGTTGCCGTAATCAGGAAGGTCGTTGCTGCTGTGTTGCAGGTGAAATTGAATTTCTTGCCATTGCCCAAGCAGGCCGCCCCCTCGTAGGTGCGGTTGTCCTGGAACCATTGCTCCATGGTGATGCGTCCCTGGCCCAGTCCTGCTGTCGCCTCCGGTATATTGCCCCGCCTCATGTAATCCTGGTAGGCAGGCAGGGCCACGCCCGCAAGTATGGCGACGATGGCAACGGCGATCATGAGTTCGATCAAGGTGAAGCCAGCAACGGCTGCGGGGCGAACATGCATGTTTGCATCCTCCATGGCTCAAAAAATATATGTGCATCAAGCGTATGCCAAGCATCGAGCGATGAGCGGTCAGTTCGTCTCGACAAGTGGCGCCAGACGCGTAAGGCGGTTTTATTCCAGTTCTCTTGGCAAGGTAAAGCGAACCTGCTCCGGAGTGCCTACCAGGGAAACTACCGCCTCGCCCCCCAATTGCTTGAGCTTCGCCACAACAGCCTCGACAAGGGCATCAGGTGCCGAGGCGCCGGCGGTCACACCGATCCTTTGCCTACCCTCCAGCCACTCCGGCTGCAGCTCCTCTGCACTATCCACCAGATAGGCAACGACATTACGATTTTTCGCCACTTCCCGCAGCCTGTTTGAATTTGAGCTATTGGGGGAGCCAACGACAATCACCAGATCGCACTGCTCCGTCAGTCGCTTGACGGCATCCTGTCGGTTCTGGGTGGCATAGCAGATGTCGTCCTTCTTCGGCCCCTGGATATCCGGAAAGGCGACCTTCAGTGCTGCAACGATCTCGGCGGCGTCGTCAACCGAGAGAGTGGTCTGGGTAACGTAACCGAGCGGCGGCGGCGCCTTGCCGAGACTGGCTTTCAGGCGCTCGACGTCGGTTGCGCTTTCAACGAGATGCATGCCACCTGACGACTGCCCCATCGTGCCTTCCACCTCGGGATGGCCGCGATGGCCGATCATGACGACCTCGCGTCCTGCGGCCCGCAGGCGCTGCACCTCGCCGTGCACCTTGGTCACCAAGGGGCAAGTGGCATCAAAGACGCGCAGGCCGCGCCGGTCCGCCTCGTCGCGCACCGCCTTCGACACGCCGTGTGCGCTGAAAATCACCGTTGCGCCGTCCGGCACTTCATCCAGCTCTTCGACGAACACCGCGCCCTTGGCGCGCAGATCATCGACGACGAACTTGTTGTGCACGACCTCGTGACGGACATAGATCGGCGCGCCGTAGATTTCCAGTGCCCGTTCGACGATCTCGATGGCGCGCTCGACGCCGGCGCAGAAGCCGCGGGGATTGGCCAGCAGTATGTCCATCACAGAACTCCTATCACGTCCACCTCGAAGCGGATGGCCTTGCCGGCCAGCGGGTGGTTGAAGTCGATCAGGGCATCCTCCGCCGTCAGCTCGCGCACCAGGCCGGTATAGGTGGCGCCGTTGGGCGC
This sequence comes from Rhodocyclales bacterium, assembly GCA_003105015.1. GTDB lineage: Bacteria > Pseudomonadota > Gammaproteobacteria > Burkholderiales > Rhodocyclaceae > Desulfobacillus. The sequence goes on along the minus strand of PQAF01000048.1, from coordinate 42,557 downwards.
CTTGAATTCGATGAGTGCCATCTCGCGGAGTTCCCCGGGGTTGGGCAGCTCGCTGCGGGCGAAGCGCTGCATCAGCTGCGGATTGTGCGGGCCGAAGGCTTGCTCCGGCTCGAGCAGGAACACCGTGCGCTCGCCGACCGGCAGGTCGATGATGCACTTCTCCAGCACCGGCGCCAACTCCCCGCTGCCCAGCTGCAGCGTCGCCGGCTTGCCGCCGAAGGTGCTGACGAGCTCGGTGTCGTCGGCCAGGGCAAGGCGGTAATGCAGGGTCAGCAGGCTGTTGGCCTGGACGACCGAACTCATGGCTTTTCCTTTTCGGCGCAAAACAGTTGTTGCCAGACGAGCAGCGCCACGCCCACCGAGATCGCCGAGTCGGCGACATTGAAGGCCGGCCAATGCCAGCCGGCGGCATGCACGTCCACGAAGTCCACCACCGCGCCGAAGCGGATGCGGTCGATGACATTGCCCAGCGCGCCGCCCATGATCAGCGCCGCAGCCAGGGGCAGCAGGCGCTCGGCGGCGTGCTGGCGAATCAGAAAAGTCAGCCACCCCGATACGGCGATGGCCAGGACGACAAAGAACCAGCGCTGCCAGCCACCCGCATCGGAGAGAAAACTGAAGGCGGCGCCCGGGTTGTACACGAACACCAGGTTGAGGAAGGACGTCAGCTCGATACTCTGGCCGAGCCTGAGCGCGGAGACGACCCAGAACTTCGTCAGCTGGTCGAGGACGATGACGAGGCCCGACAGCCCCAGCCAGGAGGCGAACCTAGGCATGGGTGCGCGGTTCGCCGGCGCCGTGCATGTTGGCGTCGCAGCGCCCGCACAACTCGGGATGCTCGGCATTCACGCCGACGTCCTCGCGCCAATGCCAGCAGCGCGGGCACTTGGCATGCGGGCTGGGCACCGCAGTCACCCCTTCGCTGGCGGCATCGGCGACCTTGACCACGGTCGCCTTCGAGCAGATCAGCACCAGGCGCAGGTCGTCGCCGAGCGAAGCCAGCAGGTCGTGCTTCCCTCCGGCAGCGCGGATCTCCACCTCGGCCTGCAGGCTTGATCCGATCTGGCCGGCGACGCGCAGCGCCTCCAGCACCTTCGACACCTCGGCGCGCACCTCGCGAATCTGCTGCCACCGTGCCGCCAGGACTGACTCTTCAGCCGGCTCCGGCAGCGCGTGCCAAGTCGTCAGCATCACGCTGTCGTCCGGGTTCTTCGTCAGGACCTGCCATATCTCCTCGGCGGTGAAGGTCAGCACCGGCGCCATCAGGCGGATCAGCGCCTGCAGGATGTGCCACAGCGCGCTCTGCGCCGCTCGTCGCGGCTTCGAGTTGGCGCCGGTGGTGTACAGGCGATCCTTGAGGATGTCGAGGTAGAAGGCGCCCAGCTCCTCGGAACAAAATCCCTGCAGCGCCTGGACGACGCGATGGAACTCGTAGCGGCCGTAGTCGGCCGTCACCTGCTCCTGCAACCGCCGCGTCAGCGCCAGGGCATAGCGGTCGATCTCCAGCCAGTCGGCCGCCGGCAGCATGTCCTTGGCCGGGTCGAAGTCGGCGGTGTTGGCGAGCAGGAAGCGCAGGGTGTTGCGGATGCGGCGATAGCTTTCCACCACGCGCTTGAGGATCTCGTCGGAGATCGACAGCTCGCCCGAATAGTCGGTCGCCGCCACCCACAGGCGCAGGATCTCGGCACCCAGGGTGTCCGACACCTTCTGCGGCGCTATGACGTTTCCCTTGGACTTCGACATCTTGTGGCCCTGGCCGTCGACGACGAAGCCGTGCGTGAGCAGACTGTCGTAGGGCGCGCGGCCGTCCAGCGTGCAGGCGGTGAGCAGCGAGGAATGGAACCAGCCGCGGTGCTGGTCCGAGCCTTCGAGGTAAAGGTCGGCCGGCCACTTGCTCTCGCCGGTGTGGCTGCCGCGCAGCACCGTCCAGTGGGTGGTGCCGGAATCGAACCAGACGTCGAGCGTGTCGCGCATCTTCTCGTACTGCGCCGCTTCGGCGCCCAGCAGTTCGGCCGCATCCAGCCTGAACCAGGCGTCGACGCCCTCCTTTTCCACCCGCTGCGCCACCAGCTCCAGCAGCTCGGGCGTGCGCGGATGCAGCTCGCCGGTCTCCTTGTGCAGGAAGAAGGGGATCGGCACGCCCCAGTTGCGCTGGCGCGAGACGCACCAGTCCGGGCGGTTGGCAATCATGGCGTGCAGGCGCGCCTGGCCCCAGTCGGGGAAGAACTTGGTCGCCTCGACGGCGGCCAGCGCCGTCTCGCGCAGCGTGCGTCCCTCGTGCGGCTGGCGATCCATCCCCACGAACCATTGTGACGTGGCGCGGTAGATGATCGGCGTCTTGTGGCGCCAGCAGTGCATGTAGCTGTGGGTGATCTTGTTCGAGGCGAACAGGCAGCCGACTTCGCGCAGTTTCTCGATGATCGCGGCGTTGGCCTTCCAGACGTTCAGGCCGCCGAAGAAGGGCAGGCTCTCACTGAATCGGCCGTCGCCCTGCACCGGGGTGAGGATCTCCTCGTTCCTCATGCCGTGGCGCTTGCAGGACTCGAAGTCCTCCAGGCCGTAGGCCGGCGCGCTGTGCACCACGCCCGTGCCGGTGTCCAGCGTGACGTAGTCGCCGAGATACACCGGGGAGGCGCGGTCGTAGAAGGGATGGCGGAACTTCACCAGCGCCAGCGCCGCGCCCTGGCAGGCGCCGAGCACCTTGCCTTCCAGCCCGTAGCGTGCCAGCGCCTGGCCGCGCAGCTCGGCCGCCAGCACCAGCAGGCCGCGCGGCGTCTGCACCAGCTCGTAGGTGAACTCCGGGTGCAGGTTGAGCGCCTGGTTGCCGGGGATCGTCCACGGCGTCGTCGTCCAGATCACCGCGTAGCAGGGGCCCTCCGGCAGCGCCGTCAGGCCGAAGGCGTGCGCCACGCGGCCGCGCTCGGCATCGTCGAGCGGGAAGGCGACGTCGATGGCGGGCGACTCCTTGTCCTGGTATTCGACCTCGGCCTCGGCCAGCGCCGAACCGCAGTCGAAGCACCAGTTCACTGGCTTGAGACCCTTGAAGAGGAAGCCGCGCTTATAAATCTCGCCCAGGGCGCGGATCTCGTCGGCCTCGTTGCGGAAGGCCATGGTGAGATACGGATCGTCCCAGTCGCCCAGCACGCCGAGCCGGATGAAGTCCTTTTTCTGCCGCTCGACCTGCTCGGCGGCGAAGGCGCGGCACAGCTCGCGCGCCTTGTCGGCCGGCAGGTGCTTGCCGTGCAGCTTCTCGATCTGGTGCTCGATGGGCAGGCCGTGGCAGTCCCAGCCCGGCACGTAGGGCGCGTCGAAGCCGGCGAGGGTCTTGGAACGGACGATGATGTCCTTGAGGATCTTGTTGACGGCGTGCCCGATGTGGATGTCGCCGTTGGCGTACGGGGGGCCGTCGTGCAATACAAACCGCGGCCGTCCGGCCGAGGCCTTGCGGATCTTCTGGTAGAGCTTGCGGCTCTGCCAGTCGGCCACCCATTGCGGCTCGCGCTTGGCGAGGTCGCCCTTCATCGGAAAGGGGGTGTCGGGAAGGTTCAATGTTTTTCGGTAGTCAGCCATTTTTTCCGCCGTTATGCGTGCAGTGCCGCGTGATGCGCCTTCGCATCCGCGACGTCGCGCGCGATCTGCGCCGTCAGTGCTTCAAGTGAATCGAATTTCGCCTCGTCGCGCAGCTTGTGCAGGAAATTCACCCGCAGGTGCGCGCGGTAGAGATCGCCCTGGTAGTCGAAGATGTAGACCTCCAGCGTCGGCCGCCCGCTCGAGCTCACCGTCGGCCGCACGCCAAGGCTGGCCACGCCTTCCAGCGGGCGCTCGGCGATGCCGTCCACCGTGACGACGAAGATGCCGGAGAGCGGCGCCTTCAGGCGCTTCAGCTGGATGTTGGCGGTGGCGTAGCCGAGCTTGCGGCCGAGCTTCTCGCCGTGGATGACGCGGCCGGAGATGCAATAGGGCCGCCCCAGCAGGCGCTCGGCGTGCTCGAGATCGCCGGCGTCGAGCGCCTCGCGCACCGCCGAGCTGGAGACGCGCTCGCCCTCGTGCACCAGGGTCTCCATCGCCTCGACGCCGAAGCCGTGTTCCTTGCCCGCCTGCTGCAACAGGGCAAAATCGCCCGTGCGGCCCTTGCCGAAGCGGAAGTCGTCGCCGATCATCAGGTGGCGCACGCCGAGGCCTGAAACGATGCGCTCGACGAACGCGTCGGCGGTCAGCGCGGCGAAACGTTTGTTGAAGGCGCAGACATAGGCCTGGTCGACGCCGCATTCGGCCAAGAGCTGCAGCTTCTCGCGCAGGCTGGCCAGACGCGCCGGCGCCGACTGCGGCGCGAAGAACTCGCGCGGATTCGGCTCGAAGGTCATCACCGCCGCCGGCAGGCCGGCCTGCTTCGCCAGGCCGGTCAGCCGCGCCAGCAGCGCGCGATGGCCGCGGTGCACGCCATCGAAGTTGCCGATGGTGAGCACGGTCGAATGCGAAGCGCGGGCGGGGATGCCGCGGAAGACCTGCATGGCTGTAACTGTTTGCCGGGAAACGGCGAATTATATCAGTCCAGGCGCACCAGCTTGGACTTGGCGAGGGGCGGATTCTTGGCGAAATACCCCTTGATCCCCCTCAGGATGGCCTCGGCCATCTTCTCCTGGTAGGCATCGTCGTTGAGCCGCCGCTCCTCGTCGGGATTGCTGATGAAGGCCGTCTCGATGAGGATGGAGGGAATGTCCGGCGCCTTCAGGACGGCGAAGCCGGCCTGCTCGACATGGGGCTTGTGCAGGGTGTTCACCCCGCCCAGCTCGCCCAGCACCGCCTTGCCGAGCTTCAGGCTGTCGTTGATGGTGGCGGTCTGCGAAAGGTCCAGCAGGGTGCGCGCCAGGTGCGGATCCTTGACGTCGAGGTTGACGCCGCCGATCAGGTCGGCGGCGTTCTCGCGCTGCGCCAGCCAGCGCGCCGCCGAGCTGGAAGCGCCGTTCTCGGAGAGCACGAAGACCGAGGAGCCGCGCGCCGTCGGCTTGATGAAGGCATCGGCGTGCACGGAAACGAAAAGGTCGGCCTGCACGCGGCGCGCCTTCTGCACGCGCTGGTGCAGCGGGATGAAATAATCGCCGTCGCGCGTCAGCATAGAGCGCATGTTCGGCTCGGCATCGATCTTCGCCTTCAGGCGGCGCGCCACCTCGAGCGTGACGTTCTTCTCGTAGCTGCCGCCGCGGCCGATGGCGCCCGGGTCCTCGCCGCCGTGGCCGGGATCGAGCACGATGGTCACCATGCGGGTGATTTCCGGCTGCGGCCCCGGCTCCTTTGCCGGCCCCTTCTCCGGCTGCGCCTCGAGCTTCTCCAGCAAAGCCAGCAGGGGATCGTCCGCCACCGTCGGATAGAGGTCGAGCACCAGCCGGTGGCCGTACTCGCCGACCGGCTTCAGCATGAACACCTGCGGCTGGATCTCGGCCTTCAGATCGATCACCAGCCGTACCACCCCCGGCCGGTTGCGCCCGGCACGGATCAGCTTGATGTAGGGATCGGTATCGGAAATCTTGTTCGGCAGGCTCTGCAGGACGCTGTTGAACTCGACGCCTTCGAGGTCGACCACCAGCCGCTCGGGGTTCTTCACGACCTGGTGGGTAAAGGCGATCGGCTCGCGGTATTCCAGCGTCACCCGCGTGTAGTCGCGCGCCGGCCAGACGCGTACGGCAAGGATGCTTGTCGCCGCCTGCCCCACCGGGCTGACCAGCAAAGCGAGCGTCGCACCGGCGGCTTTCAGGAAGTCGCGGCGGTCGATCCCGGCAGGCAGTTGCGGAGCTTGCTCAGGCATGCCCGCCCCGCGTCGGTGTGGGAAACGATGTCAGCATGTCGTCCCTGATCCTCGACGGACAAAGCGACGCGCAGGTCGGCCGGGGCAAGGTATTCCCCTGCCTTGTCCGGCCATTCGACGAGGCAGACCGCCCCGATTTGGAAGTATTCGTCCAAGCCTGCATCGAGGTATTCTTCCGGCTGGCTGAACCTATAAAAATCAAAGTGATGCAAGTTTAAACTAGAAATAGCATAAAGTTCAACCAGAGTAAAGGTCGGACTCTTCACATTTCCGCCATAACCGAGGCCGCGCAGCACCCCGCGCACGAGGGTAGTCTTGCCGCTGCCGAGGTCGCCCTCCAGCCAGATCACCAGTCCCGGTGCCAGCGCCCGGGACAACGCAGCGCCCAAGGAAAGCGTCGCCGCCTCGTCAGGCAGGCTCAGGGACAGGCTATGATCCTCGGAATGCAAAACATTCACTCCATCGACGGGGTTGAACTCGCCGCGCGCATCAGGCAATGGGGGCAGGAACTGGGCTTCGATGCGATCGGCATCGCCAGCACGGCGCTCGATGCCGCCGAAACCGAACTGCAGGCCTGGCTGGCCGCCGGCTTCCACGGCGAGATGGATTATATGGCAAGCCACGGCACCAAACGCTCGCGCCCGGCCGAGCTGGTGCCGGACACCGTCAGCATCATCACGGCGCGCATGAACTACCTGCCGCAGGCCGCGCCGATGGAGGCGGTGCTGGCCGACGGTACGCGCGCCGCCATTTCCCGCTACGCTCTCGGCCGCGACTACCACAAGCTGCTGCGCGCGCGCCTGCAGAAGCTGGCCGAGCGCATCGCCGCCGAGATCGGCCCCTTCGGCCATCGCGTGTTCACCGACTCCGCGCCGGTGCAGGAAGTGGCGCTGGCGGAACAGAGCGGGCTGGGCTGGCGCGGCAAGCACACCCTGCTCATCCACCGCGAGGCCGGCTCGTATTTCTTCCTCGGCGAGATCTACACAGACCTGCCGCTGCCGGCAGACCGACCTCAGGAGGAGCACTGCGGCAGCTGCCGCGCCTGCCTCGACGTCTGTCCGACGCAGGCCATCGTCGCACCGTTCACGGTGGATGCGCGGCGCTGCATCTCCTACCTCACCATCGAGCTGAAGGGCGCCATCCCCGAGGAACTGCGGCCGCTGATCGGCAACCGCATCTACGGCTGCGACGACTGCCAGCTCGCCTGCCCGTGGAACCGCTTCGCGCGCCGTACCGTGGAGACTGACTTTGCCGTGCGCCACGGCCTAGACTCGGCAAGCCTCGTCGAACTGTTCGCGTGGACCGAAGCGGAGTTCAAGTCACGCCTGGCCGGCAGCGCCATCTACCGCATCGGCCATGCGCGCTGGCTGCGCAATATTGCCGTGGCGCTGGGCAATGCGCCGAGCTCGCCCGTCATCGTCGCGGCGCTCGAATCACGCCGCGACCACCCGTCCGAACTCGTGCGCGAACACGTCTCCTGGGCGCTGGCGCGTCACCGTGCCTGAGGCGGGATCAGGCGCCAAAACACGATTGCCAGAAGCGCCAGGACAACGTAGAGAACCGTAAACACCTCGGCGGGGAAATCCCAGTAGAGGAGCCGGCCTACGAAGCCCGTCTCGCCGACCGTATCGCCACGCAGCATGGCCTCCCACACCGTCAGCGGACAGGCGATGCCGGCCAGGGATTCGAGCGCGACGAAGACGATCGCCCCGGCATGCGCGAGGCGCAGGCGGCGACGCCGCACCCAGCGCCAGCCGGCGGCGGCGCCCAGCGGGATCAGCAGGAAGCCGGCCGTGATGAAGCCGGCGATGCAGAAGTGAACGACGAGTAGGAGATCCGCCAGCACCTCAGGGGCCGGTCGCCACCGGTCGCGCCGGATCGGCGCACCACTCGCTCCAGGAGCCGGGGTAGATCCGCGAACCGCTCAGCCCCGCCACTTCCATCGCCAACTGGTTGTGGCAGGCCGTCACGCCGGAGCCGCAGGAGTGCACCACCTCGGCGGCGCCGCGCCCGGCCAGCAGCGCCTCATACTCGGTGCGCAGCACCTCCGCCGGCTTGAAGCGCCCGTCGGGCAGCAGGTTGTCCTTGAAGAAACGGTTCACTGCGCCGGGGATGTGGCCGCCGACCGGATCGAGCGTCTCGTTCTCGCCGCGGAAGCGCTGCGGGTTGCGCGCATCCAGCAGCCTGACGCCGTCCTGCGCGGACTGACTTTCCACGAAGCGCACGTCGACGGCCATTTCCGGCCGCAGCCGCGGCACGAACACCGCATGCGGATGCTTCGACTCGGCGTCGGTCGTCTCGTAGCCGGCCGCCTCCCAGGCGTTGATGCCGCCGTCGAGCAGCGCCACGGCGTCGTGGCCGAGCCAGCGCAGCATCCACCACATGCGCACGGCGTAGGTGCCGCCGGCGTCGTCGTAGACCACCACCTGCGTGTCGTTGCCCACCCCCCACTCGCCCAGCTTGGCGGCGAAGCGCGCCGGATCCGGCAGCGGGTGGCGGCCGGTCTTGCCGTTGATAGGGCCGGAGAGGTCGCGCTCCAGATGGGCGTAGATCGCGCCGGGAATGTGCACCTCGCGGTAGGCCAGCTCGCCGGCGTGCGGATGCACCAGGTCGAAGGAGCAGTCGAAGACGCGCCAGCGCGCATCGTGCAGGTGAAGCGCCAGGTCATCGACGGAGACGAGGGTGGAAAAGGGCTTCATGCTGCCAGCCAGGCGCGGGCTTCCTGCTCGTCGCGGAAAACCTGAAGGTCGGCATCGACGAAGGCCTGCGACAACCAGGCGCTCCAGGTCACCCATTGCGAGTCCGTCAACACGGCAATCTTGCCGAAGTCGTGGCTGTGGGCGCGCGAGAACTTGATCTCCTCCCAGGCCATGTCCAGCGTGAAGTCGGCCATCTGGCGCAGGTCGAACAGCAGATTCACCGGCCCCTCGAACTTGACCTTGAAGTTGACCAGTTCCTCGAATTCCTTGTAGTCGCCAAGCGTGAACTCGCCATACACGGCGACGGTAACCAGACTTTCCTTGTGATCGGTGACGATCATGCTGCGCTCCCTTGTTTGTCCGTTTCTACTATATCAATCCTGCCCGGCCGGCGCACGGGATTGCACCGTGGCCAGCAACCCGCTGGCGACAATGAGGCCGATGGCGAGCCAGGAGGACAGCGGCAGCACCTCGTCCCATATCCATATGCCGAACAGGCTGGAGAAAACCACCGTGCTGTAGGCCAGGCTCGCCGAAACCAGCGTCTTGCCGTGCTTGTAGGCCCGCGTCAAGGCCAGTTGCGCCAGGGCGCCGAAGCCGCCGACGCCGAAAATCAGCAATACCCCGGTGCCGCTGATCGAATGGAACGGGTCGCTCGCCAACGCCCAAGGCAATCCGCCCAGTGCGGAAATCAGCGAGAAATAGAACACCACCCGCCATTCCGGTTCGCCGAGCCGACCCAGCTGGCGAACGTTGTAGAAGGCGATCCCCGCGCCGGCACCCGATGCCAGCGCCGCCAGCGCACCCAGCCACTGCTCGGAGGCAAAGCTCGGCCGCAGCAGCAAGGCTACCCCGGCCAAGCCGATCGCCATGGCCAGAAACAGCACCGGACGCACCCGCTCGCCCGACCAGACGACGAGGATCACTGCCAGGAAAAGCGGGGACGTGTAGTTGAGCGCGACGGCCGTGGCGAGCGGCAATTCGCTGATCGCGTAGAAATACATCACCAGCGAGACGAAACCGGAAAGTCCGCGCCGCAGGTGGGAACGCCAATGTGGCGTCGCCAGCGTCAGGCGCTTGGCCAGCACATAGCCCCATAACAGCGCCAGCGCCACGAAGCCGCGATAGAACACCAGTTCCGCGGCGGAAAACAGGCTGGCGCCGAGCTTGACGCAGACGCCCATGCAGGCAAACAGCACGCTCGCCGCAATCATCCAGAGGGATTGCATTGACACCCCGGAAAAGAGTCGGGAAAAAGCTTCAACCCGTTAATGTTGTTGCGAAAAGTCGCCGAGTATAGTCGAAGCGCAGCGTGCCCAGAAGAAGGCAATACGCTATGATTATGGTTTGCTAGTCAACAATCCCCAATGAGCCAAGCACCGAACGACAAGCCCGAGCCGCCCGCTTCCTTCGAGGCGGCGCTGGCCGAACTGGAATCCATCGTGCAGGGCATGGAAACCGGCAAGCTCAGCCTGGAAGAGTCGCTTGCCGCCTATCAGCGCGGCGCGGCGCTGCTCAAGCATTGCCAGAGTGCGCTGGCCGCCGCCGAGCAGAAGATCCAGGTGCTTGAAGCGGGCGTATTGCGCGACCTGCCAGGCTCACCGGAATAGCCTCCTCATGGATTTCCAAAGCTGGATGACTGCCGTGCAGCAGCGCACCGAGCGTGCGCTCGAAAGCCTGCTGCCTTCCGCCGACATTGCCCCACAGCGCCTGCACCGGGCCATGCGCTATGCCACCCTGGGCGGCGGCAAGCGCGTGCGTCCCCTGCTGTGCCACGCCGCAGGCGAGTTGGTCGGCGCAGAGCCTGCGCGCCTGGACATCGCCGGTTGCGCCGTCGAGATGATCCACGCCTACTCCCTGGTGCATGACGATCTGCCCTGCATGGACAACGACGTCCTGCGCCGCGGCAAGCCCACCTGCCACGTCGAGTACGACGAGGCCACCGCCCTGCTGGTCGGCGATGCCCTGCAGTCGCAGGCCTTCCTGCTGCTTTCCGATCACGTGCTGGCCGATGACGCGCGCCGCCAGATCGGGATGCTGCGCCTCCTCGCGCATGCCGCCGGCTCGCGCGGCATGGCCGGCGGTCAGATGATCGACATCGAGGGCACCGGCCAGGAGTTGACGCGTCCGGAACTGGAGTTCATGCACGTGCACAAGACCGGCGCGCTGATCCGCGCGGCGATCCTGCTCGGCGCGCAGTGCGGTCCGCCATTGCCGGAGGACGAAATGGCACGCCTGGATCATTTCGCCAAGCGCGTCGGCCTGCTTTTCCAGGTCGTCGACGACATCCTCGACACCGAGGCGAGTACGGCGACGCTGGGCAAGACCGCCGGCAAGGATGCCGCCCAGGGCAAGGCCACCTATGTCAGCGCCATGGGTCTGGCCGAGGCGCGGGAAATGGCGGATGCCCTGCGTACAGAGGCGCGGGAGGCCATCGAAGCCTTCGGCGAGCGCGGCCGCCGCCTGCACGAACTGGCCCACTTCATCGTCACCCGCAAGTTCTGAAGCGCGCTGCACCGAAAAGAATCATGTCCGCCTATCCCCTGCTCGACACCATCAACAGCCCCGCGGAATTGCGCCAGCTCGATCGCAAGCAATTGCCACAGCTGGCGCAGGAGCTGCGCGAGTTCCTCATCGAATCGGTGTCGAAGACGGGTGGTCACCTTTCCTCGAACCTCGGCACGGTGGAACTGACCATCGCGCTGCACTACGTCTTCATCACACCGGAGGATCGCCTCGTCTGGGACGTTGGCCACCAGACCTACGCCCACAAGGTGCTCACCGGCCGGCGCGACGGCATGGCCAAGCTGCGCATGCTCGGCGGCGTCTCGGGCTTTCCGCGCCGCGACGAGAGCCCCTACGACACCTTCGGCACGGGACATTCCTCGACCTCCATCTCGGCGGCGCTGGGCATGGCCATCGGCGCACGGGACCGGGGCGAGGAGAAGCACGTCGTCGCCGTCATCGGCGACGGCGCCATGACGGCCGGCATGGCCTTCGAGGCGCTCAACAACGCCGGTGTAGCGGATGCCAACCTGCTCGTCATCCTCAACGACAACGACATGTCGATCTCGCCGCCGGTCGGCGCGCTCAACAAGTACCTGGCACGGCTGTTCTCCGGCCATGCCTTCAATGCCGCCCGCCGCGCCGGCGAAAAGGTGCTAGGCGTCTCGCCCTCGCTGCTGGAATTCGCCAAGCGCACCGAGGAACACCTGAAGGGCATGCTGACCCCGGGCACGTTGTTCGAGGAGTTCGGCTTCAATTACATCGGCCCGATCGACGGCCACGACCTCGATTCGCTGGTGCCGACGCTGAAGAACATCGCCGAATTGAAGGGACCGCAGTTCCTCCATGTCATCACCAAAAAGGGCCAAGGCTACAAGCTGGCCGAAGCCGATCCCGTGCTGTACCACGGCGTCTCGAAGTTCAACAGCGAGAGTGGCATCCAGCAGGGCAAGGGCGGCGGCAAGCTGACCTATACCCAAGTCTTCGGCGACTGGCTGTGCGACATGGCGGCGCAGGACCCGCACCTCGTCGCCGTCACGCCGGCCATGAAGGAAGGCTCCGGCATGGTGCGCTTCGCCGAAGAGTTCCCGCAACGCTTCCACGACGTCGGCATCGCCGAGCAGCACGCACTGACTTTCGCCGCCGGCCTCGCCTGCGAAGGCATCAAGCCGGTGGTGGCCATCTATTCGACCTTCCTGCAGCGCGCCTACGACCAACTGATCCACGACATCGCCCTGCAGAACCTGCCGGTGATGCTGGCCATCGACCGCGGCGGCCTGGTCGGCGCCGACGGTGCCACGCACAACGGCGCCTTCGACCTGTCCTACCTGACCTGCGTGCCGAACATGGTGGTCATGGCCCCCGCCGACGAGAACGAGTGCCGGCAGATGCTCACCACGGCCTTCCGCCACGAGGGCCCCAGCGCCGTGCGCTATCCGCGCGGCCATGGACCGGGCGTCGCGCCGCAGAGCGAACTCACCGGCCTGCCGCTAGGCAAGGGAGAGGTCCGCCGTTCCGGCAGCCGAATCGCCCTGCTCGCCTTCGGCAGCATGCTGGCCCCGGCCCTCGAGGCAGGCGGCCTGCTCAATGCCACCGTCGCGAACATGCGCTTCGTCAAGCCGCTAGACCATGCCCTGGTCAAGGAACTCGCCTTCGGCCATGACTTGCTGGTCACGCTGGAGGAAAATGTCGTCATCGGCGGTGCCGGCGCTGAAGTCGCGCGGTCCCTGGAAGAGCAGGGCCTGAACACCCGGCTGCTGCGCCTGGGCCTGCCCGACCATTTCACCGAGCATGGCGATTCCACCGCCCTATTGGCACAGCTGGGCTTGGACGCCAAGAGCATCGCCGAAAGGGTCAAACAGGCAATACTTGAGTGATTCTGTCGGGAATGATAGGATGCGTTTAAAAGAGAACGCTAATAAATGCACCCAACCCCGAGAGAGCAACATGAAGATGAACGACACCATGGCCATACCCGACGTCCAAGGCTCCGCCGACACCCGCCAGCTGGCCATCAACAAGGTCGGCATCAAGTCGATCCGCCATCCCGTCAAGGTGATGGACAAGGACGGCGGCGTGCAGCACACCATCGCCGTCTTCAACATGTACGTCGGCCTGCCCCACAATTTCAAGGGCACGCACATGTCGCGCTTCGTCGAAATCCTCAATGCCAACGAGCGCGAGATCTCGGTGGAGAATTTCGAGCCGATGGTGCGCGAGATGGTCAAGCGGCTCGAGGCCGAAACCGGCCTCGTCGAAATGACCTTCCCTTACTTCGTTAACAAGAAGGCGCCGGTCTCGGGCGTGCAGAGTCTGATGGACTACGAGGTGACCTTCATCGGACAGGTCTGCGACGGCGACAGGTACCGCTTCACCATGAAGGTGCTGGTGCCTGTCACCAGCCTGTGCCCCTGCTCGAAAAAGATTTCCGAGCGCGGCGCGCACAACCAGCGCTCGCACGTCACCATTACGGCGACGACAAACGACTTCGTTTGGATCGAGGAACTGGTGCAACTGGTCGAAAGCCAGGCTTCATGCGAGCTGTATGGCCTGCTCAAACGCCCGGACGAGAAGTTCATCACCGAGCGCGCATACGACAACCCGAAATTCGTGGAGGACATGGTCCGGGACGTCGCAGCGCTGCTCAACGCCGAAAGGCGCATCGATGCCTATGTGGTGGAATCAGAGAACTTCGAATCGATCCACAACCACTCGGCTTATGCCCTCATAGAGCACAATAAAGCTGGGGCCTAGGGGCATTCCTCAAATAACCTAAGCAATACGACATCGCGCCGGAACCCGCGCCAATCGGGCACTCCGGAGCGACTGATTCTCTTCGACTCCCGAACGCACAAGCCCCTCAATTTTTCTGGCATTGGGCCGATATGACTTTATCGGTTTGAGTCTGCCCAACATGCAAGAAAAATTCACTATTGGCCGCATCGCCTCGACGCATTTCCTGACCTGCGGAGCCGACACATCCGTGCGGATGGCCGCGGAACGCATGAGCGCAAGCAGGTACAGCTCAATTCTCGTTGTCGACGCCGGCAAGGTGGTCGGGATTTGGACGGAGCGAGACGCCCTGGCCGTACCGCTCGACAACCCGCAGGCACTGGAACGTCCCATCCGCCTGGTAATGAGTGCGCCGGTGATTTCCGCAACCGCCGAGACCTCCGTTGAAGAGGCGGCCACGCGCCTGAAAGAGACGGGCATTCGACATCTCGTCGTAACAGACGCAAGAGGGGTCCCCTGCGGGCTCATCAGCCAGACGGACCTCGTTAGCCATCAGGGTGCCGAGGCATATCTTCGACTTGTCGAGATCGCCGCCATCATGCGGCCGGTTCCGCCTACCCTGCCCGCAACGCTGACCGTCTCTGAAGCTGCGGCAAGAATGCGGCAGCAGCGCTGGGATGCAGTGGTAGTTGCCAGCGACAAAGGTGAGAAAGGCATCTTCACGGAACGCGATGTCGTGCGGCTGATCGGCCTGGGCGCCACTCGGGTTACCCTGTCGGAGGCAGCAACCTATCCACTCATCACGATCCCGCAGGAATCCACTGTCATCGATGCTCGCAGCCTCTTCGCGACACAGCAGATCCGCCATCTGGGAGTGCAGGACAAGGAGGGGCGCATCAGCGGTCTCCTGAGCTACGCCGACTTGCTTGCGGCCGTTGAGAGCGCACAGCACAAGCACATCCAGCAAACGCTACGCGAGCAAGTGCAACGGCTGTTCGGCAGCGAGCACTTCTCGGTATTGATGGGAAAGGTTTTCGAGTCTGCCCGGGAAGGCATTCTTGTCTGCAACTCTACGGGCACCATCCAGTCCGTCAATCCGGCCTTCTGCCGGATTACCGGATACGCGCCCGATGAGGTCATTGGCCAGAATCCACGCATTCTCAAATCCGGCCGCCACGACGCGAATTTCTACTCCCGGATGTGGGCGACACTAGGACAGCAGAGCCAGTGGAGCGGGGAATTATGGAACCGTCGCAAAAACGGCGACATCTATCTGCAGAAGTTGTCGCTTGTTGCCATTCGTGACGGGAAAGGCGGGATTACCCACTACGTCGGCATTTCCTACGACGCCACCGAGGAGCGCCGCACGCTGGAAGCGCTGCGCACCAGCGAATCCCGCCTGGAACTCTTCTTTGCGCAATCCCTGGACAGTTTCTTCATGATGGAAACCGAAGACCCCGTCGCCTGGGATCCGGAACAGCCTTGCGAAGAAGCACTCAACCGTCTCGGCGAAGGCCTTCGCGTCATCAAGGTTAATGCCGCTTTTCTGGCGCAATACAGGGCCAAACCGGAACAATTCGTCGAGCGCCCCTTCTCCGCGTTCTTTGATCACAATCCCAACTACGGTCGCCAGGTACTGAAGGAATTCCTCGACAACGGCCATGTCCGCCTGGAAACCGACGAGCGCCGGGCAGACGGTACGCAGATGTGGGTGGAAGGCGACTACATTGCGTTCCACGATGTTGCGGGACGCATATGCGGCGCCTTCGGCATTCAGCGCGACATTACCGAACGCCGCCAGTCGGAGGAGGCCCTGCACGCAAGCGAGGAGCGCTATCGACTGCTCGTTGAGCACTCGACCGACGGCATACTGATTCATCACAAGAACGTCGTCGAATTCGCCAATCCTGCGGCAGTACGCATCCTTGGCGCCCGCAGCGCCGGCGAACTGATCGGCCGCGACATTCTCGACTTCGTGCATGCCGACTCGCGCGAAATGGTCGCTCTGCGCCAGACGGACCTGCAATCCACGCGCTCAGTCCCAGTGGTGGAAGAGCGCCTGCTTCGGCTCGACGGCACCTCCCTGCATGCCGAAGTCAGCGCCTCCTCCTTCGTTTCCGGCAATCGCCGCCTGGTGCAAGTCATCTTTCGAGACATCACTACCCGCCGACAGGCAGAAGCCGCCTTGCGCGAAAGCGAGGAGCGACTCTCACTGGTCATCCGCGGCACCTCGGATGGTGTCTGGGACTGGGATATCGAGAAAGACTGGGTGTACTACTCGCCCCGTTTCCGCGAATTGCTCGGATTCGAGAGCGAGGTCGAATTCCGCCAGAACTTCCTGTTTCGCGACAGCCTTCATCCGGATGACCGCGACCGGGCTCTTGCGGCCGTTTACCGTGCCATGAGCGGCGGCCCTCCGTTCAACGAGGAATATCGCCTGAAACGGCGCGATGGGAGCTATGGCTGGTTCCGAGGCCGCGGCCTCGCCTTGCGCAACACCAAGGTCAAGGCCTACCGCTTTGCCGGCTCGCTCACCGACATCAACGAGATCAAGCAATCCGAACTGCTGCTGGCGGCGGAACGCCGCATCTTCGAACAACTGGCCGCCGGAACGGAGTTGCCCCATATTCTCGACATCCTCTGCCGGGATCTGGAATCCATCTTACCTATCAAGTCGGCAATATCGCTTCAGCTAATTGACGACCATCATTTGCGGCACGGCGCAGCTCCTGCCATCGCACAGGAATTCAGAGACCGCATCGACGGGATGGAACCCGGGCCGCAAGCGGGCAGCGGCGGACAGGCGGCCTACATGAAGGCACGAGTCATTGTGGCCGATATCGGCATCGATCCAGCCTGGCGCGATCTGCGCGATCTGGCCTTCGCCAACGGCTTCCATGCTTGCTGGTCGACGCCCATCATGTCCTCGACCGGCGAGGTGCTAGGCACCATCTCCGTCTACCACAACCGTCCGCGTGTGCCCGAACCGCGAGAGATGCAGGTGGTCGACCGCTTCATTCATCTTGCCCGCATGCTGATCGAGGACAGGCGTACCCAAGCCAACCTGCAACTTGCCTCATCGGTGATCGAGCACGGTTCGGAAGGCGTCATGATTACCGACGCCCAGTCAAGAATTCTGCGTGTCAACGAGGCCTTCTGCCGCATCACCGGCTACTCGCATGCGGAAGTGATCGGCCGCAGCCCATCTGTGCTCAACTCCGGCCGCCACGACGCAATGTTCTACCGTGAAATGTGGCGCACTCTGGGCGAAAAGGGTCAGTGGTGTGGCGAAATCTGGAACCGGCGCAAGAACGGCGAAACCTATCCGGAATGGCTCACCATCAGCGCGATTCGCGACGAGAAGGGCAAGGTAACCCACTATGCGGCACTCTTCTCGGACGTAACGGAACAGAAGGCCACAGAGGAGCGCATCCATCGCCTGGCTTACTACGATGCCTTGACCGGCCTGCCAAACCGCCCGATGCTGGAAGATCATTTGCGGTTGGCATTATCCTCGGCACGCCGGCAGCAGAAAACCGTCGCACTGATGTTTCTCGATATCGATCATTTCAAGCAGATCAACGATTCGATGGGGCACGGTGCCGGCGACCTTTTACTTAAGGAGACGGCACAACGCATCCTCTCCTGCATACGGGAGGGCGATACTGTTTCCAGAATGGGCGGCGACGAATTCGTCATCCTGCTGCCGGACTGCGGTGAAATTTCCCGGGGGATTGCTCCAGGTGCCATCGGTGTGGCGGAAAAGGTTCAGGCGTCGCTGGTCAAGCCCGTTCACCTGTCGGGACACGAGGTATCCGTCACCGCCAGCATCGGCATCGCCCTCTACCCGGCAGACGCGCTGAATGGTACGGACCTCGTCAAACATGCCGACATCGCCATGTACCATGCCAAGTCACAGGGGCGGAACAATTTCCAGTTCTACACCGTCGAGATGAATGAGGCGCTCATGGAACGCCTCTCACTCGAGCGGGCCATGAAGAAGGCTGTCGCGGAAAACCAGTTCCGCCTCTATTACCAGCCACGCATCGACGTCTCGAGCGGCCGGATCGTCGGTCTTGAAGCGCTCATACGTTGGCAACACCCCGAATTCGGTTTCGTGTCTCCTGCCCGCTTCATTCCGCTTGCCGAGGAAACCGGGCAAATTCTCCCTATCGGCGAGTGGGTACTAAAAACGGCCTGTCAGCAGTGCATGGAATGGATCGACAGCGGACTTTGGGACGGCATGGGCACCATGGCCGTCAACGTCTCGCCGCGCCAGTTCCAGCAGGCCGGCTTTGTCGGCATGCTCCACGAAGCCCTCGCCGACAGCGGCCTCACGCCGGATCACCTGGAAATTGAGCTCACTGAGAGCACACTGATGCGCGGCAGCGCACCGGAGGCCACCCTGATCAGTTTGCGCGAGTTGGGGGTGCTGGTCGCCGTTGACGACTTCGGCACCGGTTACTCATCGCTCTCATACCTGAAGCGTTTCCCTCTGGATATCCTGAAGATCGACCAATCATTTGTGCGTGACCTTAGCGACGACCCGAACGACGCTGCTATCACGCTGGCCATCATCTCCATGGCCAAGAATCTCAACCTGCGAGTCATTGCCGAAGGGGTCGAAACCCCGGAACAGTTTGCCTTCCTGAAGTCCCATGGTTGCGACGAATGCCAGGGATATTTATTCAGCAAGCCACAACCCGCAGAGGCGATTGCCCAAATTCTGGCGAACCAGGCCGAGGCCGGCGAATCCCGGGCGGCCTAGGAACAGCGATCCGAACGCACAGCAAGGCCTTACTCAACGATATCAGCTCACCGCACCAAAGTGCTCGACAATCGAGTGCAGCTCACTTGCTGTCCGAGTCAGCAGCAGGGTCGAATCGCTGACCCCTTGAACGCTTTGATTGTTCTGCTCAATCATCTGCGAGATGTGTTCCATGTTCTTGGCCACATCCTCAGCCGCAACCGACTGCTCTCTTGTGGCATCGGCGATATGCTGGGCCGAATGCAGCACATCGTCAGCGGCACGATTGATTTCCTGGAACTGAACGTTCGTTGCGTCGAGCAATTCACGGCCGGTCTGCACTTCACGAGCGGCATTGTCCATGGAAACAACGGCAGCGCCCGTCGTTTGCTGAACCTGGGCTACCATGCGCGTGATCTCGGCCGTGCTGTTTGCAGTGCGCTCCGCGAGTTTCCTCACCTCATCCGCAACCACGGCGAATCCGCGCCCCTGCTCGCCTGCGCGAGCCGCCTCGATTGCTGCATTGAGTGCCAGCAAATTGGTCTGTTCCGCAATATCCTTGATGACATTGGTGATACTGCCGATCTGCTGAATCGATCCCGAAAGCTCCGACATCGCCTTCGCGGATTCCTCGACAACCGCCACTACACGCAGGGTCGAGGCATTGTTAAGTGCCAATTGCTCGCTTCCCCGATCAATGACTGCGCGCGTCGAGCGTGCCGAGTCCGAAGCCTGGCCGGAACTGCGCGCCACTTCGCTGATGGAAACACTGACTTCCTCCATCGCCGCCGAGACGCGCAGCACGCTGTCCTGCTGCTCGGCTGCGAGGTTCGCCAATTTCTCCGTTTGCGTCGACAGTCCCTGGCCCTGTCGCGTCACCGCCATTTCTGCCAGGCGTATCTCATCCACCACGACGCGCAACTGCACCTGGGTTGCCGCCAGAGCCGTCATGATGAGGCCCATCTCATCCCGCCCGGTAATGTCGATCCTGCTGGTGAGATCGCCTTCTGCGATGCGATTAAAGTATTCGATGGTCTCCCCAACGCGGCGGAAAACGTTGCGCTGGATATACCGGATTCCCCAGCCGCAGCAGGCCAGCCCGAGAGCAAACGATAGCCACTGAATCGCTGTTGGCCACTGGTACGTATGAGCCAAAGCGCTCATCAGCATCAATCCGGCCATTCCACCCATGGCGGCACCCAACGTGTGCTTCAATCCTTGCTGGCGCGCCGGAATCAGCGGCGTATAGCGGATCTTGTTCTCGCGGATGTTGCGGTATAGCAATTCGGCCGATTCGACTTCGCTTCGCGATGGTTCCCCGCGCACGGACATGTAGCCAATGGGCTTGCCGTCCTTGCGGATTGGCACGGCAAGCGCATCAACCCAGTAGAAACCGCCGTCCTTGCGTCTGTTCTTTACAAGACCACGCCAGGGATAGCCTGACTTGAGAGTGGTCCACATGTCTTCGAAGACAACTGCCGGCAGATCGGGATGACGTACCAAGTTGTGCGGCTGGCCTATCAGTTCCTCCCGCGTGAAGCCGCTAAGAGCAATGAAGGCATCATTGGCGTAGGTGATCTGCCCTTTGAGATCGGTTTTGGAAACCAGGATCTTGCCTGCTGGATAAGGCGACTCGACGTCTGTAACCGGTAAGTTCTTGCGCATAACCGTATCTCCTGGTTCGATAACGAGGGAACCCGCTAGCAGGCTGATATACGATCTTTACGCACGAGCGCGCAGATTCTTTAGGCTTGAATCGAATATATTTTGATAATTATCAAAATATGCACCAGACTGGTGCGGGTCTGCCGGATTGTTCGAGCATCCCGGCAGTCTGGATGAACAAGACCCTATAAATAAAAGGGGCGCCGAAGCGCCCTTTTGTTTATAGGGTTTCAGTGCCGAGGCATTATTCTGCGCTGGATTTGTTCGTGTCCAGTTTCTCGCGAATCCGCGCCGACTTGCCGGAGCGCTGTCGCAGGTAGTAGAGCTTGGCGCGACGCACGTCGCCCTTGCGCTTCACCTCGATGCTGGCGATCAGAGGGGAATAGGTCTGGAAAGTCCGCTCGACGCCCTCCCCTGAGGAAATCTTGCGCACTGTAAATGCGGAATTGAGGCCGCGGTTGCGCTTGCCGATCACCACGCCCTCGTAGGCCTGCACGCGCTTGCGCTCGCCTTCTACGACGTTCACGTTCACGATCACCGTGTCGCCCGGGGCAAATTCGGGGATTTTCTTTCCCAGGCGGTCAATTTCTTCCTGTTCCAACTGCTGTATGAGATTCATTGTCTTGCTCCTAAGTCGAATGGCGCTTGGCCTTGGGCGCAGAGCATGCCTTGGCATGATGCACGCGTTTCTCGTTCAACAAACTGCTGCTACTTCTGCTTCTCCCTCTTGAATTCCTCAAGCAGGGTTGATTCTTCCTGGTCAAGCTTCCGTTGCCTGATGAGTTCCGGTCGTCGCAACCAGGTACGGCCCAACGCCTGTTTCAAACGCCAGCGCCTGATCTCTGCATGGTGTCCGGAAAGCAGCACCGGTGGAACCGGCAATCCTTCGTACACCTCGGGTCGCGTATAGTGCGGGCAATCGAGCAGGCCGCCGGCAAAGGATTCCTCCACTGCCGAATCGGCGTCGTTCAGTGCGCCAGGCAGTTGCCGCACCACCGCATCGATCAGCGCCATCGCTGCAATCTCACCACCGGAGAGGACAAAATCGCCCAGCGAAATCTCCTCATCCACGCAACGCTCAACGAGACGCTCATCGACCCCTTCGTAGCGACCGCAGAGCAGAATCGCACCCGATTCCTGCGCCATTTCCAGCACTCTCTGGTGGCAGAGCGGGCGGCCTTGCGGCGACAGATGGACCACTTTTGCCCCAGGCTGGTTGCCCTTGGCTGCAGCTATCGCTTTTTCCAGCGGCTCGGCCAGCATCACCATGCCTGGTCCGCCCCCGTATGGCCGGTCATCCACCGTGCGGTAGTTATCCAGCGCAAAATCGCGTGGATTCCACAGCGACAGGCGCCACAATCCCTTCTCGCGCGCGCGCCGCGTAATACCGAAATCGGCCACTGCGGAGAACATTTCGGGGAACAGCGTGACGACATCGAAATCGATGCTCACCATTCACGCTCCCAGTCCACCCGGACCTGGCGCCCAGCCAGATCCACCTTCTTGATCACGGACGCCACAAAGGGCAGCAGGCGCTGGCTGCCATCCTCGTCACGCACATCAAGCACCTCATGTGCGCCGGACCTCACCAGTTCCGCGATGCGTCCCAGCCGCTCACCGGTTTGATTCACCACATCCAGGCCGATCAGGTCGACCCAGTAATATTCGTCTTTAGCCGTTTTCGGGAGTGCATCGCGCGGTGCCCCGACGTACAGCCGTGAGAGTTGCTCGGCCGCACTGCGGTCCTCGATGCCATCGAAACGGGCGACCAGGTTCTTGCCGTGCAGCTTGCACTCGGCGAGTTGCCTCGCTTGCCAGGCCGAGTCGGCCGCCATTTCCTGCTCGCCCAGCCACCAGCACGGCATGTTTGCCCACGCCAGCGGGTCATCCCCGAAGACCTGGATCTTGACCCAGCCGCGAACACCATACGGGGCCGAAATGCGCCCCAGGACGATCATGCGTTTAGGCAGCAGCCTTGCCAGCGAACTGCTTGACCAGACGCGCCACAGTAGGCGACAGCTGTGCGCCTTTGCTCGTCCAATGCTCGATGCGCTGCATGTCGACGCGGAGACCCTGCTCCTTTTCACCGGCAACAGGATTGTAGTAGCCGACGCGTTCAATGCAGGCACCATCGCGGCGCTTGCGCGAATCGGCGACGACCATGTTGTAGAACGGACGCTTCTTGGCGCCGCCCCGGGCAAGTCGAATGACGACCATGTGCTTAACCCTTGGTTGAAATCGGAAAAGGAAGCTTCAGACTGGCCCGGTCCGTGAACCGAACGACAAGCAAAGCAGCCGAAGCTAAAAAGGCCGGTATGTTAAAGCAAAACCATCAGAAAAACAAGCACAAGTCGAATCGGCGAGACATTCCTCGGTTTGTCCTGCGCACCGATGCGTCCCCTTGCCCGCCGGGCCGATTCCTCTACAATGAACCCCTTATCATTTTGGGGCCGCCCCGCGGCTGTCCGCAAGCTTGCCACGTACTGCCCCCGTCCGCCAGATCAATCCTACCGACGACGTTGCCCACGTCCTGGACTGGCTCGCCTCCCCAATTCCGGATGACCCGGCACAGGATTTGGCCCAGTTGAGCGGAGAACTGGCTGCACTCGGCCGTGCCAGCCTGGAGGACACGCATTACCACCGCATTCTGGATCTCTTCTACGACCGGGCACACCGGCTCTCCCGCGTCCTGAAAACACGGCTGATCGAGGCCAGCCTGCCGCTTGGCAAGGAATTGCGCGCCATGGCCGCATTACTGGTCGCCGTCCATCAGCATGTCGCAGCCGGTTATGAGCGCGTCCTGCTTGACCCCGACCGCCTCGCCCATAGCAAGCGTCGCAATGCCGGCGCAGTAGCCGCCCGCGCCCTGCGCAGCCTTGCCGAGTCCCTGGAAATCAGTTCCATGATGGCCGGCCCGCCGCCAACCGATCTGTGGCGCCGTGCCCACGCCCTGGCCAAGACGGCGCGCGAACATTACGAACCGGCGGCAACAGTGATCCCGGGGCTTTCCCTTGATGCAGAGAAAATCTACAAGGAACTCCTGGCCCTCGCAGCTGCACAACCCGAGGGCTTTTCGCCGGCGGAAATTGCACTGGCAAGCGAATACCTTGCCCAATTCTCTGCTGCGGTGAACCTGCTGCCTGCACCTGCGCCGGAAGAAGAAGGGTCCTGGTACTGGATGGACATCAGTCGTGACATGGGGCCGGTGCCGCCCAACCGGCGCATTCCGCCCGATCATGGCGACCTGCTCTACTGTTCCTTCCAGTTGCTGTCCCGACTCCTCGACGAGCAAGTCGCGGCCTTGGAAGGCGGCATGCCTGCGGGTAATCTGCGGCTGCCAGAACGTGCCAACATGCCTGGCGGAATTGCGGCCCTCAAGCGTCTGCTGACGCATTGGGCACACCCTCCGCATCGCCAGCATCCGCGCCGGCATAACAACTTCCGTGCCCAGGTCTGCATCGGCTTGACCGAACTATGGCAATTGCTGGAGCGAGGCGAGGCGCCGGAAGGCGCCGAGGCGAGCGACGCGCACATGACGGAGTGGATGATCCTCAATGAGAGTCCCTCGGGATACGCTGTCATGCATGTTGCAGGCGAGGTCGATGGACTGATGCCGGGCAGCGTCATCGCGCTACGACCCGAGCCGGACAAACCCTGGAACGTTTGCATCGTGCGCTGGATGAAAAGCGAGAATCCGGAGCACATCGAACTGGGACTGGAATTGATTGCGCCCGCCGCGCGCTCGGTTCAGATCATGTTCCGCAACGGTGATCCCGCACAATTGCCCACCCCCGGGCTGCTGTTGCCGGCCATTCCGGCCTTGCGCGAGCATCCCGCGCTGCTTGCCCCCTCCGGCACCATCAGTGCGCGCCGTTTTTTCATCGTCTCCGGCGAGGACAAAACCCACGTTATGCAGGGACGAATGCTGAGCCTCGACCAGCAGACCGGGGAGATCGAACTTTTCCAGTTCGAGCCCGATCCCTACCCAATGTAGTCAGCGTCTCACGGGGATAACTCACCCAGCACGGCGGTCGTCAGCGCGCCGGCCAGGACCACCAGCCAGGACAGATACAGCCACACCAGAAGGATGGGCACCGTGGCGAACGCGCCATAGATCAGGGTGTAGTTGGGGAATGCCGCCACATACACGCCAAAACCGCGCTGGACTAGCGAAAATCCGAGCGCCGCAACGATGCCGCCGATGACGGCATGCCGGGGTGCTACCGGGCGATTCGGCATGGCGTAGTAGATCAAGCCGCACAAAGCCGCAAGCAGCAGCGCCGGCACAATTTTGAGGAGCAGGTTGGTTATCCATCTCGGCTCATTGACCAACCCAAGCGAAGCAGTCAGCAAATAGGTCGCCGCTGCCACGCACGCACCCAGCACCGCTGGCCCAACCAACAGCCCCCCCAAATATATGAATATGCGCCTGACCAGCGGCCGTGGCTGCTTGACCCGCCAGATCTGGCCGAATACACGGTCGATGGAAAGCATCAGCAACAGTGCGGTTGCCACCAGCATGCCCGACCCCAGCACTGTCAGCCGGCCGGTCTTCTGGCTGAATTGCAGCGCATAGGTAGCAATGACTTTGCCGGCTTTCTCCGGCAGCAGGTTGGCCAGCAGAAAATTGCGCAGCGCTGCGCCCAGCCCCGAGAAAAGATCGAATTGGGAAATCAGCACCAGGGCAACAGTGATAAGCGGCACCAGCGCCAGCAGCGTGGTGAAAGCCAGGCTGGCGGCAGCCTGGGCGCAGCGCTCCTCGCGAAAGCGCGCAATGCAGCGCGTCAGGAAGTCGGGCAAGGGGCCGACCAGGCGCATCTAAAAGTCCCGTTCCGATAGAATGCCGCGATTCTACCGGAAGCGTCCATGCCTGCCGCCGCCCGTCTTTACAACTATGCCGCCGTATTCAGCCTGGTTGCCCTGCTTTTCCTCTGTCTCGGCTGGGAATTGTGGTTGGCGCCACTGCGTCCGGGCGGATCCTGGCTGGTGCTGAAGGCATTGCCGCTGCTGGCGCCCCTGTTTGGCGTGTTGCGCGGCAAACGCTATACGCACCAATGGGTTTCGCTCTTGGCGCTGGCCTATGTCATGGAAGGCGTTGTCCGCGCAGCCACCGAAGGGGACGTTTCCCGCTGGCTGGCCACCGCCGAAACGTTTCTTGCCTGCATCCTGTTCGGTAGCGCGGTGCTCTATGCCCGCGCTACCGGAAAAAGAAGATTCAGTGAAGGCTGATGCCTGCAAAGGCAGGCGTCATGCCGAAACTAAAAGTCAGTCGCTGCAACACGGCGGTTCAGACGCGGAACTGGCTTACCGCAGTTCGCGTACCAACCGCCAGGGCTTCCAGTTGGCGTGCGGTATCGGCAGCTTCACGGGTCGCCGCGCTGTTTTCCTCCGACATCTGCGCGATCCGTTCCACATTCGACGCGATCTCGTTGCTCGCCACGCTCTGCTCCTTGAGCGCGCTGGAGATTTCATTGACCGCAGACACCACCCGCTCGGCACCATCGCTGATACCGCTCATGGATTCACCGGCACGGTTGGCCATTTCCACGCCGCCCTCGACACGGGCAACCGCCTGCTGCATGGTGCCCACCGCCGCCTGCGCACTGGACTGGACTGCGTTGATCATGTCGCCAATCTCGGTGGTCGCCTGCGCGGTACGCTCGGCCAGCTTCCTCACCTCGTCGGCCACCACGGCGAAGCCGCGCCCCTGCTCGCCGGCGCGCGCCGCCTCGATGGCGGCGTTGAGCGCCAGCAGGTTGGTCTGATCGGCCACATCCTTGATCACCTGCACGATGCTGGAGATTTTCTGCGAGTTCTCGCCCACCGCATGAATGGTTTCCGAGGCCTCCGCCACCGTCCTCGAAATTTCCTTCATCTCGGCAACCGTATCCTGAATGACGCGCTTGCCGTTGTTCGATTGCTCGCCCGTCTCGTCCGTCACCTGCCGTGCCTCATTGGCGCTGTCGGAAACATGGTTGATGGAGACTGTCATCTCTTCCACCGCCGCAGCCATGCTGGAAGCCGCCTCGCTCTGCTGGGCCGTTCCGATCGCCAGTTGCTCGGATGCGGATGACAACTGATGGGCCGCGCTGGCCACGCCGTCTGCATTGGCCTTCAGCTCGCCGATCAGCTTGCGCAGACTCGTCTGCATGTGTCGCATGGCGGCCAGCAGGCTGTCGCTATCACCCTGGCGAAGTGCAATCTCCTGCGTCAGATCGCCCTGGGCAATGCGGGCTACGATGGCCTTGGCATCGTCCGGCTCGGCGCCGAGCGGACGCGTTACGGCACGAATGATCCAAGTCGCCAATATGACGGCAACCACGGCCATGACAGCCAGAAACAGAATCAGAACATTGCGCGACCACGCATAGATATCACGGGTCTCCTGCCCGGTGTCCTCAAGGATCTGTCCCTGAATCTTGATCAGCTTATCCACCGAGGCAAGCAGGGCATCGAGCGCCGGAACGGTTTCAGCTGTCATCACCCGAGTCGCCTCGGCATCCTGGCCGGCGTCAAGCAACTTGCCCACGTTAAGAAAGGAATTGACATAGGTTTTCCGTTTCTCGCGAATCTCGGCCAGCATGGCTTTGCCTTCCGGCTTGTAGAGCAACTTTTCCAACTCCTCCAGCTTTGCGGTAATGGTCTTCACGTTCTCCGCAATTCGCTGTTTCACCACCGCGCGATCCTTGGTCATGAACAGCAGGAAAGTCTCCCGCGCATTGGTGTTCATCAGATCGATGGCGTCATTGACCAGCACAGTCTTCCGCCAATCCTTGGTCACGATCCGCTCCATCATGTTTTCAATGGTTTCAAGCCGATTCAGGCCCAACACTACGGAAGCAAGCAACATGACGAAAAACAAGCCGAAGCCCAGAGTCAGCCGCAGTGCAATGGTAAGTTTTCCGAACATTTGATTTCTCCTTCGCTTCAGACAAAGCAACCATGTGGCTCCCGGAAACCCGGGGGAGCGATAGCAGACGGTTCTGGGTCTGGTTCCCGCTCAGCCGAACGCCGGCGGGACAACAATTCTTGATGGTTGAATTAACGGAGGAGAAAATGAAAACTTGAGAAATATCAAGTTTATTGAAAACAACAGCTTAGCCGCATCTCTTGAGGGGCACACGGCCTTTGAGAAAAGGCTCAGGGGGTCTTGCTAACGTTGAGAAGCTCTGCTGCCGCGAGAATCTCCTCAGCCACCTCACCAATCTTCCGGCGTTGCGTACGCGCAGTCGTACGCAACGTCTCGAAAGCCTGCTGCCGATTGAGCCTGCGTCGTTCCATGAGAAGTCCCACAGCCATGCTGACCTCGCGATTTTCGTTGAGGGCGGTCTGCAGTTGCTGTTCGGTATTGCGCAATTTCTTGAGATCCGCTGCCCGCGCCAGCCCCGCCTCAATGGCAGGAACCAACTGGGGAATATCCACGGGCTTTACCAAATAGCCTAGCGCGCCATTCTCTGCAGCCTTCATTACGACATCGGCCTCGCTGTAGGCAGTCAGGAAAATGAATGGAATCTGCTGATCCTTGCTCAGTTCCGACGCCAAATCGAGCCCTGAAATCCCCGGCATGCGGACATCCAGCACGGCGATATCCGGTGCATCCAACGCTATGACCCGCTTTGCCTCTTCAACCGAGGCGCAGGCCTGTACCGCGTAGCCGGATTGCTCCAGTCCCTTTCCCAAGGTCGCCAAGACCAACCGGTCATCATCCACCAGCAGTACCTTGCGGGGTAGTTCCTGTTTGAGTTGCTCCATACATGCCCTCCAGGCACTGATTGTTCGCCTGATTAACGGCGTTTTCCTTTAACCCTTAAATATAAATGGGGATGGATTGGCGCAAAAAAAGGCATTGGCCGCTACTTTAGGCCGCTGCCTCTAGTGTGGCTAAACCAGAATGAGGCAGATTTGAAGGCCGAGATGCCGAGTACCGCTTCCGCGCAGGAATTGGGCGCCAACTGCACGAGACGGCGAGAAAGCCTGGCTTAGCAAGCCGGAATGAATAGGAGGCAGCAGGAGTTGGGCTGCCTTTGCGTCTTCGACAGGAATTAAATCACCCCTCCCCCATTCTCGCAATGCCCCTTTTAGGGGAGGGGCCATATGCGAACCGCTACACCTGCGGGTTCACCTTCTCCGAATTGGAAACCAGCTTGTTCAAGGCGTTGATATACGCCTTCACCGAAGCGACAACGATGTCCGTGTCGGCCCCTTGGCCATTCACAACTCGGCCATCCTTCGCCAATCGCACGGTAACCTCCCCTTGCGCATCAGTACCTCCGGTAATGCTGTTCACCGAAAACAACAGCAGTTCCGAGCGGCTGTCGGCAACGTGCTCTACCGCCTTGAAGCAGGCATCGACTGGTCCGTCGCCATCCGCCTCCGATTTTCTTTCGGATCCCCCCGCAGAAATCGTGATACGGGCATGCGGGACTTCGCCAGTCTCCGAGGCAACGCGAAGGCTGACCAGTTTGAAATGTTCCTGCTCCGGCGTGACGGCCTCGTCGGACATGAGGGCCTGCAAGTCCTCGTCGAAAATCTCGTGCTTCTTGTCGGCCAGTTCCTTGAACCGGGAGAACGCGAGGTTCAACTGTTCCTCGCTCTCGATGACGATGCCCAGATCAGCCAGCCGGGTCTTGAAGGCGTTGCGGCCTGAGTGCTTCCCCAGCACCAGTTTGTTCTGCGTCCAGCCGACATCCTGGGCTCGCATGATCTCGTAGGTCTCGCGATGCTTGAGGACGCCATCCTGATGGATGCCCGATTCGTGGGCAAAGGCATTGGCGCCGACGATGGCCTTGTTCGGCTGGACCGGAAAGCCGGTAATGCTCGACACCAGCTTGGAGGCCGGCACGATCTGTGTCGTGTCGATGCGCGTCTCGCAGCCGAAAATGTCCTGGCGGGTGCGCACCGCCATGACGATCTCCTCCAATGCGGCATTGCCGGCACGTTCGCCGAGGCCGTTGATGGTGCACTCCACCTGACGGGCACCTTCCATCACGGCGGCGAGCGAGTTGGCCACGGCCAGGCCAAGATCGTTGTGGCAATGCACCGACCAGATCACCTTGTCCGAGTTCGGTACGCGCTCTCGCAAATTCCGGATGGTGGCCGAGAACTGTCCCGGCACGTTGTAGCCGACGGTATCCGGCACGTTGATCGTCTTTGCGCCGGCCTTGATGACCGCATCGAAGATGCGGCAGAGGAAGTCCAGCTCGGAGCGACCGGCATCCTCGGCGGAGAACTCGATGTCGTCGGTATACTCGCGCGCCCACTGCACGGCCTTCACCGCCTGCTCGACGACCTGGTCGGGCGTCATGCGCAGCTTCTTCTCCATATGGATGGGGCTGGTGGCGATGAAGGTGTGGATGCGGCCGGAATTGGCCGGCTTGATGGCTTCGCCGGCGCGGCGGATGTCGTTCTCATTGGCGCGCGCCAGCGAGCAGACGGTGGAATCCTTGACCACCTCGGCAATGCTGCGGATGGCATCGAAATCGCCCGGGGAAGCGGCGGCAAAGCCAGCCTCGATCACGTCGACGCGCATACGCTCCAACTGGCGCGCCACGCGCAACTTCTCATCCTTGGTCATGGAAGCGCCCGGGCTCTGCTCGCCGTCGCGCAAGGTCGTGTCGAAAATCACCAAATGGTCATTCATGTTCATCTCCGAATGGGATGCGTCAAAAGTCGATCGGGGGTTTTGCCCTCGTCGGCCGGATACAGCTCAAATTGTGGATATGGGAATTTAGCGCGCGCGGCGCAGCAGCGGCCGGGCCAGCAGAAGGCCGCTGAGAAGAAGTGTTGCCGTCAGGAGAAGCGCGATCTGAAGCATGGATCGACTATAGCCAGATTCCGGCAAGGGCGCAAGGGGGGTCAAGACGGGGATCTATGGCGCCGGACCCAGCCAAGGGCGGCCATGACGTAGCCCGAGAATGCATAGCAGAGGAACAGTGCAAAGAGGATGCCGGGGGGATAGCTGGAAACCAGGACGAAGAAGAGGACGATCGCCAGCACGGCTATGAACGGCACGCTGCGCCTGAGATTGATGTCCTTGCCGCTGTAATAGCTAAAGTTGCTCACCATGGTCACGCCAGCAAAGATGGTCAGCGCCCAGGCATACCAGCGCACTTCCTCGCCGGTGTAATTCAGATCCATCAGCACCCAGACAAAACCGGCGATCAGCGCTGCCGCCGCAGGGCTGGGCAAGCCCTGAAAGAAACGTTTGTCGACCACCTCGATGTTGGTGTTGAAGCGCGCCAGCCGCAAGGCTGCACCGACGCAGTAGATGAAGGCGGCGATCCAGCCCCACTTGCCCATGCCCTTCATGGCCCATTCGAACATCACCAGGGCCGGCGCCACGCCGAACGACACCATGTCCGAGAGGGAGTCATATTCGGCGCCAAAGGCACTTTGAGTACGGGTCAGCCGCGCGACGCGCCCATCCAGACCATCCAGGATCATGGCGATGAAGATGGCCACTGCCGCATGCTCGAATCGGCCGGTCATGGCCTGCACGATGGCGTAGAAGCCGGCAAACAGGGCAGCTGTCGTAAACAGGTTGGGCAGGATATAGATGCCCCGCCGTCTGATTTCGGGGTTGACCAGTGCCTTGCGGGATCGGATCTCGGGCATGACCGCTATTGTAGCGGAGGGAATGCGCGCTGTCGGCTCAGGGCAACTCGGCCAGGATGGTTGCCGAAGAGGAAACCTTCTCGCCAATCGTCACTCTGGCCTGAGATTCCGGCGGCAGATAAACATCGACGCGCGAACCGAAGCGGATAAAGCCGTAGCGCTGCCCTCGGGTAAGCACATCGCCTCCCTTCACGTAGCAGAGGATGCGGCGGGCAATCAGGCCCGCCACCTGCACGCTGGTGACATCCTGGCCGTCCGGCGTGCGCAACCAGATGGCGTTGCGCTCGTTCTCCAGCGAGGCCTTGTCGAGGGCGGCATTCAGGAAACTGCCGGCGTGGTACCAGCACCCCTTCACTTCGCCGTCCACCGGACTGCGGTTGGAATGCACGTTGAAGACGTTCATGAAGACGCTGATCTTGAGCGCCTCACGGTCGACATAGGGATCGTGCGTTTTCTGGATGGCGACGATGCGACCGTCGGCCGGCGACAGCACGTCCTTGGTCGTGCCCGGAATGGGTCGCGCCGGATCGCGGAAAAACTGCAGGACAAAGAGCGTCCAGATCCATAGCGGCACAGACCATGCGCCGCCGGCCAGCCAGCCTACGGCCAGCGCCGCCGCGATGGAAACCGCCAGGAAGGGCCACCCCTCCCTGGCGATGATGGGGTGAGGATAGGAAGGCACTAGTTCTTGGTCTGATCGACCAGCTTGTTCTTCTTGATCCAGGGCATCATGTCACGCAGCTTGGCACCAACCTGCTCGATCGAGTGGGCGGCCATGTTGCGGCGGGAAGCCAGGAGCGTCGGCGCGCCGGCGCGGTTCTCCAGGATGAACTCCTTGGCGTACTGTCCGGACTGGATTTCCTTGAGGATGCGCTTCATCTCGGCCTTGGTCTGCTCGGTGACGATGCGCGGGCCGCGGGTGATGTCGCCGTATTCGGCATTGTTGGAGATGGAATAGCGCATGTTGGCGATGCCACCCTCGTAAATGAGATCGACGATCAGCTTCACCTCGTGCAAGCATTCGAAGTAGGCCATTTCCGGAGCGTAGCCGGCCTCGACCAAGGTCTCATAACCGTTCTGAATGAGTTGCGTCAGGCCACCGCAGAGCACCACCTGCTCGCCGAACAGGTCGGTCTCGGTCTCTTCTCTGAAGGTGGTCTCGATGACGCCGCCGCGGGTGCCGCCGTTGGCTGCCGCATAGGACAGCGCGATGTCGCGCGCCTTCTTGGAGACGTTCTGGTGCACCGCGATCAGCGAAGGCACGCCGCCGCCGGCGACATACGTCGAGCGCACCAGGTGGCCGGGGCCCTTCGGCGCGATCATTATCACATCGAGGTCGGCGCGCGGCTGCACCTGGCCGTAATGAATGTTGAAGCCGTGGGCGAAGGCCAAGGCTGCGCCCTTCTTGATGTTGGGCTCGACGTCTTCGCGATAGACCTGGCCGATGTTCTCGTCCGGCAGCAGGATCATGACCAGATCGGCGCCCTTCACCGCATCCCCGACTTCCTTGACGGCCAGGCCGGCCTTCTTCGCCTTGTCCCAGGAGGCGCCGCCCTTGCGCAGGCCGACGGTGACCTTGACGCCGGAATCGTGCAGGTTGAGGGCGTGGGCGTGGCCCTGCGAGCCGTAGCCGACGATGGTGACCTTCCGGCCCTTGATGAGCGAGAGATCGGCGTCCTTGTCGTAATAGACTTTCATGCTGTTCCTTTCAGTGAATCAATAGTCAGTCCGCCTGACACGGCGGGAAGAAGCGGTTGGTCAGACCCTGAGCACCCTGTCGCCACGGCC
This sequence comes from Rhodocyclales bacterium, assembly GCA_003105015.1. Classification (GTDB taxonomy): domain Bacteria; phylum Pseudomonadota; class Gammaproteobacteria; order Burkholderiales; family Rhodocyclaceae; genus Desulfobacillus. The sequence goes on along the minus strand of PQAF01000048.1, from coordinate 10,003 downwards.
AATGCCGCAGACGCCGGTGCGCACCGTCTCCAGAATGAGCGAACGGTCGATGGCCTCGATGAAGGAATCGAGCTTGGCGGTATTGCCGGTCAGCTCGATGACGTAGGTCGTCTCGGTCACGTCGATGATGCGGCCGCGGAAGATGTCCGACATGCGCTTCATTTCCTCGCGATCCTTGCCGGTCGCACGCACCTTGACCAGCATGAGTTCGCGCTCGATGTGGGCCGCCTCGGAGATGTCCACCACCTTGATCACCTCGATCAACTTGTTCAACTGCTTGGTGATCTGCTCGATGATGTCGTCGGAGCCAACGCTGACAATGGTGATGCGCGACATGGAGGGATCCTCGGTCGGCGCCACTGTCAGCGACTCGATGTTGTAGGCGCGTGCCGAGAAAAGTCCCGACACGCGGGACAGCGCGCCGGCTTCGTTTTCGATGAGGAGGGAGATAACGTGCCGCATGGCGTTACAATTCTTCAGAGAGGATCATTTCGGTGAGGCCCTTGCCGCCCTGCACCATGGGATAGACATTCTCGGTCGGATCGATGGCGAAATCGAGGAAGACCAGGTCGTCCTTGCGCTTGAAGGCTTCTTTCAGAGCGCCTTCCACGTCGCCCGGTTTCTCGACGCGCATGCCGACATGGCCATAAGCCTCGGCCAGCTTGACGAAATCCGGCAAGGCATCGACATAGGACTCGGCGTAGCGGTTGCCATGGAAGAGCTGCTGCCATTGGCGCACCATGCCGAGGTAGCCGTTGTTCAGCAGTATCACCTTCACAGGCAGGCGGTACTGCTTGCAGGTTGACAGCTCCTGGATGCACATCTGAACGCTGCCTTCCCCGGTGACGCAGGCCACGGGTGATCCGGGGTGGGCAAGCTGGACGCCCATCGCCGCCGGCAGGCCGAAGCCCATCGTGCCGAGGCCGCCGGAGTTCATCCAGCGGCGCGGCTTGTCGAACTTGTAGTACTGCGCTGCCCACATCTGGTGCTGTCCGACGTCGGAGCAGACGAAGGCTTCGCCCTTCGTTACCTCATAGAGCTTCTCGACGACGTACTGGGGCTTGATGATCTTGCTCTTGCGGTCATATTTCAGGCAGTCCTTGCCGCGCCATTCATCGATCTGCTTCCACCAGGCCTTGACTGCCTTCTCGTCCGGCCGGTCGCCGGCTGCGGAGAGCAGTTTCGAGATATCTTCGAGTACCTCGGGCAAATCGCCGACGATGGGAACATCCACCTTGACCCGCTTGGAAATCGAGGAAGGATCAATATCGATATGGATGATCTTGCGCGGTACCTCGGCAAAATGCTCCGGATTGCCGATGACGCGGTCGTCGAAGCGCGCGCCGACGGCCAGCAGCACATCGCAGTGCTGCATGGCCATGTTGGCTTCATAGGTGCCATGCATTCCGAGCATGCCGACAAACTGCTTGTCCGTCGCCGGATAGCCTCCCAAGCCCATTAACGTGTTGGTCACTGGAAACCCGAGCTGCCTGACCAGCTTGGCGAGTTTGTCCGCAGCGTCCGACAGGATCACGCCGCCACCCGTGTAGATCATCGGCCGCTTGGCCTCGAGCAGCAGTTGCACCGCCTTCTTGATCTGCCCCTGATGCCCCTTGATCACGGGGTTGTAGGAACGCATGGAGATCGTCTTCGGATAGGCATACTCGCCCTTCATGGCCGAGATGTCCTTCGGAATATCCACCAGCACCGGCCCGGGCCGGCCGCTCTTGGCCAAGTAGAACGCCTTCTTGATGGTCGAGGCAAGCTCCCGAATATCCTTGACAAGGAAATTGTGCTTGACGCAAGGCCGGGTGATGCCGACGGTATCCACTTCCTGGAAGGCATCCTGGCCGATGTAGGCAGTGGGCACCTGGCCGGAAATGATCACCATCGGGATGGAGTCCATGTAGGCGGTGGCTATGCCCGTCACGGCGTTGGTCACCCCCGGGCCGGAAGTCACCAGTGCCACCCCCACCTTTTCGGTCGAGCGCGCATAGCCGTCGGCCGCATGGACGGCGCCTTGCTCATGGCGCACCAGCACATGGCGGACCTTGTCCTGCTTGAACAGCTCGTCGTATATGAAGAGGACCGAGCCGCCAGGGTAGCCGAAAACATATTCGACCTTTTCTTCCTGCAGGCACCTGATTACAATTTCCGCACCGGTCAAAACCATTGTTGCACCCAGAAGGCTTCCATAAACAGCTGAAAAACCTGTGACTTTACTTACTCCCCCCTCTTTGGTCAAGGCATTTCGCGATGGGCAAAGCTCTTCGCAACGAATGGAAAACTGAATCCTGGCCGCAAGAACGGAACTGTCGGATTTTCTCGCCAGCGTAGAGCGGCGCGCCTACAAACAGGCTCTGTTTGCCGTGCGCGACGACGAAGCGGCACTGGATATCGTGCAGGACGCGATGCTCAAGCTGGCTGAGAAGTATGGGGGCAAGCCGGCAGGGGAGCTGCCGATGCTGTTCCAGCGCATTCTGCAGAACACCATCCGGGATTTTTACCGTCGTCAGAAGGTCCGTTCGCTCTGGACCACGCTGCTCTCGGCATTCTCCTCATCGGATGACGAGGATTCCGACCCCCTTGAAACTTTGGAGGTGGAGCAGGGGTCGTATTCACCGGCGACGCCGCATGCAAGCCTGGAGCAATCACAGGTTCTTGAAATAATTGAAAAAGAGGTAATGAAACTGCCGCCGCGTCAACGTGAGGCCTTTCTTATGCGTTATTGGGAAGACATGGATATCGCCGAAACCGCGGCGGCGATGGGATGCTCGGAAGGCAGCGTGAAAACGCATTGCTCCCGGGCGACTCATTCATTGGCCACGGCATTGAAGGCAAAGGGCATCGAGCTATGAAGAATGAGCGTGAATTCGCCTACAAGGTACGCCACCAACTCAATCTGGGAGCGGAGGGGATTGACGATCAAACCGCCGACAGATTGTTTCAAGCACGTCAGAATGCGCTTGCCCGCCAGAAAGCCGCGGGAGCGCAATTGAGTCTGGCCGGGTTCGGGCATTTCGCAGCGGACATGATTCTGCCCCATGCACGCGCATTGGCAGCAATAGTCGGTCTGGTAGTCGGGGTCGTCGGTGTGGCGACATGGAACGATTTCCAGAAGGCGGCCGAGCAAGAGGAAATCGACAGTGCATTGCTGGCCGATGACCTGCCGATCAACGCCTACCTCGACAAGGGCTTCCAGGCATGGCTTTCCGAGCACTCGTCGCAGGACTGATACTCGTCTTTTCGTTCTTCCCATCCGCCCTCGCCGTTGTCCCCGAACTGAGGCAGCCGGCGTGGGTTGAACTCACCCAGGAACAGAAGCAGATCCTCGCCCCCCTGGCCCGAGATTGGGACAAGATGGAGGCGTTTCGCAAGAAAAAATGGCTGGGGATCGCCAAGCGCTACCCGGGCATGAAACCGCAAGAACAAGCTCGTGTACAGCGGCGCATGCAAGACTGGGCCAGCCTGACACCGGAGCAACGTACCCAGGCACGCGCCCGCTACAAGAATCTGAAAACCGTCCCGCCGGAGCAAAAAGAAGCCCTCAAGAAAAAATGGGAGCAATACAAGGAATTGCCGGAAGAGGAAAAAAAACGACTGGCAGAGAAAGCTGCCAAAAAGCGCTCGCCCAAAACGCATTCACTTACACCGAAACTACCTGCAGGGTCTCAGCCCTTGCCGACTGCCGCCCCTGCCGTCACCTCTACGCCACCTCAGCCTCCCCCGCCAGCCGCGGCTAGCACGGAGGCAACGACGACACCGGTTCAAGGCGACAATCCCGTTTCGGCCGAGGCCCCCGCGCAGCCGGCCCCGACAACGCCCGCTGCATCCGATCCTCCTGTCTCGCAGTAGCCGCCGTGGCGGAAGCAATTCATGCCGTCATGGCGACAGCCAGCATTCGCCGGCGCCTTGCCAGCATGCTCTATGAATCGTTCCTGCTATTGGGGGTATTGAGCGTCGCCTTCGTTGTTCCCCATCTGCTGCTTGGCATGGCCAGGAAGGCGGCTCTGCCCGGCCCGCTTCTCTGGCTGCACGTATTCATCGTCTTGCTGGCTTATTTCGGATGGCTCTGGAAGCGAAGCGGACAAACCCTCGCCATGCAAACATGGAAAATCAAGCTGGTATCTGCCAACGGCATGCCCCTGACGACCCGGCAGATCTTCCTTCGCTTTTGCTTGGCATGGCCGAGCCTGCTTGGCTGCGGAATCGGCATCCTTTGGGCGCTTTTCGATCGGGACCGCCAGTTCCTGCATGACCGCCTGGCCGGAACGCGCCTGATTAGGCTTTAGCGCCGCTCGACCCACCATAACATGCCGGTGGCCGCCAGCAGGAACAGCGCGCTTGGCGTGATGGCCGAGAAGAAGGGCGGCCAGCTGTTGATGATGCCGAGGTTGGAAAAAAGGCCGTTCAGCATATGGAAGGTGATGCCGAGCATGATGCCGGCAAAAACCTTGACGCTGACGGCCCCCATGCGGTCCTGCAGATAGGCAAACGGCAACGCCAAAGCCATCATGACCAGCGCCGCCAGCGGATAGACCAGTTTTTTCCACATGGCGATCTCGTAGCGCTGCGTCTTCACCTGGTTGTCCTTGAGGTGGCGGATATAGCGATACAGGCTGGCCACCGACATCCGCTCCGGCATGACCAGAAGCACTCCGAGGATTTCAGGATTGATCGCCGACTGCCAGACCGCCTCCGGGAGGCGACTCACCCTGGCCCGGTCCTTTTCGAAAACCGTCTGCGCAACTTCCTTCAGTCGCCACTTGTCGGGCGGCAGGTATTCGCCTTCCTTCGCCTCGGATATCGAGCGCAGGACATGATGCTTGTCGAACTCGTAGATGCGCACGCCTTCCAGTCGCGAATCCGGCAGGACGGTACGGACATTGATGAAGCTCATGTCGTCCTTGACCCACAATCCTGATCGAAACTCCTGTCCCACCACCTGCGACATTGCCTCAAGCCGCAGCTGCTTGGCAGCACGTTCGGCAGGGGGCGCAATGAAATCTCCGACAATAAACGTCAGCAATACAAATGCCAGTCCCACCTTTGCAAGCCCGCCCAGAATCTCCGCAGTCGACAATCCCGAGGCGCGCAGCACCGTGATTTCGGAATGGCGTGCCAACATGGTCAGGGCATAGAGCGTGCCGATCAGAACCGCGATGGGGGCCAGTTCGTAGATATGGCCGGGCAGCGTCAGCAGCACGAACAGCGCCATGAATCGCAGCTGATAATTTCCCTTGCCCAGGCTCTCCAGTTCGTTGATGAAATCGAAAAAGGCGAACAGCATCAGGAACGCGACGAGCACCAGCGTCACGGCCGAATAGATCTCCCTCGCCAGGTAGCGCTGATAAACCTTCACTTGCGCAGCCTCGGCCAGGAGAAAACCGACAGCCGCTTGAAGAACAGCAGGACCAGCATGACAAACATCACGACGTGCACAAGCCACCAGCCGACTTCAAAGCGCAGCTTCCCCTGCGCCACCCAGGCCTGGCTGACCGAAAGCAGGTTGCTGTACAGCATGTAAGTGAGGAGCGCCAGCACCAGGTTGTTGGTTCGGCCGGCGCGGGGATTGACGAAACTGAGCGGTATCGCCAGCAGGGCCAGGTTGAGCGCCGCCAACGGCATGCCAATGCGCCAGAGAATCTCTCCCTTGCCGGAATTGGTCGGATTCTGCACCAGTGCCCAGGTCGGCGTGTTTTTCGTCGTCACCTCGATGCCGCGTGCCTCCTTCGTTTCGATGCGCACGGCGTAGCGTTCGAATTCCATGACACGATATTCCGGCGACCCCGGCGTACCTTCGTAGCGCCTGCCATTCACGAGGACCACGAAGCGGTCGCCGTTGGGCAGGCTTTCCGTATAGCCGGTGGTGGACATCATCACGCCCAGACGTCCATGCTGCATGGAACTGATGAAGATGTTCCTGACCGCCCCTTCCTCGCCCGAGGCGGAGTCGGCCGAGGCCGCCTCCACGAAGAACACCCGCTCGCCGCTGGCCGATTCCTTGAAGGCCCCGGGTGAAACGCGCGCCACATCGTCACGGGTATCCATTCGTTGGCGATATTCAACGCTCTTCGATTGCGCCCAGGGCGACAACAGCAGGGACAACACGGCAATGGCTGCAACAAGGGGGGCGGAAAACTTCAGGACAGGCCTCATCCAGGCCGTCAGGGACAGGCCGCACGAGAACCACACGGCCATTTCCGAATCGCGGTAGCTGCGCGACAGGGTCATCAGCACCGCAATGAAAAGGGTCAAGGAGAGCAGGATCGGCAGATGCGTCAGGGCGCCGAAACCGAGCAGGGCGATCACCGCCTCGGAGACGAGCTTGCCGCCGGCAGCCTGGCTCAGCAGGCGAATCAGCTGGGTCGTCAGCAGGATGGCGAACAGGGCAACGAAAGTTGCGCCCGCCGTGCCGGTGAATTCCCGCATCACCGCACGCTCAAAAGTCAGCCCGCGCGCCATTTTGACTTTTTCGGAGGGGAGAAGGGATAATCGGAGCCTAATTTGCCGGAGAGGAGTTGCGAGTGGAATTTAGCATAAAAAGCGTCGGCCCGGATAAGGCCAGGTGCGACTGCATCGTTGTCGGCGTGTTCGAGTCCCGCAAGCTGTCGGCACCTGCGCAAATGGTGGACAAGGCTTCCGGCGGCTACCTGTCAGGCATCCTGCGCCGCGGCGACATGGAAGGCAGAAGCGGCGCGGCGCTGCTGGTGCATGGCACGCCCGGCATCGCCGCGGGACGCGTCCTGCTGGTCGGCCTCGGCAAGGAAACGGAGTTCGGCGAAAAGGCCTATCGCGACGCCGTCGCCGCGTCGGTGCGTGCCCTGAAGGACACCGGCAGCAAGAACGTCGTCATCACTCTGAGCGAACTGCCGGTCGCCAAACGCAACACTGACTGGCAGGCACGCCAGGGCGCACTGGTCGTCCATGAGACCCTCTATCGTTCAGACCAGCTCAAGTCGAAGAAGGACAAGGCCAAGCCGCCCCTGTCCGCCATCGCGTTCACCGTGGCCGGCAAGGATGCCAAGTCCGCTGCCGCCGCCCTCGACCAGGGCGAGGCCATTGCCCGCGGCATGGACCTCACCCGCGAACTGGGCAACCTCCCGGCCAACATCTGCACGCCGACCTATCTCGCGCAGCAGGCGCAAAAGCTGGCCAGGGAGTGCAAGCTGAAATGCGAGGTACTCGATCGCGCCCGCATGGAAAAGCTCGGCATGGGCTCGCTGCTGTCCGTCGCGCGCGGCTCGCACCAGCCGCCGCGCTTCATCGTGCTGCAATACCACGGCGGCAAGGCCAAGGCAAAGCCGGTCGTGCTGGTCGGCAAGGGCATCACCTTCGACACCGGCGGCATCTCCCTCAAGCCCGGCGCCGAGATGGACGAGATGAAGTACGACATGTCCGGCGCCGCCAGCGTGCTCGGCGCCTTCCGCACCCTCGCCGCCATGAAGCTGCCGCTGAATGTCGTCGGGCTCATCCCCACCACCGAGAACATGCCGGGCGGCGCCGCCACCCGGCCGGGCGACATCGTCACCTCGATGTCGGGCCAAACCATCGAGATCCTCAACACCGACGCCGAGGGCCGCCTCATCCTGTGTGACGCCCTTACCTACGCGGAGCGCTTCGATCCCGACTGCGTTGTGGACGTCGCCACGCTCACCGGCGCCTGCGTCATCGCGCTGGGCGCAGTGGCTTCAGGCCTGATGGCCAACCACGACGGGCTCGCCGAGGAGCTCCTGGAAGCCGGCCAGGCTTCCGGCGACCGCGCCTGGCAGCTGCCCTTGTGGGACGACTATCAGGAAATGCTCAAGAGCAACTTCGCCGACATCCCCAACATCAGCGGCAGCCGCGCGGCGGGCACCATCACCGGCGCCTGCTTCCTGGCGCGCTTCACGAAAAAATACCGCTGGGCCCACCTCGACATCGCCGGCACCGCCTGGCGTTCGGGCAAGGAGAAAGGCTCCACCGGGCGCCCCGTGCCGCTGTTGACGCACTTCCTGCTGAAGCGCGCGGGCAAGCTGTGACCAGCATCGATTTCCACCACGGCGCCAGCGACAAGGTACAGGCGGCCTGCCGCCTGATCGGCGAGTTGCATGCCGAAGGCCGCAAGGTGCTGGTATATGCGCCGTCGGAAAGCCTGGCCGCCCAGGTGGATCGCCAGTTGTGGGTCCAGCCCGCGACGGGCTTCGTGCCGCATTGCCGTCTCGGCGATGCCCTGGCAGCGGAAACCCCGGTCGTCATCGGGAGCTCGCTGGAGAATGCGGCCCACCACGATGTGCTGGTCAATCTCGATGGCGACCTGCCGCCGGCCTTTTCCCGCTTCGACAGGCTGGTCGAAATCGTCGGCACGGATGAAGCCGACCGCGGCCCGGCGCGGGAGCGCTTCAGGTTCTACCGCGACCGCGGCTATGCGATCGCGGCACACGATCTCACAAGGGCTGAGCGTTGAGCGACGATATCTTCGGCAAGGCCGACGCGCTGATGAAACGCCGCGCCTTCGTCGCCGGCGGCGCCCAACCGGCCCCGCCGCCTGAAGACGTACCCGTACTCACGGAGGTAGTCGATCCGAGCCATGCCGTGCCGGCCCTCACGGCAGCGCTCTCGGGCAGCCCGGGCGCCGAGCAGCTGGCCGAACGCATGCGCGACCTGCTGGGCCCCCTGCCGCCGGACATCGCGCGCGCGGTGGAGAACTGGCTGGTCGCCACCTTGCCGCGCCTGGTCGCGCGCCGCCTCGATGGCATCGCCGAGCAAGTCGCCGAAGAAGTCGGTGCGGCCCTGCGCGAAACCCTGCCGCTGCTGATTTCCGACCTGATCCGCTCGGCCCAGGAAAGAACCAAACAAGGCAAGTAAGACGCTCCGGGGCAGGTAGCCGCTCCGGTATAATTTCGGCTTTTCCGCACTGCCCTTCCCCAAGGATGGAACTCGCCAAATCATTCGAGCCGGCCGACATCGAGCGCCGCTGGTACCCGCTGTGGGAGTCGCGCGGCTATTTCTCCGCCGGCGCCGACACCGCCAAGACCGACAACTTCTGCATCCTGCTGCCGCCGCCGAACGTCACCGGCACGCTGCACATGGGCCACGGCTTCAACCAGACGCTGATGGACGCGCTGACGCGCTACCACCGCATGCGCGGCGCCAACACGCTGTGGCAGCCGGGCACCGACCACGCCGGCATCGCCACGCAGATCGTCGTCGAGCGCCAGCTTGACGCGGAGGGCGTCTCGCGCCACGACCTCGGCCGCGAGCAATTCCTCGAGCGCGTCTGGCAGTGGAAGGAGTATTCCGGCGGCACCATCACGCGGCAGATGCGCCGCCTCGGCACCTCGCCCGACTGGTCGCGCGAGCGCTTCACCATGGACGCGGGCCTCTCGAAGATCGTCACCGAGACCTTCGTCCGCCTCTACCGCGAGGGGCTGATCTACCGCGGCAAGCGCCTGGTGAACTGGGACCCGAAGCTGCTCACCGCGGTGTCCGACCTCGAGGTCGTCTCCACCGAGGAAGACGGCTCGATGTGGGAGATCCGCTACCCGTTCGTCGAAGGGGACGGCGCGCTGATCGTCGCCACGACGCGGCCGGAAACCCTGCTCGGCGACGTCGCCGTCGCCGTGCACCCCGAGGACGAACGCTACGCGAAACTCGTCGGCAAGCACGTGCGCCTGCCGCTCACCGGCCGCACCATCCCGATCATCGCCGACAGCTACGTCGACAAGGACTTCGGCACCGGCTGCGTCAAGATCACGCCGGCGCACGACTTCAACGACTGGCAGGTCGGCCACCGCCATGGCTTCACGCCGCTCTCCATCCTCACGCTGGACGCGCGCATCAACGAGCATGGGCCGGAGAAGTACCGCGGCCTGGACCGCTACGACGCCCGCAAGGCCATCGTCGCCGACCTCGAGGCCCAAGGCCTGCTCGCCTCGGTGAAGCCGCACAAGCTGATGGTGCCGCGCGGCGACCGCACCAACGCCGTCATCGAGCCGATGCTCACCGACCAGTGGTTCGTCGC
>PQAF01000047.1 GCA_003105015.1 Rhodocyclales bacterium | reverse complement strand
GATGCGCCCCCCGAATTCGGGGGGCGAGGATTGAAACCGCTTCGGTACGGTAAGTCTTCCGCGATCCAGCCAGATGCGCCCCCCGAATTCGGGGGGCGAGGATTGAAACTTCCTCAGCGTGGCGGTGACGTAGCCGCGATCGGGATGCGCCCCCCGAATTCGGGGGGCGAGGATTGAAACGCTCATGGTCGGGCCGAGGCCACCGTTCAGCGCGGATGCGCCCTCCGAATTCGGGGGGCGAGGATTGAAACCGGTGAGGCCTTCGTCCATAAGGAGCGCGAGGCCGATGCGCCCCCCGAATTCGGGGGGCGAGGATTGAAACCTTGGCGACCTGCTTGTCGGGCGAGCCCTGATCGCGATGCGCCCCCCGAATTCGGGGGGCGAGGATTGAAACCTCATAGCCTCGGCCCACTTGTCGAGCAGGTCGGGATGCGCCCCCCGAATTCGGGGGGCGAGGATTGAAACATCGCCAGCGTGCCGGCCGGGACGAACGGGGCGCGGATGCGCCCCCCGAATTCGGGGGGCGAGGATTGAAACGATCTCCTTGTAGTCCCTGCCCTCCTTCGGCTCCTGATGCGCCCCCCGAATTCGGGGGGCGAGGATTGAAACGCGAGCAGAGCGGGCACCAGCCGAAGGCGGCGCCTGATGCGCCCCCCGAATTCGGGGGGCGAGGATTGAAACCGATTTCACCCTGTTGAACCATCTTCCCGCCACGATGCGCCCCCCGAATTCGGGGGGCGAGGATTGAAACTTCGATTGCGGCGCATATCACCCTGGCCGCATCGGATGCGCCCCCCGAATTCGGGGGGCGAGGATTGAAACAGCAACAGCATTGCCCTACCGGCGTAGCCGAGCGCGATGCGCCCCCCGAATTCGGGGGGCGAGGATTGAAACCTGCGGCTCAGGGCAATCTGTAGAGATTGCAACGGATGCGCCCCCCGAATTCGGGGGGCGAGGATTGAAACAAGAAGAAGTGGAAGTGCGGAACGCCTCGGCGCTGGATGCGCCCCCCGAATTCGGGGGGCGAGGATTGAAACCTCCGTTACTTGAGCCGGACAGTCGGCAAGCTACCGAGATGCGCCCCCCGAATTCGGGGGGCGAGGATTGAAACTCCGCCGTCTGGGCCTGCGTCAAGCTGCTGGTCGGATGCGCCCCCCGAATTCGGGGGGCGAGGATTGAAACTGCATGATGCAGGTAATAGCCTCGCAATTCAGGAGATGCGCCCCCCGAATTCGGGGGGCGAGGATTGAAACTTGATGAGGTCGCGCCAGCTTTGCCCCGGCTGCTGGATGCGCCCCCCGAATTCGGGGGGCGAGGATTGAAACATCAACCGCGGCGGGCAAGGCGCCACCAGCCCGCGATGCGCCCCCCGAATTCGGGGGGCGAGGATTGAAACATCCAGTCCGACGGCAGGGTGATCTCGCACAGCAGCGATGCGCCCCCCGAATTCGGGGGGCGAGGATTGAAACCATGATGCCCGCCAGATCCTCGACGCGGCGGAAGCCGAAGATGCGCCCCCCGAATTCGGGGGGCGAGGATTGAAACTGGATGGAGGCGGCCAGATCGCCGATGTAGTCCTGATGCGCCCCCCGAATTCGGGGGGCGAGGATTGAAACATCGGCAAGCCAGGCGACGGCGCCTCGCCCTCCTGATGCGCCCCCCGAATTCGGGGGGCGAGGATTGAAACGATCGCAAGGGCATCGCCCTGATCCGCGACAACATGATGCGCCCCCCGAATTCGGGGGGCGAGGATTGAAACACCTTCGTCGCGCCGGCGTCCGAGCCGCTCACCGGATGCGCCCCCCGAATTCGGGGGGCGAGGATTGAAACAAGAACACCCTGACTGGCTCCGACACCAACGTCGGATGCGCCCCCCGAATTCGGGGGGCGAGGATTGAAACATGTGCAGAAGGAAGCCCGCCGCCTGGTCGCCCGGATGCGCCCCCCGAATTCGGGGGGCGAGGATTGAAACGCCGTCGAGGACAACTCGATCATCGAGAGGTTCGGGGGGCGAGGATTGAAACACATGGACGACATTGTGGTCTTGTCGTCCAGCCCGATGCGCCCCCCGAATTCGGGGGGCGAGGATTGAAACAAATAGACGGTGGGACAGCCACCAGCAGGCCACGCGATGCGCCCCCCGAATTCGGGGGGCGAGGATTGAAACTTGCGAGGACTGACTATGACAACGAAACTGCGGCGATGCGCCCCCCGAATTCGGGGGGCGAGGATTGAAACCGTCCTGATGTCATGGCCGATCTGCCGAAGCTCGGTAATGATGCGCCCCCCGAATTCGGGGGGCGAGGATTGAAACACCTCCAGAGAAAGAGAAATGCGACAGAAGTTAGGATGCGCCCCCCGAATTCGGGGGGCGAGGATTGAAGCATGACGATCCCGCTGACTGGCGGATTCGCATTGCGCCGCTGCCCATCGCGGCGTAGGTGTGGCAGCAGCTGAACGCCCTCATGGCGCAGGGCTGGGGGCGGGAGGACACCGCCAGCCTGCTGCGCGTGCTCGAAGCTGAAAGCCGTCTGGCATCGTAGGTCGGGCTTCAGCCCGACTTGGGCGGCGGTTGTCGGGCTGAAGCCCGACCTACGCTCGGCCTACTGCTGCCCGTAGGTCCTGAACTTCTCCAGCACCGTTTCCATCTCGGCGTCCGACAGCAGCACCGGGCGGCCGATCTGCAGGGCGCGCCAGTACTGCTCGCAGAGCGACTCGAATTCTACGGCGAGGTCGAGGGCCTGGCGCAGGTCGCGGCCGAACGCGAGCATGCCGTGGTTGGCGAGCAGGCAGGCGCAGCGCCCCTCGAGCGCCGCCAGCGCGGCATCGGACAATGCCTGCGTGCCGAAGGTGGCGTAGGCGGCGCAGCGCACCGTGGCCCCGCCGAAGCGCGCGATCATGTAGTGGAAGGGCGGGATGTCGGCGCGCAGGCAGGCCAGCGCGGTGGCGAAGGGCGCGTGGGTGTGCACGACGGCGCCGGCTTCCGGCCGCGCCGCGTAGATGTCGCGGTGGAAGCGCCACTCGGAGGAGGGCTTGCGCGCGCCCTCCCAGTTGCCGTCCATGGCCATCGGCACGACGTCGCCCGGCTGCATTTCGTCGCAGCCGAGGCCGGTCGGCGTGACCAGGAAGCCCTCGTTCCAGCGCGCGCTGACGTTGCCGGCCGTGCCGCGGTTGAGGTTGTGCGCCGTCAGCGCACGCACCGTCTCAACGATGCCTTCGCGCAGGTCGATCTGGGTCATGTCTCGTTCCCGAAAAGGGTGTGCAGTTCGCCGGGCGCGCAGACGCCGCGCTCGGTGACGATGCCGGCGATGAGCCGCGCCGGCGTGACGTCGAAGGCGGGGTTGGCGACGGGCATCCAGTCGGGGGCGATAGCCACCGTGGCGTGCACGCCCTGGCGGTCGAGGCCGCCGACGTGGCGCACCTCGCCGTCGTCGCGCTCCTCGATGGGAATGCGGGCGCCGTCGGGGCAGTCGCGGTCGACGGTCGACAACGGCGCGGCGACGTAGAAGGGCACGCCGCAGTCGGCCGCCGCCAGCGCCTTGAGGCAGGTGCCGATCTTGTTGGCCGTGTCGCCGTTGGCGGCGATGCGGTCGGCGCCGACGATGACCAGATCCACCTTCCCCTGGCGCAGCAGGTGTCCCGCCGCGTTGTCGGCGATCAGGGTGCGGTCCACGCCGGCCTCGTGCAGTTCCCAGGCGGTGAGCAGGCCCTGGTTGCGCGGCCGCGTTTCCGAGACGTAGACGTGCACCGGCAGGCCGGCCTCGCGCGCAGCGTAGACGGGCGCGAGTGCCGTGCCCCAGGCGGCGGTGGCGAGCCAGCCGGCGTTGCAGTGGGTCATCAGGTTCACGGGGCGATGCGCGACCTGCTCGATCAGCGCCAGGCCGTTGCGGCCGATCTGCCGGTTGGCGGCGGCGTCCTCCTCGGCGATGGCGCGCGCCTCGGCCCAGGCCGCGTCGCGCCGCTGCGCCACCGGCAGCGGCCGGAGATGCCGCTGCATGCGCGCCAGCGCCCAGTGCAGGTTCACCGCAGTCGGCCGCGTCGCGGCGAGCGTGTCGCAGGCATGCTGCAGCGATTCGTTGCCGGCGCCGTCCTTCAGGGCGAGGGCGACGCCATAGGCGGCGGTGACGCCGATCAGCGGCGCGCCGCGCACCAGCATGGCGCGGATGGCATGGGCGGCGTCGGCGAGCGAGCGCAGGTGGCGCGCGGCGACCTGGTGCGGCAGCAGGGTCTGGTCGAGGACGACGACGGCGTCGCCTTCCTCGCGGATCGTGAACAGACGGTCGGAAATCATTCCGGGGATTCTATCGCAGCGGCCGCGGATGCCATGGCACAATTCCGCCCATGCCGACCTTTCCCGCCCCCATCGATTCGCGCCTGCCCTGGGTGGGCACCACCATCTTCACCGTCATGTCGCGCCTGGCGGCGCAGCACGGCGCCATCAACCTGTCGCAGGGCTTTCCCGACTTCTCGGCGCCGCAGGCGCTGTTCGACCTCGTGGCGAAGCACATGAATGCCGGCGCCAACCAGTACGCCCCGATGGCCGGCGCATTGCCCCTGCGCGAGGCCATCGCGGAAAAGGTCGCCGCCCTCTACGGACTGACTTTCGACGTGGAGCAGGAGATCACCGTCACGGCGGGGGCGACGCAGGCCATCTTCACGGCGGTGGCGGCGCTGGTGCGGCCGGGCGACGAGGCGATCGTCTTCGAGCCGGTGTACGACTCCTACGTGCCGTCGATCGAATTGAACGGCGGGTGCGCCGTGCCGTGCAGACTGACTTTTCCGGACTACCGGCCGGACTGGAGCGAAGTGCGCGCACGCATCACGCCGCGCACGCGCATGATCGTCATCAATTCGCCGCACAACCCGAGCGGCGCGGTGTGGACGGCGCAGGACATGCTGCAGCTCGAGCAACTCGTGCGCGGTACGAACATCGTGATCGTCTCCGACGAGGTGTACGAGCACATCGTTTTCGAGGGCCGCCACGAGAGCGTGGTGCGCTACCCGGGCCTCGCCGAGCGCAGCTTCGTCGTCTCGTCGTTCGGCAAGACCTACCACGTCACCGGCTGGAAGATCGCCTATTGCCTGGCGCCGCGCGAGCTGATGGCGGAGTTCCGCAAGGCGCACCAGTTCGTCGTCTTCTGCGTGAACCACCCGATGCAGCTGGCGCTGGCGGAGTTCATGAAGGACAAGCAACGCTACCTCGGCCTGGCGGACTTCTACCAGGCCAAGCGCGATTTCTTCCGCAAGCAGCTGGAGGGCTCGCGCTTCGTGCCGCTGCCCTGTCCCGGCACTTACTTCCAGTCGGTGCGCTACGACGCGATTTCCGACGAGCCGGACCGCGCCTTCGTCGAGCGGCTGACGAAGGCGCACGGCGTGGCGGCGATCCCCTTCTCCGCCTTCTACCGCGACGGGCGCGACGACAAGGTCATCCGCTTCTGCTTCGCCAAGGGCGAGGAGACGCTGGCGCGCGCCGGCGAGAAGCTGCGCGCGGTCTGACGCTACTGCTTGACCTGGTTGCCGATGACGCCGCCGACGGCGGCGCCGCCGACCGTGCCGAGGGCGCTGCCGCCGGTCAGCACCGCGCCGCCGACCGCGCCGACCGCGGCGCCGATGGCGGTGTTCTTCTGCTGCGTCGTCATGTTGGCGCAGCCGCCCAGGGTCGCGGCAACCACCATGAGGGCGGCAAGGGTTCGTTTCGGCGTGCGCATGATGTCCTCCTTTGTCGTTCGTCTCTACGCATTCGGGTAGACGAACCGGCGCCGCCACTTGTTCCCGAAATATTTTCCGCGACTGTCGTCGACCGACGACAGGCTTACCCCTGGCGGGAGGATGGGATGCGCACGCCGGCGATGGTGCCGCCGCCGGGGCGCTCGGCGAGCGTCACGCTCCAGCCGTTGGCGCCGGCGAGCTGGCGCACGATGGCCAGGCCGAGGCCGCTGCCGCCGGTGCGGCTGCTGCGCGAGGGCTCGAGGCGGTAGAAGGGGCGGAACACCGCCTCCCTTTCCTCGGCGGGTATGCCGGGGCCGCGGTCGAGCACGCGGATCTCGATCGCCTCGTCGCCGAGCGCGTACTCGATGTCGACCGGCGCGCCGCCGCCGTAGCGCACGGCATTGTCGATCAGGTTGACGAGGATGCGCTTGAGCGACAGCGGCCGCACCTGGATGCGGCAGTCCGGTCCCTTGTTGCCGCGGATGACGGCGCCGGCCTGCATGAATTCGGCGGCGATCTCGGCGAGCAGGTCGCAGAGGTTCATGTCGACCGTCTCCTGCTCGGCGAAGTCGCGGCTGACCTCGAGACAGCGGGCGATCAGTTCGTTCATGCCCTCGACGTCGCGCAGCACCCGGTCGATGAGGTCGCGGTCGGGCTTTTCCGAGAGCATGCCGAGCGCCAGCTGGATGCGCGCCAGCGGCGTGCGCAGGTCGTGCGAGATGCCGGCGAGCAGCGTGGTGCGATTGGCGAGGAGTTCCTCGACCTGCTCGCCCATGCGGTTGAACTCGCGCGCCAGGGTGGCGAGCTCGGTCGGCCCGGTTTCCGCCAGCGGTTCGGGCCGCTGGCCCTGGCCGATGCGCTGCGTGGCGCTGGCCAGCCGCGAGAGCGGCCGGATCAGCCAGCTGGCCAGGCCGGCCGAAGTGTTGAGCGTGACGAGGGTGCCCACTGCAAGGATCAGCAGCATCGCCAGCCAGGGCTGCACGTCGACGCGGCTGGCCGGGAAGCCGACGCGCACCTTGCCGTTCTCGGTGGGCAGGTCGGCCCAGTACCACTCCTCGCCGTCCTCGCCGTGGCTGGCGCGCAGCACGATGCTTTCTCCGGTGCGCGAGCTCAGCGCCGTCTCGAGCAGCTGGAAATACGGCAGCATGCGCGTGAAGGCGGCGACCTCGCCGGGCGGGTCCTGCACCTGGATGTGGTACAGCCGGCCGATGCGCTCCTGCATCCAGGGGCGCTCCTCGACCGGCTCGCTCTGCCATTTCTCGGCGGTCTCGATCATCAGCGCGGCGAGGTCGCTGGTGGCGTTGCGGCCGAGCGGCACCAGGGCGAAGTAGGTGATGATGGCGATGGTGAACAGCTGGAAGGCGAAGGACACCAGCGCAATCACCAGCGCGGTGCGCCCGAACAGCGTGCGCGGCAGGATCATGACTCCGCCGGGCCGCCCCAAGGAGGCATGCGCCCCCCTCGGGGGGGCAGCGAGCCGGGTTTGCGAGCGTGGGGGGCTTTCATGGCTTTCTGGCGCCGCCGGGCGAAAACAGGTAGCCCTCGCCCCAAACAGTGCGCAGATAGACCGGGTGCGCCGGATCGGGCTCGATCTTGCGGCGCAGGCGGGTGACGCGCACGTCGACCATGCGGTCGAAGGGCGCGCGCTCGTAGCCCTTGAGCAGCTCGACCAGCGCGTCGCGGCTGAGCACGCGGTCGGGATTCTCGATCAGCACCTTGAGCAGGGCGAACTCGGCGCCGGAGACGTCGACCACTTCGCCGTTGCGCGTCAGGCGGTGCGATTCCAGATCGACCTCGAAGGGGCCGAAGCGGCGGATGCGCCCGGTCGCCGCGGCCGGCTGGCGGCGGCGCAGCACCGCCGCCACGCGCGCCAGCAGCTCGCGGTGGCTGAAGGGCTTTGGCAGGTAGTCGTCGGCGCCGACTTCGAGGCCGACGATGCGGTCGACCTCCTCGCCGCGCGCCGAGAGCATGATGATCGGCGGGCCGCCGCGGCTGCCGAGTTCGCGCGCCAGCGTCAGGCCGTCCTCGCCCGGCAGCATGACGTCGAGCAGCAGCAGGTCGACCGGGCGCGCCGACAGGTGCCGCTTCATGGCCTGGCCGTCGGCCACGCCGGCGGCTTCGTAGCCGTTGTCCGACAGGTAGCGCACCAACAGCTCGCGCAGTCCCTCGTCGTCGTCCACCACCAGTATGCGGCCCCGGCACTCGGCCATGCCTTCCTCCCCCTTGAAACAACTTGTAACAAATGCGGCCTTCCTGCAACAGCGCGGAAACCGCTCCTGCCTATTCTGCATGTGCCGAAAAAACATAACACAGATGAGGAGGGGACAATGTTCAAGCTCAAACGATCCGCGGCGCTCGCCGCATTGTGCCTGCTGGCCGCGCTGCCGGCCGCAGCCGAGGAGATCGGCGCGCGCGCCAAGGGCGGCTTTGCCGAGTCGTTCTTCCTGGAGAAAGTGCCCCGTGCCGAGGCCAAGGCGACGGCCGAGCGGCTGGCCAAGGCGGTCATCGCCGCGCGGCTGATCATCTTCGCCTACGCCGGCAAGTTCGTCGATCCCAACCTCGGCGACAAGGGCTTCTCGGGCGAGGTGTTCGAGACGCAGTGGCGCGCCGCGCTCGAGCCCGACATGCTCGACGCCACGCCGACCCAGAAGCGCCTCTACGAGAAGCTGATCTGGGCCGGCCGCCAGGTCATCGAGAACAACCAGGATCGCCTCAACTTCAAGGGCGTCGGCTGGAAGAATTTCCTGCCGGCGAAGTGGGAACGCGAGATGGGCGGCGTATTCACCGCCAAGACCGGCATCGTCATCAAGCAGCCCGGCCGTGCCTACCGTAATCCGGTCAACGTGCCGGACGACACCGAGCGTGCCGCGCTGATCCATTACGTCAAGGCCGGCCACAACGAGAACGCGCCGATCAGGAAGACCGAGAAGTGGGGCAAGCAGGAGGTGTACCGCCACATGGAGCCGATCCGCCTGATGCCGCCCTGCCTGCCCTGCCACGGCAAGCCGAAGGGCGAGCTGGACCTGGTGAATTTCGAGAAGGACGGGCTGGAAACCGGCGACCTCATCGGCCTGATGAGCGTGAGCCTCGCGGTGAGCGACTGATTTTTTAAAGGGAGAACATAAATGAGAACAGCAAAACGGGGCGTCATCGCGGCGGCAGTCGCGCTTGGCCTGGGTCTGAGCGGCGCGGCCTGGTCGCAGGCGCCGGCCTTCGCGCCGGAGGACATGCAGCGCGGCAAGGCTTTCCTGCAGAAGAGCATGGGCATGATGAAGCCCGAGCTGCAGGAGAAGGTGAAGGCGCTGCCGCCGGAGATCCAGCAGTTCCTGCTCAAGATCGCCATCAAGCACACGCGCCACAGCGACAAGTTGACCCTGCGCCAGGTGATGGAGGAGATCCTCGCCGACTACCAGGCCGTCGCCATCGCCATCGCCACCGACAACGGCGAGCTGGCGGCGGATGCGGCGCGCCGCATCGCCAACCACCGCCTGCCGCGCGGCGGCCTGCTGCCCTACCTGCCGCTGGAAATGATCAACGGCAAGGACCTCGGCGTGCTGCCGGCGATGGAAGACGCCGTCGAAGGCGGCGCCCACCGCCTGGCGGCGGCGGCGGAGAAGGGCGACATGGGCACGGCGGCCCAGCAGTTCGGCGCCATGACCGCCGGCTGCGTCGCCTGCCACGCGCATTTCCGCGGCCAGCCGGGCACCTCGCCGCGGCTGAAGTGACGCCTTCAACGCAAACTTTCGGAGAGAAAACATGACTGTCGATCGCATCGTGCATCTCGTCGCCGGCCTGATGGTGCTGCTGGGCCTGGCGCTGGCGCATTACGTGCATCCCTACTGGGTCGCGCTGACGGCCTTCGTCGGGATCAATCTGGCGCAAAGCGGCATCACCCAGTTCTGCCCGCTCGCCTTCTTCCTGAAGAAGGCCGGGGTCAAGGACGAGAGCTGCTGCTCATAAACGAATAACGAATCAGGGAGGAGGAGAAAATGGAAAACAAACAGAAGCTGTCGCTGGCGGGCGCGTTGGCCGCGCTGGCGCTTTCGGGCCAGGCGCTGGGAGCCGACTGGGTGATGCTGCAGGCGATGGAGCCGCCCACCACCACGCACAAGTTCTTCGGCATCGGCCAGATCTCGTACACCAACTACTACGGCTGCGACAAGATGCAGGGGCTGGTGAACCCGAACAACGGCAGCGCCACCACCGCCCACGGCCTGCTCAATGGTTCCTACAATGCCATGTGCCGCACCGGCCCTGAATTGCGCGACCAGAAGGCCGACTTCAACCTCGACAACCTGGCGATCGGCCTGCGCGGCAACCTGATCCCGGGCAAGATCAACTACTTCCTGATGGCGAACTTCGGCCAGAACGCCGCCAACTACGAGCCGCTCGACACCTCGCGCGACCACCTCGTCAGCCTCACCGACGCCACCATGACCTTCAGCTACATCCCCGGCGTGCGCGTGCGCGCCGGCCTGATGCGGAAGCCCGGCCCGGAGGAGCTCTACCAGGGGGTCGGCG
This sequence comes from Rhodocyclales bacterium, assembly GCA_003105015.1. GTDB lineage: Bacteria > Pseudomonadota > Gammaproteobacteria > Burkholderiales > Rhodocyclaceae > Desulfobacillus. The sequence goes on along the minus strand of PQAF01000047.1, from coordinate 70,788 downwards.
CCCAGCCCTACATCTGGCCGACCGACTTCATCGCCCGCGTGCAGACCGAGAAGTTCGTGCGCACCAACACCAAGGGCACCAACTTCATTCCGGGCCAGGGCTACAGCAACGCCACCGCTTCCTACAGCGGCTGGGATGCCGATGCCGGCCGCGACTGGGGCATCCAGTTCTTCGATGCCTTCAAGGTCGGCAAGTGGACCCACACCTATGCCGCCATGATCGGCAACGGCAGCGGCATCCACAGCGTCCGCGACTACAACAGCGAGAAGGACCTCAACCTCTATTTCTCGACCGAGTACGACCTGCCCGGCGGCAAGGGCCCGGGCAAGCACGGCATCAAGGGCTACGTCTATCACCAGCGCGGCACGCGCAACTTCGAGATCAACGCCGCCGGCGATCACAGCCGCGACTTCGACTTCACCCGCCACGGCTTCGGCATCAAGGCGCTCGGCGAGATCTTCGGCGAGGGCCGCGGCAGGCACCGCCTCGGCTTCGACCTGATGTACGCCAACGGCATGATCTTCTACACGCCGACCGGCAACGTGGTGGATGGGCGCTTCGGCGGCCAGATCCAGATCGCCGCCGAGAAGGGCAACAAGGCGCGCGGCATGACCTTCGACTACGGCTGGTACATGAACGAGAAGTGGGACTTCGGCATCCGCTACGCCCGCCACGACGTGCTGCACAAGACCATCGGCACCGCCCTCTGGAACGACGCCGACGAGCGCGTCATCAAGCAGCTGACCTTCGCGGTGAACTACAACTATTCGAAGGCGACGCGCCTGACCTTCAACGTCGAGCCGCGCGACGCGAACGCGCCGAACCCGGTCACCGTCGGGCCCAACGCCGCCTTCCGGGCGCGGGCGACCAACAACGCCGGCGTCGTCACCGGGGCCGTCGGCGCGCGCTTCGGCCTGCAGCTGACCCACCAGTTCTGAACGGGCAAGGCATGAAGCGATTCGTTCTGTTCGCCGCCGTCCTGCAGGGACTGACTTTTGCCGGGACGGCCGCCGCCCAGGGGGCGGCGGCCCCCCAGGCAGCGCCCGGCTACGCTGCCTATCCCTGCCTGAGCTACAGCCTGCCCTGCGGCAAGCTCGCCACACGCAAGCCGGAGAAGAAGGACCTCGTGGGTCCGCTCAACGGCAATGCCGCGAAGGGCAAGCAGATCGCCCAGGCGCGCAACCGCGGCAACTGCCTGGCCTGCCACGTCATGCCGGGCGGCAGCCAGCCGGGCTCGCGCGGGCCCGACCTCAGCCACTTCAGCAGCACCGGCCGCAGCGCGGCCGAGGCCTACGCCATGGTCTGGGACATGCGCACGGTCAACCCCGAGACCCTGATGCCGCCCTTCGGCACCAATGAAATCCTCACCGACCAGGAACTGCGCGACGTCGTCGCCTTCCTGCTCTCATCGAAATAAGGGACCCGCGATGTTCGAACGCAAGCGCACCATCCTGTTGTCGGCGCTCGTCCTCGGCCTGGCGGCAGGCTGCGCCGTCCTCGGCGACGGGACCTATCGGGAACGTTATCCGGACGCGCAGATCGATCCCTTCAAGGGCGTCGAGGGCGACGTCGGCTTCAGCGACACCATCCAGTACTGGCGCGACGAGGCGGCGCTCCAGCGCCACGCCGGCCTGGCCGACAAGCCGGCCGAGGTGTGGAAGCTCAACTGGAAGCACATGGACCTCGACCGCATCGACCTTCATCCGGGCCACCTCGCCGTCGACGAGGGCCAGGCGCTGGTGAAGAAGCTCGCCGCGCGCAATCCCGCTTTCCTCACCTGCCTGGGCGAAGGCTCGGCGGACCTCAAGGGCAAGGCGGCGGCCTATCCGAAGTTCGACGAGGCGCTTGGCCGCATCGTCACGGTGGAGGCGCGCATCGAGCATTGCGCGAAGAGCGTGCTGAAGGAGGACCTGTCCCAGGGCAAGCCGCCCAACACCAGGATCTCGGTGTACTTCAAGTCGCTCAGCGCCGGCATGCCGATCAAGGTCGACCTGTCCGACGAGAACGTGATGGAAGCCTACCGCCGCGGCGAGGAACTCTTCTACCGCAAGACCGGCCAGCTCAACTTCGCCTGCGCCTCCTGCCACGTGCCCGGCAGCATCATGGGCCACAAGCTGCGCGGCGAGACGCCGACGACGCCGTTCGGCGACGCGGCGCACTACCCGACCTACCGCACACCGGTCGGCGCGCTGGAGTCGATCCAGGAGCGCTTCGCGCGCTGCCACGGCCAGATGCGCACCCAGGGGCTGAAGCCGGGCGATCCGGCCTACGCCGACCTCGAAGTCTTTGTGACCGTGCTGTCCAACGGATATCCGGTCTCGGTTCCCTCGGCACGTTAGCCGGGGACTTTTATGGAGCAAGCAAGAGTGAATCATTTACGCAGGTTGATATTGAAAGGCGGCGGTGCCGGCGGCGTGCTCGCCTGCGCCCTCGCGGCAGGCGTGCTGCGGCCGAGCCTGGCGCACGCGGCGGACTGGAACAAGGCGGCCTTCGAGTCGAAGACCCTGGCCGATGCCCTGAAGCACATCGGCGCGGAAGGCGCGGCGGAAAGCGCCGACATCCACATCAAGGCGCCGGAGGTGGCGGAGAACGGCGCGGTGATCCCGATCGAGGTGAGCTGCCGCATGGCCGGGGCGGAATCCATCGCCCTGCTGGCGGAGAAGAACCCCTTCCCGCTGATGGCGCATGCCGTGCTCGCCAACGGCACGGAGGGCTACCTCAACACCCGCTTCAAGATGGGCCAGACCTCCGTCGTCAAGGTGGTGGTGAAGGCCGGCGGCAAGCACTACATCGCCAGCCGCGAGATCAAGGTCACCATCGGCGGCTGCGGCGGCTGAGGCAAGAGAGGAAACGAAAATGGCAGAACCCATGAAAATCCGTACCAAGATGGTGGACGGCGCCGCGCAGATATTCGTGCTGATGATCCATCCGATGGAGACCGGCCAGCGCAAGGATCCGCGCAGCGGCCAGGCCTACCCCGCCCACTACATCCAGCACGTCCTGGCCACCCTGAACGACAAGCCGGTGCTGGACATGCAGTGCGGCCCGGCGATTTCGAAGAACCCGGTGTTCGGCTTCCGCGTCAAGGGCGCCAAGCCCGGCGACAAGCTGGTCGTCGCCTGGGAGGACAACAAGGGCGAGAAGTCCCGCAGCGAGGCGACGATCGCCTGACACCACACTCGAGCCAAATCACCCATGAACGCCAAATACACGCACATCATCGCGGCTGCGCTCGGCGCACTGCTTTTCGCCGGCAGCGTGCCGGCCGCCGGACCGGTCAAATCGGTCGACCAGCGCGCGCCGCTGGTCCTGCTCGACGAGGAACGCCACATCGTCCTCGAGGAGATGCGCAATTTCCTCGCCGTCCTGCAGACCATCACCGACGCCCTGACGCGCGAGGACATGAAGGAGATCGCCCGCGCCGCCCGCACCATGGGCAGCGGCGCCGCCAACGAGATCCCGCCGAAGACGGTGGCCAAGCTGCCGGATGAATTCAAGGTGCTCGCCGGCAACGTGCACACCATCTTCGACCTGATGGCCCTCGACGCGGAATCCCTCGCCGACCCCAAGCACACCCTGACGCAGATGAACGACCTGCTGCAGAAGTGCAACGCCTGCCACGGCATCTACCAGATCAAGGTCGGCAAAACGGCCAAAAAGTAGTGTTCGGGCGCCTTCGGCACCCTTAAGGCTCCGTTAAGTCGCCGGCGGGAGAATGCCCCACGATACTTGTGGCGGTACTCTCCCGTTTGTTTTACGCTGGCTCCATGAAACCTCATCGCAAAAGACTCGTTCTGTTCGCATTGCTGGCTACCCTTGTCTCAGCGTCCCTGCGCGCGGCCGAGGAGGTGCCGGTCACGGCGGCCCAGGCGAAATCCCTCGGCATCGAGACGGCGCCGCTCGCGTCGCAGCGCGCCGGCGAGTTGCCCGGCCTGCCGGCGCAGGTGGTCGTGCCGAACAACCAGCTGCACGTGCTGAGCGCGCCGATCCCGGTGCTGGTCGAGCGGATGCTGGCCACTGCCGGCGAGCACATCAAGAAAGGGCAGGTGCTGGCGCGTCTGCAGGGGCCGGCCGTGGTCGAGATGCAGCGCGCCTACCTGCAGGCCGCCAGCCAGCTGCGCCTGGCCAGGGACAACCTGGCGCGCGACGAGAAGCTGTTCGGGGAAGGCATCATCGCCGAGAGCCGCTACCGCGCCACCCGCAGCCAGCATGCCGAGCTGGCCGCCGCCTACAGCGAGCGGCGCCAGGTGCTGCGCCTGGCCGGCATGAGCGAGGCGGCGATCGCCCGCCTGCAGTCGGGCAGCGGCCTGGGCAGCGCCGTCGAGATCGTCTCGCCGATCGATGGCGTGGTGCTGGAGCAGATGGCCAATGCCGGCCAGCGCCTGGAAGCCGCCTCGCCGATTTTCAAGGTGGCGAAGCTCGACCCGCTCTGGCTGGACATCCAGCTGCCGATCGCCCGCCAGGGCATGGTCGCAGAGGGCGATCAGGTGACGCTGCCGGCCCAGCAGGCCGCGGGCAGGGTGCTGACGGTCGGCCACGGCGTCGGCGGCAGCCAGACGGTGCTGGTGCGCGCCGAGATCGCGCGCGGCGCCGAGCGACTGCATCCCGGCCAGTATGTCGAGGCGACTGTTGTCAGCGCCGTGCGCAACGGCCGTCCGGGCGGGCAGTGGAGCGTGCCCAACACCGCCCTGGCGCGGCTGCAGGGCCGCGTCCTCGTCTTCGTGCAGACGGCGCAGGGCTTCCGCGCCGTGCCGGTCGATCTCGTCGCCGAAGGCGCGCAGGCAAGCAGCGTGCGCGGCGAGTTGAAGGGCGACGAGCGCATCGCCGTGCGCGGCGTGTCGGCGCTGAAGGCGGCGCTGATGGGCATCGGGGGCGAGTGATGCTCGAGCGGCTGGTCGAGTTCAGCCTCACGCAGAGGCTGCTGGTCGTCATCGCCACCCTGGCGCTGGTCGGCGCCGGCACGGTCGCCTTCAACGGCCTGCCGATCGACGCCTTTCCCGACGTCTCGTCGACCCAGGTGAAGATCATCATGAAGGCCCCCGGCATGACGCCGGAGGAGGTCGAGGCGCGCATCACCACGCCGATCGAGCTGGAGCTGCTCGGCATCCCGAACAAGAAGATCCTGCGCTCGGTGTCGAAATACGCCATCGCCGACATCACCATCGACTTCGAGGACGGCACCGACATCTACTGGGCGCGCAGCCAGGTGACCGAGCGCCTCAACGGCATCCTGCGCGACCTGCCGCCCGGCGCCGACGGTGGCCTGGCGCCGATCACCACGCCGCTCGGCGAGATGTTCATGTTCACCATCGACGGCGGCGAGCTGACCCTGCAGGAGCGCCGCGGCCTGCTCGATTGGGTGATCCGGCCGGCGCTGCGCACCCTGCCCGGCGTGGCCGACGTGAACGCGCTCGGCGGCGAGGTGCGCAGCTTCGAGGTGGTGCCGGACAACGCCGCCCTGGCCGCGCGCGGCGTGACGCTGGACGCGCTGCAGCAGGCGCTGGAGGCGAACAACCGCAACGACGGCGCCGGCCGCCTGTCCGAGGGCGAGGAGTCGCTGGTCGTGCGCGCCGAAGGCGCCATCCGCAATCTGGACGACGTGCGCGCGGTGGTGGTCTCCAGCCGCGAGGGCACGCCGGTGCGGGTGGGCGACGTCGCCGCGGTGCGCATCGGCCACCTCACCCGCTACGGCGCCGTCACGCAGAGCGGCGCGGCCGGCCAGGGCGAGGCGGTGCAGGGCCTGGTGCTCGGCCTGCGCGGCGCCAACGCGCAGCAGGTGGTGGACGGCGTGCGCGCCAAGCTGGCCGAACTCGCGCCGACCCTGCCGGAGGGCGTGACGACGCAGGTCTTCTACGACCGCGGCAGCCTGGTCGAGCGGGCCGTCGGCACGGTGTCGCGGGCCCTGCTCGAAGCCATCGTGCTGGTGGTCGTGCTGCTGGTGCTGTTCCTCGGCAACCTGCGCGCCGCCCTGGTGGTGGCGCTGACCCTGCCGCTGGCGGCGCTGGTGACCTTCATCCTGATGCGCCAGTTCGGCATGTCGGCCAACCTGATGAGCCTGGGCGGGCTGGCGATCGCCATCGGCATGCTGGTCGACGCGGCGGTGGTGGTGGTCGAAAACATCGTCACGCACCTGGCGCATGAACAGGAAAAAACGGCGAACCGCCTGCCGCGCCTGCACGTCGTCTACCGCGCCGTGCGCGAAGTGACCCTGCCGGTGGCCTCGGGCATCACGATCATCGTCATCGTCTTCCTGCCGCTGGTGACGCTGCAGGGGCTGGAGGGCAAGCTGTTCGTCCCGGTGGCGCTGTCGATCATCTTCGCGCTGTCCGGCTCGCTGCTGCTGTCGCTGACGGTGATCCCGGTGCTCGCCTCCTTCCTGATCCGCGAGGCCGGCCACGGCGAGCCGTGGCTGGTGCGCCAGTCGCTGCGCCTCTACGTGCCGCTGCTGGAGTGGGCGCTGCGCCACACGCGGCAGGTGGCGATCGGCGCCGTCGCCGCGCTGGCCGTCACCGCCCTCATCTACACCCAGGTCGGCAAGACCTTCATGCCGACCATGGACGAGGGCGACCTCATCGTCGGCGTCGAGAAACTGCCGTCGATCAACCTGGAGGCGAGCGTGGCGACCGACCTGCGCATCCAGAAGGCGATCCTCGAGCGCGTGCCGGAAGTGCAGCGCATCGTCGCGCGCGTCGGCTCCGACGAGCTGGGGCTGGACCCGATGGGCCTCAACCAGACCGACACTTTTCTGGTGCTCAAGCCGAAGGACGAATGGCGCGAACCGGACAAGGCCTGGCTGATGGACGAGCTGCGCCAGGTGCTGGCCGACTTCCCCGGGGTGGCCTACAGCTTCACCCAGCCGATCGAGATGCGCGTCTCCGAGATGATCGTCGGCGTGCGCGGCGACGTCGCGATCAAGATCTTCGGCCCCGACCTCGCCACGCTCAACCGGCTGGCGCAGCAGGTGGTCGACACGCTGAAGCCGATCCGCGGCGCCGAGGACGTGTTCACGGTGAAGAACGAGGGCCTGCAGTACTACCGCATCGAGATCGACCGCCTCGCCGCCGGACGCCTCGGCTTCAATGTCGACGAGGTGCAGAACGCGCTGCGCACCCAGGTCGAGGGCCGCGTGCTGGGCGTGGTGCTGGAGGGCAACCGGCGCACGCCGCTGCTGCTGCGCGGCGGCGAGCGCGAGCGCATGTCGCCGGCGATGTTCAACGGCCTCAGCCTGACCCTGGCCGACGGCCGCAGCGTGCCGCTGACGGCGGTGGCGAAACTGGTCCGCGTCGACGGCCCGGTGAAGGTCGACCATGAGAACGCGGCGAAGATGGTCGTCGTCTCGGCCAACGTGCGCGACCGCGACCTGGTCGGCTTCGTCGACGAGGCGAAGCGCGCCGTGGCGGAGAAACTGACTTTCGCCAGCGGCTACAGCACGACGTGGGGCGGCCAGTTCGAGAACCAGCAGCGCGCCGCGGCGCGCCTGGCGGTGGTGGTGCCGGTGGCGCTGGCGCTGATCTTCCTGCTGCTGTTCGCCACCTTCGGCTCGCTGCGCCAGGCGCTGCTCGTCATCAGCAACATTCCCTTTGCCATGATCGGCGGCGTGCTGGCGATGTGGCTGGCCGGCGAGTACCTGTCGGTGCCGGCCTCGGTCGGCTTCATCGCGCTGCTCGGCATCGCGGTCCTCAACGGCGTCGTCATGGTCACCTACTTCAACCAGCTGCACGCGCAGGGCATGGCGGTCGAGGAGATCGTCGTCGAAGGGGCGAAGCGGCGGCTGCGGCCGGTGCTGATGACGGCGAGCATCGCCGCCTTCGGCCTGGTGCCGCTGCTGTTCGCCAGCGGGCCCGGCTCGGAGATCCAGAAGCCGCTGGCCATCGTCGTCATCGGCGGACTGGTCAGCGCCACGCTGCTGACGCTCATCATCCTGCCGATCCTTTACCGGCGCTTCGGCATCGCGCCGCAGGAGGGCGTGAAATGAAACCACGGGATTGCGTCCTGACCCTGGTCTTCCCGGTTTCCCTCGAGGAAGACCTGGTCGACCATCTGCTCGAGCATCCGGAATGGGTGACCGGCTTCACCAACACGCGGGTCGAGGGTCAGGGACAGGCGGTGCGCCTGCACGGCTCGGCCGAGCAGGTGCGCGGGCGCTCGCGCCGCGTGCAGGTGCAGATCGTCATGAACCGGGAGGATGCGCAGGCGCTGCTGGCGCACCTGAAGGAGACCCTGCCCAACCCGGAAATCGCCTACTGGCTGGTGCCCCTGATCGAGTTCGGGAGGTTCGCATGAAAACCCTGCCCTACGTCATTCTGCTGCTGCCGGCGCTTGCCGTTGCCGCGCCGCCCGACGACGCCCCCGACCTGCCGCCGCGTGCAGTCGTGGCGAGCGTCCTCGCCACCCATCCCGACGTGCTGGCGGCGAAGTCGGGCGTGCGCTACGAGGAGTCGAACCGAGACCGCCTCGAAGCGGGCGAGCACGAGTTCAGCGTGAGCCTGGGCACCGCGCGGCGCCGCACCGAGGCATCGCGCCACCTCAACGAATGGGATGTCGCCGTCGAGCGGCCGATCCGCCTGCCGGGCAAGGCGCGCCTCGACGGCGAACTCGGCAGCCTCGGCGTCGCGCAGGCGCAGTCCTCGCTCGGCGACGCCCTGCACGAGACGGCGCGCGGACTGTTGCGCGCCTGGTTCGGCTGGTTGAAGGCGCGCGTGCAGTCCGACGAGTGGAACAGCCAGGTGTCCCTGCTGCGGCGGCAGGGCGAGGTGGCCGCGCGGCGCGTGCGCGCCGGCGACGCGCCGCGGCTCGAGCAGACGCTGGCCGAGGCCGCGGCGGCCCAGGCCGAAGCGGCGGCGCTGCAGGCCGGGATGCGGACTTCCGTCGCCGCCGCCGAACTGACGCAGCACTATCCCGGCATCGTCCTGCCGGAAAAGCCGGTCCAGAGCGTGCCGGCGCCGGTCGGCCAGACGCTGGAGTACTGGCGCGAGCGCATCCTCGAACACAACCACGAGCTGGCCGCCGTGCGCGCCGAGTCGAAGCGCCGGCAGACCTTGGTGGCGCGCAGCCAGGCCGAGGAACTGCCCGATCCCACGGTGGGCGTGCGCCATGCTTCCGAGTCGGGCGGCCACGAACGGGTGACCGGCGTCTATCTGAGCTTTCCGCTGCCGGGCCGCGCGCGCTCGGCCGCCACCGATGGCGCGCGCGCGCAGTTCGACATGGCGGTGCAGAAGGAGGCGGCGCTGCTGCGCCGCCTGAACGCCGAAATTTCCGCCGCGCATGCCGGCGCCACGGCCGCCTACGAAGGCTGGCGCAAGGCCCGGGAGGCGGCGCAGGCGATGGAGCGCAACGCCGAGCTGATCGCTCGCGCCTACGCGCTCGGCGAGGCCGGCCTCAACGACACGCTGAACGCCCGCCGCCTCGCCGTCGAGGGCAGGCTGGCCGCAGCGACGGCTCAGCTGGACGCCGCCGAGGCGCGCTACCGCCTGATGCTCGATGCGCACCAGTTGTGGCCGCTCGACGAGCATTTGGCACGTTGATCTCTTCTGCCTCCCTGTTGCGCCTCCCCTTATCTATTCAAAAAATCTTTTGATTAGTCCCGTCGAGCAAAACCACTATATTGGAATGGGTTAACAAGCCCATATAAGGCGCCAAGAATAAGCGCCAACGGTTGCACCCGTCTTCAAAGGAGGAAAAGCAGGCAGTTCGGTTCGTCGGTACCGCGCGAGCGGTGTTTTCGCTCGTGCCTGCGGAACGCACGAACCTTGGAGCATCGACTCATCCGAAACGCCCGTTCGTACGACAACAAAGGAGGAGACACATGGAAGACATCGGCTCGATCAAGCGTCGCACGTTGCTGAAGGGGATGGCCGCGGCCACCGCGGTTTCCGTCATGGGATGCGCCGGCCAGGTCGCCACCGGTTCGCGGCCGCGCGTGGTGGTGGTGGGCGGCGGCTGGGGCGGCCTCGGCGCAGTGCGCGCGCTGGCCGCGAGCGGCCAGGTCGACATCACGCTGATCGAGCCCAACGACGGCTTCATGTCCTGCCCGCTCAGCATCCTGTACATCGCCGGCTTCGCGCCGGCCAGCGACTTCCAGCGCAGCTACGGCGTCGTCGACGCGCTCGGCGTGCGCCGCGTCAAGGACCGCGTCCTCGACATCGACCGCGCCGGACGCACGGTCAAGACCGCCACGCAAAGCATTCCCTACGACTTCCTCGTGCTATCCACCGGCCTCGAATACATGGAGGAAGCGCTGCCCGGCTATGCGGCCGCCCGGGACCAGTTCCCCGTCGGCTTCCGCGCCTTCGAGCAGTCCGCCGTGCAGCGCCAGGCCGCCACCTTCCTGGAGCAGGGCGGCAACTTCGTCATCACCGTGCCGAAGCCGCCCTACCGCTGCCCGCCGGCGCCTTACGAGCGCGCCTGCCTGATCGCCCAGCGCATGAAGGAGAAGGGCACCAAGGGCAAGATCATCCTCGTCGACGCCAACAAGCACCCGATGCCGCCGCCGCTGGCCAAGCCGATGCTGGCGGCGATGAAGGAAATGTACGGGGCGCAGATCGAGTACATCAGCGAGGTCGACCCGAAATCCATCGACGCCGGCCGGAAGGTGCTGGCCACCAGCAAGGGCGACATCCCCTTCACCCACGCCAACATCATCCTGCCGATGCGCGCGCCCGGGCTGATCCGCAAGGCCGGCCTCGGCGAGCGCTTCGCCGCCATCGAGCTGCCCACCTTCCAGAGCAAGAAGGACAAGAATGTCTTCGTCGTCGGCGACGCACAGGGCACGCCGCTGCCGAAGAGCGGCCACATCGCCTTCGGCGCCGGCCAGCAGGTCGGCGAGCAGATCCTCGCCACCATCGCCGGCAAATACAAGGAGGCCGGCCTCGGCGACGAGGTCACCCTGCCGGCGGCGATCTGCTGGGGCAAGGTGTCCACCTCGCTGGCGATCATGATCAACGTGAATGCCAGCGTCGCCGTCGGCGATCCGCCCAAGATCAAGTACCAGGTCGACCCGGCCGCCAACGCCGCCTCGAGCAAGGGCGCCATGGACTGGGGAAGGAACATGTGGAACGCGATGCTGGGGTAGCGGGAGCCGGTTGCTGCCGCGATACAGCCGTCGCGGGCGCGGCGGCGCGCGGCAGCCCGCGATTCCAGCACGATTGCGACCGATAGGCGCGATGCAGCCGCAATGGTCGATCCGCTCGCGGCTCAGGCGGCTGGTCCTGAGCACGGCGCTGCCGCTGTTCGCCCTCGGCGGCTATGAGGTCTTTGTAGAGGTCCGCGAGGAGATCGCCCGCGTCGAGGAGACGGCCCTCGGTCTGGCGCGGCTCACCGCCGTGCATACCGAACGCCTCGTCTCCGAGGCGGAATGGCTGCTGTCGGGGATATCCGAGCGCCCTTCGCTGAGGGCAGGCGCGACCGGGCGCTGCGACACGCTGTTTCCGCATTTCAGGGACATCCACCCCCGCTTCGGCCATCTCGTCCTCTTCGACGAGGCGGACCGTCTTGCCTGCGCCTCCTTCGACATTCCCGGCGCCATGCAGGCCGTGCCGGAGATCACGCGACGGGTCGTGCGGCAGGCTCGGGCTGAAAGAAAACTGATCGTCGGCCCGGCGCATCGTTCCGCCGCCACGGGCGAGTGGGTGGTGCTGATGGCTTTCCCGGTCCGGGCGAATGGATTGGAAGGGCATGTGCTCGGCGTCTCGCTCGGACTGGCGACCCTGCACCCCCTTGCCGGCAGCACCTCGGCGGCGCCGCCGGAAGGGGCCTATTTCGCGATCCTCGATCGCGACGGCACCGTGATCGCCCGCTCGCACGACCCGGAATCCACCGTCGGGCGGAATTTTCGCGACCTGCCCATCGTCCGCAAGATGCTGATGAAGCGGTTCGGCACCGTGCGCGCCGCCGACAAGGACGGCACGGAACGGATCGTCGGCTTCATGCCGATCGCCGGCACGAACTGGCTGGCGGTGGCCGGCCTGCCGACGGATCGCATGACCGCCGAACTCGTCCGGGTGGCGGCGGAGCATGCCGCCTTCGTGCTGCTCGCGCTGGGGGTCGTCGGCATCCTGGCCTGGCGGCTGGCGCTGCGGATCAGCCTGCCGACGGAGCGCATTGCCGAGGCGGCGCGCGCCATCGGGCGGGGCGGCGGCATGCGACTGCCGGTAGAAGGACCGAGCGAAATCGCCGAAGTGGCTGTGCAGCTCAACCGCACGCTCGATGCGCTGACGGAGCGGGAAGGGCAGTTGCGCGCGCTCTCCGCCACGCTCGAGCAGCGGGTGGCCGAGCGCACCGCCGCGCTGGAACGCGCCAACGCCGAGCTGGAATCGTTTTCCTACTCGGTGTCGCACGATTTGCGCGCACCACTGCGCGCGCTCAACGGCTATGCGAGCATTCTTGCCGCCGAGGAGGGCGGCAAGCTGTCGCCCGAGGGGCGCGCCCACCTGGAGCGGATCGCCCGCAATGCGGTCCGGATGGGGGAGCTGATCGACGACCTGCTGCAGTTCTCCCGCGTCGGCCGGGACGAATTGCGCCGCGAGAAGGTGGAACTGGCAGAGCTGGCGCGGACCCAGGCGGACGAGCTGCGCGATACCTACCCTGCGGCACGCGTGACGATAGGACCGCTGCCGACCGTCTCGGCCGACGCGGCCATGCTGCGCCAGGTGTTCGCCAACCTGATCGGCAACGCCCTGAAGTTCTCTTCCCGGCGCAGCGACCCGCACGTGGAGATCGGCGCGGCGGTGCACGAGGGGCAGCAGGCGATCTACGTGCGCGACAACGGCGAGGGGTTCGACATGCGCTACGCCGGCAAGCTGTTCGGCGTCTTCCAGCGCATGCACACGGAATCCGAGTTTCCCGGCACCGGCGTCGGCCTGGCCATCGTCAAGCGCATCGTCGAGCGACACGGCGGGCGGGTCTGGGCCGAGGCGGCACCCGGCGCCGGCGCCGCCTTCTACTTCACGCTTCCCTGAACACCGTCCGCCACAGTTCCTGCACGCTGCCGATTTCCCGCGCCAGGGTGCCGCGTTCGACGCGGGCGTACTGGGCGTCGTTCAGGCGCAGGCTGTGCTGCAGCCTGCGATAAGTCCGGTAGGCCTCGCGCACGCGTTCGGCGAGCTCCTGCGGGATGAGGCCGAGGCCGGCGGCGATCTTCAGCAGGGCCAGGTTGCCGAGGTTGCCGGTGAGCTCGGCGTGTTCGTGCGCATGGCCCAGCACCAGGGCCTGCACGATGAACTCGACGTCGATGAGGCCGCCGCGGTCGTGCTTGATGTCGAACAACTCGCTCTTGTTGGCATGGGCGGCGGCCATCTTCTCGCGCATGGCGCGCACTTCGCGCTTGAGTTCCGCCAGGTCGCGCGGCTTGCGCAGCACTTCGATGCGGATGGCCTCGAACCGGCGCCCGATGCCGGCGTCTCCGGCGGAAAAACGCGCCCGCGTCAGCGCCTGGTGCTCCCACACCCAGGCCGATTCCATCTGGTACTGGCGGAAGGCCTCCACCGAGCTGACGAGCAGGCCGGACTCGCCGTTCGGGCGCAGGCGCAGGTCGGTCTGGAAGAGGATGCCGGCCGGCGTCGTGCTGGAGATCCAGGTATTGATGCGCTGCGCCAGGCGTGCGTAGTTCTCCGGCGCGTCGGGATGGTCGTCCTCGAAGAGGAAGATGATGTCGAGGTCGGAGGCGTAGCCGAGTTCCTTGCCGCCCAGCTTGCCGTAGGCGACGATGGCGAAAGCCGGCGCGTCGCGGTGGCGCTTGAGCAGCTTGCGCCAGGCCAGCCGGCTGGCGAGGTCGAGCATGATGTCGGCCAGCTCGGAGAGGTGGTCGGAGAGCTTTTCCAGCGGCAGCAGGCCGGCGAGGTCCTGCGCCAGCAGGCGGAACACCTGGGCGTGGTGGGCCTCGCGCATCATGTCCATCTGCCGCTCGGTGTCCGGCTCGTGCTCGTCGAGGTCCTGCGCCAGCTGGGTGCGGAAGGCGGCCCAGTCCGGCGCGGCTTCCAGCAGGCGCGCGTCGAGCAGTTCGTCGAGCAGCACCGGATGGCGCGTCAGGTAGGTCGCCGCCCAGCTCGAGGCGCCCACCAGCTGCGCCACCTTCTGCAGGGCCTGCGGGTACTGCTGCAGCAGGGCGAGGTAGGCGGCGCGGCGGCTGATCGCTTCCAGCAGGTCGAGGCCGCGCGCCAGCGTGGCGTCGGGGTTGGGCGTTTCCGCCGCCGCCTCGATCAGGCGCGGCACCAGCGCATCGAAGCGCTCGCGGATGCCCGCCGGCATCTGCTGGTAGCGGCTGCCGTTGCGGATGCCGGCCAGGCGCTGCGCGCCGTTTTCCGCGTCGCCGTAGCCGAGGCGCGCCAGCTCCTGCGCGGCCTCGCCGCTTTCGCAGCCCTGCCAGACGGCGGCCAGGTCGTGGCCCTTGCGGTTGGGGTCGGCGAAGACCGCCTCGAAGTGGCGGCTGACGTTGGCGCGGTGGTCGTCGAGTTCTTCCAGCAGGGCGGCGTAGTCGTTGAAGCCCATGCCGCGCGCGATCGGCGCCTGGTCGGCCGGGTTCTCCGGCAGGGTGTGCGTCTGCGCGTCGTCGAGGTACTGCAGGCGGTGCTCGAGGTTGCGCAGGAAGCGGTAGGCGACGGTCAGTTCGCGCACGGCGGCAGCGTCGAGGATGCCGCGTTCGGCGAGCAGCGCCAGCACCTGCAGCGTCGGCCGGATCTGCAGGGCCTTGTCGCGGCCGCCGCGGATGAGCTGGAAGACCTGGGCGATGAACTCGATCTCGCGGATGCCGCCGGGGCCGAGCTTGATGTTGTCGGCCATGTCGCGCCGCGCCACCTCGCGGCGGATCTGCGCGTGCAGCTCGCGCATGGCGTTGATGGCGCCGTAGTCGAGGTACTTGCGGAAGACGAAGGGGCGGGCGACGGCCGCCAGGTCGCCGCCGCGCGCGCCGCACAGCGGACGTGCCTTGATCCAGGCGTAGCGCTCCCACTCGCGGCCCTGGGTGATGAAATAGTTCTCCAGCATGTCGAAGCTCGCCACCAGCGGGCCGGAGTCGCCGTTCGGCCGCAGGCGCATGTCGACGCGGAAGACCTGGCCGTCGCCGGTGATCTCGGCGAGCGCGCCGATCAGCTGGCGGCCGAGGCGCGTGAAGAACTCGAAGTTGGACAGGCGCGCGCCCTCGCCGTCGGTCTCGCCGTCCTCGGGGTAGACGAAGATCAGGTCGATGTCGGAGGAGGCGTTCAGCTCGCGCCCGCCCAGCTTGCCCATGCCGATGACGACCAGCTCCTGCGCCTCGCCCGTCGGCGAGCGCGGCGTGCCGTGGCGGGCGACGAGGGCGGCGGCGAGCACGGCGGCGGCATGCGCCACCGTCTCGTCGGCGAGGGCGGTCATGGTTTCGGTCACCTCGGCGAGGTCGGCGAGGCCGGCCAGGTCGCGCGCGACGGTGCGCGCCATGACGCGGGCGCGCAGGCGGCGCAGGCCGGGGCGCAGCGCCGCCTCGTCGGCCGCCTCGGCGGCCAGGTAGTCGCGCATGGCCTGGGCATTCCAGGGAGTCTGCAGGCCGACGCGAAGCGCATCGCCGATTTCCGGGCGGCTCTCGATGAGGCGGGACAGAAAGCGGCTGAGCGGCAGGATGTCGTCCAGGGTGGCCGGGAACATGTCGTCGGAAAGGCTGATTGAACGTTTAAGGGTAAAATCAAACAAATAGAGCGTATCGGGCGCATTGTACTGGCATGTCGTCCGGGCGCCCTCAACCCTTTGATGCACGAGAGGACTTCGATCGATTCGCCGCCGCCGCGCAAATCCCTTTTTGCGCGTCTTCTCCAGCTTCCCCGCCTGATTCCCGCCTGGCTGCGTCGCACGCTGGCGTGGGGGTTTTGGCTCGCCTATTTCGGCTTCGCCCTGATCATCCTGACGCTGCGCTATTCGGTGCTGCCGAACATCGAGAACTACCGCGCCGACATCGAGCGCGGCATCTCGCAGGCGGCCGGTCTGCCGGTGAGCATCGCCCGCATCGACACGCACTGGAAGGGGCTGCGGCCGCAGCTGTCCCTGCGCGGCTTCAGCATCCACGACGACGCCGGCCGCCCGGGACTGACTTTCGACACGGTCGAGACCGAGCTGTCCTGGGCCTCGCTGTGGCGCTGGCAGCTGCGGCTGCACCGGCTGGAAGTCGATTCGCCCACCCTGCACGTGCGCCGCGAGAAGAGCGGCCGCATCTTCGTCGCCGGCATCCAGCTCAACACCGAGGCGAGCGGCAGCGACCTTTCCGACTGGCTGTTGTCGCAGGAGCGCATCGTCATCCGCAACGCCTCGATCCGCTGGGAGGACGAGCAGCGCGGCGCGCCGCCGCTGGAGCTCGCCCAGCTCAACTTCATCCTGCAGAACGACGGCCGCCGCCATCGCTTCGGCCTGACCGCCGTGCCGCCGCGGGAGCTGGCCGCGCGCCTCGACGTGCGCGGCGATTTCCGCGGCGCCGACCTCGACCGGCTCGATGCCTGGAAGGGCCAGGTGTATGCCGAACTGGACTACGCCGACCTCGCCGGCTGGCGCGCCTGGGTGGATTACCCCCTCGAGCTGCCGCAGGGCGCGGGCGGCATGCGCCTGTGGCTGGGCTTCGCGGAAAAACGCCTGAACGCCCTGACGGCCGACATCGCCCTGCGCGACGTCAAGCTGCGGCTGGCGCGCAACCTGCCGATGTTCGATCTCGCCCACCTCACCGGCCGCATTTCGGGCCGCCTGCCGCAGAACGGCTTCGAGGTGACGTCGCGCAAGCTGGCGCTGGCGACGCGCGACGGCATTACGCTCCTGCCGACCGATTTCAGCCTGCGCTGGACGCCGGCCATCGGCAAGCAGCCGGCCGGGGGCGAGGTCGCCGCCAACGGCCTCGACCTCGACGTGCTGGCGCGGCTGGCCGGTTTCCTGCCGCTGGACGCCGGCACGCGCAGGACGCTGGCCGATTACGCGCCGAGCGGCCGCATCTTCGATCTCAAGCTGGGCTGGAACGGCGAGGCCGGCGCGCTTTCCAGCTTCAACGTGCGCGCCCGCTTCGAGGGGCTCGGCCTGCGTGCGCAGGGCTACTGGCCGGGCTTCGTCGGGCTGACGGGCAGCATCGAGGGCAACGAAAAGGGCGGCCACGCCAGCCTGGACAGCCGCGCCGCCGCACTCGAACTGCCGACGGTGTTCGCCGATCCCCGGCTGGAGTTCGAGCAGTTGAACGCCAAGGCGAACTGGACGATGGCCGACGGCCGCATCGACGTGCAGCTGCAGAACCTCGACTTCAACAACAGGGACGCCGCCGGCAGCGCCGCCGGCCGCTACCGCAGCAGCCTCGACGGCCCCGGCGAGATCGACATCACGGCACGCCTCAGCCGCGCCGACGGCGCGGCGGTGTGGCGCTACATGCCGCTGACGGTCAACCGCGACGTGCGCGACTGGCTGCGCGCCGCCATCACCGGCGGGCGCGCCGACGACGCCCGCCTGCGCCTGAAGGGCGACCTCAAGGATTTCCCGTTCGCCGACGGCAAGCAGGGCCTCTTCCAGGTCTCGGCGAAAATCGCCGGCGCCGACCTGCGCTACGCGCCGGACTGGCCGGGCATCGACAACATCGACGGCGACCTGCTCTTCGAGGGCAAGCGCATGCTGATCCGGGCCGACAAGGGCAGCATCTACGGCGTCACGGTGTCCGGCGTGAGCGCCGAGATTCCCGACCTGGAGGCGCCGGAGGAAATCATCCGCATCGCCGGCCGCGCCGCCGGCCCGACGGCCGACTTCCTGCGCTTTATCGAGACCAGCCCGGTCTCGGAACAGATCGACCGCTTCACCGAGGGCATGCTCGCGGCGGGCAGCGGCACCCTGGGCCTGAAGCTGACCATCCCGCTGCGCCAGCTGGCCAACACGCTGATCGAGGGCGACTACCAGTTCCTGCGCAACGAGCTGACCGTGGACAGCGACCTGCCGCCCCTCACCGAAGTGAACGGCCGCCTGCAGTTCACCGGCGGCAGCGTCGGCATGAAGGATGCGCGCGCCCAGCTGCTCGGCTCGCCGCTCGTCATCAATGCCGCCACGCGCGGCGACGGCGCGGTGGCCATCAACGCCCAGGGCAGCCTCAACATCGCCAACATGCGCAAGACGATGGACCATCGCCTGCTCGAGCACCTGTCGGGCAGCGCCGCCTGGCGCGGCACCGTCCTGGTGAAGAACCGCAACGCCGACGTGAGGCTGGAGTCGAACCTGCAGGGCATCGCCTCCAGCCTGCCCGAGCCGTTCAACAAGACCTCGGCCGAATCGCTGCCCTTCAAGTTCGAGCGCAGCGCGTCTGCCGCGGCGGATGCGGCGCGCGACCAGGTCCGCATCAACCTGGGCAGCGAACTGGCCGCCCATCTTTACCGCCGGCACGAAAAGGAGCGGACCGTCATCGAGCGCGGCGTCATCGGCATCGGCGAGGCGCCGCCGCCGCCCGAGAACGGCGTCCTGCTGGCGGCCAATGTCCCGGCCTTCAATGTGGACTTCTGGCGCGGCCTGTTCGCGTCGAATGGCGGCAATGGCGGGGGGGGCGGCCACCCGGTGAGCCAGCTCAGCCTGCGCACGGCGGAGCTGACCGCCTTCGACCGGCATTTTCACGACGTCAACCTGCGCGCCTCGCTGCAGGGCGATACCTGGCAGGCACAAGTGGCGAGCCGGGACGTGGCCGGCGAGTTCTCCTGGCGGGCCGACGAGCGCGGCCGCCTGCGGGCGCGCCTGAAGCATTTCACGCTGGGGGAGTCCCGCCCGGGCAAGTCGCTGATCGCCGAGGAGCCGCTGCGCGAACTGCCGGGCCTGGACGTCGTGGCGGAAAGCTTCACCCTGCGCGGCCACAAGCTGGGCCGGCTGGAACTGCTGGCGACCAACGTGGACAACGCCTGGAAACTGGACAGGCTGGCCCTCGCCAATCCGGACGGCACGCTGGTGTCCGACGGCCTCTGGCGCGGCGGCGGCACGCAGCTCAACTTCAAGCTCGACGTGTCCGACATCGGCGGGATGCTGGAGCGGCTCGGCTACGCCGATGCCGTCAAGCGCGGCACGGCGAAGCTGGAAGGCAAGGTGTCGTGGGCCGGCACGCCGACGCAGATCGACCACGCCTCGCTCGACGGCACGCTGAAGGCGGAGGCCGCGCGCGGCCAGTTCAACAAGCTGGAGCCGGGCGTGGGCCGCCTGCTCGGCATCCTCAGCCTGCAATCGCTGCCGCGGCGCATCACCCTGGATTTCCGCGACATCTTCAGCGACGGCTTCGCCTTCGACAGCATCGCCGGCAGCGCCAAGGTGGCGCGCGGCGTGATGAGCACCCAGGACCTGCAGATCCAGGGGCCGTCGGCGAAGATCTTCATGAAGGGCGAGGTGAGCATTCCCGCCGAGACGCAGAACCTGCTCGTGCGCGTCGAGCCGGCGCTGGGCGAGACGCTGGCCGTCGGCGCCATGATCGCCAATCCGGCCGTCGGCGCCGCCGCCTGGGTGGCGCAGAAGCTCCTCAAGGATCCGTTCGGGCAGATGTTCGCCTTCGAGTACGCCGTCACCGGCAGCTGGAACGACCCGAAGGTCGAGAAGGTCCAGAGGCAGGCGGCCACGAAAAAGGAGGAAACGATCCAATGACCCCGACCCGCATTGCCGCCGTGCAGATGGTTTCCGGACCGGACATCGCGCAGAACCTGCGCGTGGCCGACGCGCTCGTCGCCGAAGCGGCGGCAGGGGGCGCCCGCCTGGTGGCCCTGCCGGAATACTTCCCGCTGATCTCCGGCAACGAGACGGACAAGGTGCGTGCCCGCGAGAAGGACGGCGCCGGCCCCCTGCAGGATTTCCTGCGCGAGACGGCGCAGCGGCACCAGGTCTGGCTGGTCGGCGGCTCCATTCCCCTCGAGGCGTCCATCCCGGAGAAGGTGCGCAACAGCTGCCTGGTCTACGATGACGCCGGCCGGCGCGTGGCACGCTACGACAAGATCCATCTGTTCGGCTTCACGCGCGGAACCGAACGGTACAACGAGAGTCAGACCATCGAGGCCGGCGGCGAGGTGGTCGTTTTCGATTCCCCGGTCGGGCGCGTGGGATTGTCGATCTGCTACGACCTGCGCTTTCCCGAGTTGTACCGGGCCATGGGGGCGGTGGACCTGCTGGTGGTGCCGGCGGCCTTCACGCATACGACCGGACAGGCGCACTGGGAGCTGCTGCTGCGCGCACGGGCGGTGGAGAACCTCTGCTATGTGCTGGCCTCGGCCCAGGGCGGCACGCACCCGAGCGGACGGCGCACCTGGGGCGACAGCATGGTGGTCGACCCTTGGGGCGAGGTGCTCGGCCGCCTGGCGGAAGGCCCCGGCGTGGTGACGGCGGAAATGGATGCCGCCCGCATCGCCGAGCTGCGCGCGAGTTTGCCGGCGCTGCAGCATCGGGTATTGTGATTTCCCATGAACACGGCACAGACAATGATGTCCCCACTTGAGACGGCGGAATCCCGCCTGCTGGCCCCCTTCGATCTTTCCGCGCACCAGCTCGGGACGGTGTTCGGCGACCTCTACCGCCACCGGCTCGACTATGCCGACCTGTATTTCCAGTACAGCCGCTCCGAGGCCTGGAGCCTCGAGGAAGGCATCGTCAAGTCGGGCAGCTTCAACATCGAGAGCGGCGTCGGCGTGCGCGCCATCTCGGGGGAGAAGACGGCGTTTGCCTACTCCGACGAGATCTCGCTGCCGGCTTTGAGGTCGGCGGCGCAGGCCACGCGCGCCATCGCGGCGCAGGGGGTGCAAGGCCGGGCGCCGCTGCTGGCCGGCAGGCCGGTGCCGGCGCTCTACGGCGCGGCCGACCCGCTGGCCTCGCTGCCCGACACGGAGAAGGTCAAGCTGCTCGAGCGGCTGGAGGGCTTCGCCCGGGCCGAGGATTCCCGCGTCGTCGAGGTGATGGCGCACATCGCCGGCGTCTATGAAGTGGTGCTGATCGCGCGCGCCGACGGGCGCCTGGCCGCCGACGTGCGGCCGCTGGTGCGCGTCTCCGTCACGGTGATCATGGAAGAGCATGGCCGCCGCGAGCAGGGCTCGGCGGGCGGCGGCGGCCGCTACGACTACGCCTACTTCAGCGATGCCGTGCTGCGCGACTATGCGAAGCAGGCGGTGCACCAGGCGCGCGTGAACCTCGCCGCGCGGCCGGCCCCGGCCGGCGAGATGACGGTGGTGCTGGGCAGCGGCTGGCCGGGCATCCTGCTGCACGAAGCCATCGGCCACGGCCTCGAGGGCGACTTCAACCGCAAGGGCAGCTCGGCCTTCGCCGGGCGCATCGGCGAGCGCGTCGCCGCCCCCGGCGTGACGGTCATCGACGACGGCACGATCCCCGACCGGCGCGGCTCGCTTTCCATCGACGACGAGGGCAACCCGACGCAGCGCACCGTACTGATCGAGGACGGCATCCTCGTCGGCTACCTGCAGGATTCGCTCAACGCGCGCCTGATGGGCGTGGCGCCCACCGGCAACGGCCGCCGCGAGTCCTTCGCCCACCTGCCGCTGCCGCGCATGACCAACACCTGCATGCTCAACGGCGGGCGCGATCCGCAGGAGATCATCGCCTCGGTGAAGAAGGGCCTCTACGCCGCCAACTTCGGTGGCGGCCAGGTGGACATCACCAGCGGCAAGTTCGTCTTCTCCGCCGCCGAGGCCTACCTGATTGAGGACGGGAAGATCACCTGCCCGGTGAAGGGGGCGACCCTGATCGGCAACGGCCCGGACGCGCTCACCCGCGTCTCCATGATCGGCAACGACCTCCGGCTCGATCCGGGCGTCGGCACCTGCGGCAAGGAGGGCCAGAGCGTGCCGGTGGGCGTCGGCCAGCCGACCCTGCGCATCGACGGACTGACGGTCGGCGGCACCGGCTAGACGGTTTCGCAGATTGACTTCCGTCAATCTGCTCCGGACCTTTCCCGGCTAGCATGGCGCCTTCGATCGGACCCGGACCCGTCCGCCAGGGCGCGCTGCGGCCCGAGGGAGCGCACAATGAAAAAACTGCTTGCCGCGCTGGGCTTTGCCGTGCTGGCCTTCGGCTTCGACGCTGCCACCCACGACGCCCAGGCGCAGATCGCCAACGTCAACGAGGCCATCAACAAGGCCGGACGCCAGCGCATGCTGTCGCAGCGCATGGCCAAGGCCTACCTGCAGGTCGGCCAGGACATCGATGCGGATCGCTCAAAGAAAATCCTCGACGGGTCCATTTCCCTTTTCGACCGCCAGCTGGTCGAACTGAAGAACTTCGCGCCGACGCCGGAAATCAAGAACACCTACCTCAACCTGGAGCGCGCCTGGCTTGCCTACAAGGACGTCCTGGTCGGCGCCAAGCCCAGCGCGGAGGCCGCCAGACGGGTGATGGAGATCAACGAGGAGGTGCTCAGCCTCGCTCACCAGGGCACGGTGCAGCTGGAAAAACATTCCGGCACGACGCAGGGCCGCCTGGTGAACATCGCCGGACGCCAGCGCATGCTCTCGCAGCGCATGGCCAAGTTCTACCAGGCCATCAACTGGGGCGTGGCCCCCGCCAACGGCGTGGCGGAAATGGACAAGGCGCGCAAGGAATTCCTCGATGGCCTCAAGGAACTGGAGAGCGCCTCCATCAATACGCAAGCCATCAGGGACGAGTTGGCGCTCGGTCGCCAGCAGTGGGTCTTCTTCGAGAATGCGCTGTTCAATCGCGGTGGCGACAAGAAGGCCGCCGCCCTCAATGTCGCCACCACCAGCGAGCGCATCCTCGAAGTCATGAACAACGCCACCGGGATGTACGAGAAGCTGCAGGGCGGGAAGTAGGCTGCGATTTCAGCCGGAAAAGGGAAGCCGGGCGCATGCCCGGCTTTTTTTGTTAATATGCAAGACCTTAGGCCCACGAAGCTGACGCGGATCCCCGACTGAACATGAACGCCCCGAGCAAATCGAACAAACCGAACATCGCCTCCGTCATGCCCGGCCCCAAGGGCGGGCTGGCCTACCCGCGCGCCGTCACCGACGACGTGCGCATCCGCGACATCCACGAGGTGGCGCCGCCCTCGCACCTCCTGCGCGAGTTTCCGCCGACGCCGAAGGCGGTCGACACCACCTTTGCCGCGCGCCAGGCCATCCACCGCATCCTGCACGGCGCCGACGACCGCCTGCTGGTGGTGATCGGCCCCTGCTCGGTGCACGACTTCGACGCGGCCGTCGAGTACGCCACGCGCCTGAAGGCGGAAGCCGATCGCCTCGCCGAGGACCTGCTGGTGGTGATGCGCGTCTATTTCGAGAAGCCGCGCACGACGGTGGGCTGGAAGGGGCTCATCAACGATCCGCGCATGGACGGCAGCTTCAAGATCAACGAGGGCCTGCGCATCGCGCGCCACCTGCTGGTCGATCTGAATGAGCGGGGCCTGCCGGCGGCGACCGAGTTCCTCGACATGATCACGCCGCAGTACATCGCCGACCTGGTGAGCTGGGGCGCCATCGGCGCGCGTACCACCGAGTCGCAGGTGCACCGCGAACTGGCCTCGGGACTTTCCTGCCCGGTCGGCTTCAAGAACGGCACCGACGGCAACATCAGGATCGCGGTGGATGCCATCCGCACCTCGCAGCAGCCGCACCATTTCCTCTCGGTGACGAAGTCCGGCCACTCCGCCATCGTCTCCACCAACGGCAACGAGGACTGCCACGTCATCCTGCGCGGCGGCAGGGAGCCGAACTACGACGCGGCCAGCGTGGACAAGGCGTGCAAGGAGCTCGGTGCGTCCGGCCTCGCCGCGCGCGTCATGGTCGACTTCTCCCACGGCAACAGCCGCAAGGACTTCAGGCGGCAGATGGAGGCGGCGCGCGACGTTGCCGCCCAGCTCGCCGCCGGCGAGGACCGCGTCTTCGGCGTCATGGTCGAGTCGCACCTCAAGGAGGGCCGCCAGGACCTGGTGCCGGGCAAGCCGCTCGAGTACGGCAAGAGCATCACCGACGCCTGCCTCGGCTGGGAGGATTCCGTCGCGCTGCTCGACCTGCTCGCCCAGGCGGTGCGCGACCGCCGCGTGGCCCTGCTCGGAAAAGAGTGAGCGAGCGTTTTCCCGGCCTGGTTTATCTCGGCGATGCGTCGTCCTTCGTCGATCGCATCCTGGAGATCATCGAGCGCATCCGGCTGTTCGAGGATTTCGAGCGCGGCGAGATCGGGATCCTGGCGGCGCAGATGCGCTGCTACCGCGCGCCGGCCGGCGCCATCGTCATTCGCGAGGGCGACAGCGGCGACTTCATGCTGATCCCGCTTGACGGACAGTGCGAGATCGTCAGGAACGATCCGGCCGGCGTGCCGCAGCGCATCGGCCTGGCCGGGCCGGGCAAGATCCTCGGCGAGATGTCCATGATCGACGGCGAGCCGCGCTTCGCCTCCTGCATCGCGCTGGAGGAAACCCTGTTCGCCGTGCTCGACCGCGACGGCCTGTCGCGCATCATCGCCGACAATCCCAGGCTCGGCATCAAGATACTCATGGAACTGGTGCTGCTGCTCTCGCAGCGGCTGCGCACCGCCAGCGGCAAGCTGGTGCTCTACCGCGCCGATGGCAGCGACGCGGCTTAGCCGAGTCGCCTAGCGCTTCCGATCCTTCTGCCAGAGCACGTCGCTGCGGCCGGCGAGGCGGTTCAGCGTCCGGCCGAGCACGAAAAGCAGGTCGGAGAGGCGGTTCACGTACTTGCGCCCGGCTTCGCTGACGGCCTCGGTCGCGGCGAGGCCGACCAGCTGCCGCTCGGCGCGGCGGCAGACGCCGCGCGCCAGATGCGCCAGCGCCGCGGCGCGGGTGCCGCCCGGCAGGATGAATTCCTTCAGCGGCCCAAGGTCCGCGTTGTAGCGATCGATCGCCGCCTCCAGCGCGTCGATGCCCCTTTCATCGAGCAGTGCCGCGCCGGGAATCGCCATTTCGCCGCCGAGATCGAAGAGGTCGTGCTGGATGCCGGTCAATAGCGCGCGGACATCCTCCGGCAAGTCCTCGGTCAGCAGCAGGCCGACGACGGAATTGAGCTCGTCCAGGTCGCCCAGGGCGGCGATGCGGGCCGAATCCTTGGAGACGCGCGAGCCGTCGGCCAGGCCGGTGGTGCCGGCGTCGCCGGTGCGCGTGTAGATTTTCGAAAGTCGGTGGCCCATGCGCGCGAATCCCCTGAAAAGTCAGTCTGTGCAGGACGGCGAGTTTAGCGGGTAACGCTTGGTCGGCCAAGCGACGGCGGCATCAGGCCTGTTTTGCGACGGCGGCCTCGATGTCGAGCAGGTCGACGCCGACCTTCACCACCAGCACGGCGCAATCGAGCACACCGACGATCTGGTCGACGGTCTTGCGGCGCTGGTCGAACAGGATGACCAGGTCGGCCTCGAGCTCCTGCGCCGCGCGCAGGGTCGCCGGCACGAGCGCCTCGGCGGCCAGCCGCACGTCGCAGGTGCAGCCCTCGAGGCGGAGCAGGCCGGCCGCATGCTCGGCGTCGGCGGCGCGTGTCTCGGGCGAGGCGTCGCCGGCGGCGAGCAGGGTGATCGGCACGCCGGAGAGGCGGGCGAGCTGTGCGGCGATGTCGAGGGCGCCGCCGCAGGCGGCGAAGTCGGCGGCGAGCAGGATGCGGCGGCGCCACATGTGGGATTTCCAGCCGGCGATCAGGACATGGCAGGGCGCGCCGGCGATGATCTGCGCGGCATTGTCGCCGAGCAGACGCTCCTTGAGGTCGCCGCGCGGCGGTCGCCGGCCGATGACGAGGATGTTGGCGGCCGCTTCGGCGGCGGCGGCGAGCACTTCCTTCACCGCCGGTTTACCATGGCGGACGATCGGCTTGCAGTCGACGCCGGTTGTGCGGGCCGCATCGGCCACGGCATCGAGCCGCGCCCGCGCCTGGCCGTCCTCGTCGGGCGAGGCCACCACGGTCGTGACGTCGAGCGTGACGCCGAAGCCGCGCGCCAGGGTCAGCGCGATCTCGCGCGGCCGCTCGCTGTACTCGCTGCCGTCGGTGGCGAACAGCAGGCGCTGTCGGCGCAGTCCGTCGGGCAGCACGCCGCTGTGGCATTCCTTGAAGATGCGCTTGGTGCAGCTGCGGCAGATGTCCGGGTCGAGCGTCCAGTACAGGGCGCGTGTGACGTCGCTCCTGACCGGGAAGAAGGCGCCCTCGCCGATGTCCTTGACGTAGCCGCCCTGGCGGAGGAACTGCAGCGCGCCCTGGTTGAGGCGGTAGAAATACAGGCCGCCGCCCAGACGCCGGCGCCGGCGCGCCTCCTGGGCGAGGATTTCCGCCCCGGCGATGTCGATGTGGCTGATGCGGGCGGCGGCGATCAGTACCGACTTCTGCTGCGGGTTGGCCTCGTCGATCTCCTGCAGCGCCTGCTGGACGTAGCTGGCGGCGCCGAAATAGACGGCACCGTTGATGCGCACGATGCGCAATTGCGGACATTCCGGGTGTCCCTGGGCGCGCACGAAGTGGTAGGCCCCCGCCTCCGGCGCCGGCACCAGCGGCACGATTTCCGGTCGCGAGGTGCGGTGCAGATACATCATCAGCGACAGGGTGACGCCGAGGAAGATGCCGGCCTCGAGGTTCACCAGGGTGCCCACCAGGGTGGCGAAAAGGATCGCCGACTCGGCCTTGCTGGTGTGCCAGATGTGGCGGATGTGATGAAAGTCGATGAGGCCCCAGGCGACGAGGAAGAGGATGCCGGCCATGGCGGCGGTCGGCAGGTAGGCGGCGAGCGGGGCGACGGCCAGCAGCACGACGAGCAGGAACAGCGAGGCGAACACCGAGGCCATCGGCGTGCGCGCGCCGGCCTCGTAGTTCACGCCGCTGCGGTTGAAGGAGCCGCTCGAGGCGTAGGCCGAGAAGAAGGCGCCGACGAGGTTCGACAGGCCCTGGCCGATGAATTCCTGGTTGCCGTCGATGCGCTGTTCCGAGCGCACCGCGATGGCGCGCGCGATCGATACCGCCTCGGTCAGCGCCAGCATGGTGATGACCAGGGCCGGGCCGAGCGTCACGCGCAGCGCCTCGATCGAGAAATCCGGCAGCGACAGCGGCGGCAGCTGCGCCGGCAGGGCGCCGACGGTGACGATGCCGGCCGCCGCGCCCCGCCAGAGCACCAGCGCCTCGGCGACGAGGCTGCCGACCAGCATGGCGACGATCATGTAGGGCACGCGCTTCAGGTAGCGGCGCGACAGGATGCCGGTCGCCAGCGTGACCAGGCCGATGCCGGTCACCCATGGATTGATGTCGCCGGCCTGGACGAAGACCAGGCGGAAGACTTCGTGGAGCGGCGTGCCGCGGGGGATGTCGATGCCGAGGAAGTTGCGCACCTGGCTGACGGCGATCAGGATCGCGGCGCCGGCCGTGAAGCCGATCACCACGGTGTGCGAGATGAAATTCACCAGCATGCCCAGGCGTGCCAGGCCGAGGGCAAGCTGGAAGACGCCGACGAGGAAGGTCAGCGTCAGCACCAGGCTGATGTACTGGGCCGACCCGGGTTCGGCCTGGTGCGAGAGCGCGGCGAAAACGGCGATGGAGATGGCCGTGGTCGGCCCCGACACCAGATGCCAGCTCGAGCCCCAAAGGGCGCCGATCACCGCCGGCACCATGGCGGCGTAGAGGCCGTATTGCGGCGGCAGGCCGGCGATGGTGGCGAAGGCGACGCCCTGCGGCAGCACGATCAGCGCGCCGGAGAGACCGGCCATCAGGTCGGCGCGCAGGGCGCCGCGCGTGAGCAGCGGCCACCAGAGGAGGAACGGCATGAACCTGGCCGCAGTGATCGAGGGGCGTTTCATCGAAGTCTGCGCAGGCGGGGGGTCGAGGTCGTAGGGCGAAGGCAAAGTGGAATATTAGCAGATTTAAATATTCTTCCGGAAGCGGAAGACGTTCGGGCGGCGAAACGCAAGGGCAATGCTAGCGGGCGGCGCGTGAAGGGAGCGTTAAGAACCGAAACCGAGCGTAGCCGTCGTGCCTTGCATGGGAGGGCTGTCGAGCGTGATCTGCCAACCCACGCGTTCGCAGACGCGCTTGACGAGGGAGAGCCCGATGCCGGCCCCCAGGCTGTCCGGTCCGCGGAAATGGCGGTCGAAGACGCGGTCGAGATCCTCGCCGGGGATGCCGCTGCCGCTGTCGGCGACGACGAGCTGGCGCCGGTCCAGCGTGACCAGGACGCGGCCGTTGCGCGTATGCGCCACGGCATTGTGGACGAGATTGGCGACGACGATGGCGAACAGGGCCGGCGGCACGGGCAGCAGGACTGCCTCGGCCACTTCCAGTTGCAGATGCGTGCCGCGCGCCGCGGCGAGCGGACGGTAGCGCTCGACGCAGCGCGCGGCCAGCGGGCCGGCATCGCAGGGCGTGTCGACCGGTGCATTCCTTTCGCGCGCCAGGAGCAGCAGCGCGTCGGTCAGCTCGCTCATTTCCGCGGCGGCGCGCTCGATGCGGGCGATGCGTTCGCGCCTGGCTTCGTCCAGCCCCGGGTCGTCGGAGAGCACTTCGACGGCGCCGCGGATGACCGCCAGGGGCGTGCGCAATTCGTGGCTGGCGTCGGCGGCGAACGCGCGTTCGCGCTCGACGAAGGCCGCCAGCCGCGCCAGGTAATGGTCGAAGGCATTCGCCAGCCGGTCGATCTCGTCGCCGGGATCGGCGGCGCGTCCCAGGCGCGGCGGCTTGTCGGGGTCGGCGCGCAGGACGGCCTCGGCGAGTTCGGTCACCGGCGCGATCACCTGGCCGGCCAGCCAGACGCCGCCGAGGGTGGCAAAGATCGTGATGAAGGCGACGCCTGCGGCCAGATAAACGAGAAAGCGGCGCTCGCGCCGCTGCTGGCGCGTCTCGTCGAACAGCAGCACGTAGCGCTCGCCGGCCACCTCCTCGACCGCGACGCGGTAGGGGATGCCGTCGAGCAGCAATTCATGGCGGCCGGGCGGCAGGTCGGCGATCGGCGCGGGCAGCCCGGCGGCCGCCGTGCCCGGCTGGACCAGGTAGCCGCGCAGGCTGGCGGTGGCCGGCGGCAGGGACTCCGGGTTGCGCGCGCGCCGCGCCTTGTAGTCGGCCATTTCCGCCGACAGCGTCTCGTCCATCAGGCGCTGCGAGACGTCGTGGGCGGCGACCCAGATGCCGAGGGCGAAGAGCAGGCTCAGCACCGCGCCGAGCGCGGCGAAGGCAATCGAGACGCGGATGCGAAGGCTATGCCTGCGGCGCATCCGGGTCGGCGATCTGCCAGCCGATGCCGCGCTTCGTGTGCAGCAGCGGCAGGCCGAAGGGCTTGTCGATGGCGGCGCGCAGCGCGTGCAGGTGGGTGCGCAGCGCATCCGAATCGGGCGGGGCGTCGCCCCAGATGGCGCGCTCCAGTTCTTCGCGTCCGACGACGCGCGGCGCGGCGCGCATCAGCACCGCGAGCAGGCGCAGGGGAATCGGCGGCAGCGCGATCGCCCGGCCGCCGCGCGTCACTTCCAGGGAGGCGGTGTCCAGGCGCAGGTCCGCCACCTGCAGGGCGCCCGGCGCCACCGTTCCGCGGCTGCGCCGGGTCAGCGCCTGGATGCGCGCCAGCACCTCGCGCATGGCGAAGGGCTTGACGAGGTAGTCGTCGGCGCCGGCGCCGAGGCCGATCACCTTGTCGTCGAGGGTGTCGCGCGCCGTCAGCATGAGGATCGGCGTGGTGTGCCCGAGGTCCTCGCGCAGGCGCCGGCACAGCGCGATGCCGTCCATGCCCGGCAGGATCAGGTCGAGCAGGATGGCGTCGAAGGACTGCGTGGCGGCGAGGCGCAGCCCGGCCGGCCCGTCGCCGGCCACGTCCACCACGAGGCCCCGTGCCTCCAGGTAGTCGGCGACGTTGGCGGCGAGGTCCGGATTGTCCTCGACGACGAGGATTTTCATCTGCGCGGTCATGCAGCAATTATGGCGTAGTCGCCCGGGCGCGGGGCGAACCCGAATTCGGCTCCCTGATCGTCCAATAAAAATTCCCGTCGACCGGCTTTTCGGCGTGCTGCTAATATCGCAGGCTACGTTAAGGGAACGTTAAATAGAGGCGAAGCGAGCGCCAGGCGCCGACAGCCCTCCCTCCGATACAACCTTTCGAGCCAAAATAAATGAGCGATAAATCCGCCTCGAGCCCGGCCAGGACCGTGGTGGCTGCCGTGCTCTTCGCCGTGGCCGCGGCCGGCGTCGCCGCCGTGGTGCCGAGCCGGGAGATCGCCGTCGTCTTCGCCATCCTGCTGCTGACCGTCTTCCTCTTCGCCTTCGAGGTCGTCGGCGTCGACGTGGCGGCGGTGAGCGTCATGGTGCTGCTGGGCCTGGTCAGCGCCTTCAGCGGCCCGCTCGGCCTGGCGCAGCCGCTGGTGCCGTCCTCGGAACTGTTCCGCGGCTTCTCCAGCAACGCCGTCATCTCGATCATCGCCGTCATGATCATCGGCGCCGGCCTCGACAAGACCGGCCTCATGGGCCGGCTGGCCGGCACCATCCTGAAAGTCGCCGGCCGCACCGAGGCGCGCGTCATCCCGGCCATCTCCGGCACGGTCGGCTTCATCTCCAGCTTCATGCAGAACGTCGGCGCGGCGGCGCTGTTCCTGCCGGTGGTCTCCCGCATTTCCGCGCGCACCGGCCTGCCGATGTCGCGCCTGCTGATGCCGATGGGCTTCTGCGCCATCCTCGGCGGCACCATCACCATGGTCGGCTCCAGTCCGCTGATCCTGCTCAACGACCTCATCCTCACCTCCAACAAGGCGCTGCCGGCCGAGCACCAGATGCAGACCTGGTCGCTGTTCACCGTGACGCCGATCGGCCTCGCCCTGCTGGGAAGCGGCATCGCCTACTTCGTCCTCGCCGGCCGCTTCGTGCTGCCCGGCGGCGGCCACGAGACGATCACCCAGGCCACCAACACCATGGAATATTTCCAGCGGCTGTACGGCCTCGACTACGGCCTGTTCGAGGTGGTGGTGCCGGCCGGCAGCCCGCTGGTGGACAAGACGCTCGACGACATCGAGCGCAGCGGCCGCCTGCGCGTGATCGCGGCGCAGACCGGCGAGGAGACGCGCGTCGGGCCCGGCGGCCTGTCGCGCGAGGTCGGCATCGGCGCCGGCACCGTGCTCGGCATCCTCGGCGCGCCGGAGCGGCTGCGCGCCTTCGTCGACGCCAACGGCCTCGAACTGCGCGACGACCTGCTGACCTTCACGGAAGCGCTCTCCGCCGCCAGGGCCGGCCTCGCCGAGGTGGTGATCCCGCCCGGCTCGGAGCTGATCGGCAAGAGCGCCCGCGACGTCTGGCTGCGCAAGACCTACGGCCTCGCCATGGTGGCCCTGCACCGCGCCGGCCGGACCCTGCGCGAAGGCGACGGCATCCGCGACATGCCGCTGCAGGCGGGCGACGCCCTCGTCGTGCATACCACCTGGGACGGGCTGGCGCGGCTCGAGTCGAACCGCAACTTCGTCGTCCTCACCACCGAGTATCCGCACGAGGAGCTGCGTCCGCACAAGGTCAGGCCGGCGCTGGCCTTCTTCGCCGTCGCCCTGTTCCTGATCCTGTTCACCGACGTGCGCCTGTCGATCGCCCTGATGACCGGCGCCATCGGCATGATCCTCACCGGCGTGCTGCGCATCGAGGAGGCCTACCAGGCGGTGAGCTGGAAGTCGGTGTTCCTGCTGGCGAGCCTGATTCCGCTCGGCCTCGCCGTGGAGACCAGCGGCACCGCCGCGTGGATCGCGCAGCAGACGCTGTCGATGCTCGGCGGCACGCCGACCTGGGTGCTGCAGCTCGCCATCGCCGTGCTGGCGACGTTCTTCACGCTGGTGATGTCCAACGTCGGCGCCACCGTGCTGCTGGTGCCGCTCGCCGTCAACATCGCCATCGGCGCCGGCGCCAACCCGGCGGTTTTCGCGCTGACCGTGGCGCTGGCGACCTCCAACTCCTTCTTCCTGCCGACGCACCAGGTCAATGCCCTCATCATGGGGCCCGCCGGCTACCGCGTCGCCGACTTCATGCGCGCCGGCGGCATCATGACGCTGCTCTTCATCACGGTGCTGATGATCATGCTGAACATCGTCTTCTGACCGCGCGTGCTCACGCGCCTCTTCCCCTTCCTGCGCTGGTTGCCGTACGGCGGCGACAAGCTGCGCGCCGACTTCGTCGCCGGCCTGACCGTGGCGCTGGTGCTGGTGCCGCAGTCGATGGCCTACGCCCAGCTCGCCGGCATGCCGGCCTACTACGGCCTCTACGCCGCCTTCCTGCCGGTGATGGTGGCGGCGCTGTGGGGCTCGTCGAACCAGCTCGGCACCGGCCCGGTGGCGGTGGTGTCGCTGCTGACGGCGTCGACGCTGGCGCCGCTGGCGGCGCCGGGCTCTGCCCAGTTCATCGCGCTGGCGATCATGCTGGCGCTGATGGTCGGCCTGTTCCAGCTGGCGCTCGGCGCCTTCAAGCTCGGCGTGGTGGTGAATTTCCTGTCGCATCCGGTCATTGTCGGCTTCACCAATGCCGCGGCGATCATCATCGGGCTGTCGCAGATCAACAAGCTGATCGGCGTGCCGATGGGCCGTTCCGAGCATTTCATCCAGGACATCTGGGGCGTCGTCCTGCAGGCCGGCGACACCCATCTGCCGACGCTGGCCATGGGTGCCGCCGCCATCGCCATCATGTGGTCGCTGCGCCGCTGGGCGCCGAAGATGCCGGGTGTGCTGATCGCGGTGGCGCTCACCACCACGATCAGCTGGTCGATCGGCTTCGAGCGCAACGCCGCGGGCCGCATCGACAACGTCGTCGACGCCGAAGCCCGGGCGCTGCTCGCCGAACATGCCCGCACCGCCCGG
Organism: Rhodocyclales bacterium; assembly: GCA_003105015.1. Taxonomy (GTDB): domain Bacteria; phylum Pseudomonadota; class Gammaproteobacteria; order Burkholderiales; family Rhodocyclaceae; genus Desulfobacillus. The sequence goes on along the minus strand of PQAF01000047.1, from coordinate 38,066 downwards.
CGCATCGACGAGCTGAGCGGCCTGATCGGCACCAAATCGGCGCAGTTGAAGAAACTGCAGAAGGAGCACGGCGAGCTCGGCCACGAGACGGCGACGCTGCACTACGAAATCGAACTGCTCAAGCTGCAGCTGCAGGACCGCGAGAACGAGAACCGCGGCCGCAACCGCGCCATCCGCAGCATCGTCTTCGAGCGCGTGGCCGGCGCCGACGGCCGGCCCGACCGGCTGTATGCCGAGGGCAGGGTGCCGCCGGGCGAGCAGTCCGACGGCCGCCGCTGGCGCATCGCCCGCGCCGGCACGGACGAGTTCCGGCTGGTCGGCGGCGGCGAAGTGGTGGGGACGGTGCCCGAGGGGCTGCCTTCCGTCGGCCTGCCGAAGATCTCCTGGGACATGATCGGCAGCCTGCTCTCGGCCGCCATCGTCATCTCGCTGGTCGGCTTCATGGAGGCGATCTCCATCGCCAAGGCCATCGCCGCGCGCACCAAACAGAAGATCGACCCGAACCAGGAGCTGATCGGACAGGGACTGTCGAACGTCGTCGGCGCGCTGACCCAGGCCTTCCCCGTCTCCGGCTCGTTCTCGCGCTCCGCCGTGAACATCAATGCCGGCGCGGTCACCGGCATGTCCTCGGTATTCACCGGGCTGTTCGTGCTGCTCACGCTGCTGTTCCTCACGCCGCTGCTCTACCACCTGCCGCAGGCGGTGCTGGCGGCGGTGATCATCATGGCGGTGGCCGGGCTGGTGAACTTCGGCGCGGTGAAGCACGCCTGGCAGGCCAGCCGCCACGACGGCGCGGCCGCCATCGTCACCTTCGTCGCCACGCTGGCCGCGGCACCCCACCTCGACAACGGCATCCTCGTCGGCGCCGGCCTGGCGATCGGCCTGTATCTGTATCGGACCATGACGCCGCGCGTCGCCATCCTCGGCCGCCACCCGGACGGCACCCTGCGCGATGCGAAGCTGCACGCGCTGCCGGCCTCCGAGGTCGTCACGGCGGTGCGCTTCGACGGCCGCCTGTATTTCGCCAACGTCGCCTTCTTCGAGGATGCCATCCTCGAGGCCGTCGCCGCCAATCCGAAGGCGCGCTGGCTGCTGGTGGTGGGCGAGGGCATCAACGAGCTCGACGCCTCCGGCGAGGAGGTCGTGCACCACCTGGTCGAGCGGCTGCGCAGCAACGGCGTGACGATGGTGTTCTCGGGCCTGAAGAAGCAGGTCCTCGACGTGATGCGCGCCACCGGACTGTACGAGGCGATCGGCGAGCATCATTTCCACATCACCGCCGACCGGGCGCTGGAGACGATCAGTGCCGAAGTCGAGGCACAGGGCATCGAGGGCGCCTTCTGCCTGCTGCCGCAGAAATGATACCGTCATCGCGCATGGGGCTTTGCCGTCCGCCGCATCGCGGCATTTGTTAAGATAGTGCCGTTGCCATGCCAGCCCTGCTCCCCATCGACGTCCTGCTCATCGCCGCCTGCGCCTGGCTGGCGATCGGGCTCGCCGGGCTGGCGGCGCCGCGCAACCTGCATTTCATCAGCAAGATCCTGTTCCCGCTCGGTGCCGCGGTCGGCGTGCTGGCGGGACTGACTTCCCTGCGCTTCCTCGGTAGCGGCGCCGAGACCGCCGTGCTGGCGATCGGCCTGCCCGACCTGCCTTTCCACCTGCGCCTCGACAACCTCGCCGCCGTCTTCGTGCTGCTGCTGGGCTTCGCCGCGGCGGGCATCTCGGTCTTCGCCGCCGGCTATTTCCGGAAGGGCGAGGGCGCGGCGCCGGGCCTGATGTGCCTGCAGTACCATTTCTTCCTCGCCAGCATGCTGCTGGTGCTGCTCGCCGACGACGCCTACGCCTTCATGGTGGCCTGGGAGGGCATGGCGCTGTCCTCGTTCTTCCTCGTCACCACCGACCACCGCCACGCCGAGATCCGCCGCGCCGGCTACCTCTACCTGCTGATCGCCCACATCGGCGCCATCGCCATCCTGCTTTCCTTCGGCGTCATGACCGCAGGCAGCGGCGACTACAGCTTCGCCGGCATGCGCGCGCAGGCGCTGTCGCCCTTCTGGGCGTCGGCGGCCTTCCTGCTGGCGCTCGCCGGCTTCGGCGCCAAGGCCGGCCTGCTGCCGGTGCACGTCTGGCTGCCGGAAGCCCACCCGGCGGCACCCTCGCCGGTGTCGGCGATGATGAGCGGCGTCATGCTGAAGACCGCCATCTACGGCCTGCTGCGCGTCTCCTTCGATCTGCTCGGCGAGCCGCTCTGGTGGTGGGGCGTGGTGGCGATGAGCGTCGGCCTCGCCACCGCCGTCTTCGGCGTGCTCTACAGCACGGTGCAGAGCGACATGAAGCGCCTGCTGGCGTATTCCTCGATCGAGAACATCGGCCTGCTCGCCGTGGCGCTGGGACTGACTTTGATCTTCCATGCCTACCGCATGGAGGCGCTGGCGGCGCTGTCCATGACGGCGCTGCTCTACCATTGCCTGGCGCATGCCGGCTTCAAGAGCCTGCTGTTCCTGTGCACCGGATCGGTGCTGCACGCGACGAAGGAGCGCAGCCTCGGCAAGCTCGGCGGCCTCATCCACCGCATGCCCTGGGTGGCCTGGCTGGCGCTGGCCGGCGTCATCGCCAGCGCCGGGCTGCCGCCGCTGTCGGGCTTCGTCTCGGAGTGGCTGCTGCTGCAGAGCTTCCTGTTCTCGCCCGGCCTGCCGCATCCCTGGCTCAACATGGTGGTGCCGGTGGCCGCCGCCGTGGTGGCGCTGGTGGCGGCGCTGGCCGGCTTTGCCATGGTCAAGTTCTACGGCATCATCTTCCTCGGCCAGATGCGCGAGGAGGCGCTCAAGGACGCGCACGACGCCGGTCCGTGGGAGCGCGCCGGCCTGCTCTGGCTGGCCGGCCTGACCCTGGCGCTGGGCGTGCTGCCGACCGCCGTGATTTCCGTCATCGACGCCGCCACGCGGCAACTGCTCGGCACCGGGCTCGCCGACAAGGTGCGCGAGCACGGCTGGTGGCTGCTGGCGCCGATCTCGCCCGACCGGGCGAGCTATGCCCCGCTGGTATTCCTCGCCGTGATCGCGGCGGCGGTGCTGCTCGGCCGCCAGCTGGTGCACCGCCTCTACCACGGCCGCCTGCGCCGGTCGCCGGCCTGGGACTGCGGCTACGTCTTCCAGGGGCCGCGCGCCCAGGACACCGCCGAGGGCTTCAGCCAGCCGATCCGCCGCATTTTCGAGCCGATGTTCCGCATGGAGCGGCATTTCCCGACCATCCGCGACGAGAAGCCGTATTACAGCGTGAAGGTGGAGGACCACTTCTGGCACTGGCTCTATCTGCCGCTGGCGCGCGCGGCCGAATGGGTGTCGCGGCTGATCATCCGGCTGCAGGGCGGGCGCATCGCCATCTATCTGCTCTACAGCTTCCTCACGCTGATCATCCTGCTGCTGGTGGCGCGGCCATGAACATCTTCGGATTTCTCGGCCAATTGTTCGCCATCGCGCTCGCGCTGCTGCTGGCGCCGCTGCTCACCGGCTGGGTGAACCAGTGCCGCGCCTGGCTGCAGAACCGCTCGGCGCCGCCCCTGCTGCAGCCCTACTACATGCTGCACAAGCTGTTCCTCAAGGACGTGGTGCTGGCCCACGGCGCCTCGCCGCTGTTCCGCTTCGCGCCCTTCGTGGTGTTCGGCTGCATGGTGCTGGCCTGCGCCATCATCCCGACGCTGTCGACCGACCTGCCCTTCGCGCCGGCCGCCGATACCATCGCGCTGGTCGGCGTCTTCGGCCTGGCGCGCATTTTCATTTCGCTGGCGGCGATGGATGTCGGTACCGCCTTCGGTACCCTCGGCGGGCGGCGCGAGATGCTCGTCGGCTTCCTCGCCGAGCCGGCCCTGCTGATGGTGATCTTCACCACGGCGATGATCTCCCAGTCGACCTCGGTCGCCACCATCGTCGAGACCCTGGCGCACCGCGACTTCATCATCTACCCGAGCCTGGCCTTCGCCGGCATCGCCTTCACCTTCGTCTCCTTCGCCGAGAACGCGCGCGTGCCGGTGGACAACCCGGCGACCCACCTCGAGCTGACCATGATCCACGAGGCGATGATCCTCGAGTACTCCGGCCGCCACCTGGCGCTGATCGAATGGGCGGCCAGCCTCAAGCTCTACGCCTATTCCTGCCTCGGCCTGGCGCTGTTCTTCCCCTGGGGCATCGCCGAGGGCAACAGCGTGGCCGGCCTGCTGCTGGCGATCCCGGTGCTGGTGGCCAAGCTCGCCATCGGCGGCGCGCTGCTGGCCGTCATCGAGACCATCAATGCCAAGGTGCGCATCTTCCGCGCCCCCGAGTTCCTCGGCACCGCCTTCCTCTTCGCCGTGCTGGGGCTGCTGGTGCGCCTGCTGCTGGAGACCCAGTCATGAACACGGCATTGCCGCTGTCCACGCAGCTCATCAACCTGTTCGCCGCGGTGGTCCTGCTGCTGGCCTTCGCCATGCTGGCGCAGCGGCGCGTGCTGCCGCTCATCAACCTGTTCGCCCTGCAGGGGCTGACGCTGTGCCTGTCCACCCTGGTGGTGGCCTTCACCACCGGCCAGGCCCACCTCTACGGCTCGGCCGCCCTGACCCTGGCGCTGAAGGCCGTCCTGCTGCCCCTGATCCTGCACCGCCTGGTGCGCAAGCTGCAGGTGAAGGCCGACGTCGAGGGTCTCATCAACGTGCCGACGACCATGCTGGCGGGCATCGCCCTGGTGATCGTCGCCTTCAACGTCGCCCTGCCGATCTCGCAGCTCTCGAGCACCATCAGCCGCGGCACCCTGGGCATCGCGCTGGCCAGCGTCATGCTGGCCTTCCTCATGATGATCGTCCGCACCAAGGCGATTCCCCAGGTGGTCGGCTTCCTGGCCATGGAGAACGGCCTGTTCCTCGCCGCCACCAGCGCCACCTACGGCATGCCGATGGTGGTCGAGCTGGGCATCGCCCTCGACGTGCTGATCGGGGTCATCATCCTCGGCGTGTTCTTCTTCCAGATCCGCGACCAGTTCGACAGCCTCGACATCCGCCACCTCGAGAATCTCAAGGAACGCTGAACCGGCCATGGATTTCTTTACCCTCACCCTCGCCATTCCCCTCGTCAGCGGCATGCTGCTCGCGGTGGCGGGCGAGCGCAGCTGGGCGCCCAACCTCAACGTCATCGCCAGCCTCGGCACCTTCCTCGCCTCGGCGCTGCTCACGGCCGAGATCGTCGCCGTCGGCCCGCGCATGGTTTTCGGCGAGATGTTCTTCATCGACTCGCTCAACGTCTTTCTGGTCGCGCTGACCGCCTTCGTCGGCCTCACCACGAGCATCTTCTCCGGCCCCTACATGCGCAACGAGCGCGAGCACGGCCGGCTCACGGCGCCGCGCCTGCGTCTCTACAAGAGCATGTTCCAGCTGTTCATGTTCACCATGCTGGCGGCGCTCACCACCAACAACCTCGGCATCCTCTGGGTGGCGATGGAGGCGGCCACCCTCACCACCGTGCTGCTGGTCTCGCTCTACCGCACGCCGGCGAGCCTGGAGGCGGCGTGGAAATACTTCATCCTCTGCGGCGTCGGCATCGCCCAGGCGCTGTTCGGCACCATCCTGCTCTACTTCGCCGCCGAGCGCGTGCTCGGCGAGACCGGCCACGCCCTGCTGTGGACCCACCTCGTAGACGTCAAGGGCCAGCTCGAACCGACCATCATGGCGCTGGCCTTCATCTTCCTGCTGGTCGGCTACGGCACCAAGGTGGGCCTGGCGCCGCTGCACAACTGGCTGCCGGACGCCCACGCCGAGGGCCCGACGCCGGTCTCGGCGGTGCTCTCCGGCCTGCTGCTCAACGTCGCCCTCTACGCCATCCTGCGCGTCAAGGTGCTCGCCGACGGCGCCATCCCGACCGGCTTCGCCGGCAACCTGATGATGGGCTTCGGCCTGCTGACGCTGGTGGTGGCGGCTTTCTTCCTGTCGCGGCAGAAGGACATCAAGCGCATGTTCGCCTACTCGTCGATCGAGCACATGGGCCTGATCACCTTCGCCTTCGGCATGGGCGGGGCGGTGGCGAACTTCGCCGGCCTGCTGCACATGACCCTGCATTCGCTGACCAAGTCGGCGATCTTCTTCGCCGTCGGCCACGCCGCGCAGAAATGCGGCACCCAGGTCATGGAGGACATCCGCGGCCTCATCAAGATCAACCCGGTGATCGGCTGGGGCCTGATGCTCGGCACCCTGGCCATCCTCGGCATGCCGCCCTTCGGCGTCTTCGCCAGCGAGTTCATGATCCTCACCCACGCCATGAAGCACCACCCCTGGGCGACGCCGATCCTGCTGCTCGCCCTCGGCGTCGCCTTCGCCGCCATCTTCGGCAAAGTGCAGCCGATGGTCTTCGGCGAGACCCACGTCAAGCGCCTCCCGCATGCGCCGGCCATCACGCCGGTGTTCGTGCATCTGGCCCTGGTGCTGATGCTCGGCCTGTGGATTCCCCCTTACCTGACGCGCTGGTTCCACGAGGCGGCGAGGATGCTCGGATGAGATTCTTCGGCGAGCCCATCGAGTTCGAGAAGCAGGCCGGCATCGGCGGCCCGGTCTGGCTCGGTCGCGCCGAGAGCGGCGAGGCGCTGCAGGCCTTTGCCGTCGCCGCCCATCGCGCCGACGGCCGCCTGGCCGCGCTGTGGGGCAGCGACGAGCGCCGGCGCAGCGGATGCTTCCGCGTGCATTGCGTGTTCGGCTTCATGGCAGGCCACATCCGGGTCAGCCTGGACCTGCCGGCGGAGCATCCCGTCTATCCCGACCTGTCCGGCATCTTCCCCGCCGCCAGCCGCATGCAGCGGGCGACGCGCGACCTGGTCGGCATCGCTACGGCGGGCGGCGACCAGAGGCCCTGGCTGCGCCACGGCGCCTGGCCGGCGGACTGGTATCCGCTGCGCCACGATGCGGCTCAGTTGGCAAATGCGGGGGCCGGCTTCCCGAACGCGCCGAGCGATTACGATTTCGTCCCGGTCGGCGGCGAGGGCGCCCACGAGATTCCCGTCGGGCCCATCCACGCCGGCATCATCGAACCCGGCCATTTCCGCTTCTCGGTGATCGGCGAGCGCGTGCTGCGCCTGGAGCAGCGCCTCGGCTACCAGCACAAGGGCGTCGAGAAACTGTTCGTCGGCAGGAACCTCGCCGAAGGGGCGCGCCTCGCCGGCCGCGTGTCCGGCGATTCCACCTGCGCCTATGCCTGGGCCTATGCCTCGGCCGTCGAGGCGGCCTGCGGCGCCAGCCCGCCGCCGCGCGCGCTCGGATTGCGCGCGCTGATGCTGGAGCGCGAACGCGTCGCCAACCACCTCGGCGACCTCGGCGCGCTCGGCAACGACGCCGCGCTGGCCTTCGGCTTCTCCCAGTTCATGCGCCTGAAGGAGGACTGGCTGCGCCTGAACGCGAAACTCTTCGGCCAGCGCTTCATGATGGACCGCATCGTGCCCGGCGGCACAACGCTCGACCTGGAGGCGCCTGCCTTGCGCGCCATCGTCGAACAATGCGAGGCCGTCGGCCGCGAGGTGAAGGCGCTCGGGAAAATCTACGACGAACACGCCGGCCTGCAGGACCGCTTCCTCACCACCGGCGCCATCGACGCCGACCTGGCGCGCGAGCTGTCGCTCACCGGCGTTGCGGCGCGCGCCACCGGACTGATCCTCGATGCCCGTGCCCACCGGCAGGGCTACACGCCGCCGCCGCCCTGGGCGATGCTGGGCGTGCGCCCGGCCACCGACGAGCGCGGCGACGTGGCGGCGCGGGCCGCGGTGCGCTTCGCGGAGATCGTCGAGTCGCTGCGCCTGCTGCGCGAGCTCGCCGTCGGCCTGCCCGACAGCGAAGTGTGCGTCGAAGCGCCGCCGCAGCCCGGAGGCGACGGCCTCGGCGTCATCGAGGGCTGGCGCGGCGAGGTGCTGGTCGGCGTGGCGCTGGACGGCGAGGGCCGGCTGGCCCGCGTGCACCCGCACGATCCGTCCTGGCAGGCTTGGCCGGCGCTGGAACATGCGGTGATGCGCGATATCGTTCCCGACTTCCCGCTCATCAACAAGTCGTTCAACCTCTCCTACAGCGGAGCCGACCTGTGATCCCCATGCTCAGGCGCATCCTGCGCACCGGCATCGTCAGCGAGCCGCCGCCCGAGGCCGGCGCGGAAGCGCGCGAGGTCGCGCGGCTGAACCGGGAGATCCTGCGCATCCTCGGCCGCGCGCTGACCATTCGCCAGGTGGACGCCGGCTCCTGCAACGGCTGCGAGTTGGAGATCCACGCCCTCAACAACCCCTACACCAACCTCGAAGGCTACGGCATCAAGTTCGTCGCCAGCCCGCGCCACGCTGACATGCTGCTGGTCACCGGCCCGGTGACGAAGAACATGGAGCACGCGCTGAAGGTGGCCTACGACTGCACGCCGGACCCGAAGCTGGTGGTGGCGGTCGGCGATTGCGGCTGCACGGGGGGCGTCTTCGGCGAGAGCTACGCCAGCTGCGGTGCGGTGGAGAACGTCATCCCGGTGGACGTGCGCGTGCCCGGCTGCCCGCCGACGCCCGTCGCGCTGCTCGCCGGCATCCTGGCGGCGGTGCGCCGGGACTGACTTTCCCTACGGCCGCGGCACGGTGAAGAAGAAGGTGGCGCCGGCCTCCGGCGCCGACTCCGCCCAGATGCGGCCGCCGTGCCGCTCGATCAGTCGCTTGACGATGGCCAGGCCGACGCCGGTGCCGGGGAACTGGCTTTCGCTGTGCATCCGCTGGAACATGCCGAACAGCTTGTCGGCGTAGCGCATGTCGAAGCCGGCGCCGTTGTCGCGCACGAAGAAGACGTCTTCATCCCCCTCGCGGCTGCAACCCACTTCCACGCGCGGCGCGCTGCGCCCGGCGGAGAACTTGAGGGCGTTGCCGACCAGGTTCTGCAGGACCTGGTGCAGCATGGTCGCATCGCCCTCGACCAGCGGCAGGGTCGCGACGTCGACGCGGGCGGCCGGATGGTCGCCGGCCATCTCGTCGGCGATGCTGCGGGCCAGCTTGCCCAGGTCGACCGGCGTGCGATGCAGCGGCTTCTGCGCGGCGCGGCTGTACTCGAGGATTTCTTCGATGAGGGCGCCGAGCTTGCTGCTGTTGGCGACGATGCGGTCGAGCATGCCCTGGCCGTCGCTTGAGAGCTGGGCGCGCTCGTTCTCCAGCAGGAGGCGGGAGAAGCCGTTGATGGCGCGCAGCGGCGCGCGCAGGTCGTGGGAGACGGTGCTGGAGAAGGATTCCAGTTCCTTGTTGGCCCGCTCCAGTTCCGTGGTGCGCTCGGCAACGCGGCGCTCCAGGGATTCGTTGAGCTCGCGGATGCGCCGTTCGGCTTCCACGCGCTCGGTGATGTCCTCCTTGATGGCGACGTAGTTGGCGATGCGGCCGTGCTCGTCGATGACGGCCGCGATCACCGTCTCCTCCCAGTACATCGCGCCGTCCTTCCGGCGGTTGTAGAGCCGCCCCGTCCAGATGCCGCCGCCGGTGATCGTCTGCCACATGTCCTTGTAGACCGCCACGGGCGTCTGGCCTGACTTGAACAGGCGCGGGTTGCGGCCGATGACCTCCTCGGCCCGGTAGCCCGTCACCTTCGTGAAGTGGCGGTTGGCGTACTCGATGTTGCCCGAGGTGTCGGTGACGAAGATGGACACCGGGCTCTGCTCGACGGCCTGGAACAGCGGCCGGATGCGGTTGTAGGAATCCGTCAGGTTCTCGCGCAGGTTGTTGTAGGCGGCCACCAGGGCATCGAGCTCGTCCGGCTGCGGCGGCGGCTTGCGCTCGAGCACCACCGGCGTGTTGAGGTTCTCGAAGGAGGCCTCGCCGACATGGCGGGCGAAGCCCTCGAGGTGGCGCGTGATCAGGTGGTGCACCAGCAGGAACATGAAGAGGGCGACCAGCGCCGTCTTGGCGACGTTGGCGCCGATGATGAAGACGGCGCGCTCGATGAAGCGCGCGCGGGTGACTTCCAGGTCGGCGTCCACGACCAGCTCGCCGATGGCCTGGCGGCGGCCGCGATACTCGTACTCCAGCGGCCAGCGCCGGGTCATGCGCGCCTCCGTCTTTGCCTGGCCCGTCGAGGCCAGCACCTCGCCGTCGACGACCACCTCGGCATGGCTGAAGTCGCGGCGCTGCTTGATGCCGTCGAGCAGGATGGCGAGCTGCTTGCGGTCGGAGACCCACACCGCTTCGACGATGCCGGGCAGGAGGCTCTGCTCGATCTGCTCGAAGCGCTCCTCGACCTCGCGCAGGTCGTCGCGGTATTCCCACGTCAGCTGCAGGACCGTGATCACCAACGCGATCGAGCCGCTGAACAGGATGGTCCACAGGATCAGCCGGCGCGCCAGCGTGTGGGTGATGACCTGGGGCAGATCGCGCAGCATGGGAGAGGAAGGATCAGCGCCGCGCCGCCAGCGGCGCCAGGGTTTCGTCGAAGATGCGGCGGTAGCTGCCGTCCTGCTTCATCGCGGCCAGCGCCGCCGCCAGCTTGCCGGCCAGCGGCGCATGCTTGCGGTGCAGGTAGATGAACATCTCCGTGCTGGCGAGCGGCGGCTCGAGCAGGCGGGCGTCGAGGGCCAGCTCGCGCGCCCACCACAGGCCCTGCCAGCGCTCGTAGAGGATGACGTCGGTGCGGTCCTGGCGCAGCAGCTCGAAAAGCTGCTCGGCATTGCGCACCAGGGTGACATCCCTGCGACCGCCCAGGTTGTTCTCGAACACCTTCCAGCCGATGATGTGGGCGACCTGGTAGGGGGCCAGCGCGTCCCAGCCGCGGACCTCGAAGCGATGCTTGCGGCTGTAGGCGACGAAATCGTTGTCGATGACCTTCTCGGGCACGCGGATCAGGTTCGGGTACTGCTTCTCCAGCCCCTTGATGCGCATCGCCATGCCGTCGTCGATGCCGGCGTCGGCGTTCTGCATGGCCCGCTCGGACGCTTCATAGACCTGCACCTCGGCCTGCAGGCCGACGCGGCGGAAAAGCTCCGCCACCAGGCGGTCGAGGAAGCCGCTGCGGTCGGGCTGGGTGTAGGGCGCGCGCACGCCGGTGTTGAGCACCAGCGCACCGCCCGGCGCCGCCTGCGCGGGCGGCGCGCACAGCAGGGCGGCGCAGATGCAAGCCGTGAAAAACCGTCTCGTCATGCCATTCTCCATGTGCGGCGCGATCTTGCTTGAAATCGCGCTCATTCATGCGGGTTCACGGCATGGCTGAGAAATATTGAACCATGAAGTGAGAAGGGGCAAGCCCCCAGGCCTTATGGCTTCATAGAGCGAGCGAGTAGCCGAGCCCCGCCGCCGCGCAGGCGCCGATCACCGGCATGATGCCGAGCTTGTAGCGGAACAGGGCGATGGCGGCGGCGAGCCCGATCAGGGCCGCCGGCCACTCGAAGCCGCCGGCGAAGGGTGCCGCCGCGCTGGCCTGCGGCCACAGCACGTGCCAGGCGAAGAACACCGCCAGATTGACGATGACGCCGACGACCGCGGCGGTGATGCCGGTGAGCGGCGAGACGAACTTGATGTCGCCGTGCGTCGCCTCGACCAGCGGGCCGCCGATGAGGATGAAGAGGAAGGAGGGCAGGAAGGTGAAGAAGGCGGCGACGAAGCCGCCCATGACGCCGGCCAGCGCCAGCGCCTCCGGCCCGAACGCCTGCTTGGTCCAGCCGCCGACGAAGCCGACGAAGGCCACCACCATGATCAGCGGCCCCGGCGTCGTCTCGCCCAGCGCCAGGCCGTCGATCATCTGCGGGCCGGTGAGCCAGCCGTAGGTCTCGACGCCGCCCTGATACACGTAGGGCAGCACGGCGTAGGCGCCGCCGAAGGTGAGCAGCGCCGCCTTGGTGAAGAACCAGCCCATCTGCGCGAAGGTGCCGTGCCAGCCGTCTTGCGCCGCGAGCAGGACCATGGCGAGTGCCCAGATGATCGCGCCGACGACGCAAAAGGTGCCGAAGCGGGCCCAGGAGAAGCGTGCCCACGGCGGCGGTGGGGTGTCGTCGTCGATCAGCGCCGCGCCGTAGGATTTTCCCGCCGCGCCGTGGCCGCCGCCGGCGGTGAACTTCGCCGGCGCCAGGCGGCCGCCGAGGTAGCCGAGCACGGCCGCCGCCAGCACGATGGCGGGGAAGGGCACGTCGAAGGCGAAGATGGCGACGAAGGCCGCCGCCGCCATCGCCCACAGCAGGCCGTTCCTCAGCGCGCGCGAGCCGATGCGCCAGGCGGCGAAGACGACGATGGCGGTCACCGCCGGCTTGATGCCGTAGAGGATGCCGGCCACGGCCGGCACGTCGCCGAAGGCGAGGTAGATCCAGGTCAGACCCACGAGCATGAACACCGAGGGCAGCACGAACAGCGTGCCGGCGACGATGCCGCCCCAGGTCCGGTGCATCAGCCAGCCGATGTAGACGGCGAGCTGCGTCGCCTCGGGCCCCGGCAGCAGCATGCAGTAATTGAGGGCGTGCAGGAAGCGCCGCTCGGAGATCCAGCGGCGCTTCTCCACCAGTTCCTGGTGCATCATGGCGATCTGGCCGGCCGGGCCGCCGAAGCTGATGAAGCCGAGCTTCAGCCAGTAGCGGAAGGCTTCGCCGAAGGAGACGGGAGCGGGAGCTTGGGTGTCGTCGGTGTCCACGATATGTCCTCGCAGGAATCACGATTGGCGGCACTTGGACGGGACACCGTCTTGGGAAGGCCGGGAGTCCGCGATTTCCCGGCGAGAAAATTCTAACAGAATGGCCTGCACATGAATGACCGCCGCCTGATCTACGCTGCCGCCTTCCTGCGCGCGCTCGCCACCGGCATGGCCGGCGTGCTGCTGGGACTGACTTTGGCGCGGCTCGGCTTTTCCGCCGCCGCCATCGGCGCCGTGCTCTCGGCGGGGCTGGCCGGCGCGACGCTGGCGCTGGCGATCGTGACCTGGGCGGGCGACCGCCTCGGCCGGCGGCGCTGCCTGATGTGGCTGTCGCTGCTGGGGGCCGTCGGCGGCCTTGGCGCGGCCTGGGTGAGCGCGCCGTGGGCGATGGCGGCGGCGGCCTTCGTCGGCATCCTCAACGGCATGGGGCGCGATCGCGGCGCGGCGCTGGTGCTCGAGCAGGCCATCCTGCCGGCGACCACCGACGACGCCGGCCGCACCGGCGCCTTCGCCCGCTACAACCTGCTCACCGACATCGGCCACGCGCTGGGCGCGCTGCTGGCGGCGGCGCCGACGCTGCTCGCGGCCCTGGGCGTCGACGAGACGCAGGCCTTCCGCGCCATGTTCCTGCTCTACGCGACGCTGCTGGCCGCCGGCGCGCCGCTGGCCCTCGCGCTCTCGCCCGCGGCCGAGACCGGCGCCGAAGGCCCGCGCCGGCCGGTGTCGCCGCAGAGCAAAAAGATAATTTGGAAGATCTCCGCGCTGTTCGCCATCGACAGCATCGCCGGCGGCTTCCTCGGTTCGGCGCTGCTGTCCTATTTCTTCTTCGAGCGCTTCGCCGTCTCGGCGGCGCTGATCGGCGGCCTGTTCTTCGCCGCGCGCGTGCTCAACGCCCTCTCGCACCTCGCCGCCGCCTGGCTGGCCGAACGCATCGGCCTGGTGAATACCATGGTGTTCACCCACATCCCGTCGAGCATCCTGCTCGCCTCGGTGGCTTTCGCGCCGAACTTCTGGGTGGCGGCGCTGCTGTTCCTGCTGCGCGAGGGCCTGGTGGAGATGGACGTGCCGACGCGGCAGTCCTACGTGATGGCGGTGGTCGCGCCGGAAGAACGCACCTATGCCTCCGGCGTGACGCATCTCGTGCGCCTCGGCGGCTGGGCGGTGGCGCCGAGCTTCGCCGGCTGGCTGATGCAGGCCGCCTCGCTCGCCGCGCCGCTGTTCATCGGCGCCGGCATGAAGATCGCCTACGACCTGCTGCTGTGGCGCGCCTTCCGCAAGCTGAAGCCGCCGGAGGAAAGGGATCAGTAAAGGAATGCCCAGACGGCGGCGACGAACAGCACGAACTCGAACAGCGTCGCCCAGACGATCAGGCGAGCGATGCGCCGCTCGCGCGGCTTCATGCCCAGCCAGACCCGCTCGCGCCACCAGCGGTAGCCCGGCAGCCGGTTCCAGCGCGCCAGGCCGAGCAGGTGCCGGCGGATGGCCATGCCCCAGGGCGTCAGGCTGCGGTCGACCTGGGCGAGCTCCGCCTCGGTCTCCGGCTGGCGGTAGCTTTCGCGGAGCGTCAGCAGCGCACCGGCCGCATGCGGCGCCGCCGTCACTTCGGTGCTCAGCTTGAGGCCGCTGTCGTAGTCGAGGCGGAAGCCGCCCGCGCCGGCCTCCTGAAAAGTCAGTCCGCAGGACACGGCGAGGCCGTTCATTTCGTTGAGCCCTTCGAGGCGGTAGCGCCCGTCCGCGGTGCGCTCGAAGCGGCTGATTTCAAGGTAGGGATTCAGGCGCAGCAGGCGCTCGACGTTGCGTGCGTAGCCGAGCGCCTGTTGCGGCGCGAGCGGCAGTTCGATGTCGACCCAGGCGGCGTTCTCCGTCGCGGCCGGTTCCGCCATCAACGCGCGGTCGCCACCATGAACGGCACGGCGAGGCCGCGCGCGAGCCGGTCCAGGTCCATGCGCGAGCGCAGGCCGAGCGTGCCCTTCGGCCGGGGCGGACCGATCACCACCAGCTCAGCATCGCATTCGCGCGCCGCCGCGAGCAGGCAGTCGGCCGGCTTGCCGTAGCGCAACTGCTGTGTGCACTCGATGCCCTGCGCCGCGCAGCGCTCGGCCACGCCGCGCATCTGCTCGCGCGCATCGCTTTCCAGCTGGCCTTCGACGTGGCGGCCGAAGGCGTCGCGCGTCCAGGCGTTGTTGAGCCAGTCGTCGCCCTGCATGCCGTCCCATAAATCCGGCACGACATACAGGTGCACGATGCGGGTATGGCCCGGCACCGCCAGCGACAGGGCCAGCGCCGCCGCCTGCTCCGCCCCGGGCGTGCCGTGGTGGGCGAGCAGCAGGGTGCGCGGCGACAAGGCGGTACCTTCCCCCCCGCCCCCTTCCCAAGGAAGGGGGTGACGGTTGTTCGCCGCTGCGCGGCTCCATGTCGTGGGCTGCGCCGTCCTTGGCGCGGCCCGGCGGACGACGCTCATTTGCCGACGTACAGCAGCACGCCGAAGGCGATGAGGCAGGCGGCGATCAGGGCGCCGACGTCCTCGAAGCGGTCGCTGACGAAAATCGACAGCTGGGTGCCGCGCTCGAACTTCTTCTCTTCTTCAGCCATTTTGCTTCTCCTTTCAGCTCCCCTCTCCCGCAGGCGGGAGAGGGGTTGGGGGTGAGGGTTAAACGAATTCGCGCACGAACAGCAGGACGACGATCAGCGAGCCGATCGCCTTGATGAGGCCGACCGCCGAGCCGATGATGAGCGGCTTGCCGCCGGCCTGCTTGATCGAGGCCACGGTGATCTGCATGCCGAGGCCGGTGAGGCCGAAGGCGAACAGCCAGGCGATCCAGTCGCGGTAGGCCTTGATGATCTTCGAGTCGTGCCAGGCGGCCTTGTGGGCGTTGCCGAGCGCGTCCTTGGCGCCCTTGTCGAGGCCTTCCATCTTGGCGACGCCGCGCAGCAGGACGTCCTGCTCGCGGGTGGCCAGCTTCTTGTTGGCGATCAGGTCCTGCAGGGCCCTGTTGTCCTCCGGCGCCGTCACCTTGGGCAGCGCCGCCTGCAGCGCGGCGATGTCCTTCTCCTTGAGCAGCTTGTCCTCCTTGATTTCCGTGCTGGAGAAGTACTTGCCCTGGTAGTGGCCGGCCGGCGCGAACACGCCCATCGTCGAGAGGATGAACAGCCCGAGGAAGCCGAGCACGAACACCGGGAACTTGGCGACCAGCACTTGGCTGAGGTTGATCTTCTGCGCACCGGCTTCGCGCTTGACGTACCAGGCGGCGAGCCATACGACGATGATCGGCAGGAACAGCACGCGGGTGATGTTGAAGATCTCCGCCACCTTCAGCGTCTGTATGCCGTGCGGGTCGAAGGCCAGCGCCGCGCCCGCCACCTGCGCCGAATTGAGGATGCCGGTGCCGGCCCAGGCGCCGAACTGCACCGGGCCCATGCCGAGCAGGTGGCCGATGGTCGGGAAGATGAACATGCACAGCACGCCCCACAGCAGGATGGTGCCCAGCGTGAAGGCGATGTCCACCGCCTTGGCGTTCACCACCGGCGAGGCCGCCACCGCCGCCGAGACGCCGCAGACGCCGACGCCGGAGGAGAGCACGCCGGTCATCGAGTTGCTGGCGCCCATGCGCGGGCCGGCCAGCAGCACCAGCCAGACCGAGCCGAGGACGAAGACGCCGATCATCACCACCGAGAGGGCGCCGAGCTGCGCCAGCTCCGCCGCGCTGTACAGCGTGCCGAGCAGGACCACGCCGGTCTTCAGGAAGAAGCGCGCGGTGCGCACGCCGTTGGCGGCCCAGCCCGGGATGCGGAAGACGTTCACCACGATCATGCCGATGACGATGCCGAGCACGACGTAGTTGAGGTTGAGGATCTTGGCGAAATCCCAGCCCAGCGTCGGCAGGGCCGCCTTGCCCCAGTTGGCGAACATCGGGTCGAGGCCCCAGCGCACGACGAAGGCGATGGACAGGATGAAGGCCATGCCGGGGAAGATCGAAATGTAGTAGTCGAGGTGGCCTTCCTTCGGCTTCATGGCCAGGACGAGCAGGCCGATGACGCAGAAGATGCCGCCGAAGATGGTGGCGAACTGCGCCTGGCCTGCCTTCAGTGCGTCGAACTTGCCCGGCTTCATGGCCTTGGCTTCGGCTGCCGGCTGGCCTTCGGCCGCGGCCTTGTCGGCTGCCGCCTTTTCCGCCGCCTGGTGCTTCTCGACGGCCTGCTTGTGCTCCTTGTATACGCCGGGGTGCAGCCAGGCCTGCAGGCCGTCGGCCGCGCCGCTCTGGTTGAGCCAGCCCCAGGCCAGCATGACGATGCCGATGATGAGCAGCGCCGGCGATCTGTGCGTGTAGATCATTGCGTGTCCTCCTCGTTGGTATGGGTGCGCGTCGTGGCGCGCCTTGTAATTCTTGGAATGGGCTCAGACAAACGGGATCGGGCCGGGCGGCGGAATCGCCTGGCAGACTTCCGGGACAGGGGGCTGCGCAACAACCTGACACACCATGTTGTTCATGGCGTCCCTCCTCTGTTGTGTTGCGAGTGTTCTTATTGTTGCCGCTTTTTTACAACCTGGCGGCGCGCACCACAACCTGATCGCTTCAATGCGGGAATGGGAAAATTCTATGGAATAATCAAATCGACTATTCGTCGGCCGGCCGCACGACCGTGACGCTGCAGGCCGCTTCGGAAACGACGCGGGCCGAGACGCTGCCGAGGTAGCGGCGCAGGGCGGAGTGGCCGCGCGCGCCGACGACGATGCGGTCGACGTGGTGCGCCGCAGCGTAGTCGAGCAGGGTGCCGGCCGGATCGGCGCTTTCGGCCAGGTGGATGCGCAGCTTGTCGGCGGGCAGGCCGAGGGGGTGGGCCCAGTGGCGCAGTTCGACCAGGGCGGACGTCTGCCGGGCGTGATCGATCTCGGGCGCCGATTCCTCGCCGAAGGCCTGCGGCGCCAGCACGGCGACGAGGGTGATGCGCAGGTCCGGTTCGGCGATCAGCGAACGCCGCAGGGCGGCGCGCATCGCCTCGGCGAGCGCCTCGCGGCGGTCGGCAAGGTCCACCGCCACCAGGATGTGGGGCGCGCGCGCGAGATGCCGGGCCGGCGTCGCGGCGGCCGGCGCCGGCTGGCGCAGCGCCTGCAGCCAGCGCCGCGCCACCACGAGAACGCCGGCGCGCCGCAGGCGGCTGGCGCGCGCCGTCAGCGGAATCTGATCGGGGTGGGCGAGATCGTGCGCCAGCTGCGCGGCGGTGGCGTAGCGCGCCTCGGCGGACGGTTCCAGGCAGCGCAGGATGACTTCCTGCAGCCAGGGCGGCAGTTCGGGCCTGAGGGCGCGCGGCGGAACCGGGTCGACATACAGCCGTCGCCGCATGCCGCTGCGCGTGGCCGGCGCGCCGAAGGGCAGCTGCCCGGTCGCCAGCCGGTAGGCGATGACGCCGAGGGCGAAGAGATCGCTGCGCGGGTCCGCGCGCATGCCGGCGAGCTGCTCCGGCGAGATGCCGGCGCCGGTGCCGGCCGGCAGGTGGAATTCCTCTTCGACCAGATCCGGCAGTTCGGCATGGCGGGCGAGGCCGAAGTCGACCAGCACGGCGGTGCCGTCCTCCCTGAACAGCACGTTCTCCGGCTTGAGGTCGTGGTGGATGACGTTCTGGCGGTGCAGGTCGTGCACGGCCGCGGCGACGGCCGCCGTCAGGCGGACGGCTTCCGCCGGTTCGAGCGGCGCGCGGGCGGCGGCTTCGATCAAACGGCCGCCCGCGATGCGTTCGATGACCAGCCAGGGCGCGCCGTCGGCGCGGCCGCCGGCGACGAGACGCGGCACGTGCGGCCCCGCCAGCCGGCCGAGGATCATCAGCTCCACCTCGAAGCCGACCAGGCAGCCGGGATGGCTGCCGAAGGCCAGCCGCGGGATTTTCATGATGAGCGGGAAGGGCGGGGGATCTCCGCCGGCTGCCTCGACCGCGTAGAGCATGGCCATGCCGCCTTCGTGCAGCAGTTCCACGACGCGGAAACCGCCCACTTCCGCCCCTGGCGGAAGCCGGTTCTCGCCTATTCCCCCCTGATCAGTCGCCATGCCAGTCGCTCCGGCAGTCCGGCTTCGAGAATCTTGTTCGCCGCCGCCCGGGCATCATAAGGCACGCGGTAATGGGTGAGGGTGCCGGCGGCGGCGTCGTGGAGGGCGTAGCAGGCGGCCGGATTGCCGTCGCGCGGCTGGCCGGCGGAGCCGACGATGACCAGCCAGCGGCGGAAGTCGCTGAGGGGCATGGCCACGCCCGGCACCGGCGCGAACGCCCGCAACGCGCCGCCGGGAGTGGTGAAGTAGAGCTGGGGGTGATGCACGTGGCCGACGAAAACGATGCGCGCCGCGGTCGCGTCGAGCGCCTGCTCGGCCTCCCGCACGCCGGTGATGTAAGTCCATGCTTCCGGCCGGTCGGCGCTGGCATGCGCAAACAGGCGGTCGTCCTCGGCCACGGTCAGCGGCAGGCCGGCGAGAAAATCCCGCTGGCGCGGGCCGAGCCGTTCGCGCGTCCAGTAAATGGCATCCCGCGCGGGAAGGCTCATGGTGTCGAGGTGGCCGCCGAGGCAGGCTGTGTCATGGTTGCCGGCCACCGCCAGCGCGCCCTCCCCGACCAGGCCCTCGATCGTGTCCAGGCAGGCGAGCGGGTCGGCACCGTAGCCGACCAGGTCGCCGAGGAAGGCGAACCGGTCCGCGCCTTCACGGCGCGCATGGGCCAGGCAGGCCTGCAGGGCCTCGAGATTGCTGTGGACGTCGGCCAGCAGGGCGGTGCGCATGGACGGATCATGCCTGACCGCCCCGGTCGCGTCGATGCCGAAAAAAACAAGCCGGCGTCAGACGCCGGCTTGGAGCCGCCCAGGAGGGGATGTTGGGCGGGTGAGGAGTCGTTGCAGGTTCAGAAGGCCAGGTTGCCTGGCGCGCCGGACTGCCGGTTCCGGTACACGCGGGAGGAGGCCATGACGAGCTGGAACAGGTCCAGGGTCGACAGCTGCGGATAGGCGGCCCGTGCCGTGCGGAAGACCACCCACTCGACCGGCAGGCCCTGCGGCGGCCGGGTTGCATAACAGGGCTCGACCCGGTTGTAGGCCTCGTCGAAAAGCGCCCGCAATTTGAGGTTTCTGCGTCGTTCGTTGTTCATGAGCCATTCCTTTTTTTGCTGTGTTTGCCTGATTTAACGACAAATAACTTGAAGCCTGAATAGGTCGGCAGATAAATCGCTTGTAGGAATTTTTCCTACACGGCGGCCTGCGGCATGCGGATTTCCTCCGGCCGCGGCAGATGCTCGGCCTGGTCCCGCATGCGCTGGCGGTAGACGCGCACCGAGGCGCACACCAGCAGATGGACCTCCTGCGGCGGCAAGTCGGGGTATGCTTCGCGCAGCATGCGGAAGGCGAGGTGCTCCAGCGGCACCCGGCCCCAGGTCTGGCGCGGGTCGAGGCAGGGCAGCACCCGCTCGTAGGCTTCCTCGAACAGGTCGCGCAGCCTGTGGTTGTGGCGCCGTTCTACGGGGGGAAAATCGGTTGTGCCGGCCATGTCCGCTCCTGGATATCGAGGTTTCGGGCGGGTTCATGGCCTTCCAGGTTTTTTACGGCAACTGAACGGGAAACTTTAGGCCGGACATGAAAATGGATGCGCGACAGTTCCTGAAGGGGCTTTTCGAGGCGGCGGTCGCCGCCGCCGACCCGGCGTCCTGCGTGCCGCGCCACCTGCCGCCGCCGACCCGGGGCCGCACCGTGGTGATCGGCGCCGGCAAGGCCGCCGCGGCCATGGCTAGGGCGGTCGAGGATCGCTGGCCGGGCGAACTGTCCGGCCTGGTGGTGACGCGCTACGGCCATGGCGTGGCCTGCCGGCGCATCGAGGTGGTCGAGGCGGCGCATCCCGTGCCCGACGAGGCCGGCCGCGCCGCGGCCGCGCGCATGCTCGCCGCGGTGCAGGGACTGACTTCCGACGACCGGGTGCTGGTGCTGGTCTCCGGCGGCGGCTCGGCCCTGCTGGCCCTGCCCCACGAGGGCATCACCCTGGCCGACAAGCAGCAGGTGAACCGCGCGCTGCTCAAGAGCGGCGCCGGCATCGGCGAGATGAACTGCGTCCGGAAGCACCTTTCCGCCATCAAGGGCGGGCGGCTGGCCGCCGCAGCCTACCCGGCGCGGCTGCTGACGCTGGCGATTTCCGATGTGCCGGGCGACGATCCGGCGGTGGTGGCCTCCGGGCCCACCGTGCCGGACCCGACCACCTGCGCCGACGCCCTGGCGATCCTGGAGAAGTACCGCATTGCCGTGCCGCCGACGGTGGAGGCCCTGCTCCGGTCGGGCATCAGCGAGACGCCGAAGCCGGACGACCTGCGCTTCGCCCACTGCGAGACGCGCGTCATCGCCACGGCGCAGGCGTCTCTCGCTGCCGCGGCGGAGGCGGCGCGCGCAGCCGGCGTGACCCCGCTCATTCTCGGCGACGCCATCGAGGGCGAGGCGCGCGAGGTGGCGAAGGTTATGGCCGGCATGGCGAAATCCTGTGCGCAGCATGCCGCGCCGGCGCGGCCGCCCTGCGTGCTGCTCTCCGGCGGCGAGACGACGGTGACGGTGAAGGGGCAGGGGCGCGGCGGCCGCAACGCCGAGTTCCTGCTGGCGCTGGCAGTGGCGCTCGACGGCGCGGCCGGCATCCATGCCCTGGCCGGCGACACCGACGGCATCGACGGCACCGAGGACAATGCCGGCGCGCTGCTGACCGACGACACCCTGGCGCGCGCCCGCGCCGCGGGCATCGACGCCAAGGCGCGCCTGGCCGACAACGACGGCTACGGCTTCTTTTCGGCCCTGAACGACCTCGTCGTCACCGGGCCGACGCGCACCAACGTGAACGATTTCCGGGCGATATTGGTTTTGTAGATCGGGCTTCAGCCCGACTTCAGCGGTCGTTCGGCGTCGTCGTCGGCCTGAAGGCCGACCTACAGAATAAATCCGCGTTAACCCGCACGGCCTTGCCCCAGCGCAGCCGCGACTTTTTCCAGGAACTCGGCGGGTCGGAAGGGCTTGGCGATGTAGCCGTCGCAGCCGGCGGCGAGGATGCGCTCCTCGTCGCCCTTCATGGCGAGTGCGGTGAGGGCGACGATTCTCAACCCCGCCGTGGCCGGATTGGCGCGCAGGCGGCGGGTTGCCTCGAGTCCGTCGATACCGGGCATCTGGATGTCCATCAGCACGAGATCGGGCAGACGCTCCCCGGCGAGGCGGACGCCCGCCTCGCCGTCGGCGGCGGCCAGCACGGTGTGGCCGGCATTCTCCAGCAGCAGCGTGGCGAGCTTGAGGTTGGCCGGATTGTCCTCGACGATCAGGATGGTGGCCACGGTCATCGGGCCCTCGATCCGAGTGCGCGCCTCACTTCGGCGAGGAAGGTTTCGGGCGAGAAGCGGCTCTTTTGCACGACGGCCTGAACGTGGCCGTTGAGTGCCGTGCGGTCCTCCAGAGTGAGATCCTTGCCTGTGACGATGACGATCGGCGCGAGGGCCGTGCGCGAGTCGGTGCGCAGCACCGTCACCACGTCGAAGCCGGAGAGGTCCGGCATCATCAGGTCGAGCAGGATCAGGTCCGGCGGTGCGGCGAGCGCCATTGCGACGCCCTCGCGTCCGCCGTAGGCCCGGTCGACGGCGTAGCCTTCCGCGGCGAGCAGCGTGGCGAGATGCTCGACGGCCGCCGGATCGTCGTCCACCACCAGGATGCGTTGCCCGGCATCTCCGGCGGGGCCGAAACCGAGCTCGGCCAGCGCGCGCATCAGATCCTCACGGTGGAAAGGCTTCTGCAGTACCGCAGAGGCGCCCAGAGAGAATCCCTTTTCCTGCTCGGCGACGATGGAGATCACGACCACCGGGATGTGCGCGTAGGCGGCGGAGAGCTTGAGCCAGTTGAGGAACTGCCAGCCATCCTCGCCCGGCAGCAGGATGTCTAGTGTGACGAGGTCGGGCGTCTCCGCCTCGAGACGGGCGCGCGCCTCGGCGGCATTGGCGGCGCGGATCGCGGTGAAGCCTTCCTGCTCCAGTGCCAGGCGCAGGAGTTCGAAGGCGCGCGCATCGTCCTCGACCACCAGCACCTTGCCGCCGCGGGATTCTGCCGCATGGCCGGAATGGCGGCGCGCGACGGCAAGGCAGTCGGCCGCCGGACGGTAGGGCAGCCAGACGCGGAAGGTCGAGCCCTTTCCTGGCGTGCTGTCCATCGCGACGGCACCGCCGTGCAGTTGGGCCAGGGATTTCACGAGACTCAGCCCCAGTCCGGTCCCCTCATGACGGCGCGACAGCGCCGAATCGATCTGGGTGAAGGCGGTGAACAGCCTTGCCTGGTCCTCCGTCGCGATGCCGATGCCGTTGTCGGCGACGGCGATCTCCAGGTAATCGAGGACGCCGGGCGGTTGCTCCGTTCCGGATGGCACCTCGGCGAGCGGCACGCGCCGTGCCGAGAGCACAACGCGGCCGCCCTCCGGAGTGAACTTCACGGCGTTGGAGAGCAGGTTGTAGACGATCTGCTTGACCTTGCGCCCGTCGGCGCAAAGCTCGCCGACGTCGGGCGCTGCCTGCAGTTCCAGCGTCAGGCGACGGGCCATCGCCTTCTCGCGCACCACGGCAAGGCCGGCGCGCAGGAGCGAATCGACCGGCAGGCATTCCAGTTCCAGCGTCATCTTGCCGGCCTCCACCTTGGACAGGTCGAGGATGTCGTTGATGAGTTCGAGCAGATGGGTGCCGCTGGCGAGGATCTCCTGCAGGTATTCGCGCTGCTGCGGCGTCACTTCGCCGGCCATGCCGTCGCGCAGCACCTCCGAGAAGCCGATGATGGCGTTGAGCGGCGTGCGCAGCTCGTGCGACATCGAGGCGAGGAAGTCGCTCTTGATGCGGCTGGCTTCGCGCGCGGCCCGCTCGCGCGCCTGCGCCTGCAGCGCAGCCAGCCCGATGGAGAGGTCGTCGGCCGCCTGGCCGAGCAGGGCCACCTCCTCTTCGCTGAAGACACCGGACTTGCCGGCATACAGTGCGACGGCGCCCCACAGTTCGCCGTTCAGGCGGATCGGCAGCGCCGCCGCCGAGGCGAAGCCGCGCGGCGCGGCGAGCGCCTGCCAGGGTGCATACAGCGCGTCGGCGAGGATGTCCTGCATGATCACCGCGCGTTGTTCGCGGATGGCTGTGCCGAGGGGACCGCGACCTGCCGGCGTGTCGGCCCAGGTCAGCTGCCGCAGCGCCACCTCGAACTCGGCGTCGATACCCTCGCCGGTGACGTATTCGATGCTGCGCGACTCGTCGTCGATACGCCGGCCGATCCAGGCTGCGCGATAGCCACCCTCGCGCACCATGTGGCGGCAGATGGCGCCGAGGAGTGTCGCCTCGTCGGCGCTCAACAGCAGTTCCCGGTTGGAGGCGTTGATGATGCGCAGCGCGCGGTTGGCGCGGTCCAGCTGGCGTTCGCGCTCCTCCACGGCTCCCGCCATGCCGTCGAAGGCGGCGGCGAGGCGGCCGATCTCGTCCGGCGCGTCGATGCCGCTGCGTGCACCGAGGTCGCCTCCTGCAAGGCGGCCGGCCGTATCCGACAGCCGACGCACGCGGCTCAGCACCAGTGCCTCGGCGGCGAGCCAGGCCAGGGCGAAGCCGGCCAGGAGGATGAGACCCATCACCGCCAGGCTGGTGCCGAAGCGCTGGCGCGCCTCGGCCTCGGCGGCTTCCTTGGGCATGCCGAAGAAGACGGTTAACTCATTGTCCGTGCCAGGGACATGGGCGTATGAATAGATGCGCGGCACGCCGTCGACGCCGACAGCCTCGGCGGCACCCTCCGTCTTGCCGGCTGAGATGGCAAGCAGCATCTGGGCACGAGGATGCATCTTGCCGACCCAGTTGCCATGATCGGGATGTCGGGCGAGGATGCGGCCCTCGCGGTCCAGCAAGTGCAGCGCGCCGTTCGCCGGCATCGACAGGCCGGAGACGAAGCCCGACAGCCAGTCCAGGTCGAAGGCGGCGAAGACGACGCCGCTGATTTCGCCCTGCGAGTTGGTCACCGGGCTGCCGAATGTGAGGCTGTGCCTGCCGGTGACGCGTCCGACGAGATGTTCTCCCACCGCGAAACCCTGCGTGTCGAGCACGCGGCGGTACCACAGGCGGTCGCCCACGCGCGGCGGATGTGCAGGATCGAAGGGTTGCGCGCTGCATGCCACCCTGTCATCCAGCGAAGCCACACCGAGGTTGCCGTATTGATGCAGATCGGGGTGCATCCTGGCGAGAACTTCGCTGCATATCGGCAGACGTGGATCGCCCCTGACCACGGGAAGGCTGGCGAGGATGGCGAGCAGCCTTTTGGTTTCGGCGACCTTCTCGCCGAACTCGGCGGCACGCGAGGCGGCGATGTGGCGCGCACTGGCGGCGATGCCGGTGCGTTCGTTGCGCAGAATGTCGTAATGCAGCCAGGCGACCAGCATGAAGGCCGGCGCCAGCGCCAGGGCGACGAGGGCGAGCAGGCGTGCGCGCAAGCTGGAGAAGGGGCCGGCGGCGCGCAGGCCGGGCGGGCGCGCCGTCCCGCCGGGACTGACTTTCCCGGGCGGCGCCTCAGTCGGCATTGGTCTCGTAGATTTCGCGCCAGCGTTCGGCGCAGCGTCCGAAGGCGTCGAGCACCTGCGGGTCGAAGTGGCCGGGCTGGGTGCGGCCGTCGCCGACGGTGATGATCTCGACCGCCCGTTCATGCGTGAAGGCCGGCTTGTAGGGACGCTTCGAGCGCAGGGCGTCGTAGACGTCGGCGATGTTCATGAGCCGGGCCGGGAAGGGGATGGCTTCGCCCCGGCTCCCGTTCGGATAGCCGGTGCCGTCCCAGCGCTCGTGGTGGTTGAGGGCGATCTCGGCGCCCATCTTCGTATAGGGAGAGCCGCCGCGTTCGAGGATCTTCGCGCCGAAGGCGGCATGGCCCTTCATGATCGCCCATTCCTCCGGGCTGAAGCCGCCCGGCTTGAGCAGCACGGCGTCGGGGATGGCGATCTTGCCGATGTCGTGCATCGGACTGGCATGGAAGAGCTCGTCGCAGAAATGCGCATCCATGCCGAGTTCCTCGGCCATGTCGCGGCAATAGAAGCTGATGCGCTGGACGTGGGCACCGGTCTCCTCGTCCTTGAACTCGGCCGCCCGCACCATGGTGAAGATGGTGTCCTTGTAGGCATCGCGCAGCGCCTGCGTGCGCTCGGCCACCTGTTCCTCGAGGATGCGGTTGTGCTCGGCGAGGAAGTTCTGGTATTCCTTCAGGCGCAGCATGTTGCGCACCCGGATCCACAGTTCGGCGCGGTCGACAGGCTTGTTCAGGAATTCTTCGGCGCCCATGTGCAGGGCGCGCAGTCG
Organism: Rhodocyclales bacterium; assembly: GCA_003105015.1. Classification (GTDB taxonomy): domain Bacteria; phylum Pseudomonadota; class Gammaproteobacteria; order Burkholderiales; family Rhodocyclaceae; genus Desulfobacillus. The sequence continues at coordinate 12,130 of PQAF01000047.1, read as the reverse complement.
CGAGTCGCGGTCCTCCAGTGCGGTGACCATGATGACGGGGATGGCCTTCGTGCGCGCATCCTGCTTGAGCCGGCCGGCCACCTCGAAGCCGTCCATGCCCGGCATCATGATGTCGAGCAGGATCAGGTCCGGCAGACGGTCCTTCAGTTGCGCCAGGCAGGCGTTGCCGGAGAGGGCAGTCATGATCTCGTGGCCTTCGGCCTTGAGCTGGGCCTCGAGGAGGCGGATATTGCGCAGGTCGTCGTCGACGATCTGGATCAGAGCCGGCTTGCCCATACCCCCTCCGTTGGCGAAATTTATGCTTTTTCCCAGATTATGCCCTTTGGATGAGATGTTCAAGCGGAATCGCGCACAGGCGGGTGCCGCAACCGGTGTTTACCCGCATTGCCAACATGGCCTCTTCGCCATTAGCATCCGCCAGACGGAGGAAACATGGGCTCACTTGATGAACACCGCCAGTTGACCGAAGCCGAGATCGCGCGGCTCGTTGCCGGCCTGCGCCGCATCCTGGCGACTGACTCCCTGCTCGTCGAGCAGGAGGATCTCGTCCCCTACGAGTGCGACGGCCTCACCGCCTACCGCCAGCTGCCGCTGCTGGTGGCGCTGCCGACGCGCGAGGAACAGGTCGTCGCCGTGCTGAAGCTGTGCTACGAACTGCGCGTGCCGGTGGTGGCGCGCGGCGCCGGCACCGGGCTGTCGGGCGGCGCCACGCCGGTCCGGCACGGCGTCGTGCTGTCGCTGGCGAAGTTCATGCGCATCCTCGACATCGACCCGGTGGCGCGCACGGCGCGCGTGCAGCCGGGCGTGCGCAACCTCGCCATCTCGGAGGCGGTGGCGCCCTACGCCCTCTACTACGCGCCCGATCCCTCCAGCCAGATCGCCTGCACCATCGGCGGCAACGTCGCCGAGAATTCCGGCGGCGTGCACTGCCTGAAGTACGGCCTGACGGTGCACAACGTGCTGCGCGTGCGCGTGGCGCTGATCGACGGCACGGTGGTGGAGATCGGCTCGGAGGGGCTCGACTCGCCCGGCTACGACCTGCTGGCCCTGATGATCGGCTCGGAGGGCATGCTCGGCGTCGTGCTCGAAGCCACCGTCAAACTGACGCCCAAGCCGCAGCTGGCCCAGGTGGCGATGGCCTCCTTCGACGACGTGGTGAAGGCCGGCAACGCGGTGGCCGACATCATCGCCGCCGGCATCATCCCGGCCGGGCTGGAGATGATGGACAAGCCGGCCACGGCCGCCGTCGAGGACTACGTGCACGCCGGCTACGACCTGAATGCCGAGGCCATCCTGCTCGCCGAGTCCGACGGCACGCCGGAGGAGGTGGCCGAGGAGATCGCCGCCATGTGCGCCGTGCTGGAGAAAAGCGGCGCCACCGAGATCCGCGTCTCGCGGGACGAAGCCGAGCGCCTCAAGTTCTGGGCAGGGCGCAAGGCCGCCTTCCCGGCGGTCGGCCGCATCACCCCGGACTACCTGTGCATGGACGGCACCATCCCGCGCAAGCACCTGGCGCACGTGCTGACGCGCATCGCCGAGCTGTCGCAGGAATACGGCTTGCGCTGCGCCAACGTCTTCCACGCCGGCGACGGCAACCTGCATCCGCTCATCATGTTCGACGCCAACAAGCCGGGCGAGGTCGAGCGCGCCACCGGCTACGGCGGCAAGATCCTCGAGCTGTCGGTCGAGGTCGGCGGCACCATCACCGGCGAGCACGGCGTCGGCATCGAGAAGGTCGGCCAGATGTGCGCGCAGTTCTCGCCCGAGGAGCTGGCCGCCTTCCGCGGCGTCAAGGCCGCCTTCGACGAACACACCCTGCTGAACCCGGGCAAGGCCGTGCCGACGCCGCGGCGCTGCTCGGAATACCGGCTGACGGGTTCCGGCAAGGCATGAATCCGAAAACCATTAACCACAGAGGCACAGAGGCACAGAGGAATGCAAGTTCATGTCTTTCTCTGTGCCTCTGTGTCTCTGTGGTGAAAAAGGTTTTTTTGCATGATTGATCTGACCGAACAGTTTCGCGAGCGCGTGCTCGCCGCGGCGGTGGACAAGGCGCCGCTGCGCATCCGCGGCGGCGGCACGAAGGACTTCTACGGCAACAAGCCCGAGGGCGCGCTGCTCGACACCACGAATCACACCGGCATCGTCGCCTACGAGCCGACCGAGCTGGTCGTCACCGCTCGCGCCGGCACGCGGCTGGCGGAACTGGAAGCCGCGTTGGCGGAGACAGGACAGATGCTGGCCTTCGAGCCGCCGCACTTCGGCGAAGCGACGGTCGGCGGCTGCGTGGCCGCCGGCTTGTCCGGCCCGCGCCGCGCCACGGCCGGTTCGGTGCGCGACTTCGTCCTCGGCGTGAAGCTGCTCGACGGCAAGGGCGAGATATTGAACTTCGGCGGCCAGGTCATGAAGAACGTCGCCGGCTACGACGTCTCGCGCCTGATGGCCGGCGCCCTGGGCACGCTGGGCCTGCTGCTGGAGGTTTCGCTCAAGGTGCTGCCGAAGCCGCCGGCGGAGGCGACGCTGCGCCTGGAACTGCCGCAGGACAAGGCCATCGAGGCGATGAACCGCTGGGGCGGCCAGCCGCTGCCGATTTCCGCCACCTGCTGGAGCGATGGGCAACTGACGCTGCGCCTGTCCGGCGCCCGCGCCGCGGTGGCGGCGGCGCGCGAAAAGATCGGCGGCGAGGCCGTCGCCGACGCGGACGGCTTCTGGCGCGCCGTGCGCGAGCAGCAGGACGATTACTTTTCCGGAGAAGCCGCGCTGTGGCGCCTGTCGCTGCCGTCGAAGACGGCACCGCTCGCCCTGCCGGGTGAGCCGCTCATCGAGTGGGGCGGCGCGCTGCGCTGGCTGACTTTCGACGGCCCGGCGGCGCTCGTGCGCGAGGCGGCGGCGCGGGCCGGCGGCCACGCCACGCTGTTCCGCGGAAGCGACAAATCCGCCGGCGCCTTCCAGCCGTTGCCGGCGCCGCTGATGGCGATCCACCGCAACCTCAAGCGCAGCTTCGATCCGCAGGGCCTGTTCAACCCCGGCCGTCTGTATCCGGAACTCTGATGCAAACGAACCTCGCCGATTTCATCCGCGGCACGCCGGACGGCGACACCGCCGACGCCATCCTGCGGAAGTGCGTGCACTGCGGCTTCTGCACCGCCACCTGCCCGACCTACCAGCTGCTCGGCGACGAGCTCGACGGCCCGCGCGGCCGCATCTACCTCATCAAGCAGTTGCTCGAGGGCGCCGACGTCACCGAGAAAACCCAGCGCCACCTCGACCGCTGCCTGACCTGCCGCTCCTGCGAGACGACCTGTCCCTCGGGCGTCGAGTATCACCGCCTGGTCGACATCGGCCGCGCCGTGGTTGCGGCGCGCGTGGCGCGACCGGCCGGCCAGCGCTTCCTGCGCTTCGCCCTGCGCGAGGGCCTCACCCGCGGCTGGCTGTTCGGACCGGCCTACAAGCTCGGACAGTTCTTCCGCCCGCTGCTGCCGTCCTCGTTGAAGGCCAAGGTGCTGCCCAAGCAAAAGTCAGTCTCCGCAATACGGCGAGATCATCCGCGACGGATGCTCATGCTCGCCGGCTGCGTGCAGCCGAGCATGTCGCCCAACATCAACGCCGCCGCGGCGCGCGTGCTCGACCGCCTCGGCATCGCCACGATCGAGGCGGAGGGGGCCGGCTGCTGCGGTGCCGTGCGCCTGCACCTCGACGACCACGAGGGCGCGCGCATGGACGCGCGGCGCAACATCGACGCCTGGTGGCCGCACATCGAGGCCGGCGCGGAAGGCATCGTCGTCACCGCCTCCGGCTGCGGCGCCCATGTGCTGGAGTATGCCCACCTGCTCGAGAACGACCCGGCCTATGCTGCGAAGGCGGCGCGGGTGACGCTGCTCGCGCGCGACATTGCCGAGGTGCTGGCGGGCGAGCAGGGCGCGCTAGTCGCCCTGCTGCAAAAGTCAGTCCCGGTGACACGGCGCAAGCTGGCCTTCCACTCCCCCTGCTCCCTGCAGCACGGCCTCAAGGTGCGCGGCGCCGTGGAATCCATCCTGCAGGCGGCCGGCTTCGAGCTGACGCCGGTAGCGGACGGCCATCTCTGCTGCGGCTCGGCCGGCACCTACTCGGTGCTGCAGCCGGAACTCTCGCTGAAGCTGCGCGACAACAAGCTCGGCTGCCTGCAGGCCGGCGCGCCCGAGGCCATCGCCAGCGCCAACATCGGCTGCATCGCCCATTTGCAGGCCGGCACGCCCACGCCGGTTTCCCACTGGATAGAATTGCTGGATCGACAACTGGGAAGCTGAGATGGAGCTGAACACGCAGGCGAAGAACTACGACGATCTCTTCGACACCTTCCGCTGGAACACGCCGGCGCGCTTCAACATGGCGCAGGCCTGCTGCGGGCGCTGGGCGGAGGACCGCTCGCGCTTCGCCCTCTACTACGAGGACGAGGCCGGGCACACGGAGGCGTGGAGCTTCTGGGACATCCAGATGGCGGCCAACCGCCTCTCCAATGTGCTGCACGCGCTCGGCGTCATGCGGCGCGACCGCGTCGCCATCATCCTGCCGCAGCGGCCGGAGACGGGCATCGCCCACATCGCCTGCTACCAGATGGACGCCATCGCGCTGCCGCTGTCGCACCTGTTCGGCCCCGACGCGCTGGAGTACCGCCTGGAGAACTCGGAAGCCTGCGTCGCCATCGTCGACGAGAGCACCCTGCCCAAGCTGTGGGCGGTGAAGGACAGGCTGCCGAATCTGCGCCACGTCATCGGCGTCGGCGGGGTACGGGAATCCGGGGTGCACGACTGGAACAATCTGCTGTCGCGCGCCTCGCGCCGCTTCCAGTGCGTCGACACCGCCGCCGACGATCCGGCGCTGATCATCTACACCAGCGGAACAACAGGAAATCCAAAAGGTTCGCTGATGGCCCAGCGCACGCTGCTCGGCAACCTTTCGGGCTTCGCCTGCTCGCACGACTTCTTCCCGCAGCCGGGCGACATGTTCTGGTCGCCGGCCGACTGGGCGTGGACCGGCGGCCTCTTCGACGCGCTGCTGCCGACCTGGCACTACGGCATGCCGATCCTCGGCTACCGCGGCCGCTTCGATCCGGAAAAGGCCTTCTGGCTGATCGAGAAGTACGGCGTGAGGAACGCCTTCCTGTTTCCCACCGCGCTGAAGATGATGATGAAGGCGGTGCCGGAGCCGAAGGCGCGCTACGACGTGAACCTCCGCACCATCATGAGCGGCGGCGAGGCGGTCGGCGAGACGGTGTTCCGCTGGGCGCAGGAACAGCTCGGCGTCAGCATCAACGAGATCTTCGGCCAGACCGAGATGAACTACGTCGTCGGCGGCTGCGCGGCGGCCTATCCGGCCAAGCCCGGCGCCATGGGCCGGCCCTATCCCGGCCACCGCGTCGCCGTGCTCGACGACTCGGGAAACGTGCTGCCGGCGGGCGAGGTCGGCGAAGTCTGCGTGCAGCGTTCCTGCAACGGCGAAGCGGACCCGGTGTTCATGCTCGAATACTGGAGGAACCCGAAAGCCACTGCGGAGAAATACATCGGAGGCGATGCAAATGCGGGAGAGTCGGCCTGGGGCCGCACCGGCGACCTGGCGAAGATGGACGAGGACGGCTACCTCTGGTACCAGGGCCGCGCCGACGACGTCTTCAAGAGCGCCGGCTACCGCATCGGCCCCTCGGAGATCGAGAACTGCCTGGTCAAGCATCCGGCGGTGGCCAACGCCGCCGTGGTGGGTGCGCCCGACGAGACGCGCGGCACCATCGTCAAGGCCTTCATCGTGCTGCAGCCGGGCCGGCAGCCCTCCGCCGAACTGGAGGCCGAGCTCGCCGCCCACGTGCGGCAGTACCTGGCGCCCTACGAATACCCGAAGGCCATCGAGTTCATCGACAGCCTGCCGATGACCACCACCGGCAAGGTGCAGCGGCGCGTCCTGCGGCTGCAGGAAGAGGAGAAATTCCGCCGGTCCAAAGAACCGTAGGTCGGCCTTCAGGCCGACAGCAGCGGCCAAAGTCGGCCTGAAGGCCGACCTACTGGGCGGTCGGGCGTGTTACATTCGGGCAGAAAATTTTTCAAGTGCCCATCCATGGCTCTCAGCGTCGAAACCTGCGCCGCCCAGCACATCGGCGACCGCAAGGAACAACAGGATCGCGTCGCCCTGTTTCCCCATCCCAAGCGGCCCGGCCTGCTCATGGCCGTGCTGGCCGACGGCATGGGCGGGCATACCGGCGGCGCCATGGCCGCCGAGCAGGTGGTCTTCAAGGCGCGCCAGAACTTCGAGGAATTCGCGCCGGCCGACGAGTCGCCGCAGGACCTGCTGCGCTCGATCATCGACGAGTCCCATGTCGTCATCAAGCTGACGCGCTTCACCAGCGAGCAGGACCCGCACACCACCGCCTGCGTCCTGCTGTTCCAGGCCGGGCGCGTCGACTGGGCGCACTGCGGCGATTCGCGCATCTACCACTTCCGCAACGACAAGCTGGTCAGCCGCAGCTCGGACCATTCCTACGTGAACGAGATGGTGAAGCAGGGGTATCTCACGCCGGAGCAGGCCGAGCACCACCCGCAGAAGAACGTCCTGCTCGGCTGCCTCGGTTCCGAACGGGAGCCGACGATCGATTTCGGCGGCACCGCGCCGCTGGCCGATGGCGACATCTTCCTGCTCTGCTCCGACGGGCTGTGGGCCTATTTCACGGATGCCGAGCTGGGCGGCGTGCTGGCGGCCCACCCGCCGCGCGCGGCGGCGGAACTCCTCATCCAGCGCGCGCGCGATCGCGCCAACGGCCACGGCGACAACTGCTCGCTGGCGATCGTCAAGCTGGTGGAAAAGAAAGTCGAGAAGAAGCCGGGGCCGCCGTCCGCCGCGAATCCTAGCGGAGCTCCGCCGGTATCCCATCCGTCCAAAGCGTGAAGCAGAAGGTCGAGCCGCGGCCGGGCGCGGACTCGGCCCAGACGCGGCCGCCGTGGCGCTGCACGATGCGCTGCACGATGGCCAGGCCGATGCCGGTGCCTTCGTATTCGCCCGGCGCATGCACGCGCTGGAACGGCGAGAACAGCTTCGCCGCGTAGCGCATGTCGAAGCCGGCGCCGTTGTCGCGCACGTAGTAATACGCCTCGCCGTCCTCCTCCCGCGCGCCGAACTCGATGCGCGAGTCGGCATTCCGCCGCGTGTACTTCCAGGCATTGCCGATCAGGTTCTCCAGGGCGATGCGCAGCAGGCCGGCATCGGCCCGTACCCGCAGGCCTTCCGCCGCCCGGGCGGTCATGCGGCGCTCGGGCTCCTCGCTGCGCAGGCGCTCGAAGATGTCTGCGGCCATGCTGCCCAGGTCGGTTTCCGCGAGGCGCATGCCGGCGCGGCCGATGCGCGAGAGCTTGAGCAGGTCGTCCATCAGCCGTCCCATGCGCCCGCTGGCCGCGACGATGCGCCGCAGGTTGTCCCGGTCCGCCTCGTCCAGGGCATGCCCGGCATCCTCGAGGAGGATGCGCGCGAAGCCGTCGAGCGCCCGCAGCGGTGCGCGCAGGTCGTGCGAGACGGAATAGCAGAAGGATTCCATCTCCCGGTTGGCTTCCTCCAGCTGCCGCGTGCGGCGCTGCACGCGCCCCTCGAGGTCGGCATTCAACCGGCGGATTTCCTCGATGGCGCGCTGCCGCGAGACGGCCAGCGCCAGGTACTCGGCGACGGTCAGGGCCAGGCGGACCTCATCCGCCGCCATGGCATGCGGCGCGTTGAAGTACAGCATGAACTTGCCGAGCAGCCGCCCCTGGTGGGCGATCGGGATGAAGGCCAGCGAGGCGATGCCTTCCGCGCGCAGGGCCGGCAGCAGCGGCGCCAGGGCGGGCTCCTGCGCCGGGTCGGCCACCAGGACGGGCTGGGGGTTCGCTTCGTCGGCGAGCCAGGGCGAATGGCCTTCCACGGCCGCGCGGTACGGCGCCGAGAGGCCGTCCCAGGCGGCAAAGCGCATGACGTCCTGCGCGTCGAAGAGCAGCACGGCGGCACGGTCTGCGCGGGTGATCCGGCGCAGCGCCTGCAGGGCTTCGGGATAGATCGACTCGAGCGTGGTGCTGCGGTTGATGCTCTCGGCCAGGGCGTGCAGGGCGCGCAACTCCGCCAGGGCGCCGTCGGACGCCGGTTCCATGGGCTGCGCGAAAGCTTGCAAGGCTAACCCTCCCCGGGCTGCTGCTGTGTGTTGTGCATCGGCACCGGCCGGATGGACTGCCGGGCGATTTTTGGGAGAGGGGATTCTACAGAAGAAAAAACCGCATCGGCGCCCTGTTCCGCGAAGCGGCCATCATTCTTTTTTTCGGGGCTGCTTATGATACCGGCGTATGTGCCGGAGAGTAGCTCTTAACCCAGCCAGCGGCGACGCCAGAAAACCGTCACCATTGCCAGCGCGATCGCGCCCATCAGGCTGAGCGCGATGAGGAATCCTTCGTTGTCCGCGATCAGGGGCATGTGCCGGAAGTTCATGCCGAAGATGCCGGCGATCAGCGCCGCCGGCATGAACAGCGTGGTGATCACGGTGAGGATGCGCACCTCCATATTGACCCGGTTGGAGATGCTGGAGAGGTAGATGTCGAGCATGCCGGCGATCAGGTCGCGGATGCCCTCCAGCGACTCGATGACGTGCACGGTGTGGTCGTAGATGTCGCGCAGGTAGGGCTGGGTCTCCGCCTTGAAGAAGCGCTGGTCGGCGCGCGTCAGGCCGTTGATGACCTCGCGCAACGGCCAGACGGCGCGCCGCATGACCATCGTCTCGCGCTTGATGGCGTGGATCTCCTTGAGCGCCGCCGGCGTCGCCTGCTGCAGCAGCACGTCCTCGAGCGCCTCGGTGCGCTCGGTGAGCTGCTCCAGCACGGTGAAATAGCGGTCGACGATGGTGTCGAGGAGCGAGTAGGCGAGGTAGTCGGCGCCGAGCTTCCTGATCTGCCCCTTGTCGCCGCGCAGCCGCTCGCGCAGCGGATCGAAGGTGCCGGTCGGCCGCTCCTGGAAGGTCAGCACGAAGTCCGCCCCGAGCACGATGCTGACCTGATCGGAGCCGACGGTGCCCGTCGCGGTGTCGTAGTCGAAGAAGCGGGCGACGATGTAGAGATAGTCGCCGTAATCGTCCACCTTGGGCCGCTGGTCGGTGTTGAGGATGTCCTCCAGCACCAGGGGATGCAGGCCGAAGCGGTGGCCGATCTCCGCCATCACCTCCGGTTCGTGCAGGCCGTGCACGTTGAGCCAGAGGGTGCCCGGGCCGCGCGGGTGCTCGCGCGAGGCGGCGATCGAGTCGAAGCGGGTCTCGCGCAGGGCGCCTACGTCGTACTCGAAGAGGGCGATGTCGGGCCGGGCCGTGCGCCGCTCGCCGACGTGGATGAGGGCGCCTGGGGCGAGGCCGACTTTCTGCGAGCGCAGCTTGCGGGGTTTTTTCATGTTTCAGGCCTCAATCAAGAATGAGCGTGCTGCAACCTACCCACGGTGGATCGATTTAAGTATTATTGCCGCTTATCGTCAAGGCCGGCCGGCTTGCCGGCATCCTGGCGGAATCCAACGCGAAATTACCAAAGAAGGGGAAAGAGCCATGCCGCTGGTCATAGGCGTGCCGAAGGAAACGGCTGCGGGCGAGAAACGTGTCGCCACCGTGCCCGAGGTGGTAGAAAAGCTCATCAAGCTCGGCTTCGCGGTCGCCGTGCAATCCGGCGCCGGCGAGGCCGCCAATTTCAGCGACGATGCCTACCGCGCCGCCGGCGCCGAGGTCGTCGACGGCGCCGCTGCGCTGTGGGCGAAGTCCGACATCGTCTTCAAGGTGCGCGGCCCTTCCGCCGAGGAAGTCGGCCTGCTGCGCGAGGGCGCGACCCTGATTTCCTTCATCTGGCCGGCGCAGAACCCGGAGCTGATGCAGCAGCTGGCCGCCCGCAAGGCCACCGTGCTGGCCATCGACGCGCTGCCGCGCACGCTCTCCCGCGCGCAGAAGATGGACGCGCTGACTTCCCAGGCCGGCGTCGCCGGCTACCGCGCCGTCATCGAGGCCGCCAACGCCTTCGGCCGCTTCTTCAACGGCCAGATCACCGCCGCCGGCAAGGTGCCGCCGGCCAAGGTCTTCATCGCCGGCGCCGGCGTGGCGGGTCTCGCCGCCATCGGCACCGCCGCCGGCCTCGGCGCCATCGTGCGCGCCAACGACACCCGCGCCGAAGTCGCCGACCAGGTCGTCTCGCTCGGCGGCGAATTCGTCAAGGTCGACTACGAAGAGGAAGGCTCCGGCGGCGGCGGCTACGCCAAGGTGATGAGCGAGGGCTTCCAGCAGGCCCAGCGCGAGATGTACGCCAAGCAGGCGAAGGAAGTGGACATCATCGTCACCACCGCCCTGATCCCCGGCAAGCCGGCGCCCCGGTTGATCACCGCCGAGATGGTGAAGAGCATGAAGCCGGGCAGCGTCATCGTCGACATGGCCGCCGAACAGGGCGGCAACTGCGAGCTGACCGAGCCCGGCCAGGCCGTCGTCAAGCACGGCGTCACCATCATCGGCTACACCGACCTGGTCGGCCGCCTGGCGAAGCAGTCGTCGACGCTGTACGCGACCAACCTGTTCCGCCTTGCCGAAGAACTGTGCAAGACCAAGGACGGCACGATCGACGTCAATATGGATGACGACGCCATCCGCGGTCTCACCGTCATCAAGGAAGGAACGATCACCTGGCCGCCGCCACCGCCCAAGCAAGCCGCCACGCCGCCGGCCGCCAGGCCCGCCGCTGCGGCGCCCGCCGCACCCGCCACCAAGAAAAGCGGCCACGGCCACGGCGCGGGAGAGCCGATGGCCGGCAGTACGCTGGCGATCATGTTCGCCGTCGCCGCCGCGCTGTTCTGGCTGATCGGCGCCTACGCGCCGGCCTCCTTCCTCGGCCACTTCACGGTGTTCGTGCTGGCCTGCTTCATCGGCTACATGGTGATCTGGAACGTGACGCCCTCGCTGCACACGCCGCTGATGAGCGTCACCAACGCCATCTCCAGCATCATCGCCATCGGCGCCCTGGTGCAGATCGCGCCGCCGCTGGAGGCGGGCGCGGCCGGCCGGCCGGACGAATTGATCCGCTGGCTGGCGGTGGTGGGCATCGGCCTCACCGCCATCAACATGTTCGGCGGCTTCGCCGTCACCCGCCGCATGCTGGCGATGTTCCGCAAGTAAGGGGAAGCGACCAATGACTTCAAGCCTGACGACCGTCGCTTACCTCGGCGCGACCATCCTCTTCATCCTCAGCCTCGGCGGCCTCTCCAATCCGGAGACCTCGCGGCGCGGCAACCTCTACGGCATCATCGGCATGACCATTGCCGTGCTGGCCACGGTGCTCGGCCCGCGCGTCGCCGCCGCCGGCATCCCCTGGATCGTCGCCGCCATGGTGGCGGGCGGCGCCATCGGCCTCTACGCCGCGCGCGCCGTGCAGATGACCCAGATGCCCGAGCTGGTGGCGATCATGCACAGCCTGGTCGGCCTCGCCGCCTGCCTGGTCGGCTTCGCCAGCTACGTCGACACCTCGATCCAGTACACCGGCGCCGAGAAGGCCATCCACGAGATCGAGATCTACGTCGGCATCCTCATCGGCGCGGTGACCTTCTCCGGCTCGGTGATCGCCTTCGGCAAGCTCTCCGGCAAGATCGGCGGCAAGCCGCTGCTGCTGCCGGCACGCCACTGGCTCAACCTCGCCGGCCTGCTGGTGGTGCTCTGGTACGGCCGCGAGTTCGTCATGGCGCCCTCCATCGAGGCCGGCATGACGCCGCTGATCGTCATGACGGCGATCGCGCTGCTGTTCGGCATCCACATGGTGATGGCCATCGGCGGCGCCGACATGCCGGTGGTGGTGTCGATGCTCAACAGCTACTCCGGCTGGGCGGCGGCGGCGACCGGCTTCATGCTGTCGAACGACCTCCTCATCGTCACCGGCGCGCTGGTCGGATCGAGCGGCGCCATCCTCTCCTACATCATGTGCCGTGCCATGAACCGCAACTTCATCAGCGTCATCGCCGGCGGCTTTGGCACGGGCGGCGGCGCGCCGGCGGCCAAGGCCGGCGAGCAGCCGGCCGGAGAAGTCAGTCCCGTCAGCGCGGCGGAGACGTCTGAGCTGCTGCGCGAGGCCAAGAACGTCATCATCGTGCCGGG
>PQAF01000046.1 GCA_003105015.1 Rhodocyclales bacterium | reverse complement strand
TGTAAAAGTGGGAGACGCAATTTTACATAACACCTGTTATCAGTAGTAATTCGAGAAAGTGGGGAATTACGTTCATTTTTTGGCCGTTTCTGGTCTCTAAGTGGGAAATCCAAAAAAACGCTCTTCTTTATGGCGGCAGGCCGGGGCGTCTTTCGCGCCGCCGATGCGCCGTCCTGACACGGAAACGCCCGCTTTTGTCCCGGCGTGTCCCGGCATGTCCCGGCCGTTTTCGGAGTTGCCGGGACAGCGGAAACCCAATGCTGGCGCGGGTTTCGGCGGTTTTGTCCCGGTTGTCCCGGTTGTCCCGGTCGAAAAAGCAAGGTCAGGAAAAATAGAGGGGGCGGAAAGTCAGGCGGCACGGCCGAAGTGGGAAACAATGACGTTCTCAGCTTCCAGGGTAGTTAGGTAGTCAGCCCAAGCCTGCATCATCGTTCGGCGCTCATCGATCAGCAGCGACCGGTCATAGGCGGCGCGTACAGCATCGCGTGGCACATGGGCGAGCTGCTTCTCGATGGCGTCGAGACGAAACCCCCGCTCGTTCGCCCAGGTCGAAAAGGTGGCACGGAAACAGTGCGGGCTGGCGCGTTCGGCCAGCGCCAGATCGCGCATCGCATAGGCAAAACGGGCCGGATCGATTGGGCGCTGCGTGCCGTCACGGCGCGGCACCAGGTGGGCGCTGTTGCCGGTGATGGCGCACAGTTCCTGCAACAGTGCCGCCGCCTGGTCGGAGAGCGGGGAAATATGGTCTAGACGCGCCTTCATCTTCGCCGCCGGCCGCCGCCACAGGCGCAGCTCCGGGTCGAGGCGCACGCCTTCGGGTGCGGCCGCCAGTTCCAGCGTCGCCGTCTGGCGCGGCTGCATGAGGGCGATGCGGCGCATCTCGCTGCGCCCGCCCGCATAGACGAGTTCCACCGGCACGCCCAGCGCGTAGGCGGGGGAGGATTGCTCCAGCGTCAGCGCGAGTTGCGCCCTGCCGCCGCGCGGCGTTGCGCGCGCTGCGGCGATGCGCACGTCCGGCGCGCCGGCGCGGTTCAGCCACTGGTCAAAGAAGCCGGCAAGCGAGCGGCCCGCCGCCTGCTCGAAGGCCGCCTGCAGCTCGCGCCACGAGGCGACCTTGAAACGCTGCGCCTGCCAGAATCCGCGCACGCCGCGGCGGAAGGCCTCCTCGCCGATCTCGTCGCGCAGCATGACGAAGAGCATCGCCGCCTTGCCGTAGCCGACGGCCGCCGCGGCGCCGTGGGTGCGCGTGCGGAAGGCGGCCAGCGCCGCCTGGCTGCCGGCCGGCACGCTGGCGAAGTCGCGCAGCCAGCCGAGCCGCATCTCGCGCGCGGCGGCGGCCGATTCGGCATCCTTGTAGGCGTAGTCCGCCATGAAGGTGGTCAGGCCCTCGCTCCAGTTGCCGCGCGCGTAGTCGACGAAGACGCCGTTGCCCCACCAGTTGTGCAGCACCTCGTGGCCGAGCGAGGTGGCGCGGATGAAGGGCAGCTTCAGCACCTCGGCGCCGAGGTAGGTGAGCGTCGGCATGCCGAAGCCGGTCGGCAGCGGGCTGGCCACCACCGAGAATTCCGTGAACGGGTAGGCGCCGATCTCCCCGGCGTAGCGCGCGAGATAGCGCTGCGCGTCGTCGAGATAACCCTCGGCGAGGCCGGGCATCGCGTCGAGCTCGGGGAAGAAATACGTGCGCAGCCGCAGCGGCCCGCCCTCGGCGCGCGGCACGATCTTCTCGCGCACCCGGTACGGCCCGGCCATCAGGTCGATGCCGTCGGCGGGCCGGGCGAATTCGAAGCGCGCGCGGTAGCGGCCGGCGGCCGGCGCCTCCTCGGAGAGCAGGCGGCCGGCCACCAGCGCGCGCTGGTCGCCCGGCAGCGACAGGCTCACGGTGTAAGTGAACAACGGCGCCGGCTGCGGATACCAGCCGGCGCCGGCGGGCAGGAAGCTGCCCTCGGCGGCGGCCATCAAAGTCAGTCCGTGCAGCACGGCGCGGTGGTCGAGGCGGCGGTCGAGCGCCGGCAGGGTGCCGGCGTATTCGAGGCGCAGGCGCGTGGATTTCGCCGGCAGCACGACGCGCCAGGCACGCAGTGGTCCGCTGCCGTCGAGGCGTTCGGAGCGCAGGGCCTGGCCATTCGCCGAGGCGGCGCTCACCTCGAGCGATTCGTGCAGCGCGAAGCGGAATTCGCGTGCCGGCGCGTCGACCTCCGCCACCGCCGCGAAGCGCCGCGCGGCCGGGTCGAGTTCCACCTGCAGATCGAGCTGGGCCGCAAGCAGCCGGGCCTGCGCGCCGGCGAGCAGGGTGAAGACGGAGACGCAGGCGGCGGCGCGCAGACGCCTCATGATTTCTCGGGCGGGAACCTGACCACCAGCTCCAGCGTCTCCTCGCCGCGCTTCACCCGCAGCGGCAGCCAGGTGCCGGCCGGCTGCAGGCGCACCAGGCCGATGGCGACCAGGACTTTCTTCACCGGGCGGCCGGCCATCTCGAGGATGACGTCGCCGCGCTTCAGGCCGGTCTGCTCGGCGAGGCTGCCCGCCGTCACGGCGAGGATGCGCACGCCGCCCTCGTGCTCCTCCAGTTGCACGCCGAGGCGCGGCGGCGCCGGCTTCGGGGCGACCTGCGCCGGCAGCATGAACACCGCGTCGGCGAGGCCGGCGCGGATCTCCTTGCAATCGGCGTCGGCGGAGAGCGGCAGCAGGGTGCCGATGTTCTTCACGCCGAGGGCGCGCAGCTGGTGCGGCACGCCGTGGCCGTGGCGGAGGTGGCCGCTGCCCATGACGCCGACCACCAGCGGCTTGCCGGTGCCGGCGCGGCGCGCCAGCGCCTCGGCCATGGCGCGGTCCCAGGCGGTCTGCGATTCGACGAAGAAGCGGAAGGCCTCGTCGCCCTTCTTCGGCTTGCCGCCCTTACTGCCCTTGCCGCGCAGGGTCGGATGCTGCAGGTAGACCTCGAACAGGCCGTCGCGGTAGGCCTCGGCCGGCGGCGCCGGGCGGCCGAGACCTTCGCGCTCGGCGTCCGGCACGGCGTCCCAGCCCTTCTCGGTGATGGCGCGGCTCAGCTTGCGCTCGATATTCAGCGCCAGCATCGGGATGCGGTTGATGCGCGCGAACTCGAACAGCGGCAGGTACAGCTCGGCCGGCATGTTCCAGTTCGCGTGCCATTCCGACTGCTCGAGGAATTCCTTCACCGTCAGCTCGCCCGCCACCCAGCGGTCGAGCACCGGCTGCACGCGGCGCGGGAACATCTCGAAGCCGATCGCCATGTCCGGCCGCCGCGCATGCAGCGCGGCCAGGGTCTGCAGCTGCCAGTAGTGGTGGTCGGCGTCGTCGTGCACTTCGCCCAGCAGCACCACCTCGCGCTGCGCCATGCGGTCGAGCAGGGCCGAGGCCTGCGCGGCGCGCGGGCGCTCGCCGTCGAGCGCCGACCACGTCGCCGGCTCGGGGCAGGATTGTGCGCGGGCGGCTGTGGCGGCGATCACGAGCGCGGCGGCAAGAAATAACCGGGAGGAAACGAGGGCCATGATTTTTCCGGCGGGACGAAAGACCCTCAGATTAGCACCGCCCGCGCAAGTTCCGCCGCCCGCGCGCCTTGCCCCCGCAAAGGCGCCGGCGCAGAATAGGCGCACGGATTCCCTGTCCGCCGCTGGCCCCGAACCCCGACAACAAGGAGGCAGCATGAACCCCCAACCCCGACTCACCGTTCGCGACCTGCGCGTGCGCGCCGTCAACGTGCCGATGGCGATCCCGCTGCAGACCAGCAGCGGCACCATTGGCGTCGCGCCGCTGGCCCTGATCGACCTCCACACCGAGGAAGGCGTCACCGGCGCCGCCTACCTCTTCTGCTACACGCCGCTGGTGCTCAAGCCCGTCGTGCAGCTCCTCGCCAACCTGGCGCTGCTCGTCAAGGGCGATGCCGTCGCGCCGCTCGCGCTCGAGCGCAAGCTGCAGGGCCGCTTCCGCCTGCTCGGCGCGAAGGGCGTCGCCGGCATGGCGCTGGCCGGCATCGACATGGCGGCATGGGACGCGCTCGCCCGGGCGCAGGGCCTGCCGCTGGCGCGCGCGCTGGGCGGCGAGCCGCGCCGCATCCCCGCCTACAACAGCTGCGGGCTCGGCATGATCGGCGCCGAGCGCGCCGCCGCCGAGGCGCAGCAGCTGGCTGCGCCGGGCTTTGCGGCGATCAAGGTGCGGCTCGGCTACCCCGACCTGAAGACCGACCTCGCCGTTGTGCGCGCGGTGCAGCGCGCCGTCGGCGACGACGTCCTGCTGATGTCCGACTACAACCAGGTGCTGCCCGTGCCCGAGGCGATCGCGCGCGTGCAGGCGCTCGACGGCGAAGGGCTCGGCTGGATCGAGGAGCCGGCGCTCGCCGACGACTACGAAGGCTATGCCCGCATCCGGGAAAAGGCGCGCACGCCGATCCAGATGGGCGAGAACTGGTGGGGCACGCACGAGATGGCGAAGTGCCTCGCCGCCGGCGCCACCGACCTCGGCATGCCGGACGCCATGAAGATCGGCGGCGTCAGCGGCTGGCTGCGCGCGGCGGCCCTCGCCGAGGCCGCCGGCCTGCCGGTCTCCAGCCACCTCTTCCCGGAAGTCAGCGCCCACCTGCTGGCGGTGTCGCCGACCTGCCACTGGCTGGAGTACGTCGACTGGGCCGCGCCGATCCTGCAGGAACCGCTCAGGATCGAGGCCGGCCATGCCGTCGTCCCCGACGCGCCGGGCAGCGGCATCGCCTGGAACGAGGACGGCGTGGCGCGCTGTCTCGCCGAGTGATGCGCACCGTCCCGCCGGCATTGCCCTCTTCGCGCCAGTGGCTCGGCCTCGCCGGCTGGCTGGCGCTCGCCTTCGCCGCCGCGGCGATCGGCGCCGTGGCCTCGGTCGGCGCAAAAACGTTCTACGCGGAACTCGTGCGCCCCGCCTGGGCGCCGCCGGGCTGGCTGTTCGGCCCGGTGTGGACCGCGCTCTACGCGCTGATGGGCGTGTCCGCCTGGCTGGTCTGGCGCGAGCGCGGCTTTGCCGGCGCCCGCGCGGCGCTGGCGCTCTTCATCGTCCAGCTGGCCGTCAACGCCCTGTGGAGCTGGCTGTTCTTCGCCTGGCGCTTGGGCGGCCCGGCCTTCGCCGAAGTGCTGCTCCTGTGGTGCCTGATCGTCGCCACCGTGATCGCCTTCCGGCGGATCAAGCCGTTGGCCGCCGTCCTGCTCCTGCCCTACCTGGCGTGGGTCACCTTCGCCTCGACACTGACCCATGCTGTCTGGCGGCTCAATCCGGCGCTGCTGGGCTGAGTCTGCGACCGACATGTCGGCGGCGCATAATTCGCCGATGCCGTCAGCCGGAGCGCAGCCATGAAACAGGCCATCAGCTTCATCACCCTCGGCGTCGCCGATCTCGCGCGCAGCCGCGCCTTCTACCGCGCGCTCGGCTGGCGCGAATCCTCCGGCAGCCAGGCCGAAGTGGCCTTCTACCAGGCCGGCAGCGTTGCCTTCGCGCTCTTCGCGCGCGACGCGCTCGCCGAGGATGCGAACGTGCCGCCGCAAGGCGCCGGCTTCCCCGGCTTCACCCTCGCCCACAACGTCTCTTCCGAAGCAGCGGTCGACGCCACGCTGCGCGAGGCCGTGGCGGCCGGCGGCCGCCTCGTGCGCGCGGGCGAGAAAGCGCCCTGGGGCGGCACCCGCGGCTACTTCGCCGACCCCGACGGATTCCTCTGGGAAGTCTGCTTCAATCCCTTCTTTCCACTCGACGAGAACGGGTTCGTGACGCTGCCGGAGTAGGGAAGCTCGCCCGCTTGGCTCGCCCAGTGAGCCTCCGTGCGAATAAACTTGCCGTGTCGCCCGGAAGCCGGGCCGCCGAAAAAGAAAGGGAACCAAGAGGATGAACCGCAAGCAACTGCCTACTTTTGGCGACAAGTCCTTCGAATCCATCAAGCAGAGCAACGAGCACGGCGCCGAATACTGGAGCGCCCGCGACCTGCAAGTGTTGCTCGGATACAGCCAGTGGCGGCGCTTCGAACAGGCTATCGAGCGCGCCATAACCTCCTGTGAACAATCGGGAAATAATCCGGACCATCATTTTGCCGGCGCCGGCAAAATGATCGAGGTCGGCAAGGGCGGGCAACGAGACGTCGACGACTACCACCTTTCCCGCTTCGCCTGCTACCTCATTGCCCAGAACGGCGACCCGCGCAAGCCGGAAATCGCTCTGGCCCAGAAGTATTTTGCCGTCCAGACCCGCCGCCAGGAACTGAACGACCAGGCCGCCGCCGACGTGGAACGGCTGGAACTGCGCAAGCAGACTGCCGAGGAATTCAAGGCGCTTTCGGGCGCGGCGCAGGATGCCGGCGTGCAGAGCAAGATGTTCGGCGTCTTTCACGACGCTGGCTACAAGGGGCTGTATGGCGGTCTGGGCCGCGACGCCATCAAACGGCGCAAGGACATTCCCGAAAAGGACAACCTGCTCGACCGCATGAACGCGACGGAGCTTGCCGCCAACCAGTTCCGTATGACCCAGGCGCGCGACAAGCTGGCGCGCGACGCCGTTCGCAATCAGGCCCAGGCCATCCAGACCCACGAGCAGGTCGGCAAGGAAGTGCGCGATGCCATCAAGCGGATCGGCGGCACGCTGCCGGAGAACATCCCGCCCGCCGAGCACATCAAGGAAGTCGAACAGCGAGTGAAGAAGACGGTGCCGAAGCTGGAACTGGATGAGCGCGAGGCCGGGGGGCTGCTGGGAGACGGCGGCAAGAAATCCGGCGCCGACTGATAGGCCGATCAGCACCGAACCGCGACCAATGCGTGTCCCAACTCCGCTCGCTGGCGGTGAGCGGGTTATTGGGAGCGGGAGTTATCGGCCAGGAGCGGAGGTTCGTTAATGTCTTGTCAATTACCTGGATGCTGACGTCGACCTCATAGGCTCGGTAAAGTAAGCTTATATATAAAGAAAAGGAAAGACATTGGCTTTACCAATTCGGGGCCATCCAATTGCCGTGGCTGGATACCCACTAAAGATGGGGAGACCTTTGCATGAAGCTTGTCGCCTTCTCGGTTAAGAATTACCGCAGTATTCAGTCGACGCCACGAATTGCTTTGTCTGATCTGACTGTTCTGGTTGGCCCGAATAACGAAGGTAAGAGTAACCTCCTGAGCGCATTGGTCTGTGCTTTGTCGTTGGCGCAAGATCGTAATGTAGGAGCTCGACGAACACTACTCGGCCGCAGTTCAGTATACGACTACGAGCGAGACTTCCCAGTTAATCTTCGAAGCGAAGCGTCGAGAGCCTCCACCAGATTCGAACTTGAGTTCGATCTTGATACCGCAGATCGGGCAGCTTTCCGGTCAGTAGTTGGGTCAAGGATGAACGGAACATTACCGATTCAGATCGCCATAGGCAAAGATGGAGGCATGTCATATGCAGTAAAGAAGCAAGGCCCAGCGCAAAAGTCGCTCAATGGTAAACGTGGTGTGATCGCTAATTTCATTGCTGAGAGGTTGCAGTTCCAATACATCGAGGCCGTCCGCGACGAAATGAAGTCCCGAGCCATCGTTGAAAACATGGTAAGTCGTGCGCTGGCGACACTTGAAACGAACCCCGAGTATCAGAAAGCACTGAAAGCCATTGAAGATGCCGAAAAGCCTGTGCTTCAGGAGGTCTCCAAGCTGTTGTTGGAAACCCTTAAACCTTTCATCGGTAGTTTGACGAGCGTGACGACAACAGTCACACGCGAGCAACGTACGCGGGCTATGCGGCGTTCTGCAGAGATTCTCTTGGACGATGGCACTCTGACTCCATTGTCCCAGAAGGGGGATGGCGTTAAAAACCTTGTTGCGATTGCGCTTGCCAAGGCATTAGCTGAGGGTTCTGCCGGAGGAAAAAACTTGATACTCGCTATTGAAGAACCTGAGGCGCACCTTCACTCTGGGGCAATACATTCACTTCGGACTCTACTCGAAGACATCGCTAAGAATAGACAGGTCATCATCAGCACGCATGAGCCTGCCCTTGTTAGGCGGGACAACGTGTCTTCGAACGTCCTTATTCAGGGGAATAAGGCAAAGCCGGCCGATAGCTTGGACGAGGTCCGGAAGGTACTCGGAGTGCAACTAGCTGAAAATCTGGCATCACCTGACGTCGTGGTACTGGTTGAAGGCCCTGGTGATGCTAGCTTACTTAAAGCACGCATCAAAGTCGTTGAGCCGAAACTGTACAGTGCGATGACAAGCGGGCGCCTTCACATAGCACCCTTGCACGGTGCTAGCAATTTGCCCCATCAACTGCGGTTCTACCAAGCCCTTGTATGCAGCCCTGTCGCATTCGTGGACCACGACTCGGAGGGAAATGCTGCTCTAACTAAAACAAGGAAAGATGGATTACTAGACACAGGAGCAGAGTTCTGTGCGATCAAACCAGGTCAGACGGAGTCGGAACTTGAGGACCTGCTCGATCCAGTCATATACACGAGTGAGCTTTGCAAGCTGCTGGGGGTTCCAAATTTAAAGCCGAAAGAGGCAAAGGCTGGAAAGTTGAAATGGAGCGCTCGACTTGAGCAAGTCCTTAAAGACAACGGAAAGCCGATTGCCGACCACGAAAGACTAATTCGGGAAGCGAAGTTCAAGGTCGGTGAGCTTGCAATCGTAAATGCTATGACGTGTTTCATTCCAGCCTTGACAGGTCCCATTGACGGACTCTTCTCTTTCCTTAAACAAAAACTGGTTATTCCAGATTAATCAAGGTCGCCTATCGGACCTTCGGTGCCCAATTGGCTACGGCCGCTTCGGGTCGATAGCACCCGCTCGCCGTAGTACGGCGACTGACTTTCAGTGCGCCGCGCGGCTGGTCGGGCGGGCGTCCATGAGCGGCAGCCGCCGGGCATCGGTCGCCTGGTCCCGTTCGAGGATGTCGACCAGTTCGCGGGCGTGCGCGCGCAGGTGCGGGTCGGCGTCCGCGTCGGCGACGACGCGCTCGAGCAGCAGCGCCGCCAGCTCGGCGGCGCGCGGGCAGCCGGTGGTCATGTGGCGGGCGAGGTGGGCGAGGGCGCCGGCGACCAGGCGCGCCGGCGGCGGTTCGTCCTGCAGTGCGTTCTCTTCCATGTCTTCTCCTTGTCAGCGGTCGGGTTCGGCGGCCGCCGGCGGCAGCACCGTGTAGGCGGCGTGGCAGGCGATGCAGCGCTGCATCAGCGCGGCGAGCTGCTGCAGCGTGTGCTCGCGGTCGCCGAGGCTCTCCGCGTCGAGCGCCAGCGCGTCGAAGGCTTCGTGGGTGGCGAAGCCGAGCTTCCTGAATTCCGCCGGCAGCTTGCCGATCAGGCGGGTGCGGATCGCCGGCGGGATGTTCTTCACTTCCGCCATGCCGACCTTGCGCGCCTCGACGGCGACGCGCGCCATGTCGCCGGCCGCCGTGGCGTCGACGATGGCCTGCACGGCCATCAGCAGGTGGCGCATCTCGCCGAGCACGTAGTCGCGTTCGGCGTGGTCGAGCATGAGGCGGAGGCGGCCGTCCTGCGAGGGCGCCTGCGGCGCGCGCTGGAAGACGGTGAAGAAGAGCACGGTGCCGGCCAGGGCGAGGCCGAGCGCGACGATCAGCAGCAGCTGCCAGCGGCGCTTGAGAAGGGCGATCATCAGAATTCTCCCTTCCAGCTCAGCACCAGGCTGCGGCCGGGCATGGGGATCTCCTGGCCGGAAACGCCCTCGGTCAGGTGCTCGTGGTACTCGCGGTCGAAGAGGTTCTTCACGCCGATGCGCAGCGACTGACTTTTCGCGTAGCGCCAGGTGGCGCCGGCGTCCATGGTGGCGAAGCCGGGCGTGGCGTTCTCGCTGCCGCGCGAGAACACCGTGGCGACGCGGTTCTGCCGGCGTACGAAGCGGCCGGTGACGTCCATCGTCCAGTCCGGCGCGACATTCCCTTCCCAGCCCAGCGTGAGCTCGTCGGCCGGCATCTGGAACAGCGGCTCGTCGAGCGCGTCGTTGCTGCCGCGCACGAGGGAGAGGCCGGCCTTCAGCCAGTGGCCGCGCCAGGCCTGCCATCTGCCCTGTGCCTCGAAGCCGTGCAGCGTGACCTGGCTGATGTTCACCGTCTCCTTGCAGGCGGCGGCGTTGGCGGCGCCGCAGACGGCGACGGCGCGTGGCGTGCCGGAGATGTCGAGCCCGGACATGTAGTCGGCGATGCGGTTGCGCCACAGCGCCAGCTGGTAGCCGGCGCGCTCGCTCTGGCCTTTCAGGCCGATCTCGAACTGCGTCGAGACCTCCGGCTTGATCTGCGGGTTGCCGGCGTAGTAGTAGCCGTCGCCGCGCGGCGAGGATTCGTAGCGCTCGCGCATCTCGCCGGCACGGAAGCCGCGCGAGAGGTTGGCGTAGGGCCGCAGCAGCGGCGCGGCCTCGTAGATGGCGCCGAGGCTGCCGGAGAAGGCGCTGTCGCGGCGGTCGAGGTTGTTGGTGATCCGCAGCGCCGGGTTGGCCGGATTGGCCATGGCGGCGGCCTCGCCCTT
>PQAF01000045.1 GCA_003105015.1 Rhodocyclales bacterium | reverse complement strand
GCCTTGATCATCAGCGGCAGGCCGATCTTCTCCGCTTCCCGCATCAGCGTGGCGTCGGACTGGTCGGTGCCGTCGTAGCCGGGGATGCACGGCACGCCGGCCTCGCGCATGCGGCGCTTGGCCTCGGCCTTGTTGCCCATCAGGCGGATCGCCGCGGGCGGCGGGCCGATGAAGACCAGGCCGGCTTGCGCGCAGGCCTCGGCGAAGTCGGCGTTCTCGGAAAGGAAGCCGTAGCCGGGATGCACGGCCTGGGCGCCGGTGGCGCGGGCGGCGGCGATCAGGCGCTCGATGTTGAGGTAGGACTCGCGCGGGGGCGCGGCGCCGATCTCATAGGCCTCGTCGGCGAGGCGCGCGTGCAGGGCGTGGCGGTCGGCGGCCGAGACGACGGCGACGGTGCGCAGGCCGCGCGCGCGGCAGCTGCGGATGACGCGGCAGGCGATCTCGCCGCGGTTGGCGATGAGGACTTTTGAAAACATCTACGAAACCTCCCCTCGCCCCGCTTGCGGGGAGAGGGTTAGGGTGAGGGGCAGAGGCCGGAGACCCCTCACCCCGGCCCTCTCCCCGCTTGCGGGGAGAGGGGGTAGACGGTGCAAGCGCATCATGCTTTCCTCGGCAACGTGCCCATGTACTTCGAGATGATGCCGAGCATCACCTCGTCGGCGCCGCCGCCGATGGAGGAGAGGCGGATGTCGCGCATCAGGCGCGAGACGTTGCTCTCCCACACATAGCCCATGCCGCCCCAGAACTGCAGGCAGCCGTCGGCGACCTCGCGGCCCAGCCGCCCGACCTTGAGCTTGGCCATCGAGGCGAGCAGGGTGACGTCCTCGCCGGCGACGAGCTTCGCCGCGGCGTCGTGCACCAGCGCGCGCAGGGTCTCGATCTCGGTCTTCAGCTCGGCGAGGCGGAAGTGCACGTACTGGTTGTCGAGGATGGACTGGCCGAAGGCCTGGCGTTCGCGGGTGTAGTCGATGGTCTCGCGCAGGATGCGGTCGAGCGCCGTCCACTGCGCGGCGGCGAACAGGCGCTCCTCCTGGAACTGCTGCATCTGGTAGGTGAAGCCCATGCCCTCCTCGCCGATGCGGTAGCGCTGCGGCACGCGCACCTCGTCGAAGTAGAGCTGCGCCGTGTCGGAGGACCACATGCCGAGCTTCTTCAGCTTCTTCGCCACCGAGACGCCCTTCGATTTCATCGGCACGCAGATCAGCGTCTTGTTCTTGTGCGGCGCGCCCTCGGAGGTGTTGACGAGCAGGCAGATCCAGTCGGACTGGGTGCCGCTGGTGATCCACATCTTGCTGCCGGTGATGACGTAATCGTCGCCGTCCTTCTTCGCGAAGGTCTTGATCGAGGCGACGTCGGAGCCGGCGCCCGGCTCGGAGACGCCGATGCTGCAGACGAGGTCGCCGGCGATGGTGGGGGCGAGGAATTCGCGGCGCAGTTCGTCGGAGCCGAAGCGGGCGAGGGCTGGTGTCGCCATGTCGGTCTGCACGCCGATGGCCATCGGCACGCCGCCGCAGCGCACGTCGCCGAGCGCTTCGACGAAGGCGAGCTGGTAGGAGTAGTCGAGGCCCATGCCGCCGTAGGCCTGCGGCTTGTTGATGCCGAGGAAGCCGGCGTCGCCCATCTTCTTGAAGAGTTCGTGCGCCGGGAAGATCTCGGCGTCCTCCCACGCGTCGACATGGGGGTTGATCTCGGTCTCGACGAACTTCTTCACCGAGCGCTGGAGTTCCTGGTGTTCTTGTGTGTAGAGCATGACTTCTCCTTTTCCCTCTCCCCCGGCCCCTCTCCCGCTTGCGGGAGAGGGGAGCAGGGCTAATGTCGGGCCACGGCGAACTGCACCGGCCGCAGCGTGCGCGCATCGGCCTCGCGGCAAATGGACAGCACGTAGGCCAGCACCTTGCGCGTGTCGCGCGGGTCGATGATGCCGTCGTCGAGGAGCCGCCCGCTGGTGTAGAAGGCGGACGACTGCCGGTCGAAGGTGTCGATGATCTGCTTTTCCAGGGCATCGAGCTGGGCCTGGTCCACTTCCCCACCGCCGCGCTTCAATTTGGCTTCCATGACGAGGCGCATGGTCATGGCCGCCTGCTCGCCGCCCATCACCGCCGTCTTCGCGTTGGGCCAGGAGAAGGCGAAGCGCGGGCCGTAGGCGCGGCCGCACATGCCGTAGTTGCCGGCGCCGAAGCTGGCGCCGATGTGCAGGGTGATCTGCGGCACGGTGGCGTTGGCCACGGCCTGGATCATCTTGGCGCCGTGCTTGATCATGCCGGCCTGCTCGCTCGCCTTGCCGACGATGTAGCCGGTGGTGTTCTGCAGGTAAATTATTGCTGTGCCCGACTGGCAGCAGGCCTGGATGAAGTGCGAGGCCTTGGTGGCGCCGGCCGGGTCAATCGGGCCGTTGTTGCCGATGAGGCCGACCGCATGGCCGTCGAGGGCGGCGTGGCCGCACACCGTCGACACGCCGTAGCCGGGCTTGAAGTCGAGGAAGTCCGAGCCGTCGACGATGCGCGCGATGACTTCGCGCACGTCGTAGGGCTTTTTCGTGTCGAGCGGCACCAGGCCGAGCAGCTCGTCGATGTCGCGCCGTGGTGTACGGACTGACTTTTGCGCCGGGCGCACATCGCGGTTCCAGTCGAGTTTCGCCAGCACCTCGCGGGCGAGGCGGATGCCGTCGGCGTCGTCCTCGGCGAGGTATTCGGCGAGACCCGAGACCGTGGCGTGCATCTCCGCGCCGCCGAGTTCCTCCTCGGAGGCATCTTCGCCGGTGGCGGCCTTGAGCAGCGCCGTGCCGGCGAGGAAGGCGCGGGCGCGGCCGCGCACCATTACCACGTAGTCGGACATGCCGGGCATGTAGGCGCCGCCGGCGGTGGACGAACCGTGCACCACCGTCACCACGGGGATGCCCGCGGCGGACAGGCGGGTCAGGCCGCAGAAGAGGCCGCCGCCGTGGATGAAGTCCTCGACGCGGTACTTGAGCAGGTTGGCGCCGGCGGATTCGACGAGGTGCAGGAAGGGCAGCTTGTTCTCCTTGGCGATGTCGAGCACGCGCAGGATCTTCTCCAGGCCCATCGGCTGGATGGCGCCGGCGTCGATGCCGGCATCCGAGGCGGCGACCATGCAGCGCACGCCGCTGACGTAGCCGATGCCGGCGACCAGCCCGCCGCCGGGAATCGTCTTCGCCGGATCGGGATTGTCGAGGCACCAGCCGGCGACGGTGGCGAGTTCGAGGAAGGGCGAGCCGGCGTCGAGCGCCCGCGCCACGCGCTCGCGCGGCAGCAGCTGGCCGCGCTTGTCGAAGACGGGCTTGGCCTTCGCCGAGGCGTCGCGCACGCGCTGCTCGAGCGCGCGGAAGTCGGCGATGAGCTTCAGCCAGGCCTCGCGGTTGGCGGCGAAGGCGGCGGAGCTAGTATCAATCGTGCTTTCGATGATGGGCATGGCTAAAACCTTTCACCACGGCGGACACGGCGAAAAGAAATCGAAAATCGCCGTGTCGCCGTGCCCGCCGTGGTTCATGCTTTTCATTCCTCCACCATGAACTTCGGCGGCGCATACAGCGGGAAGCCGTTGTAGGGCTTCGAGCGCTTGTGCGCCACCAGCTTCCAGGTCGGCCGCGCGTTGAGCACGCCGCCGTCGATGCGGAGGGTGGTGCCGGTGATGAAGGAGGCGGCTTCGGAGAGCAGGAAGACGATGGCGGCGGCGACCTCGGATTCGGTGCCGAAGCGCCGCAGCGGCACCTTGTGCCTGAGCGTCGCGGCAAGCTGCTGGAATTCCTCGGGGTAGGTCTCGAAGCCGCTGGAGGCGATCCAGCCCGGCGCGACGGCGTTCACGCGCACGCCTGACGACGCCCATTCGCAGGCGGCGGTCTCGGTGAAGTTCACCATGCCGGCGCGCGCCGCGCCCGAATGACCCATGCCGGGCATGCCGCCCCACATGTCGGCGCTCATGTTGACGATTGAACCGCCGTTGGCCTCCATGCAGCGGCGATAGCACTCGCGCGCCATGAGGAAGCCGCCGGTGAGGTTGGTGCGCACAACGGCGTCCCAGCCCTTCAGCGAGATGTCGCGCAGCGGCGCGGGGAACTGGCCGCCGGCGTTGTTCACCAGGCCGTCGATGCGGCTGTGCGCAGCGAGGATGGCGTCGACCGTGGCGCAGACCTGCGCCTCGTCGCGGATGTCGCAGGCGTGGATGGTGGCGGCACCGCCGGCGTCGGCAATCTCGCGCTGCACGGCCTCCAGCTTCTCCGGCTTGCGGCCGACCAGCGCGACGCGGGCGCCGAGGGCGGCGAGCTCGTGGGCGGTGCAGCGGCCGATGCCGCTGCCGCCGCCGGTGACGACGACGCTCTGGCCCGCGAAGAGGCCGTCGCGGAATACCGAACGGTAGTTCATGGATTTCCCCCAAGCCGGCACGGTCGGAAAGTGTGCCAACCAAGCATTTGCTTGGTGGATTATGGCGGGGCGCCGGGCGAAGCGCAAGCATGTTGCGCCGCCCTGTCCGCGGGAATAGCATGAACCACCCCAATGGAGACACCAAAATGAAGAAAATCATCCTGATGCTCGCCGCCTGCGCCGGCCCGGCCCTGGCTGGCGGCTCGAATTACGGCATCGTTCCCGGCGCCCTGCCGCAGGTGCAGGGCAAGGTGTCGGAATGGCCGGTGCCGACGCCGAAGTTCGCCCGCGACCCGGCGCCCGGGCCGGACGGCAACATCTACATCGCCGTGATGAGCGGCAACCGCATCGCGCGCTTCGACACGAAGACGAAGACCTTCAAGGAGTGGGAGCTGCCCGACGGCGCGCGACCGCACGGCCTGCTGGTCGACGCCGACGGTATCGTCTGGTACACGGGCAACGGCAACGGCACGATCGGCCGCCTCGACCCGAAGACCGGCACGGTGGCCAACCATCGCGCGCCCTCGGGCGGCGACCCGCACACGCTGGTGATCGACGAGAAAGGGGTGATCTGGTTCACCGTGCAGAACGGCCAGCGCATCGGCCGCCTCGACCGCGCCACGGGGAAGATCACCGAGTACGCGACCTCGGGCAATCCCTACGGCCTGGCCATCGACAAGAGCGGCGCCGTCTGGTTCTGCCGCATCGGCGAGGAGAGCCTGGGCCGCCTCGATCCGGCCACCGGGCAGATCACCCACCTCGACACCGGCAGCGGCTCACGCCCGCGCCGCGTCGCCACGGCGCCGGACGGCATGCTGTGGGTGACGCTCTACGGCAACGGCAAGCTGATCAAGGTCGACCCGCAGGCGCGCCGCATCGTCAAGGAATATGCCATGCCGCACGGCCGCGGCGCCGGCCCCTACGCGGTGACGGTGGACGCCGCCGGCCGCGTCTGGGCCAACGAGATCGACACCGACACGGTGGCGCTGCTCGATCCGAAGACGGAAGCCTTCCGCGTCATCAATCTGCCCTCGAAGAACACCGGCATCCGCAAGGCCATCGTCGACGCGCAGGGGCGCTTCTGGTATATGGGTTCGCACAATGGAAGACTGGGAGTCATCGAATGAAGCGTCTGTTCCTCGCCGGGCTGCTCGCCCTCGCCTCGCTGGCCCACGCCGACGACGCCCTGTGGGCCAAGCTGAAGGCCGGCGGCAACGTGCTGCTGATCCGCCACGCCGCCACCGAGCCGGGACTGGGCGACCCGCCGAACTTCTTCCTCGGCGACTGCAGGACGCAGCGCAACCTGTCCGACGCCGGACGCGAGGAGGCGCGCCGCGTCGGCCGCGCCCTGAAGTGGCGCGCGGTGGCCGTGAGCGAGGTGCGCGCCTCGCAGTGGTGCCGCACGCTGGAGACGGCGGAGCTGGCCTTCGGCCATCCGCCGGTGCCGTGGGAGGCGCTCAACTCGCTGCACAAGGATCCGGACCGCGAGGCCGAGCGCACGCGCGCCGTGGCGGCGCTGGTCGCAACCGTGCGGCCGCCGCAGAACGTCGCCCTGGTGACGCACAACTTCAACATCCGCGCGCTGACGGGGATCTCGCCGTCGACGGCGGAGATCATCGTCGTGCGCGGCGAGGGCGGCAAGGTCGTGGTGGTGGGCCGCCTGCCGGTGCAGTAGGCGGCTACGTATCCAGCTTGCCGCCGGGATTCGGCGCCGCCGTGGTGAAGGCGTCCTTCCAGGGGCCGAGCTTCTCGTCGACGTCCTCCCACTCCTCCATCTTCTCGAGGCCGCGGTACATGGCGAAGGGGCGCAGGCGCTCGACGTAGTAGTCGATCTGCGCCTGCGTGCGGAACTTCTCCGGCTGGTAGCGGTTCCAGTGCGTCACCTGTTCCAGCGGCCGGCGGTAGCGCAGCGAGACGTCCTTCTGCGGATAGCCGATGGGAATGGTGCCGACCGCCTCCATGAACGGCGGGTAGCCGAGCAGCTCGGAGAGCTCGCGGTTGGTGGTGGCCTCGCCGCCGCCGGAGAGCCAGGCCGAGGTGAGGCCCATGGCGGTGACGCCGAGCTGCAGGTTCTGGATGGCGGCGCCGAGCGAGACGAGATGGATCTTCTCGTTGTTCGCCGCGTACTCCTCGACGAACTCCGGCGAGGTGCCCTGCGGGAAGCAGGCCTTCCAGCGCGGGTCGCCGACGACGACGATGATCGCCACGGTGTGCGCCATGTAGGTCTTCTTCACCGCCGGGAAGCCCTTGGCGTGGTCGATCAGGCGCTGCGACTGGCGCATGAAGACCTCGAAGACCTTCTCTTTCATGGCGGGGTCGTCGACGACGATGAAGTCCCACGGCTGCGAGTTGGCGCCGCTCGGCGCCCAGCGGCCGCAGTCGACGATCTTCTCCAGCACGTCGCGGCCGACGTGGCGGCCCTTCTCGAAGGCGCGCACGCTGCGGCGGCGGCGCACCACTTCCATCAGCGCCTCGTAGTCGAGGCCGGCGAGGGGTCGTTCATGCGGGCATCCTCCAGGACAGGTTCGCCGCCAGCTTACCCGCACGGGGACGGGCGCGCCGTCCCCCGCGATAGGGACATTCAGTTCCCCTGCGGCAGCAGGGCGAGGGAGAACAGCTCGCGCTGGCCGCAGACGCCGAGCTTGGCGTAGGCGCGCTTGCGGTAGGTGAGCACGCTCTGCAGGCCGACGCCGAGATCGGCGGCGATGCCCTCCGAGGTCATTCCGGCCAGCACGCGCGCGGCGACGGCGAGCTCGCGGCGGCTCAGGCCGCGCTGCAGCTGCAGGAGGCGGGCGCCGAGCGCGTCGACGCGGCCGGCGGCCTCGGCGCCGCCCGCCTGCGCCTGCAGGCGGTCGTGCTTGACGCAGCAGGCGGCCAGCAGGGATGCGTGCTCCTGCACCCTTGCCGCCTCGCCCTCGGTGAACGGGCCGTGCTCGCGGCTGCGGTAGAGGTTGAGCGCATAGCCGCCGCCGGCGTCGGCGCACAGCACGCTGAGGCGGTCGACCAGCCGCGCGGCGTCGTAGCAGTAATGCCGGTAGTCGGCCCCCGGCACCTGCTCGCGGCGCAGGCGGCGCACCAGGGCGCCGGCGGGCGGGCGCGAAAGCGCCTCGCGGTTGGGATCGAGGGCATGGAAGCGGTCGAGGTAGGCGCGCTGGGCCTCCTGGGCGAAGCGCCAGCGCGGCCGCGACGCCGTGCACACGAGACGGATGCAGCCGTCGCTGCCATGGCGCAGCAGGGAAACGTGGTCGGTCTGGGCAAGGCCGTCGAGTGCGCCATAGAGGCGCTCGCGGAAGCCCGCCGTGCCGAGGTCGGCAATCAATCCTTCGAGAGGGTGCATGGGCCGGCTCGCTTCGGCGCCTGCGCGGCGCCAGGGTTGGGACGCGTCATCTTACCGCGTCCGCGCCGGTCCCGACGCTCAGACGCCGTGCGCGCGGAACCACTCGCGCATGCGCTTCCAGCCGTCCTCGGCGTGGTCCTTGCGGTAGCTCGGGCGGTAGTCGGCGTGGAAGGCGTGCGGCGCGTCGTCGTAGATGTGGATCGCCGACTTGCCGCCGGCGGCCTTGAGCTTGTCCTGCATGTCCCACACGGTGTCGAGCGGAATGCCCGTGTCGGCGCCGCCGTAGAGGCCGAGCACCGGCGCCTTGAGACCGGCGGCAAGTTCGGCGGGGTGCTTCGGCGTGAGCGCACTCGCCTGCCCCACCAGGCGGCCGTACCAGGCGACGCCGGCCTTCAGCTGCGGGTTGTGCGCCGCGTACAGCCAGACGATGCGGCCGCCCCAGCAGAAGCCGGTGATGCCGAGCCGCGCCGTGTCGCCGCCACTGACTTTTGCCCAGGCGACGCAGGCGTCGAGATCGCTCATCACCTGCGCGTCGGGCACCTTGGCGACGATGCCGGTGAGGATTTCCTGGATGTTGCTGAGCTTGCGCGGGTCGCCGTGGCGGGCGAAGAGTTCCGGCGCGATGGCCTGGTAGCCGAGCTTGGCCAGGCGCCGGCAGGTGTCGGCGATGTATTCGTGCACGCCGAAAATCTCGGAGACGACGAGTATCACCGGGAAGTTGCTGCCGGTGGCCGGCTGGGCGCGGTAGGCGGCCATCTCGCCGTCGGCGACCTTGACCTTGATCTCGCCGGCGACGAGGCCCTGCGTGTCGGTCGCGATCGCCGTCTGCGCCATCACCGGCTGCACGGCCAGGGCGAAGCCGGCGCCGAGCGCGGTGACGAGGAAGCCGCGGCGGCTGAAGGGAACCCCGGGGACGAGGCTGTCGAAATCGGCGGCTGTTTGTCCGCTCATGTTTGTGTGTTTCTGTCGGGGTGGGGTACGGCCAGACGTTAAAATACCGCGATCCGCTCGATACTTCAAGTCTAAAGGAACCATCATGAACGCTCCGATCAGCCGCTACCCCGTGCCCGAACTGAAGGACATCCCCGAGGACATCCGCACCCGCATCGTCGCGGTGCAGGAGAAGTCCGGCTTCGTGCCCAACGTCTTCCTCGCGCTGGCCCACCGGCCGGACGAGTTCCGCGCCTTCTTCGCCTACCACGACGCGCTGATGGAGAAGGAAGGCGGCCTGAGCAAGGCCGAACGCGAGATGATCGTCGTCGCCACCTCCAACGCCAACCAGTGCCAATACTGCGTGGTGGCGCACGGGGCGATCCTGCGCATCCGCGCCAGGAACCCGCTCGTCGCCGACCAGGTGGCGGTGAACTACCGCAAGGCCGACATCACGCCGAAGCAGCGTGCGATGCTCGACTTCGCCATGAAGGTCTGCCTGGAGTCGGGCAAGATCGGCGACGCCGACTTCGAGACGCTGCGCGGCCACGGCTTCACCGACGAGGACATCTGGGACATCGGCGGCATCTCGGCCTTCTTCGGCCTCTCGAACCGCATGGCCAACCTGACCAACATGCGGCCGAACGACGAGTTCTACCTGCTCGGCCGGCTGCCGAAGAAATAGCGCTTCGGCATGGGACGGTCTATCCTGTGCGGATGGACAGTCCCAGCCCCGACCGCCTCCAGCCTTTCCGCTTCGCCGACCTGCGGCGCGGCGGCGACGATGCAACGGCCGAGCTGCTGGCCGGCCTGCGCGCCGCACGCGCCGCGATCCCGCCGAAATACTTTTACGACGAACTCGGCTCGCGCCTGTTCGCCGCCATCTGCTGCCTGCCCGAGTATCCGCTGACGCGCAGCGAAGCGCGCCTCTTCGACGGGCGGGGCGGCGAGATCGCCGATGCGGCGGGACGCGGACGCCTGCTGATCGACCTCGGCGCCGGCGACTGCGGCAAGGCGGAGCGCCTGTTCCCGCTGCTGGCGCCGGCCGGCTATGTCGCGCTGGACATCTCGGCGGACTTCCTGCGCGAGGCGCTCGGCCGCCTGCGCCAGCGTTTCCCCGAACTGCCCCTGGCCGGCATCGCCCTCGATTTCACGCGCGGCCTCGATCTGCCGGAGGAACTGCTGGGGCCCGCGGAGGCGCCGCGGCTGTGGTTCTACCCCGGCTCGTCGATCGGCAATTTCGCGCCGGAGGCGGCGCGCGCCTTCCTTGCGCGCATCGCCCGCGCCTGCTGCGCGACTGCTCCAGGCGGCGCCCTGCTGATCGGCGTCGACCTGGTCAAGGACAAGGCCGCGCTGGAGGCCGCCTACGACGATGCGCTCGGCGTCACCGCCGCCTTCAACCTGAACGTGCTGAACCACCTGAACCGCCTGCTGCCGGCGGATTTCGACGTCGCCGACTGGCGCCACGTCGCCTTCTTCGACCCGGCGGCGAGCCGCATCGAGATGCACCTGGAGGCGCGCCGCGCGGTGGCGGTGAAACTGGCCGGGCAGGTGCGCCGCTTCGCCGCCGGCGAGCGCATCCACACCGAGGATTCGTACAAGTGGACGCCGGAAGGGTTCGCCGCGCTGCTCGCAGAAGCCGGCCTGCCGAAGCAGCGCCGGTGGCTGGACGAAGAAGGCGGCTTCGCGCTCTTTCTCGCCGGGCCGCGATGACGCGCAAACTTTCCAAAGCCGCGCTGCATGCCGCGCTGGACGAGAGCCGCGCGCACCTGCTGGCGCTGTACGACGGACTGCCGGCGGCACTGTGGCAGTCGGCGCCCTACCTGAAGATCATCAACCCGCCGCGCTGGGAGATCGGCCACGTCGCCTGGTTCGCCGAGCGCTGGTGCCTGCGCCGGCGGGACGGCGGCTTCGCCCACTCGCGCTTCCTGCACGACCCCGACCGCTGGTACGACTCCTCGAATGTCGCCCACGAGGCGCGCTGGACGCTCGACCTGCCCGGCCTGGCGGCGACGCGCGGCTACCTGGCCGGCGTGCTCGACGCCTGCCACGCCGCGCTCGACAGGGAGGTGGCCGATCCGTATTTCTTCCAGCTGGCGCTCTACCACGAGGACATGCATTGCGAGGCGCTGCACTACACGCTGCAGACGCTCGGCTTGGCGCCGTCGTCCA
The DNA here is from genome assembly GCA_003105015.1 of Rhodocyclales bacterium. Taxonomy (GTDB): domain Bacteria; phylum Pseudomonadota; class Gammaproteobacteria; order Burkholderiales; family Rhodocyclaceae; genus Desulfobacillus. The sequence goes on along the minus strand of PQAF01000045.1, from coordinate 11,435 downwards.
AGGTGCGCACGCGCCGCGGCCCGCCGGCCCTGCCCCCCGGCGAGGAGCTCTCCTTCCCCGGCGGCGAGACCGAGGTCGGCAGTCGCCGCAACGATGCCTTCGTCTTCGACAACGAGAAGTGGGCGCACACGGTGGCGCTGGCGCCCTTCGCCATCGACGCGCGGCCGGTCAGCAACGAGGATTACCTGGCCTTCGTCGAGGACGGCGGCTACGAGCGGGCGGAGTGGTGGAGCGAGGCGGGCCGGCAGTGGCTGGCGGAGACCGGCCGCCGCGCGCCGCGCTACTGGCGCCGCGGCGCGCGCGGCTGGGAGCGGCGCGCCTTCGATGCCTGGCAGCCGCTGGTGCCGGACGAGCCGGTGCTGCACGTCAGCGCCTACGAGGCGGAGGCCTGGTGCAGGCGTGCCGGGCGGCGCCTGCCGACGGAAGCGGAGTGGGAGTGCGCGGCGCGGACGTTCGGCGACGCCTTCTCTCCCTGGGGACACGTCTGGCAGTGGACGGCCAGCGCCTTCGCGCCCTATGCCGGCTTCGCGCCGGATGCCTACGAGGACTATTCGCAGCCCTGGTTCCACACGCACCGCGCCGTGCGCGGCGGCTCCTTCGCCACGCCGGGGCGCCTGCTCGATCCGGCCTTCCGCAATTTCTACGAGCCGCAGCGCGACGACATCTTCGCCGGCTTCCGCAGCGCGCGCGCTATGTGACGGCGGGCGCCGGCGCGGCCTGCTCCAGCGGCACCGCTTGCGCGACTTCTCCGCCGAAGTGGGCGACGGAATTGGCGTAGTAGGCGAGCACCGGCAGGTTCTCCGGCACCGGCGCGAAGAGGCCGTCGTTTTCCCCGACGATGTGGCGCAGGGTGAGCATGCGCAGCCCGACGCCGATGGCGTAGTCGCGGTCGTGGCGCGGAATGTAGATGTGGGCGCCGTGCGCCTCCCAGTCGCGCAGCAGGTCGCAGGCCGCCGACTTGATCTCCAGTTCCGACAGCGCCCGCGCCGCGTCCCGCCCGAACACCTGCGCCACCAGCGCGACGGGCACCACCGGGATCACCCCGCCGATGGCCTGCATCAGGTGGCGTCCCAATGCCTCGACCTCGCGCCGCCGGGCCTCGTCGTCGAGCGCGGGGAAATCCGTGCCGCGCATGGCGACGTAGCGCCGCATGGAAACCGGGCTGCCGAAGTTCACGCAGGCGTAGCCGAAGCGGTGCCAGTTGCCGGTCAGCATCTGCCACAGGTTGCGCGCAATGAAAGTCAGTGTCGTCGACACGGCGCCCAGCATCCCGCGCCGCCGCCGCTCGCCCAGCTTGAGCAGCTGGCTGCGGTCCTCCAGCACGCGGTCGTAGTTGAGGCCGACGGGGATGAACACCAGATCGCGCCCGCCGTCCGGGCGGAAGGACTTCACCATGTAGTCGAGCAGGCCGAAGCGCGGCTGGCGCAGCGCGCCGTCGACGGTGAGGCCGCCCTCGGGGAACAGCGCCTGCGGCACGCCGGCCTCGGTGGCCATGCTGACGTAGCGCGCCAGCACGGTGCGGTAGAGCGGGTCGCCGGAGTTGCGCCGCACGAAGAAGGCGCCCATCGAGCGGATCAGCGCCTGCAGCGGCCACACCCGCGCCCATTCGCCGACGGCGTAGGACAGCGCCGCCTGCTCGGCGGCGAGGAAGGCCACCAGCACGTAGTCCATGTTGCTGCGGTGGTTCATGACGAAGACCACGGTGGACTTCGGGTCCACCGCCGCCAGGCCGGCCTCGTCGGCGTAGCCGAGGCGCACGCGGTAGAGCAGGCGCGCGAAGCTCTTCGCCAGCCAGTAGCCGACGCGGAAGTAGAGGTAGGCATTGAAGGACGGCACGATCTCGCGCGCGTAGCGGTCGATACGGCGGCGCACGTCGACCAGCGCCTCGCCGCTCTCCCTGGCGTGCGCCTCGGCGGCGGCCTGGATGCGCGGGTCGTGGAAGAGGCGGTCGATGAGCACCTCGCGCCGCGTCAGCTTGAAGGACGGCAGCTCGATCCTCAGGCGGGTGTTGAGCTCCTCGATGACGGCGTTGATGCGGCGGCGGAAGAACCAGCGCATGCCCGGCGCCAGCAGCAGGACGCCGGCGGCCCAGGCGGCGAGCAGCGCCAGGATGACGAACAGCCACAGCGGGACACTGATGCTGGCGTCCATGCCTCCTCCGTTGTGCTCCCCTCGCCCGCCTGCGGGAGAGGGGCCGGGGGAGAGGGCTACATCAGGACGATGTCGAACTGCTCCTGAGTGTAGCCCGATTCGGCCTGCAGGGAAATCGGCTTGCCGATGAAGTCGGAGAGCATGGCGAGCGAGCCGGACTCCTCCTCGAGGAAGAGGTCGATCACGGCCGGCGCGGCCAGCACGCGGTACTCGCGGGCGTTGAACTGGCGCGCCTCGCGCAGCAGCTCGCGCAGCACCTCGTAGCACATGGTGCGCGCCGTCTTCACCTCGCCGCGGCCGCCGCAGGTCGGGCAGGGCTCGCACAGCACGTGGGCGAGCGACTCGCGCGTGCGCTTGCGCGTCATCTCCACCAGGCCGAGGGCGGTGAAGCCGTTCACCGACATGCGTGTGTGGTCGCGCGAGAGCGCCTTGTTGAGCTCGGCCAGCACGGCGGCCTTGTGCTCCTCGCTCTCCATGTCGATGAAATCGAGGATGATGATGCCGCCGAGGTTGCGCAGCCTGAGCTGCCGCGCGATGGTCTGCGCCGCCTCGAGGTTGGTCTTGAAGATGGTGTCGTCGAAGTTGCGCAAGCCGACGAAGCCGCCGGTGTTCACGTCGATGGTGGTCATCGCCTCGGTCTGGTCGATGATCAGGTAGCCGCCCGACTTGAGCTCGACGCGGCGCGCCAGCGCCTTCTGGATCTCCTCCTCGACGCCGTGCAGGTCGAACAGCGGCCGCTCGCCGGTGTAGTGCTTGAACAGCGGCACCAGCTGCGGCATGTATTCCTGGGCGAAGGCGGTCAGTTTCTGGTAGTTCTCGCGCGAGTCGATGACGATGCGCGTCGTCTCCGGCGTCACCAGGTCGCGCAGCAGGCGCTGGCCGAGGGTGAGGTCCTGGTAGAGCAGCGCCGGCGGGCGGGCGGCCACGGCGGCGTTCTTCGCCTCCGCCCACATCTTGCGCAGGTAGGCGATGTCGTTGGCGAGCTCCTCGTCGCTGGCCTTCTCGGCCATGGTGCGCACGATGAAGCCGCCCGCCTCGTCGGCCGGCACCAGCTGCTGCAGCTTCTCGCGCAGCTGCTCGCGCTCGGCCTCGCCCTCGATGCGCTGGGAGATGCCGATGTGCTTTTCCTGCGGCAGGTAGACGAGGAGCCGCCCGGCGATGCTGATCTGGGTGGACAGGCGCGCGCCCTTGGTGCCGATCGGATCCTTCAGCACCTGGACGATGAGGTTCTGCCCCTCGGAGAGGATCTTCTCGATGGGCTTCGGCCCCTCGCCGCCGTTGCCGCTGCCGTTGCCGCCGTGTCCGTTCTGGCGCTGCTCCCAGATGTCGGCCACGTGCAGGAAGGCGGTACGCTCCAGCCCGATATCGACGAAGGCGGACTGCATGCCGGGCAGCACGCGCACGACGCGGCCGAGGTAGACGTTGCCGACGAGCCCGCGCGAGGCGGTGCGCTCGATGTGGAGTTCCTGCACGATGCCGCCCTGCATGAGGGCGACGCGGGTTTCCTGCGGCGTGAAGTTGACCAGAAATTCCTCGCTCATGGCGAGGAGTGTATCAGGCCCCCGCGTTCAATCGCACATACAGCTTGGCGAGCAGGCGCTTGACCTGCTCGGAGGCACGCACGTAGTCGCCGTACTGCAGCAGGCGCATCGCCTCGTCCTTCTGGCCGGTCTGGGCGGTTTCCAGGATGCGGCCGGCGCACTGGTGGAAGAGGGCGTGCTGGCCCTTCATCTCGCCGAAGGTGTCGATGCTGCCGAAGCGCTGGCCGCCGGTGCTGTAGATCCACTTGCCGAGCGGGCACTGGTCGTCGCGGCAGACCGTCTCGACCTTGAGGTCCTCGCTGCTGGTGCCCTGGATGTAGTTCTCCAGCCGCGACTTCCACTTGATGTGGGCCTCGATGGCCGTCATGAAGTTGAGGCCGGCCACCTCCATCGAGGCGTCGGCCGGCGGCGGGGGCGCCGCCTCGTCCGCCTTTTGCCCCATCATGCGCTTGAACCAGTCGAGTGCGCTCATGGTTATGCCCTTCTTTGTTATATGGGATAACCGAAGCGTCGCAGAAGAAGGGCCGTCTCGTAAAGGGGTAAACCCATGATGCCGGTATAGGAGCCCCTTATCTCCTCGATGAACACCGCGGCACGGCCCTGGATGCCATAGGCGCCGGCCTTGTCGAGCGGCTCGCCGCTGGCGACATAGCGCTTGATCTCGTCCTGCCCGAGGCTGCGGAAGCGCACCTCGCTGGCATTGAGCAGGTGTTCGGTATGGCCCTCGTATGACAGCGCCACCGCCGTCAGCACGCGATGGGTGCGTCCGGACAGGCGCTGCAGGATCGCCACCGCGTCGGCCTCGTGCTCCGGCTTGCCGATCACGCTGCCCTCGATTTCCACCGTCGTGTCGGCGGCCAGCACGGGATGCGGGATCAGGTGGCGTTCGCGGATGCGGCGCACACCGGCCTGGGCCTTGGCCAGGGTGACGCGCACGACATAGTCCTCGGGCGTCTCCTCCGGCAGCACCGCTTCGTCGACGTCCGGGTCCTCACGCGGCACGCCGCGGAACATCAGCAGCTCGAAGCGCACGCCGATCTGCGACAGCAGCTCGCGCCGGCGCGGGCTGCGCGAAGCGAGATAAATCCTAGGTTCAAGGGTGATCATGCTTCCCTTATTCCCGGTGATAAGGATGGTTCTTCAGCAGGCTGGCGGCACGATACAGCGCTTCGGCCAGCACCACGCGCGCCAGGGCGTGCGGCAGCGTCAGGCTGGACAGGCGCAGGGTCTCGGCGGACGCGGCCTTGAGATCGGCTGCCAGGCCGTCCGGCCCGCCGATGACGAAAGCGACGTCCTCTCCGCCTTCCATCCACTGGCGCAATCTTCCGGCAAGCTGCTGGGTGGACAGGTCGGCGCCGCGCTCGTCCAGGGCCACCAGCCGGCAGCGCGCCGGCAGCGCCGCCCGGATGCGTCCGGCTTCGGCGGCCATCAGCGCCTCGGCGGGCTTGCCGCCGCTGCGCGGCTCGGCCTTGATCTCCTTCAGTTCGAGCGGCAGTTCGCGCGGCATGCGCCTGGCGAATTCCGCAAACCCCGCCTCCGCCCAGGACGGCATGCGCGTGCCGACGGCCACGACCGCCAGCTTCATCAGCCGGCCGCCGCGCTCTTCTTGCGCGCGGCGGGCGTGACGGACCAGAGTTCTTCCAGGTTGTAGTAGCTGCGCACCGCCGGCTGCATGATGTGCACGACGATGTCGCCGAGATCGACGACGATCCAGTCGCCGCTCTCCTCCCCCTCCATGCCGATGACGCGGCCGCCGGCCGCCAGCACCTTGTCCTGCACACTGCGGGCGAGCGACTTGGTCTGCCGCGCCGAGTCGGCGCTGGCGATGATGATGCGGTCGAAGAGGGAAGAGATCTTGGTGGTGTTGATGACTTCGATGTCGCGCGCCTTGATGTCCTCCAGCGCACCGACGGCGACCTTCTGCAGCTTCCTGACGTCCATTCTAATTCCGGTAAAGCTGTTGCCGGTCAATATACTCCCGCACGGGATCGGGAAGCAAATAGCGGACGCTCGATCCGGCGGCCAGCTGCGCGCGCAGCAGCGAGGCGGAAATCGACAGCGGCGTCATGTCAAAGCCGACGATGCGACCGGCCGGCGCCGTGCGCAGGACGGCGGCATCGCTGCCGAGGCGGCCGGCGCCGGCCTTCGACAGCTCGGCCGGCCATTCGTCCGGCGAGAGGGCGAAGCCCGGCCGCGTCGCCACGCCGATGTGGGCCAGTTCGAAGAGCTCGCGCCAGCGGTGCCAGGCGGGCAGGCCGAGGAAGGCATCGGCGCCCATCAGCAGCACCAGCGGCCGCTGGCCCGCTTCGGCGCGCAGGCGTTCCAGCGTCGTTACGGTGTAGCTGGGCCGGTCTGACGTCGTCTCGGCATCGTCCACGCTGAAGGCCGCGTTGCCGGCCACCGCGCGCCGGACCATCTCCAGCCGGTGCGCCGCGGCCACGCGCGGCACGGCCCGGTGCGGCGGCCGGCCGGCGGGAATCCAGCGCACTTCGGCCAGGCCGAGCATCTCGCGCGCCTCCTCGGCCAGGCGCAGGTGGCCGTAATGCACCGGATCGAAGGTGCCGCCGATCAGGCCGAGGGGCGCCTCATGCATCGGCCGTCTCGACCTGCGCGACGAAGACGTCGCGATAGCTCACGTAGAAGCTGGCGAACAGAGACGGCACGAAGACGAAAAGCAGCGGCAGGGACATGGCGACCGCCACCATTTTCGCCAGCGGGGCGGAAGTCGCCCCGACGATGCCGAGCACGATGCCGGGCAGGATGGCGCTGATGAACGCGACACCCAGGCCATAAATCACGAAGGGGCGCCAGTTGCGCGCGCAGGCGACGAAGCTGAAGAACAGCGCCTTGCCGGCGGACAGGTCGTTCCAGGCGGCCAGCATGGGCGCGAACCAGAAGGCCATGAGCACGGGCACCATCAGGACCAGGGTCACCTGCAGGGCGACGATCAGCTGGTCGCTTTCCAGCAGGTCGTCGGGCGGCTGCTGCCCGGCCATCATGATGCCCAGCAGGGCCCCGCCGTCGACCAGGGCGCTGCCCGCGAACACCGCCAGCGAGCCGATCAGGTAGGCCGCGCCCAGGACGAGCAGGGTGTTGCGGTTCTTGCCGAAGCCGGAGAACAGCAGCCCGAAGCCACCGTCGGTCTCGCGCTCGAGCGCCCGGCAGCCGTTCATGACGCCGACCGAGAGGGCCGGCACGCAGAGGGGCGCGAGCACCACGCCGAGGAGCGGCACGAGGTTGAGGAACACCAGGGTGAGCCAGTAGCCGAAGACCAGGAAGGTCAGCAGGGCGGGATTGGTCCGGAACAGGCGAAAGCCCTCGACGATCCAGTTCCAGCCGCGGATGGCGGGGAGTCGGCGGGCCTGCATTCAGTGTGGGCCGGCACGCAGGCGGACTGCGCGGCCTGCAGAAGAATTATTCAAAGATATCCACATAGGAAGCGTAGACTGAGCCCACTGTCACCGGCAACAAGATGAGCATACCGAGAGCAACGGGGATTACTGCAATAGCGAACAGGACCGCAATGATCACGCAATAGACAGTAAACGGCACGATGTTCTTCAGGCAGGCGAAGAAGCTCATCTTCATGGCATCGAGCGGCGCGACATTACGGAACACCACCAGCGCCGGAGCAAACCAAACCGCCATAACCAGCGGCACGTGTAGCAGCAACAGGATGAGCATGGCGAAGAGGAATCCCCCTGCAACCACACCTACACCTGGCCAGTGACCGATCACCCCCCCCGTCAATGCCGAGCCTCCGACAATGAAGAAAACCAGCACGTTGATGACAACCGCTCCGATAAAGTAAAACACGCTGACCATGATGAGATTGCTAGTGTTCTGTTTGAACCCGACAAACAAGTAATTGATGCCGAATTCGCCATCATCAGAGAGTGACTTGCACCCCAACAGGATGCCGCCCACAAATACGGGCATGAGAAAAGTAATGACAAGCGCCAAGGGAGCAACGATAGGAATGGATACAAGTGCGATGCCAATGACCATCACGATGACTGTAATCGCGAGCCATATCCCAGGATTCTTCGTGAAAAGCTGCCAGCCTTGTTTGAGCCATTCTATGCTCCTTCCGGGGCCGACACATCGCCCCGGGGCAACGCCCTTATCTGTCCGCGCATCTTCGTTTGCGACAAACGGATTTTGCTCGTCCATAGCCGTCTAGCTCCTAGATGTCACGGCCTAGCTGATACAGGTGCGCATCCTAGCCGATGCTTGTCGGCAATTCAAACGGATAGGCTATTACTCCTCTACCCCTATACACACCTCCGTTCAGCACAGGTCTGTGTAAATCTTCCCAAAGATCTGCTAATTGACAATCATACTAAGCTGTCCTATGTTTCATTGAGTCCACAAAGCTCAGCAAAAACAAACGTATAACTAAAGTGATAGGTAACCACTCTGCGCCTGTCGCATCTCCCGCAGATATATATTCACACTTGACGTTCATCCGCCTTTTGTGTGGGTCACGGCAGCAGGTATAGGTTCAGACCGCCGCAATGGAAATAGGCGGCGATATTGAAGTGATATGGTTTCGATAGCCACAGACCCGTTTCTGGACGGTGGTGATCCTCAAGCCAGGCCTTCGGCAATGTCATTGGAGATGCGATGCATGATGTAGATCAGCACGTTGGGAAAGTGACGGGCGATCAGCTTGGCCGTCACGAATATGGGATTGAGCCAGCTGTGGGTCGCCCAGAAGTACCAGCGCTGCTAGAGCTTCGCCGCTCAGATGGCCGACATACACTTCCGCATGTAGTAGAGCAACATCCAATTCGACTCGCTCCACCGTCTAGAGCTATAAGCCCAAATAGTTGCCGGTACAACTCTGCGCTTCCCATCGCATGCCTACCTTAAAGACCATGCGCGAAAGCGTACTTTCAATCCACAGAAAGACCTGAAGGAAGAAAATGAAATGCCAGGCATGCTCGGCGGATAACAGAGAAAACGCCAAGTTCTGTTTCAAATGCGGAACACGCTTATCAATTGAAGAGCCTCCGCAGGCCAATGCTGAACCAGCAAATAAAAATAACGTTTGTCCTTCCTGCAGCAGCCCATATAAGCCGGAAGCAAAGTTCTGCCCGCGTTGTGGTCTTCGGCTAATACCCGAATCTTCAGACCACCAATCAAGTGCCCGTCACCCGGGAGAAACAACTCCTCCTGTCAGCGACACAAGCTTATCTGTGAATAAACCCGTTCACTCACCAGTGCAGGTAGCCCCAGATATTCCCGCAGTACGAACCCAAATTGACCAACCAACTCACGATGAGGTGATACTAAGCGGGCTAAGCTCCAGTACGGCAGATACCGGCATCTCACCACCGACAATCGCGCCCGCACTAGAGAGTGCAGAGAAGGCAATTGCACCCGCCCCTACCGCGCCCATCGAGAAAAAAAATGGCCACCCGGAAGAGAGCTCTCATTCGACGAATGGAAGAAAGGGCATTTTTATCGGCGCAATGATTGTCGTTGCTCTTGCAGTAGCTGGTGGCGGCTATTGGTATTTTCTCAACGGATCTACCTCGCAGGATGACAAAGAAATCGATCTAAGAACAGGAAATGTCCGGACTGCACCACAAGGAACTACCAACCCGTCCGAATCCCCACCGCCCGCTGCTCCGGTAGAGAATGCCAAATCCGCACAGGAAGCTCCAAACAATAAAAAAGGCAAGCGCGCTTCCAATCCCTCCAATCAACCATCGACGGTTAACAGCCGCAAGGTACCGTCTGCAGAAGCGACACCAGCAAACGATGCGGTAGGTTTGCCCAATCCCGCAGGGGCCAAGCGCAGTTGCAGTGAAACAAGCGGCATTTATAAAGTTACATGCATGATTGAGGGGGCTGACAGGTACTTCAGATGTGCGCCCGATGGGAAAACCTGGCGGCATGATACACCGGAATGCTATCGCCGGTAATCACGATAGCCGCCGGCCAGGGCGCACTTGCAGTACGCCATATGACACTGAATAGGGAACTGTACATACATAAGGCGCGGATTCAATCTTGGTAACTATTGCACACGCTGTGGTTTTCGACTGGAGAAATGAGGTCAATGTAAAGCCGATCGGTAAGCACCACAAACAGGCACGGTGGATGCAATAAAATTCGCTCTCAATAAATATGCCAGGAGGATTACGATGTTTTGCTCAAGCTGCGGCACACAACTGCCCGAGGGAAGTGCCAGATGTACAAATTGCGGAGCAACGCTGAACGAGTTCAATATCTCCACCGCGATTTCTAGTGCGGCGAATTCTGGTGCCATAAAGGGTTTCTTCATTCTTTTTGCTTCGTTTTTCGTGATGCCGCTCAAAACGCTTAGGCTTACGGTACAACAGTTGCGCACAATAGGTAGTCGTGGCGCACTGGACGTGGAAAGTACCGATATTCCGCATCTTAGTTGGCTTAAGACGGCCGGCAACCTCATCGCTAGCACTGTCGTCGTGATATTCGTGGTTTGGGGAATCGGGGCGGGCTTGGCTTCGCTTGGGGACATCCACCGCTCGCCAAGCGGCGCTATTCTCGGGCTCATTGCCTACCCAATAGGAGGGTTGCTGTCAGCGATTGTCGCGGATTGGCTCATCATGTTCTGGCTGGAACTCATGCAGCTTTGGGTAAATATCGCCAATGACATAAAGCATATGCGGCATTAGCGAATCTATCGGTATCGTGCTGAAGGATGGGATCCACTTAAGGGCAGTTCAAGAGTACTAAATTAAATCAGATCTGCCGGAGATAGCCCGTAATTTGTGGCTTATTAATCTGTTGGTTGTAGGTATGCACCCCGCGCACTAGGAGAACCTATGGAAACAACTATGTTTTGTGACCAATGCGGATGCAAATTCAAGCCGAGTGCGAACTTTTGTCACGGCTGTGGCTCGCGTATTACAAAATCATCATTGGCTGGTTTTGGGCGATCTGAAAAAACAGCAATGCAAGCAAACAGCACGAACCCTACAACTAGTTCCCTCGAACATATGGACACGGCCTCAACTGAACATATCTCAGCAGACCACACAATCCAATCTTCTCCCCAAATAGACCAGCAATTCAGCAACAAGACCCCATTTAAAGAAAATTCCGTCGGCGGGGTATCGCAGGCACTACCTACCCGGGATGTTGATCAAACGGTGACATATCATTTAACAAAAAAACAAATCGGTATTTTAGTTTCCGTCATCGGTGGATTCTTGCTTCTAATTGGTCTTGTGCGGCTCAATTCTTTGGAGTCTCAGTTCGTGCGAGGGATCGGCGGGTCTGACAATTTAAGCAACGTCCTCGTAGTCCTTGGTGTATTAGCAACGATAGGTGGGATTTTTGCAATAATCTCACCCCCTTTTTCTGCATTTCAAAAAGAGTTAATAACTGATGCGCTAATTAGCAAATGTCCAAACTGCGGAGCATATAACCACCCTGGGGCAGCATTCTGCAAGAAATGCGAGCATGCCCTTAACAAGGCAGCGGCGTCAGTTCCACTGCGCAATCCTACATCTCCTCCTCCACTTAGTCCCAAGGAAGAGGTAATTGAAAGGCTCGAACGTCTTTTATCGCTCAGAGAGCGGGGCGCATTAAGCGATGAGGAATTCCAGCAAGAAAAGTCAAAGCTAATTCGTTAGTCGCTTTCAAATTGGCCACGAGACGGAATACGACGATGCTATCGAGTAGGTATACGTCAGTCCGATATCTGTTGTGTCACTTAATCAAAGATTGCGCGGGTTCAAATTCGAA
>PQAF01000044.1 GCA_003105015.1 Rhodocyclales bacterium | reverse complement strand
TCGTGGCAAAGGTGATCGAGTAACTTATCGCATGGCGCGAGTGCGCCAGGCATCGCTCTTTAGGAAATTGACATGCAAAACCAGAAAATCCGCATCCGTCTCAAGGCATTCGACTATCGGCTGATTGACCAGTCGGCCCTCGAGATAGTGGATACCGCCAAGCGCACTGGTGCCGTCGTGCGCGGTCCTGTACCGCTGCCTACTCGTATCGAGCGCTTCAACGTGCTGCGCAGCCCGCACGTGAACAAGACTTCGCGCGACCAATTCGAGATCCGTACTCATCTGCGCCTTATGGACATTATCGACCCGACCGACAAGACGGTGGATGCATTGATGAAACTCGATCTGCCCGCAGGTGTCGACGTCGAGATCAAATTGCAGTAACGATTTGTGCTGCGGCCGAAGTATCGGCCGTCATGTTGTTTCGATTGTTGTTTGTTATTAAGTCCCGGTCAATCGCAACCGGAGATAGGAGAATAAAATGAGTCTGGGCCTTGTCGGACGCAAGGTCGGCATGACGCGCATCTTTACCGATGATGGTGAGACCATCCCGGTAACGGTGCTTGACGTGTCGAACAACCGCGTCACGCAAATCAAGACGCCTGAAGCCGACGGTTATGCCGCGGTGCAGGTGACCTACGGCAAGCGCCGCGCAAGTCGCGTGAACAAGGCGGCAGCGGGGCATCTTGCCAAGGCTGGCACCGAAGCCGGTCATGTCCTCAAGGAATTCCGTGTCGCTGCCGGTGATCTGGCGAATTTCAAGCCAGGCGACATCATTGCCGCGACGATTTTCCAGGCAGGCCAGAAGGTCGATGTGACTGGCACGTCGCAGGGTAAGGGATTCGCCGGCGTCATCAAGCGCCACAATTTCTCGTCGAACCGGGCCAGCCACGGCAACTCCGTGTCCCACAACAAGCCTGGCTCGATCGGACAGAATCAGGATCCGGGCCGCGTCTTCCCGGGCAAGCGCATGGCCGGCCATATGGGCAATGTTCAGCGCACTACGCAGAATCTGGTAGTCGTGCGTGTTGATGAAGCGCGCCAGTTGTTGCTCGTCAAGGGCGCTGTTCCAGGCAGCCGCGGCACCGACGTCGTGGTCCATCCGGCGATCAAGGGTTAAGGGGACGCGATGGAACTCAAACTGATCAACGAACAAGGCAAGGCTGCGTCGACCCTGCAGGCGTCTGACGCGCTGTTCGGGCGTGACTACAACGAAGCCCTGGTGCACCAGGTTGTTGTCGCCTACCAGGCCAACGCCCGCTCAGGCAATCGGGCACAGAAGGACCGCGGCGAAGTCAGCCATACGACCAAGAAACCATGGCGCCAAAAGGGTACCGGACGTGCCCGCGCCGGCATGTCCTCCAGTCCGCTGTGGCGTGGCGGTGGCCGCATCTTCCCGAACAGACCGGACGAGAATTTCAGCCATAAGGTAAACCGTAAGATGTACCGTGCCGGCCTTGCTGCCATTCTTTCGCAGCTGGCACGAGAAGATCGCCTGGCAGTCGTCGAGAACTTCTCCGTAGAATCGCCGAAGACCAAGTTGTTGGCCCAGAAGATCAAGGGCATGGGCTTGGAGTCCGTGCTCGTGATCACCGACAACCTGGACGAGAACCTGTATCTGTCCTCGCGCAATCTGCCCAACGTTCTGGTGCTCGAGGTTAATGAGACCGACCCGATCTCATTGGTCCGTTTCAAAAACGTGCTGCTTACCAAGGGCGCGGTGGCAAAGATGGAGGAGATGCTGGGATGAAAACCTTCAACCAGGAACGCCTGATGCAGGTCCTTGTCGCACCGCAGATCTCCGAGAAGGCGACTTACGTGGCTGACAAGAACGAACAGGTGATCTTCATCGTCGCGCCGGATGCGACCAAACCGGAGATCAAGGCCGCAGTCGAATTGCTTTTCAAGGTGCAGGTCGATTCGGTGCAAGTCTCCAACCTGAAAGGCAAGGAAAAACGCCACGGCCGTTATATCGGCCGACGCAACGACGTGAGGAAGGCCTACGTCTGCCTGAAGCCAGGTCAGGAAATCAACTTCGCGGCGGGGGAATAATCCATGGCACTCGTCAAAGTCAAACCCACTTCCGCCGGTCGCCGCGCTGTGGTCAAGGTCGTCAACTCCGACCTGCACAAGGGCGCGCCTGTCGCCGCGCTGGTCGAGAAGAAGAACAGCAAGGCGGGCCGCAACAACCACGGCCACATTACTACGCGCCACAAGGGCGGCGGGCACAAGCAGAACTACCGCATCGTCGATTTCCGTCGCAACAAGGACGGCATTCCGGCCAAGATCGAGCGGCTCGAGTATGACCCGAACCGCAGCGCCAACCTAGCCCTGCTCTGCTATGCCGACGGCGAGCGTCGTTATATTGTGGCACCCAAGGGAGTGGCCGTGGGCACGCAATTGATCAGCGGCTCTGAGGCCCCGATCAAGCCGGGCAACGCCCTGCCGCTGCGCAACATCCCGGTCGGCACCACCATCCACTGCATCGAGATGGTTCCCGGCAAGGGTGCCCAGCTGGCGCGCGCAGCCGGCACTTCAGTGCAGCTGCTGGCGCGCGAAGGCAGCTATGCGCAGTTGCGCCTGCGTTCCGGAGAGATCCGCCGCGTGCACGTCGAGTGCCGCGCGACGATCGGCGAGGTGGGCAATGAGGAAAACAACTTGCGCTCAATCGGCAAGGCCGGTGCTCAGCGTTGGCGCGGTATTCGTCCGACGGTGCGCGGTGTGGCGATGAACCCGATCGACCACCCGCACGGCGGCGGCGAGGGCAAGACCGCCGCTGGCCGTGATCCGGTCAGCCCGTGGGGTACGCCGACCAAGGGCTACCGTACACGCCGCAATAAGCGCACGGACAGCATGATCGTCCAGCGCCGGCACAAGAAATAAGAGGTGAAGCATGGCACGCTCAGTTAAGAAAGGCCCGTTCGTCGACGCCCACCTGGAAAAGAAGGTGGAAACGTCGCGCGCTACCAACGACAAGCGCCCGATCAAGACGTGGTCGCGGCGCTCCACTGTCCTGCCGGATTTCGTCGGCTTGACCATCGCCGTGCATAACGGCAAGCAGCATATTCCGGTGTACATCTCGGAAAACATGGTCGGCCACAAGCTCGGTGAGTTCGCCCTGACGCGCACGTTCAAGGGCCATACCGCCGGCACGAAAAAAGCCGTGGTCAAGAAGTAAGGAGAGATGATGGAAACCAATGCAATTTTGCGTGGCGTCCGCCTCTCGGCGCAGAAGGGGCGGCTTGTCGCCGACCAGATCCGCGGCCTGCCGGTGGGCCAGGCGCTCAACGTCTTGACATTCTCGCCGAAGAAGGGCGCCAAGATCATCAAAAAGGTGCTTGAGTCGGCGATTGCCAACGCTGAGCACAACGACGGTGCAGACATCGATACGCTCCAGGTCAAGACGATCCATGTCGAGCGCGGCATGATGCTGAAGCGCTTCATGCCTCGCGCCAAGGGTCGCGGCTTCAAGATCCTCAAGCCGACCTGCCATATCTATGTCACCGTTGGTGACGCGCCAGCGAAGAAATCCGGAAGGAAGTAAGGAGAAACTATGGGACAGAAGATACATCCGACCGGTTTCCGCCTCTCGGTCACGCGCAACTGGAGTTCGCGCTGGTACGCCAACAGCAAATCGTTCCCGCAGATGCTCAATGAAGACATCGAGGTGCGCGACTATCTGAAAAAGAAACTGGCGCATGCTTCGGTCGGCCGCGTGGTCATCGAGCGTCCGGCCAAGAACGCCCGCATCACGGTGTATTCAGCCCGCCCCGGCGTTGTCATTGGCAAGAAGGGTGAGGACATCGAGCATCTGAAGGCCGATCTGCAGAAGATCATGGGCGTACAGGTCCATGTCAACATTGAGGAGATCCGCAAGCCTGAGACAGATGCGCAGCTGATCGCCGATTCGATTGCCCAGCAACTGGAGAAGCGCATCATGTTCCGCCGCGCCATGAAGCGCGCCATGCAGAATGCCATGCGTCTCGGTGCTCAAGGCATCAAGATCATGAGTTCCGGTCGTCTGAATGGCGCCGAAATTGCCCGCCGCGAGTGGTATCGTGAAGGCCGCGTGCCATTACATACACTGCGCGCCGACATCGATTACGGAACCTCGGAAGCCAAGACCACCTACGGCATCATCGGCATTAAGGTATGGGTGTTCAAGGGTGAAACGATGGCGCGCAACGAGCAGCCGGCGGTTGCTCCGGAAGGCGCGCCTGCAGAGGAGCCGGCGAAGAAGCTGCGCAAGGCCCCCGCCCGCCCGGCCGCCAAGGCCGAAGGCGAGGGAGAGGCCAAGCCGGCAGCCAAGCCGCGTACACCACGCAAGCCCGCCACCAAGTCTGCCGAAGCCAAGCCGGAAGCCGCCCCTGCGGGCGAGGCAGCCGCGCCGGCCAAGGTGCCTGCCAAGCGCGTGCGCAAGCCTGCCGCGCCCAAGGCGGAAGGTAAGGAGTAAGAGCCATGCTGCAACCAGCACGCAGGAAATATCGCAAGGAACAGAAGGGCCGCAACAAGGGCATTGCTACGCGCGGCACCAAGGTGAGCTTCGGCGAATTCGGCCTCAAGGCCATCGGCCGCGGCCGCCTGACAGCGCGTCAAATCGAGGCTGCCCGACGTGCCATGACCCGCCATATCAAACGCGGCGGCCGTATCTGGATCCGTATTTTCCCGGACAAGCCCATTTCCCAGAAGCCCGCCGAGGTGAGGATGGGCAACGGCAAGGGCAATCCCGAGTACTACGTTGCCGAGATCCAGCCGGGCAAGGTGATTTACGAAATGGACGGGGTGGACGAGGCGTTGGCCCGTGAGGCCTTTGCGCTGGCAGCGGCCAAGCTGCCGATTGAGACGGCCTTCGTCGTGCGCCAGGTGGGGTGATCATGAAAGCGAAAGAACTCAGGGCCAAGGACACGGCCGATCTGAACAAGGAACTGCTGGAGTTGCGCAAAGCGCAGTTTTCGCTGCGCATGCAGGTGGCAACCCAGCAACTGCAAAATACCAGCCAGCTCGGCAAGGTGCGCAAGGATATTGCGCGCGTGAAAACCCTCTTGCGTGAAAAG
Organism: Rhodocyclales bacterium; assembly: GCA_003105015.1. Taxonomy (GTDB): domain Bacteria; phylum Pseudomonadota; class Gammaproteobacteria; order Burkholderiales; family Rhodocyclaceae; genus Desulfobacillus. Next base: position 19,010 of record PQAF01000044.1, on the reverse strand, counting down.
GCGGCAACGAAATGAACGAGGCAACTCAGAAAGTGCGGCGGACCCTAACAGGCCGCGTCGTCAGCGACAAGATGCAGAAAACCGTCACAGTACTTGTTGAGCGACGGGTCAAACACCCGATTGGCAAAATCGTTACGCGTTCGCGCAAATACTCGGCCCATATCGAAGGCTTGGAGGCGGGTGCTGGCGACGTGGTGCAGATCGAGGAGTGCGCCCCGGTCTCCAAGACCAAGGCTTGGCGCGTGACACGCGTGGTGGAAAAGGCGCGCGCGATTTAAATTTAATTCGCCAAACCTATTTACTCGGCCGGCGAATACGGATAAAATTGCCGGCTATTTTCCTCGTTCAGTACTGCCAATACAGGACGAGCTTTATGCCTGACTGGTCCGCTGGTCGGGTCCAACCCGGACGGGTTCCAAGACTGACCGCGGCGCATGCTGCGATTAAGTTGGAGATTGAACAATGATTCAAATGCAGACGGTGCTGAATGTCGCCGATAATACCGGCGCACGTTCTGTCATGTGCATCAAGGTGCTGGGCGGTTCAAAGCGTCGCTACGCCGGCATCGGTGATGTGATCAAGGTGAGCATCAAGGATGCCGCGCCGCGTGGCCGCGTCAAGAAGGGCGAGGTTTATAGCGCAGTGGTGGTTCGTACCGCCAAGGGCGTGCGTCGCCCAGACGGTTCGGTCGTCAAGTTTGACGGGAACGCCGCGGTGCTGCTCAACAACAAGCTGGAGCCGATCGGCACGCGTATCTTCGGTCCGGTGACGCGTGAGCTGCGTACCGAGCGTTTCATGAAGATCGTCTCGCTGGCGCCCGAAGTTCTCTGAGGATTCTGGCCATGAACAAAATTCGCAAGGGCGACAACGTCATCGTCATCGCCGGCAAGGACAAGGGCAAGCGGGGCGCCGTGTTGCGCAGCCTTGAGGACGACCGCGTGCTAGTAGAGGGCGTGAACAAGGTCAAGCGGCACACCCGGCCAAATCCGGTCAAAGGTCAGCCCGGTGGCATCCTTGAAAAGGAAATGCCGATTCATGTTTCGAACGTGGCGCTGGTCAACCCGGCCACGCAAAAGGCTGACCGGGTCGGCTTCAAGACGCTGGACGATGGTCGTAAGGTCCGCGTTTTCAAGTCGAATGGCGAAACTGTGGAAGCGTAAGGAAGGATTTATGGCGCGCTTGCAGGAATACTACAAACAGACCGTGATGGCTGAACTGACCAAGAAGTTCGGCTACAAGTCAGTCATGGAAGTACCCCGCATCACCAAGATAACGCTCAACATGGGCGTGGGCGAGGCGGTCGGCGACAAGAAAGTGCTTGAGCATGCGGTGGGTGACATGACCAAGATCGCCGGCCAGAAGCCGGTTACGACCAAGTCGAAGAAATCGATTGCTGGCTTCAAGATCCGTGAAGGCTACCCGATCGGCTGCATGGTCACACTGCGTGGCGGCCGTATGTACGAGTTCCTCGATCGCCTGGTCAGCATCGCCCTGCCGCGCATCCGTGACTTCCGCGGCATTTCGGGAAAGGCCTTCGATGGCCGTGGCAACTACAACCTCGGCGTCAAGGAGCAGATCATCTTTCCGGAAATTGAGTACGACAAGATCGACGCCCTGCGTGGCATGAACATCAGCATCACGACAACCGCGAAGACCGACGAAGAAGCCAAGGCGCTTCTCGCCGCCTTCAAATTCCCCTTCAAGAACTGAGGGAGCCATGGCGAAACTTGCACTCAAGAATCGCGAAGCCAAGCGCGCAAAGACAGTGGCCAAATACGCCGCCAAACGCGCCGAACTGCTCGCCATCATCAACAATTCCAAGCTCTCCGACGAGGAGCGCATGGAGGCGCGGCTGAAGTTCCAGCAGCTGCCGCGTAACGCCAGCCCGGTCCGTCAGCGCAACCGTTGTGAATTGACCGGCCGGCCGCGCGGTTTTTTCCGCAAGTTCGGACTTTGCCGCAACAAGCTGCGTGAAGTGGCCATGCGAGGCGAAGTGCCCGGCATGATCAAGGCCAGCTGGTAAGAGGAGATCGAGAATGAGCATGACTGATCCGGTCGCCGATATGCTGACGCGCATCCGCAATGCGCAGATGGCCCAGAAAAACTCCGTTGCCATGCCGTCTTCCAAGCTCAAGGTGGCTATTGCCGCCGTGCTGAAGGACGAAGGCTATATTGATGATTTCGCCGTGCGCGAGGCCGAAGGCAAATCTCAATTGGACATCGCCCTGAAGTACTATGCCGGCCGCCCGGTGATCGAGCGCATCGAGCGCATTTCGCGCCCCGGACTGCGTGTCTACAAGGGATCTGGTGATCTGCCACGCGTGATGAATGGCTTGGGTATCGCCATCGTTTCGACGCCGAAGGGTGTCATGACAGACCGTCGCGCGCGCGCTACCAATGTCGGTGGCGAAGTGCTGTGCATCGTGGCGTAAGGAGGAAGCGATGTCACGTATTGCTAAATACCCCGTCGAATTGCCCAAGGGCGTTGAAGTCTCGCTGTCGGCGACCGAAGTAAGCGTAAAGGGCCCCCTCGGTACGCTCAAGCAGGCCGTGCATCCGGCGGTCAGCATTGAGCGCGACGGCGATAAGCTCCAGTGCAGGGCGGTAGCAGGCGCCGAGCTTGGCAGCGCTCATTCCGGCACGATGCGCGCTTTGCTGTCCAACATGGTGACGGGTGTTACCAAAGGGTTTGAAAGAAAGCTGACCCTTGTCGGTGTCGGATACCGCGCCCAGGCGCAGGGCGCCAAGCTCAACCTGACGCTCGGCTTCTCCCACCCGGTAGTGCATGACATGCCGGCCGGCATCAAGGTAGAGACGCCTTCGCAGACGGAAATTATCATCAAGGGCATCGATAAACAGGTTGTGGGTCAGGTGGCGGCTGAAGTGCGCGGCTATCGTCCGCCAGAGCCTTACAAGGGCAAGGGCGTGCGCTACGCGGACGAAGTCATCGTTCTGAAAGAAACGAAGAAGAAGTAAGGGTACCGCAATGGACAAAAAGCAGGCGCGTTTGCGCAGAGCTCGCAAAACCCGAGCCAAGATTGCCGAACTCAAGACGGTGCGCCTTTGCGTGCATCGTTCCAACAGCCACATTTATGCCCAGATCATCGATGGTAACGGCGCGAAGGTGCTGGCTGCCGCCTCGACGGTCGAGGAGGGTGTGCGAAAGCAGGCACCCAGTGGCGGCAACGTCAAGGCGGCAACCCTGGTCGGCAAGCTGATCGCCGAGCGGGCCAAGGCCGCCGGTGTCGAGACGGTCGCGTTCGACCGTTCCGGCTTCATGTACCACGGTCGCGTAAAGGCGTTGGCCGAAGCCGCGCGTGAAGGCGGACTCAAGTTCTAAGCGAGGTTAGCAATGGCAAAACCGCAGACGAGAAAACCGCAGGCGTCGGAGGAGCGTGACGACGGCCTGCGCGAGAAGATGGTCTCCATCAACCGCGTTACCAAGGTGGTGAAGGGCGGACGCATCCTCGGCTTCGCCGCGCTCACCGTGGTCGGTGACGGTGATGGCGGCATCGGCATGGGCAAGGGCAAATCCCGCGAGGTGCCTGTCGCCGTGCAGAAGGCCATGGAAGAGGCGCGTCGCAAGATGGTCAAGATTTCACTCAAGAACGGCACCCTGCAGCATGCCGTTATCGGTGAGCATGGCGCATCGCGCGTGCTCATGCAGCCCGCCTCGGCCGGTACCGGCATCATCGCCGGCGGTCCGATGCGTGCCGTCTTCGAAGTGATGGGCGTGACAGACGTGCTGGCCAAGTGCCTGGGCTCGACCAATCCCTACAACGTAGTGCGTGCGACGCTGGACGGGCTGACCAAGATGAGCACTCCAGCTGAAGTGGCAGCCAAGCGCGGCAAGTCCGTCGAAGAGATTCTGGGGTAAGCCATGACCGAAAAGAAAGTCAAAGTTACCCTGGTGAAGGGTCTGATGGGCACCAAGCAGGATCACCGCGCCACCGTGCGTGGCCTCGGGCTCAAGCGCCGTAATCATACGGTCGAACTGATTGACACGCCTGCGGTGCGCGGCATGATCAACAAGGTCGCCTACCTCGTGAAGTGTGAGGGCTAAATGGAACTGAATAATCTCAAGCCTGCTGCGGGTGCCAAGCACGCCAAACGTCGCGTCGGGCGCGGTATCGGCAGCGGTCTCGGCAAGACGGCTGGCCGTGGCCACAAGGGGCAGACGTCCCGTGCCGGTGGTTTCCACAAAACCGGTTTCGAGGGTGGCCAGATGCCATTGCAGCGCCGCCTGCCCAAGCGCGGCTTTGTCTCGCTGACGCGCACCCGCAACATCGAAGTGCGTCTGTCCGACCTGGAGAGGCTCCCGGTTGGGGAGGTCGACCTGCTGGTATTGAAGCAGGCCGGCGTAGTACCGGGTGATGCGTTGTCTGCCAAAGTTATCCTGTCGGGCAAGCTGACCAAGAAAGTTGTGCTGAAGGGGGTCGGTGCCACCAAGGGCGCCAAGGCCGCCATCGAAGCCGCCGGCGGCAGCGTCGCGGCGGAGTAATCGGGAAGCGCCTTGGCCAACGAAACCGCAACCCTGGGCAAGACTGGGAAGTTCGGCGACCTGAAGCGCCGGCTGATGTTCCTGCTCGGCGCGCTGATCGTTTATCGCATCGGTGCGCACATTCCCGTACCGGGCATCGACCCGGTGCAGCTGGCCGAGTTGTTCCAGGGCCAGCAGGGCGGCATTCTGGGCATCTTCAATCTGTTTTCCGGTGGCGCACTTTCACGCTTTACCATCTTTGCGCTGGGCATCATGCCCTACATTTCGGCTTCGATCATCATGCAGTTGATGACGGTGGCGTTGCCATCAATGGAGGCGCTGAAGAAAGAAGGCGAAGCTGGACGGCGCAAGATTACCCAATACACCCGCTATGGCACGGTCGCTCTGGCCCTCGTGCAGGGCCTTGGTATCGCCATAGCGCTTGAATCACAGGCCGGGTTGGTGCTTGATCCCGGCATCTTGTTCCGTGTCACCTGTGTAACGACGCTGCTGACCGGCACCATGTTCCTGATGTGGCTGGGCGAGCAGATTACCGAGCGCGGTCTGGGCAATGGCATTTCGATCATTATTTTCGCCGGCATCGCCGCAGGCCTGCCCAGCGCCATCGGCGGGCTCCTTGAGTTGGTGCGCACTGGTGCCATGCACGCGCTTACGGCGATCTTCATCATTGCACTGGTGTTCCTGGTAACCGGCTTTGTCGTTTTTGTGGAACGCGGCCAGCGCAAGATCCTGGTGAACTACGCCAAGCGACAGGTCGGCAACAAGGTGTACGGCGGTCAGAGTTCGCATCTGCCGCTGAAGCTCAACATGTCTGGCGTAATCCCGCCGATCTTTGCTTCCTCGATCATCCTGTTTCCTGCCACCGTGGCCGGCTGGTTCGGCTCTGGCGAGGGCATGTTCTGGCTGAAGGACATTGCGGCGACGCTCTCACCTGGCCAGCCGATCTATGTGATGCTGTATGCCGCGGCAATTGTCTTTTTCTGCTTCTTCTACACGGCGCTGGTTTTCAACTCGAAGGAGACAGCGGACAACCTGAAGAAGAGCGGTGCTTTCGTCCCCGGCATCCGCCCTGGCGATCAGACAGCCCGCTACATCGACAAGATTTTGATGCGACTGACGCTGGCTGGTGCAATTTACGTCACCCTGGTCTGCCTGATGCCGGAGTTCCTTATCCTGAAGTGGAATGTGCCGTTCTACTTCGGCGGAACCAGCCTGCTGATCATCGTTGTAGTGACCATGGATTTCATGTCGCAGGTGCAGGCCTACGTCATGACCCATCAGTACGAGAGTCTGCTAAAGAAGGCGAATTTCAAGGGGGCGGGGTTCCCCGGCAGATAGGGCGCATGGCCAAGGAAGATGTCATCGAGATGCAGGGCGAGGTTCAGGAGAATCTGCCCAATGCGACCTTCAAGGTGAAGCTTGAGAATGGCCACGTGATCCATGCATTTATATCAGGCAAGATGCGCATGCACTACATCCGCATTCTGCCCGGCGACAAGGTGACGGTACAGATGACGCCATACGACCTGACCAAGGGTCGCATCACCTTCCGCGCCAAGTAAGGAGCATTACGGGAGAAAAACATGAAAGTTCTCGCATCGGTCAAGAAGCTATGCCGCAACTGCAAGGTTATCCGCCGCAAGGGCGTGGTCCGCATTATTTGCAAGGACCCTCGCCACAAGCAGCGTCAAGGTTGATCAGGCAGGACGGCTCAGATATAATTTACGGTTCCGCTTTTTTGGGGTGACGAAAGGTCTACGCTTATGGCCCGCATCGCAGGGGTAAACATTCCCAACCATCAACATACCGCCATCGCGCTGACCGCGATCTACGGTATTGGCCGCACGCGTGCGCAGAAGATTTGCGATGCCGCCGGCATTGCACACGCGACGAAGATCAAGGATTTGACCGACACGCAGATGGACAAGCTGCGCGAGGAAGTCGGCAAGTTCACCATCGAGGGCGATCTGCGCCGCGAGGTGACCATGAGCATCAAGCGCCTGATGGATCTCGGCTGCTATCGTGGCGTGCGCCACCGCAAGGGCCTGCCCTGCCGCGGCCAGCGCACGCGGACCAATGCCCGCACGCGCAAGGGACCGCGCAAGGCGATCCGTGCGACGAAGTAAGGAAAACTGACAGATGGTTACGAAATCCAGCGCCACCAAGGCGCGCAAGAAGGTCAAGAAGAACGTTGCCGAGGGCATCGCGCACGTTCATGCCTCCTTCAACAATACGATCATCACGATCACCGACCGCCAGGGCAATGCTCTGTCGTGGGCAACGTCCGGTGGCGCCGGCTTCAAGGGCTCGCGCAAGAGCACCCCGTTTGCTGCCCAGGTTGCCGCCGAGCATGCCGGCAAGGCCGCCCAGGAGTGCGGCGTGAAGAACCTGGAGGTGCGTATCACGGGGCCTGGTCCCGGCCGCGAATCCGCGGTACGCGCGCTCAACGCCATCGGCATGAAGATCACAAGCATCACCGACATCACGCCGATCCCCCACAACGGCTGCCGCCCGCCGAAAAAGCGCCGCGTCTGAGAGCCAGAGAACGTCAGGAGTAAACCGTGGCCCGCAACCTAGATGCCAAATGCCGCCAGTGCCGTCGGGAAGGCGAAAAGCTCTTCCTGAAAGGCGAAAAATGCTTCACCGACAAGTGTGCCGTCGAGCGCCGTTCCTATGCCCCCGGTCAGCATGGCCAGAAGTCCGGCCAGCGCCTGTCGGGCTATGGCGTGCAACTGCGCGAGAAGCAGAAGATTCGTCGTACCTACGGTGTGCTTGAGCGCCAGTTCCGCAAGGTGTACGCCGAGGCCGACCGCCGCAAGGGACAGACTGGTGAGAACCTGCTGCAGCTGCTGGAAAGTCGCCTCGACACCGTTGCCTATCGCATGGGATTCGGTGCTTCCCGTGCGGAAGCGCGCCAGCTGGTGCGCCACAATGGCGTGCTGGTCAATGGCAAGCGCGTGAATATTCCCTCCTATGACCTGCGCCCCGGCGATACGGTGGAACTGGCCGAGAAGACACGCGGTCATTTGCGTGTCAAGGCCGCGCTGGAGGCCGCCGAGTCGCGCGGCTTCCCGGAGTGGATCGAGGTCGATGCCAAGGCCGGCAAGGGCGTGTTCAAGTCCTATCCGGCGCGCACCGACCTGCCGGCGACGATCAACGAAAGCCTGGTCGTCGAATTGTATTCGCGCTAACCCGACGTCTCGCTGACGCAACGAACCTGAAGGGAAACAGATGCAAGCGACTTCGCTGCTGAAACCGCGCATCATCGATGTGCAAACCCTCTCCCCGGTGCATGCCCGCGTCGTCATGGAGCCGTTCGAGCGCGGCTACGGCCACACGCTCGGCAATGCCCTGCGCCGCATCCTGCTGTCCTCGATGCCGGGCTCGGCGCCGACCGAGGTCAATATCGAGGGCGTGTTGCACGAGTACTCCACGCTGGACGGCGTACGTGAGGACGTCGTCGACCTGATGCTCAATCTGAAGGGTGTCGTGCTGAAGATGCACAGCCGCGGCGAGGCGGTCCTCTCCCTTTCCAAGCAGGGTGAGGGCGTCGTTACCGCCGGCGATATCGAGGCCGGCCATGATGTCGAGATCATCAATCCGGAACACGTCATCGCCCATGTTGCTCCCGGCGGCAAGCTGGAAATGCAGATCAAGGTCGAAAGCGGCCGCGGCTACATTCCCGCCAATGCCCGCCCCGCGACCGGCGAGACCAAGGGCATCGGCCGCATCATGATCGACGCCTCTTTCAGCCCGATCCGCCGCGTCGCCTACACGGTCGAGTCCGCCCGCGTCGAGCAGCGCACTGACCTTGACAAACTGATCATGGACATCGAGACCAACGGCGCCATCGAGCCGGAAGAGGCCATTCGCTACGCCGCGCGCGTGCTGATGGAGCAGCTCTCCGTATTCGCCGATCTCGAGGGGACGCCGATCGCCGTAGAGGCGCCGCGCCCCAGCCAGGTCGATCCGATCCTGTTGCGCCCGGTGGACGATCTCGAGCTGACGGTGCGCTCGGCCAACTGCCTGAAGGCCGAGAACATCTACTACATCGGCGACCTGATCCAGCGCACCGAGACGGAACTGCTGAAGACGCCGAACCTCGGCCGCAAGTCGCTCAACGAAATCAAGGAAGTGCTGGCATCCCGCGGCCTTACCCTGGGCATGAAGCTCGAGAACTGGCCCCCGATGGGCCTGGAAAAGCTGTCGTAATCCCGGCAGCGTCAGAACAAGAGGTATCCAATGCGCCACCGTCACGGTCTTCGCAAACTCAACCGCACCAGCAGCCATCGCCTGGCCATGCTGCGCAACATGACCAACTCCCTCCTGCTGCATGAGGCCATCAAGACCACGCTGCCCAAGGCGAAGGAACTGCGCCGCGTCGTTGAGCCCATGATCACGCTGGGCAAGAAGCCTTCGCTCGCCAATCGCCGCCTAGCCTTCAACCGCCTGCGCGACCGCGACATCGTCACCAAGCTGTTCGACGAGCTGGGCCCCCGCTTCGCCAACCGCAACGGCGGCTATCTGCGCATCCTGAAGTTTGGCTTCCGCCAGGGCGACAACGCGCCGATGGCGCTGGTTGAGCTGGTGGATCGCCCGGAGCAGGCTGCAGAGGCGCCCGCTGCGGAGTAAGGCCCCACCGCTTCATGACAAAGCCCGCTTCGGCGGGCTTTGTCGTTTCTGGGCTTGGCTGCTAAGCTGAGATTCATGGATTTGACCCGATTCCCGCGTGTATCGCTGGCACGTTTGCCGACGCCGGTCGAGCCGCTGCCGCGCCTGACGACGCATCTCGGCGGGCCGCAGCTCTACGTCAAGCGCGACGATCTTACCGGCCTCGGCCTCGGCGGCAACAAGCTGCGCAAGCTGGAGTTCCTGCTCGGCGAAGCGCGGCTGCAGGGGGCCGATACGGTGCTCACGGTCGGCGCCATGCAATCCAACCATGCGCGACAGACTGCGGCGGCCTGTGCGCGAATGGGCCTCGAGTGCGAATTGATCCTGCGCAGGAGCAGTCACGCTACCGATTCCTATCTGAACGGCGGCAACGTGCTGCTCGACCGGCTGTTCGGTGCGCGGCTGCATGTCCTTGCGGCAAATGAGAACCGCGAGGCATTCATGGAATCCCGGGCCGAGGCCCTGTGTGCCGAGGGCAGAAAGCCCTACTGCATTCCCGTCGGCGGCAGCTGTGGTCTGGGCAATCTCGGCTATGCGGTCTGTGCCGCGGAGATCCTGTCGCAGTCGCGTGAATTGGCCGCGAGCTTCGCCGCTGTCGTAACGGCCACTGGCAGCGGCGGTACACAGGGCGGGCTGGTGGCGGGGATGCGCCTGCTGGACGGCCCGCCGGTCGTCGGCATCGCCGTGGAAGGGGCTCGCGCGGAGCAGGAAGCGCTGGCGGCGCATCAGGCGGCGGACGCGTTGCGCCTGCTCGGATGCAGCGATCTCGATACGACGGAGGACGTGACCGTGCTGGACGAATTCGTCGGCCCCGGCTATGCCCGCCCGACGGATTCGATGCGCGAAGCGCTCGCGCTGGCGGCGCGCCTCGAAGGGCTGGTGCTCGATCCCGTGTATACCGGCAAGGCTTTTGCCGGTTTCATTGAGCTCGCGCGCAGCGGGCGCTACGGCAAGCCGGAGTCACTGCTGTTCGTGCACACGGGCGGCACGCCCGGCCTGTTCGGCTATCCGGAGAGCGTCTAAACGATCATCCCGGCGCCGACCGTGTTGTTGGTCGCCTCGTCGATAAGGATGAAGGCGCCAGTGGTGCGGTTCTCGCGATAGGGGTCGACGAACAGCGGCTGCGCCAGCTTGAAGGTGACGCTGCCGATGTCGTTCATTTCCAGCCGCCCGCCCGCCACGCGCTTCAGCTCGTTGATGTCCTGCCGGTACTCGATGGCTGCGACGAGCGCCCTCGTTTCGCGCGCCGTGTGGCGGACGACGTATTTGCGGCCCGGCTCGAGCGGCGCTTCCGCCAGCCAGCAGACCACGGCCTCGGCCTGCTTGGCCACCCGTGGCGGATCGTCGACCTTCACGATCATGTCGCCGCGCGAGATGTCGACCTCGTCCTCGAGCAGCAGCGTCACCGAGCGCCCGCTGCCGGCTTGCGGGAGGGAACGGTCGAGCAGACGGATGTCGCGCACGCGGGTCTTGCGGCCGGATGGCAGAACCAGCACTTCGTCGCCGATCGCGATCTCGCCGGACTCGATGCGGCCCATGTAGCCACGGTAGTCGCTGTGCTCCGCAGTGCGCGGGCGGCAGACGTACTGCACCGGGAAGCGGAACCGCCCTGGTGCCTCGTAGTGTGCAGGGGGTGACGTTTCGAGCAACTCCATCAGCGTCGGCCCCTTGTACCAGGGTAGACGGTTGCCGCGCTCGACGACCATGTCGCCTGCGAGGGCGGAAATCGGGATGAAGCGCACGTCGCGGATGCCCAGTGTGACGGCAAAGCGCAGGTAATCCTGGCGGATGCGGTCGAAGAATTCCTGCGAGTAATCGACCAGATCCATCTTGTTGACGGCCACCACCAGGTGCGGGATGCCGACGAGGTGGGCGATGTAGGAATGCCGCCGCGTCTGCATCAGCACGCCCTTGCGCGCGTCGACGAGAATGATCGCCAGGTCGGCGGTGGAGGCCGCCGTGACCATGTTGCGCGTGTACTGCTCGTGGCCGGGCGCGTCGGCGATGATGTACTTGCGCGCGCCGGTGGAGAAGTAGCGGTAGGCGACGTCGATGGTGATGCCCTGCTCGCGCTCGGCCTGCAGGCCGTCGGTGAGCAGCGAAAGGTCGACGGCCTCGAGGCCGCGCTTCTTCGACGTGCGCTCGAGCGTGGCGAGCGCATCGGCGAGGATGGACTTGCTGTCGTAGAGCAGCCGGCCGATCAGGGTGCTCTTGCCGTCGTCGACGCTGCCGCAGGTGAGGAAGCGCAGCAGTCCGTTGTCTTCGAGTTGCACTTCGGGCAGGGGTTCGCGGGCGGACATCAGAAGTAGCCCTCCTTCTTGCGCTGCTCCATCGATGCCTCGGACGACTGGTCGTCCAGGCGCGTGGCGCCGCGCTCGGTGATGGTGGTGACGGCGGTTTCCGCGATGATTTTCTCGACCGTATCGGCGGAAGAAGCCACCGGCGCCGTGCAGGTGATGTCGCCGACGGTGCGGAAGCGCACTGGGATATCTTCGACCACCTCGCCGTCCCGCGGCGGCGTGAGCGGAGTCACCGGCACCAGGGTGCCGCTCCTCCGCACGACGGGGCGCGTGTGGGCGAAGTAGATCGAGGGCAGTTCGAGCTGCTCCCGCGCGATGTACTGCCAGACGTCCAGTTCGGTCCAGTTGGAAATCGGGAAGGCGCGGATGTTCTCGCCGGGATGGATGCGGGCGTTGTAGAGGTTCCACAGCTCCGGCCGCTGGTTCTTCGGGTCCCACTGGCCGAAATCGTCGCGGAAGGAGAAGACGCGCTCCTTGGCGCGGGCCTTCTCCTCGTCGCGCCGCGCGCCGCCGATGCAGGCGTCGAAGGCGAACTCCGCGATGGCCTCCAGCAGGGTCACCGACTGGTGCTTGTTGCGCGATTCATTGGGCGACTTCAGCACCACCGTGCCGCGCGCCATCGAGTCCTCGACCGAACGCACGATGAGGCGCTCGCCCAGTTCGGCGGCGCGCCGGTCGCGGAAGGCAGTCACCTCGGGGTAGTTGTGTCCGGTGTCGACGTGCAGCAGAGGGAAAGGGAATTTCCCCGGGCGGAAGGCCTTCTCCGCCAGGCGCAGCAGGCAGATCGAGTCCTTGCCGCCGGAGAAGAGCAGCACCGGATTGGCGCACTGGCCGGCCACCTCGCGCAGGATGTGGATGGCCTCGGCTTCCAGCCAGTCGAGGTGGTCGAGAGCAGGCGCGGCGGCGCAGGCACGGTCATTCAACAGCACGTCCCTCATGCCGCCTCCTTCTCGCGCTTGGCCGGATGCAGCCCGCATTCCTTGGTGGCGGGATCCTCCCACCACCACCTGCCGGCGCGGACATCCTCGCCGACGGCCAGCGCGCGGGTGCACGGCGCACAGCCGATGCTGGGGAAGCCGCGATCGTGCAGCGCGTTGGTGGGCACGCCGTAGGCATGCAGGTAGGCCCACACCTCCGCCTCGCTCCAAGCCGCGAGCGGGTTGAACTTCTCGATGCCGTGGGCGGCGTCGAACTCGCGATCGGGTAGGTCGCGCCGGGTCACCGCCTGCTCGCGGCGCAGGCCGGTGATCCAGGCCGCCTTGCCCTTCAGCGCCCGGCCGAGCGGCTCGACCTTGCGGGCATGGCAGCAGGCCTTGCGCAGTTCGACGCTCTCGTAGAAGCCGTTCACGCCGTGCGCCGTCGCGTACTGCTGCACTGCCTCGGGCTGCGGAAAATAAACGCGCAGCGGCCGGCCGTACCGGTCGGCCACCTTCTGCATCAGGTGGTAGGTCTCCTCGTGCAGGCGGCCGGTGTCGAGGGTGAACATCTCGATGCCGGGCGCGTGGCGGGCGATCAGGTCGGTCAGCACCATGTCCTCGGCGCCGAGGCTGTTGGCGAAGGCGGCCGGGGCGAACTCGGTCTCGATGCGCTTGAGCAGCGCGACGGCCTCGTCGATGCGCTGCTGCGGAAGTCTTTCAAGGCTCATGGCTATGCCTCCAGCAGGGCCGCCCCAAGGGAGGCATACGCCCCCTTGGGGGGCAGCGAACGAATGTGAGCGTGGGGGTGCATAACTACCTTTCTCAGGCGGCGGCCAGTTCGGCTTTGCGGATGGCAAGTACCGCGGGCAGGGCGCCGCGCAGGTCGAGCTGCGGGTCGCGCGACTGGCACAGCGCGGCGGCGTCGACGATCCATCGGTCGATCTCGGCGAAGACCTGCTTCGCCTCGGCTTCGACCGCTTCGGCGAGGCCAGCCAGCGCGGCGGCGATCCCGCCGAGCCGTTCGCCCAGTTTTTCCGCAAAAGTCAGTCCCTGCAGCACGGCGGCGATGTCGGCCAGCTCCTTCGATTTGGCTCCGCCGAGGAAGCCGGCCAGGCCCTCGCCGACCAGCTTGAGCTGCGCTTCGGCGCAGGACGCCGCATCCTCGATTTTTCGTTGGAACACGAAGGCCTCGCGGTAGCCGCGCTCGTGGGCAGCATCGAAGAAGGCGCGGCCGATGGCGACGTCGGTGGCCGAGGCGCATTCGCCGCCGCCGAGCGAAACGACGCGGAAGTCCGCCGCATCGCCGTGGTCGCGCGCGAGCTTCGCCAGTTCGAAGCGCGAGACCTGGGTCAGGTCGGCGAGCAGGGACTGGAAGCGCCCGGCGCCCTGGCGCTGCGCCCAGCCGAAGAAGCGCTCGCCCTCGACGTGCTCCTCGTCGTAGACCTTCTGCACGCGGGCGATGGCCTGCTCGATGCGTGCCGCGGGAATCGACGGCCCCTTCAGGGCGATGGCGCCGCAGGCGCTGGTGCCGTCGCCGCCAAAGTACATCTGGTAGTGCGGGATCAGCTTGCCGTGCTGGCGCTTGCCCTCGCCGTAGATGCCGATGTCGCCGGATTCCGGCTGCGCGCAGCCGTTGTGGCAGCCGGAGACGCGGATGCGCAGGTCGTGCTTGCCGCCGGAGAGCTTCGGCGCCACGTGCATCGAGGTGGTGATACCGAGGCGGCAGGTCGAGGCGCCGGGGCAGGCGACGACGTTGTCGCCGGCCTGCGGCGTCTTCAGGCCGAGTTCGGCCAGGCGCGCGACGAGGGTTGAGATGCTGGAGGCCGGCACGTTGAGCACGATCAGGTTCTGGTCCTGCGTCGTGCGTACATCGTCAAGGCCGAGCTCGCCGAGCAGCGCAGCGAGGCCGGCGAGTTGCGCGGCCGTGAGCTGGCCGAGCGGGGCGGACACGGGCACCACGTGCAGGCCAGCCTGCTTCTGTGCGAAGAAGACACGCGGCGCGCCGGGGCCGGGCACCGGGCCGCGCGTGGCGGCGCGCCATTCGCCCTGCGGTGCCGGCTTGCCGGCCAGCGCCGCCTTGGTGCGGGCGAACTCCTCGTTGAAGCGCGCGACGAAGCCGTCCTCGCCGAAGCGGTCGACCAGGAACTTGATGCGCGACTTGGCCCGCTTGGTCCGGTCGGAGTATTTGTTGTGCAGGGTGACCACTGCTTCCATCGCCGGCAGCAGCTCGTGCTCCTCGATGAACTCGGCGACGGTGATGGCCTCGTGCGGCTTGTGGCCGAGGCCGCCGCCGGCCAGCACGGCGAAGCCGGCGCGCTCGCCCTGGCGCTTGGCGACGATGCCGAGGTCGTGGATCAGGCCCTGGGCGCAATCGGCCTCGCAGCCGGAGAAGCTGATCTTGAACTTGCGCGGCATCTGCTGATTGAGGGGGTTGCGCAGGAAGTGCGCCACGGCGCCGTCGAGATGCGCAGTGACATCGGTGTGCTCGCGCGGGCAGACGCCGGCGAGCGGGCAGGAGGTGATGTTGCGGATGGTGTTGCCGCAAGCCTCGCGCGTCGTCACGCCGTCTTCCGCCAGGCGGCGCAGCACGGCGCCGGTCTCCGCCAGCGGCACGTGGTGCAGCTGGATGTCCTGCCGCGTGGTGATGTGGGCCACCTGCTGCGGCACGTGCTTCTCCGCGACCTCGGCGATGGCCGTCAGCCGCGAAGGGCTCAGGCGGCCGCCGGGCAGCTTGATGCGCACCATGTTCACGCCCTCCTGGCGCTGGCCGTACACGCCCTGCTGCAGGCGCAGCGCGGTGAAGCGCTCGGCGTCGAGCTCGAGGTCGAGGTAG
This sequence comes from Rhodocyclales bacterium, assembly GCA_003105015.1. Taxonomy (GTDB): domain Bacteria; phylum Pseudomonadota; class Gammaproteobacteria; order Burkholderiales; family Rhodocyclaceae; genus Desulfobacillus. The sequence goes on along the minus strand of PQAF01000044.1, from coordinate 3,788 downwards.
CGGGCGAGCGCCTCCTCGTAGTGAGCGATTTCATCGGCGTCGGAGAGGGATTTGAGCAGGGACATGACGTTTCCTTTCAGAGAACCAGTTTCGTGCCGATGAGGACCAGCAGCGCGGCCAGCCCCGAGCGCAGCCAGCGCTCCGGCACCTTCACCGCGAAGTGGCTGCCGAGCCAGATGCCGGGCAGGGAGCCGAGCAGCAGCGCGCCGAGCAGGCTCCAGTCGATGTTGCCGAGCAGCCAGTGGCCGAGGCCGGCGACCAGGGTCAGCGGCACGGCATGGGCGAGGTCCGAGCCGACGATGCGCACCGCCGGCAGGGTCGGGTAGAGGAACAGCAGGGCGGTGACGCCCAACGCGCCGGCGCCGACTGAGGAGAGCGAGACCAGCACGCCGAGCAGGGCGCCGACGGCGACGGTGGCCGGGCCGACGCGGCGCGTGTGCCAGGCGTCGGAAAGATGGTCGAGGGCGAAGCGCTGCACGCGCGCCTTGAAGACGAGGGCGGCGGCGGTGAGCAACAGCGCCACGCCCAGCGAGCCGGAAATCAGTTGCGAGAAGAGGCTGCGGTCGACCTCGAAGTACCAGACCGCGGCCAGCGTCAGCGCGGCGGCGGGCAGGCTGCCGGCGGCGAGCCGCCCGGTGACGCGCCAGTCCACTGTGCGATGCGAGGCATGCACCGCCGTGCCGCCGGCCTTGGTGAGAGCGGCGTAAAGCAGGTCGGTGCCGACCGCCGTGGCCGGGTGCACGCCGAACAGCAGCACCAGCAGCGGCGTCATCAGCGAGCCGCCGCCGACGCCGGTCAGGCCGACGATGGCGCCGACGACGAATCCCGAAAGTGTGTAGGCCGCATCCATGGTGAGGCGCATGGTATCGGCGGCCTATAGAATTGAAAAATACTTTGATGTTAGTATTAAATAATCAATAGCTATATAGGACGGGTTTCCATGAATCTGCAGCAGTTGCGCTATGTCTTCGAGGTCGCCCGCAGCGGGCTCAATGTCTCCGAGGCCGCCGCCGCCCTGCACACTTCGCAGCCGGGGGTGTCGAAGCAGATCCGTTTATTGGAGGAAGAACTCGGCGTCGATGTCTTCGTCCGCCAGGGCAGGCGCCTCACCGCCGTCACCGACCCGGGGCGCGAGGTGCTGAAGATTGCCGAACGCCTGCTGCGCGACCTCGACAACCTGCGCAGCGTCGGCCAGGAGTTCGGCGCCGGGGAGGCCGGCACCCTGACCATCGCTACCACCCACACCCAGGCGCGCTACGTGCTGCCGCCGATCATCGGCGCGTTCATGAAACGGCATCCGAACGTGCGCGTCAGCCTGCGCCAGGGCAGCCCGAGCCAGGTGTGCGACATGGTGCTGGCCGGCGAGGCGGACCTCGCCATCGCCACCGAGGCCATTGCCGATCAGGACGAGCTGGTGATGCTGCCCTGCTACCAGTGGAACCGCTGCGTCATCGCCCGGCCGGACCATCCCATCCTCAAGGCGAAGCCGCTGACCCTGGAGGCGATCGCGAAGTACCCGATCGTCACCTACGATTTCGCCTTCACCGGCCGCAGCCAGATCAACAAGGCCTTCGCCGCGCGCGGCCTGACGCCGCACGTGGCGCTGACGGCCATCGACGCCGACATCATCAAGACCTACGTGGCATTGGGACTCGGCATCGGCATCGTTGCCTACATGGCCTACGATCCGGCGGCGGACAAGGGGCTGCGCGCGGTGGACGCCGCCCACCTGTTCGAGTCCGCTACCACGCGCATCGGCATCCGCAAGAACGCCTGGCTGCGCGGCTACGCCTATACCTTCATCGAACTGTTTGCGCCGCACCTGACGCGCAGGATGGTGCAGTCGGCGCTGGCGGGGGAGGAGGGGAGCGACCCGGGGCTGTAAGTTGTGCTATGATGGATATACATGGATATACATAGGGCCCGAATCATGAATGTGCGATTGCAGGTGGCGAAATGGGGCAACAGCCTGGCGGTGCGGCTGCCCAACGAATGCGTCCGCAAGGCCGGGCTGCGCGAGGGGGATAGCGTGGAGGCCGAAGTGGCGCCGAGCGGCGAGATCACCTTGGTCCCGGCCAGACCCTTCGACAAGGCCGCATTTCTCGCCAAGACGCGCAAGTTGCGCGCAGCCATGTCGGAAACCGAAGCGGTGGTGGAGAAGATGCGCAGGGAGGCGCGCTACTGATGATCTACTTTGACACGAGCGCCGCCGTTCCGCTGTTCGTGCGCGAGCCGGCCAGCGCGGCTGTCGATGCGTGGTTCGAGCGCTGCGCCGATCCGCTGTTGTCTTCCGACTGGATCGTCACCGAGTTCGCCAGCGCGCTTTCGCTCAAGGAGCGATCCGGGGCCCTCTCGGCCAAGGACGCGCGCGCCGCGTGGCGCGGCTTCGAGGCGTTCTGCGAATCGGGCCTGCGGCTGGTTGCGGTAAGCCGGGAGGCCTTCCGGGAGGGGGCGAGGCTGGCGCGACAACAGGCGCACGGCCTGCGCGCCGGCGATGCGCTGCACCTTGCCGTCGCGCTGGAAACGGGGACGAAGGCGATCGCTACCCTCGATGCGACGCTGGCGGCAAACGCCCGGCGACTAAAGATGCGGATCGTGAAGTTTCAGTAGCGCTGCAGTGCAAGGTGGTCTGAGCTGACCCGTTATCCAGGCGCCGTGTTGCGGGGACTGACTTTTTCGTGAAATGGAATCGATGGGTGCGGGTCGGTGGGAAAATAAAACGAGCGCGGCTCCTTTAGTTCCTTAATACTCGATTGCTGATGAGCCAGATAGAAAAAGACAAGACGCGTAGCCAGGGATTTAGGATTGCCTTGATCGGCGTCGTGATCGGTTGCGCGGGAGTGGCTCTTGCGTTTCTTGACCCTGCCACTGGTGATGGCGGCAGTGGAGGGGCTTTGTTCAAGCTAGGGTTCGCGGTTGCAGTAATAGGGATGCTGATAGCCGCCTTTGGTAGCGTGATTCACTTCGCAATGCTTGGTGAGAAAGAAAATAGAAAAAACCATCCAGGCTCAGATTGATTCTTGAACATGCTTGCGCCTCCGCAAAAGTCAGTCCCCGCATCACGGCGAGCAGGGCGAGAATGGGCTGGTGTTGTGAGCCCAAGGTACCGGAGTAAAATTGATTTCGTGGATTGGTTTCGACCGGGAAACCAATCTCCATTTCGTCGTACAAGTATGTGGCGCCGATGTTTAGCCCACACGCACGATGTACCCGCCCGACTTCTCGTCCCGCTGCAACTCCAGCAGCCGCCGTGATTGCGCTTCCTCGAGCAGGTCGCTGAAGGACTTGAAGCCGTAATAGGATTCGCTGAAGCCGGGCTTGCGGCGCTTCAGGGCCTGCTTGACCATCGAGCCCCAGATCGGCTCGCCGGCGCCGCGCTCGGCGACCAGCGCCTCGACGGTTTCCAGGGCGAGGTCGAGCGCCTCCTGCTTGCGGTCTTCCTCCTCGGCCGGCGCCTTGCTCTCAGTCTTCTGCGCGCCTTTCGCGGCGGCCGGCCTGGCGGTGCGCTTCTTCGCGGTGCGCTTCTTGGTTTCCTCTTCGCGCACCAGGTCGTCGTAGTAGATGAACTCGTCGCAGTTGGCCATGAGGAGGTCTGAGGTCGACTTCTTCACGCCGACGCCGATCACCAGCTTGTTGTTCTCGCGCAGCTTGGAGACCAGCGGCGAGAAGTCGGAGTCGCCGCTGATGATGACGAAGGCGTCGACGTGCGACTTGGTGTAGCAGAGGTCGAGGGCGTCCACCACCATGCGGATGTCGGCGGAGTTCTTGCCGGACTGGCGCACGTGGGG
>PQAF01000043.1 GCA_003105015.1 Rhodocyclales bacterium | reverse complement strand
GGGTGGCAAAAGCGTCGGGATTGGCCGCCGCTGCCTGCAACTCGGCAGCGGTGAGGGTCGTGAGGGTTTCAATTCGAACTCTGCCTTGGCTCGCTTGGAACAGCGTATTGTCTTGCAGGCCATAAAGCGCCCGGTAGAGGGCATCGCGCTGAGCGTTGCCAAAGGCTAATGGAGTTGAGTTGATGCCGAAGAGTTTTTCAAGTGCGTCTGCGATTCGCTCCAGGCTGGCGGAAGTGCCCGCAACCGCTGCCTGTAGGATCGGTTTGAATGTCGTCGTGCTCAGGTTCGGGTCGAGCTTGGCCAGCGTGGCGTAGACGGCCAGAGCGTCAGTGAGGATTTGCTGGGAGTGATTGCGCGCACTAGGACGGCCGCTACCAGGTTCGTCGCCTTGCCACTGATTTTCAATTGGGATGTCGATGGCGGTGCCGGGCCGGCTGTGCAGGCCGGCGATTCCGCTCCAGGGAACCAGCCCCACGTTGGCTTCGTCGGCGATGACGTTGGTGGTATCGGCCCCGGCGGGAATGGCCCCACCGAGCAAGGCGAAGAAGGTGCGGTTGTCGGCGTCGTCCAGGAAGCCCGGTGCGTTAAAGACGGTGATCTGACTGGATGCGCTCGGAAAGAGAGTGCCGAAGGCCATCGCCAGATGTCCGCCCAGGCTGTGGCCGGTAAGAGCGAGCCTCTGGTCGGCATCGCTGGCAAGAGCGTTCCTTAGCGTGCCGTTGGCGGTGCCGGTATACCATTCGAGCCACAGTCCGGTATTTCCTGCCCCGGCGTGCGCAATCCAGGTCGCGTGACTGATATCTGCCGGGGTGGTGACCAGTCGGTATTGCGTGACGGATACGCCAGCCACGTTGCTTGCACGCTGCCACCAGTTCCACATGGCCACCACCTGGTCGTATCCAACGCCGGATGCAGCAATGGTTGCGTCAGTGGGCCAAATATCGTTGGGAGACCCCATCAATTCCGCCGTGCCGCGAATCGCCAACGTGAGATTGTGCGCCGAGTCCCTGAATACCGTCGCGGAAAAACTGGTGCCTAACCCGCCTTCGGCTACTGTGTCGTTGAATTGGGTGACAACGGTTGGGAATATGCGGGCGAATTCTTCGGCTTGCTTGGAGGAGAAACCGGCTGCCTCAAGTCTTGCACTCTGATCAGCCAACGACCCATGGAGTAGATTTGCATAGGCAGCAAGTGCAAGTTCCGCATCGCTGAATAGTCTACTGACGGCAGTCATTTCATTTCCCCCTTGATGCGAATCGTGGTTCTGAATTGAGTAATTGCAGTGTTAGCTTCACTACAACTCATTGCTGACGGGTGTGCAAAAGTTGGGAAATCACCCCCAACGCGCGAATAGCTGATCATCTCTGCCAAGACCTTCCTGTCTCTTGCACGCACTACAGTAGATCGAGAGCGGAATACGCTTGGTGCTCCTGTTCGCAGGTAGACAGACTCATAGTCGATGTAGTAACCATTATTTAACAGGGGCTCTGGTCGCGGTGGGATTACAAGCATGTCCCCTATCAGCAAACCATTCTCCTGTGCCTCCAGCCGAGTTAAGAGTTCATGCTCATGGATACGCGTACCCCCATCCTTCACACACATCTCTTGCACCCGATAATCCCAATACGCCTTCCTGCCCTCGAAGAAGCCGACTGCCAGCAGCAGCATGGCAAGAAGCACTGCGGGAATGAGGAGCACTGCCTTGACGAGGCCAATGCCGCGCATCGTCGAGGATCGTGTGATGGGTTGCCGCCGCGAAGTTCTGCTCCCGGTGCCGGTTTTCATGATGCAATCCACCTTACGCAGTCGTTGGAGACGTGTTTTCCGCCGTGCCGCGCAGACTGACTTTCCCATGCACAATCATAGATAGGGCCATTGCCCACGCCGCCCCAGCCTTCCGTGTCGGCGTGCGCCAGCATGACCATCGCCTTGGTTACAGCATTCATCACGATTCCCTTTCTATTTCCTCATTCATTGCCTGTGCCCCCGCCGGCTTCGCGCCAAAGCTGAACACCTCATCCACCTGCAACCCCTTCGGAATCTGGTGGGTGATGAACAACATCGTGACCTTGCCCTTCAACTGGTTGATGGTCTGGGCGAAATGCTCGGCGGTCTGCTGGTCGAGGCTGGACACCGCCTCGTCGAAGATGAGGATTTTCGGGCGCTTGAGGAGCGCGCGGGCGATGGCAAGGCGCTGGCGCTGTCCGCCGGAGAGGCCAACGCCGTGCTCGCCGATTTCGGTCTGGTAGCCCTGAGGAAGCTTTTCGATGACGTCGTGGATCTCGGCGAGCTTGCAGGCAGCGATGACGTCCTCGAAGCCCGCATGCGGATGGGCCATGACGAGGTTGTCGTAGAGGGAGCCGGCGAAGAGCACGGTCTCCTGCGGCACGACGCCGTAGGTCTGGCGCAACTCGTTGGCGGCGAGGTGGCGGATGTCGCGGCCGTCGAGGCAGATCTGGCCTTCCGTCGGCAGATAGAAGCCCTGCAGGAGTTTCGCCAGCGTGCTCTTGCCGCAGCCGGAGGGGCCCATCAGCACGGAGAGGTGGCCTGGTTTCAGCGTGAGATTCAGGTTGCGGTAGAGGAAGGGGTGCTGCTCGGAATAGCGGAAGCTCAACCCCACGAGATCGATGCGCCCGCTGCCGCCGTCCTCGCGCCGGGGGCTCAAGGCATGCGGCTCGGCCGGAGCATCCATCAAATCGCCGAGGCGCTTCACGGCGATGTTGGCCTGCTGGAATTCCTGCCAGAGCCCGACGATGCGCAGCATGGGCTGACTCATGCGGGAAGCGAACATCTGGAAGGCGACCAGCATGCCGACGGTGAAGCCGTCGTTCCGCATCACCAGCAGGGCACCGACGACCAGGATTGCGAGCGTCATGATCTGTTCGAGACCGTTGGAGAGCACGTTGTAGGTATTGCTCACCTGTCGCGTGGTGAAGCCGGCGGCGAGATAGGCGGCAAGGTAGTCGCCATACTTCCGCTCGAGGTGCGGCTCCATCTGCAGCGACTTGACGGTGGCGATGCCGGAAACGTACTCGGTGAGGAAGGACTGATTCCTCGCGCCGAGGAGGAACTGGCGGTTGAGCCTGTCGCGGAAGATGGGGGCAACGAGAAAGCTGATCAGGCCGATGGCAGCGAGTATCGCAACGGAGATGAGCGTGAGTTGCCAGGAATACCAGAACATCACGGCCATAAAGATCAGCAGGAAGGGAAAGTCGAGGACGAGGCTCACCGCGCTGCCTGCAACGAACTCGCGGATGGTCTCGACGCCGTGCAGGCGCGCCACCAGCACGCCGGTCGTGCGGTTCTCGAAGTAGGGCAGCGGCAGGCGCAGGAGGTGGCGGAAGACCTGGCTGCCCAGCACGGCATCGATGCGGTTGCCGGTATGCAGCACCAGGTATTGTCGCAGCCAGGTCATGACCGCAGTGAATAGCATGAACATGACCAGCGCCACGGCGATGACGATGAGAGTTGACTGCGTCTGGTGCACCACCACCTTGTCAATGATGACCTGCGTGAAGACCGGCACGGCGAGACCGACCAGCTGGATGGAGAGGCTGGCGAGCAGCACGTCGCGCCAGATGCGCTTGTGCCGGAGGAGTTCGGGGAGGAACCAGCGGAAGCCGAATTTGGCGGGGGCATGCACCTCGCCTACCCCCTCTACCTCTGTCCCTCTCCCCGCTGCAGAGAGGGAAGCGTCCTGGGCGATGAGAATCAGGGTCGGTTCGAAATAGAGATCGAACTCGGCGAGCGGAAGGGTTTCGGGTTGATCGGAGCCGGCGCTGATGAAGAGGAACTGATTTGCATCGGCGCGCAGGATGAGCGCGGGACGGGCGCATGGGGGTTCCGGAAATTCCGTCTGTTCGCCCTCGCGCACGACATGCAGTTGCGTCGGCGCGCCAGTTCCACGCGGCGCGACATGCGGCACCGGATGCAGGAAGGCGATGGCGGGAAAACGCCCCTGCGTTTCGGTGCAGGCTAATGCCCGCGAAGCGGGCGTTACGCCGGAGCCAAAAGTCAGCCCCGGCAGGACGGCGGCGTCGGCGTGGTGCTCCCCGGTGCGGAAGCCCAGCGCGCGGGCCGCTTCATGCAGTGTGACGGTGGTGAGGGGCGGGGGATATTCTTGGGAAATGAGGGCGGGATCGAAGGGCACGCGGCCGATCTGGCAAAGGCTGCCCAGAAGCCACAGCAAGTCCCTCTCCTCCAAACAAGCCGCGGTTGACACCCGACCTCCCCCTCGATCGCCGGCTATTGCCGGTCTGCATGTCGAATGAATGCGCCATTAGAGCACGATTTCATTATCGAAATTCGTGAAATATTTCACGAATTCATAACGACACGATTTACGGGAACGCTCATGGATACTAGTATCGTATTGTTTTTATGAGACATTAAAAGTATTAAGTATCACTATGGTGATATTAGGTGTCACATAACACAATGTTTATGTTTTATTTTCTTGCGGCCTGCGGGCAGGTCGGACGACGGAGGCGGGCGCTTCGGCCGGCTTACTTGACGCGGGTCAGGTGCGGGCGGGGCGGGGTGTCGGTGGGCGGGGGTTCGGGTGCTTCGGGGGCGCCCTCTTCCGCCGACACCGGTTCGTCGGCCGGCTCGCCGACCTCGAAGGCCATGCCCTGCCCGTTCTCGCGGGCGTAGATGGCGGCGACGTTGCCGACGGGGATGGAGAGCGACTGCGCGACGCCGCCGAAGCGGGCCTGGCAGGTGATGAGGTCGTTGCCCATGTGCAGGTTCTGCACGGCATCGGCGCCGAGGTTGAGCACGATCTGGCCGTCACGCACGTACTGGCGCGGCACCAGGGTCTGCGCGTCGACCTGGACGGAGACGTAGGGCGTGAAACCCTGGTCCACGCACCACTCGTAGAGGGCGCGCAGGAGGTAGGGCTTGGTGGAAACGACGGAGGACATGAAAACTGCGGGAAGCGCGCCGCCGGGACGCGCCGGTCCCGCTATCGCCGCATGACTTTTTCGGAGGGGGTCAGCGCGTCGATGAAGCCCTGCCGGCTGAAGATCCTTTCGGCGTACTTCATGAGCGGCACGGCGGTCTTGGGCAGCTCGATGCCGTAGTGGTCGAGGCGCCAGAGCAGCGGCGCGATGGCCACGTCGAGCATGGAGAATTCCTCGCCCAGCATGAACTTCTGCTTGTTGAACACCGGCGCCAGCTCGGTGAGGCGGTCGCGCACGTGCAGGCGCGCCTTCTCGGCGGCCTTCAGGTTCTTTTCCAGCGCCTCGATGTGGGTGAAAAGCTCTTGCTCAAAGGTGAACAGCAATTGGCGGGCGCGGGCGCGCATGATCGGGTCGGGCGGCATCAGCTGCGGATGCGGGAAGCGCTCGTCGATGTACTCGTTGATGATGTTGGCTTCGTAGAGGACCAGATCGCGGTCGACCAGCACCGGGACGCGGTTGTACGGGTTGATGACGGCGATGTCCTCCGGCTTGTTGAACAGATCGACGTCGATCACCTGGAAGTCCATTCCCTTCTCGTAGAGGACGATCCGGCAGCGGTGGCTGAACGGGCAGGTGGTACCCGAGTACAAAGTCATCATGGTATTCCCGCTCCAGGAATAGTCGGCATCGCGCACCACGCGGCGGACGCGCGGTGCGTTGAAATCACGATGGCCGAGAAACTGCATGGCTGTCCTTGCAGTAGGTTAGTGGATGTCTTTCCAGAACGTACGCTTCATCGCGTAGGCGACGACGAAGAACACGCCGAGGAAGATCAGCACGGCAACGCCGAGCTGCTTGCGGAACTGCGCCTGCGGCTCGGCCATCCAGACCATGAAGGCGACGAGGTCGCCGACGGCGTCGTCATACTCCTTGGGCGAGAGCTTGCCGGGCTTGGCCAGGGTCAGCTTGTGGTCGGCGCCCATCACCTGCTCGCCCTGCAGCTCCCACAGGACGTGGGGCATGCCGACGCTCTCGAAGGCGATGTTGTTCCAGCCGGTCGGCCGCGCCTCGTCGCGGTAGAAGCCGCGCAGGTAGGTGTACAGCCAGTCGGCGCCGCTGCCGTCGCCGGAGGCGCGCGCGCGGGCGATCAGCGAGAGGTCGGGCGGCCAGGCGCCGAAGAATTCCTTGGCGTCCTTGCGCGACATCGAGATACCCATCGGCTCGCCGATCTTCTCGGCGGTGAACATCAGGTTGTCCTTGATCTGCTGCTCGGTGAGGCCGATGTCCTGGAGGCGGTTGTAGCGGACGTAGCTGGCGCCGTGGCAGTTCAGGCAGTTGTTCACGAACAGCTTGGCGCCGTTCTGCAGGGCGGCCGGGTCGGTCGAGCGATCGGGCGCGCGGTCGAGCTTGAGGCTGCCGCCGGCGGCCAGCGCAGCAAGCGGCGCGAAGAGCAGTGCAATGAGTATTTTCCTGTACATGGCGGTTCTCATTGGGTCACCCTTTCCGGCTCCGGCTTGCATTTGTCGATGCGGGTGTACCAGGGCATGAGCAGGAAGAACAGGAAGTAGATGACCGTGCAGACCTGCGAAATGATCGTGTAGACCGGCGTCGGCGCCTGCATGCCCAGGTAGCCGAGGATGAAGAAGGCGACGATGAACACGGCCAGCGCGGTCTTGTAGATCGGGCCGCGGTAGCGGATCGACTTCGCCGGGCTGCGGTCCAGCCAGGGCAGGAAGAACAGGATCATCACGCCGAGGCCCATGAAGATCACGCCCCACAGCTTGGCGTCGATCCAGAAGAAATTCACCGTGTTGGCGCGCAGGATCGAGTAGAACGGCGTGAAGTACCACACCGGCGCGATGTGCGGCGGCGTCACCAGCGGATCGGCCGGGATGAAGTTGTTGTACTCCAGGAAGTAGCCGCCCAGCTCCGGCGCGAAGAAGACGATGATCGAGAACACGGCAAGGAAGACCACCACGCCGACGATGTCCTTCACCGTGTAGTACGGGTGGAAGGGAATGCCGTCGAGCGGTATGCCGGTTTTCGGGTCCTTGTTCTTCTTGATCTCGATGCCGTCCGGGTTGTTCGAGCCGACCTCGTGCAGCGCCAGGATGTGCGCGGCAACCAGGCCGATCAGCGCCAGCGGGATGGCGATGACGTGGAAGGCGAACATGCGGTTCAGCGTGGCGTCGGCGATGACGTAGTCGCCGCGGATCCACAGCGTCAGGTCGTTGCCGATGAAGGGGATGGCCGAGAACAGGTTGAGGATCACCTGGGCGCCCCAGTAGGACATCTGGCCCCAGGGCAGCAGGTAGCCGGCGAAGGCCTCCGCCATCAGGCAGAGATAGATCAGCACGCCGAAGATCCACAGCAGTTCGCGCGGCTTGCGGTAGGAGCCGTAGAGCATGGCGCGGAACATGTGCAGGTAGACCACGACGAAGAAGGCCGAGGCGCCGGTGGAGTGCATGTAGCGGATCAGCCAGCCCCAGGGCACGTCGCGCATGATGTACTCGACGCTGGCGAAGGCCACCGGCACGCCGGCGGCGTTGAGCGAGGCGTCCGGCTTGTAGTGCATCACCAGGAAGATGCCGGTGACGATCTGCATCACCAGCACCAGCAAGGCGAGCGAGCCGAAGAAGTACCAGAAGTTGAAATTCTTCGGCGCGTAGTACTCGGAGAGGTGGCCCTTCCAGTTCGCCGTCAGGGGGAAGCGGGCGTCGACCCACTCGAGGACATTGCCTGCAAGGGAGCCGTCCGACTTGTATTTCTCGAAGTTCGTGCTTGCCATGTCGTGCGCCCCTTTTACGCTTTCTTGTCTTCGCCGATCAGGATGCGCGTATCGGACAGGTAGTAGTGCGGCGGCACTTCCAGGTTGTCCGGGGCCGGCATGTTCTTGTAGACGCGGCCGGCGAGATCGAAGAGCGAACCATGGCAGGGGCAGATGAAGCCGCCCGGCCACTCGGCATTGATGCCGGATTCCGCGCCGGTCTTGAACTTGTCGGTCGGCGAGCAGCCGAGGTGGGTGCAGATGCCGACGACGACCAGGTACTCCGGCTTGATCGAACGTGCTTCGTTCCTGGCGTACTCCGGCTGCATCGGCCGCTTGGACACCGCATCGCTCACCCTGTCGGCAATTTTGCCGAGCGCTTCAAGCATTTCCTTGGTGCGATGGATGATCCATACGGGCTTGCCGCGCCACTCGACACGCATCATTTCGCCAGGAGCCAGCTTGCTGATATCGGCCTCGACCGGGGCGCCGGCCGCCTTGGCGCGTTCCGAGGGCGCCATGCTGGCCAGGAATGGCACTGCCGTGGCGACGGTTGCGACGCCACCCACGGCTGCGGTCGCGAAAACCAGGTTTCGCCTGCCGCAATCTGGTTTCTTCTCACTGCTCATGGCCACGATGTCCTGAAGAAGAATGCGAATCCAAAATCAAATATCAGTACAAGCTAATGTTCGCCACAGGCGAGCGTTACGCCGAACCTAGGAAACGCAGGATTATACAGAAGAATCAATGGGGATTGGAAGCAAAACCGCGGAATGCCGCGCCAATGCTGGGTTTCCGGCCGATCCCTGGAGGTTGGCGGCACCCTGCCAGGACCCTGTCGCACCAACGCCAAAAAAACGCAGGCCTGGCAAAGGCTTGCACGGAAAACCGGGGGAATCAGAGGGGGCGGCGCTCGATCAGGGCCTGGGCGATGGTACCGGCGTCGGTATGCTCGATTTCGCCGCCCACCGGCAGGCCCCGGGCAATGCGGGAAACCTTCAGGTTGCGCGCCCGCAGCATCTCGCCGAGGTAGTGGGCGGTGGCTTCGCCCTCGTTGGTGAAGTTGGTGGCGAGGATGACCTCCTTCACCGTGCCGTCGCCGGCGCGCGCGAGGAGGCGCTCGAGGTGCAGTTCCTTCGGCCCGATGCCGTCGAGCGGCGAGAGATGGCCCATGAGGACGTAGTACAGGCCCTGGAAGGCATGGGTCTGCTCCATCATGTTGAGGTCAGCCGGCATTTCGACGACGCACAGCAGGGAAGCGTCGCGGCGAGGCGAGGCGCAGCGCTCGCAGACTTCGTCCTCGCTGAAGGCGTTGCAGCGGCTGCAGTGGCGCAGCACCGCCACGGCGTGCTCGAGCGCAGCGGCAAGACGCCGGGCGCCCTTCTGGTCGCGCTGCAGCAGGTGGTAGGCCATGCGCTGCGCCGACTTGGGCCCGACGCCGGGGAGACAGCGGAGTGCCTCGACCAGTTCCTCCAGAGCGGACGGCAGGGACATCAGAACGGAAGCTTCATCCCCGGCGGCAGATTGAGGCCGGCAGTGAAGCCGCTCATCTTCTCTTGCACCGTGGCCTCGACGCGGCGCACGGCGTCGTTCACCGCAGCCGCGACGAGGTCCTCCAGCATCTCCTTGTCGTCGGCGAGCAGCGAAGGGTCGATGCTGACGCGGCGCACGTCGTGCTTGCAGGTCATCACCACCTTCACCAGGCCGGCGCCGGACTGGCCCTCGACCTCGATGCTCGCCAGCTGCTCCTGCGCCTTCTTCATGTTTTCCTGCATCTGCTGGGCCTGCTTCATCAGGCCGGCGATTCCGCCTTTCATCATGTTCGGTTCTCCGCTTGCGTTCAGTTCAGGGGCTTGATGGATTGTTCGTTGATGGTGGCGTCGAAGGTCTCGATCATGTCGCGCACGAAGGCGTCCTGCTCGAGCGATTCGATGGCGCGGTTCTGCTTCTCGGTGCGCGCGCTCTCGGCACGCTGCGCCGGCGTCTCGCCGTTGAGGTCGCCGATCTCGATGGCCAGCCTGACCGGCCGGCCGAGGTGGGTCGCCAGGGCGGCCTGCAGCTTCTCCTGCGGCGCCTTGTTCATGAGCAGCGACTTGTGCGCCGGATTCAGGCGCAGCTTGATCGTCCCCTCGCCCTGCTCGGCCAGTTCGCAATGGTGGGCCAGCTCGCGCACCATGCCGCCGAGCTTGAGGCCCTCCAGCATGCCGTGCCAGTCACCGACGGCCGCCGGCGCTGCGGTTTTCGCTGCAGTCGGGGACGGGGTTTGCGGTGCGGGAGCCGGTGCCGGAGCCGCTGCCGGTGCCAGGGCCGGCGCGGCTTTCGGCGCCGGCGCGCGGGCGGTCGGATCGGAAGGCGTGCCGGCGCCAAGCGCCGGCGGCGTCTCCGGATTGAAGGCGACCAGGCGCAGCAGGGTCATGAGGAAGCCGGAATATTCGTCCGGGGCAAGCGACAGGTCGCTGCGGCCGTTGATGGCGATCTGGTAGCAGAGCTGCAGGAATTCGGCGTCGAGGCGGCTGGCGTAGCCGGCCAGGCGCGCGCGCTCGGCCTCGTCCACGATGGCCTCGGGGGCGAACTGCACGAGGGCGATGCGGTGCAGCTGGGTGGCCAGTTCCTGCAGGGCCGAATCGAAGGACAGGCTGCGTGCGTCCATCTCGGCGGCGACCGCCAGCATGGCGTGCACGTCGCGCGCGGCCAGCGCATCGAGCAGTGCAAAAAGATGCTCCTCGCCCACCGTGCCGAGCATGTCGCGCACGCCGGTCTCCTCGATGCGGCCGGCGCCATGGGCGATGGCCTGGTCGAGAAGAGAGAGCGCGTCGCGCATGCTGCCCGCCGCGCCTTTGGCAATGTGGCGCAGGGCGGCCGGCTCGCAGGGCACCTGCTCGGCCTCGAGGATGCGCGACAGGTGCTCGACGATGTGGCCCTGCGGCATCTGCTTGAGGTTGAACTGCAGGCAGCGCGAAAGCACGGTCACCGGGATCTTCTGCGGGTCGGTGGTGGCGAGGATGAACTTGATGTGCTCGGGCGGCTCTTCCAGCGTCTTCAGCATGGCATTGAAGGCCGATGTGGACAGCATGTGCACTTCGTCGATGACGTACACCTTGTAGCGGCCGCGCGTCGGGGCATAGGTGGCGTTCTCGAGGAGCTGGCGCATCTCGTCGACCTTGGTGTTGGTCGCGGCGTCCACCTCGATGAGGTCCACGAAGCGGCCGGCATCGATCTCCTGGCATGAACTGCAGGTGCCGCAGGGCGCCGAGGTGATGCCGGTCTCGCAGTTGAGCGCCTTGGCGAGGATGCGCGCGATGGTCGTCTTGCCGACGCCGCGCGTACCGGTGAAGAGGTAGGCATGGTGCAGGCGCTGCTGATCCAGCGCATGCGTCAATGCGCGCACGACGTGCTCCTGGCCGACCAGGGTGGCGAAGGAACGGGGGCGCCACTTGCGCGCGAGGACCTGATAGCTCATGGCCGGATTTTATCAGAGGGGCGGGGGCGGATTGGAAGGAAGGGCGGCGAGCCTGACCCCCGGCACTTGCAGATAATGGCTGTGGCTGCTTCCTTCCGGACCTGACCAGGTTGACCACCCTGCAATGCGGGGAGACCCGCCGCACGGCATTCTAACTCAATTCAACCGCCGCCCCGGGCGAAATACAGGTCGAAGCGCCGGAAAAAGGCGGCGATTTCGTCGGCCGGGTAACCACGGAAGGCAAATGCCACGCGCTGACGCTCGAGGCGGATCAGGCCATGCGTGAGATCCGGCAGCGGCGTCAGCGTGATGCGCCAACCGCGCCTGCCGTCTTCGTGGCCAAATACGCTGCCGAAGGATGCGAAGGGCACACCGCCTACGGCAGCCGGCAGCAGGCGGAGGAACTCCTCCCGCGTGATGGTCATCTCGCAATCGCGCGCTACGACAAAGTCAGCCACCGGCGATCGGCGGCCAGATGGCCAGCACGTCGCCTTCGGCCAGCGCCCGCCCGGCCCGTTCGGCCGGCTGGATGTAGTTGCCGTTGACCAGGACGAGGTGCACCAGCTTCGGCGGCAGGTTGAATCCGTCGATCACCTGCCCGACCGTGCGGCCGGGCGGCACATCGAGCGTCAATGAGTTCGTCTTGCGCGCCTCGTCCGGCAGGTAGTCGGACAGCATGGCGTAGAGCTTGAAGGTGACGCGCATCAGATAGGTCGCGTCCCCAGATAGCGCGTCTCACTGCCTTGGGCGCAGGCGAGATAGGCCTCCATGACGCGCGTCGGGTCGGCCAGCAGCCTCTCTTTCCACTCGCCGAGGCGCACCCGGCCCATAGTCAGTCCCCGCAGCACGCCGACATGGTCGGTCAGGCCGATGCTGGTGGCGCCGATCAGCACGTCTTCCTTGAATTGCAGGCTGATGTACTTGTAGTTCTTCTCGTCTGCCTGTTCCACCGACTCGCCGCCCTGCTCGCCCCACCACTGGCCGAAGGAGGCCGAGATCAGGCCAAGCGTGTCGAGCACGTTGATGGCCAGGCTGCCCGGTAGCGCCGCCTGCCCGCCCGCCATGTTGATGGCGGCGATACGCGCCTGGTCGGCGGCATTCGGCTGGATGGCGTTGAGCACCGGCTTGCCGCTGTGGAAATCGGCCGCTTCGGTGACGTCGCCCGCGGCGTATATGCCCGGCACGCTGGTCTGCATCGCGTTGTCGACACGGATGCCGCGTTCTGCGGCGATGCCGCTGCCCTTGAGGAAGTCGATGTTGGGCGCCACCCCGGCGGCGCAGATGACGAGGTCGGCGGCGACCTCCTGGCCGTTGCTCAGCTTGGCGATCAGTTCGCCGGCCTTGCCTCCGGCGCGCAGCGACTCGACGCCGGCGCCGGTGTACACGCGCACGCCCTTGGACTCGCACCAGCGGCGGATCATGTTGCCGGCCTTCTCCGTCATCATGCGCGGCACCATGCGGTCGCCCATCTCGACCACGGTGAGCTGCGTGCCGCGCGCGGCCAGCGCTTCCATGATGATGCAGCCGATGAAGCCGGCGCCGATCTGCAACACGCGCGCGCCGGACTTGGCCAGCTTGACGATGGCGCGGGCATCCTCGAGCGTCCAGCAGGTATGCACGTTGGGTGCATCGATGCCGGTGATGGGCGGCCTGATCGGATGCGAGCCGGTGGCAATCAGCAGGCGATCGAATTCAAGACTCTTGCCGTCGGCCAGCTTGACCTTGCGCGCCTTGGCGTCGATGCTCGCGGCACGGCCGGTCTGCAGTGTTATGCCGAGCCCGTCGAAATGGCCCTTGACCTTGCGCAGGTGGACGCCCTCCTCGCCGATGTTGCCGATAAGGAAGTAGGGAATCGCCATGCGCGAATAGGGCGGCTCGGGCTCGTCGCCGACCAGAGTGATATCCGCCTTGGGATCGGCCTTGCGCAAGGCCTCCGCCGCCACCACGCCGGCCGGACCGTTTCCGATAATCACATGTTTCATGACTCACCTCAGACAAAAACGCCAAGGCGCCGATACTATCGGCCGCCTTGGCGATGGAGGTTGAAGGCTACAGCCCCAGCCGCTTGGCGGTCTCCTTGGTCGGCACGCCGTCCGTCGACCAGCCGCGCACCTTGTAGTACTCCGGAATCATCTTGTCGATGCCGGAGACCAACCCCTTGGCCGGGCCGCTCTTCGCCGGCTCGGTCTTCAGGCGCTTGGGCAGGTCGTCGTCCTTGGCGGTGAGGCCGGCAGCGAGATTGTACTGGCGCTCCATGTTCCAGATGCGCTCGCCCACCTCGGCCAGGCGCTCCAGCGTCCAGCCGCCCTCGCAGGCGGCGTCGAGCTGCGGCGCCAGGTCGGCCAGCGTCCACGCGAAGGTGGTGAAGATGCAGGTGCCGGAGGAATCGAAGGCCGCCGTCGCGTCCTGGAAGGCCTTCACCAGATCGGCCTTGCCGTCGGTGACGAGCGGGTCGGTCTTGACCGGCACGCCGAGTATCTCCGATGCGACGGTGTAGCTGCGCAGGTGGCAGGCGCCGCGGTTGGAGGTGGCGTAGGTCAGGCCCATGCCCTGGATGCCGCGCGGATCGTAGGCAGGAAATTCCTGCCCCTTGACGGTCATCGAGAGTTCCGGCTTGCCGTACTTCTCGCACAGGCGCTTCGAGCCGAGGCCGATCTCCTTGCCGAAGCCGCGCCCTTCCGCCGTCATGTGCGCCAGCTCGAGCAATGCCTGGGCGGAACCGAACGGCGCTTCGACACCGATCTGTTCCTTCTTCAGCACACCCATCTGGTACATCTCCATGACCGCGCCGATGGTGGCGCCGAAGGTGATCGGGTCCATGCCGTCTTCGTTGCAGATCATGTTGGCCACCGTCAGGGCGTCGAGATCATCCACGCCGTTGGCGGCGCCCAGGGACCAGGCGTTCTCGTACTCGAGGCCGCCGGTGGCACCCCAGTACTTGGGACTATTCACGACGCTCCAATGGTTCTTGTCCACCTGCGAGACGCGGCCGCAAGCAATGGTGCAGCCGAAGCAGGCGGCGTTGGTGATCAGGTTGGCCTTGCCGTCCGTGGGCCGCTTCTCGTGCATGGCCTCGGCGGAAATGTTGCGCGCGCCTTCGAACTGTACATCCTGGGCGTTGCGCGTCGGCAGGGCGCCGACCTCGTTGATCACGTTCATCAGCACCTGGGTGCCGAACTTGGGAAGGCCCTGGCCGGTGACGGCGTTGTCGGCCAGCACCTTCTTGGCCGCCGTGGTCGCCTTCAGGAAAGCCTTGAAGTCCTTGATGCCGGAAACGCCCACGGTGCCGCGCACGGCAACCGCCTTGAGGTTCTTCGAACCCATCACGGCGCCGACGCCGGAACGGCCGGCGGCACGATGCAGGTCGTTCACCACGCAGGCGTAGAGGACCCCGTTCTCGCCGGCTCGCCCGATCGAGGCGATGCGGATCTGCGGGTCCTGATGAGCTTTCTTGATCTCCTCCTCAACGTCCCAAGTAGTCTTGCCCCACAGATGGGTGGCGTCGCGCAGTTCGGCCTTGTCGTTCTCCAGCCAGAGATAGACGGGTTTCGGCGATTTGCCCTCGAAGATGATCATGTCCCAACCGGCCATCTTCAGTTCGGCGCCGAAATAGCCGCCCGAATTGGAGCAGGCGATCGCGCCGGTGAGCGGCCCCTTGGTGACGACGGAGTAGCGTCCGCCGGTGGAGGCCATGGTGCCGGTGAGCGGCCCGGTGGTCATGATCAGCTTGTTCTCCGGGGAGAGCGGATCGACCTTTGGGTCAGTCTCGGCCACCAGGTACTTTGTCGCCAGCCCGCGCTGGCCCAGATACTGTTGCGCCCACTCCATGTTGAGCGGCTCGGATGCGCAGGTGCCTTTGGTCAGGTTCACCCGCAGGATTTTCTTGGCCCATGCCATGATTGTCTCTCCTCTCAGGCGCGCGGTTGAGTATCGGTCTTCTCGGCCCACTGGCGCATCTTGCCGAGGCCGGTCCAGTCGGACTCGACGAAGGTGATAGCGCCGGTCGGGCAGGCTTCGGCGCAAGCCGGCTGGCCGCCACACAGGTCGCACTTCTGCACTTTGCCGGAGTCGGCCACGTAATTGATGGTGCCGAAGGGGCAGGCGATGGTGCACACCTTGCAGCCGACGCAGGCATTCTCGTGCACCACCTTGGCGCCGGTGGCCGCATCCACCCTGATCGCATCCACCGGGCAAGCATGCAGGCACCATGCTTCCGCGCACTGGGTGCAGGTATACGGCACCTTGCGCCCTGCGGACTCGAAGTTGAAGACCTTGATGCGCGACTTGGAAATGTTGAAGGCACCGTAGTTCTCGTAGGAACAAGCCATCTCGCACTGGAGACAGCCGGTGCACTTGTTGGGATCGATGTGCAACGACTTCTGCATGACGCCTCCTCAGTTTTTTACCGCGGGTTGGACGCTGCGTCGGGCCGGCTGAATCCGGCCGCGGGGCGCACACATTGTGTTGCTTATTGCATATATGCGCTTGATCGAACTATAGGCCAAATCAAATGAAGGGTGAAGTTTTTCCTTTATCTGGATTATCAGGGCATCGGGCAGGCGATGCTGCATCGCACCACGGGGTCCTTTCTGCTAGAATGCGCCCCTTCCGGAGAGATGGCCGAGTGGTCGAAGGCGCACGCCTGGAAAGTGTGTATACGGTAAAACGTATCGAGGGTTCGAATCCCTCTCTCTCCGCCAGGATTTCCCGACCCGGGCGGGGCAACGAAAAAGGGCCGCTATTCAGCGGCCCTTTTCCATGGTGCGGATTCGGCGTGGCGCCAGCTTAGTGCTCGCCCAGCACGGACACGGTGATATTGACCAGCACGTCGCTGTGCAGGGCAATCTGCAGCTGGGTGTCGCCGATCATCTTGAGCGGCCCCTGCGGCATGCGGATATCGGACTTCTCGACCTCATGGCCCAGCGCCTTCAACGCCTCGGCGATGTCGAAGTTGGTGACAGAGCCGAAGAGACGGCCGTCCACGCCCGCCTTGCGGGTAATCTGCACCATGATGCCTTCCAGCTTGGCAGCCTGCCCCTGCGCAGCGGACAGCTTCTCGGCCTGCTGGCGTTCCAGTTCGGCGCGTCGCTTCTCGAACTCGGCCAGGTTCTCCGGCGTGACCCGCTTGGCCTTGCCCTGCGGGATGAGGAAGTTGCGCGCATAGCCGTCGCGCACCTTGACGACGTCGCCCAAGTTGCCGAGGTTGACCACCTTTTCCATCAGAATCACTTGCATGGTCGTTTCCTCTCTCAGTGCAGGTCGGTGTAGGGCATCAGTGCCAGGAAGCGCGCGCGCTTGATGGCGGTCGACAGCTGGCGCTGGTAGCCGGTCTTGGTTCCGGTGATGCGCGCCGGCATGATCTTGCCGTTCTCGGTGATGAAGTCCTTCAGGATCTCGACGTCCTTGTAGTCGATCTCCGCAATCTTCTCGGCGGTGAAGCGGCAGAACTTGCGCCGCTTGAACATGCCGCGCGACCCCTTGTCGTCCTTGCGCTTCTTCGCGTCCTTCGCATTTCTCGGTTTAAACGCCATGATTCATTCCTTCCGTAAATTCGATTCGTTCCACATGCAGCACCGGCTGCATCGACTTTGTACTTTTCGCCGCGAGGAATCCGCTCAGCTTGACATCGTCGCCTGGTTTGGCGCCCCGCAGCAGCAGTGCTGTCTGCCCCAGCGCCACGGCCTGCAATTCGCATTCGGCCTTGCGCGGCAGTCCGGCTTCGATCTGTTCAGAGGCGTGGGCAATCCTGAAGTTCAGTACCGGCACGCCTGCCGGGGTATGGCGCAGCCGCGCCAACTCGATGATGCTCCCGGTGATCGTCAGCTGGTTCTGCGGTTCCGCCACATCAGGCTGCGGGCTGCTCGACGGGCTTGGCCTCTTCCACCTTGGCGCCCTCAGCGGCCGGCGTCAACGACCTGGACTTCTCCTCCTTCATCATCGGCGAAGGCGTCGTCACGGCCTGGCGCATCTTGACGGTGAGGTGGCGCAGCACGGCGTCGTTGAACTTGAAGGCGTGCTCGAGCTCGGCAAGGGTCTCGCCATCGCACTCGATGTTCATGAGCACGTAGTGCGCCTTGTGCACCTTCTGGATCGGGTAGGCCAGCTGGCGGCGGCCCCAGTCTTCGAGGCGATGAATCTGGCCGGCGCGGCCGGTGACGAGCCCCTTGTAGCGCTCGATCATCGCGGGCACCTGCTCGCTCTGGTCCGGGTGAACGATGAAAACGATTTCGTAATGTCGCATGCAATCTCCTTATGGGTTATACCCCCCGCCATGCGAGCGGTGGGGCAAGGTTTTGAGAGCCGGCAATTTTAACCGCACAAGCACGGAAAATCAAGCGCTTGTGGCGAACGGGCGATATGCGGCGCCCCGTGCCTTACGCCAGGCTTCTTTGGCGCCGCGCCTCGAACAGGCAGATGCCGCTGGCCACCGAGACGTTGAGGCTCTCGACGCTGCCGTGCATGGGGATGCGCACCAGCGCGTCGCAGGTTTCCCGGGTCAGCCGGCGCAGTCCGCTGCCTTCGGCGCCCAGCACCAGGGCCAGCGGCGCCTTGAGGTCGACACCGTAGATATCCTTGTCGGCCTCGGCGTCGGCGCCGACGGCCCAGACGCCCCGCTCCTGCATCTCGCGCAAGGCGCGCGCCAGGTTGGTGACGGTGACATAGGGCACGGTGTCGGCGGCGCCGCAGGCCACCTTGACGGCGGTGGCGTTGAGCCCGACCGCCCGGTCCTTCGGCGCCACGACGGCATGTGCCCCGGCTGCATCGGCCACCCTCAGGCAGGCACCGAGATTGTGCGGGTCTTGCACGCCATCGAGCACCAGCAGCAGGGCCGGCTCGGCCAGGGTATCGAGGACATCGTCGAGCGTAACGTGGCGCTGCGCGGCGGAGACCCGCGCCACCACGCCCTGGTGGCGGGCGCCAGGGCCGCCGACCATGCCGTCGAGCCGCGCAGGGTCGGTGGCAATCACGCGCACGCCCTGCGCCTCGGCCAATTTGACGAGGTCGCGCGTGCGACCGTCCTGGCGGCCGGCGGCCAGGTAGATTTCCTCGACGCTGCCGGCACTCTGCCGCAGGCGGGCATTCACGGCATGAAAGCCGTAGATGAAGCGCGTGTCAGCCACGCCGCCGGCCCTTCCCGCCCGCTGTTTCCCCCGCCTCCTCGGCGAGGCGGAAATCGATCTTGCTGCTCTCCATGTCCACCCGAACCAGCTGGACGCGCACGCGGTCGGCCAGGCGGAAACGCTTGCCGCTGCGTTCGCCGACCAGCTGATGCTTGGCATCGTCGTAGTGGAAATAATCGCTGCCGAGGTCGGAGATATGCACCAGGCCCTCGACAAAGACGTCGTCCAGGGCGACGAAGATGCCGAAGGAGGTGACGGCCGAGACGCTGCCGGCGAATTCCTCGCCGATGCGCTCCTTCATGTAGTAGCACTTCAGCCAGGACTCGACGTCGCGCGTCGCGTCGTCGGCACGCCGCTCCGTTTGCGAGCAGTGGATGCCGATTTCCTCCCAGTTGCCCGGACGGTACTTCTCCCCCTGCAGCACCGCCTTGATGGCGCGGTGGATGACCAGATCAGGGTAGCGCCGGATGGGCGAGGTGAAATGCGTGTAGGACTCGTAGGCGAGGCCGAAGTGGCCGACGTTTTCCGGGCTGTACACCGCCTGCTTGAGGGAGCGCAGCATCACCGTCTGCAGGAGCTGCATGTCCGGCCGGCCTTTCACTTTCTCCAGCAGCTTGGCGTAGTCCTTGGCATGCGGTTCGTCGCCGCCTGACAGTTGCAGGCCGAATTCCTTGAGGAATTCTCGCAGCTTTTCCAATTTCTCCGGTGTCGGCCCTTCATGGACGCGATAGAGCGCGTCGTGTTCGTTCTCGTGGAGGAAATCCGAGGCGCAAACGTTGGCGGCAAGCATGCATTCCTCGATGATGCGGTGGGCATCGTTGCGGCTGACCGGAATGATGCGCTCGATCTTGCCCTGGTCGTCAAAGACCATCTGCGTCTCGACCGTCTCGAAGTCGATGGCGCCGCGCGTCCAGCGCGCCTTCACCAGCACGCGGTAGAGCGCATCCAGGTTCCTCAGGTGCGGCAGCAGCTCCGCGCGCCGTTCCGCAGCAGCTGACTTTTCCTCATACAACGCTTCTGCCACCTCGTTGTAGGTGAGCCGGGCATGGGAATACATCACCGCTGGATAGAAACGGTAGCGCTTGATGACACCGTTGGCGGCGATGGCCATGTCGCAGACCATGCACAGCCGCTCGACCTGCGGGTTGAGCGAGCACAGGCCGTTGGAAATTTTCTCCGGCAGCATCGGAATCACGCGGCGCGGAAAGTACACCGAGTTGCCGCGCTCATAAGCGTCACGGTCGAGATCCCGCTCCGCCTGGACGTAGTGGCTGACGTCGGCAATGGCGACCACCAGGCGGAAGCCGCCCTTGCCGTCCTTGCCCTGCCGCTCGCAAAAGACGGCATCGTCGAAGTCCTTCGCCGTCTCGCCGTCGATGGTCACCAGCGGCAGACTGCGGATATCCTCGCGGATGCCGCCTTCCCACTTCCAGTCGCCCTTGCGCACCGCATCCGGCAGCTTCTTAGCCTCGGCCAGCCCCTCCCGCGAGAACTCGAAGGGCAACTCGTGCTTCCGCAGGGCAATCTCGATCTCCATGCCGGGATCGGCATAGTTGCCGAGCACCTCGACCACCTTGCCGATCGGCTGGGAATGCTTCGAAGGCTGCTCGATGATCTCGACCACCACCACCTGTCCCGCCACCGCCTTGGGCTTGGCGCCGGGAGCAAGCAGGATGTCCTGGCTGATGCGCCGGTTCTCAGCCACCACGAACAGCACGCCATGCTCGTTGAGTACGCGACCGACCACACGGTGGTTTGCGCGCTCCAGAACCTCGACGATCTTGCCTTCGGGCCGGCCGCGGCGGTCCATGCCGACGACGCGTGCCATGACACGGTCACCATGCAGTGCCTTGTCCATTTCCTTGGGGCCGAGGAAGAGATCCGGTCCATCATCGTCGCGTACCAGGAAGCCGTAACCGTCGGGGTGGCCCTCGACGCGTCCGCGGATGAGGTCGGCCTTGTCAGGGATGAGGTAGTCGCCGCGGCGGTTCTGCATGATCTGGCCGTCGCGCTGCATGGCGCCCAGTCGGCGCTGGAAGGCATCGACTTCATGCTCGCGGATATCGAGCAGTTCTGCGAGCGACTCGAAGGCCAGCGGCACCCCGCGTTCGATCAACGTGGTCAGCACATACTCCCGGCTGGGCAGCGGATTCTCGTATTTCCCGGCCTCGCGCTCGTAGTGCGGATCGCGCTTGCGCGCCTTGCTCGGCTTGTTTGACAAAATCGATCTTTCCTTTAAAATTGCGCCCTCTTTGCCCAGATGGCGGAATTGGTAGACGCACTAGGTTCAGGTCCTAGCGGTGGCAACACTGTGGAGGTTCGAGTCCTCTTCTGGGCACCAGATACAAAGGAAAAAGCCGGTCAGCGACCGGCTTTTTTTACGCCCGTCATTTGAACGGGTGCCTCAATACGATCGTTTCCTCGCGATCCGGGCCGGTCGAAATCATGTCCACCGGGACGTCGCAGAGGGATTCCATACGCTTCAAATAGGCTTGGGCTTCCTTGGGCAGCGCCTCGAACTGCTTCACGCCGACAGTGCTTTCCTTCCAGCCCGGCAGGGATTCGTAAACCGGTTCGCAACGCTCCAGGTCGTCCGCACCCACCGGCAGGATGTCGCTCAGGCGGCCATCGATGCGGTAGCCGGTGCAGATCTTCATTTCCTCGATGCCGTCGAGCACGTCGAGCTTGGTCACGCACAGGCCGGACACACCATTGATCTGTATCGATCGCTTCAGGGCAGCGGCATCGAACCATCCGCAGCGGCGCGCCCGGCCCGTGGTGGCGCCGAACTCGTGGCCGCGCGTGGCCATGTGCTTGCCGACCGGGTCGAGCTTGTCGACCGCATCGTACAACTCGGTCGGGAACGGCCCGCCGCCGACGCGCGTGGTGTAGGCCTTGGTGATGCCCAGCACGTAGTGCAGCATGCCAGGGCCGACACCTGCGCCCGCTGCAGCCGCGCCGGCAACGCAGTTCGACGAGGTGACGTAGGGGAAGGTGCCGTGGTCGATGTCGAGCAGGGTGCCCTGCGCGCCCTCGAATAGCAGGTTGGCGCCGCCCTTGTGCGCATCGTAGAGTGCGCGCGGCACGTCGGCGATCATGCGCGTCAGCCGCGGCGCGATGGCCATCGCGCCTTCCAGCACGCGCTGGAAGTCGACGGCATCGGCACCGAGGTAATTCTTCAGCACGTAGTTGTGATAATCGAGGATCTCGGCCAGTTTCTCGGCAAACCGCTTCGGCCGCAGCAGGTCCTGCACGCGCAGCCCGCGCCGTGCCACCTTGTCCTCGTAAGCCGGTCCGATGCCGCGGCCGGTGGTGCCGATCTTGTTGGCCCCCTTGGCCGTCTCGCGCGCCACGTCCAGCGCCTGGTGATAGGGCAGGATCAGCGGGCAGGCTTCGGAGATCTTCAGGCGCGATTCGGCATCGACGCCGGCCGCCTGGAGCTCGTCCAGCTCACGCATCAGGGCATCGGGCGACAGCACGACTCCGTTGCCGATGTAGCAGGTAACGCCCTCGCGCAGGATGCCCGACGGCACGAGGTGCAGCACGGTTTTCTTCCCGGCGATGACCAGCGTATGGCCGGCATTATGGCCGCCCTGGAAGCGCACCACCCCCTGGGCGTGATCGGTCAGCCAGTCGACGACCTTGCCCTTGCCCTCGTCACCCCACTGGGTGCCGATGACGACGACGTTCTTTGCCATTTTCTATACTTCTCCCTGAATTTTCTCGACAGTCCATATACCTGAGCGCAACACCAGTTGCCGGTCACAGCCGGCCTCGCTCCAGGTGCCTTCATGTCCGGGCAGCGCCTCTATGACGATCTGTCCCTTGGCACGCAGTTTTTTCACCTCTTCGCGCAGCCCAGTGCCACCCGCCGGCGCCAGGATGGCCCGAGGCGAAGCCGATGCAGCCTCGAGCTGCGACACTTCGCGCAAATCCATGCTGAAGCCGGTCGCCGGACGGCCGCGTCCGAAGGCCTTGCCCACCTTGTCGTAGCGCCCGCCCAGTGCAATCGCGCCAGGATGTCCCGCGCAGTAGGCGGCAAACACCACCCCGCTGTGATAGTGATAGCCACGCAGGTCGGCCAGATCGAAGCTCACCGGAAGATCGGCCAACTCGGCCGACAGTCTGCGAAGCTCATTCACTGCCTGACCGATCTCGGCATCTCCCGGAACCAGCTTGAGAACAAGGGCCAGGGCCTCCTGACCACCATAGCATTCGGGCAGGGCCAACAGGGCCGAGCGCACCGGTTCTTCGACATCCCTGACCAGCTCGCGCAGGCCGGGCACGTCCTTGGCCTGCAGCACGGCAAACAACTCCTGCTCCAGCTCGGCCTCCAGCCCGCCGCGCAATGAAAGGGCACGAAACACGCCGACGTGGCCGAGATCGATGCGTGAAGCCTTCACCCCGGCGATCTCCAAGGACTGTGCCAACAGCCGGATCACCTCGACATCGGCCTCGATGCCTGCGTGCCCATAGAGTTCGGCGCCGATCTGCAGCGGCTCGCGCGTGGCGGTCAGCCCCGATGGCAGGGTGTGAAGCACGCTGCCGCAGTAGCACAGGCGTGCCACCCCCTTGCGGTTGAGCAGATGCGCGTCGATGCGTGCGACCTGTGGCGTGATGTCGGCGCGGATACCCATAGTGCGACCGGACAGCTGGTCGACCAGCTTGAAGGTACGCAGGTCCATATCGTGTCCGCTGCCGGTGAGCAGGGATTCGACATACTCCAGCAGCGGTGGCATGACCAGTTCGTAGCCATGCAGACCGAACTCATCAAGCAGTGCGCGGCGCAACCGCTCGAGCCTGCGCGCTTCGGACGGCAGGACGTCTTCGATGGACTCGGGCAGCAGCCAGCGGCGCATGGTCATTTCAGAATGAAAAGGAGAATCAGGCCGACAATGATCGAGGACAGACCTATGAAGCGTATCTGCCCGTCAGCCAGTTCCGTTATGCGACGAAACGTATCCCGCCAAGCCTTTGGCGCGATGAAGGGCAACAATCCCTCGAGCACCAGCATGAGCGCGAACGCCATCAGCAGGGTGGTTACCACGACTTCACTTGCCGCCCTTGCCGGTGCTCTTCAGGTATTTGAAGAACTCGGAGTTCGGCTCGATCACCATGACGTCGCTCTTGCTGCGGAAGCTTGAGCGATAGGCCTCGAGGCTGCGGTAGAAGGCATAGAACTCCGGGTTCTGTCCGAATGCGCCAGCATAGATCGCCGCCGCCTTGGCATCGCCCTCGCCCTTCAATCTCTGGGCGTCGCGGTAAGCCTCGGCAATGATGATTTCGCGCTGCTTGTCCGCATCGGCCTTGATCTTCTCCGCCTCGGCGGCGCCCTTGGAGCGCAACTCGTTGGCCACGCGTTTGCGCTCGGTTTCCATGCGACGATAGACCGACTCGGAGACCTCCTGCACAAGATCGACCCGCTTCAGGCGCACGTCAACGATCTGCACGCCGATGGCACGCGCATCGGCATCGGCCTTGGTGCGCACCTCATCCATGATCTTCTCGCGCTCGCCGGAAACGACGTCATGCACGCTCCGCTTGGAGAATTCGTCGCGCAGGCCGGCATTCACCGTCTGCGACAGGCGGACATGGGCGCGCGCTTCGTCGCCCTGCACGGAAATGTAGTACTGCTTGACGTCGATGATGCGCCACTTGACGAAGGCGTCGACCAGGACCGGTTTCTTCTCCGAGGTGATAAAGCGCTCCGGCTCCGGCGCGTCGTAGGTGAGGATGCGCTTGTCGAAATAGCGAACATTCTGGATCAGCGGCCACTTGAAATTCAGGCCCGGCTCGGTAATGACGTCCTTGATTTCGCCGAGTTGAAAGACGATCGCGAAGCGGCGCTGATCGACCGTAAACATCGACATGGCAGCCGCAACCAGCAAGGCCAGGACGAAGGCGGCGATGAAAGGAAGGTTGCGGCTCATCAGCGCTCCCCCCTCTCACGCGAGCGCAACGAATCGCGCGAGCGCGCCGCCGCGTCTGAGCGTTCAAGCTGCGGCGGCACATCGGCCCCCAGGTTAGGCAGCGCCCTGGGCAGGGGGAGTGTCGCCTCCTGGGACGAAGCTGCGGCAGCCGGCGCACCCGCCGCCTGCATCAACTTGTCGAGCGGCAGATAGAGCAGATTGCCCGCGCCTTTTGTGTCGATCATGATTTTGCTGGTGCTTGAGAGAACCTGCTGTACCGTGTCCAGATACATGCGCTGCCGCATCACTTCAGGTGCCTTGTTATATTCGACCAGCACCTGCTTGAAGCGGCTCGCCTCGCCCTCGGCGTTGGCAACGACGCGGCTCTTGTAGCCGTTGGCTTCCTCCAGAAGGCGGGAAGCGGCTCCGCGCGCCCTCGGAATGACATCGTTCGCATAAGCCTGTCCCTCATTGACCTGCCGGTCGCGGTCCTGTCCGGCCTTGACGGCATCGTCGAAGGCCGCCTGAACCTGTTCCGGCGGCTGGACGTTCTGCAGCGACAGTTTGGAAACGACGATGCCGGTCTGGTAGCGGTCGAGAATCTCCTGCATGATTTTCGAAGCCTGCGCAGCCACCTGCTCGCGGCCTTCGTAGAGGGTGAAATCCATCTTGCTCTTGC
Source organism: Rhodocyclales bacterium (assembly GCA_003105015.1). Taxonomy (GTDB): domain Bacteria; phylum Pseudomonadota; class Gammaproteobacteria; order Burkholderiales; family Rhodocyclaceae; genus Desulfobacillus. The sequence continues at coordinate 23,550 of PQAF01000043.1, read as the reverse complement.
CGACCACCTCGCGCATGGCCGTCTCTGCCGCGTGCAGCACCGTGTCTTCCGGATTGCGGTTGTTGAAGAGATATTCCTGCGGGTCCTTCAGGAACCACTGCACGGCAAACTGGATGTTGATGATGTTCTCATCATCGGTCAGCATCAGCGCTTCCTTCAGCACCTTGTTCTTGTCGGACCCGCGGTAGCCGACCTCGACGACACGGACATCGGTCAGCTTGACAATTTCATGGGTCTGAATCGGATACGGCAGCCGCCAACGCAAACCCGGCTCGGTAGTCTGTGAATACTTGCCGAAAGTGAGGACGACGCCACGCTGGCTGGCGTCGACAATGTAGAAGCCGCTCGCCAGCCACACCAGCAACACCAGCACGACAAGCGCACCGATGCCACCGCCGAAAACCTTGGCATTGATCGGCGGGCGCGGACTGCCATTGCCACCATCTCCGCCCCCGCCGCTTCTCTTACCAAACAAGGCGGACAAGCGGCGGTTGAAATCGCGCCACAGGTCTTCAAGATCGGGCGGGCCCTGGTTCGATCCCTTGTTGCCCCACTGGGGATCGTTGAGCGACATCAGAATGCCAGTAATCATCGAGGCGCTAAGAAGATGGTTGCAAAAGTTGGTTTAAGCGGCGTTGACGACTGATGAAACGGGTTCGGCGTGCTCCCGCGCGGTTTCGGCCAGCGCCTGCCTCAGCAAGTCCAGCCCGGCGCCGGTTTTTGCACTGACACGGACGCGAATGATTTTACCATAGGCATCGCGCTCGACCGCCGGTTCGACACCCGTTGCATCGATCTTGTTCCACACCAGGATTTGCGGCACTTGCGCAGCGCCGATTTCCTCCAGCACGCCATTGACCGCCTCTATTTGCGCATCACGATCGGCACTGGCCGAATCGACCACATGCAGGAGCAGGTCGGCAGATGCGGTTTCTTCCAAGGTGGCATGAAATGCCGCCACGAGGGAATGCGGCAAATCGCGGATGAATCCCACCGTGTCGGAGAGGATAACCTGACCGGAACCTTCCAGGTAAAGCCGCCGCGAGGTGGTATCCAAAGTCGCGAACAACTGGTCGGCGGCATAGGCCCCGGCCTTGGTAAGGGCATTGAAAAGAGTGGACTTCCCGGCATTGGTGTAACCGACCAGCGAGACCGCCAACATCTCCCGTCGCGATCTGGCGCGGCGGCGCACGGCACGCTGGCGCTCGAGTTGTTTCAGGCGATCCTTCAGCACCTTGACCCGCTTGCCGAGCAGGCGCCGGTCCGTTTCCAACTGGGTCTCGCCCGGACCTCGCAAGCCGATACCGCCCTTCTGACGCTCCAGGTGGGTCCAGCCGCGCACCAGTCGTGTAGCCATGTGCTGCAGTTGCGCCAGTTCCACCTGCAGCTTGCCTTCGTGGCTTCTGGCGCGCTGCGCGAAGATGTCGAGAATCAGGCTGGCGCGGTCGACGACGCGGCAGCCCAGTTCCTTTTCAAGGTTGCGCTGCTGGGCAGCGGACAGCTCGTGATTGAAAATGGCAATGTCGGCGTCGCCGTCATGGATGGCATCGGCAACCTCGGCCACTTTGCCCTTGCCGGCGAAAAGCGCGGGGTCAGGGCGTTCCCGTCGCCCCTGCACGATGGCAACGGTAGCGGCGCCCGCAGAGGCGGCGAGCAGCTTCAGCTCTTCCAACCGTTCCGGGATATCCCCATGGCCGAAATCCAGCTGAACGAGAACAGCCTTTTCGCCGCCGCCTGGGCGCTCGAACATGGAATGTGAGACTACGGTCGGCGGGCGCAGGCCCGACCGGAACAGCCTGCCATCAACTCTCGCCGTGCTCGTGCGGGATGTTGACCGGACGCGCCGGGACGACAGTGGAGATAGCGTGCTTATACACCATCTGCGTCACGGTGTTCTTCAGCAGGACGACATATTGGTCGAAGGACTCGACCTGTCCCTGAAGCTTGATGCCGTTCACCAGGTAAATGGACACCGGAATATGCTCCCGGCGCAGCGTGTTGAGGAACGGGTCTTGTAAAAGTTGCCCTTTATTGCTCATGGTGTGGCCCCACGTAAAAAATTGTTTTTTGAAACGGCACTTTACCGGATTTTTCCGCAGTCCGCCACCGGCCGGGGATAAGGCGCCTATTAGTGCTCTTTATTCGCGTAGGGATTTCGTGTCGTGCGGAACTCGACCCTGAGCGGAGTGCCTTTCAGCTTGAAGGCCTCGATGAATATGCGTTCCAGGTAGCGGCGATAGGAATCCGGGACGTGCTCCAGCGCATTGCCGTGAATGACGATGACCGGCGGGTTATTGCCGCCCTGGTGGGCATAGCGCAGCTTGGGACGGAAGATGCCATGCCGGGGCGGCGCCTGCTTCTCAAGGGCAGCCTGCAGGAGGCGTGAAAGTTTGGGTGTGGGCATTTTCACCATCGATGCGGCATAGGCTGCATCGACCGAGGCCATCAGCGGATTTATGCCCTCTCCCTTCAGCGCGCTGATGAAATGTGCATTTGCGAAGCCCAGGAAGCCCAGTTTGCGCGTCATGTCCATCTTGATCCGATCGCGCCGGTAATCGTCGGCGCTGTCCCACTTGTTCACCGCAATGACCATGGCACGGCCTGCCTCGACGCAGAAACCGGCAATGTGCGCATCCTGGTCGGAAATGTCCTGGCTGGCGTCGAGCACCAGGATGACGACATTGGCCTCTTCGATCGACTGCAGGGTCTTGATGACGGAGAACTTCTCGATAGCTTCGAAAACCTTGCCCTTGCGGCGCAGGCCGGCGGTGTCGATCAGGGTGTAATCCCTGCCCTTGCGCTGGAAAGGCACGGCGATGGCATCACGCGTTGTGCCGGGCTGGTCGAAGGCGATGACGCGCTCTTCGCCGAGGAGCGCGTTGATGAGCGTGGATTTGCCGACGTTGGGCCGCCCCACCACGGCGATCCGCGGAGACTGACTTTCCACTGCCGTCTCCTGCGCTTCAGGGAAAGGTGCCAGGGCTTCCTCAATCAGTTCTCTCACACCCTCGCCGTGGGCGGCAGAAATCACCAGGGGCTCGCCGCATGCCAGTTCGTGGAATTCGGCGCCGACCATGGCGCGATCCATGCCTTCCGCCTTGTTCACCACCAGCAGCACGGGGCGGCCGGTGCGGCGCAGCCGCTCGGCGATGGTTTTGTCCTGGGGCGTCAGACCCGCCCTTCCATCGACGACGAACAGCAGCATGTCGGCCTCGGCAATCGCCGCCTCAGCCTGCTGTGCCATCTCGGCAAGGATGCCCGCTTTCGCATTCGGCTCGAAACCGCCGGTATCCACCACCAGATAGGGCCGCGTACCGACCCGGCCGTGGCCGTAGTGGCGGTCACGGGTCAGGCCGGGCATGTCCGCCACCAGGGCGTCGCGCGACTTGGTCAGGCGATTGAACAGGGTGGACTTGCCGACGTTGGGCCGGCCGACGATGACGAGGGTGGGCTTCATTGCGGTCTGGCCGCTATCCTGCGCGCAATCACGGTGGAAAAGGTCTTGCGCGTGCCGCCCGTGGCATCGAATTCATCATGGCGGGAAAGGCATACGTCCCATCCGGAAAACCGCAGCGCGAGTTCGTCCCGTCCGAACAGCGTGTAGTGATCCTCACTGAACATATCGAGATAGGTGGTGCCTTCGGTCAATACATTCACGACCGCGCAGCCTTCCGGATTGACGCAGGATTGGACCCTCTCCAGCAGGGACAGGGCCTTGTCGCGAGGGAAAAACATCAGTAGCCCAATGGAAACTACGCTGTCGTAGCACCCCTGTATCTCGAAATTCGCAATATCGCAAGCTACGGCTTGCACCTTGAGCTTCCCGGCTGCGGCATCGCGGTTGATGCGCGCAACTGCGGTGGGGCTGGCATCCACGGCGATGACATCGCAGCCGCGCCGACCCGCCTCAAGCGCGAGATTGCCCAGGCCGCACCCCAGATCAAGCACCCGCCCCTTCAGGTACGGCAATGCGGCCTGTTCGAAGGGATTGAGAATGAACTCCTCCGATTCGACCTGGCGCCGGAATTGGCAATCGAAAAAGGCAACCGGGTCGGGCATGCGAAACTCAATTCACCGTCAATGCATAGAGGCCGCCATTACGCGTCTGCATAAGGAACCCCCGTTCGACCCGCTGCGGCTCGGCCGCGATACCGCTGCTATCCGTATTGTGGCGGGCAGCAAAGGCGCCGTTCTCCCGACGCAGGAGGTGCACCACGCCCTGATAGTCGCCCACGGCGACATGGCTGCTCAGGGCAATCGGACGACTCACCTGTCGCATGAAAAGCTTGTCCTGTTTCCACACCGTCGCGCCGTTGGCTCGGTCCAGCGCATGTACTGCGCCCTTGTCGTCCGTCACGTAGATGTTGCGGGCATCCACGTCGATACCCGCCGCCGATGACATGTCGCGCGACCAGAGATGGTTGCCGGAAGCCAGTTCGAAGCAGGCGACCCGCCCCTGATAGGCTGCCGCACAGACCTCCCGCCCGGCAACCACGGGGGCGCTGGTGACGTCGGAAACCCGTTCCAGTTCGGTGGCCCCCTTCGGCAAGGCCACCGTCGCCTCCCACATCGCGGCACCGTTGTTAAGCGCAATCGCCACCAGCTTGCCGCCCGGGAAGCCGGCCAGCGCCACCTTGCCGGCCACGGTCACGCCGACATTGCTGCGCAGGGAGAGCGCCGGCGTGCTGCGCTGGTACACCCACTTGCGCTTGCCGTCCGCCGCGTCAAGGCCGAAGATGCGGTTGTCGCCGCTGCGCACCAGGACCAGTCCTTCCGCGATCTGCGGCGCCGCCAGGACTTCGGAAGTCACACGCGCCTTCCATAACGTCTTGCCCGTGTTGTCAAATGCCAGCACTTCACCCTTCGCCGTGGCGACCGCCACCATACGGCCATCTGCGCCAACACCGCCGGATATGGTTTGTCCCGCATTGATGCGCCAGACCTGGCTTCCGTTGTCGTAGCGGGCGACCGTCCCGTCCTGCGCAGCCGCATAGACGCTCGAGCCGACCACGGCAGGTGTCAGTACGTAGCCGCCGGCGCTGCCCACTCCCGACTGCCAGAGCACTGCCAGCGAGGCGCTCGGGCTGATCGGCTCCAACTCGGCGGGTTTCACCTTCGGCGCACTGGAAAACCAGTTCACCGGATTGATTTTCTCCATCGTCGAACATGCGGACAACACGACGGCAAGCGGCAACGCAAGGAAAAGGCGCATCATTATTCCCCAAGCGAATCAAGTTTCATCTGCAACATCCCGCGATACTGGGTTTCCCGCCCGTTCTGACTGCCCGCGGCCTTGTCGATGGCATCCTGCTTCGTCAGTGCAGCCTGATAGGCGGACCTGGCCTCCGCCTTCTTGTTTTGCGCCACCAGGATGTCCCCCTTCAACTCGTCGAAACGCGCGGCAAAGGCCGGCACCGGTTCCCCGGTCAGCAGTTTGAGCGCCTCGTCCAACGCCTGGTCGTCAAACAGGACATGTGCCAGACGCAATCGGCCAAGATCGCGCAAATCCTTGTCGCGCGCCTTCTCGGCGACCCACTGCAGTTGTGCCCGGGCAGTCTTCAGATCGCCGGCATCGAATTGCATCCGTGCAGAAGTCAGCGCCGCCATCGCGGCGTAGGCTGTACCGGGATACTTCTCGGTAAGCTCCCCGGCTGCTTCGCGCGCCCGCTTGGCATCCCTTTCCATGGCGCCTTTCTGGACGGCGGCATAGATCACCGAGGCCTCAGCGGTCTGCTTCCCCTGGTACCAGTTCCAAGCCTGCCAGCCAACCACCGCCGCGGAAACCGCCAATAGTGCGGCCGTCACCAGGTTGCCATACATTCTCCACCAGGTTTTCAGTTCGGATATCTGCTCCTGCTCTTCCAGGTCATACACTGCCATCGTTGTCATCCCCAAAAAGATAATTGCCGATCTCGTCGGCGAGTTGATCCAGCGGGATGCGCCTCTGCGGCACATCCTCGCGCAAGGGTTTCAGGCTGGCGCTGCCTTCGCGCGCCTCATCATCGCCAATGATTACGGCCAATTGTGCGCCGGAGGCATCGGCCCGCTTCATCTGCGATTTGAAGCTGCCGCCGCCGCAATGGAACAGAACATCGTAACCTGCCCCGCGCAGGGTCTCGGCTGCGCGGAACGCCGGGCGCTGGGCAACTTCTCCCTGGTGCACGACATAGACGTCTGGCGCTGCGCGCGCCGCCTGCTCCGCTTCCGCACCATGTTCCTCTTTCAGCAAGGCGATGAGGCGCTCGACACCCATCGCGAAACCGCAAGCTGGCGCCGGCTTGCCGCCAAGCTGCTCGATCAAGCCGTCGTATCGGCCGCCTGCGCAGACGGTGCCCTGGGCGCCGAGCTTGTCGGTGATCCACTCGAAAACGGTCAGATTGTAGTAATCCAGTCCGCGCACCAGTCGCGGGTTGATGCGATAGGGAATGCCGGCCTCCTTGAGCAGCGCCTGCACGCCGCCGAAATGCTCGAGGGAGGCCTCGCCAAGGAAATCGATCAGCTTCGGCGCACCCTCGATGAGTTCCTGCATGTGCGGATTCTTGCTGTCGAGAATGCGCAGCGGGTTTGAACGCAGCCGGCGCTGGGCATCGGCATCGAGGGCATCGCGATGGCGTTCCAGGTAGGCAATCAGTTCTGCGCGGTGTCGGACCCGCTCCTCGGCGCTGCCGAGCGAGTTGATCTCAAGCCGGATGCCGGTGAGCGCCAGTTCGTCCCACAGCCGGGCGCACATGACGATCTGCTCGGCGTCGATATCCGGCCCGGCATAGCCGAAGGCCTCGATGCCGAACTGGTGGAACTGGCGGTAGCGCCCCTTCTGCGGCCGTTCGTGGCGGAACATCGGGCCGGCATACCAGAGGCGTTGCGGCCCGGCGTGGAGCAGGCTGTGCTGCAGCACGGCGCGTACGCAGGAAGCGGTGCCTTCCGGGCGCAGCGTGAGGGCCTCGCCGTTGAGGGCGTCTACGAAGGAATACATTTCCTTCTCGACGATGTCCGTCACTTCGCCGATGGCGCGGGAGAAAAGCGGCGTCGGCTCAACGATCGGCATGCGGATCGGCCGGTAGCCGTAGGCGCGCAACCAGCCGCGCACAGCGTCGTCGAACCGCTCCCACAGCTCGGCCTCGTCGGGCAGGATGTCGTTCATCCCGCGAATTGCTTGAATCGTCTGGCTCATTGAAAAATCAGGTTGTCGCCCGGCGCGGATACTTCCGCGCGACGTAATCGTCAACAATCGCCTTGAACTCCCGGGCGATGTCGTCCCCTTTCAGCGTGACGGTCTTCTCGCCGTCGACATACACCGGTGCCACCGGCGTCTCGCCGGTGCCCGGCAGGCTGATGCCGATGTTGGCATGCTTGCTCTCGCCGGGGCCGTTCACCACGCAGCCCATCACTGCCAGGGTCATGTTCTCGACCCCCTCGTACTGCAGCCGCCATTCCGGCATGCGCGCCCGCACGTGCGACTGGATTTCCTGCGCCAGTTCCTGGAACACCGTGCTGGCGGTGCGGCCGCAGCCGGGACAGGCCGCCACCAGCGGCGTGAAGGCGCGCAGCCCCATGGTCTGCAGGATTTCCTGGGCAACGACGACTTCCTGCGTGCGGTCGCCGTTGGGTTCCGGCGTCAGCGACACGCGGATGGTGTCGCCGATGCCCTCCTGCAACAGGACAGACAAGGCAGCCGTCGAGGCGACAATGCCCTTCGAACCCATGCCGGCCTCGGTCAGCCCGAGGTGCAGCGGGTAATCACAGCGGGCGGCGAGAGCGCGATAGATGGCAATCAGATCCTGCACCCCGCTCACCTTGCAGGAAAGCACGATGGCATCGCCGGGCAGGCCGAGTTCCTCCGCCTTGGCCGCGCTCTCCAGTGCCGAGGCCACCATCGCCTCGCGCATGATCTGCGTCGCATCCTTCGGCTGGGGTCGCCGTGCATTCTCGTCCATGATGCGTGCCAGCAGCGCCTGGTCGAGGCTGCCCCAGTTGACCCCGATGCGCACCGGTTTCGCGTAGCGGCAGGCCAGGTCGATCAACTGCGCGAACTGGTCGTCGCGCTTGGCGCCGCGACCGACGTTGCCGGGGTTGATGCGCAGCTTGTCGAGCGCCTCGGCGCAGGCCGGGTTCTCGGACAGCAGCTTGTGGCCATTGAAATGGAAATCTCCGACCAGCGGCACGTCGATATTCATGGCGAGCAGGCGTTCGCGGATCCCCGGCACGGCGCGCGCCGCCTCCTGCGTATTCACCGTGATGCGCACGATTTCAGAGCCAGCCCGGGCGAGCTGCGCCACCTGGATGGCAGTGGCCACCTCGTCCGCGGTGTCGGTATTGGTCATCGACTGCACGACGACCGGATAAGCGCCGCCGATTGCCACGCCGCCGATCCTGACGATGCGCGTCTGGCGGCGGACAAGCGGCCCGTCTGTCTGTTCCACAGCCATGTCCATCCGGTTCAGTCGAGCGTGAGCCGCGCCACTTCGACGCGCGTGTGCGGCCTGAGGTCAACCGGCTGGTCCTTGTATTGCAGCCGGACCTGGGAGGCATTGCCCACCACCAGTTGGAATGGCGGGCGCCCTTCGACCACTTGCGTCGTACCCTTTGCGTTCATTTGGGAAAATACCGTGTGGCCAGCCGCATCCTTCACTTCAACCCAGGAACTGCCGTCGAAGCTGAAAATCAGCTGTTCCACTCCCGGTTTCGGGGCCGGCTGTCCGGCGGCATCGGCAGGCTGCGTGGCGGCGACAGCGCCCTCCGCCTGTGCCGTTGGCTGGCCGATAGCGGCCGGTTGGGGCAGCGGCTGGACAATCTGCGGCGCCCCCCCCGGCGTGGAGGTCACCGGACCAGACTTGGGTCCCAGGAAATAATCGGTGTCGATGGCGTCAAAATAGAGCGCGAGAGCGATACCGAGCACTGCCAGTGCCAGCACGGTAGCCCCAACCAGGCCTTTGCCTTGCCGGCTGCCGGACATCGGCATTCTCACTCCCGCATCCGCTGGCGCATTCAGCTCTGCCTGAGGCAGCGCCGCCTGCTCTGCAAGCGCAGCCAGCACCGGTGCAGCATCGATCTTGAGCAATCGGGCGTAATTGCGGACAAAGCCCCGAATAAACGTTGCGCCAGACAATCGCGAGAAGTCCTCATTCTCGATCGCCTCGATTTGCCGGGGACTCATCTTGAGTGCGGCCGCCACCTCCGCGACCGACGTATCGCGTGCCTCTCGCGCCATGCGCAGCATGGCGCCCGGCCCGGGGACCGCCTGCGTTTCCATCACCGGGACATCCGTATCGCTCACTCGTAATTGCCCTGCAGCAAAGCCTGGTGTTCAGGCGTGCCGGCGAACTTGCGCCGCAACTGGGAAGAGTAGCTAGCCTCGGCCTGACGGTCGCCAATCTTTCGCTCGATGCGGACCCCCAACCACAACGATTCGGAATTCGGCTCCATCAGGCGGTGCAGTTCGCCAAGGAGTTTTTTGGCGTTGAAATAATCCCCACGCTTGTAGGCGAGATTGGAAAGATGGTAAATCGCCTGTGCGTTCGATCCATCGGCCATCGCGGCGCGCTGGAAATTCGCTTCGGCAGACTTCTCATCCTTGACCCTCAGGTAACACAATCCGGCGTTTGTATAGGGGCGGGTCGGCGTCTTGTACAGGGGGTTTCGCGCCGCTGCCTCAAAATACTTGAATGCCTCCTGCTCCCGCCCGCTCAGGCAGAGGAACCAGCCATAATCGTTGGCGATCTGCGGATCCCCGGGAGCCAACTGCGAGGCGCGCTCGAAGGCTGTTCCGGCCTGGGGCATTTCGTTCAACGCCAGATGCACCAGACCCATCAGGTCGAACGCCGGTGCATAACCGAGGTCGATTGCGGCAGCGAGACGCGCTTCCTCAAGCGCAACGGCCAGATTTCCCGCCTGCAAGTACAGGGTGCCCAGTTCGGTATGCGTCTTGGCGCTTCTTTCGGCCTGACCGGCAGGGGCCTGTTCCGAGACCGGCGCGGCGGAAGGGCCAGGGCCGGTATTGGTGCCGGCACAACCCGCGAAGAATGCTGCAGAGAGAATCAGTATGGCTCGTTTCACGGTGCGGCCTCCGCAATGGTGGTAATGCGTTTCTCCCGGCGCTGGGTTCGATCGCGTACCTGTCCGGCCAACTGGCCGCAGGCGGCGTCGATGTCCTCTCCACGGGTCTTGCGCGTCGTCGTGATGATGTGAGCCTGCATCAGAATCTCGGCGAAGCGGCGCACCCGCTGGGCGGGAGAACGCTTGAACCCGGAAGCCGGAAAGGGGTTGAAGGGAATCAGGTTGAGCTTGCACGGCACGTCCCGCACGAGCCGGATCAGCTCGCGGGCATGCTCTTCTGAATCGTTGACGCCATCCAGCATGACGTATTCGAACGTAATGAAATCGCGCGGCGATTTTTCCAGGTAGCGCCGACAGGCCGCCATTAGCTCGGCCAAGGGGTATTTCCGGTTGATCGGCACCAGTCGGTCGCGCAGCGCGTCGTTCGGCGCATGCAGCGACACCGCCAACGCCACCGGACATTCATCACGCAGTCGGTCCATGGCCGGCAGGATGCCGGAAGTCGATACCGTCACCCGCCGTCGCGATAGCCCGTAGGCATTGTCGTCCAGCATCAGATGCAGCGCGGTGACGACATTGTCGAGGTTGGCCAGCGGCTCACCCATGCCCATCAGCACGACGTTGCTGATGATGCGGTCGCCGGAAAAGTCAGTCCCTGCGATACGGCGGTTTGTGTCGCTGCTTCCGTGGGCGCGAAAATCGCCCAGTGCCTTTTTCGCCCACCAAAGCTGGCCGATGATCTCGCCCGTGGTCAGGTTGCGGTTGAAGCCTTGCTTGCCCGTCGAGCAGAAGGCGCAGTCAAGGGCACAGCCCGCCTGGGTGGAGATGCACAGCGTGCCCCGGTTCTCTTCCGGGATGAAGACGCACTCGACGGCATTGCCGTTGCCGACATCCAGCAGCCACTTGCGCGTGCCATCCGCGGCGGCCGAGTCGAGCATCACCTGCGGCAGGCGTACCTCGGCGTGTTCGGCCAGGCGGGTGCGCAGGCTCTTGGCTACGTCGGTCATGCGCTCGAAATCGTCCTCCCCGAACTGATGCAGCCAGCGCAGCACCTGTTTCGCGCGGAAAGGCTTCTCGCCCATCCCGGCGAACCAGGCCGTCAGGCCGGCGGCATCGAATTCGAGCAGGTTCTGCTTCATTTAGCGCGGATAGACTTCCATCGTCGGGAAGAAGTAGGCGATCTCGACGGCTGCCGTTTCCGGCGCATCCGAGCCATGTACCGCATTGGCATCGATGCTTTGGGCGAAATCGGCGCGGATGGTTCCCGCTGCGGCCTTTTTCGGATCGGTTGCGCCCATCAGGTCGCGGTTCTTGGCGATGGCGCCCTCGCCCTGCAGCACCTGGATCATCACCGGGCCGGAAATCATGAATTCGACCAGATCCTTGAAGAAGGGCCGCTCGCGATGCACGGCGTAGAAGCCTTCGGCCTCCTGGCGCGACAGGTGCTTCATCTTGGCCGCCACGATGGTCAGGCCGTTGGTTTCGAAGCGGGAGTAGATCTTGCCGATCACGTTCTTGGCCACGGCATCGGGTTTGATGATCGACAGGGTGCGTTCAACAGCCATCTAAGTACTCCAAAATCAAAGGGTTGAAAAAAGTCACGGCAAATCGCATTTAACGCATTATTTTAACAGCAAAAAACAGCATTGTCGTGCTGAAGCCGCCTGGCAGCCGGCCTACCGGCTCGTCTCCGCTTGTCCCGAAACTGCAAGCAGGACCCGCACCGAGACGCGCTTTGGCCATTCCGAACCCGGAACACGCCGCGGAAGCGGCGCCGGACACCCCGCCGGGAAGGTTGCGGCGATGCATTGGGTAGTTATGGGGCGGGCGTCGCGGGCGGCACAGCCGGATTGTCGGCCCGCAAAAGCACGTGCCTTCTCCACCCGGCGGACGTGAAGCAAGCTCAGGGATGGATCATGTCCAGCGGGGCCATGGCATCGAAAAGGCTCAGGAACCCGGAAAAGGGAGCAGAAGAATCCGCAATACCCCCCCGGTTATTCCCCGAGGGTGCAAAGCCGGAATTACTTGACGAGCGTAACCGGGATACCCGCAGAACGGGACACGTCGCTGGCTACCGAGCCGAGCAGCAGATGTGTCAGCGCCGAACGGCCGTGCGTACCCATGACTATACGGTCGATTGCATGCTCGCGCGCAAATTGAATGATGGTGTCGGCGATATGGCCGACCGCCACATGCCAGTTGTACTTGACGCCCGCGGCATCGAGCTTTTCCCGTGCCGACTTCAGGGCCTGAAGCCCCTCTTCACGGTGGTAGGCCTCGACGTCCTCGGTTGAGACGAACATGCGTGCATGTCCAGAATCGACCGGGATCTGCACATTGAGCAAATGCATTTCCATTGGCCCTTCCGTCTCCAACTGGTGCAGCAATTGGTCGATGACCCGATCCGTGTAGGCCGAACCGTCGACCGGCACCAATACCTTCGGCATGACTGACTTCCTGTCGTTACCTGACATCGCCCCTTTCCCCCTCTGACTCATTCGACGCCACTTCGACGACTGCCTTCGGCCGCATTGCCCGCTTCGCCAGCCAGGTACCGACCGCCACCACCAGCAAGGCGCCCGCCGTGGAGGCTACGTACTTCAGCCAGCCCGGCTGGCCTTCCAGGTGCGGCTTCACCACGGCATCGCCCAGCAGCATGTCGCCGGCGATCCAGCCGAGCAGCGCACCGCCGAAGGTAATCACGACTGGCAGGCGGTCCATCAGTTTGAGCACGAACTTGCTGCCCCAGACAACGATGGGGATGCTGACGAGAATGCCGAAAATCACCAGTGAAAGATCGCCCTTGGCGGCTGCCGCAACGGCAATCACGTTGTCCAGGCTCATGACCGCATCGGCGATGATGATGGTGCGGATCGCGCCCCAAAGATGGGTGCTGCCCTCTATCTTGCCGTGCTCACCGTCGTCCTCTGGCTGCAGGAGCTTGATGCCGATCCACAAGAGCAAAGCCCCGCCGACGATTTTCAGGAATGGAATGGCGAGCAGCTGCAAGGCAAAGAAGATCAGGATGACGCGCAGGCCGATGGCGCCCACCACGCCCCAGAAGATGCCCTGCTTCCGCTGCTCCTCGGGCAGGCGCCGACAGGCCAAAGCGATCACGATGGCGTTGTCTCCGCCAAGCAGGATGTCGATGGCGATGATCTGCAGGACGGATATCCAGAACCCGGCGGTCAGTGCGGCTTCAAACATGTATTTGCTATGGCAATGTTGGGGGCGCCGGGATTATCCCAGCAAATCGGAGGACCAGCAAAAAGCCCGGCCTGAGCCGGGCTGTTGCGTAAGTCATGAATTTCAACCACCGGCGATCATGCCGAGATGGCGCGGCAGCCACAGCGAGAGCGGCGGCCAGTAGGTGACGAGCGCGAGGAATATCAGCATGGTCAACAGCCACGGCCATACCGCCACGGTCATCTCCGTGAGCCCCAGTTTGCTGATGCCGCTGGCGACATACAGGTTCAAGCCGACAGGCGGCGTGATCATGCCGATTTCCATGTTCACCGTGATCATGACGCCGAAGTGCACCGGGTCGATGCCCAGCTTCATGGCGATCGGGAACAGGATCGGCGCCGTGATCAGAATGATCGACGAAGGCTCCATGAAATTGCCCATGATAAGGAGCAGGATGTTCACCGCCAGCAGGAAGCCGATCACGCCCAAGCCGCTGGCGAGCAGCCAGTCGGAAATGGCCTGCGGAATGTTCTCGTGCGTCAGCAGGAAGGAGAACAGCACCGCGTTGGTGATGATGTAGAGCAGCATCGCGCTCATGTTTGCCGAAGCCAGCAGCGTCTTCGGCACGTCCTTCAGGGACATGTCCTTGTACACGAACACGGCAACGAAGAAAGCATACACCGCGCTCATGGCCGCCGCTTCCGTCGGGGTGAACAGGCCGGAATAGATGCCGCCCATCACCACCAGGATCAGCATCAGCCCCCAGACCGAGTCGCGGAAGGCCTTGAGGCGCTCGCCCCAACTGGCCCGCCGTTCCTTCGGGTAGTTGTGACGCCAGGCGCGATACCAGGTGGTAAACAAGAGCATGCTGGCCAGCACCAGCCCCGGCATGACCCCGGCCATGAACAATGCACCGATGGAACTGTTGGTGGACACCGCATACATGACCATGACGATCGAAGGTGGAATCAGGATGCCCAGGCCTCCCGCCGAGGCGACCACGCCGGCGCCGAACCTGACCGGATAGCCGGCCTTGACCATTGCCGGGATCAGGATCGAACCGATGGCCACCACGGTCGCCGGACTGGAACCGGACACCGCGGCGAACAGGGCGCAGGCCACCACCGCACCGAGCCCCAGCCCGCCGGGCCAATGTCCGACCAGAGAGGTGGCGAAATGGATCATTCGGCGCGCCACGCCGCCGTGGGTAAGGAAATTGCCGGCGAGGATGAAGAATGGGATCGCCATGATCTCGAACTTCTCGATGCCGGTGAACAGCTTCAGTGCCACGGACTCGACCGGCACCTGGGTCATGAAGAACAGGAAGGAGAGCACCGTCAGGCCGAGCGATATCGAGATCGGCATGCCGGTCAGCATCAGCGCGGCCAGCAGGCCGAAGATGATCGCGATGTTCATTTGCGCGCCCCTCCGGATTGGCCGCCGTCCCGCTGCGACTGACTTTTGTCCAACAGGTCGCGGGCGTGCAACTCATCGTCCATGCGGAACACCTTGTCTTCCTCGCCGGGAGGGGGCAGCGGTTCCTCCTCGACGCCTTCCACATGGCCATGGTCGTGATGCGGCAGCGACCCCGTGCGCAGGAAGCTGACCATCACTTGCAGGAATCTGAAGCACATCAGATAGGAACCGAATGGCACTGCGGAGTAGACGATCCAGGTCGGCCATTCCAGATCCGGCGTAGTCGGTCCCTCCGGCACATCGCCGGTGGCGAGTCCGAAAAACTTGAAGATGGCGTAATGCGCGCCGTTCTCCCAGACAAAAGCTGCACCGAGCGTGCCGACGATGCCGGTGAAAGTGGCGCCCGCCAGCAGCCCGAAAACGATGAACTTCCCGCGCATGCCTTCCTGCAGGCGGTTGATCAGCACGTCCACGCCCACATGGATGCCGGTGCGCACGCCGTAGGCCGCCCCGAATTTGGCCATCCAGACGAACATGATGATGCATAGCTCCTGGGCCCAGCCGAGGTTGAGTCCCAGCAGCCAGTCCTGCACGCCCGGTATCGCAAAGCCGGTGGCGTAACGATGCATCACAGCCACGAAAATGATCACCGTCGCCGTTCCCATGAGGAACGTAATCAGCCATTCCTCAAGGTGGTCGAGGACTTTCATCATTGCCGGCCGCCTCCCAAAAAAACTAGCGGCGCTGATGCGCCGCTAGCATGACGTCGTTACAGTTTGGACGGATCGAAGCCGGTTTCCTTGTAAACCGACTCGATGATCTCCTTGCCGATGCGCGACTCCATTTCCCTGTGGGTCTTCATCATGGCCTTCTTGATGGCCATGCGCTCGGCCGCCGTCGGGGCGTAGATCTGGGTCTTGCCGGAGGCCTTCACCTTTTCCAGCGCCTGATCGTTTTCCTCCTTGGCGATCTTGTTGGCGTAGTCGGTCGACTCCTGCATCGCCTGCTCGAGCTGACCGCGTACATCGGCGGGCAGTCCTTCCCAGAACTTCTTGTTGGTAATCACGGCGTAGCCGAGATAGCCGTGGTCGGTCAGGGTCATGTGCTTCTGCACTTCGTGCATCTTCTGCGTGTAGAGGTTCGAATGCGGGTTCTCGGTGCCGTCCACCACGCCGGTCTGCAAAGCCTGGTACACCTCGGAGAAGGCCATCACCTGAGGCAGGGCGCCCACCGAGCGCATCTGCGATTCCAGCACCTTGGAGGACTGGATGCGCATCTTCAGGCCCTTGAAGTCCTCGGGCGCCTTGAGTTGCTTGTTGGCGGACATCGACTTGAAGCCGTTGTCCCAATAGGCGAGCCCCTTGATGCCTTTCGGCTCCAGCTTGGCCATCAACTGCTTGCCGACCGGGCCTTGGGTAATCTTGTGCAGTTCGGTGTAGTTGTCGAAGATGAACGGCAGATCGAAAACCTCGAACTCCTTCACCCCGAGCGGACCGAACTTAGCCAAGGATGGTGCCAGCATCTGTACGGCGCCAAGTTGCAGCGCCTCCATCTCTTCCTTGTCCTTGTAGAGGGTGCTGTTGGCATACACCTCGACCTTCACCTTGCCCTTGGTCAGCTCTTCCGCGCGCTTGGCGAAGAAATCCGACGCCTTCCCCTTCGGGGTTTCCTTGGCAACGACGTGGCTGAACTTGATCACAATCGGCTGTTGCGCCGCAACAGCCGCGGAAAATGCCAATGCCGTCATGCCCATCAAAAGATTACGCAGTTTCATCGTCTCCTCCAGGAAATATTGCCCCTTTGCATGGGGCGGTTTTGAATTGCTAGCGTGGCGCATTTTCAAGGGAAGCGCAACCGGCAGCCATTGTGGATATCCGCAACCCGGCAGAAGCAACGGCTTGGTGTACCATGTTTTTGGAGAATTCTCGTACCAATGAGCCCGCCGCTCCCCAACAGCCAGCGTCCGCAGAACCTTCGTCCCTGGGACTGGACCGTACCCCGTGTCGCGGTCTTCCTGTTCCTGCTCGCCCTTGGCGCCCTGCTCTGGTTGCTGCATCGGCAGGAAATCGAGGAGCAGAAGGCGACATTGATCAACGACATGCTCTGGGTCGAACAGAACCTCGACTTTCAGTTGTCCCGCCATCAGGAGCATTTGCAACAACTTGCCCAGGATTACTTTGCGGGCGAACTGGCAGGGCCCCGGTTCGACCCGCATGCCCGCAGCCTGATGCTGAACAGCCCGGGCATGGTCAAACTGCTCATTCTGGACGAAGGCGGCGCACTGCTGCGAGGAGCCCCCGGCACGGTCACGGACGACATCGGCGGTATCGCCCCCAGACCGGAACCCTCAAGACAGGCCTACACCCTGTCGAACTCGACCGGCAAGGCCGCGTTCAGCCCGCCATACCCGGACGAAGGGGAATTTTTTTTCGACTTGGTCGTTCCCTATTTTCGTGACAGCCAGCTCCTTGGCACGATCATGGCCACCTTCTCGATTCGGAAACTGATCGCCGAGCAGGTGCCCTGGTGGTTTGCCGAGCGCTACCGCTTGAGCGTGACGGATGCGGGAGGGGCAGTCCTCGGCTCGAAATCCAATCTCAAGGCAGGCGAGGAAACCCTCAACTACCAGATCCCCTTCGAGCCGCCGGGACATGGGCTGTTGCTCGTGGCCAATGCCTATCGCACGGAAACCGGCCTGTGGCGAAACGCTCTGGCGGTCATCATTGTCGGCCTGGCCATTGCCGTGCTCGGCAGCCTCTGGTCCCTCCGCAGGCATGTGCAAAGACGACTGGAGGCGGAGCAAGCCTTGTCGCGTGAGCACGCCTTCCGCAAGGCGATGGAAGATTCCCTGTTCACAGGACTGCGCGCCCGCGACCTGGATGGGCGCATCATCTATGTCAATCCGGCCTTCTGCCGCATGACAGGTTTCTCCGCCAGCGAACTTGTTGGGCTCAGCCCCCCCATGCCCTACTGGGTTCCCGAGGAATACGATGCAACGCTAACCGCACACCAGAAGGTACTGGCCGGACTGGCACCCAGTGAAGGCGTGGAATTGCCTCTTCAGCGCAAGAACGGTGAGCGTTTCGACGCGCTTATATACGAAGCACCACTCATCGACGCCGAAGGGCGTCATACAGGCTGGATGGGGTCGGTACTCGACGTAACGGAGCGCAAGCGGGCCGAAGAGCTCTCGCGACAGCAGCGGGAGAAGCTTCAGTTCACTGCCCGTCTGGTGACTATGGGCGAGATGGCATCCACCCTCGCCCATGAACTGAACCAGCCGTTGTCTGCCATCTCCAGCTATACGACCGGCTGCATCAATCGTCTCGATGCAGGCGACTTGCCGCGAAGCGAGCTGCGTGAAGCGCTCGGCAAACTGGCTGCCCAAGCCCAGCGCGCCGGACGCGTCATCCGACGCATCTACGATTTCGTTCGTCGCAGCGAGCCGCAGCGCGCGTTCTGCAATGTCAACGAAATCATCGAGGACGCAACGGGGCTTATCGAGGCCGATGCACGGAAAGGTGGCGTGAGGATCGTACAGGACCTGTTCAGCCCTCTGCCGGAAATCCTGGCTGACCGCGTCATGATCGAGCAGGTGCTTCTCAATCTGATGCGTAATGGCATGGATGCCATGCAAGCCACGCCATCCGACCGGAAGCAACTCATCGTAAGTACCGTCCTAGACGAAAAGGGCATTCTGGTCAGTGTTGCAGATCATGGCAGCGGGATCGCGCAAGAGGCCGCAGCGCATCTTTTTGAACCGTTCTTCTCGACAAAGCCGGAAGGCATGGGTATGGGTCTGAACATCTGCCGCTCCATCATAGAATTCCACAAGGGACGCATGTGGGTTGACGCCAACCCGGAGGGAGGGACCGTTTTCCGCTTCACCCTGCCGCGGGAGGAGGCATGATTGGAACAGCCTATATCGTTGACGACGACGAGGCCATTCGCGATGCGCTGACCTGGTTGTTCAAGTCTCGCATGGTGGCAAGCCGTGCCTGGCATTCGGCAGAAGCTTTTCTTGCTGACTGGCGGAATGACCTGCGTGGCTGCCTGGTGTTGGACGTGCGCATGGAAGGCATGAGCGGACTGGAGTTGTTTGACTTCCTATCCGAGCAAGGATCCCACATGCCCGTGATCTTCCTCAGTGGGCATGGCGATATTCCACTCGCCGTCGCCGCAGTCAAAAAGGGGGCTTTCGATTTCGTCGAAAAACCGTTCAACGACAATGAACTGGTGGATCGCGTGATTCAAGCCTTGGCGTTCGATGCATCGCGGCAGGTGCGGCGTGCGGGACAGGCGTCGCTTGATGCCCGTATAGGACAACTCACGCCTCGAGAGCGGGAGGTCATGGCACGCATTCTTGACGGGAAATACAACAAGGTGATTGCCGACGAATTGAACATCGCCATGCGAACGGTAGAGGTGCACCGGGCCCGCATCTTCGAGAAAATGGGGGTCAAGTCGGCCGTGGAACTGGCCCAGCTGCTTTCAGGCCGAAGGTAGATCCTCAAGCTCCGGCATGATCCCGGGCTCTCCCGGAGCACATTGCCAAGCGCAATCGATGCCAATGCCGGGAACCCAGACAAGATTGTCGCCACACCACAACAATGGCATTTTACTTCTTTCCCACGGCGGCACGGCATGTTCCTGCAACAGTTTCTTCAGTTCCCTGCGAGGTCTTCGGCTATCCGTCTGAAAGCGTTCCCCTCCCCGCCGGAGGGAAATCCTCACACAATTACTGACAAGCTTTTCTCGGCTGATTCCCGCACCCGCCAAGGTTTTGAAGTGCAGCACCGCTGCACCCCATTTCAACCTGGCCTCCCCCCGCCAAACCGTGTCAGATCCCGTCTCGGCACGCGGAATCAACCAGACCTCGTCTCGATATCGATACAGCACCTTCCCCCCCAAATCGAAGGACAAATGGCGATCAGGGGCGGCACGGCACACCTGACGCACAATTTCATGCAGCCGTACGCTATCTGGTTGAAGGATACCTTCACTGCGCAGAACATACCGCAGCAGATTTCGTGCGCGTGCTCCATCGAGTCTTGCTAACCGCGATGCGATGATCCGGCCTTCGCGCATAACCATTGCGGCATCGCTTCTGGCAAGCTCTTCCAGCAGATGCTCGCTCTCGGAAAAGTGCGCTGCCGCCCGGGCCATCACGGCATCGCAGCCCGGGAACCGTTCCCTCAGCAACGGGAAAATTCGATGCCGGAGGAAGTTGCGGGCATACCGAGAATCGACATTGCTTTCGTCCTCGATCCACGCCAAATCCTCAGCGCGGGCATAATCCACGATCTCCTTGCGCGAGGTATTAAGGAACGGGCGCAGAATGCCCGTTCCCTGGCGGGTGGCAAATGGTCGCACCACCGGCATGGCCGCGGCACCACCGACGCCTGCTCCCCGCAGAAGATTGAAGAGAAGGGTCTCGGCCTGGTCGTCGCGATGGTGCGCCAGAACCAACCATTCGGCATCCTCTTCTGCAAAGGCCTTGTAACGGGCTCGGCGCGCAGCCCCCTCTAACCCCTCGTCGCCGTCGCGCTCCACGACTACCTTTTTCACGTCGAGCCGAATTCCCCATGCCTCGCACAACTGCTCGCAGAACGCCTGCCATCGATCCGAATTCGGGCTGATACCGTGGTTGACATGCAGCGCGGACAGATGGAATCCATGCCTTCCGGACAGCCTGAGCAGTATATGCAGGAGAAGGACGGAATCCACCCCTCCGGAGAGTGCTGCAACAAGCCGATCGCTCCCCCGGACAAACTGCCTCAGGCAGTCGGATATCCGAGCGATCAGATCAACGGGCGGCCTGCTGTTCCTTGTACTTGCCATAACCGAGCACACGCTCAAAACGCTGCTCGACAAGCTCGGCGGGAGAAAGATCGGAGACTTGACGCAAGGCATCCTGCAGCGCCTTCTTGAGTGCCTGCGCCATGATTCGGTGGTCGCGGTGGGCACCGCCAAGAGGTTCGTTCACGACGCGATCCACCAGGCCGAGGGTTTTCAGACGCGATGCGGTGATGCCCATCGTCTCTGCCGCCTCGGGCGCCTTCTCGGCACTCTTCCAGAGAATGGAAGCGCAGCCTTCCGGCGAGATAACCGAATAAGTGGCATATTGCAGCATCATGACGACATCACCAACAGCAATGGCTAGCGCCCCTCCCGATCCACCCTCACCGATCACCGTACAGATGAGCGGCACTTTCAACTCGGCCATGACATACAAATTGCGACCAATGGCCTCGGACTGGCCACGCTCTTCCGCATCGATTCCCGGATAGGCGCCTGGCGTATCGACGAAGGTAATCACCGGGATGCCGAATTTTTCGGCAAGGCGCATCAATCGTAGTGCCTTGCGATACCCCTCAGGGCGGGGCATTCCAAAATTGCGATGGATTTTTTCCTTGGTATCGCGTCCCTTTTGATGGCCGATCACCATCACCGACTGTCCGTTGAAGCGCGCAAGACCTCCGACGATGGCGTGATCGTCCGCAAAGGAACGATCACCGTGCAGCTCCACAAAATCCGTAAAAATATGCTGTATATAGTCGAGCGTATAAGGCCGCTGTGGATGTCGTGCTACTTGGGCAATCTGCCAGGGCGTAAGCCTGGCGTAGATATCCTTGGTCAGCGATTGGCTCTTGGTTTCCAGGCGGCTAATCTCCTCGGAAATGTCGACGGCCGAGTCATCTTGCACATAACGCAGTTCTTCGATCTTCGCTTCCAATTCGGCGATTGGTTGCTCGAAATCCAGGAAAGTGGTCTTCATCCGTCTACAAGGGGCTGCTGAAGTTCCGCATTTTACCGGATTGGCTCCCACCCAGCCTTCCATGTTTCCAATGGAAGGATGAAAGGCGGCTCCCCATTATCCAGAAACCATGAGTCGATTGCCCAGAGCCGTCCGCGCCCTTGCTCCCCAAGCACAGCGGCCTCGCTGATCACCGCAGTCGTGTGCGGCCAACCCCCTAGAAACCAGCCGCGTGTGGCCCTGTCCTCCACCCGATGTTCCCGCATCAGCCCGTATTTCTGTAGCATCGTCAAGTATAAGGTGGTATTGATTGACTCATCGATGCAGTCCATTTGCCCTTCACCACCATTGAAAGTCCCCCCCTTATCCCTTGAGGTGCCGGTAGCTGCGCCGACGAATTTCTCCATCAGGGCAAGCGCACGGCGCAATCTTTCGCGCTCCTCTTCCGGACTGCGTGCCAGCGGATGAAATAAACCGCGTAGTTCCTGCCATTGCTCAAACGTCAAGCTGACATATTCAAGTCTATTGCAACCATTCTCATGGCAAACGCTCAACTGGCTTGGAGCAGGGTCGGCAATGATATCGTCACGGACAAACACATCTGCCCGCGATGAAGTGCACAGCCAAAGCAAGCCCAGCACCAATAGTTTCTTCATATCAGGCCCCGGGCGCAGCACTAGCCTGCATATCGATATTCCCATGTTCCATGTGCAGACGATGCATGTGGGGGAGCTCGATGATTTCACGATCATGGCATGCGAGCACTACCGTACTGTTTGCGGCGCACAGATCCCGTATCAACCTCATGGTTTGCTGACGCGCCTCGGCATCCAGATTCGCAGTGGGCTCATCGAGCAGGAAAAGACGCGGGTGAAGTACGCGCGCACGTGCCAGCGCCACCCGTTGCTTTTCACCGCCCGACAGCCTTTGCGGCGGCACTTCGAGCAGATCGGCCACACCGGCCCAGTCAATGGCTTCCCTTACCAGCCGCTCACGTATGGACGCTGCTATGCCGCGCGCCTTCAGTCCGTAAGCGATGTTGTCAGCGATGCTGCCACGAAACAGATAGGGATGCTGGTGAACATAAATCACCTCATGCCGCAGCGATTTCGGATAGGCCTGCAGATTGACTGGCTTGCCATCGAACCGACAGAAGCCGGCCTCAGCCACCTCCAAGCCCGCCAGTATCCTCAAGAGGGTCGTCTTGCCGGAGCCGTTCTCCCCGGTCAGCACATAACTCTCGCCGGCAGCCAACTCCAGCTTCGCCACATCGAGGATGTTCCGTTCCCCAAACGATTTGCGCACCCCCTCAAGTACGAGGATCGGAGCGCTCACTTCATACCTCCTTCGCCTTGCGCAAAGGCCAAGGCAAAGTTAACGCTGAGTGCAACCATGAGAAGAACAAACCCTAGGGCAATACCCTGCGCGAACTCCCCTTTACTCGTTTCAAGTGCGATTGCTGTAGGGATGTTGCGGGTTACTCCGGCAATATTGCCGCCGACCATGAGCGAGCAGCCGATTTCGGAGACGATTCTCCCAAATGCATTGAAGACTGCCGCCATGACTCCAAAACGAACCTCAAGCAAGGTAGTCCACGCAGAGCGAAGTCGCGTGGCTCCCAAACTTATTGCGGTTTCCCGGGCCCGTGGATCAGCCCCCTGAACGGCAGATATGGTAAATGCCACCAATACCGGCAGAGCAATCAGTACTTGCCCGATGATCATTGCTTCTTGAGTGAAGAGTAGCTTGAGCGATCCGAATACCCCCTGGCGTGACAGCAAAAGATAGAGGATCAACCCGACAACCACGGTTGGAGAGGCAAGCAGGCCCTGGGTGATGACAATCAACGTCCGACGGCCAGGAAAGGAAGCCGTAGCCAGAAAATAGCCAAAGGCAATAGCCGGCGGAGCCGCTATCAGCATTGCCAATAGTGAAACCCTGAGCGAAATGAAAATGACCTGCCAGAGTTCGGCATCACCGGTGAATAGCAAGACAAATGCTTCTCGGGTTGTAGCCAACCAATCCATAACAGCCCTATTCGGCGGGGTTGCGCGATGATACCCGAAGGTTTGCAATCAATAAAAAAGCCCGACTTCGTTTGAAGTCGGGCTTTTTTCTGTAATTAGTCTGACGATGAC
>PQAF01000042.1 GCA_003105015.1 Rhodocyclales bacterium | reverse complement strand
CACTTCAAGGTTGAATCCGCCAAACATAGCTAGCAAGTATTTTGCGGTTAAGGAAAAAAAAGTAAAAAGTCGCTTCAGCACACTAGGCGGCAACGGGACGGGTTTGGCTGCCGGCGAAGGCCGCGCAGCAAGGCGTTCTGCCGATGAATTGATACTTGCTCTAAAACCTCTATAAAAATGGATAGCGCTTTATCGCCTTACCACGAGGACTAACTCAGTCCTGCTGCACCGCTACTCGTAAATAATCTCATCCGCCGCATCCGCTTCCACCGCATCGCGCTTGCCGTGCTCGCGGTACCGCTCGTGGGCGACGATCATGGCCATCGTATCGTTGGTGCCGGTCCGGATCGAGGCGAGGCGGATGCCGCAGCAGATACGCTCCGGCGCCGGGCCAAACCGGCCATGTTGATTTGCTCAGTTTATTGAGTAAAATTACTCATCATGCCGAGCAAAAAGAAAGCCCCATTCCAGCGCCCGCAGTCCGCCGTGCTGGCGGCGCGCCTGGCCGAGCCCCGCCGCTTCATCCAGGTGGTGGCGGGGCCGCGCCAGGTGGGCAAATCCACGCTGGTGCAGCAGGTGACCGATGCGCTGGCGCTGCCCGTGCGCCAGGCCAGCGCGGACGAGCCGACCCTGCGCGGCGCGGACTGGATCGCCCAGCAGTGGGAGGCGGCCCGGCTTTCCATCGCGGATGCCGAGGGCGCGGTGCTGGTGCTGGATGAAATCCAGAAGATCCCCGGCTGGTCGGAAACGGTGAAGCGCCTGTGGGACGAGGACACGCGGGCGAAGCGTCCGCTCAAGGCGGTGCTGCTCGGCTCGGCGCCGCTGCTGATCGCCCAGGGGCTGACGGAGAGCCTGGCCGGGCGCTTCGAGGTGCTGCCGCTGTCGCATTGGTCGTATGCGGAAATGCGGGCGGCCTTCGGCTGGCCGGTGGATGCGTATGTGTTCTACGGCGGCTACCCGGGCGCGGCGCCGTTGATCGGCGAACCCGCACGCTGGGCGCGCTATGTGCTGGACAGCCTGATCGAAACGTCGATTTCGCGCGACGTGCTGCTGCTTACGCGGGTGGACAAGCCGGCGCTGCTGCGGCGGCTCTTCGAACTGGCCTGCCGCTATTCGGGGCAGGTGCTTTCCTACACCAAGATGCTCGGCCAGTTGCAGGATGCGGGCAACACCACCACGCTGGCGCATTATCTGGAGCTTCTGGCGGGCGCGGGCATGGTCTGCGGCCTGCCCAAGTATGCGGGGGATGCGGCGCGCAGCCGCGGCTCCAGCCCGAAACTGCAGGTGCTCAACACGGCCCTGATGACGGCGGCCAGCGGTTACACGCTGGCCGAGGCGCGCGCCGACCGCGAATTCTGGGGGCGTCTGGTGGAATCCGCCGTGGGAGCGCATCTGGCCAATGCGGCGATGCGCGGCGAATGCGCGCTGCACTACTGGCGCGAACGCAACCACGAGGTGGATTTCGTCGTGCAGGCCGGGCGCAGGCTCACCGCCATCGAGGTGAAAAGCGGCCGCGCCCCGCAGGCGCACCCGGGCACGGCGGCGTTCGTGCAGGCATTCAAGCCGAAGCGCACGCTGCTGGTGGGCGGCGACGGCATCGCGCTGGACGATTTCCTGATGCGGCCCGTCGCGCATTGGGTGGCGGCATGAATTGCCGCCCGCCTCGCCGCACGCCCGGCCGCCCCGCTATTCGTAGATGATCTCGTCGGCGGCGTCGGCTTCGGCCGCATCCCGCGCGTAGTCGCGCGCGAGCTTCGCGGCTTTCTGCTTGCCGTGCTCGCGGTACCACTCGTGGGCGACGATCATGGCCATGACTTCGTTGGTGCCGGTCCAGATCGAGGCGAGGCGGATGTCGCGGTAGATGCGCTCCAGCGGCAGCACGTTGGTGTAGCCGATGCCGCCCACCACCTGCATGGCGTTGTGCACCACCTTCTGGCAGGACTCGGTGACGAACTTCTTCGTCTCGGAAATCAGCCGGCGCACGTGGTCCATGTCGGCGACCTCGTCGGCGGCGCGCGAGGTGGCGTACACCATCGCACGACTGGCATCGAGCAGGGTGGCGGCCTCGGCGACCTGGAAGCTGACGCCCTGGAAGCGGTTGATGACCTGGCCGAAGGCCTTGCGGCGCGAGGAGTACTGCGTGGCGACGTCGAGGGCCGGGCGGGCGGCGCCGACGGTCATCGCCGCGGTGCCGAGGCGCTCCGGGATCATCATGGTGTTGAACACCGGGTAGGCGCCGTGCACTTCGCCGACGACGTTCTCGCGCGGCACCTTGACGTCGCGGAACACCAGGCGGCCGGTGCCGCCGCCGCGGCAGCCCATCAGGCCGTAGAGGTATTTCGTCTCGACGCCCGGCCCGCGGTCGACGATGAAGCAGGTGATGCTCTGCTGCGGCGGCGCCTTGGGGTCGGGGTTGGTGCGGGCGTACACCAGGAAGTAGTCCGCGCCCTCGGCACCGACGATGAAGCGCTTCTGGCCGTTGAGCAGGAAGTGGTCGCCGCAGTCTTTCGCGGTGGTGGTGGCGCCGAAGAAATCCGAGCCGCCGCGCGGCTCGGTGAGGCATTCGGCGGCGAAGATCTCGCCCGCCAGCAGCGGCTTGACGTAGCGCTCGCGCTGGGCGTCGGTGCCGTGGCGAAGGATGGCGTCGCAGACCAGGTCGGCGCCCACGCCGAAGACGCAGGCCAGCTCGTAGCTCAGGCTGCCGATCTCCTCGCAGACGGCGCTGGCGGTCACCCAGTCCATGCCGCGGCCGCCCCACGCTTTCGGATGGCGCACGCCGAGCAGGTTGCGCTTCGCCGCCTCGCGCAGCCAGTCCTTCGGGAAGCGCACCTGCTCGGCGTCCATGTCGAGGATCAGCTGGCGCGGCGTGTCCTTGACGAAGGCGCGGGCGTCTTCGACGACGCGCTTCTGCTCGGAGGTGAGGAGGTGTTCGATCATGGTGGGCTCCTTTCGTGGATTCCCGCTTGCGCGGGAATGACGGTCATTCCTTGAAGTAGACGATCTGGTGGCTGGTGGCGAGGAGGAGGCCGTCGCGGCTCCAGATCTCGGCCACCTGGTCGTGGTAGCCCTTGCCGAAGTGCGAGGCGCGGGCGACGCCGAGCACGGGCGCGTCGCCCTGCGCCGCCAGCAGCGCGGCATCGGCGTGGAAGTAGACGGTCATCGAAACGGTGCCGGCCGGGACGAAGACGGGCCGGCGGATGAAGATGCGCGGATAGAAGACGTCGCAGATCGCGGCCAGCGAGAGGAAATCCAGCGGGCGCGGCGGATCGTCCTGCACCCAGACCAGGCTGGTCGAGTCGGCATTCTCCTGGGCAGGGGTGGCCGTGAGGTCGCCACCGCGCGCGAAGCGCAGGCTGTAGCGGCTGGTCCAGGCCGCGACCTTCGCCGGCGCGGTGCGCTCGAGCGCCGTCCAGTCGGGCACCTGCGGGAAGCCGGCGTCGGTGGCCGTCCAGGTGTCGCGGCGCTGGGCAAAGACGGCGGTGGCGGTGGTGAGGACTTCGTCGTCGCGCAGGAGCGCCATGCTCCAGTGCTGCGTCGAGCGGTTGCTGCGGGCGGGCACGGCGCTGACGCGGAAGTCGCCGTCGGCGATGGGCGCGGCGTAGTTCACCGTCAGCGCGAGCGGATCGCCCAGCCGCGCCGGATGCGACAGCGCGGCGTTGAGCAGGGTGGCGGCGATGACGCCGCCGAAGGGGCCGACCTGGTTGGCGTAGGCGGGATGCGTGCGGCCCGCGTAAGCGCCCTCGCCCGCCGCGGCGAGGCGGACGGCGAGGTCGAAGGGGTGGGCGGCGTCGCTCATGGGCCGTCTGGCGGATTCAGCGCCGTATCACAGCGACTGACTTTTCCTCAGAGCGCCGCGGCGGCGCGGGTGCCCTGGTCGATGGCGCGCTTGGCGTCGAGCTCGGCGGCGACATCCGCACCGCCGATCAGGCTCACCGCCACGCCGGCCTGCTGCAGGCCGGCGAGCAGTTCGCGGCGCGGCTCCTGGCCGGCGCACATCACGATGGTGTCGACGTCGAGCACCTTGCTTTCGTCGCCCAGGCGCACGTGCAGGCCGGCGTCGTCGATCTTCTCGTAGCTCACGCCCGCCAGCATCTTGACGTTGCGGCGCTTGAGCAGGGTGCGGCGGATCCAGCCGGTGGTCTTGGCGAGGCCGTCGCCGACCTTGCTGGTCTTGCGCTGCAGCAGCCAGATCTGGCGCGGCGGCGGTTCGTCGGCGGGCTTCTTCAGTCCGCCGCGCACGGCGTAGCTGGCGTCGATGCCCCACTCGTTGCGGAAGTGCTCGATGTCGTTGGGCTTGTCGCCACCGTGGGTGAGCAACTCGGCGACGTCGAAGCCGATGCCGCCGGCGCCGACGATGGCGACCTTGCGGCCCGCTTCGCGGCGGCCTTCGATCACATCGATATACCGCGCCACCTTGGGATGGTCGACGCCGGGAATCTCCGGCGTGCGCGGCACGATGCCGGTGGCGAGCGCGACGTGGTCGAAGCCGCCCGCGGCAAGCTCTTCCGCCGTGGCGCGGTGACTGACTTTTACTTTCACGCCCGTTGCGTCGAGGCGGCGGCGGAAGTAGCGCAGCGTCTCGCCGAACTCCTCCTTGCCGGGGATGCGCTTCGCCAGGTTGAACTGGCCGCCGATGGTGTCGGCGGCCTCGAACAGCGTGACGTCGTGGCCGCGCTCGGCGGCGGTGGTAGCGAAGGCGAGGCCGGCAGGCCCCGCGCCGACGACGGCGACCTTCTTCTTCGCGGCGGCGGGCAGGATCTTCAGCTCGGTCTCGTTGCAGGCGCGCGGGTTGACCAGGCAGGAGCAGGTCTTGCGCTCGAAGATGTGGTCGAGGCAGGCCTGGTTGCAGGCGATGCAGGTGTTGATCTCGTCGGCGCGACCGGCGGCGGCCTTGTTCACGAACTCGGCGTCGGCGAGGAAGGGCCGCGCCATCGACACCATGTCGGCGTCGCCGCGCGCCAGCACTTCCTCGGCGACGTCGGGGGCGTTGATGCGGTTGGTGGTGACGAGGGGGATCTTCACCTCGCCCTTCATGCGCCGCGTCACCCAGGTGAACGCCGCGCGCGGCACCATGGTGGCGATGGTCGGGATGCGCGCCTCGTGCCAGCCGATGCCGGTGTTGATGATGGTGGCGCCCGCCGCCTCGATGGCCTTGGCGAGCTGCACGACTTCCTCCCAGGTGCTGCCGTCCTCGACGAGGTCGAGCATCGACAGGCGGAAGACGATGATGAAGCTGGGGCCGACCTTCTCGCGCGTGCGGCGCACGATCTCGACGGCGAAGCGGATGCGGTTCTCGAAGGGGCCGCCCCACTCGTCGCTGCGGTGGTTGGTCTTCGGCGCGATGAACTGGTTGATGAGGTAGCCCTCGGAGCCCATGATCTCGACGCCGTCGTAGCCGGCCTTCTGCGCGAGGCGCGCGCAACGGGCGTAGTCGGCGATGGTCTTCTTCACGCCCCAGCCGGTGAGCGCGCGCGGCGCGAAGGGGCTGATCGGCGACTTCAGCTTCGAGGCCGACACCGCCAGCGGGTGGTAGGCGTAGCGGCCGGTGTGCAGGATCTGCAGGCAGATCTTGCCGCCGGCGGCGTGCACGGCGTCGGTGACGATGCGGTGCTTGCCCACCTGCCAGGGGAAGGAGAGTTGCGAGGCCTTGGGCGAGCCGCGGCCGGCGAGGTTGGGCGCGAAGCCGCCGGTGACGATGAGGCCGGCGCCGCCCTTGGCGCGCTCGGCGAAGAAGGCCGCCATCTTCTCGAAGCCGTTCGGCTCTTCTTCCAGGCCGGTATGCATGGAGCCCATCAGCGTGCGGTTGCGCAGGGTGGTGAAGCCGAGATCGAGGGGGGCGAGGAGGTGCGGGTATTGGGCCATTTTTCTTCCTGTCAAAAACCGAGTTGGCGGGCGGCGAGGTCTTTCAATATTTCTTCGGCGCCGCCGCCGATCATCATCACTTTCACTTCGCGGTAGATGCGCTCGACGCGCACGCCGCGCATGTAGCCCGAGCCGCCGAGGATCTGCACAGCGGCGTCGGCGCAGAACTGCATGGTGCGGGCGGCGGTGTTCTTGGCCATCGCTGTTTGGGCGATGAGGGCTTGCCCCTCACCCCGGCCCTCTCCCCGCCCGCGGGGAGAGGGGGAAGAACTCCCCTCGCCCGCTTGCGGAAGTGCTGCTCCCTCTCCCCGCCGGGGAGAGGGCTGGGGTGAGGGGGGTTCAACATCCAGCCGCGCCGCCAGATCGTCGAGCAGGGCGCGCGTCGCCTCGATGCGCTCGACCATGTCGACCAGCTTGTGGCGGATCACCTGGTGGCCGATCAGCGGCTGGCCGAAGGTCTTGCGTTCGCGCGCCCAGTCCACCGCATCTTCGAGGCAGGCGATGGCCGCGCCGCAGGCCGAGGCCGCCAGCGTCAGGCGCTCGCCGTTGAAGTTGCGCATGATAAGCGGAAACGCCTGGCCTTCGGCGCCGATGAGGTTGGCCGCCGGCACGCGGCAGTCGTCGAAGTGCAGCTCGGCGGTGTCGGAGGCCCACCAGCCCATCTTCTTGAGTTCAGTGCGGGAAAAGCCGGGCGTGTCGCGCTCGATGGCGAGCAGCGAAACACCGGAAGCGCCGGGCCCGCCGGTGCGCACCGCCACCGTGTACCAGTCGGCGCGCATGCCCGAGGTGATGAACATCTTGGCGCCGTTGACGACGTAGTGGTCGCCGTCGCGGCGCGCGGTCGTTGAAAGCTGCGCCACGTCGGAGCCGGCGCCCGGCTCGGTGACGGCGAGCGCGCTGATCTTCTCGCCGGCGAGGACGCCGGGCAGGATGCGCGCCTTGAGTTCGCCTGATGCGCCCGCCACCACCGGCGGCAGGCCGATGGTGTGGCTCATCAGGCTCGCCGCGGTGCCGCCGCTGCCGGAGCGGCCGATCTCCTCGGCGAGGATCAGGCGGTAGAAATGGTCGGCCGGCGTGCCGCCGTATTCCTCGGGGAAGCCGACGCCGAGCAGGCCCGCCGCGGCGGCCTTGGCGTACAACTCGCGCGGGAAGCCGCCGGCCTCGTCCCAGGCGGCAGCGTTGGGAAGGATCTCGCGCTCGACGAAGCGCCGCACCGTGGCGCGGAAGGCCTCGTGGTCGGGGGTGTAGTGGCGGGGGTTGGGTTTCGTCAGCACGATTCGTCATCCCCGCGCAGGCGGGGATCCATGAGGCTCGCGGGGTTCGTGGATTCCCGCTTTCGCGGGAATGACGGGGGTGGCCTCGACGCGGGCCAGCAGTTTCCCCGGCGCCACCTGCTCGCCCACCGCGCAAGCCAGTTCCGCCAGCACGCCGTCGCAGGGCGCAGCGAGGGTGTGCTCCATCTTCATCGACTCCAGCACGATGAGGCCCTGGCCGCGCGTAACTCTGGCGCCCGCCGCGGCCAGCACGGCGACGACGCGGCCGTTCATCGGCGGCGTGATGCGGCCGCTGCCGGCGGCTGATTCGCGCGACAGCGCCGGCTGCATGGTGAGGTCGCTGACGACGGCCTGGGCGCCGTCGACTTCCAGGTGCAGGCGGCCCTCGGCGTCGAAGGCGTGGCGCACGGCGAGCTGGAGGCCGGCAAAGCCGATGCGGCAGGTGTCGCCGTCGCAGGAGAGCAGTTCGATTTCGTTGCTGGTTTCGCCGATGGTGAGTTCGAAGCGCTGGCCCCTCACCCCGGCCCTCTCCCCGCTCGCGGGGAGAGGGGGGAAATCTTGCTCCCTCGCCCCTGCGGGGAGAGGGCTGGGGTGAGGGGAAACAAAAGTCAGTCTGAGCGACACGGCGCGGTTGCCGAGGCCGAGGGTGAAATGCGTCGTCGCCGCGCCGCTCGATCGCCAGAAGGCCAGCTCGGGCTGCGGCAGGCGGGCGGCGCTGCGTTGCGCGAGGATCAGCGCGGCGGCGGCGAGGAGTTCGCTGCGCGGGTCGGCGTCCGCCTGCGGCGCGAAGTGGGCGGCGATGAAGTCGGTGGTGGCGCGGCCGGCGAAGAATTCCGGGTGCTCCAGGCAGCCGACGAGGAAGGCCTTGTTGGTGGTGACCCCCAGCGCCGTGGTGTCGCGCAGGGCGGCGACGAGCTTCTGCCGCGCCGCGTCGCGCGTGGCGCCGTGGGCGATGACCTTCGCCAGCAGCGGGTCGTAGTGGGAGGTGATCTCCGTGCCGGTGTCGACGCCGGCGTCGACGCGCACGCTGGATGGTGCGTTCCACGCGAGCAGCGTGCCGGTCTGCGGCAGGAAGCCCGCGTCGGGGTTCTCGGCGTAGAGCCGCGCCTCGATGGCGTGGCCGTCCAGCTGCACGTCGGATTGCGACAAGGGCAGCGGCTCGCCGGCGGCAACGCGCAGCTGCAGGTCGACGAGGTCCAGCCCGGTGACCAGCTCGGTGACCGGATGCTCGACCTGCAGGCGGGTGTTCATCTCCATGAAGACGAAATCGCCTTGGGCCAGCAGGAACTCGATGGTGCCGGCGCCGACGTAGCCGATCGCCCTGGCTGCCCGCACGGCGGCCTCGCCCATGCGCGCGCGCAGCGACTCATCGACAGCGGGCGACGGCGCTTCCTCGATGACCTTCTGGTGGCGGCGCTGGATGGAGCAGTCGCGCTCGCCGAGGTAGATCACGTTGCCGTGGCTGTCGCCGAGGATCTGGATCTCGATGTGGCGCGGCTCCTGCACGAACTTCTCGATGAACATGCGGTCGTCGCCGAAGCTGTTGCGCGCCTCGTTCCGGCAGGACGCGAAGCCCTCGTAGGCTTCCTTGTCGTTGAAGGCCACGCGCAGGCCCTTGCCGCCGCCGCCGGCGGAGGCCTTGATCATCACCGGGTAGCCGATGCCCTTGGCGATCTCGACGGCCTGCTCCGGGCGCGCGATGGCGTCGTTGTAGCCGGGGATGGTGTTGACCTTGGCCTCGTTGGCCAGCTTCTTCGAGGCGATCTTGTCGCCCATGGCCGCGATGGAATAGTGCTTGGGGCCGATGAAGGCGATGCCCTCTTCTTCCACGCGCTTGGCGAAGGCCTCGTTCTCGGACAGGAAGCCGTAGCCGGGGTGGATGGCCTGCGCGCCGGTTTGCTTGGCGGCGTCAATGATCTTGTCGGCCAGCAGGTAGGACTCGCGCGAGGGCGCCGCGCCGATGTGCACGGCCTCGTCGGCCAGCTTGACGTGGCGCGCTTCCTTGTCGGCGTCGGAGTAGACGGCCACGGTTTGGATGCCCATCTTGCGGGCGGTGGCGATGACGCGGCAGGCGATTTCGCCGCGGTTGGCAATCAGAATCTTGGTAAACATGTTCTTGTTCTCCTTGGCCGCTTACAGGGGGATGTTGCCGTGCTTGCGCCACGGGTTGTCGAGCTTCTTGTCACGCAGCATGACCAGCGAGCGGCAGATGCGCTTGCGCGTCTCGTGCGGCAGGATCACGTC
>PQAF01000041.1 GCA_003105015.1 Rhodocyclales bacterium | reverse complement strand
ACATCGTGCTCGAGATGGACGAGATCAACGAGGACTTCCCCGACACCGACGTCGCCATGGTGATCGGCGCCAACGACATCGTGAACCCGGCGGCGCAGGACGACCCGGCCAGCCCCATCGCCGGCATGCCGGTGCTCGAGGTGTGGAAGGCGAAGACCTCCATCGTCATGAAGCGCTCGATGGCCTCCGGCTACGCCGGCGTCGACAATCCGCTCTTCTACAAGGAGAACAACCGCATGCTGTTCGGCGACGCCAAGAAGATGCTGGACGAAGTGCTGGTGGCGCTGAAGTCCTGAACCCTTCCAGCCTCTGCCGCGACGACGCCCGCGCCCGCGGGCGTCGTCGTTTTCGACCCTCATGACGAACCTGACCGAACGCACGGTTGCAATCGTCGGCGGCGGCCCCGCCGGCCTGATGGCGGCGGAGGCGCTGAGCCGCGGCGGCGTGCGCGTCGACCTCTACGACGCCATGCCCTCCGTCGGCCGCAAGTTTCTGCTGGCGGGCAAGGGCGGACTGAACCTCACGCACGCCGAGTCGCGCGAGCCGTTCCTCTCGCGCTACGGCGCACGCCGCGCGCGCATCGCGCCGCTCGTCGACGCCTTCGGGCCCGAGGCCCTGCGCGCATGGGCGCGCGGCCTCGGCATCGACACCTTCGTCGGCAGTTCCGGGCGGGTGTTTCCCGTCGAGGAAAAGGCGGCGCCGCTGCTGCGCGCCTGGCTGCACCGCCTGCGCGAGGCCGGCGTGCGCTTCCACGCGCGCCATCGCTGGCTGGGCTGGGACGAGACGGATGCAGAAGCGGGTGCGCTGCGCTTCGAAACGCCCCAGGGCGAGCAGGCCGTGCGCGCCGACGCCGTGGTGCTGGCGCTGGGCGGCGGCAGCTGGCCGCAGCTCGGCTCCGACGGCGCCTGGGTGCCGCTGCTCCTGCAGCGCGGCGTCGACGTGGCGGCGCTGCGGCCCGCCAATTGCGGCTTCGACATCGGCTGGAGCGAACACTTCCGCGCGCGCTTCGCCGGCCATCCCGTGAAATCGGTGGTGGCGCGCTGCGTCGACGCGGCGGGCGCCGAATGGAAGAAGCAGGGCGAGTTCGTCGTCACGGCGACCGGCGTCGAGGGCGGCCTGATCTACGCGCTGTCGGCGCCGCTGCGCGACGGGATCGCCGCCAACGGGAAGGCCGTCCTCCATCTCGATCTCGCGCCCGGTCGCGAATTGCCGCGCCTGGTCGAGGAACTGTCGCGGCCGCGCGGTTCGCGTTCGCTCTCCAGCCACCTGCAAAGCCGGCTCGGCCTCAAGGGCGTCAAGGTCGGGCTGCTGCGGGAGTTGCTGCCGGCGGAGGATTTCGCCGACCCCGCCCGCCTCGCCGCCGCGATCAAGGCGCTGCCGCTGCGGCTCGTCGCGCCGCGCCCGCTCGCCGAGGCGATCAGCAGCGCCGGCGGCGTGGCCTTCGAGGCCGTGGACGAGCGCCTGATGATCCGCGCGCTGCCCGGCGTGTTCTGCGCCGGCGAGATGCTCGACTGGGAAGCGCCGACCGGCGGCTACCTCCTCACCGCCTGCTTCGCCAGCGGCCGCGCCGCCGGCCTGGGCGCCCTGGCCTGGCTCAAGGGGCTGGAGGCCTGAACGCAGACACCCCCTCTCCCCGCTTGCGGGGAGAGGGTTGGGGAGAGGGGCAGGTTGTTAGTTCAGACCTAAAGGGTTCAGAATGAGCCCATGGACACCCTCGGCAGGATCCGCAAGCTCGGCTTCCGCAAGTGGTACGAGCGCCAGCTCATCGAGAGCCATCTTTACCTGACGACCTGCTTCCTCGGCATCATCGCCGTGGCTTCCTCGCTCGAACTGTTCGGCGGGCGCAAGGGCCCGGGCGGCCTGATCCTGGCGCTGGCCGTCGGCCTCGGCGGCGTCTGGGTGTGCCTGTTCTGCTGGGAACGCTACAAGCGCATCATGCTGGTCGCCGAGCACATCGGCGACCACGCCCACTGTCCCGCCTGCAATGCCTATGCGAAATTCAGCGTCGTCGACGCCGGCCGCGCCCTGCACGAGGAGCCGGCCAACATCGAAGACCCCAAAGAAGTCTGGCTCAAGGTGAGCTGCCGCAAGTGCGGCGAGGAGTGGACGATCTAGGCGGGAAAGTCAGTCCCGGCGGGACGGCGCCGGCCACGCAGCGCTGCCGGCACCCGGGGGCTGGTGCAGGCATTCGTTCAGGCCCGCGTCGGCCTCCGTGGCTGCTTCGGCGTGGCAGGCCGTCTTCAGGCCGGCCACGGCATGCGCCAACTGGTCGGCGTTTTCAGCCGCCTCCTCGATAAGGCCGGCGAAGTCGTGCAGGGCATGCTCCAGGCCGTGCTCCTGCCAGTAGGCCTTCAGCGCGGCGGCATCGGACTGCCCGATCAGGCCGGCGAGCCGGACGAAGTGGCGCAGATAGCCGCGCGCCGTGGCGAGATTGCCGAGGACGAGGCCGAGCGGGCCGTCGAGCTCGTGTGCGATTCCGGCGGCCTGGCGCTCGGCCTGGTAGAGCTGGCCCCAGGTGCGCTCGATGGTCGCCACCTGGACCTGCACACGCGCTTCGAGTTCGCCGGCCAGCATGCGATAGTGCGCCTCGGCACGGGTCAGCGCGGCATGCCGGTCGAGCAGCGCCCGGTAATCCTCCTGCGCCGCCTGCAGATGCAGGCCGGTGGCCATGCCCAGACGTCCGCCCGCCTCGAAGATCAGCTCGAGGAAGGCGGCCGCGGCACGCAGGTTGTCCGGTGCGGCCGACGGCGCGTACAGCGTGCCGACATGGTCGAGCCGATGCCGCAGCGGAATGCCGTCCGCATCGGGCGGCGCGCGGCGATCGCCCAGCAGCGTTGCCCCCTTGTCGTCGCACAGGCTGAAATCCGCGCCGAGCATCTGGCGCAGAACGCCGGCCAGGCGCGTCGGCCGGAGGTCGGCGATCAGGGATTTGAGGTCGATGTCGCGTTCGATGCGTTCGGGATAATTCATGTCATGCCTCCGGTAGCACCCAGCCTTCGTCAGCCGGCTGGAGAATTTCGTTGCGCAGGGCGGCTTCTTCCCACAACGTAAAGAAGAAGGTTGCGCCCGCGCCCTGCGCTGCCTCGGCCCAGATGCGGCCGCCGTGGCGGGTGACGATGCGCCGCGCCGTGGTAAGGCCGACGCCCTGGCCGCTGAATTCCTCCTCGCGATGCAGGCGATGGAACATGCGGAACAGCTTGTCGGCGAAGCGCATGTCGAAGCCGGCGCCGTTGTCGCGCACGAAATACACGCAGCGGCTGCGGTCGTCGAGGCGGGCGCCGAAGACGATGCGGCCGCAGCCGGTCTTTGCGGTGTACTTCCAGGCGTTGCCGAGCAGGTTGGCGAGCGCGATGCGAAGCAGGCGCGCGTCGCCCTCTGCGGCTGGCGTTTCCTCGACGACGAACTCCAGCCTGCGCCCCGGCTCGCGCTCGCCCAGCTCGGCGGCCAGTTCGCGCGCCAGGGCGGAGAGGTCCACGGGGCGCAGGAACAGCTGCGCCCGTGAAAGCCGCGACAGGTCGTAGAGTGCCTCGATCAGTTCGCCCATCCGCGTCGTCGCGGCGACGATGCGGCGGAGGTGGTCCTGCCCTGCCGGATCGAGGCGCTCGTGATGGTCCTCAAGCAGCGCCTGGCTGAAGCCCTCGATGGCGCGCAGCGGCGTGCGCAGGTCGTGCGAGACCGAGAAGTTGAAGGCGTCCAGCTCGCGGTTGGCCTCCTCCAGTGCTGCGGTGCGCAGCCGCACGCGTGTCTCCAGGCTGGCGGCGAGACCGGCGATTTTTTGTTCGGCCTGAACCTGTTCCGTGATGTCGCGGCCGATGCCTCGGTAGCCGAGAAAGCCGCCGTCCGCGCCGAACACCGGCTTGCCGCTGATCGAATACCAGCGCTGCGAACCGTCGGCGGTGCGGATGAGATAGGTGAGGTTGCGGAAGACTTCCCGGCGATCGAGTTGCGCGCGATGCTCGGCCCACTGCGCCTCGCTGACGCCTTCGACGGGCAACTCCCAGCGCGTCTTGCCCAGGCTGTCGGTGACGCGGAAGCCGCCCTTGTTGTAGACGCCGCCCGACATGTAGGTGAAGCGGAATTCGGCGTCCTGCTCCCAGTACCAGTCGGCCGACAGTTCCGCGTAGTCGCGGAAGCGCTGTTCGGACAGGCGCAGCGCCTCGGCCTTGCGCTCGTGGGCGAGCGCCAGGCGGGCCACTTCGAGCGCGAAGCGTATGGTGCGCTCGTCCTCGGTGTCCGGTTCGCCGGCCGTCCTCGGCAGCAGGACCAGGGCGCCGAGGGTTTCGCCGCCCTGCACGATGGGATAGGCCCAGACCGCGCCGATGCCGTAGTCACGGCGCAAGGCGGCGGTTTCGGGGGCGGCGTCCGGTCCGGCGGTGTCCGCCACGATGACGATGCGGCTGCTGCGTACCGCTTCGGCGCAGGCCCTGCCGCTGGTCGCCAGGGGCAGGCCCGCATGCTCGGCGCGATAGCGCGGCGGCAGGCCGGGCGCGACGAGGCAGGTCAGGTATGGGCCGTCGGCCAGCATCACGGCGACTTGCAGCGGACGGCGCGAGACGTTCGCCAGCGTCATGCAGAGGTCTTCCGCCACGGCGCTGAGCGGGCAATGGGCGGCAATCAGGCGCAGCAGGCGCCGCTCCTGCTCGGCCAGATTCTCCAGCCGCCGGCGCTGGCCGACGTCGCTCAGGAAGCCTGTGACGCCGATGCAGTTGCCGGCCGCGTCGACATGCGGCACCGAGGAGACGGCGATCCACGCCGGCGTGCCGTCCTTGCGGCGCAGGCGGTATTCGATGGTGCCGGCGTTGCCGGCCAGGCGCTCTGCGAAGTTGTGCTGCGCGCGCGTCAGCCCGTCCTCGAAATGCAGGACGCTGTAGTGCAGGCCGGTCAGTTCGGCTTCGGTATAACCGAGCAGGCCGGCGGCCCGCGCATCGACCTGGACGAAAACGCCGCCGGCGTCCTGGCGGAACACGCCCTGCGCATTGTCGGCCGGCTGTGCGCCGGGCGGGGAATCGGCGGGGGCGGGCGGATCGATCATGCGCATCGCCGCCTTCGCGTTCTGTCTCATGGCGCCGTCCCGGCGAGCCTGACTTTCGCCTTGCCGCGCGGACGCGACGGGCGTTCCGCATCGCCTTGCAGCGCCGCCTCGAGTTCCGCCAGCCGGGCGCAGGCATTGCGGTACTGGAGGCTGAGCTGGGTGTTCTCGCGCTGCAGCGCTTCGCGGCCGAAGGCCTCGCGGACGATGGCGCGCAGCTGCTCGTCGTCCCAGGGCTTGGTGACGTAGCGGTAGACCGCGCCGGCATTGATCGAGTCGATCACCGACTGGGGGGCGGTGTCGCCCGAGAGCATGATGCGCACGGTGTCGGGATGCAATTCCTTGACGTGGCCGAGGAACTCCGCCCCGCTCATGCCGGGCATGCGCTGATCGGCGACGATCACGCCGATGCGGTTCGCCGCAAGCAGGTCGAAAGCTTCGGCGGCGTCGCGTGCGGCAAGGATGCGGTAACCGTCCCGCTGCAACAGGCGCTGCAGGGCGGCGCGGATGTAGGCATCGTCGTCGACCAGCAGCAGGGTGCGCATTCCCGCGTCGGCGGCGCGCATGTGCCGGAGGGGCGCGCCCGCCTTGCCGAGCAGGGCGGCGGCGTCGGCGGGCGGCAGCGGCTTGCCGATCAGGTAGCCCTGCGCATGGTCGCAGCCGCGCTGGGCGAGGAAGCCGAGCTGGCCCCCGGTTTCGACGCCCTCGGCGACGACCTTCAGGCGCAGCGAGTGCGCCATGGCGATGATCGAGGTGCAGATGGCGGCGTCGTCCGGGTTGGAAACGAGGTCGCTGACGAAGGACCGGTCGATCTTCAGCACATCGATGGGAAAGCGCCGCAGGTAGGCCAGGCTCGAGTAGCCGGTGCCGAAATCGTCGACCGCCAGCGTGATGCCCATGGCCTTGAGATCGGCGAGGACGCGGCCGGACTGGTCGGGGTCCTGCATGATCATCGATTCGGTCAGTTCCAGCTCGAGGTTGTGCGCCGGCAGGCCGCTGGCCGCCAGGGTCGCCGCGATGGTCTGCGCCAGCCCGGACTGGGCGAACTGCCGCGCCGACAGGTTCACCGCCATGCGCAGGCCGGGATCGTACTGCTCGACCCAGGTTTTCGCCTGGCGGCAGGCTTCGCCGAGCACCCATTCGCCGATGGGGACGATGAGGCCGGTTTCCTCGGCAAGGGGGATGAACTCGGACGGCGGCACCAGGCCGCGCTCGGGATGGCGCCAGCGCAGCAGGGCCTCGAAGCCGCAGACGGCGCCGTCGCGGGCGAGGTCCACCTGCGGCTGGTAGTGCACCTCGAACTCGCGGCGGTCGAGCGCGCCGCGCAGGGCGTTCTCCAGCTCGAGCAGCCGGGCCGCGGCGGCGTTCATCTCCGCCGCGTAGAAGCGATGGGCGTTGCGGCCGGCACGCTTGGCGGCGTACATGGCGGTGTCGGCGTTCTTCAGCAGCGACTCGACATCCTTGCCGTCGCGCGGGCTGAGCGCGATGCCGAAGCTCGCGGTGCAATGGATGGTGTGGCCGTCGACCCGCATCGCCGGGGCGAGCACGGCGGTGAGTTTCTGCGCCACGGCGGCGGCGCCGGCTTCGTCGGCGACGTCGGGCAGGACGACGATGAACTCGTCGCCGCCGAGGCGGGCCACCGTGTCGCCCTCGCGCAGGCAGCCGGCGATGCGCTCGGCGACCTGGCACAGCATGCCGTCGCCGGCCTTGTGGCCGAGGCTGTCGTTGATGGTCTTGAAGCGGTCGATGTCGATGAGCATCAGCGCCAGGGCGCCGCCCTCGCGGGCCTGGCGGGCCAGCCCCTGGCGCAGGCGCTCCTGCATCAGCTTGCGGTTGGGCAGGCCGGTCAGCGCATCGTGGTGGGCGGCGCGGTAGAGCAGCTCCTGGCTCTCCTTGTGACGCGTGATGTCGCTGGCGACGCCGTCGACGCGCAACGGGCGGCCCTGCTCGTCCGCGATCAGGCGCGAGCGGTCGAACAGCCAGCGTATCGTGCCGTCGGGCCGCACGATGCGGTATTCGGCGCTGTTGGCGCCGCTGCGAATGGTATTCCTGAGGTAGTCGCGCATCCGGTCGCGGTCGCCGGGATGGATGATTTCCTTCTGCCAGAACTTCAATCCCTGCATCAGGCTGTCGAGCGGATGGCCGAGGATGTATTCCGCCGCCGGGTTGAGGTGTTCGACGCGCATGTCGGGCAGGCTGACCGACCAGACGATGTCGCCGAGCGCATTCAGGATGCCGTCGAGGCGGTTGCGCTGCTCGCGCAGGGCCTTTTCGGCGGCCAGGCGGTTGCGGCGGCTGGCGGCATCGTCCAGCTCGCGCGCCACCGCCGGCGCCAGCCGCTTCAGGTTGTGCTTGAGCAGGTAGTCCTGGGCGCCGGCGCGCATGGCGCCGACGGCGACGTCCTCGCCGATGTTGCCGGAGACGATGACGAAGGGCAGGTCCGGGTCGTGCCGCTTGGTCATCTCCAGCGCCTGGAAGGCGCTGAACTCCGGCAGCGAGTAGTCGGAGATGACGATGTCCCAGGCGCCGGCGTCGAGGGCCTCGCGCATCGCAGCGGCGGTGTCGACGCGCACGTGCTCCGGCGCGAAGCCGCCCTTGGCGAGGGCGCGCATCAGCAGCAGCGCGTCGTCCGGCGTGTCCTCGACGAGCAGCACGCGCAGGGGGCGCGGCGAAGCAGCGGCGTCGTTCATGCGAGGCGCTCCCGTCGGGGCTCCGCGGCGAGGCCGGCGAGCAGCAGCGGCAGTTCGCTGCCGAGCGCCGCCTTGCCGGCGCAATCGTCGGCGCCGGCCGCCAGGCTGCTGTCGCGGTAGGCGGCGGCGTCCTCGGCCAGCAGCACGACCCGCGCAGCCGGGGCCAGCGCCCTGAGCGCGCGCAGTGCGCCCTCCATGCCGCCGTGGCCGAGCGCGTAGTCGATCAGGATCATTTCCGTCCGGTGCGCTTCCTCCTGGCGCAGCGCGTCCTGCAGCGAGGCGGCGACGAGGCACTCGCATTCCGGCAGGGCGGCGATGAAGTTGCGGCTGGCCTGCCGGAACAGCGGGTTCGGATCGATCACCAGGATTTTCATGTCGGTACGGCGAAGGACGATGGAGGCATCATCCCCCGCTTGCGCGCCGGCCGGCATCGGCGATTTCCCGAGAAGGCATCGGGAAATTCCCGATGCCGGCGCCGCTTATGTCCCTGATCCGGGCGTGGGCAAGGTGAAGAAGAAGGCGGCGCCCTTGCCGGGCTCGGCCTCGGCCCAGATGCGGCCGCCGTGGCGCGCGACGATGCGGGAGGAGGTGGCCAGGCCGATACCGGTGCCCTCGAAGTCCTCCGCACGGTGAAAGCGCTGGAAGGGCTCGAACAGGCGCTTCGCGCGCTGCGGGTCGAAACCCGCGCCGTTGTCGCGGACGTGGAAGACCCGGTCCCGGCCGGCGCCCGTGCAGCCGAACTCGATGCGCGCCTCGGCCTGCCTGCCGGAGTATTTCACCGCATTCTCCAGCAGATTCTGCAGCAGCACGCGCAGCAGCCGTGCGTCGCCGGTTGCCTTGCAGCCGGCCGCAACCTGGGTTGTTATCCTGCGATCCGGTACGGCGCGCCGCAGCTCGGCGAGGATGTCCGCGGCGAGCGCGCTCAGGTCGACCTCGGCGGGCTGCATCTCCTGGCGGCCGGCCATCGAGAGCATCAGCAGGTCGTCGATCAGCGCGTTCATGCGGCCCGCCGCATGCCGGATGCGTTCGAGGTGCTCGCGTCCCTCGTCTCCCAGTCTTTCGGCAAGATCCTCGAGCAGGATGCGGGCGAAGCCCTCGATGCTGCGCAAGGGCGCGCGCAGGTCGTGCGAGGCGGAGTAGGCGAAGGCTTCCAGCTCGCGGTTGGCCGCGGCCAGCTCCGCTGTGCGCGCTTCCACGCGCTGCTCCAGCTCGGCATTGGCCCGTTGCAGTTCCGCCTCGGCCTGGCGGCGCAGATCCTCCCGCTCGAAATTCATCAGGGCGAAGGATACGTCGTTGGCCATCTCGACTGCGAGGGCCATCAGCTGCTCATCGAAGAAGTCCTTGGCGTCCGAATACAGGGTCAGGGCGCCGATGGCCTGTCCGTCGAGCAGCAGGGGGAGGGAGGCGCCGGCGCGCAGGTCGTTCCGGCGCAGGATGTCGCGGATCGACGCATGCTCGGGAGCGGCTTCGAGGTCGTTGCTGAGATGGATGCGCCCCTCCCCGACGGCGTATTCCACCGGCGCGCGGCGCGGCCCGCGGAGGCTGAACGGGCCCAGGCCGGCGAACAGCTCTTCGGCGGCGCCGCACCATGCGGCGGGAACGATTTCCCCGCTGCGTGCATCGAGCAGCCCGATCCATGCGAGGACGAAGCCGCCGCGCTCGACGGCGATGCGGCAGACAGCCTCGAACAGCGCCTGCCGGTCGGTGAGATGCACGATGGACTGGTTGGTCTCGCTCAGCGCGGCGTAGAGCCGGCTCAGGCGCAGGATGTGCGCCTCCGACGCGGCCAGTTCCGCGACGCGCAGTTCGAGCTGCGCGCTTTTCTCCTCCAGCTTGCGGACCAGCACCTCGTTGTAGCTCCTGAGCGCCGCATCGCCTGCGAGCGCGGGCGCGCGGGGCTGCAGCGTGCCGGCAAGCGCCAGCGCCAGCACCTCCCGCAGGCGCCGGATGAAGACGCTCGGTTCGGTCGGCTTGACGAGAAAGGCGTCGGCACCCAGGTCGCGCGCCAGTTGCTCGTCCTTCGCGTCGGTGTAGGTGGCGGTGTAGATGATGAAGGGAATGCGGGCGAGAACGGCATCGGCCTTCCATGCGCGCAGCAGGGCGTAGCCGTCCATTTCCGGCATCAGCAGGTCGCTGATGACCACGTCGGGCATCCGCTGCCGCGCCCGTGCCAGCGCCGCAACGCCGTTTTCCGCCTCGGAGGCCTCGAAGCCATGGCCCTTCAGCACCGCCCGCAGCAGGTAGCGGTTCTCCGGCCTGTCGTCGACGATCAAGGCGTGCGTCATGGATGCGCCTCCGTGAATTGCCCGCTTCGGGCCGCGTCGCCACGAGACGGACCGCGGACCAAGCTACTCCGTTGGCATGGTGCAGTCAATCATGCCGTCCGCGGGCGCCGTCCCGCAGGGACTGACTTTTGCCGCAACCTAGTCGGCGCTGATCAGCCCGGTGCGGATGGCGTAGCGCACCAGGCTGGCGAGGTCGTGCAGGTCGAGCCGCTCCATGATCTGGGCGCGGTAGGTCTCCACCGTCTTGGCCGAGAGCTGCAGGTCGTAGGCGATTTCCTTCACGCTCTTGCCGAGGGCGAGCAGGCGCAGCACCTCGAGCTGGCGCGCCGTGAGTCCCGGCCTGGCCCCGCCCTCGCCGGTCTTCAGGCGCGACTCGAGCAGCTGGCTGGTGATGCGCGGGGAGAGATAGGTCTGGCCGGCGGACACCGCCTCCAGCGCCGCCTGCAACTCCAGCGTGGCGGCATCCTTCAGCAGGTAGCCGGAGACGCCCAGGGCGAGCGCGCGGTTCACGTATTCCTCGGCGGCGTGCATGGAGAGGATGACGACGCGGGGCGGCGGCGATTGCGCCAGGATGCGCTCGGCCGCCTGCAGGCCGTTGAGGCTCGGCATGGTGATGTCGAGCAGAGCCACATCCGGAGCGAGCGCCTGCGCCAGGGCGACGGCCTGTTCGCCGTTGTCCGCCTCGGCCACCACCGTGACGCCGTCCATGCCGTCGAGCAGGGCACGCAGTCCGGCGCGCACCAGCGTGTGGTCGTCGGCCAGCAGCAGGCGCAGGGGCTTCACGGGCG
This sequence comes from Rhodocyclales bacterium, assembly GCA_003105015.1. GTDB lineage: Bacteria > Pseudomonadota > Gammaproteobacteria > Burkholderiales > Rhodocyclaceae > Desulfobacillus. The sequence continues at coordinate 22,516 of PQAF01000041.1, read as the reverse complement.
CGCCGCTCCGGCCGGCAGCGGGAAGCAGGCGCGCACGTGGGTGCCGGTTCCGCTGCGGCTGGCGAGGCGGATCTCGCCGCCGGCCAGCGCGACGCGCTCGTTCATGCCGACCAGGCCGAGGCTGGCGCCCTCCAGCGCGCGGGCACGGGCGGCGGCGAGGTCGAAGCCGCGGCCGTCGTCGTGCACGTCGAGGCAGAACTGGCCGTCCTCGTTTTTCAACTCGATGCGCACCGACGTGGCGCCGGCGTGGCGCAGGACATTGGTCAGCGCCTCCTGGGCGACGCGGAAGCAGGCCGTCTCCGCCTGGCCACCGAGGCGCGGCAGGTCGTCCGGCGCCACCAGCTCGATTGCCGGCCCGTCATCGCGCGTATGCCGCTTGACCAGCCACTGCAGGGCGGCGAGCAGGCCGAGGTCGTCGAGCTGCGGCGGGCGCAGGTCGAGCGAGAGCCGGCGCACCTGGTCGAGCACCTGTCCGGCGACGCCGGCGATTTCCGCGGCGAGGCCGCGGACCCGTTCGTCACCGATGCGGCGCGTGAGCGCCTCCAGGTTGAGCTTGATGGCGGTGAGCGACTGGCCGATCTCGTCATGAAGCTCGCGGGCGATGTGGCGGCGCTCGGCTTCCTGCATCTCCAGCATGCGGTTGGAGAGGGCCTGCAGGCGCAGCCGGGCGTGGAGCAGCGCCTGTTCGTCGCGGCGGCGGGCGCGGCGCACTCCGGCTTCGCGCAGCTCGCGTTCGATGGCGGCGCCGAGGCGCGTCAGGTTGCCCTTGATCAGGTAGTCGTGGGCGCCGGCCTTCATCGCCGCCACGGCGACGTCCTCGCCGATGTTGCCGGAGACGATGATGAAGGGCATGTCGGGGTCGAAGGCGGCGACCTGGTGCAGGGCCATCAGGCCGGAGAAGTCGGGCAGGGTGTAATCGGACAGGACGACGTCCCAGCGGCCGGCGTGCAGCGCCGCATCGAGTTCATCCGCGGTCTGCACGCGCTGGTACTCCGGCGCGTAGCCGGCGCGGCGCAATGCCCGCAGCAGCAGGGCGACGTCATCGGGCGTGTCCTCGACGATGATGGCCCGCAACGGGCTGCTTGACGCCGGCTTCTTATCGGCATTCGTCATGACGCGGTTCCGGGGGTCGTGACCGAAAAATGATACGCCAATATTTCGCGCGTAGGCGGCGCGGCCATCGGGAATTTCCTGATGGCGTTTCAGGAATACACCTATTCAGGCTCCGCCCGCCCGTGGCAGAATGCCATCAGGATTCTCCCGGAGCCCGAGAATATGAGACTGCTGGTCATCGATCCGGCCCGCCCCTTTCTGGAGGCGGCCCGGCACTGCGCCGAGGAGGTCGACGGCTGCCGCGTGTCCGTCGCCGACAGCGCGGAGGCGGGCCTCTCCGCCGCCCGCGCCATGCGCCCGGAAATGGTGCTGGCCGACCACGAGTTGCGGACCCGCGACGGCAGGTCGGTGATTCCCCTGCTCAGGCAGCTGCTGCCCGAGGCGACGCTGGTCTGCCTTACGCTCGACGACGAGGGCGAGCCGTCCCGCGCGCTGTGGCGCCGCAGCGCGGACGTCTGCCTCGAGAAGCCGCGGCTGGCCGAGGCGCTGCCGGAACTGCTCGCCGGCGCCCTGCACTGAGTCCGTCGGATTTGCCTGCCTCGGGAATACCGCGATGACGCTTCGGCAATGGGCCGCCGCAGCGGCGGATCATGTCGTCGCCGCCCTGTCGGCCGAGGCCGGCGATCCGGCGGCGGAGTGCCGCGCGCGCTGGCGCGGCGATGCCCTGACGCATGTCGAGCAGCTGGCGGCCGCATCGGCGCTCGGCAGCGCGCAGGCCTTCCGCCAGTACGTGCAATGGCAGCGCCGCCTGCTCATGGCGCGCCGGCTGCCCGAGGAGGAGCTGGCGCGCTCGCTGCGCCTGCTCGCTGCGTTCTTCCGGCAGGCCCTGCCGGAGGACAACCGCCAGGCCGTCCTCGACCTGATCGCGGCGGGCCTCGGCGCCCTCGATGGCGAGGAGGATGTGCCCGGCTATGCGCTGGAGCCGGCCGGGCTCGATCCGGCGGCGGAGACGCTCGCCGAAACGCTGCTGGCCGGAGACGGCGCGCGCGCGCGGGAGCTGCTGCTGGCGGCATCGCGCGAGGCCTGGCTGCCGGAGGTGGTGGCGCGCATCGTGCGGCCGGCCATGCAACGCGTCGGCTGGTGGTGGCAGGCGGGGCGCATCGGCGTGGCGCAGGAGCATCTGGCCACAGAGATCGCCCACCGTGCGGTGGATAACGCCTTCACCCACGCGCCGCGCAAGCCGCGCCGCCGGCGCAGCGCGCTGTTCGCCTGCATCGAGGGCAACCGCCACGCGCTCGGCATGCGCACGCTCGCCGATGCCTTCGAGATCGAGGGCTGGACCGCCTTCAACCTCGGCGCCGACGTGCCGACCGCGTCGCTGCCCGGCATGGTGCAGGCCCTCGGGCCGGAGCTGGTCGGCCTGTCGGTTTCCATGACGACGCAGCTGCCGGCGGCGCGCGCGGCGGTCGGCGCCATCCGCGCAGCGCCGGGCGGCGCCGGCATCCGCGTGATGCTGGGCGGGCTGGCGAGCGACAGCCTGCACGATGCGTGGCGCTGGGTCGGCGCCGACCTGGCGGCCGGCGATGCGCCGGCGGCGCTGGCGGCGGCCGAGGGGACGCGCAGCGCCTGAGCTGCCGCCCTCAGGCGGGGGAACCCGGCAGGGTGAAGCTGAAGGTCGCGCCGCGGTCGGGCGCGGCCTCGGCCCAGATGCGCCCGCCATGGCGTTCGATGAGGCGCTTGACGATGGACAGGCCGACGCCGGTGCCGGCGAACTGACTTTCGCGGTGCAGGCGCTGGAACATGCCGAACAGCTTGTCGGCGTACTGCATGTCGAAGCCGGCGCCGTTGTCGCGGACGAAGAACGTCCGCTCCCCATCGGCTTCGCGCAGGCCGACCTCGATCCGGGGCCGTTCGCGCCCGGCGGAAAATTTCAGCGCGTTGCCGATCAGGTTCTGCATCACCTGGGCGAGCATGGTCGGGTCGCCGCGCACCACCGGCAGCGGCCCGATGGCAATTTCGGCGCTGGGATGCTCGGCGCCCAGTTCTCCGGCCACCTTGCGGGTCAGCGCATCGAGGTCGACGTCCTGCTGTTCCATCTCCTGGCGGGTGCTGCGCGAGTACGCGAGGATGTCGTCGATGAGGTCGCCCATGCGGGCGGCGTTGTGCGCGATGCGGTCGAGCAGCGTCCTGCCGTCCTCGCTCAGGCGCGGCCGCTCGTCCTCGAGCAGGATTTCGGCGAAGCCGTTGATGGCGCGCAGCGGCGCGCGCAGGTCGTGCGACACCGAGTACGAGAACGCCTCCTGCTCGCGCAGGGCCAGTTCGAGCGCGGCGGTGCGTTCGTCCACGAGGTCCTCGAGCTTGTGGCGGTAGCCTTCCAGCTCGGCTTCGGTGCGCTTGCGTTCGGTGATGTCCTCGGCGATGCCGGCGAAGTGCAGCACGCGGCCGGCGGCGTCCCGCACGGGGTAGGCGCGCGCGGCGATCCAGCGCTGCGTGCCGTCCGGCCGCAGGATCGGGTAGTCGGGAAACTGCACGACTTCGCAGCTTGGATAGCCGTCCGGCTGCGGGATTGCCGCCCGCAGATCGGCGCGGAATTTTTCCGGCACCGCCGCCAGCCAGCGCAGGCCGTCGCGGTAGAGCAGCTCGACCGGCTCGCCCCAGATTTTTTCGTAGGCCGGGCTGATGTACTTCACCGTGCGCCAGTCCGGCGTGACGATCCAGAATGCCTCGCGGATCGATTCCGTGACTTCGCGGAACAGGGCCTCGCTGCGCAGGCGGGCGTCGACCATGGCGTTGAATTCCGCAGCCACTTCGCGCAGCTCGGTAGGGCCGGAAGGCGAGGCGCGTACCTCGAGGTTGCCGGCGCCCACTGCGCGCACGGCGGTCGCCAGGGAATGGACCGGGCGGCCGATGCGGCGGGCGATCGCCAGCATCAGCACGATCAGGACGGCCATCCCGAGCAGGCTGAGGGCGGCGCTGACGAAGGCCTTTTCCCGGGCGCTGGCGTAGATCGAGTCGCGCGGCACGCCGATGAAGGCGACCCAGCCGGCTTCCGGCACCGTCACCACCGAGAAGAAGCGCACGACGCCGTCCACCGCCAGGGCCTCGAATTCGCCGTCGCGCACTTCGACGATGCGGCGCGCCGCATCGGCATCCGGCCTGGTGCCGATGACCTTCTCGGGGTCCGAGTTGCGCCAGATCATCGTCCCGTCCGCGTCGAAGAACCCGTAGCGGCTGTCTTCGGGCAGGTAATTCACCGGAATGCCGGGATCGTAGGCGTTGAGATCGAGCGGCAGGTGGATGAGCCCCACCATGTTGCCGGCGTCGTCGCGGATCGGCAGGCTGAAGACGGTCACCCACTTGCCGGTGATGGGGCCGACGTGGGGCATGCCGATGCTGAACCGTTGCGAACCGGCCGCCTTGCGGAACCAGTCGGTGCCGCCGACGTCGACCGTCCGCCCGTCCGGCTGGGGCCGGGCCGAGCACAGCGTGCGGCCGCGCACATCCGTGTAGACGATATTGGAATAGCCGGGGCTCAGCGAGTGCAGCTCCTTCAGCACCTCGTCGCAGCGGCCGGCATCGGCCGCCTTGACGAGGGGGCGTGCGGCCAGCCGCTCGAGCGTTTCGCGCGTCTCGGCGACCTTGCGCCCGGCGTTGGTGGCCATCGTGGTGGCGAGGATGCGCAGGGAATTCTTGGCCCGGCTGACGGCGTCCTGCATGTCGCTGTAGATGTTGTAGCCGAGCAGCGCCGCCAGCGGGACGGCAAGCGCGATCAGCAGTAAGGCAAGATGGCCACGGATCGATGCGGGCATGGCATGCGATGTGAATGTTGGCGGCGCGGACCATCCTAGGCGCTGCGGGAGCGGCCTGTCAAATCGAATCCCGTGCTGCGCGCACGGTCAATCGTCGCGTACTGCCGGTGCGCGGCGGCGGGCGAATGGCCCGCCGACAGGCATCGGCGCAGCCGGTCTCAGCGCGACGCGACGACGACCTGTTCCTGCACGCCGAGGCCGTCGATGCCCAGGCGCAGGGTGTCGCCGGGCATGAGGAAGCGCGGCGGCTTCATGCCGAGGCCGACACCGGGCGGCGTGCCGGTGACGACGACGTCGCCGGGCAGCAGCGTCATGAAGCGGCTGATGTAGCTGACCAGCTCGGCGCAGCCGAACACCATGTTCGAGGTGTGGCCGTCCTGCACGCGCCGGCCGTTGAGTTCCAGCCAGAGGTGCAGGTCCTGCGGATCGGGCACTTCGTGGCGCGTGACGAGCCACGGTCCGAGCGGGCCGAAGGTGTCGCAGCCCTTGCCCTTGTCCCACTGCGTGCCGCGCTCCAGCTGGTATTCGCGCTCGGAGACGTCGTTGGCGACGCAGTAGCCGGCGACGTGCTCGAGCGCGCGTTCGACGGGCACGTGCCGCGCGACCGTGCCGATGACGATGCCGAGCTCGACTTCCCAGTCGGTCTTCGTCGAGCCGGGCGGCAGCCGGATCGGGTCGTTCGGCCCGCCGATGCAGGTGGTGGCCTTCATGAAAAGGATCGGCTCGCTCGGGATGGGCATGCCGGCCTCTTTCGCGTGGTCGCGGTAGTTGAGACCGACGCCGACGATCTTGCTGATGCCGGTGAACGGCACGCCGAGGCGCGGATTGCCCTTCACGCGCGGCAGCGATTCCGGCGCGATGCTGCGCAGGCTGTTCAGCCCCTGCGGCGAGAGCGTGAGCTGGTCGATGGTTTCGATGGCGACCGACAGATCGCGCAGCTTGCCCTCGCTGTCGATGAGGCCGGGCTTTTCGCGGCCTTCCGTGCCGTAGCGTACGAGTTTCATCGTGCCCTCCCCGGGGATTACCAGTAGGTTTCCATGCTGATCTGCCCCGGCTCCTTGCGCTTGTGCTTCCTGAAGCCGCGTGCGGCCAGTGCAGTCGTGGCGTCCGCCACCATGGCCGGGTTGCCGCAGAGCATGACATGGGCGAGGGTCGCATCGAGGCCGAGGCCGGCGCGCGCTTCGAGGCGGCCGTCGGCGACGGCCTGCGGGATGCGGCCGGCCAGCGCATAGTCGGCCGCCTCGCGGCTGAGGACGGGAATGTAGGTGAAGCGCTTCGGCTCGGCTTCGGCAATGCGTGCGATGGCGCGGCGGTAGGTAAGTTCGTCCGCTGTGCGGGCGGCGTGCACCAGCACGACGCGCTGGAAGCGCTGCCAGGGATCGGGCGTGTTCAGGATGGAGAGGAAGGGGCCGATGCCGGTGCCGGTCGACACCAGCCAGAGGTGGATCGACGGCGGCACCTCGTCGAGGACGAGGAAGCCGTTCGGTTTCGGCGCCACCTGGATGCTGTCGCCGGCCCTCAGTTCGGACAGGCGCGGCGAGAGCGGGCCCTCGGGCACCGTCGAGAAATAGAATTCGAGGAAGGGATCGCCCGGCGCGCTGACGATGGAATAGGGCCGGCCGACGATCTCGTCGCCGATCCGCAGGCCGAGCTTGGTGAACTGGCCGGCGCGGAAGGGCTCGATGGCCGCTTCGATGCGCAGGGAGTGCAGGCGATCGGTCCAATCGATGCGTCCGACGACTTGTCCTTCGATCCATTGCGCCATGCTGCCTCCGGCTTCCTCCCTCTCCCGCTGGCGGGAGAGGGTCGGGGTGAGGGTGGATCGTCGTCTCGCCCCTCACCCTGACCCTCTCCCCGCATGCGGGGAGAGGGGATTGGGGTTACTTCTCGGTTTCGGGCTCTGGCTTGGGCAGGCCGCCCAGCAGCGCCGGCACCGGGCGCTTCGGCCGGTGGTGCGAGCGCTTCGGCTCCGGTGCCGCCGTGTCCGTGCTGCTGCCGCGCGACTCGTAGGGCTTGCTCGGGTCGAAGTCCAGCTTGGGCAGCTTCGCCTTGGCCGGCTCGACGCGGCGCGGTTCGCGCCGCTCGCGGCCGGCCTCGTCACGCTCGCGGCTGCGCGGCTCGCGGCGCGGGGAGGAGGATTTCTCGCGGCTGTCTTCGCCCTTTTCGGTGCGGCCGCCGCGGCCGCGGCGCTTCTCGGCCGGCCCGGAGAACTCCGCGCCCGGCTCGAAGCCGGGCACGACGACCTGCTCGATCGGGCGCTTGATCAGCTTCTCGATCTCGGCCAGCTTGCCGCGCTCCTCGGCGCAGACCAGCGAGGTGGCGTCGCCTTCCTTGCCGGCGCGGCCGGTGCGGCCGATGCGGTGCACGTAGTCTTCCGGCACGTGCGGCAGTTCGAAGTTGATGACGTGCGGCAGGTCGTCGATGTCGAGGCCGCGCGCGGCGACGTCGGTGGCCACCAGCACGCGCGCCTTGCCGCTCTTGAAATCGTCCAGCGCCTCGGTGCGTTGCTGCTGGCTCTTGTCGCCGTGGATGGCCGTGGCCTCGATGCCCTGCTTCTCGAGGTAGTGGGCGAGGCGGCTGGCGCCGAACTTGGTGCCGACGAAGACCAGCACCTGCTTCAGGCTGCTGGTCTTCAGGATGTGCGCGAGCAGCTGGCGCTTGTTGTCGGCGTCGACCGGGTGCATGCGGTGCGTCACGGTCTCGGTGACGGCGTTGCGGCGCGCCACCTCGATCAGCACCGGCGCCTTCAGCATGGTGTCGGCGAGCTTCTTGATCTCCTCCGAGAACGTGGCGGAGAAGAGCAGGCTCTGCCGCTCCTTCGGCAGCATGGCGAGGATGCGCTTGATGTCGGGGATGAATCCCATGTCGAGCATGCGGTCGGCTTCGTCCAGCACCAGCACCTCGACGCTGTTGAAGTTCACGCTCTTCTGCTGCACGTGGTCGAGCAGGCGCCCCGGCGTGGCGACGACGATCTCGACGCCGCGGCGCAGCGCCTCGGTCTGCGGCTTGATGTCCACCCCGCCGTAGACGACGAGGTCGCGCAGCGGGATGTACTTGCCGTAGGTCTGCACGCTCTCGTGCACCTGCATGGCCAGTTCGCGCGTCGGCGTGAGGATCAGCGCGCGCACCGGATGGCGCGCCGGCGAAGGGCTGGTGCTGGCGTGGCGGGCGAGGCGCTGCAGCAGCGGCAGGACGAAGCCGGCGGTCTTGCCGGTGCCGGTCTGGGCGCCGCCCATGACGTCTTTCCCGGCAAGCACGACGGGGATGGCCTGGGCCTGGATGGGGGTGGGCTCGGTGTAGCCGGCATCGGCCACCGCCTTGAGCAGTTCGGGCAGCAGCCCGAGTTCTTCGAAAGTCATAGGTGCTCCTGGATCGGCCTGCGCTGATCGCTCAGCGTACCGGTTCAGGACACGAGGGGTTTCGATTGAATCTTGGTCGGGATCGACCGGACGGGTTTGCGAGCGCTAACCGGCGAACGAGCAAACCGCGGCCATTATAGCCCAAACAGCCGGCGCAGCCGGCCCAAGGCCGATGGCATAACCTGCCGAATAGCAGGTAAACTCGGTTTTTCCCGGCGTGGCGCGGGTACGGCGGCAGGTTTCGACATGGGCATGACCGATCTCCAGCGGATGGTTCCGGCTTCGCCGCGCGGCAGGCTCGACGAGGCGGAATTCCAGCGCCTCAAGCAGGCGGACTTCCGCCGCCCGACGGCGACGATCGCCTTCGCCGGGGCCTTCCTCGTCTTCTCGCTGTGGCTGTGGGACTGGGCCATCGATCCGCTTCACGCGCCGGACACCTTCTGGCTGCGCATCCTGCTTTCCCTCTCGTTCCTGCCCTACCCGCTGGCCGTTCTGGCAGGCATGCGGCGCCTGCTGCCGCTGGTGTTCTATGGCGGCGTGCTCTGGCTGCAGGTGGTGTTCCTGTGGATCCTGGCGCGGCTCGACGGCGGCGCCGCCTACGGCATCGGCGGCTTCATGTTCTGGTTCATCGTGCCGCCGCTGATGAGCTTCATCCTGCGGTTGCGCGACAACGTGCTCGGCAACCTCGCCGTGGTGGCCTTTCCCAGCCTGCTGGCCGGTCCGCTCGGCCTGCTGCCGCAGATGGATCTCCTCAAGCTCAACGCCCTCATCGTGCCGGCCGGGCTGATCACCATCGTCGGCCACGCCATGATCGACCGCCTGCTGCGGCGCATCTACGAGTACCGCTGGCAGCTCGAATGGCGCTCGCTCGCCATCGACGCATTGGCCGAGGGGGTGGTCATCATCCAGGGAGGCGCGATCCGCTATGCCAATGCCGCCGCGGCGGCGATGGTCGGGCGCGCGCCGGAGCAGATCGTCGGCGCCGCGCTGGGCGATTTCGTCCGCATCGACGAGCGGACCGACCTGACCCGGCCCCTGCGCATTGACGCGCCGGGAGGCGCGGCGGCGTGGGTCCGCGTCAGCCGCGCGGACATCGTCTGGCAGGGCAAACCCGCCACGCTCGTTTCGGTGGCGGACGTCACCGAGCAGCAGCGCGCCGACGAGGCCCTGCGCAAGTCGGAGGAGCATTACCGCACGGTCATCGACAACGTTTCCGAGACCATCATCATCGCCCAGGGCAATCGCCTGGTCTTTGCCAACCCGCGCGCCGAGGAGCTGACCGGCTTCACGGTGGACGAGCTTACGGCGCGTCCGTTCGTCCAGCTGCTCCACGCGGAGGACGTCGCGCTGGTCGCCGACCGCTACAGCCGGCGCATGCGCGGCGAGGAGGCCGAGCGCTACACGCAGTTCCGCGTCCAGCGCCGGGACGGCAGCCACGTCTGGGTCGAGTCGAGCGCGGTCCGCATCCTCTGGAACGGGGAGCCGGCCACGCTCGCCTTCCTCGGCGACCAGACCGAGCGGCGCAAGGCCGACGAGGCCCTGCGCCATTCCGAGGAGCGCTACCGCCTGCTGGTCGACCATGCCAGCGAGGGCATCCTCATTTCGCAGGACGGCATCCTGCGCTTCGTCAATCCGCGCATCGCCGAACTGACCGGCCGCGGCGAGGCGGAGCTGGTCGGCAAGCCCCTGCTGGACTACATCCATGCCGACGACCGCCCGGTGCTGGTCGACCGCCATCGGCGGCGCCGCCGCGGCGAGCCGGTGCCGTCGCACGAGGTGTTCCGGCTGCTTCGCGCCGACGGCGGCATCGTCTGGATCGAGTTCAGCGGCGTCGACGTCGATTGGGAGGGCCAGCCGGCGGTGCTCTCCTTCCTCATCGACATCACCGAGCGCAAGCGGACCGAGGACGAGCTGCGCCGCTCGGAAGAGAACTATCGGCACGTCATCGAGAACTCCCCGGTCGGCATCACCATCGTCCACGGCAATCGCGTGATGCTGGCCAACAAGGCGCTGTGCCGGATGCTGGAATGCGGCGAGGAGGAACTGCTGCGCATGGGCAGCTTCCTCGACCTGGTGCACGAGGACGATGCCGCCACGATGCGCGCCCATGCCGTCAGGCTGGTCGACGCGCCCGAGGGCGGCAAGGCGGTCGTCGGCTTTCGCATCCGCACGCCGAGCGGCAAGACCGTCTGGGTGGAGGGCAACACCGTCCAGGTCCAATGGCAGGGGAAGCGGGCCACCCTGTCCTTCATCCACGACGTCACCGAACGCCGCCGGCTGGAAGAAAGCCTGAAGCAGACCCTGGCCGAGCGCGAGACCATCCTCGAGCGCTCGATCGTCGGCATCGCGCTCCTCGATCCGAAGGGGCGGCTGCGCTGGGCCAACAAGGCCATGGGACAGATCTTCGGCATCGACACGGAAAGGATCCTGGGGATCTCGCTCGAGCCGTACTATTTGTCGCGGGAAGCCTACATGGAAACCGGCGCCGCCGTATCGGCGGCGGTGCTGGCGGGGAGGCACTACGAAGCGGAGCTGCTCATGCGGCGCGCCGACGGCCGGCTGTTCTGGGCGCAGCTCTCCGGCAAGGCCGTCAATGCCAGCGACCTCTCGCAGGGGACGGTGTGGGCCATCGTGGACATCGACCAGCGCAGGCGGCTGGAGGACGAGCTGAAGCGCACCTCGGCCGAGCGCGAGCTGATCCTGCAAAGCGCCCTGGTCGGCATCATCTATTCGCGCGAGCGGCGCTACGTGTGGGTGAACCGCGCCTTCGCCGACATGCTCGGCTACCGGCAGGACGAGCTGATCGGCCAGTCCTCGCGCATCCTCTTCCCGAACGAGAAAAGCTGGCGGGAATTCGGCGAGCAAGGGTATGCCGTGATGGCGCGCGGCGAGCCGTTCTCGGTGGAGTGGCAGATGGTGCGGCGGGACGGCTCGCCCTTCTGGGCGCAGACCCTGGGGCGCAACATCGATCCGGACAATCCGCGGGCCGGCTCGATCTGGACCATCGTGGACATCACGGCGCGCAAGCAGGCGGAGGAGGAGATCCGCGCCGCGCTGGAGAAGCAGAAGGAGCTGAACTACCTGAAGTCGCGCTTCGTCTCGATGACCTCGCACGAATTCCGCACGCCGCTGGCGACCATCCTCTCCTCGGCAGAATTGCTGAAGTACTACGGCGGCAAGCTGCCGGAGTCGGAGCGGGCCGAGCTGATCGACGCCGTCGAGAGCGCGGTGCGCCGCATGACGCGGATGATGGACGACGTCCTGGTGATCGGCAAGGCGGAGGCCGACCGGCTGGAATGCAACCCGGCGCCGCTCGACGTTCGCGACTTCTGCGCCAAGGTGATCCGGGAGACGGTCCGCGCCGAGGAGGCCGAGGGGCGCCGCGGCGACCGCATCGTCTTCGACATGCCTGCCGACGGCATCCAGGCGCAGCTCGACGAGAAGCTGGCGCGCTTCATCCTCGGCAACCTGCTCTCCAACGGCCTGAAGTATTCGCCGAACGGCGGCGCGGTTGCGCTGGCGGTGCGCGCCGACGAGGCGCAGCTGCGCTTCACGGTGACCGACAGCGGCATCGGCATTCCGGACGAGGACCTCCCGCACCTGTTCGAACCCTTCCACCGGGCGAAGAACGTCGGCACGCTGCCGGGCACCGGCCTCGGCCTGGCCATCGTCAAGAAGGCGGTCGACCTGCACGGCGGCCGCATCGAGGTCAGCAGCGCGCCGGGTAAGGGCTCCCGCTTCGACGTCACCTTGCCGAGGTAGCGAACATGGCGAAAGTGCTCATCATCGAGGACGAAAAGGACATCCGCGCCAACCTCAGGCGCTTCCTGGCATTGGAAGGCCACGAGGTGTTCGAGGCGGAGAACGGGCGCCAGGGCGTCGACACCGCCCTCGCCTGCGTGCCCGACCTGATCGTCTGCGACCTGATGATGCCGGAGATGGACGGCTTTTCCGTCTTGCGCGAGATTCGCGCCCATCCGCCCACGGCGCGCGCGGTGTTCTGCTTTCTGACCGCCAGCGCGGAGAAGGACACGCGCCACAAGGGCCTGGCCTGCGGCGCCGACGAATACATCACCAAGCCCTTCGAACTGGCCGACCTGCGCGAGCTCCTGCGGCGGCGGCTGCCGCCGGGTTGAGACTCAGGCGCGGCCGGCGCGGAAGACGTTGGCTGCGAACAGGCAGGCGCCCAGGGCAGCCACGACCGAGCCGAGGCCCAGCACCGGTTCGGCCTGCGGGTGCCCGGAGAGCTTGAAGGCCAGCGCCAGCATCATCGTTGCCAGGCCGAGGTTCTGCAGCCAGAAATGCGCCTGTGCCAGCCGGTTCCGCGCGATCTCCGGATACTGGCCGTAAATCAGCCCCATCAGCGCCAGCGAGACCCAGCCGAAGACATTCAGGTGGGCGTGGACCGAGCGCAGCGAATGATCGCCCTGGACGCCCATGTACAGGCCGAGGGCGACGCCGGCCGCCAGATAGGCGACGGCCATGCGGATCCAGACGAGGGCGACTTTCTGTCGGGATATCGCCGGAAGCGCGTCGGCCTGTGTCGCCCGCCCGGTACGTTCGATGCCGGGGTGGCGGGCCGCCAATTCCTGGCCGTTCATTTCGCGGCGACCTCAATGGCGGCCGGCCGCGCATTGCGCATGGCCATCACGAGGCGGTCGACGCGGTAGTCCATCTGGCGCGCGACGGTGACGGCGGTCTCGCCGCCATGGGGCTCATGATTCAGCATGCGATCGAAGGCGGCAGCGACATTGTCGTCCCGGGGATCGATGCCGCGCACGCGCACCGGCTCGTCTTCGCTGCGCACCATGGCATGCAGCAGGGTTTCCACCGGATCGGGTTCGCCGCGGGCGACGGTCACCGCGGTTTCGCCGGCGTAGGGCGTGTGGCTGAGCATGTTGTCGAAGCCGGCCTGCACGCCGGCCCAGTAGTCGCCGGTCGGCAGCGGCGCGCGCTTCTTCGTCTCCAGCATGTTGGCCATGCCGGCGTCGACGTTGTTCCAGTAGCTGCCGTTGTCCGCGAAGGCGGGGTGCGACAGGGCCGCGATCAGGGCGGCGGCGAGGATGCGGGTTTTCATGGTGTTCTCCTTTCAGTCTGGTTTCTGGCAATTCCGATCTGCCGTGCCCTGATATAGGCAATGACCATGCCATGGGATGAAACACAATAAAAACAATGAGATAACAGATACGCGGCAATCCGCATCGGGCCGGCGCCGTTGGCGAATGCCAACAGCCGCTGGCCCTTCAGAAAAAAACCCTTTCAGTACAGTGTGTTGCGTTGTTGGCGGATGCCAACAACAAGGGGCGTCGGAACGAATGCGCCCGCACCATGAAAAATGCCGCGCAGGCGCGGCATTTTTTCCGTGGATGGGGGCATGGCGCGGCGGGGCGCCGCGATGGACTTACGCGGCCAGGCTGTATTCCCGCAGGGAAGGCAGCGTCGATCTGCGCCGGTCGCCGTTGCCGTGCCGGTGCAGGAAGGCGAGGACCAGTTCGGCGATGCTCCTGTCCGTCGCTTGCGTGTCCGCCGGATCGTCGATGAAGAAATGCTGTTCGGCGTTTGCCAGGGCGTCGCCGAGCCGGCGCATCTCGGCGTGCACGCGCAACCCGCTGAGAATCCTCCCGATCAGGCAGACGGGCTGGGCGATGCCGGGCTCCGCCGCGCATGAGGTCCGGCCTGCCTGCACGGGCTCGATGAGCACCAGGCTGGAGATGCGATCCGGGCAGGCCTGTGCCAGTCCCAGCGCATGCCCAAGGGCCGCGCCCTGTGCGACCAGATGTGCCGCAGCACCGCCGCCGAGCAGTCCGGCCAGGTTCGATGGCGGTTGCGCGGCGCCAGCGCCCAGGCCGACGCGGATGACGCGGTGCGTGGCGGCCAGTCGATCGGCGAGCAGGGACAGCGGGCCCGCGTGCGGCACGGCATGGAGCAGAACGACGGTTTCCTTGTGCATGGTGAGGATTTTCCTGTCGGGGGATGTTCAGGCGGCCGGTTCCGGCGCAAGCGGGATGCGCACGATGAAGCGGGAGCCGCCGCCCAGTGCGCTTTCGCAGGCGATGGCGCCGCCATGCCGCTGCGCCGCGCGCTTGACGATGGCCAGGCCGAGTCCGGTGCCGGCGATCCGGCCGACGTTGCTGCCGCGGAAGAAGGTCTTGAACATGTTCGCGCGGTCTTCCTCGGGGATGCCGATGCCCTCGTCGGAAACCTCGAACACCGTGGCGGCCGCCTCTGCGGCAGCCCGCAGCGTGACCCGGCTGCCTTGGGCGGAATACTTGACTGCGTTGGAGAGCAGGTTCTGCAGGATCAGGGTGAGCAGTCTGGCGTCGAGCGGGCGGGTGGTTTCCGCCGCCTGCGATTCGAAGACGAAGCGGTGGCTGCCGAGGGCGGCCTTTTCCAGCTTGCCGAGCAGGTCGCGCGCGAATCCGGCGACGGATACCGGCTCGGGCCGAAACTCCAGCCGGCCGGCGTCGGACCGGCTGATCGTGAGCACCTGGTCGAGCATCAGGGTCATGCGGCCGACGGCGCTGCGGATGTCGTCCAGGATTTCAATGCGCTCCTTGTCCGAGAAGCGCCCGTCGTAGGTGCGCAGCAGTTCCGACGCGGAAAGGATCGTGGTGAGCGGCGTGCGGAATTCGTGGTTGGTCATCGACACGAAGCGCAGCTTCAGATCGTGCAGCTCGCGTGCCCGCTCCAGCGCACGGCGGGCGTCTTCCTCGCGCGTCCGCAGTTCGCCGTGCGCCGCCTGCAGCTCGGCCACGGTGCCTTCCAGCTGGCCCTTGGCGGCGGCGAGCTGCGCCGTGCGCGCCTCGATGCGCGATTCCAGTTCCCGGTTGAGGCGGGAGAGCGCGTCCTCCATCCGCCGCCTTTCGGTCACGTCGCGCGACACCACCACCACCCGCAGCGGCCCGCTGCCGTCGCAGACGACGTTGGACTGGGACTCGAGGTAGCACGTCCCGCCCCGGCCGTCGATGAGGCGGTATTCGGCGCGCGCGCCGCTGCCCTGGGTGGCGACCTGTCTGAACAGGGCGCGCATGCGGTCGCGGTCGTCGGGATGGATGTCGAGAAAGGAATCGCTGCCGACCAGGCTGCCGGTTTCGCCCAGCAGCCGGGCAAGGGCGGGGTTGGCATACAGGCGGCGGCCCTCGGCGTCGAGCACGGCGATCATGTCCGACGTGCTGTCGGCAACGGCGTGGAAGCAGCGTTCGTCCAGTCCGGGCCCGGCGGCGTCGGCAGCCGCACGGGCAGGCGACCGTTTCTGCAGCATGCCGTTTCCCTCCTGCCGCCGGGCGCGCGCTCAGGCGGCGCGCAATTGCCCGATGTCGTCGGCGCCGCCGGCCCCCCTGCGGGGCTCCCAGGAGATGACCAGCACGCGCGGGGCATCGCCGGCATCGCCGGCCACGACGTGGGAGTGCGACTCGATGTGGTGCACGTTGCCGTGGCGGTCGACGATGCGGTAGCGCAGGCGCTGCCCGCGGCGCTCGGACAGCACGCGCATGAACAGCTTGCGCACGCGGGAGCGGTCCTCGGGATGGATGTGGCCGAAGGAGTCGCTGCCGGCGATGTACTCGGCGCGGGACAGCAGCCTGCCGAAGGAGGCATTGGCGTAGAGCCGGCGCCCGGCCGCGTCGAGCACGGCGATCATGTCGGCCGAGCTTTCGGCGACATCGAGGAAGGCGCGGCTGCGCGCGAAAGGCGGCGCCGCGAGGGCCTTCGGCCGGGCGCTCCAGGTGGCGATCGACATGATCCCGCTCCTCAGGCGGCCGCGCGCAGGGCTACTGCGCCGGCGGCCTCGTCCCGCGTGGCATCGCGCAAGGTCCGGGTGATCCCGGCGTACAGGTGCTCCCACGCATGGGCGGCCTCCTCGGTGAACTTCTCGCCAAGGACGATCTTCAGGGTCCACAGCAGCGCCTTGCCGACGGCGTCGTAGTGGCTGCCCTTCACGCCCGCCATGGCGTGGTGCTCGGCGAGGTTGTGCAGCAGGGGCGCCAGCACCCTGGGCTGGCCGAGGCCGTAGACCGCGATGCCGAGGGCCCGCATCAGGCGCTGGGTCTGTTCTTCCGCGTTGTGGCGGAAATGCGCGCTGAGCGAGGGCTCGATGAGGAACAACTTGGTGTAGAACAGGCGGCCGGCGAGCCGCGCATTGGGATGGATTTCTTCCCAGTTGGCGCGAATGAGGCGGATCTGTTCTGCTTTCATGGCCATTCCTTTCATTTTTTTCAGGGGGCGGTGGTTGGGGTCCGCACCTCATAACGCAACAGCCGTGCCACACCTGAATTCTTCAATGAATACAATCGGATGAAATGATTTTGCGGAAACGGGGAAAGCCGAATGTGTTGGCAAATGCCAACAGGTCTCCGGTCTTATTTGAAAAGTCTTTTTGAATCAACGCATTGTTGTGTTGGCGAGTGCCAACATGCGGTGATCCCGGGGATTCCGGAAAAGCCTTTTGAATCAGGCCTTGAACAGCGCGGGGTCGATCTGGTGCCGGTTGAGCAGGGTGTAGAAGTCGCTGCGGTTGCGCTTGGCGATGCGCGCGGCGTTCGTGACGTTGCCGGCGGTCATCTTCAGCAGTTGCACGAGGTAATCCCGTTCGAAGGCACGGCGGGCGTCGTCGAAGGAAGTGATGTCCTCGCCGGGGCGGTTGAGGGCGCGCTCGACCAGCGAGAGCGGGATGATCGGGGTGGTGGACAGCGCGACGCACTTCTCGACGACGTTGAAGAGCTGGCGCACGTTGCCCGGCCAGGCCGCCTTGAGCAGGGTGTCGAGGGCGTCGCCGGCGAAGCCGTTGACCTTCTTGCGGTACTTCTCCGCCAGCGCAGCGAGGAAGTGCTGCGCCAGCAGCGGAATGTCCTCGCGCCGCTCGGCCAGCGGCGGCAGCGAGAGATTGACGACGTTGAGTCGGTAGTAGAGGTCCTCGCGGAAGCGCCCGCCCGCGATTTCATCGTCGAGGTCGCGGTGCGTGGCGGAGATGATGCGCACATCCACCGGCACGCTGCGGGTGGCGCCGACCGGGCGCACCTCGCGCTCCTGCAGCACGCGCAGCAGCTTGACCTGCAGGGGCAGCGGCATGTCGCCGATCTCGTCGAGGAAGACCGTGCCGCCCTCGGCCGACTGGAACAGGCCGCGGTGGTCGCGCGTGGCGCCGGTGAAGCTGCCCTTGACGTGGCCGAACAGTTCGGACTCGAGCAGCTGCTCGGGGATGGCGCCGCAGTTGACCGCGACGAAGTCGGCGTCGCGCCGCGGGCTCCAGTCGTGGAGGGTCTGCGCCAGCAGTTCCTTGCCGCTGCCGGTGTCGCCGAGGATGAGCACGCTGGCGTCGGTGGCGGCGACGACGCGCGCCTCGTCGAGCACCGCCTGCATGAGCGGGCTGCGCGTGACGATCTGCGACTCGGCGCAGTCCGGCACCGGCGCGTCGACGGCCAGCGCCTTGCCGACTTCGGCCAGCAGCGCCTTTGCCTCGTAGGGCTTGGTGATGAAGCCGAAGACGCCGCGCCGGGTGGCCTCCACCGCCTCGGGGATGGTGCCGTGCGCGGTGAGGATGATCACCGGCAGCATCGGATAGGTCTTGCGCACGGCGTCGAACAGCGCCATGCCGTCCATGCCGCCCATGCGCAGGTCGGTGAGCAGCAGGTTGGGCTTTTCCGCCGCCAGCAATGCCAGCGCCTGCTCTGCGCTGCCGGCGGAAAGGACGCGGTAGCCCTCTTCGCGCAGCAGGATGCCGAGCAGCCTGAGCAGCGTCGGATCGTCGTCGACGATCAGGATGGTGGAAGCGGTGGTCATGGAATCCCCTGGGCGGGGATTCTACCTGTCCAAGGTTGGCCGGGACAATGCGCTCATGCGAGGCGCATCATGCGCAGGGCATGGCGGTGCAGCGGGCTGGCCGGGTCGCCGAGCGCCTCGACGATGGTGAAGTGGTTGTGGCCCTCGAGCGCCAGGTGGCTGCCGGCGCAGTGCGGCCAGGCGGCGCGGATGAGGCCGGCCTGGCGGTGGAATTCCGCGCTCTCCTGCGTGCCGACGGCGGTGTCCAGCGGCACGCTGCGCGGCGGCCGGTAGCGGACCGGGCTGACGCGCCGCGCCGCCGCCTTTCCCAGCCGCAGGTCCCGCTGCAGGAAGGGCGTGCGCGCGACGGGCTCCAGGTCGAAGACGCCGGAGACGGCCAGCCCGCTGCGCAGCAGCTGCGGCGGCAGGTCCGGCGCCCAGGCCGGCCAGTCGGCCGCCAGCATCATCGCCGCCAGGTGGCCGCCGGCGGAATGGCCGGCGACATGAAGGCGCTCCGGATGCGCGCCCAGGCTCCCGGCATTGCGCCAGCACCAGGCGCAGGCACGCAGCGACTGGCGCACGATGTCCTCGAGGCGCGCCTTCGGCGCCAGCGAATAGTTGATGAGGGCCACCGCGGCGCCGGCGTCGACGAAGGCGGGGGCGATGAAGGAGAAGTCCTGCTTGTCGAGGGAACGCCACCAGCCGCCGTGGATGAAGACGAGGAGCGGGGCGCCGGGCTTGCGCGCCGGAAAGAAGTCGAGGGTTTCCGCCGGCGAGGCGCCGTAGTAGTAGTCGGTCTCGCAGTGCCGCGCCTGCCGCGCCTGTGCCGAGCGGGCCGCCCAGCGGGCGAGGATCTCCGGGTGCTCCGGCACCGCGGCGCGGGCGTTGTACTGGCGGTCGAGTTCGGCGGGGGTCATCTCATAACAACTTATCTCAAAATTGAGCCCTTTCCCGATGCTTCTGCGCGACTTTGGCGCGAAGATAACCCCGCAATTCATCGAATGGAATCGGCTTCCCGAAAACGGCAATGTCGGCCGGCAATCCCCCCCTAGCTTCGATTTCCTGGGTGGAAAGTCCCGTGACTGCGATGATGTCCATGTTCGCAAACGCCGGATCGGCCCGCAGCCGGGCCACGAGTTCGAAGCCGTTCATCCCCGGCATCTTCATATCGGTGATGAGCACATCGGGCTGGTGTCTGCCCAAGTGCACAAGCACATCGAATCCGTCGCCGACGACGGCCACCGACAACGGCAGGCCCCAGCTTTCCAGCGTCTGACGATAGAGTTCCTGCAGTGAAAGCTCGTCTTCCGCGATCAGTACGGCAACCCGGTCAGGGGTAAATCCGGCAGTAAGCTTGGGTGCATTGTGTTGCAGAAAACGTTCTACAGATTGCACCCTGATGCGACGGTGTCCGCCCTGAGTTTTCCAGGCTTCCAGCGTCCCGTTTTCAACCATGTTTTGCACGGTGGCGACCGCTACACCAAGCATCTGAGCCGCCTCTCGCGTACTGCAGAACTCCTTGTCGGAATCTTTCATAGCTTATTTTTCGCCTTGGCCTTGATATACCTGTATGAATTTCACACATTTTACTGATGCCCGGATTTTCTATCAAAAATTACAGCCCAGTTAATTTTAATAAATGTGAAATAATTAACAGACAATAGCGGTAATTTTATAATTTAATAAATATGTGTGAAATTGGTAGTATAAATACGTGGATATCAATATGGCGATCATTCCAGAGCCGTCGTACGGCATCGATGGAGAGAGGCCTGCTTTAGAGGCATGTGGCAGGGTTGAGGTGATGGTCCTCGAGGACGATCCCGCGCAGCAAGTCCTGTATCGGGAGATGGCGGCCGCGTGGAGCCTGCCTGTCAGGCTGACCTTGGTGTCGAGCGGCTATGCGGCGATGAATGCATTGTCCGATCAAATGCCCGATGTGCTGATAACCGATCTTCGGATGGCCGGGATCGACGGTTTCGATGTCATTCGGACGCTCAGGAACGCGGTGCGCAAGCTGGCGCCTGTGCCGGTGATCGTGGTAACGGGAATGGATATCGAGAGTGTTCGGCGCCGGCGCGGCATGCCGGCCGACGTGCCCGTATTGCGCAAGCCGGTCGCGTCGGGGGAGCTAGAACGGCAGGTGAAACTTGCCTTGGCAGGCTCGGAGGCGAAACGTGTTTGAGCGGATTCCAGGCGCGGCGGATTTCCTGGGCGACGGTGTGGCCCTGTCGAATATGGAGGGGGTTGTGCTGTATGCAAATCTGGCCGCGCGCACGCTGCTTGGGCTGGAAGAAGGCGGTCGGACATTGCCGCTGGCCTCCCCGGTGCGACGCGCGCTTGAATCGGTCCGTCGCGGCCTGGACGAACTGCCCAAAGAGATTCCCATTCGAGGCGTGCAGCACGACGGCAGACCGATGTATGCCGAGGCGCGCCTTGAGCGTCTTTCGGACGAGGGGACGGTTATCGTCCTCCTCAGGAATCAGACGCAGGCCATGCTCTATGCCAACCTCCTCAAGAATCTGATAGACATGCTGTATGCCAATCTGCGCCTGCCCTGCGAAGCCCTTGCCGCCGCGGTCGGCCGTGCAGAATCGGCCATGGCGACGGGCCAGCCGGACGTCGACCTGATTAAGGAATCCCTGGCGCGCGCTGTTGTGGTCAAGGAGGGCTGCGAGGGGCTGGTCGACCTGTCGCATCTGATCGGCCATTTCCCCATTGCCGGGGATGAAAGAATGCCTGCTGCGAACCTCTTTCAGCTTCTGGTGGAGCGCATCGGGCAGGTGGCCCGCGAACTGGGGCTCACCTTTCAGGCGGCGCCCGCGCCAGAGGGGCTGCCTGCGTTGTACGGCAGTTCCAAATGGCTGCTGCGCGCCCTGGAGGAACCTCTGGTTGCCGTGCTGGGGGAGGCGGATGAGGCGCGCGGCCTGACGGCGAATGTTGCGGCGACGCCGGAGGGTTTTCTTATCGCCTTCAGGCTGCGTTGTCGTCAGCGGCCGGCCGGCATGGGGGAGGGCAGCGGCGAAATACTGCCCGAGGCGCAGGCCATGCTCGCACCTGAGTTGGCGATCGACCGGCACGTCCTGGAACTGCATGGCGGCAGAGCCCGGCTTCACTGGAATGCAAACGGAGACTGCCTGGAGCTGACTTTCCGGTTCGCGCTGAAAACGGGCGTGCGCGAAGAGTCGACCTTGGGCGCAGAACAGGCACAGCGCTATGCGAGGGACATTGCACAGCTTTATCGTTTGAGGGTGCAGGGAAACTTGAAAGGGCAAGAGCCATGAAGAAGGTACTGATCGTTGATGACCGCGCTGAAATCCGCAGGTTGGTGCAGATGACGCTAGAACTGGGCGAGTTCGAGTTCATGGAGGCGGCCGACGGGCCGACCGCCCTGCACCTGATCCGCAGTGCGCAACCCGACGTTATCCTCCTCGACATCATGATGCCAGGCGGACTCGACGGTCTCGATGTCTGCAGAACAGTCAAAACGGATCCGAATGTTCGCTCCAGGATCGTTCTGCTCACGGCGCGCGGGCAGCAGAAGGATATCGAGGATGGGCTGAAGGCAGGCGCGGACGCCTACCTGGTGAAACCGTTCAGCCCGTTGGAACTGATCGATACTGTGGAGCGCTTAGCGGTATGAAGCTCGATATCGGTGCGATTGAGGCCCTTTCCGAGGGCGTGGTCGAACTCGATGCGCAGGCACGCCTGCTGTTTCTGAACGCAAATGCGGCCCGGATGCTGAACCAGCGCATTGGCGACACCGTGGCGAATCCCTTGATCCGGCGCGCCATCGAGGCGGTGACGGGTGGCTATGACACCCTGCCGCTTGTCTTCCCGGCGAACATGGAGGCAGACGAGTGCGGCAATGCCGACGAGATGGCTGTCTCGCTGCATCAGGGCGAGGAAGCCGGCCGCTATGTCGTCCTGCTGCGCAGCGTAGCCGAGGAAAAGCTGTTCAATACCTCGCTGGAAAACCTTCTGGAATTCGTGCAGGCAGTCTTGGGCGCGCGACTGAATGCCTTGGCAGTAGCGCTCGCCGGGACGGAGTCGGCGCTTCGGGGACGCGCCTCCGGCGATCCGCTTGCCGCTGCCGCGGAGGAGCTGGTGTTCAGGGCCTACAACGTCACCTCGGCTCTGACGGGGATCGTCGAGCTGGCCGATCTCGGCAGCGCCGACCTGAGGCGCGATAACCAGCGCATCTCCCCCGTCGAGATTGCCAACGAGGCGCTGGCCGAAATCGCCCATAAGGCGTCGCAGCGGGGACTCTGGCTCACCCGGAGCGGATTCGACGGCCAATTCCCGCCGCTCTATGGCAGCCGGGGCTGGCTGCGCCGGGCACTCGTTGCCCACCTCGAACACTTCGTCGAGGCCGCCGACAGCGCCTCGGGCATCGAGGTCAAGCTGAAGCATATCCAAGGCTATGTCCTCTTCATCGTGCGCGGCCTGGGGCGCGGCTTTCCGGCGGCCGTCAAGGGCCAGACATGCATCCCCTTCGCCAAGGAGGCGCAGTACGATAACGAGGCTGTAGAAAAACCT
>PQAF01000040.1 GCA_003105015.1 Rhodocyclales bacterium | reverse complement strand
AGCGCTTCGGCTTGCGGGTCGATCTCCAGCCGTCGGCTGCGCACCGGCACCAGGCGTGCCAAGTAAGGCCACAGCCCATCGCGCGAACGCTGCAGCAGGACCACGATCAGGAGCCCGAAGACGATGGTCTCGAAATTGCCCGAGCGTCCCAGCACCACCGGCAGGATGCCCTGCAGCCATTCCTTGAGCACTACGATCAAAGTCGAGCCCAGCACCGCGCCCCACACATGGCTGGCCCCGCCCAGCACCGCCATGAACAGGTAGTCGATGCCGAAGCCCAGCCCGAAGGGCGAGGGATTGACGAAGCGCTGCATGTGCACGTACAGCCAGCCCGACAGGGCCGCGAGCACGGCGGCGATCACGAAGACCACGATGCGCATGCGCGCCGTATTGATGCCCATGGCCTCGGCCATCACGATGCCGCCCTTGAGTGCGCGGATGGCGCGGCCCTCGCGCGAATCCAGCAGATTGCTCAGGGCCGCCACGCCCAGCAGCACGGCCACCCAGATGAGGCCAAACATGGCCCGGTCGGAACTGAGCGCGATGCCAAAGAACGTGATCGAGGGAATGCCCGACATGCCGGTCTGCCCGCCCATGCTCTCCAGCGTGCCGAAGATGAAGTACAGGCTGATGCCCCAGGCGATGGTGCCCAGCGGCAGGTAGTGGCCGGACAGCTTGAGCGTGACGCTGCCCACGGCGAAGGCCAGCATGGCCGTCAGCACCAGGGCCACCACCAGCGCCACCCAGGGCGATTGCATCCACAGCAGCGCATCGGGCAGCGGCAGGATCTTGGCCGACAGTGCCGCCGAGAAGTAGGCACCCAGACCGACGAACGCCGCCTGCCCGAAGCTGGTCAGGCCGGCCACGCCGGTCAGCAGCACCAGTCCCAGCACCACCAGCGAGGCCAGGCCGATGTTGTTCAACAAGGTCATGGTGAACGGTGGCAGCACGAAGGGTGCGACTGCCAGCAGGACCACGAACAGGCCCAGCGCCGCGCGCGAGGACAAGCGCGCCACCGGACGTTTGGAAGAAGAGGTGGAGGCAGCGGGTTTCATTCTTCTTCCTCCACGTGACGGGTCGACAGAGAACGCCATAGCAGGATGGGAATGATCAGCACGAAGACGATGATTTCCTTGTAGGCACTGGCCCAGAAGGTCGAGAAGGATTCGATGAGGCCAATGGCCAGTGCGCCGATGGCGGCCACCGGATAGCTGACCAGCCCGCCGATGATGGAACCGACGAAGCCCTTCAGGCTGATCAGGAAGCCGGAGTCATAGTAGATCGTGGTGATGGGCGCGATCAGCACGCCCGACATCACGCCAATGAGTGAAGCCAGCAGGAACATGGCCTTGCCCGCGAACACCGGCGAGATACCCATCAGGCGCGCGCCCATGCGGTTCAACGCAGCAGCGCGCAAGGCCTTGCCATAGAGCGTGCGCTCGAACATCAGGAACAGCCCCACGATAAGCAGCAGCGACACGCAGATCACCCACAGTGCCTGACTGGAAAAGCGCAGGCTGCCCAGTTCCAGGCTGGCCTCGGTGAAGGGCGCGGTGCGTGCGCCTTCGGGGCCGAACACCAGCAGCGCCACGCCGACCAGCGCCACGTGCACGGCGATGGAGACGATCAGCAGCACCAGCGGCGAGGCCGAGGCGATGGGCTGGAACGCCATGCGGTACATCAGCGGCCCCATCGGCACCAGCAGCAGCAAGGTCATGGCGATCTGTGCCAGCATGGGCAAGGTGGCGAAGTTGAGATTCAGGGCCAGTCCTGCCACGACCACGGCATACACCAGCTTGGCCGGCAGCCACAGACTGGGGCGGCGGCGGCTGGTACGCCACATGTCGTAGAGATCGAAGGCACAGGCGCCCAGGCACATGGCCACCAGCAGCCAGGCGACGGTGAGCGGTTGGCCGTTCTGCATCATGCCCATGGTGAGTGCGCCGAAGGAGACGAACTCGCCCTGCGGGATCAGGAGGATACGGGTGACGGTAAAGACCAGGACGATGGACAGCGCCAAGAGCGCATAGATGGCACCGTTGGTGATGCCGTCCTGTCCCAGCAGCGCCACGATTTGGAGATTCATTGCGACTTCCTTGTGGAGCCGGCGCGCGCTGCCATCCAGCCGGGAACGACGCGCCAGGTTCGGGATGCGGGTGGAGGTGGAACACTGCGCCCGCCCGGCGTGGAGGCCGGACCGGCGCAGCAGGCGTGGTCCTTACGGCTTGAGCAGGGTCCAGTTGCCGTCCTTGACGGTGATCAGCACGCGGCCGCGTTCGTCGAAACCGCTGTGGTCCGCCGGGCTCATGTTGTAGACGCCCTGGGTGCCGACCATCTCCTTGGCGCCTTCGAGCGCGTCGCGCAGGGCGGCGCGGAATTCCGGCGTGCCCGGCTTGCCCTTCTTGGCGGCTTCCGGAATGGCGCGCGACAGCATCAGGCCGGCGTCGTAGGTGCCGGCGCCGAAGATCGGCGGGCGGCTGCCGAACTGCTTCTCGTAGCCCGTGACGTACTCCAGCGTGGTCTTCTTGGTCGGCGCCGTGTCGGGAATGTCTTCCGGCACCAGCAGCAGCGGACCGACGACCAGTGCGCCCTCGACCTTCTTGCCGCCGATCTGGATGAAGGCGCCGGAGGCCGAGCCGTGGGTGTGGTAGATGGTGCCCTTGAAGCCGGCATCCACGAGCTGGGTGTGCGGCAGGGCGGCGCCGGCGGCGACGGCGGCGACGAGGACGGCATCCGGCTTGGCGGCGATCAGCTTGACGATCTGGCCGGTGACGCTGGTGTCCTGGCGCGAGAAACGCTCGTTGGCGACGAGCCTGATGCCGGCCTTCTCGGCCATCGGCACGAAGGTCTTGTGCCAGCTCTCGCCATACGGGTCGTTGTAGCCGATGAAGCCCACGGTCTTGACGCCGCGCTTGGTCATGGCGGCGATGATGCCGTCGGCGATGACCGCGTCGCTCGGGTGGGTGCGGAAGGTCCAGCGCTTCTTGTCGTCCATGGGCTCCACGATGGCGGTGGTGCCGACCGGGGCCAGCATCGGCGTCTGCGCCTCGGTGAGGAACTGCTGCACGCCCATGGCGTTGGGCGAGCCGGACGGGCCGATCATGGCGTCGATCTTGTGCTCGGTGATCAGCTTCTTGGTCAGCTGCACGCTCTGCGTCGAGTCGCTGGCGTCGTCATAGACGATGTACTCGATGTCGAGGTTGCCGGCCTTCTTCGGCAGCATCGCCACCGAGTTCTTCTGCGGAATGCCGACGAAGGCCGTCGGCCCGGTGGCCGAGGCGATGACGCCGATCTTGACCTGGGCCTGCGCCGACAGTGAAGCCGCCAGCGCCAGGGCGGACAGGACGCCCGCGATTGCCTTTATTTTCATGTTTGCTCCTCCTTTGGATTTAATGAAGTACCACGCTTCAATGTTACAGCCCTGCGATCCCTTCGTCTCTCCGATTTGTTATGCGGTTTTTGTGAAATCCGGCTTGCGGCCTTCCTGGAAGGCGCCGATGCCCTCGCGCGCGGCGGCCGTCAGCGCGCTGGCGCCGAAGGCGCGGTAACCGATCTCCAGCGCCGCGTCGAGCGTGGCCGCGGCAGCGGCGTCGCGCACGGCGTTCTCGAGGATGCCCATGATCTCCTTCGACAGCGGCTGGCCGCTGGCGGCGGCCGGCGCGATCGGTTCCAGCGGCGCCAGCGGCACCGGGCCCCGGGCGATGTTCGATGGCCGGCCGGCCAGCGCCTGCACCCGCGCTACCGCGGCGGCGATCAGGCCGGGCAGGTCGTCGGCGAGGGCGTCCACCACGCCCAGTTTGTGGGCCTCGGCGGCCTTGAGCTTTTCGGCGCGGCGCAGCATGCCGTGGAAGGTGGCGGCGGCCTGCGGCCAGCGGCGGTAGGGCACGACCATGGCGCCGATGCCCGGCACGATGCCGAGCGTGATCTCCGGCAGCTGCATCCAGGCGTCCTTCACGGCGACGATGCCGTGGCAGCGCATGGCCAGTTCCAGGCCGCCGCCCAGGGCCATGCCGTTCAGCGCGGCGACCACCGGCTTCTTCATGGCGTCGAGGTGCACCAGCAGGCGCGAGCAGTCGCGCGCGTACTGCGTGGCGGCCGCGGCGTCGCCGAGCATGGAAGGGAAGCGGCCGATGTCGGCGCCGGCGCAGAAGGCGCGCGCGCCGTAGCCGGTGAGGACGAAGCCCTTGACCTTCGGGTCGGCCTCGAACCTGCGTATTACTGAAAGCACCTCGTCGGTGAGCTCGTCGTGCAGGGCGTTCATCGCCTCGGGCCGGCGCAGGGTGATGACCTTGATGACGCCGTCGCCATCGTTGACCTCGTCGACCAGCACGTGGCGCCAGAAATCCTGGTAGGCGGCATAGGGGCGCTGCGGCCAGGGCATGCCGGGGCGTTCGGCGGCGAGCCGCTGCAGGATGCGGCCGGCCTCCGGCTCGTCGAGCTCGCGCATCAGTTCGAGCGGGCCCTTCTTGAAGCCCAGCGCGGTGCGGCAGCCGAGGTCGAGGTCGGCCGGCGCGCCGATGCCGCGGTCGAGGATGTCCACCGACTGCGAGAAGAGGATGCCGAGCAGGCGGTCGCGGATCGCCGCTTTCGTCTCGGGGGCGACGTCGACCTTCTTGCCGGGCGGCACGGTGACCCAGGTGTCGACCGAGCGGAAGATCGGGGCCGGCGTGTAGTGCACGCCTTCCTCCTCGGCCTGCAGGGTGTTGGTCTCGGTGATGATCGGGTTGCCGCGGGCGAGGTTGAGCACGAAGAAGGGGCCGGCGTGCACGAACTCGGCGGCCACGCTGTCGATCTCGGCGGCGGTGGCGCGGTCGAGCAGCAGCGCCGCCTCGTTGCACCAGTTGTCGAAGATGCGGTCGAGCATGAAGCAGACGGCGTCGGACGTGACCAGCGGTACCTTGCCGGTGATGCAGAACAGCCAGCGCAGCCAGTCGACCACCGCCGGGTCGGTCTTCTCCCAGGCGATGACTTCCACCGCCGGGTTGCGCCAGGCCGGCGCGAAGAAGTGGGTGACGGTGGCGCGGCCCTTGTGCTTCAGCTCGGCGAAGATGCGCGCCGCCGGCAGCGAGCTGGTGTTGGAGGTGATCAGGGCGTCCGGCCGCACGATGCCTTCGACCTGGGCGAAGATGCGGCGCTTCAGCGGCAGGTTCTCGGTGGCCGCCTCGATCACCCAGTCGCAGTCGGCGAGCCGGGCGTAGTCGGTGGTGCCCTCGATGTTGGCGACGACGGCGGCGGCCTGCGCCTCGTTCATCTTGCCGCGGGCGACGGCCTTCTTCGCGTAGTCCTGGCAGCGTTGCAGGGCCTTGTCGATGGCGGACTGATTCACGTCGACCAGGGTCAGGCGGATCTGCGGCAGGGCGCTTTTCAGGTAGTAGCCGATGTCGGGGCCGATGGTGCCGGCGCCGATGATGGCGACGTGCTTCGGCAGGGGGCGGGCGGGCGTGTGCAGGAGGGGGTTGGCGGTGGTCATGGCAATGAGATCAATGTCGGCAACGTCGTCCCCGCGGAAGCGGGGACCCAGAAGTACTGGATTCCCGCTTCCGCGGGAATGACGGGTGTAATTTGGCGGTTGTCGTTCATGCTTGTGCGGCAACGATGCGGTCGCGTTCGAGTTGGGCGACTTCCAGGTTCGAATAGCCGGCTTCCTTCAGCACGGCGCGGGTGTGCTCGCCGTACTTCGGCGGAAAAGTCAGTTCCTGCGATACAGCGGGCAGGTCCACCGCCATCGGCTGCATGTGCACCGGCTTGCCGCCGGGCATGCGCGTCAAAGTCAGCTTGCGCGAGACCGCATCCATGTTGCGCACGGCCGGGATGTCGTGGATCGGTGCGTGCGGGATGGTGGCCTGGCGGAAGTCCGCGGCGATCTCGGCCGTCGTGTGCTTGCGCGTCTCGGCGGCCATGTCGCGGTGGATGGCCTCGCGTTCCTTGTGGCGCCCCTCGTTGGTGGCGCGCGACGGCGAGCCGATCGAAACGAACTTCGGAATCTCGGTCAGGCGCTTCCACTGCACGTCGCTGCCGATGGCCATGTAGATGAAGCCGTCGGCGGTCGGGTAGACGTTGGTCGGGATGAACTTGCGGTGCTCGTTGCCGCAGCGCGTGATCTCGTTGGGCTGGCAGTCGAAGTCGAGGAGCGGCAGGGTGGTGATCAGCCAGGAGGCCGCCGCCTGCAGCATGGAAACGTCGATGCGCATGCCGCGGCCGGTCTCGGCGCGCTCGGCCAAGGCCAGCAGGACGTTGGCGTAGACCTCATCGCCGGCCTTGAGGTCGACCAGCGGCACGCCGGAGAGCGTCGGCGGGCCGTCGGCCGGGCCGGTCAGCTCCATGTAGCCGGCCATGGCCTGGATCACCGGGTCGTAGCCGGGGGCGTCGGGATACTCCGGCCCCATGGCCGAGATGCCGGCCCAGATCAGGTCCGGCTTGGCGGCGGACAGCGTCTCGTAGTCGATGCCGAGCTGCTTGTAGCGGCGCGGCACGGTGTTGCAGCAGAAGACGTCGACGTCGAGTTCCACGAGCAGCTTGCGCAGCAGCGCCTGGCCCTGCGGGTCCTTGAGGTTGAGCGCGATGGCTTCCTTGCCGACGTTGGGCGCGATGAAGTAGGTGCGGCGGTCGTCGTCGAGCACCTTGCCGCCGATGTAGCGGTTCGGATCGCCCGGCAGGCCGTCGCCGGCCGGCGTCGACTCGATGCGGATGACGCGCCAGCCGAGCTGGGCGAAGCGCAGCGTGGCGTAGGGCAGGGACAGCGCCTGCTCCATCGAGAGGACGGTGCGGCGTTTCATATGGACGCGCCCCGGGCGCGCACGAAGCTCCCCTCCCCACAGCGGGGGGAGGGGATGGGGGAGAGGGGGGAAGGCCGCGACATCATGCCGCCTCTTTCTTGGCCGCATGCAGCGCCCGATAAACCTTCTCCGGCGTGAACGGCAGCGCCATGATGCGCACGCCGGTGGCGTTGTAGATGGCGTTGGCGGTGGCCGCGGCGATGCAGATCGCCGGCGCCTCGCCGACGCCCTTGGCACCCTGCGGGCCCTCGCCGTCCATGGTCTCGATGAAGCGCACGTCCATCTCGGGGATTTCCGGCGCGGTGACCAGCTTGTAGTCGCGGAAGCCGGGATTCCGCACCACGCCGTTCTCGACCATCAGCTCCTCGGTCAGCGCGTAGCCCTGGCCCATGACGATGCCGCCCTCGATCTGGCCCTCGAGGCCGAGGCGGTTGAGGATGCGGCCGACGTCGTGGGCGCCGGTGACCTTGAGCAGGCGCACGATGCCGGTGTCGGTGTCCACCTCGACCTCGACCACCTGGGTGGCCCAGGCGTAGGCGGCGGAGACGTCGCCCTTGAAGTGCTTGTCCTGGTGCTTGGAGGGCGGCTCGTAGTAGAAGGAGGTCACCACCAGCTCGGCCTTGTCGCTGAAGTGCAGCTGGCGCAGCAGCTTGGCCAGGGTCATCACCACCGTGCCGTTCTTCGCCTCGACGATGTGGCCGGCGCGCAGGTCGAGGTCGGCCGCATTCAGGCCGGCCATTTTCGCGGCGGCGTCGAGGATCTTGCCGCGCGCCTTGCGCGCCGCGCCGATCGCCGAGTTGCCGGCGATGAAGGTGGTGCGCGAGGCGTGCACGCCGACGTCCCAGGGCGTGATCTCGGTGTCGTTGTTGATGACGCGCACGGCGGAGAGCGGCACGCCGAGTTCCTCGCAGACGAGCTGGGCGAGCACCGTCTCCGAGCCCTGGCCGATCTCCGAGGCGCCGGTGATCAGCGTCACCGAGCCGAAGTCGTCCATCTTGAGGATGGTGCCGCAGCCGTCGGATGGGTAGATCTTGGCGCCGCCGCCGACGTGCAGCATGGAGGCCATGCCGACGCCGCGCTTGAAGCGGCCGGGCTTGGCCTTGTCGGCTTCGTTGGCCTTGAACTTGGCGAGGAAGCCGCTCGCCTCGGCGGCGGTGGTCAGGCACTCCTTGAAGCCGCAGCTCTTGAAGTGCATGCCCTGCGGCGTCACCTCGCCGGGGTCCTGGGCGTTCTTCAGGCGGAATTCCAGCGGGTCCATGCCGATCGCCTCGGCCATCATGTCCATGTGCTGCTCGACGGCGAAGGTGGCCTGCAGGTTGCCGTAGCCGCGGAAGGAGCCGGCGTAGGGGTTGTTCGTGTACACCGCCTTGGTGTGGTAGAGGCAGTGCGGCACGCGGTAGAGCGAGGAGATGGTCTGCATCATGACGAAGGGCGTCGTCGCCCCCCAAGAGGTGTACGCGCCGTTGTCGTGCAGGGTGCGGACGGTGCGGAAGGTCAGCGTGCCGTCCTTCTTGCAGCCGGAGCGCAGGGTGAGGATCACCGGCTGGCGCGTCGGCGAGGCGAGGAATTCCTCCTCGCGCGTGAACACCAGCTTGACCGGCCGGCCGGTGGCCTTGGCGAGGAACACCGTGATCGGCTCGAAGGGATAGATGTCGAGCTTGGAGCCGAAGCCGCCGCCGATCGGCGGCTGGATGATGCGGATGCGCGCCGGGTCCATGTTGAGGATCTCGGCGAACTCGCGCTTGTGCAGGAAGGGCACCTGGGTGTTGGAGTACATCAGCAGGTTCCCGGAGGGGTCGAACTCGGCGATGATGCCGGACACCCCCATGCAGCAGTGCGTGACGTAGTGCAGGTGGAAGGTGTCCTCGAACACCACGTCGGACTCGCGCTCGCCCGCCGCCACGTCGCCCTGCTGGTAGTCGAAGGTCATGGCGATGTTGTCGGGCTTGCCGAGGTAGGCGATGCCCTGCGCCTGCTTGAGGTGGTCGTGCTTGGCGGTCGCGCCGTGCGGCTCGGGGTGGATCAGGGGCGCATCCGGCTTGAGCGAGTCGTTCGGGTCGGCGAGGACCGGCAGGTCTTCGTACTCGACCTTGATCAGCTTCAGCGCCGCCTCGGCGATGGCCTCGGTCTCGGCCGCCACCGCGGCGATCTCGTCGCGCAGGCTGCGCACGCGGTCGGTCTTCAGCGGGAAGTGGTCCTTGGCGACGCCGATCGGGCGCTGGTAGGGTACGTCGGCGGCGGTGATCACCGCATGCACGCCGGGCAGCGCCTTGGCCGCCGAGGTGTCGATGGACTTGATCTTCGCGTGCACTCGCGCCGAACGCAGGATCTTGCCGTAGAGCTGGCCCTGCACGTCGAGGTCCTGGATGTAGCGCGTCTTGCCGCCGGCCTTCTCTGGGGCGTCGAGCTTGGTGATGCGCTTGCCGATGAGGGAATCTCGTTGAATTGTCTCTGGCATGGTTTTACTCCTTCGTCGCCGCTTCGATGGCGTCGATGATCTTCACGTAGCCGGTGCAGCGGCAGAGGTTGCCCTCGATGCCGCGCTGGATCTCCTCGCGGCTCGGGCGGGGGTTCCTTTCCAGCAGCTGGCGCGCCTGCATCACCATGCCCGGCGTGCAGAAGCCGCACTGCACGGCGCCGGCATCGACGAAGGCCTTCTCGATCCTGCGGCCGAGCGGGTCGTCGGCGAGGCCCTCGACGGTGGTGACCTGGCGGCCGTCGCACTCGACGGCGAAGAGCAAACAGGAATTCAGGGAAACGCCGTCGAGGATGATGGTGCAGGCGCCGCACTCGCCCTCGCCGCAGCCGTACTTGGTGCCGGTCAGGCCGGTGACGTTGCGGATCATCTCGAGGGCGCTCATCTGCACCGGCACCGACACGCGGGTCGGCACCCCGTTGAGGGTGAAGTTAATGGTTTGCTGAGACATCTTCGAGGATCCTCTTCGTCATGTTGTGGATCATCTCCTTGCGGTACCAGGCGCTGGCGCGCACGTCGGAGATGGGATGCACTTCGTCCTGCGCCGCCCGGGCGGCGGCGGCGATGGTGGCGGCGTCGAGCTTTTTGCCCTCCAGCGCCTCCTCGGTGGCACAGCCGCACACCGGCGTCGGCGCCACGGCGCCGAAGGCGACGCGCACCTGCGAGAACGTGCCGTCCTTCAGCACGCCGGCGACGCCGATGGAGATCGCCGAGATGTCGAGCGCCGGGCGGGTGCCGAACTTGTGGAAGCGGGCGACGAAGCCCTTCGGCGGGATCGGCAGGCGCACGGCAGTGAGCAGTTCGGCCGGCGCAAGGCGCGTCTTGCCGGGGCCGACGAAGAACTCCGGCAGCGGCATGCTGCGGCGGAACAGCGTATCGTCTGGCTTGGAGGCCAGCTCGACGTGGGCGCCCAGCACCATCAGCGGCACCAGGGTGTCGCCGGCGGGCGAGGCGTTGCAGATGTTGCCGCCGACCGTGCCGGCGTTGCGGATCTGGTCGCTGGCGAAATGGTCGCCGGCCGATACCAGCAGCGGCAGGTGCTCGCGCACCAGCGGGTGCGCCATCATCTCGCTGATGGTGACGAGCGCGCCGATGCGGATCTCGTCGCCCTCGCGGACGATGCCGCGCAGCTCCGGGATGCGGCGGATGTTCATCAGGGTGCGCTTGAACTTCACGCGGCCGGCGTGCGATTGCGGCATCAGGTCGGTGCCGCCGGCGAGGATGGTCACCTCACCGAGTTCCTGCAGTTGCACCACGGCCTGCTCCAGGCTGGTAGGTGCCACGTAATTGTCGAGTGCTGTCATGTTTTGTCTTTCACTGATCAAAAGCTTTCACCACGGCGGGCACGGCGACACGGCGAGAGTCGAAAATAAACTCTCATGGTTTTCGCCGTGCCGCCGTGCGCGCCGTGGTTCATGTCTTAAAACCGTATCGGTTCCTGGTAGCGGCCGAAGATCTTCACCATCTCCTGGGTCATCTCGCCCACCGTGGCGTAAGCCTTGACGGCTTCCACCAGGGCCGGCATGACGTTGCGGCCGGCGGAAGCGTCGGCCGACAGGCGCCCCAGCGCCTGGCTCACCTTGGCCGGGTCGCGCTCGGCACGGATCTTGTTCAGTCCGGCGATCTGCACCCGCGTGTCCTCCTCGTTGTAGGGGTGGAACTCGACGGGATGCTCTTCCTCCTTCTCGTTGCGGTAGCAGTTGACGCCGACCTTGCGGAACTTGCCGGACTCGATGTCGCGCTGCATCTTGTAGGCCTGGGCCGAGACCTTGGACTGGATGGCGCCCTCGGAGACCAGCTTGACGATGCCGCCCTGGGCGTCGACCTCGGCCATGATCTCCTCCATCTTCTGGCGCATCTGGTTGGTCAGCGTCTCGACGTAGAACGAGCCGCCGAGCGGGTCGACCGTCTCGGTGAGGCCCATCTCCTCGATGAGCAGCTGCATGGTGCGCAGCGAGATGCGCGCCGAGTACTCGGTGGGGATGGTGTAGGCCTCGT
This sequence comes from Rhodocyclales bacterium, assembly GCA_003105015.1. Taxonomy (GTDB): domain Bacteria; phylum Pseudomonadota; class Gammaproteobacteria; order Burkholderiales; family Rhodocyclaceae; genus Desulfobacillus. The sequence goes on along the minus strand of PQAF01000040.1, from coordinate 103,107 downwards.
CGTAGGAGCACAGCGCCATGGTCTGCGTGCCGGACAGCGCCGAGATCAGCGCGTAGTAGGCGCCGCGCACGATGTTCACCTCGGGCTGCTCGAAAGTCAGTCCGCCGCCGCCGCCGGCGGCGATCATGCGCAGCCACATCGAGCCGGGCTTCTCGGCGCCGTACTGCTCCTTCATGATCTTCGCCCACAGGCCGCGGCCGGCGCGGAACTTGGCCACCTGCTCGAAGAGGTTGCCGAAGATGTTGAAGTTGTAGGAGAGGCGGCCGGCGAACTCGTCGACGTGCAGGCCGCGCTTGATGACGTCGTCGGCGTAGGCCTTGGCGATGCAGAAGGCGTAGGCCATCTCCTGCGCCGGGTTGGCGCCGGATTCGCGGATGTGGTAGCCGCACACCGAGACCGGGCTGTACTTCGGCGCGTGCTCGGCGCAGTACTCGATGGTGTCGCCGACCAGGCGGATCGAGGGCTCGACCGGGAAGATCCAGGTGCCGCGGCCGATGAACTCCTTGAGGATGTCGTTCTGCGCCGTGCCGCGCAGCTGCTTGACGTCGTAGCCGCGCTTCTCCGCCATCGCCAGGTACATGGCGATGAGGATGGCCGCCGCGCCGTTGATGGTGAGCGAGACGGTGATCTTGTTGAGGTCGATGCCGTCGAAGGCCACCTCGAAGTCGCGCAGGGTGTCGACCGACATGCCGACGCGGCCGATCTCGCCCTCGGCGAGCGGGTCGTCGGAGTCGAGGCCGATCTGCGTCGGCAGGTCGAAGGCGACGTTCAGCCCGGTCTGGCCGTTGGCGATGAGGTACTTGAAGCGCTTGTTGGTGTCCGCCGGGTTGCCGAAGCCGGCGTACTGGCGCATGGTCCACGGCTGCTTGCGGTACATCAGGCGGTGGATGCCGCGGGTGAAGGGATATTCGCCCGGCTGGCCGAGCATGGTCAGGCCGCCGCTCGCCTCGACGTCGGCCGCGGTGTACAGCGGCTTGACCTCGATGCCCGACTCGTTGGTGACCGGTTTCAGTTCGTCCTTGGCTCTGTCGTTCATTTGACGTGTTCCCGGATGTAATCGACGATGGCGTCGAGCTTGCTGCCCGTCGGGAAGATGCCGGTGAAGCCGAGCTGGCGCAGGACGTCGTGGTCCTGCGCCGGCAGGTTGCCGCCGATCACCCACAGCTTGTCTTGCAGGTGGTTGGCTTCCAGCAGCGGCTTCAGCTTGGTGCAGAAGGGGACGTGCGAGCCGGCCAGGCTGGACAGGGCGATGACGTCGACGTCCTCGTCGAGCGCCATGCGGGCGACCGCCTCGGGGGTCTGCCGCAGGCCGGTGTAGATGACCTCCATGCCGGCGTCCATGAGGGCGCGCACGACGACCTTGGCGCCCTGGTCGTGGCCGTCGAGGCCGGGCTTGGCCAGCAGCACCTTGATGCGCCGTGTCGTGGAGACTGACTTTTGCGCTGCAGTCATGAGCTCACTTCCTTCGCAATGATGAGTTTCAATATCTCGCTGGTGCCGCCGCCGATCAGCGTGAAGCGCACGTCGCGCAGGTAGCGCTGCACCGGGTATTCCATGGCATAGCCGTAGGAGGCGAGCACGCGGGCGGCCTGGTCGCAGATGCGCGCGGCGGCCTCGGTGGCGTTGAGCTTGGCCATGGCGGCTTCCTTGTGGTGCGGCCGGCCGGCGTCGCGCAGCCAGGCGGCGTAGTACACCAGGTGCTTCGCCGCCTCGAGGTCGGTGGCCATCTCGGCCAGCTTGAACTGGATGGCCTGGTAGCGGTTGATCGGCTTGCCGAACTGCTTGCGCTCGGCGGCGTAGCGCACCGCCTCGTCGAGCGCGGCCTGCGCCACGCCGAGTCCCATGGCGCCGGTGATGATGCGGATCTCGGCCAGCGTCTTCCTCAGGTGGCCCTCGCCGTCGCCTTCCGCCTGCGAGAGTCGGTGGCTGTCGGGCACGAAGCACTCGTCGAAGGCGACCTCCGAAGTGGGCAGTGCCCAGACGCCCATCTTGTGGATCTCGCGGCCGACGATGAGGCCCTTGAACGACTTCTCGACAAGGAAGATGGTCAGCTTCTTCTCCTCGCCGGCCTTGGCGAAGACGGTGAAGAAGTCGGCCAGCGGCGCCGAGGTGATCCAGGTCTTCTGGCCGTTGATGACGTAGCCGCCGTCGACCTTCTTCGCCGTGGTGGCGATGGAGTCGAGGTCGGAGCCGGCGTTCGGCTCGGTCATGCAGATCGCGCCGATCTTCTCGCCGCGCAGCGCAGGCTTGAACAGCCGCTCGAGGATGTCGGCGTTGCCGAGCATGTGCAGGAACTTGGTGCCCATCAGCGACTGCATGGCTACCGCGCCGGCGAGCGACATCGAGCCGCGCGCGATCTCGGCGAGTGCCAGGGCGAACTCGGTCAGCGCCAGGCCGGAGCCGCCGACGTCCTCCGGATAGCGCATGCCGAAGAAGCCGAGGTCGGCGAGTTCCTGGAAGAGGGCGCGCGGGAAGGCGCGCGCCTCGTCCAGCGCCGCCGCCTGCGGCGCGATGCGCTCGTCGCAGAAACGCGCGAAGGTGTCGCGGATCTGTTTTTGTTCGTCGGTCAGGTCGAAGTTCATCTTAGTTTCCCTGAGGGTGTCGCGTGCCCGGGTTGCCGGGTGTCCGATTCCCTCCATGTCCCCCGGGCCGAAAAAGCGCCGGCCCTCCTCCTTTACTTCCGGGAATCGGACACCCGACACCCCGGGCGGGATACGCCTGGGTTTCTGAACCGGAAACCGTCGCCGCGATTCCGGATCGTGACGGTAGGGTGCCCTGCGCAGCGAAGTAAAGGCGGAGGAGGCGGCCATCGGCCGCCGACGGGGGACATGAGCGGAGCAGGGCACCCTGGCGGCACGATCTTGCGCTGGACGCTGCAAAAGAGGGTTTCATTCCGCCTACTCGCTATAGCCGTAATCCCGCACCGCAGCTTCTTTCGAGATCACGCCATTGCGGATCTCTTCGGCCAGCACCTTGCGGTCGCGCTTCTTCGGGTCGCCGTAGCCGCCGCCGCCGCTGGCGACCTGGTGGTAAATGGTGCCCTTCGGCACGCCGGTGATGAGGTCCTTGTTCTTCGGCACCACCGTGCTGCCGTCCGGGTAGTGCAGGCGGATGAAGTTCAGCCCGGCGTCCTTGCCGCCGAACAGGCCGAAGGCCGGCTCGAAGTCGCCGTCGCCGAAGGTGACGAGCTGGGTATCCTCGGAACCGATCTCGAAGATGGTCTCGACGCCGAGGCCGCCGCGCCACTCGCCGGCGCCGGCCGAATCGGTGAGCAGCTCGTGCTTCACCAGGCGGTGCGGCGTCTGCTGCTCGAACATCTCGTAGTCCTGGTCGAGCACGCCGCCGGAGGCGTCGATCATGCCGATGTGGTCGTAGCCGTCCATGCCCAGCATGGCGCCGGAGCCGCCCTTCAGGCCCATGAAGCCGATGTCGACGTACTGCTCGTTCTTCTCCGGGTCGGTGCCGGTGGTGAGCGAGCAGAGCAGGTTGTTCCAGCCGGCGGTGACGCGGTCGGGCATCACGGCGCTGAGCGCGCGCTGGATGGCGTCGGCGTTGGGCGGGCAGAGGTGGTTGCCGAAGGTGGTGGCCTTCGGATAGGCGGCGTTGAGCACCGTGCCCTCGGGGATGACGATCTCGATCGGCTGCACCATGCCCTCGTTGTGCGGGATGTCCGGGTTCACCATCTGCAGCAGGGTGAGGATGGTGGCCGAGGCGCTCGAGGTGAAGGTGCCGTTCACGAAGCCGTTGGTCTGGGCGTCGGTGCGCGAGTAGTCGAACTTGATGTGCTTGTCCTTGACCTCGATGTCGACGCGGATGGTGAACTTGCTGCCCTCGTGGCGGCCGTCGTAGTAGATGTAGCCCTCGCCGCTGTATTTCCCGTTGGGGATCTTGGCGATCTCGGCTTCCATCATCTTGCGCGTGGCCTCGAAGAGGGCCTGCTTGTGCGCCTCATAGCTCTCCAGGCCGTACTTGTCGAGGAGTTCCAGCAGGCGCCGCTCGCCGACGGTGCAGGCGCCCATCTCGGCCTTCATGTCGTGCTGCACGATGTCGAGGCGGATGTTGGCGAAGATCAGGTTCCAGACGTCCTTCTTCAGCTTGCCCTTCTCGACCACCTTGACCGGCGGGATGCGCAGGGCTTCCTGCCAGACCTCGACGGCGTTCGGGTTGTAGCCGCCGCGCACGTTGCCGCCGATGTCGGCCTGGTGGCCCTTGACGGCGGTCCAGGCGACGAGCTTGCCGGAGTGGAAAATCGGCTTGTACACGGCGACGTCGTTGTTCTGGTTGCCGAGGCTGAAGACGTCGTTGTGGAAGATGACGTCGCCCGGATGCAGGTCGTCGCCGAAGTAGTCCTTGATGTACTTGCACACCGGCGCCAGCGAGAAGGCGAGGATGGGCAGGTTCTCGGTCTGCTCGAGCATGTTGCCGTCGCCGTCGTAGAGGCCGGTGACGTAGTCCTTGGCCTCGCAGAGGATCGGCGAGCGGGTGGTCTGCTCCATCGAGATGCTCATCTCGTCGGTGATGGACTTGAAGGTCCGCGCGTAGACGGACAGGAGGATGGGATCGATCTTCATACCGTGGTTGCCTCCTTGTTCAGGCAGGATTTGACGAGGTCTTCGCGCCCCTTGCGGAAGAGGGCGAAGGAGCCGAGGGCGTCCACCACGCAGTCGAAGGCATCGCTGACGAAGATGGCGGTGGTCTCCTGCTCGATCATGGCCGGGCCCGCGATGCGGTTGCCGTGGCGCATCCTGTGGCCGTCGTAGACCGGCACCTCGCGGAAGGTTTTCGTTTCCGGGATGTACACGCTGCGGCGGCCCTTGACCGCCTTCGACGCGTCGGCGCCGGCCCAGGCCTCCTCGCGGTAGGAGGGCTTGTCGGTGATGCCGACCGACTGCACGCGCACGTTGATGATCTCGATCGGCGCGTTTTCCTGCTCGAGCGAGTAGCCGTAGAGGCGGTTGTGCTCGTCGTGGAAGAGGCGGGCGATGCCGGCGACGTCGCGCTTGTCGATCAGGGCGCGCGGCACCAGGAAGGACACTTCGTGGTACTGCTTGATGTAGCGGCAGTCGAACTTGATGTCGTGGCGGCGGCGGCTCTCCGGAATGCGCTCCTCGGTGAGCTGGCGGGCGCCCTCGGCCGACATCTCGTCGATGATCGCGGTAATCCGCGGCCAGTCGATGGCCTCCAGGCGCGAGACGAAGGTGCGCACGAAGTCGTGCTTCAGTTCGCTCATCAGCATGCCGAAGGCGCACAGCACCGAGGACTCGCGCGGCACGATCTGGAAGGGGATCTCCAGCTCCTCGCAGATCAGGCAGGAATGGATCGGGCCGGCGCCGCCGGCCGGGATGAAGGGGAACTCGCGCGGATCGAAGCCGCGCTTGATGGTCACCTCGCGCACGCCCTGCGCCATGTTGTTGCAGGCGACGCGGTACATGCCGGCGGCGGCCTCCTCGATGCTGAGCCCCATCGGCTTGGCAATGTGCGTCTCGATGGCCTTGCGCGCGGCGGCGACGTCGAGCTTCATCCTGCCGCCGGCGAAGTAGTTCGGGTCGAGGTAGCCCAGCACGACGTTGGCGTCGGTGGTGGCGGGCAGCGTGCCGCCCTTGCCGTAGCAGGCCGGGCCGGGGTCGGCGCCGGCGCTCTGCGGGCCCATGCGCAGCAGGCCGCCCTCGTCGAGCCAGCCGATCGAGCCGCCGCCGGCGCCGATGGTGTGGATGTCGAGCATCGGCAGGGCGATCTTGTGGCGGGCGATCTCGCCGTCGTTCTTGATCATCGGGCTGCCGACGGCCACCGAGGCCTCGAAGCTGGTGCCGCCCATGTCGGTGGTGATGCACTTGTCCTGGCCGTGCGGGCGCACGTAGAAGAGGCCGGCGCCGGGGCCGCCGGCCGGGCCGGAGAGCAGGGTCAGCGCCGCCTTCTCGCGCGCCAGCTGCGGCGAGATGACGCCGCCGTTGGACTGCATGATCAACAAGAGACCTTTAAAGCCAATCCCTTTCAAGCGACCGACGAGTTGGTCGAGATAGTGGTTGAGCTTGGGGCCGACGTAGGAGTTGAGCGCCGTGGTGCTGATGCGCTCGTAGAAGCGGATCGAGGGCAGCAGGTCGGTGGACACCGAGAGGTAGGCGCCGGGCATCTCCTGCTTCACGATCTCGGCCGCGGCCTGCTCGTGGGCCGGGTTGGCGAAGGAGTTCATGAAGCAGACCGACACGGCCGAAACATTTTCCTGCTTGAAGAGGGCGATGGCCTGGCGCACCTGCTCGAGGTCGAGCGGCGCCACCTCGCGGCCGGCGCGGTCGAGGCGGCCCTTGATGCCGGCGCGCAGGTAGCGCGGCACCAGCGGCTTCACGTTGGCGTAGCGGTTGTTGTACTGCTCCTCGCGGATGCCGCGGCGCATTTCCAGCGCGTCGCGCACGCCTTCCGTCGTCAGCAGGGCGGATTTTGCGCCGGTGTGCGTCAGCGTGGCATTGGTGGTGACGGTGGTGCCGTGCACGATGGTGTCGATGGTCGGCGCGAAGGCTTCCAGCGTCATCGGCGGATTCTGCGCCGCGGCGATGTCGGTGAGGCCGTTCACGACGGCGATGGAGGGGTCGGACGGGGTGGACAGCGATTTGAAGATCGCCGGCTCCTCGCCGTCGCGGGTGACGACGAAGTCGGTGAAGGTGCCGCCGACGTCGATTCCGATCTTTAATGCCATGAGTTTGGCTCCGTATGCATTGGCACGAGATGTTTGTTCAGGCAGTGGTCTCGCGCGCCACCATCTGGCGCACGTCTTCCTTGCGGATCTTGCCCAGGGCGGTCTTCGGCAGCTGGCCGACGAAGACGATTTCCTTGGGATGCTTGTAGCGGGCGATGCGGCCTTCGAACAGGCGCAGCACCTGTTCCGTTTCGAGGCGGCGGCCCTCCTTCGGCGCCACCACGGCGACGACGATCTCGCCCCAGCGCGGGTCGGGTCGGCCGACCACCGAGGCTTCGGCGATGTCGGGGCAGTCGAGCAGCACGTTCTCGATCTCGGCCGGATAGATGTTCTCGCCCCCGGAGATGATCATCTCCTTCTTGCGGCCGTCGACGGTCAGGTATCCCTCGGCGTCGAGATGGCCCATGTCGCCGCTGTGGAACCAGCCGCCGCGCAATGCCTCGGCGCTGGCCTGCGGGTTGCGCCAGTAGCCGCTCATCACATTCGGGCCCTGGATCAGGATCTCGCCGGTGGCGCCCGCAGCCACGTCGCGGTCGAGATCGTCGACGATGCGCATGCGGCAGTGCGCCGCCACCTTGCCGGTCGAGCCGAGCTTGCGCTCGGCGTCGGCGGCTTTCAGATAGACGGCGATGGGGCAGGTCTCGGTCGAGCCATAAACCTGGATCAGCGGCACGCCGCGGGCATGCACGGCGCGGATCAGGCGCTCCTGGACGATGGTGGAGCCGGTGGTGATCGAGCGCAGGCTGGAGAGGTCGGCGCCTTGCCAGCGCGGGTGCGCCATCATCATGTCGAGCTGGGCCGGCACCAGCACGGTGAGGGTGATGTGCTCGCGTGCGATGGCGTCGAAGGTGGCCTCGACTTCGAAGCGCGGATGCAGCACCACCGTGGCGCCGGCAGCCAGCGCCGGCGTGGTCTGGTTGTTGAGGCCGCCGACGTGGAACAGCGGCAGCGTGGTGAGGATGCGGTCCTCCGCCGTCAGGTCGTGCATGTCGGCGCTGTTGACGGCGTTGCAGGCGAGCGCATCCTGGGAGAGCAGCACGCCCTTCGGCTTGCCGGTCGAGCCCGAGGTATAGCAGATCAGGAGGGGTGTCTGCGGGTCGGCTTCCGCGCGCGGCGCGGCTGCGGTGCCGGCGGCGCTAAAGGCATCCCACGCCTGCCAGCCCGCGCGGGGCCCGCCCATGACGACGCTGCGCAGATCGCCGAGTTCGGCAAGGATGGATTCCGTCTGGGCGACGAAGTCGGGCTCGACGAACAGCACCGCCGGCGGGCAGTCCTCCAGCATCTGCTTGTGCTCCGGCGCGGCCAGCCGCCAGTTGAGCGGCATGAACATCGCCCCGAGCCGGGCGCAGGCGAACAGCAGCGCCAGCAGCTCCGGGCTGTTGTAGCCGAGCCAGGCCACACAGCTTTTGCGCCGGACGCCGGCGGCGGCGAGCGCCGAGGCGAGCCGCTCGACTTTCTGTGCCAGCGCGGCATAGCTGATGTCCTGGCTGCCGAACCGGATCGCCGTCTTGCCGGGCGTTGCGCCGGCGTGGTGGTCGATCCATTCTGTGAGACGCATCATGTCGGCCAGGCCTCAGGCGCCCGTCACTTCCAGCACCACGGCCATGGCCGTGTCGCCGGCGGCGCAGCCGGTGAACAGGCCCCAGCCGCCGCCGCGCAGGGCCAGTTCCTCGATGACTTCGATGATCGCCCGCGTGCCCATCGGTGCTTGCGGGTGGCCCCAGACCAGCGAGCAGCCGTAGTTGTTCATGTTCTTCAGGTCGGCGCCGGTCTCGCGCGCGAAGAAGAGGTCGTTGATGGCGAAAGGGTTGTGCGTCTTGATCGCCGCCATGTCCTTGATGCCCTTGCCGGCCTGGGCGAGGGCCAGCTTCGCCGCCGGCACGGTGGCCTCCGGCATGTAGGCGAGCGGGGCGCGGGCGAGGCCGAAGCCGTGCAGGCGCACGGCGATCTTCGGGTCGCGCGACAGTTCGCGCGCCTTTGCCGCCGTCGTGACGACGAGGCCGGCGTTGCCGTCGGCCGGGTGGGTCTGGCCGCCGAAAGTGACCGTGCCGCCCTCCATGACGGGCTTCAGCTTGGCCAGGCCTTCCGCCGTCGAGTGGTTGATGCCTTCATCAGCCTCCATCGTGCCGACGGTTTTCCTGAAGTTCGGCGCCGGCACCTCGAAGGGCAAGGTCATGAAGCGCTTGAGGAAGGCAGCGCCATTGTCCAGCGCCTGGCGGTACTGTTCCTCGCGGCGCAACACCACCTCGTGCTGCTCGGCCGTGCCGATGCCGTGCTTCTTCGCCACGTTCTCCGCCGTCTGCAGCATGGAATGGCGGCCGAGCGGGTCGCAGCCGAAGTTCTCCATCACCCAGTCCTCGGCGACGCCGGTGCCGCCGGGTCCCTTCGGGTTCGGGTAGTAGAGGTGCGGGCCGTTGGAGGTGCGGTCGCAATTGACCACCAGCGCCATGCTGCAGAGACTGACTTCTATTTCCTGCACCGCGGCGAGCAGGGTGCGCACGCCGGTGGCGCAGGCCTGCATCAGGGTCGGGCCGCCGGCTTGGCCGGCGCCGACGAGACCGGTCAGCCAGGGCAGGCCGTAGAAGGAATGCTTTTGCGGCACGGAGAAGCCGAGCGCGCCGTAGTCGAAAATCTTCGGGTCGATGTTGCGCTTGGCCAGCTCGTGCTTCGCGACGTGGGCGGCGAACTCGATGCTGTGCAGGTTGGCGAAGCTGCCCTGCCAGCGCGCGAAGGGCGTGCTCCAGTAGGCGCCGTAAGGGATTTCAGCCTTGTAGGTCATTTGGCTTCCAGTGTGGTTTCGCTTTCGGGCTTGTCCAGCCCGGTGGCGGCGATGAAGCAGCGTTTTGCTTCGACGAGATGGTCGTGCATGGCGCCGGCGGCGGCATCGCCGTCGCCGGCGGCGAGCGCCTCGGCGATGCGCTTGAGGCCCTTGAGGACGATGTTGCGCACCTTTGCGTCGCCCAGCGTCAGGGCGCGGATGCGCATCATGTGGTCGGCGTACTGCTCGATGGCTTTCACCATGCGGCGGTTCGGCACCAGGTCCTTCCAGGCATTGCGGAAGCGGATGTTGGCCTCGCGGAAGGCGTCGGCATCCTCCGCCTTGTAGGCGGCCATCGCCGCGGCGAGCGCTTCGTCGAGCGGGGCGCGGACCGTCGCGTCGGTGGTCGCCTCGGCGACGCGGCGCACGGCGGCCGGTTCGAGGAGGAAGCGCACCTCGTAGATGTCCTCGACATCCTTCAAGGTCAGGGCCGGCACGACGAAGCTGCGGCCGTCGGAGGCGAGCAGGCCTTCGCTGGCCAGTCGCGTCAGGGCCTCGCGCACCGGCGTGCGCGAGACGCCGAGTTTTTCCGCCAGCTGGACTTCCTGCAGCGGCTGGCCGGAGACGATGGTGCCGTCGCGCAGGTGGGCGCGGAGCGTCTGGTAAACCTGGTCGCCGAGGGCGAGGGGTCGTTGGAGCGGCTTGATGGACGTGACCAAGGATGTTCCTCCGCTGCGGGATGGATTGGATGAATCGACCCTGTACGGTGGATACTGTATACACGCCTTTTGGGCGTGTAAAGATGAAGCAAAGTGCCGCTCCAAAGCCATGCCTGCTAGATGCGGCAGCCGAGCCGGTAGCCTTCGTGGATGGCGGCGTCGAGGCCGCGTGCGATGACCGTGTCGCCGGCGCCGTGCAGTTCATCCACCATCCACTGGAACTCGTGGAAGAGGTCGTGGTTGGGCTTGCGCGGTCCGGAAACGATGACCATGTCCGCGGGCAGGAAGGTTTCCTCGCCCTTGCCGTTCCTGACGCGGGCGCCGTCCTCGGTCACGGCGATGAGCTGCGACGAGGTGAGGGTGCGGATCTCCAGTTCCTCGATCCAGGCGGTGTGGCGCCACTTGAAGGAGGGCATGACGTCGCCGGCGATGCGCTTTTCCTCCTCGACGATGACCACCTCGTGCCCCTGCTTCTTGAGCGACTCGGAGAGCGTCAGGCCGATCTTGCCGCCGCCGATGACGACGACACGCTGGCCGGCCTTGACGTTGCCCTTGGCGACTTCCAGCGCATCGACCAGCCGTTCGTGGCCGGGGATGTGGCGGTAGGCCGCCATGTCGGTGCGCGCGCCGGCGGCGACGAGGCAGACGTCGTACTGGTGCAGCACGCTGCGCATGAACTTGGCGTTGGCCTCGGTGTTGAATTTCACCTCGATGCCGAGCTTCTTCACCATGGTCTCGTAGTAGCGCACCACGCTGAAGAGGTCGTCGGGACGGGCGAGGTCGTTGCCGGCATAGCCGAGCAGGCTGCCGCCGATCTTGTCGCCCTTCTCGTAGATGGTGACGTCGTGGCCGCGCTTCTTCGCCGTGATGGCGGCTTCCAGCCCGGCGGGGCCGGCGCCGATGATCATGATCTTCTTCTTCACCGCCGCCTCGGTGATGGCGTACTCGGGCTCGACCTCGTGGCCCAGCGCCGGGTTCATGGCGCAGGTGTAGGGCAAGTCGCGGAACAGGCGGGATAAACAGTTCAGGGAACCGATGCAGCGGCGCACTTCGTCGAGGCGGTCCTCGGCGGCCTTGTGGATCAGTTCCGGATCGGCCAGCAGCGGGCGGCAGACCTCCCAGTAGTCGAAGACGCCGTCGCGGATGCACTCGTCGGCCATGCGCGGGTCGGGCAGGCGGTTGCCGAAGGTGATCAGGGTGTTGGGGAAGAGCTTCTTGGCCTTGGCCGAGAGGTAGTTCCAGTGCCCCGGCGGCACGTCGCGGCCGATGGAGGACTCCGGCGCCTCCTGCCAGCCGACGGTCACCGAGATCATGTCCACGCCGCAATCGACGGCCTGCTGCATCAGTTCGAAGCAGTCGTCCTCGCTGTTGCCGCCCCAGCGGTCCATCAGTTCGGCGCCGTTGAGGCGGATCACCAGCGGATGCTCGGGCGTGGCCTGCTTGATGGCGTCGATCAGCTCGCGCATGAAACGGCCGCGGTTGACCAGCGAGCCGCCGTATTCGTCGGTGCGCTGGTTGGTGAAGCGGGAATTGAAGTTGGCCAGCAGGTAGCCCATGAAGCTGGTGACCTCGGTGCCGTCGAAGCCGGCGCGGATGGCGCGCTTCGCCGCATCGGCATGCTGCTGCACGACGGCCTTGATCTGCTCCTTGGTCAGCTCGCGCGGCGGGCGGAAGTGCGGCAGGGTCTGCGGCACCACCGAGGGCTGCACGCAATAGCCGAGGTCGATGCCGCCGTAGCGGCCGGCATGCAGGATCTGCTGGATCGCCACGGCGCCGCCGTCATGGATGTACTGGGCGATGGTCTCGAACTGCGGCAGGAACTTGTCGTCGAAGATCGCCACCTGGCGGAAGTAGGACTTGCCCTCGCCGAGCGGATCCGGGTAGGCGCCCTGGTTGGTGATGATGCCGCAGTCTGTGGCGGCGATGACGCGCATGCGCGCCAGTTCGCGCGGCGTGATGTAGCCGTCCCGGGTGTTGTAGTTGGAGACGCAGCAGGCGCCGTACTTGACCATGTTCTTGGTCTTGTACTTGCCGATCTGGCCGGGCTGGAAGAGGTGCTTGAGTTTGAGTTCGCCGGGTCGGGTCACGTCTGTCCTCCTGTGTGCCGGACACCTGCTTCCAGGGTCTCGGCTCTTCTTTGGATACTGTATACATTGCATCCGGGCGAGTCAATGCGCGGATGCCTGGAAAATCAAAAAAAGGCCCGCCGAAGCGGGCCGGCTACCTCAACCTTTCGGCTTCGCCATCACCTGCTCGGCCCACTTCTCGTCGAAGAGGGCACCTTCGGCGACGAGCTGGCGGAACTTGATGAAGTCGATGACGTCCTTGCCGGTGGGCTTCTTGGCATCGAAGGCGTTGAAGCCGAGCCAGGCCTCGTGGTTCATGTTGGCGGCCAGCCAGTGGCGGTTGGCAAGCTTCATCTGGTCCCAGAAGAACTTCTTCTTGCCGCGGATGCCGTCGATGGAGTTGATCAGGCAGTTCGGGAACAGGTTGGCGAACTTCCACACCAGGCGGTTCACCTCGGCGTCGAGCTGCTCGAAGTCGGTGGTGCAGGCGGCCATCAGTTCCTTGGCCTTGGCGACTTCTTCCTTCGACACCGGTTCGCCGTAGACGATCTCGCCGTCGTCGACGTAGGTGTCGGTGCGGACGAGGGGGTTGCGCACCCACTTGCCGTCCTTCTTCAGCACCGGCACGGCCTTGGTGATGAGGCCCTTGGCCTTCATCTTGTAGGCGCTCCAGGTTTCGCAGGAGATGCAGTTGTACATGGCATCTTCCATCGAGAGGAACCAGGGCAGGAAGTCGGTCGAGCCGCCGACCGGCGCCGAGCCGTGCTTGGGGCCGGCCTGGCCGAACACGGCGAGGTCGGAGGAGACGGTGATGTCGGTGGCCATGCCGATCTCCTGGCCGCCGGCAACGCGCATGCCGTTCACGCGGCAGATCACCGGCTTCTTGCAGTTGAGAATGCCGTCGACCATGGCGTTGAAGAGGTCCATGTACTCGCCGTATTCATTCGGCCGGCGCGAGTAGTAGGCTGCATACTCGGCGGTGTTGCCGCCGGTGCAGAAGGCCTTGTCGCCGACGGCGGTGAACACCGCCGCGACGATCTTGCGGTCGCTCGACGCGCGCTGGAAGCCGGCGATGACGCCCTTCACCATCTCGGTGGTGTAGGAGTTGTACTGCGACGGGTTGTTCAGCCAGATCCAGGCCGAGTAGAGGCCGTCGACCTTGGCGCCCTTGTCGTCGAGCACCGGGCGCTCCTCGTAGATCACCGTCGGCGCGTCCTTGCCGAAGTGGGAATTGTCGAAGAGCTGGTGATCCTTCAGCTCGTTGTCGCGGCGCAGCCATTCGAGTGCCATGGGGTTTCTCCTGTGTGGTTCGTTCGGTTCAGAAATCGGGGGTGAGCACGACGCGCTTCTTCAGCTTGCCGTGGTGGGCTTCGTCGAAGACTTGCTCGATCTGGCTCATCGGCCGCGTCTCGACGAAGGGGCCGAGGGCGATGCGGCCGTCCACGCACATGTCGAGCACCTGCGGGTAGGCCGAGGGCGGGCAGCCCCAGGTGCCGATCAGTTCGGCGTCGAAGGCCATCAGCTTCGACAGCATGTAGGAGGTCTCGTCCGTGCCGTAGCCGACGATGACCAGGGTGCCGACGAAGGAGAGCAGGGACAGGGCCAGTTCCTGGCCGGGCTTGGTGCCCGTCACCTCGAAGATCTTCCAGCCGTAGTTGGAGGGGACGCCCTTTTCCTTGCAGATGGCCTTGAAGAGCTCCTTCACTTCCTTGGCGCTCTTGCCCTTCGGGTTGATGACGGCATCGGCGCCGTAGCCCTTCATGAACTCCAGCTTCTCGTCGTTGATGTCGATGCCGATCACCACCTTGGCGCCGAAGCCCTTGGCGGTCTGCGTCATGAAGCTGCCGACGCCGCCGGCAGCGCCGATGACGATGACCAGATCCCCGGCCTTCAGGTTGGCGCGCTTGGCCGCCTGGTAGGGCGTGGTGACGGCGTCGGCCACCACCGAGAGGTGCTCGAGCGGAATGCCCTTGCGGTCATGCACCACGCAGAGGTCCTTGGCCGGCACCGGGATGTGGCTGGAGTAGCCGCCGTAGATGCCCATCGAGTTGCCCGGCATCTTCTGGTTCAGGCAGCGGTTGCCGCGGCCCGACTTGCAGATTTCGCAGTTGTTGCAGGGGAGCACCGCCGGGACGATGACTTCCTTGCCGATCATCAGGGGTTCGTCGCCGGCGACGACCACGCCGGAAATCTCGTGGCCGAGGGAGAGCGGCGGCTTCTGCACCGTCGGCACGCCCATGTAGAAGTAGGACAGGTCGGTGTGGCAGACGCCGCAGCCGCGGATCTCGACGAGCGCCTCGCCGGGGCCGAGCGCCGGCATCGGGATCTCCGTGCGCACGAGCTTGCCCGGCTCGGTCATCTGCCAGGTGTGGATGGTTTTCGGGATCATTGCTCCTCCAGTGGTTTTACTTGTTCTTCCAGACCGGCTTGCGCTTTTCCATGAAGGAGTTCAGTCCTTCGACGGCATCGGCGGTGGCCATCAGGTCCTTGAGATAGATCTGCTCGACGGTGAACAGCGCCTCGAAGAAGGGCTTGCCGGCCGCCTCGCGCACGGCCTTCTTGGTGTACATCAGCGCCACGCGCGACAGGCCGAGGAACTGGTCGAGGAAGGCACGCGTGTCCTGGGCGAAGCTGGCGCGCGGGAAGACGCGGTTGAGCAGGCCGAGGTTGAGCGCTTCCTGGGCGGTGATCAGGCCGCCGCCGAGCAGCAGTTCCATGACTTTCGGCAGGGCGATGATGCGCGGCATGAGGATCGCCGCGATGGGCGGGAAGACGCCGAGCTTGATCTCCGGCTGGCCGATCCTGGCATCCTCGGTGGCGACCACCATGTCGCAGGCGAGCGCCAGCTCGCAGCCGCCGCCCATGGCCGAGCCGTTGAGCGCCGCCACGGTCGGCAGCGGGAACACCATCAGTCGCTTGAGGATGCCGTGGAAGACGTCGATCATCTGCACGACCTTGTCCGGCGTGTGGTCCATGACGTCGACGCCGGCGGAGAACACTTTCTCGCCGGCGGCGGTGATCATCAGCACCTTGGCCGATTCCTCGCGCGCGGCGATGTCGAGCGCGCGGTTCAGCTCCTCCATCAGGGCGATGTCGAGAACGTTGTGCGGCGGCCGGTTGATGGTGATGGTCGCCAGCGCGTCGGCGACGGTGTAGTTCAGGAACTTGAAGGATTCCATTGTTTTTCCCGTTTCAGAAGAGATCGTCCATCTCGTCGGCGCCGACGCCCTTCGGCATCGAGCCGTATTGCTCCATGAAGGCCTGCACCAGCTGGTTCTCGCGCTGGCTGAAGAAGGGCGCCTCCTCGAAGACGAAGAACTTCGCCTCGTCGGACTTGCCGATCATGCCCTGCAGCCCTTCGCGCAGGTTCTCCACGCCCTTGATGGCCAGCACCTTCTTGTCGGCGTCGAGGATCTGGTAGACGCCGGATTCCGTCGTTACGCCGGCGACGTTGGCCTCGTTCAGCTCCAGCCAGGATTCGGGCGGCAGCACCATGTCCTCGATGTTTGCCGCCAGGTTGCACTTCAGGCAGCGCAGCGCTTCGGCCTGGGCGGTCTGCGCGTCGAAGCCGAGCTCGACCTCGTCCCAGTTGTCGCGCTGGGCCGGGTCGATGAAGATCGGGTGGAAGCGCTTCACCTGGTTGAAGCCCTCGTCGCGGCCGATGTGCGGATCGGTGTCCCAGTCTGGCAGCAGGGTCTCTTCGATGTCGCCGTCCCCGCCGAGCTGACTATCGATCGCGGATGCGGCGACGCGGCCCTGGGCGACGGATTCGATCAGGGTCGACGGGCCGAGCACGCAGTCGCCGCCGGCATACACGCCGGGCCGGCTGGTGAGCATGCTGTCCTCGCGCACGACGATGCGGCCCTTGCCGTCGGTCTGCACGCCGAAGCCCTCGTATTTCTTCGGATACTGGCCGATGGCGGCGATGACCAGGTCGACGTCCTCGGTGAACTCGCTGCCGGGGATTTCCACCGGACGGCGGCGGCCTGAGGCATCGGGCTCGCCGAGTTCCATCTTGGCGTAGGTGATCTTGAGGCGCGAGCTGCCGGACTCGTTCAGCTCGATCTTCTTCGGCGCCAGCAGGAAGCGCAGGTTGACGCCCTCGTCGATGCAGCCCTGGACCTCGTCCTCGCGCGCCGGCATCTCTTCGCGCGTGCGGCGATAGACCATGTCCACCGCGGCGCCGAAGCGGCGCGAGGAGCGGGCGTTGTCGGTGGCGACGTTGCCGCCGCCGATGACCGCCACTTTCTTGCCGATGACGATGTCGGTGCCCGGCGTGCCGATCAGGCCCAGGGTGACGGCGCGCAGGAAGGTCGGGCTGTCGATGACGTTGGGCAGGCTGTCGCCGGGCAGGCCGAGCTTGTCGCCCCCCTGGGCGCCGATGCCGATGAAGGTGGCCTCATAGCCCTGGGCGAAGAGGTCGTCGATCTTCTCGACGCGGCTGTTGTAGCGGATGTCGACGCCGAGCGCGGTGACTTCGGCGACCTCCTTGTCGATGACCTCGAGCGGCACGCGATAGGAGGGGATGCCGTAGCGTGCCATGCCGCCGGCGGCGGGCAGGGCGTCGAACACCGTGACACTGTGACCCTTCTTGGCAAGGTAGTAGGCGGCGGTGAGGCCGGCCGGACCGGCGCCGATGATGGCGGCCTTCTTGCCCGTCGGCGGCAGCTGCTTCGAGTACTGGCGCCACAGACCGGTGTCGTTGTCGGCGGCGATGCGCTTGAGCGAGCGGATCGAGACCGGCTCGTCGAGGTGCTTGCGACGGCAGGCCGACTCGCAGGGCGAGAAGCAGGCGCGGCCGAGAATGCCGGGGAAGGGCAGCTTCTCGCGCACCACGGCGACCGCCTCGGAATACTTGCCGAGACCGACCAGCTGCACGTAGCGCGGCACGTCGATGCCGGCCGGGCAGGTGTGCTTGCACGGCACCTGCGACGCTTCCTTGCGCGCCACGTCGAGCGTGCGGTCCATCAGGGCGCCGGTCGGGCAGACGGTGACGCAGGCGGAGCAGAACTTGCAGCCGGACTCGATCAGCGTCGGCGCGATGGTGCCGACCCACTTGCGGCCCTCGGTCTCCTTCACCACCAGGCAGCCGACGCCGCGCACCTCGTTGCAGGCCACCAGGCAGCGGCGGCAGTCGATGCACAGGTTGTAGTCACGGTCGTAGAAGGGTTCGTCCTTGATGACGGGCAGCTGGATGTGCTTGTAGTTCGGCGTCGTCGCCGGGATGCCGATGTAGTCGGATACCTTGCGCAGTTCGCAGGTGTGGAAGATGGAGCAGCAGCGCTGCTCGACCGGGTTGCCGAAGGAGCAGGTGGTGCGGCTGCAGCCCTCTCGCTGCGGGCAGGTGAGGCAGTTGTGCGGATGGTTGCCGAGGATTTTCGCAATGCGCTCCTGGCGCAGCTTGTCGATGGCCGGCGACTTGGTCGTCACCGCCATGCCGTCCTCGACGGCAATGGAGCATGAGGTGCGCATGCCGGACGTGCCGGCGATCTCGACCACGCAGAGGTTGCAGCCGCTGTCGCCGGCACCGCGCTGGCAGGAAGGCGGCAGATCCGGGTGGGCGCACAGCGAGGGAATGTAGATGCCGGCGGCGGTGGCGGCGGAGAGCAGGGAAGACCCTGCGGGCGCTTCGACCTTCTTGCCGTCCAGGGTGATCGTCACCAAGGACGCGGGCGGGGCCGTCTTCGCGGCGGGCTTCCACCATCTGACCGTTTGCGTGATTGTTTCCATGTTCGGCTTCCCTCGCATCCTGCGATCCTATGCATGCATAATAGCGCATGCATATAATTTAGCAGGTATTAGAATGCATTGTGGCGATTCTAGGAGAGGTGATGCTTGCGTATATTTGATCTACGTCAAGCGAAAACGCAAAAACCTTCCGCCCATACAGGCCTTTGTCTTTCCGTATTGTTCATAACAGTATGAAAAACAAGGGTTGCCATCATTTCTGTCGAGCCGTCCTCAAGGTGCCAAATAATGCCCCCTCTGGCATGCCAAATGAAGATCAATGGATTGGATAGAATTCCAGGCTGCCATCCAGAGTATTCGTAACTGCTTATTTATCCATCCTCTTCAGAAATTATTTAGAACGCTTTTGGCCGGATAATGCGGTTTTCTTGATGCAGGTCAAACCTTGTGGTCAAAATGGTTTCTAGAATCGGCACCAATGCTTTATCGTGCATAGCAATTAACGCAAACGCACAATAATGCATATCACGAGGAACAACGGCGTGAAGGGTCCAGGCCCTTACGCCAAACACCAGGGGATCGACGATGAGCGGATTGTTTGACCAGTTCAAGGAGTGGTACGAAAAGCGCCACGACTATGCCCGCGCCTGGAAGAGCCGTACCGGCGGCCAGGTCGTGGCAACCATGTGCACCTACACGCCCGAGGAAATCCTGATCGCCGCCGGCATGCTGCCGGTTCGCGTGCTGGGCGCCCACGAACCTCAGAACGTGACCGAGCCGCACATTTTCGGCATGTTCTGTCCGTTCTGCCGCGACTCGCTGGCGCAGGGCCTGCTCGGCCGCTACGAGTACTGCGAGGGCGTGACGCTGACCCAGTCGTGCATCCAGTACCGCCAGGCCTTCAATTCCTGGCGCATGCACGTGCCGACCGTCAAGTGGGACTACTACCTGCCGATGCCGAACGAAGTGCAGTCGCGCTTCGCCCGTGCCCAGCATTACGCGGAGGTGAAGAAGTTCCGCGAGTACATGGAAGGGGTCATCGGCAAGAAGCTGCCGGATGCCGACCTCAAGCGCGGCATCGAGATCGTCAACGAGAACCGCCGTCTGCTGCGCGAGCTGTTCGAGTACCGCAAGGAAACCAATCCGCGCGTCACCGGCGTCGAGGCACTCTATGCTTCGATCACCGCCCAGTTCGTGGACAAGGAAGAGCACAACAAGGAACTCAAGCGCGTCCTGGCCGAACTGCCGAAGCGCAAGAACGACCGACCCGAGGGCATCCGCTTCATGACCATCGGCTCGGAGAACGACGACGTGTCCTTCATGGCCATGGTCGAGTCCGTCGGCTCCACCATCGTCATCGACGACCAGTGCTCGGGCACCCGCTACTTCTGGAACGAGGCGCGCGTGCAGGACGACCCGATCGCCACCATCGCCGACCGCTACTGCGAGCGTCCGGCCTGCCCGACCAAGGACTATCCGGCGCACACCCGCTTCGACCATGTGCTGAAGCTGGCCAAGGACTACAACGCCAGGGCTGCGGTGTTCCTGCAGCAGAAATTCTGCGATCCGCACGAGGGGGACTATCCGGACCTGAAGCGGCACCTGGAGGCGAACGGCATCCCGACGCTGTTCCTGGAATTCGACATCACCAACCCGCTCGGGCCGTTCCGAATCCGCATCGAGGCCTTCCTCGAGACGCTGGGCGAAGAAGAGCTGTTCTGATCAGGACGAGAGAGAAGAGGAGCAACACGAAATGGCAAATTATCCGACCGAGCCGCTCAAGTGCTGGAAGAAGGCCAAGGAGCTGCGCGAGCAGTACTACATCAACTTCGCCAAGGCCAAGGAAAAGGGCGGCATCCGCTGGTCCGGTTCCGCCTGGGCGCTGGACGCGATTCCCGCCGGCCTCGGCAATGACGTCTATTCGCTGACCGGCGAGCCCTACGGCGCCGCCATCGCTATCGACAAGAAGTTCAACAAGGAATGCCAGGATGCGGCCGAGTCGTACGGCTTCGCCCGCGACCTGTGCGCCTACATGCGCACCTACTGGGGCTCGATCATCCTGAACAAGTATCCGTTCGGCGGCGAGTTTCCCAAGCCCGACTTCAACTTCCAGACGCAGATCTGCTGCTCGCACGCCAAGTGGTACCAGGCGGCGTCGAAGCTGGAGCACGACACGCCGAGCTTCTTCATCGACGTTTCGGTCGGCCCCTACAACGAGATGACCTCCGAGCGCCTGGACTACGTCACCAACCAGGGACTGGAAGCCGTCGAGTGGCTGGAGAAGACCACCGGCCGCAAGTTCAACGACGAGCTGTTCATCGAGGCGGTGAAGAACGAGATGCGTTCCACTTCCCTGTGGGCTGCCATCTGCTGCGAGAACAAGGTCAAGCCGGCGCCGCTCGACGAGAAGACCATGTACTCGCTCTACGTGCTGGCGACGCTGTCGAAGTCGTCGAAGTGGTGCGCCGACTTCTACCAGGAGTGCCTGGACGAGGTGAAGGATCGCGTCAAGCGCGGCATCGCCGCCGTGCCCAACGAGCGCTGCCGCGTCATGTCCGACACGCAGCCGCCCTGGGGCTTCCTCAAGGTGTTCCGCTACCTCGAGGAGTTCGGCGCCGTCTCGATCGGCTCGCTCTACACCTTCGGCCTGGAAGGCATCTGGGAAACCAAGCCGGACGGCACCTGGGGGCCGCGCACCCTGCCGTGGGAGAAGGGCATCGAGATGAACACCCGCGAGCAGGCGATGCGCCTGTATGCCGACTGGAACCTGTCGAAGCCGCAGTGGCAGCATTTCTACGATCCGCGCCTGAAGACCGAGATGATGAAGACCATCGTCAAGGAGTGGCAGGTCGATGGCGTCATGCTGCACCTGAACCGCGGCTGCGAAGGCCTCTCGCTCGGCATCATGGAGAACCGGCTGGGCCTGGCTGCCGCCGGCATCCCGGTGATGACCTTCGAGGGCAATATGGGCGACGAGCGCGAATTCGACCTCGGCCGCACGCAGAACCGCGTCGACTCGTTCATGGAAACGCTCGGCCTCAAGCGCGAATTCGCGCACGCCTGATCTAAGCAAGGAGGAAGCAAAAGATGATTACCGCTGGCATCGACATGGGCTCCCGCACCGTCAAGGTGGTGTTTCTGGAGGAGCTGAAGGTGGACGGCGCCCCGCAGTTGCGCTGGGGCGTCAAGGGCAAGCACATCATGTTCCCGGAGGACCTCGACGCCGACCAGGCAGCCGACAAGGCCTTCGAGGACGCGCTTCAGGCCGCCGGCCTCTCGCGCGAGCAGGTGAAGAAGGTCGTGGCCACCGGCGCCGGGCGCAAGCAGGTCAAGTTCGCCACCGCCGACGTGACCGAGGTGGGCGCGGGCGCCCGCGGCGCGGTGTTCATGTGCCCGACGGCGAAGACGGTGGTCGATGTCGGCGCCGAGGAGGGACGCGGCGTCAAGGCCAACGCCGAGGGTAAGGTGGTGGACTTTGCCGGCAACGAGAAATGCGCCGCCGGCGCAGGCGCATTCGCGGAGTCCATGTCGCGCGCCCTGCAGCTGAGCCTGAAGGAATTCGGCGAAGCCAGCCTGCGCTCCGACAAGACCATCCCGATGAACGCACAGTGCACGGTGTTCGCCGAATCTGAAGTGGTTTCGCTGATCCACTCCGCGACGCCGAAAGAGGACATCGCCAAGGCGGTGCTGGATGCCGTGGCCAGCCGCGTTTGCGCCATGGTGCGCCGCGTCGGCATCGAGGATGAAGTGATTCTGATCGGCGGCATGGTTCACAACCCCGGCTTCGTCCAGTCCCTGAAGGGGGCGCTCGGGGTCGAGAAGGTGCATCTGCCGGATATGCCGGAATATGTCAGCGCCCTCGGCGCCGCGCTGATCGCGGCCGAAGGCACCGACTGAGCGTCAGCCGATAATCGGAAAGGAGAGCAAAATGACCGCTGGAGAAAAGAAGGAATACTGGCGCTGGCAGGAAACCTGCTGGATCGACGAATCGAAGAACTGGCGCGACGCCAAGATCATCACGGCCGGCATCGACGTCGGTTCGGTGAGCTCGCAGGCGGTGATCTGCGTCGACGGCGAACTGTACGGCTATAACAGCATGCGCACCGGCAACAACAGCCCGGATTCGGCCAGGAACGCCATCAACGGCGTGCTGGAGAAATCCGGCATGAAGCTCGAGGACATCACCTATGTCATCGGCACCGGCTACGGTCGCGTCAACGTACCCTTCGCGCACAAGGCCATCACCGAGATCGCCTGCCATGCGCGCGGCGCCAACTACATGGGCGGCAACACCGTCCGCACCATCCTCGACATGGGCGGCCAGGACTGCAAGGCCATCCACTGCGACGAGAAGGGCAAGGTCACCAACTTCCTGATGAACGACAAGTGCGCGGCCGGCACCGGCCGCGGCATGGAGGTGATCGCCGACCTGATGCAGATCCCGATCGCCGAACTGGGGCCGCGCTCCTTCGATGTGGACCAGGAGCCGGAAGCCGTGTCCTCGACTTGCGTGGTGTTCGCCAAGTCCGAGGCGCTGGGCCTGCTCAAGGCCGGCTATTCGAAGAACAAGGTGATTGCCGCCTACTGCCAGGCCATGGCCGAGCGCGTGGTGTCGCTAATCGAGCGTATCGGCGTTGAAAACGACTTCTTCATCACCGGCGGGATTGCCAAGAACCCCGGCGTGGTGAAGCGCATCGAGAAGCTGCTCGGCACCAAGGCCGTCGAGACCAAGCTGGACAGCCAGATCGCCGGTGCCTTGGGCGCTGCGTTGTTCGGCTACACGCTGATGCAGAAGCAGGGTGCATCTGCGAAAGCCGCCTAGACCGGAAGGCGGGCGGCTTTGAAAGATCCCGACGCTCCGGTCCGCGAAGTACCCCTCTCCCACTGAGCGGGCCGGAGCCTAGGGATTCACGATTCTAACCCCCCCGAAAGGGGGGCAGGGGAACAGACATGATAGCGAATTACGGCTACAAGGACGGATCGGGCGAGTTCTACATCAGCATCGATACGGACAAGTGCACCTCGTGTTCCGCCGGACGCGCCTGCCTGACGGCGTGCCCGAAGGGCATGTTCGAGATCATCACCGACGACTACGACGACGAGGTGGCGGCGGTAAAGCAGGCCTTCCGCCGCTCCCTGGCCTTCGATTGCTCCGACTGCAAGCCGGCCGCGGGCTACACCAGCCTGCCGTGCAGCACGGCCTGCACGCCGGGGGCCATCAAGCATTCCTGGTAGGGACGATCCGGCCGTGAAGATTCCGCTCAAACTGGTGAAGGACGGCAAGGAGGCCGACCTGCTGGCGGCGGGCTGGGTCAAGCAGACCACCATCGGCGAGCCGCGGCTGTCGGAGATCGTCGAGAACTACCGCCAGCTCGGCTACGAGGTGCATGTGATCGAGCACAAAGAGGAGTCGGGCGGCGGCTGCAACACCTGTTTCACCGCCGGCGCGGAGATAGGCCAGGTTTATGGTGACGTGTATATCCGCAAGGGAAATGGCGGCAAGAATGCCGCCGCAGACGAATTGTTTTAGACGAGGAGAATGCGATGGCAGTGCAGGTTAGCGTGCGGATGATCCGCAAGAACGATCTCGATGCGGTGGTGGCGATCGACAAGATCATCACCGGCCAGGAGCGGCGCGAGTACTACCAGCGCAAGCTGGCCATGGCGCTCGACAACGAGAACAACGTCAACGCCTCGGTCGTGGCCGAGGTCGGCGGCAAGGTGGTCGGCTTCATGATGGGCGACGTGCTGTTCGGCGAATACGGCATCGCCGATTCCTCGGCCACCATCGATACCCTCGGCGTGCATCCCGATTTCCAGAAGCACGGCGTGGCTTCGGACCTGATGGACCAGTTCCTCATGAACATGAAGGCGGCCAACGTCAAGAAGATCTATACGCTGGTGAACTGGAGCGACTTCGCGCTGGAGAGCTTCTTCTCCCGGCACAAGTTCGTGCCCTCCAAGCGCATCAGCCTGGAACTTCAGCTTCCCTGATTCTGACCAGATCCGGGGAAGAGGAGACGGCGCGCGTTCTCGCGGATGCGCGCCGCTTTTTTATGTGGATCGACTGCCATTGCCATACCAAGCACTCCTACGACAACTGGCTGGAGCCGCTTGATCTCATTCGCCGCGCCAGGGCGATAGGCCTGGATGGCGTGGTGATCACGGAGCACCATTCCTACGAGGCCTCGGCGCCGGTCGAGGCGATCGGCCGCGACGAGGGCTTTCTCGTGCTGCGCGGCGTGGAGATTTCCACCGATCGCGGCCATCTCCTGGCCTATGGCGTCGAGGACGATTCCTGGAATTCCTGGGGGCGGGACACTTGGCTGCCGCTCGACGGAGTGATCGAGCGCATCCTCGACCTGGGCGGCATCTGCGTGCCGGCGCACCCCTACCGCGAATTCGGCGTATGCAGCCTGCTCGACGGACTCCTCGACCTGCAGGGCATCGCCGCCGTGGAAACCCACAACGGCGGCAACGTCGATTCGGACAACGATCTCGCCGCCACCGCGACGCGGCACATGGCGCTGCCCGGGCTGGGGGGGAGCGACTGCCACAAGGTGGCCGCAGTTGGGCGATGTGCCACCGAGTTCCTGCAGCCGGTGACGGACATGGCGAGCTTCATGGCGGCGGTGCGCGCCGGCGCCTGCCGGGGGAATTACTTCAAGGGCTGGAAATAAAAAGTCAGTCGCCGTGGTACGGCGACTGACTTTTCCGGTGCGTCAAGCGGCGGCGACCTCGACCGCCTCGTTGAGGACCAGCCAGTAGAGGCCGAGTTGTCCGACGGCCTGGATGAACTTCTCGAAATCCACCGGCTTGCGGATATAGCTGTTGGCGCCGAGACTGTATCCTTCGTAGATGTCCTGCTGTTCCTTCGATGTCGTCAGGATGACCACCGGAAGCAGGCTGGTGCGCTCATTGGCTCGGATGCGGCGCAGCACTTCCAGGCCGTCGATGCGCGGCAGCTTCAGGTCGAGCAGAATCACGGCCGGCATGACCGAAAGGTCGCGGCCGGCGTGGTGTCCGTTGCCGAACAGGTAGTCGAGCGCCTCGACGCCGTCGCGCGCGACGACGACCGGGTTGCTGATGCGGTTCTTGTTGAAGGCGCGCAGCGTCAGCGCCTCGTCGTCGGGGTTGTCTTCCACCAGCAGTATCGGTCGGTCGCTTGCCATTTTGATGTTCTGATCCAGTTACGACAGCGTGAAGAAAAACGTTGCTCCCTGTTCCGGCGCAGCTTCCGCCCAGATGCGGCCGCCGTGGCGCTGGATGATGCGATGGACGATCGCCAGGCCGATGCCGGTTCCCTCGAATTCCTGCGCCCCGTGCATGCGCTGGAAGGCGCCGAACAGCTTGCCGGCATACTGCATGTCGAAACCGGCCCCGTTGTCCCTGACAAAATACACCGGTTTGTCTTCGTCGCGCAAGACGCCGAATTCGATTTCCGCAGAGTGGTGTGCGGCATTCTGCCGCGCAGTAAACTTCCAGGCATTGCGCAGGAGATTCTCCAGGGCGATGTGCAGAAGGTTGGGATCGCCAGTGGCGTGTATATCCAAGGTAATACGCGTCGCCACTTTGCGGTCCGGCTGCATCTGCTTCAAATCGCTGAGGATTTGCTCTGCGATGCCGGACAGGCTGACGCTTTCGCGCTTCATTTCGTCGCGCGTCACCCGCGACAGCGCCAGCATGTCGTCGATCAGCTGGTGCATGCGCTGGGTGCCGCCCCGGATCCGGTCGATATAGCCTTTCCCGCGTATGTCCATCAGGGGGCCGTAGTCTTCCTCGATCATGCGCGAAAAGCCGTCGATGGCGCGCAAGGGCGCGACCAGGTCATGGGAGACGGAATAGCTGAAGGCCTCAAGTTCCCTGTTGGCGGCCGTGAGTTCCGCGGTGCGCTCCCGGACGCGCTGTTCAAGCTCCTCGTTGAGCTTGCTGATTTCGGCCTCGGCCATCTTGCGGTCGGTGATGTCGCGCCAGACGGTGTACAGGAGGGGTTTGCCCTGATGGAGGATGCGTGTCAGCAACACCTCGGCCGGAAAGACCTCTCCATCCGCGCGACGATGCAGCCATTCGAAGCGGTGGCTGCCGCGTGCGAACGCGATCTGAATCATTTCGTTGGCCTTTTCGACGGACGAGCGGCCGTCCTGCTGCAGGTCCGGCGAAAGCTCGGAAGGATGGACGGTTCCGAGTTCCTCCTTGGAATGCATGCGGAGCATTGCCAGGGCGGCTTCGTTGCAATCCACGAAACGGTCGCCTTCGATGATGAGCGAGGCGTCGGCCGATTCCTCGAAGAACTTCCGGAAGCGTTCCTCGCTCTCGCGCAAGGCGGCTTCCGCCTGTTTGCGGCCGGAAATGTCGAAGCCGAGCCCGACGACCAGCTTGCGGTCGTTGCGGAGGATGGGGGCGGCATAGAGGTAGTAGGGGATGCGGCTGCCGTCCGCGGTGACCAACGTGGCCTCGCCATGGGTGACGATGCCCCGTTCGAGCGCAACCAGGCTGGCCTTGCGCACGGCCGATGCCTCCACATACAACTCGTTCGCATGCATGTTCCGCAGCCGTTCCGGCGCATGGCCGGTTACCGTCTCCAGGTTGCGGTTCCAGCGAAGCAGGCGCAACTCCGGATCGTACAGGGCGGAAATGCCGGGGAGCCCCGCCAGCAGGGCCTCGGACAGATCCTTTTCCTCCTGCAGCGCTTCCTGTGCCTGCCTGCGCTCCGTGAAGTCGACGTAAATCCAGACACTGCCGTCCCCGGGATGGACGGCATCGACGGCCCGTCCGGTGATGAAGCCCCAGAACAGGCTGCCATCCTTGCGACGCAGTTGCAGCTCCTCGCTGTAGGTCTCGCCCCTTCCCAGGGCGGCATACGCCCGCTCTCCGATAGCCTCGAAGATTTCCCGCGTCGGATAGACAAGTTCGGTGGTGTGGCCGACCATGCCGCCTTCCTCGTAGCCGAAAAGTTCCTCGAAACGCCGGTTGCAGCGCTGTATGACGCGGTTCTTGAGATAGACGATGCCGACGATGACGTTGTCGAGCAGCGCTTTCTGTTCGGCCAGCAGGGTCTGGAGGTCGTCTTGCGCCTTTCGCTGCGCCGTGATGTCGGAGCTTGCCCCGGCAAACCGAATAACCCGGCCTTCGGCATTCCATACGGCCTGTCCGCGACCGCGGAACCAGCGGTAGCTGCCATCCTTGTGGCGCATGCGGTATTCGACGTCGTAGGGTGTGCGTTGCTTGAAATGCCGGCTGACGGCTGACTCGACGGCCGGACGGTCATCGGGGTGGACGATGCCGAGGAAGCTGGATCGCCTGTTCGGCAGTTCGTCCTCCGAATACCCGAGCAATTCGCGGTAGCGCGGCGAGACGTAGTAGCGATCCAGCGCCACATTCCAATCCCAGATGCCGTCGGATGAGCCGCGCAGGGCATAGAACAAGGTTTCTTCGCTTTCGCGCAGGGCGTCCTCCGCAGCCTTCTGCACAGAAATATCCGACAGCGAGCCGGCGAAGCGGCAGGCGCTGCCCTTCTCATCCCACTCGGCATACCCGCGTCCGCGGAACCAGCGATAGGTGCCATCCCGACAGCGCAGCCGGTAGGCTTCGTCGAAACGGGCCTGGTGCAGCAAGGCATTGTCCTGCGCCGCGATGGCCCGGTCACGGTCATCGGGGTGCAGGGCCGTCCTGAAGTGAAACATCAGGCGGAATTCATCCTCATCGTCGTAACCGAGCAGTTCCCTGAAGCGCGGCGAGAAATAGCTGACATTGCGGCGCAAATCCCAATCCCAGATGCCGTCGGATGTGCCGCGCATGACCAGTGCCAGGCGCGCCTCGCTGGCGCGCAGTTCGCGTACGCGTCCCTCGAGTTCCTCCGCCATGTTGTTGAAGGCTGCGCCGAGACGGCCGATTTCGTCACGGCTGCCATTGCCGACCCTGACGGAAAGGTCGCCATCGGCCAGTCGGCGGGCGACATTGGCCAGGCTACCCAGGCGCCGCATCATGCCGAAGCCCAGAAAAGTCAGGACCAGAAGGGAAACCAGGATGCCCGCTGTAGCGACGACCAGGGTTTGCCTGAGCAGGTTCTGCCGGGCTTCCACGAGGAAGGCCGTGGACAGCCCATAGCGCAATTCACCGACGTTCTGCCCGTCCAGCATCACGGACTGCTGAAGGTTCAAGATGCCGATATCCGCGGCTTTGCGGACGTCCGTATCGACGGCCGGGAGGGGCCGCCGAAGATCCCATCCCGTCGTGGCGATCAGATTCCCGCGGCTGTCGTGGAGCACCGCGTACTCGATTTCCCGCCCGCTGCGCGCATGCTCCAGCGCGAGTTGCAGAGCGGAATAATTCCGTTCGACCAGTTCCGGCCCGAATGCGGCATTGAAGAGCACGGTTCCCTGTTCGATCCGCACCCTGACCTGGTCGGTCAGGGCGCTGTCCATCTGCTGGGTGCCCAGATACGCCAGCGTGGCGATAACGGCAATCTCGGTCAGTACCGCGGCACCGACCAGTTTGAGGCGGAAGGAGCGCTGTGCGAGCCAGTCGAGAATAGGGCGCATGGCGACGGCTCAGCGCTTGAAGTGCTTCCTGAACTCGGGCAGGAAGACATCCAGGGACTTGATCTCCCGCTCGCTCGGCATGCGCAAGCCATCCATCACCATGGCATCGATGAATTGACGTCCGGCTTCGGTTTTCTCGAATCTCATCAGGATATCCCGGGCTTGATCGATGCGAAGGGCAGGTGTCGGCTGCAGCATGAACATCAAGCCCGGGATTTCCCTGGATTCGGCCAGGACGCGCAACCGATGCTTCATGTCCTCTGCCAGTTGCGGGACGAGGTTGGCCGTTGTGACGCCGGCCTCGACTTCACCCTGCAGCACGGCATGAGCCGCGTTGCTGGGCGTTTTGACGATCCGAATGCGATAGTCGCGATCAGGTTGCATGCCGGACTGGCGGAAGGTTTCCCTGCCAAGCTGCGAGAGGACGATCATCGGATCCAGCATCGCCACCCGCTTGCCGGAAAGATCCTTCAGCCTGGTGTACGGGGCATGGCGTTCGACGATGATGATTGCCTTGATGTTGCGGCTCGTCACGGCCAGCGGCTGGTAGCCGGCTTCGATCTGCACGAAACGCCCCAGACCGGGCCCCAGCACGATGGCGTCGTATTCCTTGCGCAGGCAGCGTTCCAGAAAGGTAACGAAGTCGGGGGCCGTCGACAGCACGACCGGGCGCTTCAGCTCATTTTCCAGGTGGCCCCGCAGGGGTTGGTAGGCCATGACCAGCTTGGTGGTCGGCAGGTACGGGACGACGCCCAGTTCGAACGGCCTGGGCTCGCTGGCCTTCGCAACCTGGACCAGGCTGGCGAAGCTCAGGATCAGCAGCATGCGCGGAATACGCATCAACGACGGTTCCCATGGCGCGCAGCCTGGGGCTGCGGATTAATTGGGGAGTTGTTCCCGCTGCAGCAGGAATACCATGCCTTCGCCGCTTTCCGATTCGAGCCAGGTGAAGCCCAGGCGCGGAAAGGCCTCTTCAACGATAGCACGGTTCCCGCCTACCTCTACGGCAAGAATGCCATTCGGCTTGAGGTGTGCATGGGCGCCGGCAAGGATGCCACGCACCGCATCCAGGCCATCCTCGCCGGAGGCCAGCGCGAGTGCCGGCTCGTGGCGGTATTCCTCGGGGAGGGTACGCATCGATTCCCCGGTGACATAGGGCGGATTCGAGATGATGATGTCGTAGCGTCGACCGGCGAGGCCGGCGAAAAGGTCGGAGCGAATCAATTCGATGCGGTCGCCCAGTTCATAGTCGTTGACGTTCCGGGCGGCGACCTCGAGGGCATCCGCGGAAATGTCGACAGCATCGACACGGGCGTTCGGGAAGGCATGCGCCAGCAGGATGGCCAGGCAACCCGAGCCGGCGCACAGGTCGAGTGCCGAGTCGATCGCGTCGGGATCAGTAATCCACGGCGCCAAGGGTTCGTCCAGCAGCAACTCGGCAATATGGGAACGTGGAACGATCACCCGTTCGTCGACGTAGAAGGGAAAGTCCCCCAGCCAGGCTTCGCGCGTCAGGTAGGCGGCCGGTATGCGTTCGCGGATGCGCCGTTCCAGCAGGGCATGGACGGTTTGCCGTTCGCTGTCGGTCAGGGCCGCGTCGAGAAAGACTTCGATGCGTTCGTGCGGCAGGTGCAGGGCGTGCAGCAGGAGATAGGACGCTTCTTCATAGGCATTCTGCGTGCCATGGCCGAAGTGCAGTCCTGCTTCGTTGAAGCGGCTGACCGACCAGCGCAGGAAATCGCGCAGCGTGACCAGTTCGGGCGGGATCATTTCAACAGAAGTTCGAGCACGCGCTCGTAGATGCGGGAGAGCGGCTCGATATCGGCGACGGCGATGCACTCGTCGATCTTGTGGATGGTGGCATTGAGCGGACCCAGTTCAATGACTTCCGGGCAGATGTCGGCGATGAAACGGCCGTCCGAGGTGCCGCCGCTGGTGGACAGTTCGGCTTCGATGCCCACGGTTTCGCGGATGGCCTGCAACACCATCTCCACCAGCCTGCCGCGCGGGGTGAGATAGGGCTTGCCGGAGAGGGTCCACTCCAGCGCATATTCGATGCCGTGACGGTCGAGGATCTCGTGCACCCGTGCCTTCAATCCGTCCGGGGTGCTGGCGGTCGAGAAACGGAAGTTGAAGAGGATTTCCGCCATGCCGGGAACGACGTTGTCGGCGCCGGTGCCGGCGTGAAAATTGGAGATCTGCCAGGAAGTGGGCGGGAAATACTCATTGCCGTTGTCCCATACGGTAGACGACAACTCGGCCACGGCTGGCGCAACCTTGTGTACGGGATTCTTCACCAGATGGGGATAGGCAATGTGTCCCTGGACGCCCTTGACGACAAGCTTGCCGGACAGGGAGCCACGGCGACCGTTCTTGATGGTATCGGCCAGTCGCCCCGCCGAAGTCGGTTCGCCGACGATGCAGTAGTCGAGCGTTTCACCGCGGGCTTTCAGTGCTTCGACGACGCGCACGGTGCCATCCACGGCGCGTCCTTCCTCATCGGAAGTCAGCAGCAAGGCGATGGCGCCGGCGTGATCGGGACGGGCAGCGAGAAAACGCTCGACCGCCGTGACGAAGGCGGCAATGCTGGTTTTCATGTCCGCCGCGCCGCGTCCGTAGAGGAAGCCGTCGCGCACCTCGGGCTTGAAGGGATCGGAACGCCATTGGTCGAGCGGGCCGGGCGGCACGACGTCGGTATGGCCGGCGAAGCAGAGGACAGGTCCAGCGCCGCCGCGACGCGTCCACAGGTTGGAGACGCCCTCGCGATCCATCCGTTCGAGGCTGAAGCCGAGCGGGGCGAGCCTACGGGAGACGAGTTCCAGGCAACCGCCGTCCGCCGGCGTGACGGAATGGCGCGCAATCAATTCGCAGGCGAGTTCGAATGCGGGTCCGGCCATTATCCGGCAGCGTCGTCGACGTTGAGGGTGAATTCGGTGAAGGAGGCGCCGCCATTCGCCTGGTCGAAATCGAGCGCGGGGGCGGACGCGTTCGACTTCTTGTCTCCCGGCGAGGGCGCATCGAGCTGCGAGTTGTTGATGAGCCACGAAAGATTGGTCGGCGAGTCGGAGTTTGCCAGCGCCTCTTCCAGCGTGATGACGCTTTCCTTGTAGAGACGAAACAGGTCCTGCTCGAAGGTCTGGGATCCCGGAGCCAGGCTCTGCTCCATGGCCTCCTTGATGCCGTTGATCTCGCCCTTCTCGATCAGTTCCTGGATGTGGCGGGTGTTGAGCAGGATTTCCACCGCCGGGAGGCGTTTGCCATCCGGTTTCTTTACGAGTCGCTGGGAGATGATGCACTTCAGGCTGACGGAAAGGTCGAGATACAGGGCGGGGCGGTTTTCCAGGGCGTAGAAGTTGATGATGCGGTTCAGCGCGTGGTAGCTGTTGTTGGCGTGCAGCGTGGCCAGGCAAAGGTGGCCGGTCTGCGCATAGGCCAGCGCCGCCGCCATGGTCTCGCGGTCGCGTATCTCGCCGATGAGGATGCAGTCCGGCGCCTGTCGCATGGCGTTCTTCAGCGCATTTTCCCAAATCTTCGTGTCCAGGCCGATCTCGCGCTGGTTGACCACCGACTTCTTGTGCTTGAACAGGTATTCGATCGGGTCCTCGACCGTCAGGATGTGCCCCGACCGGTTGGCATTGCGATGGTCGATCATTGCGGCCAGCGTGGTGGACTTGCCGGAACCGGTCGAACCGACCACCAACACGAGTCCGCGCTTTTCCATGATGACGTCGGCCAGCACCGTGGGCAGGCCGAGCTCGTCCAGCTTGGGGATTTCGCCCTGGATGAAGCGCACGACAATGGCGATCGTACCGCGCTGCCAGAACATGTTGACGCGGAAGTTGCCGACGTCGCGGATGCCGAAGGAGAGGTTGATCTCCTTATCGTCCTCGAAATGCTTGATCTGTTCCGGCTTCAGCATTTCGTAGGCCATGCGCTGGATCGTTTCCGGATCCATGATCTGCTGGTTGATCGGGATGGTGCTGCCCTGAATCTTGATGTGGATGGGTGCCCCGGCGGAGACGAAGATGTCGGAGGCCCTTTTCTCGGCCATTAGCTGGAAGAGCTTGTCGAAGATCATGTCTTGCCTCCCGAGTGGGGGATCGGTCAGATACCGCGCAGCAGTTCGTTGATGCCGACCTTGGCGCGGGTCTTGGCGTCCACCTGCTTGACGATGACGGCGCAATAGAGGCTGTACTTGCCGTCGGCCGAGGGCAGGCTGCCCGACACGACGACGGAGCCGGCCGGCACGCGGCCGTAGGTGATCTCGCCGGTCTCGCGGTTGTAGATGCGCGTGCTCTGGCCGATGAAGACGCCCATCGAGATGACGCAGTCGTCCTCGAGGATCACGCCTTCGACCACTTCGGAGCGGGCGCCGACGAAGCAGTTGTCGCCGATGATGGTGGGGTTGGCCTGGAGCGGTTCCAATACGCCGCCGATGCCGACGCCGCCGGAAAGGTGCACATTCTTGCCGATCTGGGCGCAGGAGCCGACGGTCGCCCAGGTGTCCACCATGGTGCCTTCGTCGACATAGGCCCCGATGTTTACGAACGAGGGCATCAGCACGGCATTGCGGCCGATGAAGGAGCCGCGGCGCACCACGGCACCCGGCACGACGCGATAGCCGCCGCGTTCGAACTGTTCCTGGTCGTACTTCTGGAACTTGGTCGGTACCTTGTCCCAGTAGCGCAGGGCGCCGCCGTCCATGATCCGGTTGTCCTCGAGGCGGAAGGAGAGAAGGACGGCCTTCTTGATCCACTGATGGGTGACCCATTGGCTGTCGATTTTCTCGGCGACGCGCAGTCTGCCCTGGTCGAGCTGGGCGAGGACGAATTCGACCGCTTCGCCTACCTTGGCCGGCGCCTTGCCGGGCTGGATGGCGGCGCGGTCTTCCCAGGCCTGCTCGATGATCTGCTGATAGTCCTGCATTGCGGTTCCCTTTATAGTTTCCTGCAAAATTCCTGAATTCTCCGCGCTGCCTCCAGGCATTCTCCGAGGGGCGCAACCAGCGCGATGCGGACGAAGTTTTCGCCCGGATTGACGCCGCCCGACTCGCGCGCAAGGTAGCTGCCGGGCAGCACGGTCACATTATATTCACGCTGCAGGCCGAGGGCGAATTCGGTGTCGGCGATCGGTGTGCGGGCCCACAGGTAGAACCCGGCGTCCGGCCGGGCCGTTCCCAGGTGCGCACCGATGAGCGGGGTGACGGCGTCGAATTTCTCGCGGTAGAGGCGGCGATTCTCGCGCACATGCCCCTCGTCGTTCCAGGCCGCGGCGCTGGCATGCTGCACGGGCGGGCTCATTGCACAGCCCTGGTAGGTGCGGTAGAGCCAGAATTTCTTCAGAAGGTCGGCATCCCCTGCCACGAAGCCTGATCGCAGGCCGGGCACGTTGCTGCGCTTGGACAGGCTGGAGAACATCACGATGCCGCGGTAATCGTCGCGGCCAAGGGCATGCGCCGCCTGCAGGACGCCAATCGGCGGGGCAGCCTCGTCGCAATAGATCTCGGAATAGCATTCGTCGCTGGCGATGACGAAGCCGTAACGGTCGGCCAGTTCGAACAGGCGCTTCCACTCGCCGATCCCGAGTACCTTGCCGGTAGGGTTCCCCGGCGAGCAGACATAGGCGAGCTGGATGCGCTTCCAGACGGATTCCGGAAGCGCGTCGAAGTCGGAGTGGAAATCGCTTCCCGGCAGGTGGTTCAGAAACACCGGTTGGGCTCCGGCGAGGAGCGCGGCACCCTCGTAGATCTGGTAGAAGGGATTCGGACTGAGCACCAGGGCGTCGCCGCGCGAAGGGTCGACGACACATTGGGCTATGGCGAACAGCGCCTCTCGGGAACCGTTGACCGGGAGCACCTGGTCCTGGGCGTCGGGCGCGGAAATGCCGTAGCGGCGCGCCAGCCAGCCGGCGATGGCGTGGCGCAGGGCATCGCTGCCGGAGGTCGTGGGATAATTCGCCAGGCCCTGGAGATTGGCAGCGAGTGCTTCCTTGATGAAGGCCGGTGTTTCATGCTGCGGTTCTCCGATCGAAAGCCGTATCTCGCTGAGCCCCCTGGGGGGCTGGATGCCCAGGAACAACTGGCGCAGCTTCTCGAACGGGTAGGGGTGGAGTTTGGCGAGATTGGGGTTCACGTCGGGTTCGCGGCATGATCGGTTCCGCCGCTTCTTCTCGGTAAAACACGAATTATAAGTGCCCCCGTCATGTCGGCCAAGAAAATGAGTGAAGCGAGTCTCGCCAAAAACACCGTCGCTCTGGTTTCGCTGATTACCGGTGCCACGATCTGGGGCCTCATCTGGCATCCCTATCGCGTGCTGGAGGGGATGGCCGTATCTGCCGCGCTGGGGGCTACGCTGACCTATTTCATCGCGTTTCTCCTTGGATTTCCTCTGTTTCGCAAGCAGCTGGCCGGTTTCAGGCCGAGCTGGATGCTGGCGTCGATTGCGCTGGTTGCCGGCGGCTGCAACCTTGGCTATGTCCTGGCGACGGTGCATGGCGAGGTGATGCGGGTGCTATTGTTGTTCTACCTGGCACCGCTGTGGACCGTCCTGCTGGCCCGAATGCTGCTGAAGGAGAAAGTCAGTCCTGCGGGTACGGCGGTGATCGCGCTTTCGCTGGCCGGCGCCGTCGTCATGCTTTGGCAGCCGCGACTCGGCCTGCCCCTGCCCCAGAACAAGGCCGAATGGCTCGGCTTGGCAGCCGGTTTTCTGTTTTCGCTTGCCAACGTCCTCATACGGAAAGCGCACGACCTGTCGATCGAGGTCAAGTCGATGGCCGTTTTCGCAGGAGTGGTGGCGGTGGGACTCGTTGCGCTGCCTTTCGAACCGGGCCCTATCGTGTTGCCGCCACTGGCGGGCTGGTTGCTCGTCGGCTTGATCGGCCTGGTCCTGCTGGCGACCAATCTTTTCGTCCAGTTCGGTCTGACGCACACGCCGGCCAACAGGGCCATCGTCATCTTCCTGTTCGAACTGGTGGTCGCCGCCCTGTCCTCGTGGCTTCTGGCGGGGGAAGCCATGACCCTGAAGGAGTGGGTCGGCGGCGCGATGATCGTTGCCGCAAGCCTGTTCTCGGGGAAACTGGAAGTGCGTGAGACGCAACCGGCTTGATAGAATTCACATCCGTCTCTCAGAGCACGCAAGCCGGTGACCGTCACTTATCCCAACA
Organism: Rhodocyclales bacterium; assembly: GCA_003105015.1. Lineage (GTDB taxonomy): Bacteria > Pseudomonadota > Gammaproteobacteria > Burkholderiales > Rhodocyclaceae > Desulfobacillus. Next base: position 67,483 of record PQAF01000040.1, on the reverse strand, counting down.
GCCCGTTTTCCCTGCATCAGCCGTTTCCGCCGGCCGGCGACCAGCCGGAAGCCATCGAAAAACTGGTCGAAGGCATCCAGGACGGCCTGATGTACCAGACGCTGCTCGGCGTCACCGGCTCGGGCAAGACCTACACCATGGCCAACGTCATCGCTCGTCTGGGCCGGCCGGCGCTGGTGCTGGCGCCGAACAAGACGCTGGCGGCGCAGCTCTACTCGGAATTCCGCGAGTTCTTTCCGGAGAACGCCGTCGAATATTTCGTCTCCTACTACGACTATTACCAGCCGGAGGCCTACGTCCCTTCGCGTGACCTGTTCATCGAGAAGGATTCCTCGATCAACGAGCACATCGAGCAGATGCGGCTCTCGGCGACGAAATCCCTCCTGGAGCGGCGCGACGTGGTGATCGTCGGCACTGTCTCGGCCATCTACGGCATCGGCGATCCGGTCGACTACCACGGCATGATCCTGCACCTGCGGGAGGGCGAGCGCATCGGCCAACGCGACGTCATCAAGCGCCTGGCCGAGATGCAGTACGAGCGCAACGAGGTGGACTTCCGTCGCGGCACCTTCCGCGTGCGCGGCGACGTCATCGACATCTTTCCGGCGGAGAACGCGGAATACGCCCTGCGCCTGTCGCTTTTCGATGACGTGATCGAGTCGCTGCAGCTGTTCGATCCGCTCACCGGCCATCTGCGGCAGAAACTCGGCCGCTTCACGGTATATCCCTCCAGCCACTACGTCACGCCGAGGGAGACAGTGCTGCGTGCCATCGAAGCCATCAAGCTCGAGTTGCGCGAGCGGATTGAGATTTTCCAGACTGCCCAGCAGCTGGTGGAAGCCCAACGCGTTGAGCAGCGTACCCGCTTCGACCTGGAAATGCTCAACGAGCTGGGCTTCTGCAAGGGCATCGAAAACTACTCGCGCCACCTGTCCGGCCGCAAGCCGGGCGAGCCGCCGCCGACCCTGATCGACTACCTGCCGCCGGACGCCCTGATGTTCATCGACGAGTCCCACGTCACCGTGCCGCAGCTCGGCGGGATGTACAAGGGTGACCGTTCGCGCAAGGAAAATCTGGTCCAGTACGGCTTCCGCCTGCCGTCCGCCCTGGACAACCGGCCGCTGCGCTTCGACGAGTTCGAGAAGCTGATGCCGCAGACCGTCTTCGTCTCGGCTACCCCCGCCGAATACGAGAAGGCCCACCAATCCCAAGTGGTGGAGCAGGTGGTGAGGCCGACTGGTCTGGTCGACCCGCAGGTGATCGTGCGGCCGGCGGCCACCCAGGTGGATGACCTGCTCGGCGAGATCAAGCTGCGCACCGCACAGAACGAGCGCGTGCTGGTGACCACCCTGACCAAGCGCCTGGCCGAGGACCTCACCGACTATCTCGGCGAGAACGGTATCAAGGTGCGCTATCTGCACTCCGACATCGAGACGGTGGAGCGGGTCGAGATCATCCGTGACCTGCGCCTGGGCGAGTTCGACGTGCTGGTCGGCATCAACCTGCTACGCGAGGGGCTGGATATTCCCGAGGTGTCGCTGGTGGCCATCCTGGATGCGGACAAGGAGGGCTTTCTGCGTTCGGAGCGTTCCCTGATCCAGACCATCGGCCGGGCGGCACGTCACCTGCACGGCACCGCTATCCTCTACGCCGACGCGATGACCGATTCCATGAAGCGTGCCATGGCCGAGACCGAACGGCGGCGTGCCAAGCAGATGGTCTTTAACGAGGCGAACGGTATCACCCCGAAAAGCATTTCCAAACGAATCAAGGACATCATCGACGGCGTCTACGACCATGAGATCGCCGCTGAGGCGCTGGAAGTGGCGGAGGAGCGGGCGCGTTACGAGGCGATGGACGAGAAGTCGCTGGCGCGGGAGATCCGACGGTTGGAAAAGCGCATGCAGGAGCATGCTAAAAATCTGGAATTCGAAGAGGCTGCTGCTGCGCGTGATGAACTATTCCGTCTCAGACAGCGTGCTTTCGGGGTGGTGGAGCACGATGCAGTTGACAAAAAGGATGCGGCATGACCCGCATCCTGTTCGTCTGCATGGGCAATATCTGCCGCTCCCCCACAGCAGAAGGTGTTGCAAGAAAAATAATAATTAACAAAAAGATAGATACTTTAATTAAAGTAGATTCTGCGGGTACGCATGGCTACCAGGGGTCGCCTCAGAAAACGGAAAATAAAGCACGCTAAGCCCTTACTTACCCAGATGTTTGACTGTTCGTGGCACTTTCACCATGGCAATTGCGATTGCCCAACCCTTGCAAAATGCCGCACGCCTCTACAGATCGAGAGCCAGAACACTTCTCGCGCAAATCAACCAAGTGCCGTTTTAACTGCAACAGCGCGGACACACGCATTTCCACCTGTTGAATATGGGCCTCCAGCAGCGTGTTGACCTCCCCACAGTCCTGCATCGGGTTGTCTCGCAGACCCAGCAATGCGCGAATCTCGCTCAACGTCATGTCGAGCGAACGGCAATGACGGATGAATTGCAAGCGCTCAATGTGCGCCTCACCGTACAGCCGGAAGTTGCCACCGCTTCGCGCTGGCTTCGGCAGTAGCCCTTCCTTCTCGTAGTAGCGGATGGTCACGACCTCGCACCCAGAGCGCTTGGCGAGGTCGCCAATTCTGATTTCCATGCCTCAATCTCCATTTTTCACTTGACTCTATAGCGACTATAGAGTTTTTAATGGAGGCTGAATAGACGATTTGAAGGAGTTATCCATGAGCGAATGCGCTTCAAAGGGGTGTGGCTGCTCGACTGGGCCAATCATCCAACCCACGGCACAAGCCCCGCTGGCAACCGGATCGGCTCAAGCGGTGTACCGCATCGAGAACATGGATTGCCCCACGGAAGAGGCGCTGATCCGAGGCAAGCTGGCTGGGCTGGCGGGTGTGGTTGGTCTTGAGTTCAACCTGATGCAGCGTACCTTGGCCGTGCGGCACGAATTGCCTTCGCTGTCTCCCGTTGAGCAGGCACTGAAGGCCATCGGCATGCAAGCTGTGCGCATGGATGAGGCGTCGGCCGGGCAGACGACCAAGCTGTCCATTGCCAAGATGGATTGCCCGACCGAAGAGGCGTTGATCCGCAACAAGCTCGGCACCGTGGCCGGGGTTGCCAATCTCGATTTCAACCTGATGCAGCGCACGTTGTCGGTACGCCATGCTGACGGGGTTCTGCCGGATGTGCTTGTGGCACTACAAGCACTCGGATTCGAGGCGCAGGTCGAGGACAAGGCCGTGGCCGCGTCGCCATCCGCGTCCCCTGTGACAACGCCGACCAACTGGTGGCCGCTCGGCATTTCCCTCATCGCTGCATCGGCGGCCGAAGCGGTCTACTGGTTCCACGACGGCAATCATTGGTCAGTCGTCATTCTGGCGCTTGTCGCGGTCTTGACGGGGGGGCTGTCCACCTACAAGAAGGGCTGGATCGCGCTCAAGAACCGTAACCTCAACATGAACGCCCTGATGTCGATTGCCGTCACGGGTGCTATGTTCATCGGCCACTGGCCCGAAGCTGCGATGGTAATGGTGCTCTTCGCGCTGGCCGAGGTGATCGAGGCCAAGTCATTGGATCGCGCCCGTAACGCCATCCGTGGACTGCTCGACCTGACCCCGGAGCAGGCCACGGTGCAGCAGCCTGACGGCACTTGGCGAGAGGTAAGTGCCAAGCAAATCGCCATTGGCAGCCGAGTCCGGGTCAAACCGGGTGAGCGCATCGCGCTCGATGGCGAGGTGCTAGACGGACGCTCCACGGTCAACCAAGCCCCGATCACGGGCGAAAGCCTCCCGGTCGAGAAGTCCCCCGGCGATCCGGTGTTTGCGGGCACGATCAACGAATCTGGTTCCTTCGAGTACCGCGTCTCTGCCTTGGCCAGCAACTCCACTTTGGCCCGCATCATTCACGCAGTAGAGGCTGCACAAGGTAGCCGTGCACCGACCCAGCGTTTTGTCGATCAGTTCGCCCGTTGGTACACGCCTCTCGTGTTCGCCCTAGCCATTGCCGTCGCACTGCTACCCCCGCTTCTCATGGGCGCGGCATGGATGGACTGGATTTACCGTGCACTGGTTCTGCTGGTGGTTGCCTGCCCATGCGCCCTGGTGATTTCCACGCCGGTCAGCATCGTCAGCGGCTTGGCCGCCGCTGCCCGCCACGGCATTCTTGTCAAGGGCGGTGTCTATCTGGAAGAAGGCCGCAAGCTGCGCTGGCTGGCTCTGGACAAGACCGGCACGGTCACTCACGGCAAGCCCGCACAAACCGATTTTGTCGCATGGGGCAACGCACTCGCCTCCGATAGCCGCTGTATCGCTGCCAGTTTGGCGGCCCGCTCCGATCATCCTGTATCCAAGGCGGTGGCACAGGCTGCGCAGCGGGATGGAGTTGCCTTGCTCGACGTGGCCGAGTTCAGCGCGCTGCCCGGTCGGGGTGTGCAAGGCCAAATCGACGGGGAGACCTACTATCTGGGCAACCACCGAATGCTTGAAGAGCTGGGGCAGTGCACACCAGAGCTGGAGCAGCGCATCGCGGCGCTGGAAACCGTAGGCAAGACCGTCGTGATGTTGGTAGGCGCAAAAGGGGTACATGCCTTATTCGCCGTTGCGGACACCATCAAGGACAGCAGCAGGAGAGCCATCGCCGAGCTGCATGCTCTGGGCATCAACACCGTGATGCTGACCGGCGATAACCCCCACACGGCACAGGCCATTGCCGCACAAGCTGGCATTGACCGTGCGCAAGGCAACCAACTGCCTGACGACAAACTGCGCGAAGTGGAGCAATTGTCCAGAAATGGCAAGGTTGGCATGGTCGGTGATGGCATCAACGACGCACCGGCCTTGGCGCGTGCGGACATTGGCTTTGCAATGGGAGCGGCGGGCACAGATACCGCTATTGAAACCGCCGACGTGGCCCTGATGGACGATGACCTGCGCAAGATTCCGACCTTCGTGCGCCTGTCGCGTGCGACAGCACAGGTGCTGATGCAAAACATTGTGCTGGCCCTTGGCATCAAGGCGGTATTTTTGGTGCTCACCTTCACGGGTCACGCGACCATGTGGATGGCTGTGTTCGCCGATATGGGTGCCAGCTTGCTTGTTGTCGGCAACGGCTTGAGGTTGTTGCGCCGATGAGCTGGAAACTCTTTCTCTATGACTGGGGTGGCCTGAACATCGCGTTGTTTCAAGCCATCAACACAGGCACGCCCGCCACGCTGAAACCACTGGCATGGTTCTTTGGCCTCGTGGGAAGTTACTGGACAGCGCCGCTGATGCTGTTGGGTCTGTGGTGGTGGTCGAAATCGGCTACAAACCCGGCGCGTGGTACGGCCGTTCGGCATCGCCTTATTGGTTTTAGCGCGGCCTTCTTGCTGGCGTTATTGGTCGCCACCGCCTTGAAGCTATGGTTCGACTTTCCACGCCCGCCTGCCGTCCTTGGCGACCTGGCGCGCGTCATCGGGGACAAAGAGCTTCACTACAGCCTGCCCAGCGGGCATGCCACCTATGCCGCGATGGTGGTCGGCGCGCTCTGGCCTTTGATGGGCCGCCGTGGTCGTCTCAGTTTAATGCTGTACGCCACATTGGTCGGCTGGTCGCGCATCGCGGCCGGAATGCACTTTCCGGCCGATGTGTTGGCGGGGTGGACGCTGGGATGGAGCTGCACGGCACTCGCCGGGTGGTTGCTGCCGTTGGCCGCCCCTGTGTGGCAATCGGCCCGCCGCACATCGGCTTGGGTCTGGTTCACCGTGGCCGCCAGTGCTGTCATGACCGATCAGCTCACGAAGTTCGCCATCATCCGCACGTTTGCCTACGGTGAGCAAGTCGAAATCACCCCGTTTTTCAACCTCGTTCATGTCCTGAATCCGGGTGCGGCATTCAGCTTTTTGGCGAACGCTGGTGGCTGGCAACGTTACTTTTTCATCACGCTGGGTCTGGCTGTTTCTGCTTGGCTGGGGCGCATGCTGTGCCAGCAACGGCCACGTCTCGAAGCGATGGGCTACAGCCTGATCCTTGGTGGTGCGCTCGGCAATGTCGCGGATCGTGTGCTGCGTGGACAGGTTGTTGATTTCCTTGACTTCCATTGGCGACTTGCGCACTGGCCCGCCTTCAACCTCGCTGATGTGGCGATAACTATCGGAGCGCTCTGCCTGTTCTTGACGGTTGTACCGAAAAGCAGTAAAGGCACAGAGGCCGAGGTGTCCGGTTAAGCTATACCCTAACCTGATGTCAGATGCTTGGCGCAAAGCACGTCAGAATAGAGTTGTAGTTTGTATTTATTGACACAAGCCGCCAAGGGTAATGGATTTCATCCTGACACTTTTACCTTTGGAGGCACCTTGCAAGGTCAACGCATTGGCTATATCCGCGTCAGCAGCTTCGACCAGAACCCTGATCGGCAACTGGAGCAAATCGAAGTCGGTAAGGTATTCACCGATAAGGCTTCCGGCAAGGACACGCAACGTCCCGAACTTGAAAGGCTGCTGGCCTTTGTGCGCGAGGGCGACACCGTGGTGGTGCACAGCATGGACAGGTTGGCACGCAATCTCGATGACCTGCGCCGCATCGTTCAGGGGCTGACACAACGGGGCGTGCGGATGGAGTTTGTCAAAGAAGGGCTGGCGTTCACCGGCGATGACTCACCGATGGCCAATTTGATGCTGTCGGTCATGGGGGCTTTTGCGGAGTTCGAGCGCGCACTGATCCGCGAACGCCAGCGCGAGGGAATCGTGCTGGCCAAGCAGCGCGGTGCCTACCGGGGACGAAAGAAATCGCTGAACAGCGAACAAATTGCCAAGTTGAAACAGCGAGTCGCGGCAGGCGATCAAAAAACCTTGGTGGCCCGTGACTTCGGCATCAGTCGCGAAACCTTGTACCAGTACCTGCGGGAAGACTGATCATGCCGCGCCGCTCAATCCTGTCCGCCACCGAGCGCGAAAGCCTGCTGGCACTACCAGATGCCAAAGACGAACTGATACGGCACTACACGTTCAACGAAACCGACCTATCGGTGATCCGCCAGCGTCGCGGCGCTGCGAATCGATTGGGCTTCGCCGTGCAGCTTTGCTACTTGCGATTCCCTGGCATCTTCTTGGGCATCGATGAGCCTCCGTTTCCGCCCCTGTTGCGCATGGTGGCCGCACAACTCAAGGTGCCGGTGGAAAGTTGGAACGATTACGGCCAGCGCGAGCAGACGCGGCGGGAGCACTTGGTCGAGCTGCAAACGGTGTTCGGGTTCAAGCCCTTCACCATGAGTCACTACCGGCAAGCCGTGCATACATTGACCGAGCTGGCCTTGCAGACCGATAAAGGGATTGTGCTGGCCAGCACCCTTGTCGAAAACCTGCGGCGGCAGAGCATCATCCTGCCCGCCATGAATGCCATCGAGCGCGCGAGCGCCGAGGCCATCACCCGTGCCAACCGGCGTATTTACGCGGCGTTGACCGATTCTTTGTTATCGCTCCACCGTCAGCGCCTGGACGAACTTCTCAAGCGCAAGGACGGCAGCAAATTGACGTGGCTGGCATGGCTGCGCCAGTCGCCCGTCAAGCCGAACTCTCGGCATATGCTTGAACACATCGAGCGCCTCAAGGCTTGGCAGGCGCTTGACCTTCCCGCAGGCATCGAGCGACAAGTTCACCAGAACCGCCTGCTCAAGATCGCCCGTGAGGGTGGGCAGATGACGCCTGCCGATCTGGCAAAGTTCGAGATGCAACGACGCTATGCCACTCTGGTTTCGCTGGCCATTGAAGGTATGGCCACCGTCACCGACGAAATCATCGACCTGCACGACCGCATCATTGGCAAACTATTCAACGCCGCCAAGAACAAGCATCAGCAGCAGTTTCAGGCTTCCGGCAAGGCGATCAATGACAAGGTGCGGATGTATGGCCGCATCGGCCAAGCCTTGCTGGAAGCCAAACAGAGCGGCGGCGATCCGTTCGCCGCCATCGAGGCCGTAATGCCGTGGGATACCTTCGCCGCCAGCGTCACGGAGGCGCAAAAGCTCGCGCAGCCGGAGAGCTTCGACTTTCTGCATCGCATCGGTGAAAGCTACGCCACGTTGCGCCGCTACGCGCCGCAGTTCCTGGACGTACTTAAGTTACGGGCGGCACCAGCCGCCAAGGGCGTACTCGATGCCATCGAGGTGCTTCGCGGCATGAACAGCGACAACGCCCGCAAGGTGCCCGCCGACGCGCCGACCGCATTCATCAAGCCACGCTGGGCGAAACTGGTGCTCACGGACGATGGCATTGACCGGCGCTACTACGAGCTGTGCGCCCTGTCAGAGCTAAAGAACGCGCTGCGATCAGGCGATGTCTGGGTGCAGGGTTCGCGCCAGTTCAAGGACTTTGATGAGTACCTGGTGCCGGCCGAGAAGTTCGCTACTCTGAAGCTGGCCAACGAATTGTCGCTGGCAGTGGCCACCGATTGCGATCAGTATTTGCACGACCGACTGGCATTGCTGGAACAGCAGCTTGCCACCGTCAACCGCATGGCGGCGGCCAATGATCTGCCGGATGCCATCATTACCGAGTCCGGCCTGAAGATCACGCCGCTGGACGCGGCGGTGCCGGAGACCGCACAAGCCCTAATCGACCAGTCGGCGATGCTGCTGCCACACGTCAAGATTACCGAACTGCTGATGGAAGTTGATGAGTGGACAGGCTTCACCCGGCATTTCACGCATCTGAAGACCGGCGACACGGCCAAGGACAAAACCTTGCTGCTGACGACGATCCTGGCTGATGGCATCAATCTCGGGCTAACCAAGATGGCCGAGTCCTGCCCAGGCACGACTTACGCCAAGCTGTCGTGGCTGCAAGCCTGGCACATCCGGGATGAAACGTACTCAACGGCGCTGGCCGAACTGGTCAACGCGCAGTTCCGGCAATCCTTTGCCGGAAACTGGGGCGATGGCACCACGTCATCGTCGGATGGCCAAAATTTCAGAACCGGCAGCAAAGCGGAGAGCACCGGGCATATCAACCCGAAGTATGGAAGCAGTCCAGGCCGGACGTTTTATACCCATATCTCCGACCAGTACGCGCCCTTCAGCACCAAGGTAGTCAACGTCGGCGTGCGTGATTCAACCTATGTGCTCGATGGCCTGCTGTACCACGAGTCGGACTTGCGGATCGAGGAGCACTACACCGACACAGCGGGCTTTACCGATCATGTCTTCGGCCTGATGCACCTACTGGGCTTCCGATTCGCGCCACGTATCCGAGACCTGGGCGACACCAAGCTATTCATCCCAAAGGGCGATGCCGCCTATGACGCGCTCAAGCCGGTGATTAGCAGCGACCGGCTGAACATCAAGCAGATACGCGCCCATTGGGATGAAATCTTGCGGTTCGCCACTTCGATCAAGCAGGGTACGGTGACGGCCTCGCTGATGTTGCGCAAGCTCGGCAGCTATCCGCGTCAGAACGGACTGGCCGTTGCACTGCGCGAGCTGGGGCGCATTGAGCGCACGCTGTTCATACTGGATTGGCTGCAAAGCGTGGAGCTGCGCCGCCGCGTGCAGGCCGGACTCAACAAAGGCGAGGCGCGCAACGCGCTGGCCAGGGCGGTGTTCTTCAACCGACTGGGCGAAATCCGCGACCGCAGTTTTGAGCAACAACGCTACCGGGCCAGCGGCCTCAATCTGGTAACGGCGGCCATCGTGCTTTGGAACACGGCCTATCTGGAACGGGCAACCAATGCTTTGAACGGGCACGGCAAACCGGTAGACGAGACGCTGTTTCAATACCTGTCACCGCTGGGGTGGGAACACATCAATCTGACCGGCGATTACCTCTGGCGCAGCAGCACCAAGGTCGGCGCAGGCAAGTTCAGACCGTTGCGACCACTGCCACCGGCTTAACGTGCTTTATTTTCCGTTTTCTGAGACGATCCCTACCACATCGGAGAGTCGCCCGATCCGCGCACTCGCGAGGCGGCGCTCAGGCGGGGCATTGATTTGTCGGGATTGCGGGCGCGCAAGGTGGTTCCCGAGGACTTCGAGCGGTTTGATCTGCTGCTGGCCATGGATCGTGACAATCTGGATATCCTGAAGCGCAGTGCGCGACCCGAGTATCATGCCAAGCTGGGCTTGTTCATGAGCTATGCCTCACGCTTCGACACGGACGAGATGCCGGATCCTTATTATGGCGGCGAGCGCGGATTCGAGCTCGTGCTGGATATGGCCGAGGACGCTGCGCACGGACTGATCGAGACCCTGCAGAGAGGGAGATAAAAAAGGCCAGCGCGAGCTGGCCTTTTTTCCAGAGGGATCCCCGGTTACTTGCGGGTTTCCACCTGCATCATGGGTTCGTTGCTGAGCGCCGCTGCCGTCCTGGGCTTGCGGCCAAGCCGCATCTCAGGTTCGACTGGAGGTGTCACATTCGTCTTCTCCCTGCGGGTCTCCACCATCACCAGGCCGCCTTCCTGCAGGGCGACGGAGATATCGACCAGGGGTTTGACGGGAGCAGGCATGGCGACCGTCGCCGCGGCTTCAGCGGACTCAACCGGAGCAGGCTTAGGAGAGAGAGCCGGAGCGGCAACGACATCTTCCGGTATCGGCGCCTCCGGTTCCGGAGCCGGAACCGGGACTGGAGCGAGGGCCGCCTCGGCAGGAGCGTGGATCACTTCATCCAGGATTGCGGTTTCAGCGGCGGGAAGGGGGACGGGCGCCGGGGCTGCCTCCTGAACTGGCGCGGCGGCCGGTTCGAAAGTCGGGGGTACCTTTTCAATCTCCTGCGGCATGACTTCAGCCGCCATGGGTGCGTGGGCAGCCGCGCCTTCTAGAGTCTCTGCTGTCTGTCCCTCGGGGCGACGCTCTCCGCGATCGCGGCCGCGTCCGCGACGCCCGCGCCGGCCACGGCGCTCTTCCTGCTGTTCGGCAACGGCTCCGGGCGGGGCTGACTCAAGCGCACCGGCCGAGGGGGCCATAGGCGATTCGGCGGCTTGCGGTTGCGGCTGTCGCTGCTCCTGCTGGCGAGGTTGTCTGGGCTGGCGAGGCTCCTGGCCCTGCCGTTCCGCGCGATCCTGGCGCGGGCGGCGCTCCCCACGCCCTTCTTGCGGCTCGGGACGCGGCTGCTGTCCACGTTGGCGCTGTTCCTGCCGCTCGCGTGGCTCCTGGCGACTGCGTTCACCTCGCTCACCGCGCTCGCCGCGGTCACGTCCGCGGCCGCGCTCGCTTCGTCCTTCACGGGGTTGCTCACGTCGGGCCGGGGCTTCCGCCTTGGCGACGGGAGTCGGCTCGGCTTTGCGATTGCCGCGGAACCAGCCGAAGATCTTGTCGATGATGCCAGGTTGATCCGCTGCATTGGCGTGGGCGGCCTGGGCCGGTTGAGCCGCAGGTTTGGGCTCGATAACGGGAGCCGGTTGAGAGGGCGTAATTCCCTTGACGGCGGCCTCTGGACGGCTGGGACGCGCATCGGTCTGCGCCGAAGGCGGCTGATAGGCCTCGGTCGGCGGCGCCTCGACCATCTTGTAGCTCGGCAGAGCCTGGTCTTCCTGGTTCAACTGATCGTGACGAAGCCGGACGATTTCGTGGGCCGGCGTCTCGAGGTGGATGTTCGGGATCAGGACGATATTTACCTTGTGACGCAGTTCGATGGTGCGGATGTCGTCGCGCTTCTCGTTGAGCAGGAAGGTGGCGACGTCGACCGGGATCTGCACATGCACGGCACCGGTGTTCTCCTTCATCGCCTCCTCCTCGAGGATGCGCAGGATATGCAGGGCGGCGGATTCGGTGCTGCGGATGTGGCCGGTGCCGGTGCAGCGCGGGCAGGGGATGTAGGTCATCTCGGCCAGTGCAGGACGCAGGCGCTGGCGCGACAGCTCGAGCAGTCCGAAGCGGGAGATCTTGCCGGTCTGGACGCGGGCGCGGTCGTAGTGCAGGGCGTCGCGCAGGCGGTTTTCCACCTCGCGTTGGGCGCGCGGACTTTCCATGTCGATGAAGTCGATGACGATGAGGCCGCCCAGGTCGCGCAGGCGCAGCTGGCGGGCGATCTCGTCGGCGGCTTCAAGGTTGGTGCGCAGCGCGGTTTCCTCGATGTCGGCGCCGCGCGTGGCCCGCCCGGAGTTGACGTCGACGGCGACCAGCGCTTCGGTGTGGTCCACCACGATGGCGCCGCCGGAGGGCAGGGTGACCTGGCGGCCGAAGGCCGTCTCGATCTGGTGCTCGATCTGGAAGCGCGAGAACAGCGGCACGTCGTCGCGGTAGCGCTTCACGCGCGCCACGTTGCCCGGCATGACATGGCTCATGAACTGCTGCGCCTGCTCGTAGATGTCGTCGGTGTCGATGAGGATCTCGCCGATGTCCGGCTGGAAGTAGTCGCGGATAGCACGGATGACCAGGCTGCCTTCCTGGTAGATGAGGAAGGGCCCCTTCTGGCCGCCCGCGGCACCTTCGATGGCGCGCCACAGCTGCATCAGGTAGTTGAGGTCCCACTGCAATTCTTCCGCGTTGCGACCGATTCCGGCAGTGCGGGCAATCAGGCTCATGCCCTGCGGGACGTCGAGTTGGTCCATGGTCTCGCGCAACTCGTTGCGGTCCTCGCCTTCGATGCGGCGCGAGACACCGCCGCCGCGGGGATTGTTGGGCATCAGGACCAGATAGCGGCCGGCCAGGGAGATGAAGGTGGTCAGGGCAGCACCCTTGTTGCCGCGCTCGTCCTTGTCCACCTGGACGATAAGTTCCTGGCCTTCCTTGAGGGCTTCCTTGATGGTCGCGCGGTTCGGCTCCACGCCTTCCCTGAAATAGGCGCGGGAGACTTCCTTGAAGGGGAGAAAGCCGTGACGCTCGGCGCCGTAATCGACGAACGCCGCCTCGAGACTGGGCTCGATGCGGGTAATGACGGCCTTGTAGATGTTGCTCTTGCGTTGTTCCTTGGCGGCCGATTCGATGTCGAGGTCAATGAGTTTCTGGCCATCGACGATCGCGACGCGGAGTTCCTCGGCCTGCGTCGCATTGAACAGCATGCGTTTCATTGTTTTGCTCTCCCGCGCGCAAACACGGGAAGACAAACCGCATCCGGTTCAGGCGGATTTTATTAGTTTGGCTGGTTTGAAATCATCAAAGTCGTCAAGGGCAAACTAATGTCGGGTTTGTCTTTTCGTCCTGAAATGACTTCAGGACTGTGTGTTCCGCGTGTGCTAAGTGCGCGCAATTCAAGTAGTATCGCTGCTTGCGGTGAGCGAATTAACCTTTGTGTGGTTCGCTTGGGTCGAATGATCGACTGCATTCCGGCGCACCATCCAATGCCGCTTCGGGTCATGGGGCGCGCATCCGGAACCAACCTGAATTATTCTTCATGGCCGGTCCCCCCAGAATGGGCAAACCAGCCGGCAGTATATTCAAAATGAAGGAGTTAAGCAAAGCTTCCGTTACCCGCCGGATGATCGGCGAAGAGGCGGATGGCCAGCGTATCGACAATTATCTGCTGCGCGTCTGCAAGGGCGTGCCGAAAAGCCACGTCTATCGCATCCTCAGGAGCGGCGAAGTACGGGTCAATAGCAAGCGGGTCGGTCCGGAGTACCGGCTGCAGCCTGGCGACGAGGTACGCATCCCGCCCCTGAAACTTGGCACGGAGTTGAAACCAGCAGTGCCGGTCGGTCGGGAATACCGCATCGTCTACGAGGATGATGGCCTTCTGGTGATCGACAAGCCGGCAGGCGTGGCGGTGCATGGCGGCAGCGGGGTGAGCTTCGGCGTCATCGAACAGTTGCGCCGGCAGAGGCCGCAGGCCCGCTCCCTGGAGTTGGCGCACCGCCTTGATCGGGAGACCTCCGGCCTGCTGCTGATTGCAAAAAAACGCGCTGTCCTGACAGCGTTGCATGACCTGTTCCGGGAGGGGCATATCGAAAAGCGCTACCTGGCACTCGTCAAGGGCCGCTGGCGTGAGCCCTTGCGGCACGTCAGGCTGTCGCTGCACAAATATCTGACGGAGGAGGGCGAGCGCCGGGTCAGTGTGTCGCAGGACGGAAAAGCGGCGCATAGTATCGTGCGCCTGGTTGCCCGCTGGGAAAACTTCAGCTTGGTCGAGGTGGAACTGGAAACGGGGCGAACGCACCAGATTCGCGTGCATCTGGCCCATCTTGGCTATCCGCTCTGCGGCGATGACAAGTATGGCGATTTTGCCTTAAACAAGGCCTTGCAAAAAAAGGGGCTAAACCGCATGTTTTTGCATGCGGCAAAGCTGGCGCTGGATCACCCGGCGACGGGTGTGAGGCTGCAACTGGCGGTGGTGCTGCCGGAAGACCTGCTGGCCTTTCTGCGGCGACTGGATGACAACGAGAAACGGGACTATGGGGCGCAATTACCGGTTGGTGGTGTTTGATTGGGACGGTACGCTGCTGGATTCTGCCGGTGCGATTGTCGCCTGCATGCAAGCGGCGGCCATCGACCTCGGGTTGCCCCCTCCGGACGAGAAAACTGCGCGGCAGGTCATCGGCCTTGGCTTGCACGATGCTTTGTCGCAAGCCTTGCCGGGTGTGCCTTCCGGCGAATACAAGCGCATTGCCGAGCGTTACAGGCATCATTATCTTTCCCAAGACCATGAGCTTTCGCTTTTTTCCGGGGCACATGAACTGGTGGAGGAGTTGCACGAGTCCGGGTGCCTCTTGGGAGTAGCCACCGGCAAGAGCCGGCTTGGCTTGAATCGAGCACTGGAAGTCTCCGGCCTCAAGGCATTCTTTCATGCCACGCGCTGTGCCGATGAATGCAGTTCCAAGCCGGCACCCGACATGTTGCTGGAGATCATGGATGAACTTGGCGCGGCGCCGGATCAGACCCTAATGGTGGGTGATACGACACATGATCTGCGGATGGCCAGAAATGCCGGGGTGGGTGCGCTGGCGGTTGGTTATGGTGCGCATCCTCGCGAAGCGCTGCAGGCGGAACGGCCCCTTGGCCTGTTTGATGAATGTGCACAATTGACGGAATGGCTGAGACGGCACGGATGATTTGCGCCAGCGTCGACGTGACAGATGGCGGCAAGGGGGTTCGCTTCGAGATTCCGACGGAATCCGGTTTGCGACCGGCCTTTGTCGTGCGTCATGGCGGGCGGGTGTATGGCTACGTCAACCGCTGTGCGCACATTGGCGTCGAACTGGACTGGCAGCCCGGGGAATTCTTCGACGATTCCGGGCTATACTTGGTTTGCGCGACGCATGGGGCGACCTACCTGCCCGAAAGCGGTGAGTGCATCGCTGGACCCTGCCGGGGAGCCAGACTGACGCGTCTGGACATCCTAGAGCAGGATGGTGTTGTGTACC
Source organism: Rhodocyclales bacterium (assembly GCA_003105015.1). GTDB lineage: Bacteria > Pseudomonadota > Gammaproteobacteria > Burkholderiales > Rhodocyclaceae > Desulfobacillus. The sequence continues at coordinate 52,212 of PQAF01000040.1, read as the reverse complement.
TGAGATAGCGACCCGAGCAATATGCCCGACACACCCGACAACGATCCCGTCTGGGAGCGGAAGATCATCGAAAAGCTGGCACTGGAGACGTTGGCGGAGCAAAAGCGCCGTCGTCGCTGGGGCGTTTTTTTCAGGATTCTCGGTTTTGCGTACCTGACATTTCTGATCGTTGCCCTGGGCGACTGGGGGGGGGCTTCCGATACGCTCGGCGATGGTAAAAAGCATACGGCGCTGGTCCAGCTGAATGGTGTCATCAAGGCGACCGGTGAGGCGAGTGCGGAGAAGATCACCGAATCTCTTCAGGCTGCGTTCAAGGACCATGGCACGCAGGGAGTGATCCTGCGCATCAATAGCCCGGGAGGAAGCCCGGTTCAGTCCGGCATCATCAACGACGAGATTCGTCGCCTGCGCGCCAAGCACCCGAACATACCGCTATACGCCGTGGTGGAGGACGTGTGTGCCTCGGGAGGCTACTACGTCGCAGCCGCGGCCGACAGGATATTCGTAGACAAGGCCAGCATCGTTGGTTCGATAGGCGTGTTGATGGATGGTTTCGGCTTTACTGGGACAATGGACAAGCTCGGGGTTGAACGGCGCCTGCTGACCGCCGGCGAGAATAAGGGCTTTCTGGACCCATTCTCGCCGCAGGATGCCCAGCATAAACAGCATGCCCAAATCCTGCTCGACGATATCCACAGGCAGTTCATCGACGTAGTGCGCAAAGGCAGGGGCAAACGGCTAAAGGACTCTCCCGAACTGTTCAGCGGCCTCATGTGGACCGGCGCCAAGAGCATCGAACTTGGCCTTACCGACGAGCTGGGAAGTGTCGAGTACGTGGCGCGTGAAGTGATCAAGGCCGAGGACATACGCGACTACACGATGCGGGCCAGCCTGACCGAACGTTTCGCAAAGCAGTTTGGCACGGACCTGGCCGAAGGCATCATGAATGTCATCGGCAAGGCCGGTCTCAGATAGGGTCAACCCGCTAGCAGCAGGAATACCGTCGGTCTTTTCTCCAGTACGGGGGCAGGGCCGGCACGCCAGGCATCAATCCGTTTCGTTGCAATGCTTTCCCTGCTGGTCGTCAGTTCGGTAGCCACGCAGAGCCTAGTATCCGGTCGGCAGGTCTCAAGCAGCGCAGCGAATAACGCGGCATTGCGGTAAGGCGTCTCGATGAAGATCTGCGTGCGCAGTTCTCGATGCGATTGCCTTTCCAGTTCGATGATGCGCTTGCAGCGCTCCGGTTCACGCACCGGCAGGTAGCCGTGAAAGGAGAAGCACTGGCCGTTCAGGCCGGAGGCCATCAGCCCCAACAACAGGCTGGAGGGGCCTACCAGCGGTATCACGCGAATGCCCTTGACGTGGGCCGCATGCACAAGCAAGGCGCCGGGGTCAGCCACGGCCGGGGCACCGGCCTCAGACATCAGACCGGCGGATTGCCCCGCAGCAAGGGGGGCGAGAAGGGCGTCAAGATCGGCTTGGCTCGGCTGGCGTGGCAGTTCGCGAATGTCGATCTCCTGGACCGGATGGCTAATACCGATGCGTTTCAACTCGATCCGCGCTGACTTAGCATTCTCGACAACGAAATAACGCAGGTTGCGCGCAATGCACTGCACTTCTGCAGGGAGTATGGCGTTTGGGTTGCTGTCGCCCACGGCGACAGGCACAAGATAAAGCAGACCCGCCGACATCAGGGGACCTGGACGCCTTCCGCTCGAAGCATTTCGCCAAGTGAGATCAACGGCAGGCCGATGAGGGCATTCGGGTCGTCGCCTCGCATGCTGGATAGCAGGGTAATTCCCAGTCCTTCGGATTTGGCGCTGCCGGCACAGTGGTAGGGTTGTTCCTTGACCAGATAGCGCTCAATCTCGGCATCTGTCAGTTGGCGAAAGGTTACCTCGGTGGGGATGCCGCATACTTGGGTATTCCCGTTGGCGCTGTTGTAAAGGCAAAGCCCGGTATGAAAGATCACCGTTCGGCCGCGCATGGCGCGCAACTGCTGGGCTGCGCGATCGTGCGTGAGCGGTTTCCCGAATCGCTGGGTATCCAGGTAGGCGACCTGGTCGCTGCCGATGATCAGGGCGTCAGGAAAACGGCTGGCGACGGCCTTGGCCTTGGCGACGGAGAGCCTTTCCGCTGTCGCAGCCGGGCTTTCCCCGGGCAATTCGGATTCATCCGTTTCTGGGTTAGCTATCTCAAACGGGATTTGCAAGCGGGCCAGCAATTCACGGCGGAACGACGAGGTGGAGGCAAGAACGAGACGGGGCATTGGATGGATCCGTATTTCGGATGTTATTCTTTTGACAGGAAAAGTCTCGGAATGATATCATTCCACGCTTATGTCGCAACGGGGCATGGTCATTGACAGCCTTGAGTTTGCACGACGGCATGAGGCATTGTCCGGCCGTCTTCAACTCAGCACACTGCCGCGGCTGGTCGAGGTGCTTTTCGATACCTCCGGCAGCCTCGATTTTAAGGTGTCTGGCGAAACAGCGGGTGGCGATGCCTTTCTCGCAGTGAAGCTAGAAGGGGCACTGCCACTGATCTGCCAGCGCTGCTTGGGCGCATTGGTGTTTGAGTTAAGCGTGAATAGCCGGATGATGCTGGTCGAGCCGGGTTCGCCGTGGCCCGATGACGGTCAGACCGGCGGGTTGGAGGACGAGGCCTGCGATGCGATCGAAGCCTCGGGCAACCTGGATCTCGCTCCCCTGCTGGAGGAGGAAATCCTGCTTGCCCTGCCGATCGCGCCGCGGCATGAACATTGCGAGCCGCCTGCGGCGACGACAGCTTCGAAAGAAGCTTCGCCGTTTGCGAAGTTGGCCCGGATCAAGTGCAACTAGTTTTTTCGAATACGTTTTTGAGGAGTACAACATGGCTGTCCAACAGAACAAGAAGTCGCCTTCGAAGCGTGGCATGCACCGCGCCCATGACTTCCTGACCAACCCGCCGCTGGCTGTCGAGCCGACCACCGGGGAAACGCATCTGCGCCACCATATCAGCCCGAGCGGCTATTACCGCGGCAAGAAGGTCGTCAAGGCCAAGGGCGAGTAATTCGTGGCTGCCGGCGCCCACCTGTTGGGGTGGAGTGGCCGTCATCTGCCTATTCCGAAATCAAAAGCGCGTCGATGGACGTCACCATCGCGATCGACTGCATGGGCGGCGACAACGGTCCATCCGTCACGTTGCCTGCCGTCTTTCATTTTCTCCAGAGTGACATACAGGCAGGCGTGATACTGGTTGGTCTGCCCGGCGAGGTAGAGGCCGCGGTATTGAAGGAGAAGGCGCGATTTGGCAATCGGTTGCGTTTTCAGGCGGCCAGCGAAGTGGTCGGCATGCACGACCCGATAGCCACCGCGCTACGCATCAAGAAAGATTCCTCGATGCGGGTCGCCGTAGATCTGGTCAAGTCCGGTGAAGCTCAGGCGGCGGTCTCCGCCGGCAATACCGGCGCGTTGATGGCAATTTCCCGCTTCGTGTTGAAAACGCTGCCTGGTATCGATCGCCCGGCCATTGCCTTTGCCCTTCCCACCTTGAAGGGTCATACCTACGTACTCGATCTGGGTGCCAATGTTGATTGCGAGCCGCAGCACTTGCTCCAGTTCGGCATCATGGCGGCGATGCTGGTTTCGGCGGTGGAACACAAAGATCGCCCATCGGTCGGTCTGCTCAATATCGGCGAAGAGGATATCAAGGGTAACGAGGTGGTGAAGCAGGCAGGGGAGTTGCTCAAGGAAAGCGGCCTCAATTTTTTCGGCAATATCGAGGGGAACGATATCTACAAAGGCACGACAGATATCGTGGTCTGCGACGGTTTTGTCGGGAATGTCCTCCTGAAGACCTCGGAAGGCTTGGCGCACATGCTGGCAACCTTCCTGCGCGAAGAATTCGGTCGTAGCCTATTCAGGAAAATCGCTGCGCTTATCGCCTTGCCGGCCCTCAAGGCCTTCAAAAAGCGTGCTGATCCTCGCCGCTACAATGGCGCCAGCCTGCTCGGACTGCGCGGCATAGTCGTCAAGAGCCACGGTTCGGCGGATCAGATGGCGTTTGCCAAGGCCATCGAGCGTGCGGCAGAAGCCGCTCGCAACCGCCTGGTCGAGCGTATCAGCGAACGCATGGCGCGAAATGCGCCGCAAATGGTCCAGTAAATGCATGCACGCATAACCGGCACCGGCAGCTATCTGCCCCCTACAGCGCTAACCAACAACGATCTGGTCGCGCGTGGCGTCGATACCTCGGATGAGTGGATAGTCGAACGCACGGGCATCCGCTGCCGCCATATCGCCGACGCGGGGCAGCAAGCGAGTGATCTTGCCCTGGCGGCCAGCTTGAACGCGATTGGAACAGCAGGCATCAGTGCAGAGAAGATAGATCTCATCATACTGGCCACATCGACGCCGGATTACATTTTCCCCAGCACGGCCTGCCTGCTGCAATCCAAGCTTGGCATCAGCGGCGCAGCCGCCTTTGATATACAGGCTGTCTGCAGCGGGTTTGCCTACGCCCTGACCATGGCCGAGAAATTCATCCAGTCCGGCAGCCACCGCTGCGCTCTGGTGGTGGGTACCGAGGTTTTTTCGCGGATTCTCGACTGGAACGATCGGGGGACCTGCGTCCTCTTCGGCGACGGTGCTGGCGCGGTGATCCTCGAAGCCAGCGAGGAACCGGGTATTCTCGCCAGCGCGCTGCATGCCGACGGTTCGCAACATGGCATTCTCGAAGTGCCGGGAAATATCTGCGGCGGCAAGGTGGTCGGCCAGCCTTTCGTGAAGATGGACGGTCCGGCGGTGTTCAAGTTCGCCGTCAAGGTGCTGGCCGAGGTTGCTCAGGAAGTACTGGATCGGGCTGGCATGAGTGCCGCCGCCATCGATTGGCTGATTCCGCATCAGGCAAACATCCGCATCATCCAGTCGACTGCAAAGAAACTCGGCCTGCCGATGGGCAGGGTCGTCACGACGGTGGATCGCCACGGCAATACCTCGGCGGCCTCGATTCCGCTGGCGTTGGATGCAGCGGTCAGGGATGGGCGCATCAAGCGTGGCGACACCCTGATGCTGGAAGGCGTCGGCGGCGGTTTCACTTGGGGCGCAGTTCTTCTCAAATTCTGACTCCGACGATCTCATGAAATTTGCACTTGTTTTTCCTGGACAGGGCTCACAGGCACTCGGCATGATGGCCGCCTACGGTGACAGCACAGTCATCCGCGATACGTTTGCTGAGGCGTCCGCTGCGTTGGGACGCGATCTCTGGCAACTGGTTTCCGAGGGCCCGGCAGAGGCGCTCAACCAGACCGTGAATACCCAGCCGTTGATGTTGGCAGCCGGCATTGCCGTCTTTCGCCTGTGGCTGGAAATGGGTGGCAAGTCGCCGAGTATGGTGGCCGGCCACAGCCTGGGAGAGTATTCAGCGCTGGTTGCAGCAGACGTGCTCCGCTTCGAAGACGCTGTGCCGCTGGTTGAACTCCGCGCCAAGGCCATGCAGGAGGCCGTGCCGGCCGGGGACGGGGCGATGGCGGCCATCCTTGGACTTGATGCCGTTGCAGTTAAGGCAGCGTGCGACGAAAGCGCCCAGGGTCTGGTCGTCGAGCCCGTCAATTTCAATTCTCCGGAACAAACCGTAATCGCCGGCCATACGGCTGCCGTCCAGCGTGCCGCCGACGCGGCGAAGACAAAAGGTGCCAAGAGGGCCGTCATGCTGCCCGTGTCCGCACCGTTTCACTGCTCGCTCATGAAACCGGCTGCCGAACGCTTGCGCCAAAGGCTGGCTGATTTGTCCTTGTCTGCGCCGCGAATTCCGGTTGTGAACAATGCGGATGTGGCCTGTCTGTCGGATCCGCAAATGATCAAGGACGCGCTGGTGCGTCAGGCCGCCTCCCCGGTGCGCTGGGTCGAAACCATGCAGGCCATGTCGAACCAGGGTGTCAGCCGTGTCTATGAATGCGGCCCGGGCAAGGTACTGGCGGGTCTCGTCAAGCGCTGCGCCGATGGCTTGGTGGGTGGGGCCATGGCCGACTTGGCCGGTATTGAGGCTGCCCTGGCTGCGACGAACGTCTAGGGGACGACATGCTAAAAGGACATATTGCGCTTGTAACGGGAGCTTCGCGCGGCATCGGCCGAGCCATTGCGCTGGATCTGGGCCGGGAAGGCGCCACAGTGATCGGTACGGCCACGACCGAGGCGGGCGCGGCAGATATCCAGAAGGCACTGGATGCAGCCCAGATTATGGGCTGGGGTGCCGTGCTGAATGTCACCGATGCCGTTTCCTGCGATACGGTCATGGGGGAAATCGAAAAGCGCTTTGGTCCTGTCTCCGTGCTGGTAAACAATGCCGGCATAACGCGCGACAACTTGGCCATGCGCATGAAGGACGACGAGTGGGATGCCGTGATCGAGACCAATCTCAAGGCGGTTTTTCGTCTCTCCAAGGCGGTGATGCGCGGGATGATGAAGGCGCGTTATGGCCGTATCATCAACATCACTTCGGTGGTGGGCAGTTCAGGGAATCCCGGCCAAGCCAACTACGCTGCCGCCAAGGCTGGCGTGGCCGGCATGAGCCGTGCTTTGGCGCGCGAACTGGGCAGCCGCAATATCACCGTTAATTGCGTGGCGCCCGGCTTCATCGATACCGACATGACCAAGGCCTTGCCGGATATGCAGCGAGATGCGCTGCTTGGCCAGATTCCGCTTGGCCGGCTCGGACATGCAGATGAGGTTGCGGCGGCTGTGGCCTTCCTCGCTTCGCCGCGGGCGGGCTATGTCACCGGCACGACCCTGCATGTCAATGGCGGCATGTACATGGATTGATCACGGGTTTGGTCGGGCTAGCCCTTTCTGTTAAAATAGCCCGGTTTTTTTCTCGTCATACCCGCTAAAAAGGGAAGGAGCAAAACACATGGAGAACATCGAACAACGCGTCAAGAAGATCGTTGCCGAGCAGCTTGGCGTCAACGAATCTGAGATCAAGATCGAGTCGTCGTTTGTGGACGATCTCGGCGCCGATTCCCTTGACACGGTGGAACTGGTCATGGCCCTGGAAGAGGAGTTCGAGTGCGAGATTCCGGATGAGGAAGCCGAGAAGATCACCACCGTCCAGCAGGCGATCGACTACATCAACGCCCACCTCAAGAAGTAAGTCTTTCAATTCCCCCGAGCAGGAGCAGAGCGAAGTGGCACGCCGCAGGGTAGTGGTCACCGGGTTGGGCGTCATTTCGCCCGTCGGCAATACGGTTCAGGAAACCTGGGGCAACATTGTTGCCGGCAAGAGCGGCATCGGTCCGATCACCCGCTTCGATGCAGCGACCTTCAAGTCGCGCATCGCCGGCGAGGTGAAGGGGTTCGACGTGACGGCCTATCTCCCTCCCAAGGAGGCGCGCCGGATGGATGTCTTCATCCATTACGGCATGGCGGCGGGAATCCAGGCGATCAAGGATTCCGGCCTGACAGTGACGCCAGAAAATGCCGGCCGAATCGGCGTCAATATCGGCTCCGGCATTGGCGGACTCCCGATGATCGAGGAGACGCACAACGACTTCCTCAGCGGCGGTCCGCGCAAGATTTCGCCCTTCTTCATTCCGGGCACCATCATCAACATGATTTCGGGAAATCTCTCGATCATGTTCGGGCTGAAGGGGCCGAATCTCTCCGTTGTGACGGCATGTACGACGGGACTGCATGCCATCGGCACCAGCTATCGCATGATCCAGTACGGCGATGCCGACGCAATGGTCTGTGGCGGCGCAGAATCCACCGTGACGCCGCTGGCCATAGGCGGTTTTGCCTCGGCGCAGGCCTTGTCCACCCGCAATGACGACCCGGCGACGGCCAGCCGTCCGTGGGACAAGGGACGCGATGGATTCGTGCTCGGCGAAGGCGCGGGGGTGTTGGTCCTCGAGGAATACGATCATGCGATGAAGCGCGGGGCACGGATCTATGCCGAACTGGCGGGATTCGGCATGAGCGGGGATGCCTTCCACATGACCGCACCGGATACGGACGGACCGCGGCGCAGCATGGTCAATGCGCTCCAGGATGCGGGGATCAACCCGGATCAGGTACAGTACCTGAACGCCCATGGCACATCGACGCCGCTGGGCGACAAGAACGAGACGGATGCCATCAAGCTGGCGTTCGGCGACGCGGCCCGCAAGCTGGTAGTGAACTCGACCAAGTCCATGACGGGGCATTTGCTGGGCGGTGCCGGTGGTCTCGAGTCGGCACTGACGGTACTGGCGGTGCATCACCAGATTTCTCCGCCGACCATCAACATCTTCGAGCAGGATCCGGAGTGCGATCTCGACTACTGCGCCAACACGGCGCGGCAGCTCAAGATTGATGTCGCCCTGAAGAACAATTTCGGATTCGGCGGCACCAACGGCACGCTGGCTTTCCGGCGGGTCTGATGCAACCGATCTCCTAGCCGGATGCTTCTCCCGCATCGGCTGGGGCTTCGCTCCTCGCCTTACCTGGCACTGGTGCTTGCCCTGCTGCACCTTGCAGCCTTGGGCAGTCTGGTGCCGCTCAATATCCATGTCTGGCTTAAGCTGGCGCTAGCAAGCACGATAATGGCATCGCTTGGGATGTCGATTCGGCGTCATGCGCTGCTCCTGACGACGTCCTCTATACGCGAACTGGTCCTGAAGGACGATGGCTCGATCGAGGTCCGACGGAATGATGGCGGGCAGTTCGAAGCCTCGGTATCCGGGCAAACCGCCGTCCTGCCTTGGCTGATCGTTATACTGCTCCAGCTACCCGGTTCACGCCGTTTGCAGCCGCTGCTGATCCTGCCCGATTCTCTGCCAGAGGAGGATGGCCGTATCCTGCGTTCCTGGCTGCGCTGGAAGCTCAATTGAGGCGGTTTCGCAACAGGGTGTTGCGTGCCGAGGACAGGGTCTCCGGATAATCGCGACTTGAGTGTAGGCCACGGCTTTCCCGACGCCGCTGGGCACAGCGCACGATGAGGTCGGCGGTCAGCACGAGGTTGCGCAATTCAATCAGGTCGTTCGTGACGCGGAAATTGGCGTAGTACTCGTCGATTTCCCGTTCCAGCAGGCGGATGCGATGGCGCGCCCGCTCCAGACGCTTGTTGGTGCGCACGATACCGACGTAGTCCCACATGAAGCGGCGCAATTCATCCCAGTTGTGCGACAGGACGATTTCCTCGTCGGCATCCGTGACGCGGCTTTCGTCCCATGGCGGGAGGGCAGACAGGTGGCGGCGTCCCGACCTGAGGATGTCTTCGGCCGCTGCGGCGGAAAACACCAGGCATTCGAGCAGCGAATTGCTGGCCAGGCGGTTGGCGCCGTGTAGGCCGGTGAAGGCGGTTTCGCCCACCGAATAGAGGCCCGGCAGGGCGGTTCGGGCGGAGAAATCCGTGACGACGCCGCCGCACGAATAGTGCGCCGCCGGTACGACCGGTATGGGCTGGCGGGTGATGTCGATACCCAGTTCGAGGCATTGGGCATGGATGTTCGGAAAGTGCTCGATCAGGAAGTCGGCAGGCTTGTGCGTCATGTCGAGATAGACGCAGTCAAGGCCGCGTTTCTTCATCTCGAGGTCGATTGCCCGGGCGACGATATCGCGGGGTGCTAATTCAGCGCGCGGATCATGTTCCGGCATGAAGCGCTCGCCATTGGGCAGGCGCAGGATTCCGCCTTCCCCCCGCATGGCCTCCGTGATGAGAAAGGACTTTGCGTGCGGGTGATACAGACAGGTGGGGTGGAATTGAATGAATTCCATGTTGGCGACAGCACACCCGGCTCGCCAGGCCATGGCAATGCCGTCTCCCGTCGCAGTGTCCGGATTGGTGGTGTAGAGATAGACCTTGCCCGTGCCCCCGGTGGCCAGCACCGTGTGCGGGGCGGAGAAGGTTTCCACATGGTCCGCCTGCTTGTCGAGAACGTAGGCCCCGTGGCAGCCGCTGTCGGGCAGTCCGAACTTGGCGCCGGTGATGAGGTCGATGGCGATATGGTGCTCGAACACCGAAATATTGGGATGGAGGCGCAGTTTCTGCGTCAGGGTATCCTGCACCGCCGAGCCGGTGGCGTCCGCCACATGAATGACGCGGCGGTGGCTGTGTCCCCCCTCGCGGGTAAGGTGGTAGCCGGCGCCGGAAGCGTCGCGCGTAAACGGCACTCCCTGGCGGATAAGCCAGTCGATCGCCGCTTTTCCACGTTCCACGACAAAGCGGGTCGTGCGGAGGTTACAGAGGCCGGCACCGGCAACCAGAGTGTCCTTGATGTGCGCCTCGATCGAGTCGGCATCATCCAGGGCGGCAGCGATGCCCCCTTGGGCGCGGCTGCTGGCACTATCCTCAAGCGATCGTTTGGTGACCAGGGCGACTTTTTTGTGCGGGGCCAGCTGCAGAGCCAAGGATTGGCCGGCCAGACCGCTGCCGATAATCAGAACGTCGAAAACCTGCACGTGGAAGATGAGGTAATTGAGGGCCCGAAACTATACCATTGGGCGGCTGGGCCGGGAAAAGCCCCTTCCCGCTGAACTATTCTCGGGCGGCATTGTCATCTGGTTGTCGGCGACGTTGCGCGGAGCGCGTCGGCTATACTTGCGGCTTCCGGTCCGGCCCTTCGGTCCGAATGAACTTCCAATAACACAGCCGCTCGAATGGGAGAACGTGAAGTAGACCAGCAGTTGGTCGTCCGTGCGCAGCACGGGGACCAGCAGGCCTATGGGCTGCTTGTGTCTAAATATCAGCGCAAGCTGGCACGGCTGCTGTCGCGGCTGATCCGGGATCCGGCCGAAGTGGAGGATGTGGCGCAGGAAACTTTCATCAAGGCCTACCGCGCCTTGGGCAGTTTCAGGGGTGACAGCGCCTTCTACACCTGGTTGTACCGCATCGGCATAAATACCGCGAAGAATTATCTGGTGTCGCAAGGCCGGCGGGCGCCCACCAGCACGGATTTCGACTCCGAGGAGGCGGAAAGCTTCGAGGAGGGCGAGTTGCTGCGGGACAACAATACGCCCGAACGCATGCTCTTCTCGAAAGAGATCGGAGAAACGGTAAATGCGGCGATGGAGGCGTTGCCCGAGGAACTGCGCACGGCCATTACGCTGCGCGAGATCGAAGGAATGAGCTACGAAGACATCGCGAAAATGATGGATTGCCCGATCGGGACGGTGCGTTCGAGGATATTCCGGGCGCGCGAAGCCGTTGCCGAGAAACTCAGGCCGTTGCTCGATACGGCTCCGGACAAGAGGTGGTGAGTATGAAACCTGACATATCCGCTCTATTGGATGACGAACTGGAACCGGGCGAAGCAAGCCGTGCGATTGATGCCTTGCGGCGCGACCGGGAGTTGCAGGAGGCCTGGAATGTCTATCACCTGATTGGCGACACTCTTCGCCGCTCCCCCGCTTATTCGCCCGATCTGTCAGAAAAGGTCATGGCGCAACTGTCGGAGGAGCCCGTGTTGTTTGCTCCCTCCACCCAACCGAAACCAGTCCCCTTGCGGCGTTTCGCACTGCCCTTGGCGGCCGCGGTCATGGGGATGGCTGCAGTGGGTTGGGTGGCGCTGTCACTCAACTCGCCATTGCCGCCGACCGAGCTTGCCGCCAAGCCACGTCCATCGAGTGGGCTGGCGGCTCCAGTCGCAGAGCGATCCCCCTCTAGCGCCCTGAAGGAATACCTTGTTGCCCACCAGGCGCATTCTCCGAGCGGCGGTATTCAGGGCGTGGCGCCATACGTGCGCTCGGTTTCGGAGATTCGCCAAGGCGGCAGGCCATGAGAAGTATGCTGATGCTGCTTGCCCTGGGTGGCGCACTTGCCGCCCCTGCCTACGGCGACCAGCACGGGGATGCGTTGGCATGGCTGCAGAAAATGGCGGCGGCTGCGCAAAAATTGAATTACACCGGTACGTTCACCTATCAAAGCGGGGATAGTTCCGAAACATCTCGCATTACCCACCTCGTGGACGCCTCGGGTGAACAGGAAAGGCTCGAAGTGCTTGACGGTAGCCCTCGAGAAGTGGTACGCAGCAATGACGAGGTCAAGTGTTTCCTGCCCGACGACAAGGTTGTCATTGTCGAGAAACGCGGCCAGCACAAGGCTTTTCCGGCATTGCTGCCTGCATCGGTCGGCAGCCTGGGAGAGCATTACCATATCCGCAAAGGAGACGTGTCGCGAGTGGCCGGACTGGACAGCCAACTCGTCACCCTTGAGCCGAAGGACTCGCTGCGTTATGGCCACCATCTCTGGGCGGATATCGCCTCCGGTCTGATCCTGAAGGCGCGCACGGTCAATGAGCGCAACGAAACCGTCGAGCAATTCGTGTTCAATCAGCTTCAGATCAACGGGGTCATCGACAGGGCAACGCTGAAACCCAAGTTCGACGCGGAAGGCAAAGCCTGGCGTGTCCACAACGCCCGTGCATCGCAAAGCCTCTCGGCCGGGGGCGAGTGGCTGTTCAAGACCCAGTTGCCCGGCTTCAAGAAAAGCGCCGGCATGAGAAGGCAGGCCAGGCAGGAAGGGGGAGCGGAAACGACCCATTTCGTGTTTACCGATGGACTAGCCTCCATCTCCGTGTTCATCGAGCCACTCATGGACCAGAAAGCGGAGAAAGCGACTTATTCCGTAGGCGCCATCAATGCGTACAAACGCGTGGCCGGCAAGCATCTTCTGACGGTGCTGGGCGAAGTGCCGATGGCGACTCTGATGCGCTTGGGCGATGGCATGGAACTCAGGAAGAAATGATGGATCAGGAAGCCATCGTCGCTCGCGTCGAGGGTGATCACGCCTATGTCGAAGTGGGAGGCGGCGGATGCGGGCGTTGTCATGAGACTGGCGGCTGCCAAAGCGGCATTCTCGGTCAGCTTTTCAGCAGCAAGCCGAGGCAATTCCGCATTGCCAACCGCATTGGCGCCGTGCCTGGTGATCATGTCGTCGTGCGCGTAGCCGATGGGGCGACCCTGCGCGCTGCGCTGCTGACGTATATCCTGCCGGTGCTGTTTCTGCTGTTGGGGGCGGTTGCGGGTACCCACCTGGGCGAACCCGGGCGCAACGAAGCCTTGGCAGCGCTGGGTGCTCTGGCCGGGCTTGCCCTCGGCGTCCTGGCGGGACTGACTTTGCGCAGGGTCCGGATCGGTACTGTTGCGGAGCCCGTTCTCGTCCGCCGCAGCACAACTTTTTGTCTTACCAAGGAAGCCTGTCGATGAGCATCAGACTGTTTTTCGCCGCCTTTCTGTCGATCTTTGCGCTGAATGTTGCCGCGCAAGGAAGGGAACTGCCAGACTTCACCGATCTGGTCGACAAACATGGGTCGGCGGTCGTCAACGTCAGCACGACGCAGACGGTCCGCGGCAACCGCGCCTTTCCGCAATTCCCGGAGCTCGACGAAGACGATCCGATGTTCGAGTTCTTCAAGCGATTCATCCCGCGCCAGCCGGGCATGCCGCGCGACTTCCAGAACAAGTCCCTGGGATCCGGCTTCATCATCAGCCCGGACGGTTACATCCTGACTAATGCCCATGTCGTCGACTCTGCCGACGAGATCGCGGTGAAGCTCACCGACAAGCGCGAGTTCAAGGCCAAGGTAATCGGCACCGACAAGCGGACCGACGTGGCGCTGATCAAAATCGAGGCGAATGGTCTGCCAGCGGTCAAGATGGGCGATCCCGGCAAGCTCCGCGTCGGCGAATGGGTGGTGGCCATTGGCTCGCCGTTCGGCTTCGAGAGTTCCGTGACAGCGGGCATCGTCAGCGCTAAGGGCCGGGCCCTGCCGCAGGAAAATTTCGTTCCCTTCATCCAGACGGATGTGGCGATCAATCCGGGCAACTCCGGCGGGCCGCTGTTCAACATGAAGGGCGAGGTAGTCGGCATCAATTCTCAGATCTACAGCCGCACCGGAGGCTATATGGGCGTGGCGTTCGCCATTCCCATCGATGTGGCGATGGAGGTGCAGAACCAGCTGCGCACCAGCGGCCGCGTCAGCCGCGGCCGCATCGGCGTGGTGATCCAGGAATTGACCAAGGAACTGGCCGATTCCTTCGGCCTGGCCAAGGCTTCCGGCGCCCTGGTGAATTCTGTCGAAAAAGGCGGCCCCGCCGAGAAAGCCGGCGTCGAGGCCGGCGACGTCATCCTCAAGTTCGACGGCAAGACGGTGAGCACCTCCAGCGACCTGCCGCGGATCGTCGGCGCGACCAAGCCTGGCAGTAAGGTGTCGATGCAAGTCTGGCGTAAGGGCACCACCCGCGACTTGACTGTCACGGTCGGCGAGATCCCCGAGGAGAAAGCCACGCAGCGTGGCCAGAAGCGTGTGAAGCCGGCGGAAGCCGCAGCAAACCGACTAGGATTGGTATTGAGCGAGCTGACTCCCGAGCAGAAGCGCGATCTGAAGGTGGCCAACGGTCTTCTGGTCGAGGATGTGCGTACCAACGGCAGCCGGGCCGAGCTGCGCCCGGGAGACGTCATCCTTGCCCTCGTGCACAAAGGATCAAGCACGGAAGCGAAGAGCGTCGACCAGTTCAACAAGCTGCTGTCCCAGTTCGACAAGTCGGCGACGATCACCCTCCTGGTGAAACGCGGCGAGCAGCAGACCTATATCACGCTCAAGGGCAACGGTGATAAGTAGTAAGCAGCGGGCGCACCTGACGGTCTATAGCCGGGCCTGGTGCCATCTCTGCGACGAACTCCTGGCCGCCCTCAGGCCGATGTGCGAGGAACTGGGCGCCGAAATCGAAGTCATCGATGTCGATGCCCATCCCGAGCACGATGAGGCGCACGGCCAGCGTGTGCCGGTCGTGGTCGGCGGAGAAACCGAGCTCTGTCACTACTTCCTCGACGCCGCTGCGGTGCGTGCTTATTTGCTGAATTTCCGGTAAAATTTCGCGCTTTCGTATGCCTCCGAAAGGGTGCTTTGCAGCACCCTTTCGTTTCTGATGGATCACATCCGCAACTTTTCAATCATCGCCCACATCGACCACGGCAAGTCGACGCTGGCCGACCGGATCATCCAGCTGTGCGGCGGCCTGTCCGAGCGCGAGATGGAGGCGCAGGTACTCGATTCGATGGACATCGAGCGGGAGCGGGGCATCACCATCAAGGCGCAGACGGCAGCCCTGCAGTACAAGGCGCGCGATGGCCGCATCTACAACCTCAACCTGATCGACACGCCCGGGCATGTCGATTTCTCCTACGAAGTGTCGCGCTCGCTGTCGGCTTGCGAAGGCGCGCTGCTGGTCGTGGACGCCTCGCAGGGAGTCGAGGCGCAGACGGTAGCCAACTGCTATACGGCCATCGAGCAGGGTGTCGAGGTCGTCCCGGTGCTGAACAAGATCGATCTGCCGGCGGCGGATCCTGATCGCGCGCGGGAGGAGATCGAGGACGTGATCGGCATCGATGCCACCGATGCCATCCTGGCCAGCGCCAAGACCGGGCTGGGGGTCGGGGACATCCTCGAGGCCATCATTGCCCGCATCCCGGCGCCCAAGGGCGATCCGACCGCCCCCCTGAAGGCGCTCATCATCGATTCCTGGTTCGACAACTATGTCGGTGTAGTCATGCTGGTGCGGGTGGTGGACGGAACACTGCGCCCGAAGGACAAGATCCTGCTGATGTCCACGGATTCCCAGTACCTGTGCGAACAGGTTGGCGTGTTCACACCGAAATCCCAGTCGCGCAGCGCGCTGTCGGCAGGCGAAGTCGGGTTCATCATTGCCGGAATCAAGGAACTGAAGGCCGCCAAGGTTGGCGACACCATTACGCTGGCCGACCGACGTGCAGCCGAACCTCTGCCCGGCTTCAAGGAAATCAAGCCGCAGGTCTTCGCCGGTCTCTATCCTGTCGAGGCGAACCAGTACGATGCCCTCCGCGAGGCTCTCGAGAAACTCAAGCTCAACGATGCTTCGCTCCACTACGAACCCGAGGTGTCGCAGGCGCTGGGATTTGGTTTCCGCTGCGGCTTCCTAGGGCTGCTGCATATGGAGATCGTGCAGGAGCGCCTCGAGCGTGAATACGATATGGACCTCATCACCACCGCTCCGACGGTGGTCTACGAGGTGCTGATGCGCGATGGATCGGTGCTTTCCGTCGAGAATCCGTCCAAGCTGCCCGATCCGTCGAAAATCGAGGAAATCCGCGAACCGATCATTACGACGACGGTCTTTGTCCCCCAAGACTATCTCGGTGCGGTCATCACACTGTGCGAGCAGAAGCGCGGCACACAGGTGAACCTGCAGTACCACGGCCGTCAGGTCATGCTGACCTACGACATGCCAATGGCCGAGGTGGTCATGGACTTCTTCGACAAGCTGAAGTCCGTCTCGCGCGGCTATGCCTCGCTTGATTATGAATTCAAGGAGTATCGTTCGGCGGACGTCGTTAAGCTTGACATCCTGATCAATGGCGACCGCGTCGATGCGCTTTCAGTCATCGTTCATCGTGCCAATGCGCAATATCGCGGCCGGGAACTGGCCGCGAAGATGCGTGAACTGATCCCCCGCCAGATGTACGACGTGGCGATCCAAGCGGCCATCGGCTCCACCATCATCGCCCGCGAGAATATCAAGGCCTTGCGCAAGAACGTCCTGGCGAAGTGCTATGGAGGCGACATTACCCGCAAGCGCAAGCTGCTGGAGAAGCAGAAGGCCGGCAAGAAGCGAATGAAGCAAGTTGGCAGCGTTGAAATCCCGCAGGAGGCTTTCCTGGCCGTGCTGCGTGTCGACTCAAAATAGGGATTTGATCTTGAACTTCGCCCTGATTCTTTTCCTGCTCACTGTTGCAACCGGCGCCATCTGGCTACTTGACGTATTGGTGATGAGAAAAAGGCGGGGGCCGAATGCCGGCGAGCCGTGGTGGGTCGAATACGGTGCCAGCTTTTTTCCGGTAATCCTGGTTGTATTCCTCCTGCGGTCATTTCTGGTGGAACCGTTCAAGATCCCCTCCGGTTCGATGATACCGACGCTGCTGGTTGGCGATTTCATACTGGTAAACAAGTACACCTATGGCATTCGCCTGCCGGTCATCAACAAGAAGGTGCTTGATTTGAACACTCCGCAGCGTGGCGACGTGATGGTGTTCCGCTGGCCGGAGGATCCCTCCCTTGATTACATCAAACGTGTGGTCGGTCTGCCAGGCGACAAAGTGGCCTGGCAGAACAAACGCCTGTCCATCAACGGCAAGGAGGTTCCCATCGCCAGGCAATCCGATTACCTGCACCCCGACCGACTTTATTATTCGTCCCAATATCAGGAAAGACTGGGCGAGGTCGACCATAGAATCATCCTGGACAAGGATGCGCCAGCCTTCGTTACCCAGGTACTGCAGTTTCCCGGCCGCGACAAATGCATCTACAATAGCTCCGGTGTAATTTGCGAAGTTCCCCCTGGACATTACTTTGTCATGGGTGATAATCGCGATGCCAGCAGCGACAGCCGGGTATGGGGGTTCGTGCCGGATCAGAACATCGTCGGCAAGGCCTTCCTGATCTGGTTCAACTTTGGCGACCTGAAACGCATCGGTAGCTTCCACTGAAGGAGCGCGGTATGATTAAACAGCAGCGGGGTTTGAGCCTGATTGGCCTGATCATAGTCAGCGCGGTCTTGATTGGCGTTGCCGTCGTCGGCATGAAGGTGGTGCCTTCGGTGATTGAGTACTTCACGGTCGTCAAGCACATCAAGACCATCGCGAACAGCGGAGCCGCCACGGTGGCGGAGGTGCGGAGTGCCTATGATCGCCAGGCCACCGTAGATGAGACCCCCAGCATCACTGGCGCCGATCTGGAGGTGACCAAGGAAGGCAGCCAGTTGGTCATCTCCTTCGAATACGCAAAGAAAATCCCTATTGCCGGGAACGTCAGCATCCTCATTGATTATGCGGGCAGCAGTTCAGGCAGCAAGCGACCGATCGAGTGAGTCGCTGGTGAATGAGCCTGCCATCCATTGAGCGTGCCATCGGCTACGCTTTCGTTAGCCGGGGCATACTGGATCAGGCGTTGACGCATCGAAGCTTTTCTGCGCAGCATAATGAGCGGCTGGAGTTTCTCGGGGATAGCGTACTCAACTGCGTGATCGCGCAAGCCTTGTATGAACGTTTTGCGGGGGTGCGCGAGGGGGATCTGTCCCGCCTTCGCGCCAACCTGGTGCGTCAGGAGACCTTGGCCGAAATCGCACAAAGGCTTGGCCTTGGCGAGCAATTGCGCCTTGGAGAAGGTGAGCTGAAGAGCGGGGGGTTCCGCCGTCCCTCGATTCTCGCCGACGCGCTGGAAGCCGTCTTCGGCGCTGTCTTCGTCGATGGCGGCTTCGAGCAAGCCCGGCACACGATTCTACGCCTCTACGAGTCTTCCCTCTCAAACCTGGATCCCCATCGTTCGGGCAAGGACGCCAAGACAACGTTGCAGGAGTTCCTGCAGGGACGCAGGCTGGCCTTGCCGCAGTACCAATTGCGTGCCACGCGAGGAGAAGCGCATGCCCAGGAGTTCGAAGTCGAGTGCCTGATACCCGAACTCGGCATCTCCGCCACAGGATGCGGACCTAGCCGTCGCGCCGCCGAGCAGGAAGCCGCAAGGCGTGCGTTCGAGCAGACGGGTAAGAAATGAACGTGTCTGGCGGATTCCGCTGCGGCCACCTAGCCATCGTCGGCAGGCCGAACGTCGGCAAGTCGACGCTGCTCAATCGACTGATCGGCCAGAAGATCAGCATCGTCTCGCGCAAGGCGCAGACGACGCGCCATCGCATCACCGGCGTGCTCACCCGGCCCGGGCAGCAATTCGTTTTCGTCGATACGCCCGGCTTCCAGATCAAGCACAAGAATGCGCTCAACCGCCTGATGAACCGCGGCGTCTCGCAGGCGCTGCACGATGTCGACGTCCTCCTCCTCGTGATCGAGGCGGGGCGCTTCACGGAAGACGACAAGCGCATCCTGGCGATGATCCCGGAGGGCAAGACGGTGCTACTGGTGATCAACAAGATCGACCGCCTCGCCGACAAGCAGCGCCTGCTGCCATTCATCGCGGAAATGGCCAAGGCCCATCCCTTCGCCGAGATCGTGCCGGTGTGCGCCGCCAGCGGCGTCGGTGGCGAGGAACTGCTCGATGCGGCGGCCCGCTACCTGCCCGAATCGGCACCGCTGTTCGGCGAGGACGACCTGACCGACCGCAGCGAACGCTTCCTGGCGGCCGAATTCCTGCGTGAGAAGCTGTTCCGCCGCCTGGGCGAGGAGCTGCCCTACGGCATGACGGTGGAGATCGAGCGCTTCGAACTGGAGGGCGCGCTGCGGCGGATCCATGCGGCCATCATCGTCGACAAGCCGGCGCATAAGGCCATCGTCATCGGCAGGGGCGGCGAGCAGCTGAAGGCCATCGCCAGCGACGCGCGGCGCGACATGGAGAAGCTGTTCGGCGGCAAGGTGTTCCTCGAGGTCTGGGTCAAGGTCAAGGGCGGCTGGGCGGACGACGAGCGGGCGCTGAAGAGCCTGGGTTACGAATGAGCGGGTCCGGCAAGGGCAGGGTGGATGGGCAGGCGGCCTACGTCCTGCATACCCATCCCTTCCGCGAAACCAGCCTGATCGTCGAGGCGCTTACCCGGGATTACGGCCGGATCGCGCTGGTGGCGCGCGGCGCCCGCCGGCCGCGCTCGGCCATGCGTGGGCTGCTGATGGCCTTCCAGCCGCTCGAACTGGGCTGGTTTGGCCAGGGCGAGATGCGCACCCTGGCCAAGGTCGAATGGATCGGCGGCCAGCCGCTGCTGCAGGCGCAGGCGCTGCTGCTCGGCTACTACATGAACGAGCTGCTGCTCAAGCTGCTGCCGCGCGAGGATGCGCATCCGGCGCTGTTCCAGGCCTATGCCGAGGCGGTGCATGCCCTGGCGGTGGGCGAACCGGGCCAGGCCTCGCTGCGGCGCTTCGAGAAGACGCTGCTGAAGGAACTCGGCTACGGCCTGACGCTGGACCGCGAGGCGGACAGCGGCCGGCCGGTGGACCCGCAAAAGCGCTACGCTTACGTCCTCGAGCGGGGGCCGGTGCTGCTGGGCGGCGAAGCGGGCGAAGCCGAGTCGTTTTCCGGGCGGGCCCTGCTGGCCATCGCCCAGGACGATTTCAGCGAGGCCGAGACGCTCGCCCAGTGCAAGCAGCTGATGCGCATGCTGATACATCATTACCTCGGCGGCCAGCGATTGAGTTCGCGCCGCGTCTTCATGGAGTTGCAGGAACTGTGACCAACGGAAATCCCTGTGGGATGATTGAACTGGGCGTCAATATCGACCATGTCGCGACGCTGCGCCAGGCGCGCGGCACATCCTATCCCGACCCCGTCCGCGCGGCGCTATTGGCCGAGGAGAGCGGGGCGGACCTCATCACCCTGCACCTGCGCGAGGACCGCCGCCACATCCAGGATCGCGACGTCGAGATCCTGCGCGGCAAGCTGAAGACGCGCATGAATCTGGAGGCAGCCGTCACCGACGAGATGGTGGCCTTCGCCCTGCGCATCCGTCCGCACGACGTCTGCTTCGTGCCGGAGCGGCGGCAGGAACTCACCACCGAGGGCGGTCTCGACGTGGCGGGGGGCTTCGAGCGCGTGCGCGCCGCCTGCCGCGCCGCGACCGAGGCCGGCATCCGCGTCTCGCTCTTCATCGACGCCGAGGCGCGCCAGATCGATGCCGCGCGGGAATGCGGCGTGCCGGCCATCGAGATCCATACCGGCCGCTACGCCGAGGCCGTGGCGCCGGCGGAAATCCGCGAGGAACTCGAGCGCGTCGCCGAGGCGGCGCGCTACGCCCACAAGCTCGGCTTCAAGGTGAATGCCGGCCACGGCCTGCACTACGAGAACGTCAAGCCGATGGCCGCCATTCCCGAGATCGTCGAATTGAACATCGGCCATGCCATCGTCGCCGAGGCCATCTTCTGCGGCTGGCAGGAGGCGGTGCGCCGCATGAAGCAGCTGATGCTGGAGGCACGGCGGTGATTCACGGCGTCGGCACCGACATCGTCGCCATCGCGCGCATCGAACGGATGCTGGCCGAGCACGGCGAACGCGCCGCCGCCAAGCTGCTGGCGGCCGTCGAGATGGAACGCTATCGCCAGGCGTCCAGCCCGGCCGCCTTCCTCGCCAAGCGTTTCGCCGCCAAGGAGGCGCTCGGCAAGGCCCTCGGCCTTGGCCTGCGCGATCCGGCGACGCTGCACAACATCGCGGTGCAGAGCGACGGCATCGGCCGCCCCAGCTTCGAGTACGCGCCGCCGCTGGCCGACTGGATGCAGTCAAGGCGGCTGCGGGCCCATCTCAGCCTGAGCGACGAATCCGACACCGCCATCGCCTTCGTCGTCGTGGAAAAGGAAGACACGCCATGACCGTTTCCCTGCCGCTCGGCCCGCTCATGCTCGATCTGGAGGGGCCGCGCCTCACCGCCGAAGAGCGCGAACTCCTGCAGCATCCGCTGGTCGGCGGCGTCATCCTGTTCAAGCGCAATTTCGAGTCGCTCGCCGTATTGCAGGAACTGACTTTCGAGATTCACGCGCTGCGGCAGCCGCCGCTGCTGATCGCCATCGACCACGAGGGCGGACGCGTGCAGCGCTTTCGCCACGGCTTCACCGTGCTGCCGCCGATGCGCGCGCTCGGCGCGCTGTGGGACGCGGACCCCGCCCGCGCCCTGGAATCGGCGACGGCAGCCGGCTACGTGCTGGCCGCCGAGCTGCGCGCCTGTGGCATCGACCTCAGCTTCACGCCGGTGCTCGACCTCGACCACGGCACCAGCGAAATCATCGGCAATCGCGCCTTCCATCGCGATCCTGCCGCGGTGACGGCGCTCGCCGGCGCCCTGATCGCCGGACTGCGGCGCGCCGGCATGGCCAATGTCGGCAAGCATTTTCCCGGCCACGGCTTCGTCGCCGCCGATTCCCACGTGGCGATCCCGGTCGACACGCGGCCGGTGCAGGCGCTATATCCGGACCTTGCGCCCTACCGTGCCCACCGCAAGATGGATCTCGCCGCCGTCATGCCGGCGCACGTCATCTACGAGAACCTCGATCCTGGCCCGGCCGGCTTCTCCTCCTATTGGCTGCGCTACGTGCTGCGCGGCGAGCTCGGCTTCGACGGCGTCATCTTCAGCGACGACCTCTCGATGGAGGGCGCCAGCGTCGCCGGCGGCTTCGTCGAGCGCGCCGATGCCGCCCTCGCTGCCGGCTGCGACATGGTGCTGGTGTGCAACAACCCGGACGCGGCGCTGCTGCTGCTGCGTGAGTGGCGGCCGCAGCACGACCCCGTCTCCGCGAGACGGCTGGAGAAGCTGCTGCCTGCCGCGCCGGCGCTGTCCCTCGAGGCCTTGCAGGGCGAGCCCGCCTACCGGCAGGCGCTGGCGATGCTCGAGGCGGTGAAGGAGTAGGGCATGCCGGCGACCGCGACGACGCTGCTCGAATGCCGCGCCTGCCCGCGCCTGGCGGGCTTCCTCGCGGATTGCCGCCGCACGCAGCCCAGCTATTTCGCACGTCCTGTGCCGCCTTTCGGCGATCCCAAAGCGAGCCTGCTCATCGTCGGCCTGGCGCCGGGCTACAACGGCGCCAACCGCACCGGGCGGCCGTTCACCGGCGACTACGCCGGCGTCCTGCTGTATTCCACCCTGCATCGTTTCGGCTACGCCAGCCGGCCGCAGTCCGTCTCGGCGGACGATGGCTTGCAACTCAGCGGCTGCCGCATCACCAACGCCGTGAAGTGCGTGCCGCCGGAGAACAAGCCGGAAACGGGCGAAATCAAGACCTGCAACCGCTACCTGGCCGCCGAGCTGGCCGCCGCACCGGAAGCGCGCGTCATCCTGGCGCTGGGCCTGGTGGCGCACAACGCCGTGCTGCAGGCGCTGACTTTGAAGCGCAGCGCCTGCAAGTTCGCCCACGGCGCCCGCCACGTCTTGCCGGACGGGCGCATCCTGCACGACAGCTATCACTGCAGCCGCTACAACACGCAGACGGGCCGATTGACCGAGGCGGGTTTCCACGCCGTCTTCGACGCCATCCGCAGCGATCTCTGACCATGTTCGACAGCAAGGCCCTGATCCGTTCCCTGCCCGAGGAACCCGGGGTCTACCGCATGCTCGACGCCGAGGGCCGCGTGCTCTACGTCGGCAAGGCCAAGGCCCTCAAGAAACGCGTCGCCTCCTACTTCCAGAAGACCAACCTGAGCCCGCGCATCCGGCTCATGGTCGGGCAGGTGGCCAGCGTCGAGGTGTCCGCCACCCGTTCCGAGGCCGAGGCGCTGATCCTCGAGAACAACCTCATCAAGCGCCTGGCGCCGAAGTTCAACATCCTCTTCCGCGACGACAAGTCCTATCCCTACATCGAGCTGTCGGCCGACGCCTGCCCGCGCATCGCCTTTCATCGCGGCGCCTTCGACAAGGGCGCGCGCTACTTCGGGCCGTTTCCCAACGCGCAGGCGGTGCGCGAGAGCATCCACCTGCTGCAGCGCGTCTTCCTGCTGCGCACCTGCGAGAACCCGGTGTTCCAGAACCGCTCGCGGCCCTGCCTGCTGCACCAGATCGGCCGCTGCAGCGCGCCCTGCGTCGGTCTGATCACCGAGGCCGACTATGCCGCCGACGTGCGCTTGGCCGAGATGTTCCTCAAGGGCCGGCACGGCGAAGTCATCGAGCGGTTGACCGAGGCCATGCAGGCGGAAGCCGACCGATTGCATTTCGAGAAGGCGGCGGCGCTGCGCGACCAGATCCGCTCCCTGCAGAAGGTGCTGCACCGGCAGTACGTCGAAAGCGCGCGCGAGGAGGACGTCGACATCGTCGCCGCCGTGGCGGAGCGCGGCATGCTGGTGATCAACCACGCCATGGTGCGCGGTGGGCGGCACCTGGGCGACAAGGCGCACTTTCCCCAGAATGCCCAGGACTGCGCGCCCGAGGAAGCCCTGACGGCCTTCCTCGAGCAGCATTACGCCGACCATCCGGCGCCGCCTCGCGTGCTCGTCAATCTCGACGTGGACGCGGAATGCGAGGCCATCCTGGGAGGAATGGCAGGCCATGCCGTCGCCCTGCAGCGGCCGCGCCACGAAATGGAGCGCGCTTGGCTGGCGATGGCGGAAAAAAATGCCCGCCATGCCATCGAAGCGCAGGCGATGCTGAAGGCCAATGCCGAGGGCCGTCTCGAGCGCTTGCGAGACGTGCTCGGCGCAGCCGAACCGTTGCGGCGCATCGAGTGCTTCGACATCAGCCACACCCTGGGCGAGGCCACCGTCGCCTCCTGCGTGGTGTGCGTAGACGGCGCCATGAAAAAGGGCGAATACCGGCGCTACAACATTGCCGGCATCACACCCGGAGACGACTACGCCGCGATGCGCCAGGCGCTGGAACGCCGCTACGAAAAAGTCGCGGCGGGGGAGGGCGTGCGGCCGGACCTGATCCTGATCGACGGCGGCAAGGGGCAGGTGGGCGCCGCGCGTGACATCCTCGCCGAGCTGGGCCTCGCCGACCTGCCGGCGGTCGGCGTGGCGAAAGGCGAGGAACGCAAGCCCGGCCTGGAAACGCTGCTCCTGCCGGGCACGGACGAGCCGTTGAACCTGCCGGCGAACGATCCGGCCCTGCACCTCATCCAGCAGGTCCGCGACGAGGCACACCGTTTCGCCATCGCCGGCCACCGCGCCCGCCGTGCGAAAGTGCGCAACCGCTCGAGCCTGGAAGACATTCCCGGCGTCGGGCCGGCCAAGCGCAAGCGCCTCCTGGCGCAGTTCGGCGGCTTGCAGGGCGTCAAGTCGGCTACGGTGGAAGACTTGTGTCGAGTAGACGGCATCAGCCGCAAACTGGCTGAAGAGATTTACAATCAGCTGCACTGACCGCGAAGAGACCGGACGATGCCACTCAACATTCCCAACCTGCTGACCTGGGGCCGCATCCTCCTGATCCCGCTTTTCGTCGGTGTTTTCTACATTCACCACGACTGGCTGGCGCCACACGAGCAAAACCTCGCAGCGACGGCCATTTTCATCGTGGCAGCCATGACCGATTGGTTGGACGGTTATCTGGCGCGCACCTTGAAGCAGACTTCGGCATTCGGTGCGTTCCTCGATCCTGTGGCGGACAAACTGATGGTTGCGGCGGCCTTGATCATGCTGGTCCAATTGGACCGTGCGGATACAATCGTTGCTTTCATCATCATTGGCCGGGAAATCACCATTTCCGCGTTACGCGAGTGGATGGCCAAAATCGGTGCCTCGCGAAGCGTCGCGGTGTCCTTCCTGGGCAAGGTGAAAACAGCCAGCCAGATGGTCGCCATTCCCATGCTGCTCTATCATGATCCGATGGCGCTATTCGAGCCGCAGCGTGTAGGAACGTGGTTGATCTATCTAGCAGCCGCACTCACCTTGTGGTCCATGATTTATTACTTGCGAATGGCGTGGCCGCACATCGTGGAAAGGGCGTGAGGATAGGGCAGGGAAGCTTGACACCCCGGGCAGCGTCGCTATAATGCTCGCCTGTTCCGCGGGAATAGCTCAGTTGGTAGAGCGCAACCTTGCCAAGGTTGAGGTCGGGAGTTCGAGACTCCTTTCCCGCTCCAGATTTCCGGGGAAAGCGTAGCCAACTGCGTTTTCCCCTTTTAGCTTCATCAAGCCCGGATATTCCGCGGCGGGGTAGCAAAGTGGTTATGCAGCGGCCTGCAAAGCCGTCTACGCCGGTTCGATTCCGACCCCCGCCTCCATCCTTTACGTTTCGTTCCTTTCCTCGCCCGGATGGCGAAATTGGTAGACGCAAGGGACTTAAAATCCCTAGCCAGCAATGGCGTGCCGGTTCGATTCCGGCTCCGGGCACCATCAAAGCTGATCCGTCCCCAGCATTTGCAATTTAAGGTAAGTCTTGCCGGCACCCTTTGGAATAATTTAACATAATACAGATTCATTCACCGGCCGTATCAAGTCTGGTGCGGCCTGAACAGGCGAAGGTGTCACTATCGTAGTGACACCGACCATTAAGGCGACGGCCAGGGGGCTAAGGCTCGTCGCCTTCGTAAAAACTTCCCAAAGCGACTTCTGACCGGTCTTCTCTGCGCGGTCGATACCTGCTGCCGCGATGATCGGTAGGGGGTTCTCCATGCCCAGTTCTCGGGCGATTTGTAGGCATTGCTCTTCGCTCATGACGCGCTTTCCTTGGCGGTACATAGTCATGATTCCTGAGCTCCAGCCTAAGTGCAGTGCGAGCTGCCTATCGTTTTTAAATCCTTTTCTTTCTATCAGGGCGTCTAGGTATTTTAGGGATTTCATAACCACCCTCTTGACATTCTGTCGGTTGTAAGTATTCTTGCATCTGTAAGATTCTTACGTGAGTAAGAATGCTCGCAGGCGAAAGAATCATGCCCCATAAGGGGCAGACGTGCAAGGGGATCGCTGTGCAGTTAGCTCGTAAAGGTTTTTCGGATCGTTTCAACATCAGGCAGGCTTTTAGCCTGCCATCTGATCAGTTTCACGCCGGCCGACGACAGTGCGCGCTCCTTGTCTTGGTCGCTCTTCATTCTGTCTTCTCGTTCGTGCGTCGAGTCATCGAGCTCTATAGCTGCGATTACCGCAGCGTTTTTCATACAAACCACATAGTCAAGGCTCTTTTGGTTGATTCGATTCAGCCAGTTTCCCGGTCCTGCACCCTTCTTGACTCCGATCACTCGCGACAACTGAACCTGAGCGAGGACGATGCAATCAGGCATTGCTTCAACCAGCCGGTAGTACATCACTTGCTCAATGGCAGACAGCGGTTTTTTGGCGTAGTAGGGCCAAGGCTGGTTTTCATCGCTCGATGTGTCCCTTCTTTTCTTCGTCATCGCTGCAATAACAAGCACGGCAAGAGCAAGCAGCACAAGAAACAACAGCCACTTCATAGCGAGCTCCATTTTCTGTTGATGAACCCGTCATTTTGACAGAAGGGCAGGGGAGATCAATGCGCCGTCATTCAGGCCGTCAGCAGTACCACGAAGCCCAAGTAATGGCCAAGGAACACGGCCTGCGCATCGTCTCGATGCAAGGCCGGTATCTCCTGTACCGGGTCATGAAAAACGCCGCCCGAGACACCTACATCGGCGCTCGCAGATCTGTCGAAGGTCTCCGGCAACTGGTTGAACGTGCATCGGGGTCGCTGTGAAGGCAAATCGCCATATAGCCGACCTGGCTCAAATCCGGAAGGCCGAAGAAGCTGCCCGGCTGACCCCCGAGGACTTCGAGGAAATCGCTTTGGGTGTCCTCTCGCCGGGAGGTCTTGGCCGTCACTTGCTGGCTGACTCTCGACGTGCTTCCGAATGGCAGCAGTCGCTCTACGCAGCGGGGCATTGTTCGCATGCGAAACGGGAACAGACGAAGGGCGGTCCCGTTCGTGTGAGTTGCAGCGGGTCCTGTCCCTTCGAGAACGCTCAGGGGCTGCCTACAGCTCGATCAGCCTGCCATCTGGTGTTGAGGGCCGCATGATCGTCCAGCGCGTCCCCCTTCACCTGGTCCGATGGGCAATCAAGATGCCCGGTCTCCGTGGCTGTCCTTATCGCGGCCGTCAGGTCGCACTCTCCGGCCGCTGCTTCGGCGTCTACTGGCCGATGTAAAGCATGGAACAGCCCGTCTTCGTCGATTACCTCTCCATGAAACAGGTTCATCCTGAGGGCGGTCTGCCCACTATCAACAAAGGCTGTGTCTGGTCGGTTGACGAAGACGGCAACGTTGAATGGACAACGCATCGAGCGATGGAACATGAAGGCAGCTTCGGCACCAAGCTGCGTCTGCGGTGCGACGGCTTCACCGTCGAGGCCTCCGGCAACATCGGCCGCTTCCGCCGTCCTGACAATCTCTTTGGCTACAGCTACGAAGAGTGCGTTCACCGCTGGAACCAGGTCCTGCAAAGCTTCAACCTGCCGCCCTTCACCAAGGGCGAAATGTTTTCCTACGCCGGCGACCTTTTCATGAGTTGGACCGGCGCAATCAATACCCGCATCGATCTGACGAAGAACTACGCCCTCTTCGGCCGCGACAACCTCTCTTGGTTCATGGGCTGGCTCGCCACTAACCAGAAAGGCCGGCTCAAGGTCGGCGTCTCTCCCGATGGCGGTACGGTGCATTGGGGAGAGGGCAGCAAGTACGTCTATGAAAAGTTCTACGACAAGCTGAAAGAAATGCAGCGCAAGGTCAAGCGTCACTTTGTCCCGGAAGACGTTTTGAAGTACGTCGAGGAAGTCGGAGTAGGGCGTCACGAACTGACGCTCAAAACCCGCTTCCTCACGCAAAACGGCTTCCGCTATCTAGGAGGTACAAGCATGTCAAACCTCGTCGAACTCTACCGTCATCGCTCGCAACTGGTCTTGACCGACAAGGTTCCCTTCGATGACTTCAACGAAATTCCGATGCCTTTCCGGGCGACGGCCAAGGATTGGCGCGATGGTGTGGATCTGTCTTCGAGCATGAAGGTGCGTACTTTCCAGCGCCATCGCCGCGCGCTGCTCGTATACGGCATTGATATCGCTACGGCCTGCAAGGTCGAGCATCTGCGCACGCGCATCAAGCACAAGGAAATCAATCCGACCGCATTGGTTGCGCCGGAGTGGTATCGGCGCAAGTACGGCTAAGTTTCTAGGCGCACGGACGGGCGACCGTGGAAGTGCCTCATAGCCCATAACATGAAAAGGAGATTCAAATGGAAATGATCGGGCGCGGCAAAGTTACCGGCTTCAAGTGGTTCGTCGGAACCATGGATGACGGCAAAGTCATCGACAGCGGCACCATCTTTCTTGAGAGCGCCCTCAAGGGCAGTGATAAGGAGAGCACCGGTGGTGGCAAGGGCTACGCCCGAGGTTACGCCTCACAGCCCTACCGCTGCAGCAATGCGCAAGTGGTCAAGCGTATCCAGCATTTGGAAACGCCCTTCAGCGCCGAGCTGGTTATTGAGTCTCAGACCGATGGCCGTGGCGAAAAGTCGGAGATTCTGCTCGATATCCGGCCACTGATCGACCCGGCGAATCCGGCCGGCCGGCCGGATGGAGCGGGGCAGGGTAGCAAAGCCGTTTCGCAAGCGAAACAGGCGGCCTAAATGCCTCTCTGCCTGTACATCGGGGCGGATGCGCAGGGCGCGGACGATCTCCGCGTCGTGATTCCGTCTCCACCCGATTACAGCACTTGCCAGTTCGTTGCGCTCACGCCGCAGGAATTCCAAAGCGCGAGTCTTCAATCCGTGTTTGCAATACCGTCTGCCGGGGAACTCTCGGCCGCGTGGCAGGCGGGCTTTTTAGTCCCCATGACGCTAGCAATGGTGGCGTGGGCGGTCGGGAAAATTCTCTCAATCTGGAGGTAACAAACGATGGACCTTTCCGCCATCACGTCTGCGGTGGACGTTACTACCGTCGCTGCGGCGATCATCGCCATGGCTGCTTTGAAGGTCGGCCCGAACGTCGCCAAGTGGGCTGGCAACAAGCTGGCGGGCTTCTTCCGCTAAGCGAGGGTGCGGGGGGTGCAAGCTCCCCGCGCTTTTTTTTATTTTCTGAGAGGGGAAAAAAATATGGAAGCCGAATGCCGGGAATGCGGTTATCAGTTCGATGTTGATCCTGACGAGAATGAACATATCTGCCCGAGTAGCTACGGCATGGATATCTCTGTCGAGGAATCCGACGACTGGGAAAGCTGATGATCTGGGCCGTCCTCATGTTCCTTTCCGGCCTGCTTTCAGCGGGTCTTGTTGCTTTCATATTTGCTGTCCATGAATAGGCTGCTGCGGAACGTTCTCGCACTTCTCGTCGGGGTGCTTCTCGGCGGTTACTACACGTTGGCGCATGCCTCCACGCCTCAATGGTCAGCCTGGAGTCCTCAGGAACCTGAGGCGCATTGCGCGCAACAGTTTGCTGCGTCCGGTGCTGGCAGTGCTGGATGGGTGCACCATTCAATTCATTACACGTACAACGCTTCGGGTCAGCAGGCTTCTTGCCGTGCTCAATGTGTTGATGCTCAGAAATGCGGCGCGCAGTTGGGATTGATTGGGGCTTATGGAGGTCCAGCGACGCGGACAGCCTCTTGTCCTGATGGTGAGACTTACGATGGCAACGGCTCTTGCTCGGCTCCGTGTCCTGCTGCTGGCACGCCGCAATCCTCTGGCTGGTTCCTGATGGGGTCCTCTCCTAATGCAAGCTTTCCGGGTGTGACTTGTGCGGGCAACTGTCTCGTAGCGTTCAACGGATATGCGCCGGCGGGACAGGCCATCGTAGGAGGCCAGACGCAATACTATGCGCGTGGCACGTGGCAATATCTCGGCCCATCTAACACGTGCTCGGGCGGTACGGCTACGCCGGGTGCGCAATCCTCCCTCCCGCCCGATACCTGTGGTCCTAATCAGTACTACGGTACGATCAACGGCAAGCCCGTGTGTATTGATGCAACGACTGGTCAGCCTGCGAATACGTCTCCTGCGCCTCCCTCGACAACGACGACGCAAACCGACAACACGACAAATCCGGACGGCTCGACGACCAAGACAACGACGACGACGAACCCGGACGGCTCAACGACGACAACGACGACGACGACGCAGCCGAACGGAAACAGCACTACAACGACAACGACGACACCGCCGCCGGGCGAAGATCAAACTGACGATTTCTGCAAAAAGAATCCTGATTCTCCGATGTGTCAGGAAATTGAGGCGGGATCGCCGGCGGGAACGAGTGACTTGTATACGCCGGAGTCACGCACGGTCGGAAATGTTCTAAGCGATTTCCGGGGCAAGATACAAAACGCGCCGTTCTACTCTGGTGCGTCCAATTTCTTCAATATCAGTGTGCCGGGTGGTGCCTGCGGCGGCATGAATGCGCAGATCGCGGTCGGTTGGGGTCAGTCGTTCAATATAGACATTGATTCTGTTCTGTGCGGTTCCACGGCTCAGCTTGTTTATTCCGTTCTGGGGATCGGCGTGATGCTCGCTGCTGCGTGGGTCGCATTCCGTATTGCAATTCTCTGAGGAAAAAAAATGGACAAGTGGCTAGAAAAAATCACGGAGTGGATCGTCGAGCTTGTAAAGAGCGTTTTCGAGACGATCAAGGAACTGGTCAACGATGCGGTCGTATGGGTGCTCGATCTGGTTCTCGGCCCGCTAGGCGATCTGATTGCAAGCATTCCCGCGCCATCGTTCTTCTCTACCGTCAGTTTCTCAAGCCTGCTTTCCGGCCTTCCTCCATATGCGCTCTATGTCATCGGCCAGGCGCGGCTTCCTGAGGCTATGGCCATCATCGCAGCAGGCGTGAGCTTTCATCTTCTCCGCAAGTTGTTCACTCTCGGTCAGTGGTGATGTCATGATTATTTTCCATGAGGGCATGCCGCGCTCAGGTAAAAGTTACGCGGCAATGAAGGATCACATTATTACGGCCCTTTCGAAGGGCCGCATTGTTTATGCACGGCTCGATGGGATCGAGCATAAGCAGATAGCCGAGCTAGCGGGCATCGATGAAGAGCGTTGCCGGGAACTTCTCTTACCGCTGACCGAGGAACAATGCACAAAGCTGCCGGATCAGCAATTCTCGAAGGATTCCTTAATCGTTATCGACGAGGCGCAAAACTATTGGCAGGCTGGCCGCGCAAAGCTCGCGCCTGAGTTGTTGAAGTGGATCGCCGAACATGGCCACCATGGCCACGATGTGCTGTTGATGGGCCAGCTTCTTAAAGACGTGCATTCATCGTGGGTGAACCGCGTCAATCGCAAAGTGACGTTCATCAAAAAGGATGTGGTCGGCAAGGCGAACGAGTACAAGTGGATCATGTATCACGGTGCCCCCGACAATCGCGGCAACGTCAAATTCCGTGAAGTTAGCCGAGGCGATGAAAAATACGATGATCGCTATTTCGGCACTTATAAAAGCCATAGCGAAGGCACGGAGAACAAGGCGACCTATGCCGATGATCGCGCCAACATCTTCCGCTCGAAGGTATTCCGCAAGTGGCTCCCTCTATACGGCGTGGCTGCACTAGCTGCGTTGGTCTATGTCGTCTGGGCCTTCTCCGGTGGCCTCGCTGGAAACCTCAACGAGAAAGCGCAAAAGCAAGCCGTCAAGGAAAAGCCCAAGCCTGAATCGTTCAAGGTCGATACCAAGCCCGGTGAGCTGGCACAGGTCGAATACCGGCAGGGGGTGCCTGCTGATCTGCGCTCCGTAACAATGGGCCAGTCGGCCCCGATCTCTGAGCCTGCCGATTTCATTGATGATCTGAACAGCAAATACAGAATTCGCCTCGGCGGCTCCGTCCGTGGCGAGGGGAGGGCGGTCGGCTTCATTGAGTGGCGCGATACTGATTTGGGTGTCAAAGAGCGACTAAGCTTTGTTCAGCTTCAGGGCCTCGGCTGGCTTGTCATGATCTCAACCGATGGCGGTCTGGCCATCCTGCAGAAAGGATCTCGTCGCGTCATCGCCTCGGGCTGGCCCGTTGAAGATACTCGAGGCCGTGTGACCGAGGCGCAGCAAGCTCAGATACGTCCCGACCAAGGGCAAACCCCGGTCGGTGGTGTAATTGCCGCTCCTGCGCCCAATACGCTATCCCCGAGCCCAAAGCCGGATGGTGGTGGCCCCTCGACCAATCCTAAGTTCGCCTCGAACCTCTGACCTTAAATAAAAAACCCGGCGCAAGGCCGGGTTTGTTTTGAAGGCGCAGGATCCTACTGGCTCAGCTCCAGGCGCCGCTCGATGCGCTCGATGCGTTCCTTGAGCTTGTCGACAACGTGCCGGTCCTGCACCAGTTCGGTGTAGGTCAACGCCTCGTCTCGCGAGATTCGCGCCAAGCCGTTTTCGATGCTGGCCAGGCGCGTGAGGATCTCCGCGTCGCGCTCCCTGGCGGCGGTCTGTTCGGCCTGGTTCGGCGTCTTCATTCGTCGCCGTCGTCCGTCCAGTAGCTCATGTCCTCGTCTGCCGCTCCCTCTGGGTCGTCCGCGAAGCCGCCGTGGTCGGATGGATCAATTCCTTCCTGACACGCCAGCGCAGCCTGTTTGGCCGTTACTTCGCCCAGGCCGCCACACTCCATGTATCGTGCAGCACATCGGGCCAGCCATTCTCCTGCTTCCATCTCAGTCTCCTTTCTCCGGGCCGGCAGACGCCGAACCCTGCTGTCCACCGGAGCCGGTCAAGCTGCGCTTGCCCGTCCCGGTGACATCCACGATCTTCTTCAAGTGTTCCAGAATCAGGTTTTCGATGTTCTCGGTCATGGTTGAATCTCCTGGTCGGGTAGTGTAGCGCAAACGTGTTTCGCATGCGAAACCGCTATTTTTTCCGGTTCTTTCGCTTGGCTTCTCGTTCTGCCGTAACTCGGGCCTTGAGGGCATGCCACCAGACGGTTTCCAGCGGGATCAGTTCCTCCCGTCTGGTCCGTTCCGGTCGGATCCCGATGGTGCTGTTCGGATAGAGCGTGACCACCATCCGCCGGCGCTTGCTGCCGTCGCGGATGGTGTCCTCGGTGCGTCGCGTGACCGGTTTTCTGAGTTGCGTCGTCATGATTGATCGGTTTCGATCTTCGTGATGTCTTCTTGAAGCTCGATCATTGCTGCATTCGACAGAATCCAACATTTTCCGTCTGATCGCTTTTTTGCCTGTCTGGCGACGGCTCGAAGGGCATTCATTGCGGCTTCAAGCTTGATTTCAGTATCATTTTTATTCCGATCGGTGGCGACTGCAGGGGTGTCGAAGAGGTCTAAATTTCTGTCTTCTTCCTCCTCCTCCGCCTTGCCGTCGGCCTTTTTCCCTAGAGCGATCTGCAATTCGGATTGCACGTCCTTACGTCCCTTTTGTTTCTCCAGAATGTCCGGGAGCAGGGCGCGGGCGCGTTGATCGTCGGCCTTCTCCAGCATCGAGAAGGCATAGAGTAATTCCACGTCCTTGATGTTCGCATCGAGCAGCTGCACCGTCAGCGCTCCGACCTCGAGGGCGATAGCCAAACGTTTGGATACCCATGATTTCGACTTGTTGCAGACCTGGGCGACCTTGGCGACGGACTTGTGTTTCTTCCAGAGCTTGTGAATGGAGCCGCTCAGATCCTTGGCGCTCAAATCTTCGCGCTGGATGTTTTCGATCAGTTGGATCTCCTCGCGTTCCGCTTCCTTGATTTCCGCCACGATGGCCGGCACAAAAGGAGCGTTGAGCTTCTGGATGGCGCGCAGCCGTCGCTCTCCGATGATGACCGTATAGCCTTTGCCATCCGGTCGTACCACCAGCGGCTGCAAAACACCGTGTGCCTCGATGTCGGCTGCCAGCTCGGCAATGCTCGATTCCTTGAAAGTGGTTCTGACTTGCGGCAAAGCTCTGACTAACTCGGTTGGGATCATCTTCACCGTGCTGTTTTCTCCTGCGAAACGTTGTGCATTCATGGTTTGGCTCCTTTGCAGTTATCCACATCTGGCCTAGATTCGAGCCCCGGCGTTTGTTCTTCCTTCCTTTGCCTGGGCTGCGGGGCTTCTGCTCCGCATCCGTCCTGAGTTCTCGCCCCACAAAGCAGCCCGCCCCGGCGCGAAGCGCCTTCGTCATTTCCGTAAGGCAAGCGGCGTGACAGGCGGGGTTTCGGGGTCGTGGAATAAATGCCCGGCCAGCATCACCGGCCGGGCGTTTATGCCGCGAAAGCCCCGCCGCTTGGCGCGGTGCTTGCCTGAGCTGGCTCCGGCGGGCTGTGGGCGAGGACTCTGGACGGGTGCGGCGCGCCGCGGTTGAGGCAAAGGAAGGCCACCGGGCGCAAGCCCGGCTGATGGGCGCGGCAGCGGCCGCTGTTGCCCGCCGCATCTGGCGGGCCTGTTCCTCACGACAACCGCTCCGGCCCAGCTGGTGCGGCGCTCGGGGGTGCGCCAGGCGGCAGGGGGTTGAGCTCAGCCCCCTGGGAGCGCGGCAGGGATCGAGCCCGCAGGGTGGCAACGCAGTGCCATGCGCAGCACGATGAGCCTGGCCGGCGCAGCCGGGCCGCCCGGATCTGGCCGAGGATCTGCGACCAGGTCAGGATCTGTCGCTGAGGGTTGGTAGGATGAAGCCGGGCAGGGTTGCAGCCGCGCCAGGCGGGAGGAGCGCGCCGCAGGCGCGCACCGCACCGCCGGCGCGGCGACGGCTTTACGTCCCAGTAACACGTAAAGTAGACGACATTAATGACGTTTACGCTGCTAATGTTCCGCATTGTGAAACATTCTGATGCTGCTATCATAGGCCGAACTCGAATAAAAATAAGAGTTGGCTTATGTACTATTCCATGCCGGATTGGGCTTCCCGGCTGGCGAACCTGTATTGGCTGCTCCGGTGTTACGGTCCCCGCGACCAGGCGAGAAGGCGTAAGCTCTACCGCCAGATCGCAGCTGAAAGAAAACGCCTGCTCGAGGCAGGCGTTGATGGTGAGGAGGTCCGGTTGTTGTGCCGGCACTTGGCTAACCTCAGAAACCGGCACGCAGCGCTAAGGTTGGCGGCCTACAGCTCCCAATTGCGGCTCGAACTAGGGCCGTAACCCTCCTTCGTATTTTACATAATACAGATTATACGAATACAATAACCAATGAAGCCAAATGACTGCACTGCATTTTGTTCCGACTATTCCCTTGCTCCAGCCTCCCTAAGCAATTCGACGATTTCTCTGTGGCCGCCTTCGTTTGCCCACTTCAATGCGGTCCCCCCTCCTGAGGTGCGAATATCTGTGTCGGCATGTGCCTTGAGCAGCGACTTGACCGTTTCCAGGTGACCATTCTTTGCCGCGAGCATCAGCGCAGTAGCCTGGTTGGGTACCAGAGCATCGACATCGGCGCCTTTGTGTAATAAGTACTCGACGACTTCTTTGTGCCCATCGAAAGCGGCATAAGCCAAAGGCGTCCATCCTGTGTGATTGATTTCAGCCCCGGCCGCCACCAGAAGTTTCACAATCTCCAGATGCCCCTTCAAGGCAGCAAACATCAAGGGCGTGTCTCCATATTGATTCCTTACCCGCACACGCGCACGATGGTCTATTAGGAATTGCACAAGTTCGACATTCCCTTTTTGTACCGCCAGCATCAGCAGGGAATTCCCCGACTTGTCGACGGTATTGACATCCATTCCACGCTGCAGAATCGAGGTGACGGTCCGTGTGTCGTCATTCTCGATAGCCAACAGCAAGTCTTCATAAATGCCGGCAGAAGCGACACCGGCAGAGATAAGCAGCGCCAGGCCAAGCGCCGCAGTCCTTGCCGCTCTCCTGATTAGAAATAAAGCCAATGTAGTCAATTGATTGCAACCTTGAATAAGCGGCAGAAATTAGCTGTCGTGATCTGTTCTACCAACTTGATGTCCAAGCCTCTAAGGTTCGCGATTTCGCTTGCCACATGGCGGACATAAGCCGGTTCGTTGATCTTGCCGCGATACGGTACGGGAGCCAAATACGGCGAATCAGTTTCCACCAATATGCGGTCCAGAGGGATGGATTTTGCGACTTCCTTGAGTTGCTTGGCGTTCTTGAAGGTAACAATTCCAGAAAACGAAATATGAAAACCGAGGGCGATTGCACTCTCAGCCACGGCCAAGGTTTCCGTAAAGCAATGCATTACACCCCCCACCGATTCGGCGCCCTCTTCGCGCATGATTTTCAGGGTGTCCTCGGCGGCATCTCTGGTGTGAATAATCAATGGCTTGCCGGATTCCTTGGCCGCTCTGATATGAACCCGGAAACGCTTCCGCTGCCATTCCGGTCGATCTTTATGCCAGTAGTAATCAAGTCCGGTTTCGCCAATCCCTATGACACGTTTGTGCTGAGCATAGCGAACCAGGGCCGCTACATCCGGCTCGGTACCCTCCTGATGTTCGGGGTGAACGCCAACCGATGCAAAAAGATTCATGTGTTGCTCGGCTAGAGAAAGCACATCCGGCAACTTTTCCAGGCTGACGCCAATGCATAGCGCTGCGCCAACACCGGCATCTCTCATAGAATCGAGGACTTGGTCGATTCTGCCGGCGAGTTCAGGGAAATCAAGGTGGCAATGCGAATCAACCAACATCAGACTGCAACACTGCTAAATGGTATGGGTCTGTCGGCCGGCAGGGTAACCGGCCAGGATGGTTTCAATCTTGCGCTTGGCTGCCTGTCCGGATTCGTCTTCGCTGAATTGAACTCCAATACCCTGCGTCTTGTTGTTCTGGGCGCCGGCCGGGGTAACCCAAACAACCGAGCCGGCTATGGGCAGTTTCCCAGGCTCGTCCATCAGCGACAGCAACATGAATACCTCATCGCCGATGGCATAGGGCTTGGCGGTTGGAACAAAGATGCCACCACGCTTGAGGTATGGCATGTATGCAGCATAAAGCGCTGATTTTGAGTTGATATTTAATGAGAGGACGCTTGGGCGGGCGCCTACGGGTTGGGGTTTGGCAGGCTCTGACATGAAGTCTGTTATCTCCCACTCAAGGCTGCTCGTGCATAGCGAGACAGCATGTCTTCCAGGAACAGTCGAGGATTCAAGGGGTGTTGTGACACCGCTTTAATCCGCAGCAACTCATTGTAGCAGTCAATTAAAGCCGTTATTGAAGCCCGGCCCGCGGCTGCGCGAACTTCCTGCAATTTATGGGCATGAAAAACCGCCAGGCCACATAGTTTCATGATGACCAGATCGAACACCCATTTTTGCATCCAGATTACCAGCGTGCGCCTATCGATTGAGGCTTCACCGTCTTTGTTTTCCTTCAGCCAGGACTCCCAACGTCCGGCGATCGTCACGGGACCTGCAAGTTCAAGTTGTGCCAAATCCCGATAAAAGCCATCCAGACGTTCCCAGTTCACGGCTTCCCCAATGGCAGCCAGCGGCATGCCGCCGGCGTGGGCCAGCAGATCCTCGGCATGTGGGGTACGGGATTCGCGCAACCAGGCTAATGCTTGGGAGACTGAGGGTTTGGGAAAGTTAAGTGTTTGGCACCGGCTGAGTATCGTCGGCAATAGCCTTCTCTTGTTATTAGTTATCAATATAAACAATGTACTTGAAGATGGTTCTTCAAGCATTTTAAGAAGTGCATTTGCAGTTGCTTGATTCATTGCCTCGGCTGGTTGGATAAGGATGATGCGGGCTCCTTGGCGGTGGGTGCCGATGCCAAGAAAATCGTCAAGGGCGCGAATTTGATTGATGCGGATCTGCTCTGACTTCTTCTTTTGGGTGGTCGGTTCAGTATCGTCATCTGCACCGTCGAGTTCGTCGCTACCCGGCTCAATCAGCCTGAAGTCAGGGTGATTGCCAGCGGAAAACCAGGTGCAGGAGGGACATTTCCCGCAAGCCTCCGCAGTCCCGCCGGCCGTCTCGCATAGCAGTCTGGCTGCCAAGGCTCGCGCAAAATCCATTTTGCCGCCCCCCTGTGGGCCAGCAAGAAGAAGTGCGTGCGGCAGGCGATCAGCCTGCTCGACAAGTCTATTCCAATGTTCGTTGTGCCAAGAATAAATCATTATAATTATGATGATACAATTATATTTTCAAGTAATTTCTGTATATTCGATATACTCTCTCTGGAGTCGATTACCTTGATGCGGCCGGGTTCGGCGCCTGCCCGCTGCAGGTAGGTGTTCCTGACGCGTTCAAAAAATTCCTGCGTTTCCTTCTCGAAACGATCCGGCGCATTTCCGGTTTTTGCCAGTCGCTCACAAGCAATTTCGGTGGGAAGGTCGAAAACAATCGTGAGATCGGGCTGAAAGCCTGCCTGGACCCAGCTTTCCAGCGCCATGATCTTCTCCGGTGCCAACCCTCTTCCGCCGCCTTGGTAGGCATAGGAGGCATCGGCAAACCGGTCTGAAACCACCCATTTTCCCGCTGCCAAAGCCGGCTGGATCAACTTGTCGAGATGCTCCCGTCGAGCGGCAAACATCAGCAGCGCCTCCGTTTCGATGTGCATGGGTTCGGACAGCAGCAAGGCGCGCAGTTTTTCCCCGAGCGGCGTCCCGCCGGGCTCCCGGGTAGCGACGACCTCCCTGCCCTGACGCTTTAGGAAATCGATGAGCCAGGCATGATGGGTGCTCTTCCCTGCCCCGTCGATGCCTTCCAGCGTGATGAATTTGCCGCGCATTCAATTCCCTTTTCGCAATTGGTATTTCGCCACGGCCCGATTGTGCTCGTCCAGCGTGCGGGAGAACTGGCTGGAGCCGTCGCCGCGCGCGACGAAATACAGCATCTCGGTTCTTGCTGGATGCAGCACTGCATGGATCGAGGCCAGGCCGGGCATGGCGATGGGTGTTGGCGGCAGGCCGGGCCGCGTGTAGGTATTGTAGGGACCATCCGCCAAGAGGTCGCGTTTGCGCAGGTTGCCGTCGAACGTATCGCCCAGACCGTAGATCACCGAGGGGTCCGTCTGGAGCAACATGCCTTTTTTCAGCCGGTTGATGAAAACGGAGGCGATTTGCGCGCGGTCCCGGGACTGACCGGTTTCTTTTTCCACGATCGAAGCCAGGATCAGGGCTTCATACGCTGACGCATACGGCAGGCCGGGCTCGCGGCCAGCCCACTCGGCCAGCAGTACCTGGTTCAGTTGCCGATGCGATCGCCTGAGAATATCGATGTCGCCCGATCCCTTGGCGAAGAGATAGGTGTCCGGGAAAAAACGGCCCTCGGCCGGCCCTTCTATGCCCAGCCTGTCCATGATCTGACGCTCCGTCCAGCCAGCCGTGTCGTGGCGGATATTCGGGTGGGCGTCGAGGGTAGATCGCAGCTGCCGGAACGTCCATCCTTCCAGGAACACGATTTCTGCCTGGGTGACGTCGCCCCGCGTCAGTTTTTCCAGCAACTGCAATGGGGTAATGCCCAGGGAAACCTCATAGCTGCCCGCCTTGATTTCTGCGGCCTTGCCCAGGGCGCGCCCAAGCAGGGTGAATTGCCAGGCCGGCATTGAGAATCCTGCCTCCTCGATCTGGCGCGAAGCGCTGCGCAACGGGCTGCCCGCCTTGATCGTAAAGTCGAGCGGGCTGCTTTTCAGCGTGATCGGCGAAACGGCGAAATATCCCATCCAGCCAACAAAGAGGAGCACTGCGGCAAACATCAGGCCGAACAGGCGAAACATCCAGCGCATTATCGGACAGGGATTGAAAAGGGGCAGGTCTGCAAAAAGATATAATAACCCACCCCCAATCGGACGAAGACAATATGAATTCGAACTGGCAGAACTTCCTCGCAACCCGTGGTGCGCGCATTGAAGCTGGCCAGGTGCATGATTTCGGCGATGCCCAGTCCGAACTCGCGGCTGCCGGGTCCGGCACCGTGCTGGCGCCTCTGACACAGTTCGGCCTGATCCGGGCAACCGGCGAAGACGCCGCGGCATTCCTGCACAACCTGCTCTCCAACGACATCCAGCACCTCGGACGAAATCATGCCGAGCGATGCGGGTTCTGCAGCCCAAAGGGCCGCCTCCTGGCTGATTTCCTGATCTGGCGCGAGAACAACGATTATCTGCTGCAGTTGTCCGCCGACATCCAGCCGGCGATCCTCAAGAAACTCGGCATGTACGTGCTGCGCTCGAAAGTGAAGCTCACGGATGCGAGCACCGATACGGTTTTGTTCGGCATTGCCGGCGATGGGGCCGAAGCCGCTCTCAAGGCGTCGGGGCTGGAAATTCCCGCTGCGCCGTTCGATGTGTCACATTTCGCCGACGGTTCGGCCATCCGCCTGGACGGGCACCGCTACCAACTGGCGCTGCGGCCTGAAGCAGCAGCGCGTATGTGGGATCAGCTGGCCCCCCTGGCGAAACCGGTCGGCGCGACAAGCTGGCGCTGGCTGGAGGTTGCGGCGGGGATTCCGCACATCACTTCCTTCACGCAGGAAGAGTTTGTGCCGCAAATGGCCAACCTCGAGTTGATCGGCGGTGTCAGTTTCACCAAGGGCTGTTATCCCGGCCAGGAAGTGGTGGCACGCACGAAGTACCTCGGCAAGGTCAAGCGCCGCACCTATCGCGCGCATGTCCAGGGGAACTGCCCCCGGCCCGGCACGGACCTTTTCAGCCCCGATCTGCCGGACCAGTCTTGCGGCAAAGTCATCGAGGCCGCGCCGAGTCCTGCTGGCGGTTGCGAGATGCTGGCCTCGATGCTGATGTCGAGTGCCGAAACTGGCGATGTGCGCCTGGGCAGTGCAGACGGCCCACGGCTGGAATTCCGTTCCCTGCCCTACGCGCTCGAATAACCGGCACAGGCTATGTGCCTGATCCTGCTTGCCTGGCAGGCCCACCCGGACTACCCCTTGGTCGTGGCGGCCAACCGTGACGAGTTCTTTTCCCGCCGTACTGCAGCGGCTGACTTTTGGGAGGATGCGCCAAACGTTCTGGCAGGACGCGACCTCGAGGCTGGCGGCACCTGGCTTGGCGTGACCCGCAACGGGCGCTTTGCCGCGCTGACCAACTATCGCGATCCTGCGCGGAATACGATGGGAGCGCCTTCGCGCGGCGAACTGGTCAGACGTTTCCTGATAGGCGGCCAGTCCGCCGAGGACTATTTGTCAGAGCTCGAATCTTGCGCAGATCGTTACAACGGCTTCAATCTGATCTTCGGCGACCCGGATGGCCTGTGGTGCTTTTCGAATTGCGGGGAAGGCGAGCAGGCGCTAGCGCCCGGCGTGTATGGCCTGTCGAACCATTTGCTCGACACACCCTGGCCAAAGGTTGCACGGGGCAAGTCGGCCCTGAATGGCGCCCTTCAGGCGTTGCCCAATGAAGCGCCGCTTTTCGCCCTGCTGCGCGACGACAGCATCGCGCCGGACGATGCGCTGCCGCGCACCGGGGTCAGTCTGGAGTGGGAACGGCTGTTGTCCGCAGCCTTTGTCCGTTCGCCTCAATATGGGACGCGTTCGGCCACCGTTCTGCTGAGAGACCGATCCGGCTGGGTGCGCTTCATCGAGCAGGGATTCCTGCCGGACGCCTCGCCAGGCGAGAGGCGCGAGTTCGCTTTCTCTGCTTCCGGACAGGCTATTCGGTAATCTCCACCGCCGTTCTTGCCGGAACAAGATCGAAAAGCTCAACGATATCGCGGTTGTGCATGCGGATGCAGCCGATCGAGCCAGGCTGTCCCAACTCGGTACCGTCGGGTGTGCCATGGATGTAGACGAAGCGGCGCATGGTGTCGACATCGCCCAATCGATTGCGGCCGGGTTCGCAGCCTGAGAGCCAGAGGATACGCGTCAGGATCCAGTCGCGCCCCGGATGCTTGTCCGCAAGCTCACGCGAATAGATTTCGCCTGTGGGCCGCCGCCGGACGAACACGGCGTTCTCGGGTTGTCCTGCACCGATCTTGGCGCGCACGATATGGCTACCGCGCGGCGTGCGGTAGCTGCCGCGCTGCTCACCGGGCCCCATCTTGGAGGTCGAGACCGTGTAGGAACGCAGACGTTTCCCTGCGTCGTCGAAAAGTTCCAGAGACTGGCGGGAGAGAGAGACGCGGATCTTCATGTCAGGCGGTTTCCGTCCTGCCGCGCTTGGCAGCGAAGAAGCCGGTCAGGAGCGCGCCGCACTCCTGGGCAAGCACGCCGTCTTGCACTGTCGCATGGAAATTCAGGCGCGACTCGCCAAAAAGATTCACCACACTGCCACTGGCCCCGGTCTTGGGATCACGTGCGCCGAACACGACCCGGGCGATTCGTGCATGAATAATGGCGCCGGCGCACATTACGCAGGGTTCGAGGGTGACATAGAGCTCGCAGCCGGGCAGGCGGTAGTTTCCCAAGTTGCGGGCGGCATCCCGCAGGGCGATGATTTCGGCATGGGCAGTCGGGTCCTGGCGAGAAATCGGTGCGTTGAAGCCGCGCCCGATGATTTCGCCATCCTTGACCACCACGGCACCGACCGGCACCTCTCCCAGCGCGCCGCCTTCACGCGCCAGGCGCAGCGCTTCGGCCATGAAGCCCTCGTCCATGGTTGCGGATTCAGTCATGAATGGCTTCCCCCTGCCATGAAGGGTGTTGTAGCATTCAATTCCTTTGGCATGACATGCCCCGGTTCCGGTGGCACAAGGAAGGATAGAAAGGATAAATCATGGCGCACTGGCTGCGTTTTGCACACCGAGACTCGATCTGCTTCGGCATGGTTGACAAGGATACCATCCAGGTCTGTTCGGGCGACCTGTTTGCCGGGGCGAATCCGACCGGTGAGCGCCTGGCCCTGGATGCGGTAACCCTTCTGCCGCCCTGCCAGCCGACCAAGATGCTGGGCCTGTGGA
The DNA here is from genome assembly GCA_003105015.1 of Rhodocyclales bacterium. Taxonomy (GTDB): domain Bacteria; phylum Pseudomonadota; class Gammaproteobacteria; order Burkholderiales; family Rhodocyclaceae; genus Desulfobacillus. Next base: position 9,161 of record PQAF01000040.1, on the reverse strand, counting down.
ACAACTTTGCGGCTCGCGCGGAGTTTGAAAAGCTGCAGCGCCCCGAGCATCCCCTCTGGTTCGTCAAGACGAACAACTGCTTCATGGCGCATGGCGAGCCGATCCGGCGGCCTGAGGGCTACGCTGGCCCGGTGGTCTTCGAGGGGGAACTGGGCGTGGTCATCGGCAAGCCCTGCCGGAATGTCAGTGAGACTGAGGCCGATCAGTATGTTTTCGGCTACACCTGCGTGAACGACGTCACTGCCCGGCAAATCCTGCGCAGCGATCCCAGTTTCCCGCAATGGAGCCGTGCCAAGAGCTTCGACAGCTTCGGGCCTTTCGGCCCGCTGATCGCCACCGGCCTCGAGCCGGACGCGCTGACGGTGAGGACGCTGGTGAACGGAGAGGAGAAGCAGAACTATCCGGTGGCCGACATGTTCTTCCGGCCGCGCGCCATCGTCAGCCTCCTGTCCAGGGACATGACGCTGATGCCGGGCGACATCATCGCCTGCGGCACCTCGCTAGGAGCAGGTCCGATCCAGGAAGGCGATCTGGTGGAAATCGAAATCGAGGGCGTGGGACGGCTGTCCAACCGTTTCGGCTGAGCCGCCCTACTCCCACTCGATGGTCGCCGGCGGCTTGCCGGAGATGTCGTAGACCACGCGGTTGATGCCGCGCACTTCGTTGATGATGCGGTTGGAGACCTTGGCCAGAAGGCCATAAGGCAGTTCAGCCCATTGAGCGGTCATGAAGTCCTGCGTCTGCACGGCGCGCAGTGCCACCACGTTTTCGTAGGTGCGGCCGTCGCCCATCACGCCGACCGAGCGTACAGGCAGGAAGACGGCGAAGGCCTGCGAAGTCTTCTCGTACCAGTCCGCCGCGCGCAGTTCGTCGATGAAAATGGCATCTGCTCGGCGCAACAGGTCGGCATACTCCCGCTTCACTTCGCCCAGGATGCGCACGCCCAGGCCGGGGCCCGGGAAGGGATGGCGATACACCATGTCGTGCGGCAGGCCGAGCGCCACGCCAAGTTCCCGCACCTCGTCCTTGAACAACTCGCGCAACGGCTCCAGCAGCTTGAGATGCAGGGTTTCCGGCAGGCCGCCGACGTTGTGGTGCGACTTGATGGTGTGGGCCTTCTTGGTCTTGGCGCCGGCGGATTCGATCACGTCCGGGTAGATGGTGCCCTGCGCCAGCCACTTGGCTTTCGGCAGTTTCTTTGCCTCGGCCTGGAAGACTTCGACAAAGTCAGCCCCGATGATACGGCGCTTCTGCTCGGGTTCGGTGACGCCGGCCAGCCGGCCGAGGAATTGGTCGCTGGCATCGACATGGATGACCTTGACGCCAAGGCTGCGGGCGAAGGTTTTCATCACCTGCTCCGCCTCGTTCAGACGCAGCAGGCCGTTGTCTACGAAGACGCAGGTCAGCTGGTCGCCGATGGCGCGGTGGATCAGCGCCGCCGCGACGGAGGAATCGACGCCACCCGAGAGGCCGAGGATGACCTCCTCATTGCCAACCTGGGCGCGGATCTTCTCGACGGCCTCGCCGATGTAGTCCGGCATGTTCCAGTCGCCGGTGCAGCCGCAAATGTCCAGCACGAAACGGGCGATGATGGTCTTGCCCTGGATAGTGTGCGTCACCTCGGGATGGAACTGGACGCCATAGAAGCGGCGCGACTCGTCCGCCATGCCGGCGATGGGCGTTGACTCGTTGCTGGCAATGATCTTGAAGCCCGGCGGCAGTTCGGTCACCTTGTCGCCGTGGCTCATCCACACATCGAGCAGGCCGTGGCCTTCGGCATTGACGCTGTCCTGGATGCCCTCCAGCAGCTTGGAGTGGCCGCGGGCACGGATCTCCGCATAGCCGAACTCACGCTTCTTCGCGCCTTCAACCTTGCCGCCAAGTTGCGCAGCCATGGTCTGCATGCCGTAGCAGATGCCCAGCACCGGTATGCCCAGTTCGAAAACAGCCTGCGAGGCGCGATAGGCCTCTTCTTCATAAACCGAGTTCGGTCCGCCGGAGAGGATGATGCCGACCGGATCGAATTCGCGGATGAAGGCTTCGGAAACGTCGTAGGGGTGGAGCTCGCAATAGACCTGCTGCTCGCGTACGCGGCGGGCGATCAGTTGCGAGTATTGCGCCCCGAAATCGAGGATCAGGATCTTCTTGTGCATGGCTGGTGCGCCTTGTGGCGCTATTCGACGCGGTAGTTGGGCGCTTCCTTGACGATCTGCACGTCATGGACGTGCGATTCGCGCACGCCGGCGGAAGTGATCTCGACGAACTCGGCACGGCTGCGCATCTCGTCGATGCCGTTCGAGCCGACATAGCCCATGCTGGCGCGTAGCCCCCCCATGAGCTGGTGGATCACCGCGCCGACGGGGCCCTTGTAGGGAACGCGGCCCTCGATGCCCTCGGGGACCAACTTTTCGACGTTCGCATCGGCTTCCTGGAAGTAGCGGTCGGCTGCGCCCTGCTGCATTGCGCCGAGGGATCCCATGCCGCGGTAGGACTTGTAGGAGCGCCCCTGGAAGAGCTCAATTTCTCCAGGCGCTTCCTCGGTGCCGGCGAACAGCCCGCCCAGCATCACGGCGTAGGCGCCGGCGGCGATGGCCTTGGAGATGTCACCCGAATAGCGGATGCCGCCATCGGCGATGAGAGGAACGCCGGAATCACGCAGCGCAGTGGCGACGTTGTCGATTGCCGTTATTTGGGGCACGCCGACACCGGCGACGATGCGGGTGGTACAGATCGAACCGGGGCCGATGCCGACCTTGACGCCGTCGGCGCCATGGTCGACCAGGGCGCGCGCCGCGTTGGCGGTGGCAATGTTGCCGCCGACGACGTCGACTTGCGGGAAACGCTGCTTGACCCACTTGACGCGATCGAGGACACCCTGTGAATGACCGTGGGCGGTATCGACGACAATCAGGTCGACGCCGGCCTCAACCAGCAGTTCTGCGCGTTCTTCCGTGCCGGCGCCGACGCCGATGGCGGCACCGACCCGCAGGCGTCCAAAGTTGTCCTTGCAGGCGAACGGGTGCTCGGTGGACTTGAGGATGTCCTTCACGGTGATCAGGCCGCGCAGCTCGAAGTCGCCGTTGATCACGAGCACTCGCTCGAGCCGGTGCTTGTGCATCAAGGCCTTGGCGTCTTCCGGATTGCAACCTTCCTTCACGGTGACGAGGCGTTCGCGCGGGGTCATGATGTTGCGCACCGGCTGGTCGAGCTTGGTCTCGAAACGCAGGTCGCGGTTGGTGACGATGCCGACGACCTTGCTGCCCTCGACCACGGGCAGGCCGGAAAACTTGTACTGACGGGTCAGGTTCAGCACCTCGCGCACCGGCATGTCGGGCGGAATCGTGATCGGATCCTTGAGCACCCCTGACTCGAAGCGCTTGACCTTGGCAACTTCGGCGGCCTGGGCACGGGGTGGCAGGTTCTTGTGCACGATGCCGATACCGCCCTCCTGCGCCAGGGCGATAGCCAGGCGCGCCTCTGTCACGGTGTCCATGGCCGCCGATACCAGCGGGATGTTCAGGCGGATGTTGCGCGATACCTGGGTTGCCAAGCTGACATCGCGAGGGAGGATGGTGGAGTGCGCGGGGACGAGCAGGACGTCGTCGAATGTGAGTGCCTTGGTTATCACTCGCATGGCTTTCAACCTCAGTTCCAAATCCGTATTATACGCAGGTGGCCTTTTGGCGGCAAACGGAGGTGAAGGTAATGCGCGCAATAATCCTGTTGATCCTGGCCTGTCTGGCGACTGCCGCTTCAGCCCAGGTTTATATGTGGCGCGATGCCAGCGGGAAAGTCCATTACTCGGATACCCCGCCGCCGGGCGTCGATGCCAAGAAAATGCGAGCCGGAGGACCGTCCGACTCTGCGCCGACATCCGGGGCCGCCGGACGCAGCCTGGCTGAGCAGGAGGCGGAATTCCGCAAACGCCAGGCAGAGGCGGAAAAGACTCGATCCAAGGCGGAGCAGGAAAGAGCCACGGCAGAGGACAACAAGCGCAACTGTGAAGATGCCAGAAACCAGCTCAATGCGCTGGAATCCGGTCAGCGCATGAGCCGGATTGATTCAACAGGGGAGCGCATTACTCTGGACGACGAAATGCGGGCGCAGGAGATCGAAAGGGCCAAGAAGTCCGTCGAATCCTGGTGCAAATAGACTCGCCCTAGCCTTCCAGGTCTCCCCCCCCTTTTTTCATCGCCTTGCCCTCGTCCGCGCGCTTTTTGCGGACTTCCTTGGGATCGGCGAGCAGCGGCCGATAAATTTCGACGCGGTCGCGATTACGCAATGGCGCATCGAGCTTGGTCAGCTTGCCGAATACGCCGACCTTGTTCTGCTTCAGGTCGATCTCGGCATATTTCTGCATTAGTCCTGAAGCTTCAATGGCCTGTTGAACGGTGCTGCCGGTAGGCAGTTGCACATACACCAGTTCCTGCCTTTGCGGCAGGGCATAGGCAATTTCGATCGACAGGGATTCGGGTTCAGCCATTGTGAGGATAGATCTGCCCCGCCCGCCTTACGAACGAGTCAACGAAGGTGTTGGCAATATGGTGGAAAACCGGGCCCAATGCCCTCTCCAGCAGTTTGCTTGAGAATTCGTAGTGAAGCTGAAACTCGACCTTGCACGCAGTTTCACCGAGCGGCTTGAAATGCCAGCAGCCGTCGAGGTGCTCGAAGGGGCCATGCCGCAAGTTGATCTTCATGGAATGAGGGGCTTCCTTGTCGTTCTCGGTTGAGAAGTCCGCCTTGATCCCGTGGTAATTGATATGCAACGTCGCAACCGTCCTGGATTCGTCGCGATGTATCAGTTCCGTACCGCCGCACCAGGGCAGGAATTGTGGATAGTCCTCGACCTGGTCGACTAGATGGAACATCTGTCCGGCGCTGTATTCGATCAGGACGGACTTCCTGACTTCGGCCATGATCGCAACATGCTATAGAATCCTGCGAATTCTAGCGCAAAAGCCGCCATGAGCATTGTTGACAACAAGAAGGCCTTCCACGACTACTTCATCGAGGAGCGCTTCGAAGCGGGCCTGGTGCTGGAAGGCTGGGAAGTCAAGGCGATCCGCGCCGGGCGGGTACAGTTGAAAGAGGCTTATGTGATTTTGCGCGGCGAGGAGGTTTTCCTCATTGGGTGCCATATCAGCCCGCTACCGACGGCCTCCACCCATATCCATCCCGATCCGGTGCGCACGCGCAAGCTGTTGCTGCATGCCGAAGAGATCAGCAAGCTGATCGGCAAGGTCGAACGTGCCGGCTATGCCCTAGTGCCGCTCGATCTGCATTACGCCAAGGGACGCGTGAAGATCGCCATCGGGCTCGCCCACGGCAAGAAGCAGCACGACAAGCGCGAGACCGAGAAGAAGCGCGACTGGGAGCGGGAGAAGCAGCGCCTGATGCGGGTGAAGGCCTGATCAGGCCTTGAACCTGCCCAGTACCCCCCGCACGGCTTCCTGAACGTCCGCCGGCAGCACGATCATCTTGGCATTCTCCGAATTGGCCAAGTGGGTGATCGATGCAATGTACTTCTCCCCCAGCAGGTAGAGCATCGGCGTGTCGCGGTCACCGATCGCCTGGGCGACCCGCTTGATTGCTTCGGAGGATGCCTCGGCCAGGGTGACCTGCGCCTCCGCATCGCGTCGAGCGGATTCGACGCGCGCCTCGGCCTGCAGGATCATCGACTGCTTCTCCCCCTCGGCCCGCGTGACCATGGCCTTCCGTTCGCGTTCCGCAGAGGCTTGCATCTCCATGGCCTTCTGCATCGAGGCTGAAGGCTTGATATCCTGGATTTCCACCGATTTCACCGTCAGCCCCCAGTCGACTGCCTCATCCGCAATGCTCTCGCGCAGGCGCACCTTGATCTTGTCGCGGGAGGACAGCGCCTGGTCGAGTTCCATCTCGCCGGTGATAGAACGCAGGGTCGTCATGATCAGATTGCGGATGGCTTCGGCGAAGTCCACAACGCCGTAAACAGCCTTGACCGGATCGGTCACCTTGATGAAGGCGATGGCATTGGTGAGGATCACCGCGTTGTCCTTGGTGATGACCTCCTGTTCCTGCACGTCGAGGATGATGTCCTTGGTCACCACCTTGTAGGCGATGCGATCGATGTAGGGAACGACGATGTTGAGGCCTGGGTGCAGCGTGCCGTTGTATTTGCCCAGGCGCTCGACAATCCATTCTTCTCCCTGCGGCACGATGCGCACACCCTTCCAGACCGTGACAAGGGCGAAAACCAGTACCGCTAAGACAACGATAAATCCTGCGCTCATGACTCCCCCTCAGGCCTTGCCTACCTTGAGAAAACTACCCTCGATGCCGAGCACCCTGACGCGCTCTCCCGACCTGATCGTCTCGTCGGAAATGCATTCCCACACCTCCGAACCGACCAGCGGCTTCTGGAAGCGCGCCTGGCCCTTCTGGAAGGGGGCCACGTCGCGGGTCAGCATACCGACTTCGCCGACGATGTTCGAGTCGGACATGCCGATTCTCGTCTTGTGCATGCCAGGCTTGAATATGCGGAACCAGATCACGACCATCGCAACCGAGGCGAGCGTCCAGGTCAGGAGCTGGGCGGTCAGGCTGAGGGAAGGCGCCACCAGCAGCACGACGGACACTAAAAGCGCGCCCAGGCCGAACCAGACGATGAAGAACGCCGGGATGGCGAGCTCCGCGATGATCAACCCGATGCCAAGTACCGCCCACTGCCACCATTCAGGTTGCATGCCGCCTCCTTGTTTGCAAGGATACCTACTTGCCTTGCTGCGCCAGGTGGGTTCCCAGCCGCATCCAAGTGTCGATCACGGTATCAGGATTAAGAGAAACCGTCACGATACCCTCGTCCATCAGCCATTCCGCGAAGTCGACATGGTCTGACGGGCCTTGCCCGCAAATGCCAACATACTTGCCCAGCCTGCGACAGGTCTTGATGGCCATGCTAAGCAAGGCTTTAACGGCCGCATCACGCTCGTCAAACAGGTTTGCGACCAGACCGGAATCGCGATCGAGGCCGAGGGTAAGCTGGGTCAGATCGTTGGACCCGATCGAGAAGCCGTCAAAGTGCTGGAGGAACTGCTCCGCCAGCAGTGCGTTGGAGGGGATCTCGCACATCATGATCAGGCGCAGGCCGTTCTCGCCGCGCTTGAGTCCGTTCGTCGCCAGGAGGTCGGCCACCCCTTTCGCTTCCTCCACCGTGCGGGTGAACGGCACCATGATCTCGACGTTGGTGAGGCCCATGTCGTCGCGGACCTTTCTCAGGGCGCGGCATTCCAGCTCGAAGCAGTCGCGGAACGACGGCGCGACGTAGCGCGAGGCGCCGCGGAAACCGAGCATCGGGTTTTCCTCCTCCGGCTCGTAGATCTCGCCGCCGAGCAGCTTGCGGTATTCGTTCGACTTGAAGTCGGACAGGCGGACGATGACCGGCTTCGGCCAGAAGGCGGCGGCGATGGTCGACACGCCCTCGGCCAGCTTCTCGACGAAGAAATCCTTCGGGCTGGCGTAGCCGCGTGAGCGGCGCTTGATCTCGTCGCGCAGGCTGGCCGGCACGCGATCCAGCTCCAGGATCGCCTTGGGATGGATGCCGATGACGTTGTTGATGATGAATTCGATGCGCGCCAGGCCGACGCCGGCGTTGGGAATGCCTTGGAACTCGAAGGCCAGTTCCGGGTTGCCTACGTTCATGGCGATCTTCACCGGCAGCTTGGGCAGGTTGCCGAGTTCCTGGGTCGTCACCTCGTAGTCGAGGATGCCACGGTAAATGTAGCCGGTATCGCCTTCGGCGCAGGAGACGGTGACCGACTCGCCCTCAGTCATGGATGATGTCGCGTTGCCGCAACCGACCACGGCCGGGATGCCCAGTTCGCGCGCGATGATAGCGGCATGGCAGGTGCGGCCGCCGCGGTTGGTGACGATCGCTGCAGCGCGCTTCATGACGGGCTCCCAGTTCGGGTCGGTCATGTCCGTGACGAGGATGTCGCCCGGCTGCACCTTGGACATCTGCGAAGCGTCGGGAATGATGCGCACCGGGCCGGTGGCGATCTTCTGGCCGATGGCGCGCCCGGAGACGATCACCTTCGAGTGCTGCTTCAGGCGGTAGCGCTGCAATACTTGCTGGCTCTCGCCCGCTTTCACGGTTTCCGGACGCGCCTGAAGGATGTAAAGCTTGCCGTCTTGGCCGTCCCTGCCCCACTCGATGTCCATCGGCCGACCGTAGTGCTGCTCGATGGTGACGGCGTAGCGGGCCAGTTCCAGCACATCCTGATCCGAGAGGGCGAAGCGGATGCGTTCGGCTTCGGCCACATCCACCGTGCGGGTCGAGCGTCCCGCCTGCTTGGCATCGGTGAATTCCATCTTGATCAGCTTCGAGCCCAGGTTGCGGCGGATGATGGCGGGACGCCCTTCAGCAAGCTTCGGCTTGTGCACGTAGAACTCATCGGGGTTGACCGCACCCTGCACCACCGTTTCGCCCAGTCCATAGGAGGCCGTGACGAAGACGACGTCACGGAAACCCGACTCGGTATCCAGGGTGAAAATGACGCCCGCCGCGCCGATGTCGCTGCGCACCATGCGCTGCACGCCGGCGGAGAGGGCGACGTCGGCATGATGGAAATTCTTGTGCACGCGGTAGGCGATTGCGCGGTCGTTGTAGAGCGACGCGAATACGTGCTTGACGGCATGCAGCACGTTGTCCAGCCCGTGAATGTTGAGGAAGGTCTCCTGCTGGCCGGCGAAGGAGGCATCCGGCAGGTCTTCGGCCGTGGCGCTGGAGCGGACGGCAAAGGTGGCATCCGCCGCTCCGCTGCCAGCCAGTCCCTGATAGTGCGCCGTGATTTCCTTTTCGAGTTGCTCGGGAAAAGGCTGGTCGGCGATCCAGCCGCGAATCTTGGCGCCGGTCGCCGCCAGAGCCTCGACATCGTCGACGTTCAGTTTGTCGAGCAAGGCGTTGATGCGCTGATCCAGGCCCTGGTGCTTCAGGAAGTCCCGGTAGGCCTGGGCCGTCGTGGCGAAGCCGCCGGGAACCCGCACGCCCAGATGGGCGAGCTGGCTGATCATTTCGCCCAGGGAGGCATTCTTGCCCCCCACCTTTTCGACGTCGTTCATGCGCAGGGCGTCGAACGCGATTACGTATTGATTCATTTCAGGCTTTCCGGATTGCATAAGAGCTA
>PQAF01000039.1 GCA_003105015.1 Rhodocyclales bacterium | reverse complement strand
AACCACTCGACCGGCGTCCAGCAACCGCGCTCGAGAACCCGCTTCAGGCTGGCTTCGGCGGCGTTTGCCACGATCAGGCCGGATTTAGGCAGAATCCGGACAAAATGATGAAATTGCGTCTCGATGGCTGCAAGATCGCTGAAGATGTCAGCGTGATCGAATTCAAGGTTGTTCAGGATCGCGGTGCGCGCCCCGTAATGCACAAACTTCGAGCGCTTGTCGCAGAAGGCGGTGTCGTATTCGTCCGCCTCGATGACGAAGAAAGGGCTGGAAGTCAGTCGCGCCGACACGCCGAAATCCTGCGGCACGCCACCGATGAGAAAGCCGGGGTTCATGCCGGCATGCGCCAGGATCCACGCCAGCAGCGAAGAGGTGGTCGTCTTGCCGTGGGTCCCCGCGACGGCCAGCACCCATTTGTCCCGCAACACATTCCCGGCCAGCCATTGCGGGCCGGAGACATAGGCCAGCCCCTTGTCGAGAATCTCCTCCAGCAGCGGATTGCCGCGCGAAATGGCATTGCCGATCACGAACAGGTCGGGCGCCAGTCCGGCCTGCGCCGCATCGTAACCCTCGATCAGCTCGATGCCCTGGGCCTCGAGCTGGGTGCTCATCGGCGGGTAAACATTGGCATCGCAGCCGGTCACGCGATGGCCGGAAGCCCTGGCCAGCAGAGCGATGCCGCCCATGAAGGTGCCGCAGATGCCGAGAATGTGGATATGCATGGGGATGGGCTAGAATGTCGGCGAATTCTAACCGATCCCCGCGCATCCTCCCGCCATGTCCCATCATGACCGGAACTCCCTGCGGCTCAACGCCATGCGGCGAAGCATTGCCGCGTTGGCGGCCCGCCTGATGGCCGAGGATGGCATTGCCGACTACGGCCTGGCCAAGCGCAAGGCAGCCCGCCAGCTCGGCGCGCCCGAAACCGAAGCCCTGCCCAACAATGCCGAGATCGAGGCCGAATTGCGCGCCTACCAGGCGATCTACCAGGAAGACGAGCAGCGCGAGCGCCTGCAGGAAATGCGCGAAACGGCAGTGGAGGTCATGCGCCTGCTCGATCCCTTCCGGCCCTACCTGACCGGCCCGGTGCTGGACGGCACAGCCGGACGCTATGCCGAAATAGAACTGGAGGCCTTCCCGGACAGCAGCAAGGAAGTGGAGATCTTCCTGCTCAACGAGAACATTCGCTTCGAGCAGAACGAACCCCGGCGCGGCGGAGCGGAGGTCCCAGAGTGCGTGCTCACATTCGACTGGAATGATCTCCCCGTCAGGCTGTCCCTGTTTGAACCGGATGCCGAGCGCGCCCAGAAACGCCGGAATGGCAGGGTTTCCGAACGCGCCCGCCTGTCTTCCGTGGAAGCCCTGCTGGGTGCCGCTGCAGCATGAGCCGGATAGTTCGCCATTCCCTGCTGATCATTGCCGTCTCGACCCTGGCTGCAACCGCAGGCTACTTTTACGGCAGGCCACAGCCGGTATCCCCGCCCCCTCCCGAGTCGGCTCCGACTGCCGATGCGCCAGCCCGCCTGCTCGCCCTGACCCTGCCCGACCTGGACGGCAAACCCCAATCGCTATCGCAATGGAAAGGCAGGGTACTGGTGGTCAATTTCTGGGCAACCTGGTGCCCGCCCTGCAAGGAAGAAATGCCGGAATTTTCGAGAATCAGCAGCAAATATGCAAATAACGGCGTTCAATTCGTAGGCATCAGCATCGATTCCGCAGAGAAAATCCAGGCATTCCGCAAGGAGATCGAGATCTCCTATCCGCTCCTCATCAGCAATCTGGAAACGCTCGACCTTTCAAGCGATTTAGGCAATCGCGCCAAGGCCTTGCCATTCACTGTCATACTTCGTCCGGACGGCACGCCGCAGCAAGTCAAGCTGGGCAAATTTGCCACGCCGGATCTGGAAAAAGCCATTCAATCGGCGCTCCTGCCGAACTGACTTTTCAGGATAACCCCCGCAAATCTGGACAAATTGCTGCGATTTGCGGCAAACTTGCGCGCATGAATGCCAAGACAGCCCGCCCTGGGGCGGCCAAGAATGCCAAGGGCAAGCAGCGCATCCTGGTCCTGCATGGGCCGAATCTCAATTTATTGGGCCTGCGGGAGCCGGAAATCTACGGGCGCGAAACGCTGGCGGACATCAACGCAAGCCTGGCCAGCCAGGCCAAGTCGGCCTCGGTCGACCTGATTACCTTCCAGAGCAATCATGAGGGCGACCTGGTCGACCGCGTCCAGGCGGCCCGCAGTGAAGAAGTGACTTTCATCGTCATCAATCCGGGCGGCTACACCCATACCAGCGTCGCCCTGCGCGACGCGCTGGCTGCGGTGGCGATCCCTTTCGTCGAAGTGCATCTGTCCAACATCCACGCGCGAGAACCCTTCCGCCGGCATTCCTACTTCTCGGACATCGCCGCCGGCGTCATCTGCGGCCTCGGCAGCCACGGCTACCGGCTGGCCCTCGACTACGCGCTCAACCGCATTCGCTAGTTATCGTTCCGCAGCGGGGCTCTGGGACGGCCGCTGCGGCGTTCTTTAATGGAGGAAGAGAAAAATGGACCTCAGAAAACTGAAGGCCTTGATCGATCTGGTGGAAAAGTCCGGCATTGCCGAACTGGAAATCACCGAAGGGGAGGAGAAAGTGCGCATCGCCAAGCAGGGCGGTTCCGCGACTGCGCCCTCCTTTCATATGCACCACGCCAGCCCGGCGCCGCAAGCTGCGCCCGCCGCACCGGCTGCGCCGGCCGAGCCGGCCGCCGCCGCCGAACCGGAAGGCCATGCCGTCAAGGCGCCGATGGTCGGCACCTTCTACCGCTCTTCCTCGCCCGGCGCCCAATCCTTCGTCGAGGTCGGCCAAACGGTCAAGGCCGGCGACACCCTCTGCATCATCGAAGCCATGAAACTCATGAACGAGATCGAGGCGGACGCCTCGGGCGTGATCAAGGCCATCCTGGTCGAAAATGGCCAGCCTGTGGAGTACGGCCAGCCCCTCTTCATCATCGGCTAAATCCCCGCCATGTTCGAAAAGATCCTCATCGCCAACCGCGGTGAAATAGCCCTGCGCATCCAGCGCGCCTGCCGCGAAATGGGCATCAAGACGGTGGTCGTGCACTCGGAGGCCGACACCGAGGCCAAGTACGTCAAGCTCGCCGACGAGTCGGTCTGCATCGGCCCGGCCCCCTCCTCGGCCAGCTATCTCAACATCCCGGCCATCATCTCGGCCGCCGAGGTGACGGACGCCGAGGCCATCCATCCCGGCTACGGCTTCCTCTCCGAGAACGCCGACTTCGCCGAAAGGGTGGAGAAGTCCGGCTTCGTCTTCATCGGCCCGCGGCCGGAAACCATCCGCCTGATGGGCGACAAGGTGTCGGCCAAGGACGCCATGAAGGCCGCCGGCGTGCCCTGCGTGCCCGGCTCCGAAGGCGCCCTGCCGGACGACCCGAAGGAGATCGTCAAGATCGCCCGCGCCATCGGCTACCCGGTCATCATCAAGGCCGCCGGCGGCGGCGGCGGGCGCGGCATGCGCGTCGTGCATACCGAGGCGGCGCTGCTCAACGCCGTCACCATGACCCGCGCCGAGGCCCAGGCCGCCTTCGGCAACCCGATGGTATACATGGAGAAGTTCCTGGAAAACCCGCGCCACATCGAATTCCAGGTGCTGGCCGATTCCTACAAGAACGCCGTCTGGCTGGGCGAGCGCGACTGCTCCATGCAGCGCCGCCACCAGAAGATCATCGAGGAGGCGCCGGCGCCGGAGATCGCCCGCCGCCTCATCACGCGCATCGGCGACCGCTGCGCCGAGGCCTGCCGCAAGATCGGCTACCGCGGCGCCGGCACCTTCGAGTTCCTCTTCGAGGACAACGAGTTCTACTTCATCGAGATGAACACCCGGCTGCAGGTCGAGCACCCGGTGACCGAGTTCATCACCGGCGTTGACCTGGTGCAGCAGCAGATCCGCATCGCCGCGGGGGAAAAGCTCGCTCTCCGCCAGCGCGATATCGAATTGAAGGGCCATGCCATCGAGTGCCGCATCAATGCCGAGGACCCTTTCAAGTTCACGCCCTCGCCAGGACGCATCGTCTCCTACCATCCGCCCGGCGGACCCGGCATCCGCGTCGATTCGCATGCCTACAGCGGCTACAACGTGCCGCCGCACTACGACTCGATGATCGGCAAGCTGATCGCCTACGGCGACACCCGCGACCAGGCGATCCGCCGCATGCGCATCGCCCTTTCGGAAATGGTGGTCGAGGGCATCAAGACCAACATCCCGCTGCACCAGGAGCTGATGCAGGACCACCGCTTCGTCAAGGGCGGCACCAGCATCCACTACCTCGAGCAGAAGCTGGCCGCGAAGGACGAGGCCGTCAAGGGGAAGTAGGTCGGCCTTAAGGCCGACGATAGACGCCCAACAACCGCCATTGTCGGGCTTGAAGCCCGACCTACATGAATGAGCTGGCTCTCCGTCTCGATCGCCACCGACGCCGCGCATGCCGAGGCGCTCTCCGACGCCCTGCTGGCGCTGGGCGCCCTCTCGGTCGGCGTCGAGGATGCCGATGCCGGCACCGAACGCGAGACGCCGCAGTTCGGCGAACCGGGCAGCTCGCCGGCGCCGCTGTGGGCGCATAGCCGCGTCGTCGCGCTTTTCGGGAAGGATGCCGACATTCCCATCATCGTCGCAGCAGCGGCGGGCGAAGCGGGCCTGAACACGACCCCGCCATATGAAATCGCCGAAGTCGCCGAGCAGGACTGGGTGCGGCTGACCCAGTCCCAGTTCGAGCCGATCCGCGTCAACGAAAGGCTGTGGATCGTGCCGTCCTGGCATGCCGCGCCGGATCCCGGCGCGATCAATCTGGAGCTGGATCCGGGGCTGGCTTTCGGCACCGGCAGCCACCCGACGACGCGGCTGTGCCTGGAATGGCTGTGCGCCCATGTGCAGGACGCCGCCAGCGTGCTCGATTACGGCTGCGGTTCGGGTATATTAGCCATCGCCGCAGCCAGGCTTGGCGCTGGCCGCGTAACGGGCGTCGACATCGACGAGAACGCCCTCCTCGCGGCAGCCGGCAACGCCGAGCGCAACGGCGTAACGCTGCACCTGGTGCATTCCGCTCAGCCCCTCGACATGCAATTCGACATCGTCGTCGCCAACATCCTCACCAATCCGCTCTGCGTGCTGGCCCCCCTGCTCGCCGGGCGCACCCGGCCGGGCGGGCAAATCGCGCTCTCGGGCATCCTGTCTACGCAGATCGAGCAGGTCCGGCAGGCCTATCGGCCCGCATTCGATCTGACCGTTTGGGCCGAAAAAGAGGGTTGGGCCCTGCTGGAGGGCGTGCGGAAATGATGCTGACCCGCTGCCCGACGTGCAGCACGGCTTTCCGCGTGACGCCGGAACAACTCAAGGCCCGCGCCGGCAAGGTGCGCTGCGGCCATTGCAAGGCGGTATTCAATGCCCTGGAGTCGCTGGAAGACGCGCCGCCTGTCGCCGAGGCGGCGCCGCCCCCCCCTTCCGCATCGGAACCCGTTCCGGCAGCCCCCGCCGAAGAAACGCCTGCTGTCGAATCGTCTCCCGCCGAAGCGGCCACACCGGATAGCGCCCCGCCCGAACCCTCCGCCGTCGAAGCCGGGGCGGATACGGTCGGGGCCGGGGCCGTCGACATCCTGCTCGAGGACATCCAGGCAACAGAGGTGCCGCCGCCCGCCCCGCGCAGAGGCTGGTACGCCTGGGCCGCGGCCGGCGTGCTCGCCCTGGCCCTGCTGCTGGCACAGGCCGTCTATGTCTTCCGCGCCGAGCTGGCGCTCTCCCAACCCGACTGGCGTCCGCAACTGGAGGAACTGTGCAGTCAGCTGGGATGCGACATTCCGCTGCCGCGCAAGACCGATCTGGTCAGCATCGAGGCCTCGGACCTGCATCCCGAACCGCAGCGGAAGAACCTGCTGGTACTGTCGGCCACGCTGAAGAACCGCGCACCCTTCGTGCAGGAATATCCGCACCTCGAGGTAACCTTGACCGACACGCGCGACCAGCCGATGGTCCGCAGGGTGTTCGCCCCGGCCGAGTACCTGGCGGAGGGAGCGAATGTCCGCGCCGGTTTCGCCGCCAACGGCGATCTGGCCGTCAACCTCTGGCTCGACACCGGCAATGTCGGCGCCAGCGGCTACCGGCTTTACCTGTTCTACCCCTGAGCAACCCCCAACCTAGGAGAAAAACCATGACGACCGTTACCCTTGCAGGCAACCCCATCCATCTCAGCGGCGATCTGCCCAAGACCGGCAGCCCCGCGCCGGCCTTCTCGCTGGTCGCCGCCGACCTGCGCGACCTGACTTTGAAAGACTTCGCCGGCAAGCGCAAGGTGCTCAACATCGTGCCGAGCCTCGACACGCCCGTCTGCGCCACCTCCACCCGCAAGTTCAACGAGCAGGCCGGCAGCCTGCCCAACACCGTGGTGCTGGTGATCTCGGCCGACCTGCCCTTCGCCATGAAGCGCTTCTGCGAAACCGAGGGGCTGAAGAACGTCGTCTCCCTGTCCACCATGCGCGGCCGCGAGTTCCTGAAGAGCTACGGCGTCGGCATCGAGGACGGCCCGCTCGCCGGCATCACTGCGCGCGCCGTCGTCATCATCGACGAGAACGACAAGGTGGCCTACACCGAGCTCGTGCCCGAGATCAAGCAGGAACCGAACTACGACGCGGCCCTCGCCGCGCTCAAGTAATCGACAAGGAAAGGACCCCCGCGCAATGAGGACGCTGATCTGCGGCTCGATGGCCTACGACACCATCATGGTGTTCCACGACCGCTTCAAGAACCACATCCTGCCCGACCAGCTGCACATCCTCAATGTCGCCTTCCACGTGCCGGACATGCGGCGCGAGTATGGCGGCTGCGCGGGGAACATCGCCTACAGCCTGAAGCTGCTCGGCGGCGAGCCGCTCATCATGGCCACCGTCGGCGAGGACAGCGGGCCCTACCTGCAGCGGCTGGAGCGCCTGCAGCTCGACCGCAGCCACGTCAGGGAAGTGCCCTCGACCTTCACCGCCCAGGCCTTCATCACGACCGACCTCGACGACAACCAGATCACCGCCTTCCATCCGGGGGCGATGAACCACTCGCATTTCAACCATGTCGCCGATGCGCAGGGACTGACTATCGGCATCGTTGCGCCCGACGGGCGCGAGGGCATGATGCAGCACGCGCAGGAGTTCCACGACGCCGGCGTGCCCTTCGTCTTCGATCCCGGCCAGGGTCTGCCGCTGTTCAGCGGCGGGGAACTGCTCAACTTCCTGCAGCTGGCCGACTATTGCTGCGTCAACGATTACGAAGCCAGGCTGCTGTCGGAAAAAACCGGCAAGTCCGTCGAGGCACTGGCCGGCATGGTGGAAGCGCTGGTCGTCACGCTCGGCGCCAACGGCGCCGAGATCCACAATGGCGGCAAGCGGCTCGCCATCCCCAGCGTCAGGCCGGACGACATGGTCGACCCGACCGGCTGCGGCGACGCCTTCCGCGCCGGTCTGCTCTACGGCATCGCCAGCGGCATGCCGCTGGAGAAGGCGGGGCGTCTCGCCTCGCTGATGGGATCGATCAAGATCGCCCACCGCGGCGGCCAGAACCACAAGACGGCACGGGAACAGATCGCCGCGCGCTACGAAGCCGCATTCGGCGAGAAGCCCTGGTAGGTCGAACCCGTAGGTCGGGCTTCAGCCCGACGACAGGCGCCGATCGACCGCCGCTGTCGGGCTGAAGCCCGACCTACAAGGCCGCGCGCAGCTGTGCGGCGACGCGCTCCAGTTCGTCGCGCGAGGGATTCTTCACCGGCCAGGTAAACGTCAGGCCGTCGTTCTCCCAGCGCGGCAGCACATGGATGTGGGCATGAAATACCGTCTGGCCGGCGGCGGCGCCATTGGCCTGGTAGACGGAAATGCCGGCCGGCTTGTACACCTTCTCGATCGCCTTCGCCGCCCGCGCAGCGGAGCAAAACATCGCGCCGGCCAGCGCCTCGTCCATGCCCTGCAGGTTCTCGACATGCGGCTTCGCCGCCACCAGCATGTGGCCGGGATTCACGCTGCCGATGTCCATGAAGACGAGGGTGTGCTCGTCCTGCAGCACCACTGTCGCCGGAATCTCGCCGCGCACGATCTTGCAGAATACGCAGTTGTCCAAATTTTTCTCCATCACGTCACGTCCTCTCCCGAGCAGTCGATCTGGAACACCTCGCGCCCCGGCAGGCGCACCGCCGTCAGGTGGCGCCCCCACAGGCAGCCGGAATCCAGCGCGAGGAGGTTCGGCTCGATTCTCAGGCCCAGTGCCGACCAGTGGCCGGTCACCAGCACGTGGTCGGCGCTTTTCCGCCCCGGCACGGCAAACCACGGCAGGTAACCTTTGGGCGCGTCAGTCACTTCGCCCTTCGTCTTGAATTCCATGATGCCCCCGGTCGAGCAGAAGCGCATCCGCGTCATGGCATTCACGATCACGCGCAGGCGCAGCCAGCCGGCCAGATCGTCGCGCCAGGACGGCGGTTCGCTGCCCCACATGTTCGCCAGGAACTCGCGGTAGGTCTCCGCCCGCAGCGCCGCCTCCACTTCGCCGGCCAGGGACAACGCCTGCGCCACCGTCCACTGCGGCAGCAGGCCGGCGTGCACCAGGGCGTGGCCATTTTCGACATGCATCATGGGGCGATGGCGCAGCCAGTCGAGCAGTTCATCCCGATCGGGCGCGGCCAGGATGGCATCCAGCGTGTCATCCGCATGCTTCTTCGAATGCCCCTCCGCCAGCATCACCAAGTGCAGGTCGTGGTTGCCCAGCACCGTGATCGCAGCTTCGCCCAGGCCCTTGACGAAGCGCAGCGTCTCCAGCGAATGCGGGCCGCGATTGACGAGATCGCCGACCAGCCAGAGGCGGTCGCACGCCGGGTCGAAGCGCGTCAGGTCGAGCAGGCGGCGGAAGGAGTCGAAGCAGCCCTGGATGTCACCGATGGCGTAGGTGGTCACGCTAGGCCTGCCCGGAATAGCCGTCCGGATTCATGCTCTGCCAGCGCCAGGCATCCCGGCACATCTCCTCGAGGCCGCGCTCGGCGCGCCAGCCGAACAGGCGGGCGGCCAGGCCGGGATCGGCATAACAGGCGGCAACATCGCCCGGGCGTCGCGCAACGATCCGATAGGGAATGTCCCGGCCCGAGGCCTGGCGGAACACCTCCACCACCTCCAGCACGCTGTAGCCGCGACCCGTGCCGAGGTTGACCGTCAGCACGCCGGACGCCGCTTCCAGCTTCTCCAGCGCCGCCAGGTGGCCGCGGGCGAGGTCGACGACATGGATGTAGTCGCGCACACCGGTGCCGTCCGGCGTCGGGTAGTCGTTGCCGTAGACGTTGAGCGCCTCGCGCCGACCCACCGCCACCTGGGCGATGAAGGGCATGAGGTTGTTCGGCACGCCGCCCGGGTCTTCCCCGATCAGTCCGCTCTCGTGGGCGCCGACCGGATTGAAATAGCGCAGCAGGGCGATCTTCCAGGCGGGATCCGAACGGAAAAGGTCCTGCAGGATCGACTCGACCATGGCCTTGCTGCGGCCATAGGGATTCGCCGGCCGCAGTGGGTGGTCCTCACCCACCGGCACCGCGTCGGGATCGCCGTAGACCGTGGCCGACGAACTGAAGACCAATCGCCGGACGCCGGCTTCCGCCATCGCTTCGCACAGGGCCAGCGTGCCGCCGACGTTGTTGTCGTAATAGTCGAGCGGGCGGGCGATGGATTCCTCGACCGCCTTCAGGCCGGCGAAGTGCAGCACCGCATCGATGGCGTGCTCGCGGAAGAGACCGCGCAGCGTCGCCGCGTCGCGGACGTCGCCTTCGTGGAAGGCGACCGCGCGGCCGGCAATCCGCTCGATGCGCCCGAGTGCTTCGCGGCGGCTGTTGCACAGGTTGTCGACCACCACCACCTCGTGGCCGGCCTGCAGCAGCTCGACGCAGGCGTGGGAGCCGATGTAGCCGGCACCGCCCGTCACCAGTATTTTCTTTGCGGATTTCATGGACTCATTCCGGCCGGCGCGGTTGGTATTCCGGGACGAGTTGCGCCAGGCGTTGCTTCACGGCCTGCTCGTCCTGGGACGCCCCCTGCAGCCATTCCATCAGCGCCGCCATGGCCTCCCCCGACAGCGCGGCCTGCGCCTGCGCGATGCGCAGCTTGGGATGCGGCGTCGGCAGCGTGTGCTCGCCATCGGCCAGCAGCTCCTCGAAGAGCTTCTCGCCCGGGCGCAGGCCAGTGAAGACGATCCTGATCTCCTCCTCCGTGTAACCCGAGAGCCGGATCATGTCGCGGGCCAGATCGACGATCTTCACCGGCTCGCCCATGTCGAGGACGTAGATCTCGCCGCCCCGCCCCATCAGGCCGGCCTGCAGCACCAGCTGCGCCGCCTCGGGAATCAGCATGAAGTAGCGGATGATGTCCGGGTGCGTCACCGTCACCGGCCCGCCGCGGGCAATCTGCTCGCGGAAGCGCGGAATCACGCTGCCGCTGCTGCCCAGCACGTTGCCGAAGCGGACCGTCACGAAATGCGTATCCCTGCATTCGGCCTGCAGGGCCTGGCAGACCATCTCGGCCAGGCGCTTGCTGGCGCCCATCACGTTGGTCGGGTTCACCGCCTTGTCGGTGGACACCATGACGAACTTGTCGACGCCTGCCGCCATCGCCGCACGCGCCACGCACCAGGTGCCGAGCACGTTGTTGCGCAGCGCCTGCCAGGCGTTCTCGTTCTCCATCAGCGGCACATGCTTGTAGGCGGCGGCATGGAACACCACCTCGGGCCGGTGCGCGGCGAAGGCAGCCGCCAGACTGGCCTCGTCCTTGACGTCGCCTACGACGCAGGCAATGCCGATTTCCGGAAAGACGGACACAAACTCCTGCTCGATGCGGTAGAGGGCGAATTCGGACTGCTCGAAGAACACCAGCCTTGCCGGCGCATAGTGCGCGATCTGGCGGCACAACTCGGAACCGATCGAGCCGCCGGCACCGGTCACCAGCACCCGCCGACCCGTCAGCAGACGGTGCAGCCCCTCGTCGTCGAGCTGGATCGGATCGCGGCCGAGCAAATCCTCCAGTTCGACCTTGCGCACCTGCGAGACGGACACCTTGCCCGACAACACATCGGCCATTGCCGGCACGGTGAGCACGGCGAGGCCGGCGGCTCCCGCCAGCTCCGCCGCCCGGCGCCGCTGCGCGGCCGATGCGTTCGGCATGGCGATGATGGCATGCGTCACACCGAGGCGTCCGGCCTGGTCGGCCACGGCAGCAAGGGGCCCGAGGACCGGCACATCGGCGAGGCGCCGGCCATGCTTCGCCGCATCGTCGTCGAGCAGGCCGACCACCCGCCACGCCGAACTGCGCGACAGGTCCTTGAGCAACATGGCCGCCGCATCGCCCGCGCCGAGCACCAGCACCGGCTGTCCGTCATGCAGGTTCTGCGAAAACAGATGGCCGTCCTTCCAGGCCCGATACAGGAAGCGGTTGCCGCCCATCGCCAGCAACAGCAGGATCGGATGCAGCAGCAGGATCGAGCGCGGAATGCCGGGTGCCTGAATCATGTATACGACGCCCGCCATTGCCGTCGCCCCCAAGGTCACCGCGATCAGCAGCCGGCGCAGATCGCCCATGCTGGCATAGCGCCAGATGCCCCGGTACAAGCCGAACTTCAGGTAGATCACCGCATAGAGCGGAATCAGCCAGGCCAGCGCCGCCCAGGACGCTGCCAGATACTCCGGCGGAATGTCGAAATTGAAACGGATCCAGTAGGCGGCCAGCCACATGACGGCCGTCGCCGTCAGGTCGTGAATGAATGCAAGCAGCGCACGCCAGTTCATTGTTTATGTATCGTCCTGTTTCCCAGCCATGCCAGAAAAGTCAGCCACGCCGGCACGGCGATCCACTGCGCCCAGGCCGGCAACGCCAACAAGCCTGCCGCCAACAGGGCCCCCGCCGACATCAGGATTGCCCAGCGCGAGGTCATGCCGCGGTGGCCATAGCCCATCTGCACCATGCGCTGATAGACATGCTCGCGATGCGCCTCCCACACGCGCTTTCCTTCCAGCGCTCTCCGCGCCAGCGTCGCCGACGCGTCGAGCACGAACGGCGCGAACGCCATCAGCGGAAACCACGCCGGCCAGGCGTCTTGCCAGATCCCGGCCAGGCCCAGACCGCCCGCCAGAAACCCCAGGGGAATGGAACCCACGTCCCCCATGAATATCTTCGCCGGCGGCCAATTGAAGCACAGAAAGCCGGCGCACGCCGCCGCCGCCGCCGCGCACCACGCCGCCATGGCCGAATCGCCGGCCATGGCGAATCCCGCCGCATAGGCTGCGAATCCCGCCACGCCCTGGCTTCCCGCCAGCCCGTCGGCGCCGTCCATGAAGTTGTAGAGGTTCGTCATCCAGCCGACGGCCAGCATGGCCGGCAGCCACCACAGGATCGGCAGGCCGATCAGATGGCACAGCGCCGCCGCCGCGCCCAGATGCGCCGTCAGCCGCAGCCAGAACGGCAGGTGCCGCAGGTCGTCCGCCAGCGAAAGCAGCGCCAGCCCCAGCACCATTGCCAGCAGGAGGGTCGGCACCCCGAGCCAGGCCCCGGCAACCAGCAGCGCCAGGACGACGCCCAGCCCGCCGCCGTGCGGCGTCGGCTTTTCGTGCAGGGATCGATGGTTGGGCTGGTCGAGGCCGCGGTCGGCGAAACGCAGGCGCAGCCAGACAATCGCCCAGGAAAGGGCGAAGGAAACCGGTACGGCAAGCCACAGGTTGTCTGTCATTTTCGGCCCTGCTCCCCGGCCAGTATCGACGCCAATTCCCGCAAACCGATGGCCTCCACACCTTCGTCCAAGGGAT
The DNA here is from genome assembly GCA_003105015.1 of Rhodocyclales bacterium. Classification (GTDB taxonomy): domain Bacteria; phylum Pseudomonadota; class Gammaproteobacteria; order Burkholderiales; family Rhodocyclaceae; genus Desulfobacillus. The sequence continues at coordinate 69,252 of PQAF01000039.1, read as the reverse complement.
AACGGTCATCGCCCGCGTACACCACGAACGACTTCCCGGGCTTCAGATCCTGGCGCGCGAAATGGAATCCCTTTTCAAGTCGTGGCGACAAGCCGCTCTTGATTTCCACCGCCCAGCGCTTGCCGCCCGGCAGTTCCAGCAGCAAGTCGATCTCCGCGCCGGCAGCGGTGCGATAGAAGCTGGCGCGAGTGCCGGCCGGCGCCGCCGCCAGCAGATTCTCGATGACGAATCCTTCCCAACTTGCGCCGACCACGGGATGGCCGGCCAGCGCGTCGTGGTCGGCAATGCCGAGCAGCGCATGCACCAGGCCGCTGTCGCGCACGTAGACCTTCGGCGATTTCACAAGACGCTTGCCCAGATTGGCATGGAACGGGCGCAGCCGCCTGACCAGCAGCAGATCGACCAGCAGATCGATGTAACGCGTGACGCTCTGGGCGCTGATCGCCAGACTGGCGGCAAGACGGGATGCATTGAGCAGCGTACCCTGCCCATGGGCCAGCATCGTCCAAAGCCGTTCCAGCGTCTCCGCCGGTATGCGCGGCCCGAACATCGGCACATCGCGCTCGAGATAGGTGCGGATGAAATCCCGGCGCAGGGCGAAACTCAGCCCATCGTCCGCCGCGAGATAGCTGTCGGGGAAGCCGCCGCGAAGCCAAAGATCCAGACGCGCCGCCGGCTTCGGACCGATTTCGAGGACGTCGAAAGGCGCCATCTCCACATACGCAATGCGGCCCGCAAGACTCTCGCCCGACTGCCGCAGCAGATCGATCGAGGCGGAGCCGAGGATCAGGAAGCGGCCGGTACGGCGTCCCTTGCGCCTGCCCTTGTCGATCAATCCCCGCAGGGTCTGAAACAACTCCGGCAGCCGATGGACCTCGTCCAGGATAACCAGCCGACCCTCATGGCGTTCGAGAAACAATGCCGGATCGGACAACTTTGCCCGGTCAGCGCGGCTCTCGAGGTCGAGGTAGAGGGATGGCGTCTTTTCTGCAAGGGAGAGTGCCAGAGTGGTCTTGCCCACCTGGCGGGGGCCGAGCAGCGCTACTGCCGCCTGGCGCTGCAGGGCAGACTCGACGGTGGCCAGGGCTCTCCTGGGAATCATCATTGCATATTATCCATGATATGGATGAATTGCAATGATAATATGTCTCCGTAGGTCGGGCTTCAGCCCGACAACAGCGGCAAGCCAGCCCCCAGCATCTCCCGCACCCCCTCATCGAGGCCGATGCCCGCGCGCCAGCCGAGCTCCCGCTCGATGCGGGCCGGGGAGTAGCAAGCCGAGCCGAGCAGCCGCTCCGCCACTTCCGAATTCAGGGGCAGAGTCCGGCCGGCGAATCTGCCCAGCCCGTCGCCCAACCTCCCGCCGCAACGCAACAGGGATGCCGGCACCCGCCAGCGCGCTGGCGCCCTTCCGACCGCCGCGCGAATCGCATCGTGGATCTCGCGCCCGGAATACGCTTTCGGATCGGCCACGATGTAGGTTCGCCCATTCGCCGCCGGCGCCTGTGCGACCAGGCGCATGGCCGCCACCACGTCATCCACGTGCACCAGCGAGCGGCGGTTGCCGGTCTCCGGCAGCGGCGGAAACCAGCCGGCGCGGATGCCGCGCGCCATGCGCTCCAGGTTGCCCCGCCCGCCACGGCCATACACCATCGCCAGCCGCAGGCTCGCCACGTGCATGCCGTACTTGGCGCCGGCCTCCAGCACCGCCGCTTCCGCCGCGCGCTTGGCGCGGCCATAGGGCGTATCAGGCTCGCCCGGCCAGTCCTCGTCGACGCAGGCGTCCCCCGGCTCCGCCATCGCCTTGACGCTGGACAGAAACACGAAGCGGCGCACCCCCGCCTCGCCCGCCACCATGAGCAGGTTGCGCGTACCCTCGAAATTGATGCGCCGGTGTGCGTCGGGATCCGATGAAGAGAAGGCGTGGGCGTAGCCGGCACAATGAAAAACGCTCTCGATGCCCTCGCAGGCCGCCCGCAGCGAAGCCGGATCGAGCAGGTCTCCCACCGCCGCGCCCGGCATCGCGCCGGGACGACGGAGCAGCGCCCGGACATCCCCCTCGCGGCCAAGCGCCGCCATCAGTCGACCGCCGACAAATCCGCTTGCGCCCGTGACCAATGCCGGCATTCAAACCTCCTTGCGGCCGGAAAGCGCCGCGTGCGCCGTCTCGCCGGGACTGACTTTTGCAGCGCTTGCAGCGATGTAGTGGCTGCTGCGAAAGAGGAAGCGCTTCTCGACACCATGCCACATCAGCACCGCGCCGGCCGCGACGGCGACGACCACCGCCGCCAGGAACAGAACGGGGCTGTCGCCGAACCAGCCCGCCTGCACGAACAGCTGGATGATCGGGAAATGCAGGATGTAGGCGCCATAGGAAAAATCGCCGTGCTTGCCGAAGTTGCCGAGATAGGGAAACAGCCCGAAGAACACCACGACCACCGCCAGCGCGAAGGGCTCCACCGACGGCAATGGGACGAACCGGTCGATCGCCAGCGTCGCGAGCGCCGCCGCCAGGAAGCTTGCCTTGTGGCGCACGAAGAACGGCAGGTGGTAATAGAGCAAGGCGCCGGACATGAAGTAGGAAAGCTGCCCCGGCAGCTGCCGCGCAAGTTCGTTGTACAGCCCGCTGCCCGTGCGTTCCGCCGCCGCCGTCAGAAGCGCCCAGTAGACCACCGACGCACAATAGACAAACACGATCGCCGGCAGGCGCGGCACCCGGCGGAACAAGACCGCGAAAACCGGCACTGAAACGTAGAACATGACCTCGATCTTGAGGGTCCACAACGCGCCGTTGACCGCAGGCATGTGGTTTGCCTCGAAGACGCCGGGCAGGGTCGGCTGCAGGAAGTTCAGGAAAACGAGGTTGGCCAGAACGTATTTGAGCCAGGCGAACGAAAAGTACTCCGCAAGCGGGCGCGCGCTGGCAAGCGCCAGCCCCAGCGCGCACAGCATCACCACGGCGAAATACGCCGGGTAGATGCGCCGGATGCGTTTGCCCGCGTAGGAGGCAAGCGACGTCGAGCGCTCGTAGCTCATGAAGATGAGGAAGCCGCTCACCACGAAGAACGCCTTCACCGCCACGGCCGTCGACAGGAAAGAGGCGATCCACGCCAGCTCCCGGAAGCCGGAGAGCTCGTAGGCATGCACCAGGCAGACGGTGCCGGCGAACAGCAGGCGCAGCAGGTCGAAGTTGTTCCGCGCCAGCAGCCGATCGGGATCCGGCACGCCCGTTCCCTTCACCGCTGCGCCCCGGCCGCCGGCAGCCTGCCCCAATGCCGGATGAAATAGCGCGCCATGCTGCCCAGGTGCCAGGCCAGGTGCCTCAGGTTGCGGTGGCTGGCGCGCTGCGCCGCATGCACCGCCGCGGCCTGCGGGCAGAGCACGATCTTCCGGCCCGAGCGCCACAGGCGGACGCACAGGTCCACGTCCTCGTAATAGAGGAAGTAGTCCTCGTCGAAGCCGCCCAGCGCCGCATAGTCCGCCGCGACGAACAGCATGAACATTCCCGCCACCCAGTCGGGATGGAAAGGCGGATCGCTCCTCGCATATCGGTAGCGGCCGTCCGCCACGCCCAGCAGCTTGGCGAAAAGGCCGAGGAAGCCGGGGAAATGCCGCGCGCTGTCCTCGATCTCGCCGGCCGGGCTCGTCACCGCCGGCGCGCACAAGGCGACGCCGTCCTTCAGACAGCCGAGCAGCGCCGGATAGGGATTCGCGTCGAACCGCACATCCGGATTGAGGACGCAGTAATACGGCGTGTCGCAGTGCGCGAAGGCGGCATTGTGGTTGGCGCCGAAGCCCTTCGGCGCCGCGTTGCGCAGCACGAGGGTGCGGCCGGACAACCCGGCCGGAACCACCGGCTCCTGCTCCGGCACGTTGATCGTCAGGACCACGCGCGCCACCTCCGGGCAGCCGGCCAGGTCGCCCAGCAGCGCATCGATCATGCGGCCGTGTCCATGGCTGACGATCGAAACGGTGATCACGGATGCGCCCCTTCTGCAGTCGCCCCCACGACCTCCCGGTAGACACCGAGCACCTTCATGGCATTGCCGTCGGCATCGAAATGCGTGCGCGCCAGTTGCGCCGCATTGCGGCCCAGCTCGGCCCGCCGCTCCGGGTCGGCGTAGAGGGACAGGATCGCCTCCGCCAGCTGGCGCGGCTCGCGCGGGCGCACGGCCAGCCCCGTCACGCCGTCGACGATGGTGTCGCTCATGGGATTTGTCACGGCCGCGATGCTCGGCACGCCGAAGAACGCCGCCTCGAATATCGGCCGCCCCGGCGCATCGAAATGGCTCGGAAAGCACACCGCGTCGAACTGGCGGTAAACGCTTGCCAGGTCCGTCGTAAACGGCCAGAACTCGACCGCGTCCGCCAGCGCCAGGGCATCGATGCGCGCCTTCAGCTCCTCCTCGATTTCCTGCGACAGCCCGAGCCGCCGCAGCACGAAGTCCCGCAAGGCCGAGCGGCGGCGCATGCTCTGCCCGACGAAAACGAAACGGATATCCGCCCCCTGCGTGCGGCACAGGGCGGCCGCCTCGACGAACTCCAGGCAGCCCTTGGCGCGGGACAGCCCGCCCACCATGCCGACCGTGAATTTCGCGTTCCGCGCCGGCGGTGAGGCCGCATTGTCCATCGCGACGCGCAGCCCGTTGTGGATCACCGCCGCGTCCAGCGACGGATCGAGGCTGGCCTTGACCGTTTCATCGATGGCGATCAGTCGCGTCGCACTCCTTCCCAGCACCGAAGCGACCAGCCGGCCGCGCCAGCCCCGCAGCGGCTGCTGCACAGAACGGACATGCACGATCACCGGGCAGCCGAACAGGCGCCGCGCCAGCCAGATCGCCGGCAGCAGCGTCAAATCGTTGATGTGCACCAGGTCGACCCGGCCCCATTTCCGCCTCGCCGCCAGCAGGCCGCGCAGCGTCGAGGGCAGGTAGGCCAGCTCGCGCAGCAGGACCAGCCAGCGCCAGCCCCGGTAATGGCTGTAGCGCGTGTTGTCGAACTGCGACACGCCGCCGCAGCCCAGCACCGCCACGCCAGCATCTTCAAGGATCTGCTGAAACTGCCCGCGTCGCGTCAGCACCAAGGGCTGCACCGTCCCCGCCGGAAAGCTTTGGATCATCTCCAGCAAACTCCGCGATGCGCCGCCGAACGGGGCGGCGTGGTGCACATAGAGCACCCGAATCGGCCCGACGCGGCGTGTTTGCGGAGGGCTCATCCGGATCAGGCCGGCGCCACCTGGAAGCGCTTCATCCAGGCAGCGAAACTGATCATGCGCCAGACCGTGAAGTCGAAGGGGCGCCTGCCGGCGATCACGTCGTCGGCAAGCCGCAGCGCCTCCGGCCGCAGCACTCCCTGCGACGCGGCCACTGCCTCCCTGACCGCCTGCCTGAATTTTTCCGGCGCCTCCTGGCGCATCCAGTGCTCCTCGGGGGTGACGAAGCCAAGCTTGCTCATCCTGACGCGGATCGATTCCGGCAGCACGCCCCGCAAACCCTCGCGCAATACGCGCTTGGTCACTCCCCCATGTATCTTGCAGGCGTCGGGAAGTCCCAGCACGAACTCGACCAGCCTGTGGTCGAGGAACGGCACCCTCGCCTCGATGGAATGCGCCATGGAATCGCGATCCTCCCAATGCAAAAGCATCTGCAGATTGCTGCGCGTCAGTTGCCGGTAGGAAAGCTCGCCGATCGACAGTGCAGCTCCAGCTTCGCCGCGCATCGGATCGCACGGTGCCGCCCCCAGTCGCTGCAAATCCAGCCACGCCGGCGCGGCCGTCTCCTTCCCGACCAGCGCCCGCAGAGGATAGCGCAGCGCCGCCGGCAGCAGGGCATCGGCCAGGTACTTGGCCGCCCAGAGCGGGCCGTGGCCATGCAGCTTCCTGGCGGCGCGTATTTCGCGCCAGAGCTCGATCCAGCGCAACTGCCGGAACAAGCTGGCGTACAAGGCACCGTGGTAGCCCTGATACCCCGCCAGCTGCTCGTCCGCCCCCTGTCCGTCGAGCATGACCTTCACGCCATTGTCCGCCGCGAGGCCGAACACCGACCACTGCGCGAAGATGCTGGTCGAGCCGAACGGCTCGTCCTGGTGCCACGTGATGCGGTCGAGCAGATCGAACAACTTGTCGAGATCGGGATAAACGTAGTGCGCCTCGATTTCCGTGTGCCTGACGACTTCCTCGACATAGGCGCGCTCGTCGAAGCGCGGGATAGCGGAACAGGACGAAAAGGCATGCTGCTTCTCCTTCACGCCATCCCGCCGCAACAGATCATTCATCGCACAGACGATGGAAGAGGAATCCAGGCCGCCGGAAAGGCACGAGCCCAGCGGCACGTCCGCCCGCAGATGCGCGCGCACGGACTCATGGAAGCGCACGCTGAAACCGGCCGCGGCATCTTCCAGGCCGCCTTCGAAGGGCCTGCCGGCAAGCCGGTACCATTCGCGCCGCGCCAGTCGCCCCGCCGGCTCCGCAGCCGACCCTCGCCCCAGGTCGAGCCGCACCGAGGTCCCCGGGCGTAACTGAAAGACGCCCCTGAACATCGTCTCGTCGGTATGGTCGAGGATGCCCCAGGCCAGGAAATCGTAGGCGCGCTGGCCGTTCATCACCGCGCGCCAGCCCGGCAGGGCGGAAAACTGCTTGATCTCCGAGGCGAACGCCACAGTGCGGTCCGGCGTCACCCAGTAATACAGCGGCTTGATGCCGAAGCGATCGCGCGCCGCGAACACGGCCGCCTCGTGGCGATCCACCAGGACGAACGCGAACATGCCCTCGAGCCGCTCCAGACACGCCTCACCCCATTCCGCATAGGCGGCCAATATCACCTCGGTGTCGGAGCGCGACGCGAAGCGATGCCCGAGCGCTTCGAGCTCCCGCCTCAGCTCGAGATGGTTGTAGATCTCGCCGTTGAACACGATCCAGTAGCGCCCGTCCCGATAGGACATCGGCTGGTGCCCGGTCGGGGAGATATCGAGAATGGACAGGCGCCGGTGCCCGAGGGCGGCGCGCGCGCCTTGCGGCATCGCCGCACCCGGCGTCGGGGCATAGGGCAAGGAGGCCGCATAGCAAGCGGCCGGGGTGTCCGCACCGCCGCCGCACGTTGCCGCCAGATTCTCGCCCTCGAAAGCCGCCCACCCCTCGTCATCCGGGCCGCGATGACGAATCAGATCCAGCATCGCGACCAGGGATGCCGCAGGAATCGGATACGCACCAACCAGCGCCGCAAGTCCGCACATGATCCGGCCTTATCCTGTCGCGACGGGCAAGCCCTTCGCCCGCGCAATGCGTTCGTAGTCGGCCTTGATGTCCCGCGCGATGCGCACCGGATCATGCCAGCGCTCGACATACTGCCGGCAGGTCCCACCTCTCGCCCAGAGTTCTCTGCGCCGGACAGTCAGCCATTCGCGCAGCACTTTGCAAAAATTGTCGGGCCTGGCGTTGATCAGCGGCAGCTCCGAGCGCATGTCCTCCGGCAGAAAGCCGAAGTCCGATTCGCGCAGATAGCAGATGACCGGCTTCCCGAGCGCCATGGCTTCCACTGCAAAGCCGCCATACCAGCCTGCCAGCAACTGATCGACGACGAGATCGGCGCGTTCGTAGAGCTTGCGCGCCTCAGCATTCGACAATTTTTCAACCAGAATGAACTCGAACGAAATGCCTTCCGCCTTCAAGCGATCGACAGCCTCGAGAATGAACTTGGTGCCCTTGGCACCGCGGTGACTCGGCGCATGGATCACGACCGGCGTATCCGTCGGCGCCTTGTCCACCGGCAGCCAATCTGCGATATCCAGGTGTGCGTAAGGCACGAACCGCGCCCGCTTCGGCAGCACCCACAGCAGATCCGGATTCACCGCGTAAATCAGGTCCGCATATTCGTCGAACCAGGCGATGCGCTGGCGTGTCCGCTCGTCTGATGCGGGCGTGTAGTAGCTGTCGCCGGTTTCATGCGCGATCGAAATGTTGAAATGCTGCCGGCAATAGTCGCCTTGTCGAGCATCGTCTCCCTGGAAAGTTACGGCAATCACTTTATTCCGGAGCAGCGCACGTTCGATCCGCCTGCAGACATTCGCATACGCGGTGTAGAGCATCCACTTCGGCGAACCCGGCGATGCCCATCGGCTGGAAAAGCTCCATGGCAATATCGAGCTACCGGCATTGTAGTGTACGGCATCAAACTCCCGGCAGGCACGCTTCAAGAGTTTCCAGCAGCGCCACTGCTGCACCCACAACGGAGTCCCCTCCTCCCAGAGCACTTCGTCGCCGCGGTAGGCGATATAGTTTTGCGTGAATGCGACGGAGCGGCTGTCGAGGCCTACCAGGCGTTCGGCCCTAGCCAATCCCTGCGGGTTGCCCCCGGTGGTGGTGGGACAGTGCAGGATGTGCAATCGGTTTGATTTACCGGTTTTCCCGACGTCCTGGCACATCAGTCCGCATTGCTCCGCGCCATTGGGTTGGAGAAATACCCCTTTCGCCAGACCAGCAGGAACATGAATACCAGAAAGGTGGCTTTCGCGATCGCCCACTCGAGCGAAGGGGCAGTTTGCGCCAAGCCGACCGTCAGCAAAGCAGCAAGGCCTCCCAAGCCCCCCAGCTTCACCATGTCGCGCCGACTCACTTCGATCGCATGAATTTTTTGCGTCAGCAGCAAGTAGCTTGCCGTAAGCATTAGGGAAACCAGAAGATTCGAAAGTGCCGCGCCGAGCAAGCCCAGCCAGGCAACTAGTCCCGTGCAGGACAGAACCGAGAACCCCGCAACGACCCAGGTCATCTTGGCGATCAAATCCGAACGTTTTTCAAAGACCATGCCCAGGATGGTAATCTGGGCCGTGCCCGCAATGGCGACCGACAGAGAAAGTATGGCCACCAGCACTGATGGACGGCCGTATTCGACAGGAATGAACCAGTCGAACAGGTGCGGTACAAGGGCGGCAACCGCTGCAGCGAATAAAAACAGCACCGTGGCAAGCCTGGTCAGCATCAGCCCTGCAATCCGCCTGTAGTCGGGATGTTCCGCGTGCAGACGGAGTATCAGGGGCGACCATGCCAGCCCGAATGCGCTTGTGCACAGCGACACGATCGCCGCCAGCTTCAAGCTTAGTGAATAGATGCCCACTTCCGCCGGATCCCGCAACGCCCCCAGAACCCAAAGATCGATTGACGAAATCAGCCATTGCGCAAATCCGGCAATTACGAAGGGATAGCCATACGTGAGCAGCTTTTTCGCATCATCACGCTCCAAGCGCAAAGTGAGATCGCGCCGCATCGCCGCTATGGTCCACGGAACCAGCGCAAGGTAGCCGAGCAACAATCCGCTGAAATACCCATCCAGCCCGGCATCGAACCAGTACACCAGCGACAAGCCGATCGCATAAGCAATCAGCGTCTTCAGGACGACAATGAAGAGGTATTGCCAGTGTGCCGAATAAAGCCTGAGCACATCCTGTCCATACTGCAGCAACTGTATGGGTACCACTGCAGCCAAGCCGATAATGATCGGCCACAGCAATTCCCTACCCACCCAGGCGCCAAAAAATACGGCGCCCGCCGCCAGGGCAACCGCCACCGCGACGCAGAGGAACGACAACGCGACCAAGCTCCACAGGCCTGCGGAAATCGTGGACGCGCGGGTTGCGGACGTAGCATGGCGGTCGAAATAATACCGGTGGGCTGCGTTTCCCAGGCCGCAATTGGCAAGCAGCCCGACGAAGCCGACCAAGCTCATGATCAGCGCAATCCGCCCGAAATCCTGCGTAGAGAATAACCGGGTCATCAGAGGCAGTGCCATCAAATTGAGGCCGCGCGACAGGCCTTCCGCCAGTCCGTAGGCCAGCATGGGCACCACAGACCACCGAATCAGCGCAGCCATGGAAGCTCAGACCGCCTCAAAACAAAGAAAGACTTCGTCCCGTCCACGATAATCCAAGACCGTCCGTCTGAATCCGGCGCTCACCATTTTCCTGGTCAGGTCATCAGGATTCTCGTGATAGCAATGAAAAGGGTCGACTGCCCATGAAGGAATATAAACCACGACATCCGGCGGATAGATGCGGTAGTGATGCATGGGATATCCCGCCCTTAAGCTCCTCCACCGAACCTTCAGGCCACTGAGCAGTCGCCGCCACCATGGCCTTTTGTGATCGCTCATCCAGGCAATCAGCACGCCGCCGGGCCGGATGACCCTTCTAGCTTCGGTAATTGTCGCCCCAAGGTCGACCACGTGATCAAGGCTGGTCGCAAATATGACCGTGTCGACCAACGCCGCAGGCAGCGGGATGAACTCACTATTTCCCACAATTCTTACGCCGTCGAAATCCGACGAATCGATCGGGTCAAGCCCGACAATCTCGGCGCCAGCCGCTTTCAGTGACTTCAGATAAGCCGGCAGGGGCAGAGGCCCGCAACCAACATCAAGAACCGTCCCGAAACGAGCATGGGTGGCCACGAACTCGGAGAAAGCACGCACATCCTCGCGATTATCCGTCGACAGCGATCCGCCTTCGACCCGGCTATATACGAGATCGGCATTGTTGTTGAGCACTTTGTTGCGCAAATATTGCTCACCGAATTTGGCCAGCAATTTTGCATGGGTTTCGCACCGGAGATACCGGGCACCCCCTGTATAGCCCATGGAACAGGATGGGCAAGTGAATCTCTGCGGCGTTAGCGGAAGGCTAAGCTCCTTGCCACACTGGATGCACTGAAAGTTCATCTGATTTCTGTGCAAGCAGCATTCGCACCCTCCCGAAGCATTTGTCCCACCCCATCGGAAAACGAGGTGAACCGTGGGGACATTGTTCTGACCAAATTGCGCGTATCGGCAATCAGATCGGAATCCCGCGGTGATCTGGACAATTCGAAGACCGGCTCACGCCCCAAGCGGGACCCGATCGCTTCCGCCATGGCGCGTATTGAAAGCGACTCGGCGCCAGCCAAGTTCAGGCATGCCGGTCCGCCTTTGCGCAGCAAGCCGATGAGTATTTCGATTGCGTCGTCGACATAGCAAAGCGAAATTCTGAGCCCCTCCTTGTCTTCGGCCAAATCCGGCCGGGCCTGCAGCGTAATCGGGCGGCCGGTCTTCACTGACTGAATGAGGTTCGGCACCAGGCGACCGCTCTGTTGCGGGCCATAGATTCCGAATGGCCGCACGACGATCACCTCCATGTCCGGGCGAAACAAGGCCAGGGCCTCCTCTCCGTGCAATTTGCTGAGCACATACCAACTATCGCGCCGAACCGGCGAGTCCTCGGAGAGGGGGGCAAATGACGGGGCGTATACCGTTCCCGTCGATACATATATGAAGCGCTGGACGCCCACGGCACGGGCCAAAGTCGCCGCGCGAACGGCGGATAGTGTGTTTACGGCGAGCACGTGCGCCGCCTGTTCGGGCACTTCCCGGTAGCGGGGCGACTGGGCCATGTACACCACGGCCGAGGTGCCGGGAGGTACGGTGAATGTCTCCGGCAACAGCCCGCTTTCCGGATCAATGCCGGTTCCGTCGGACGAGCTGGTTCCTCTGGCGCCAACACCTGAATGCGACAACCCGACCATCAAATGGCGCCCCATATAGCCGCCGCTGCCGATCACCAATACTGTCATGCAACCACTCCCAGTTCACGATATGTACGCTCCAGACGCACCGCAAATGCCTCAAGCGAAAAGTGCTTCTCGATGTAGCTGCGTCCGCGACGGCCAATCTCCCCCAGTTCGCCCCGCCGGGCCATGACCCGGCGAAGATCCTCCTTCAAGGTCGTCACGTGGGTATTGATTATCGGGCATTCCTCCGGATGCAACAGATATTTGTCCGGCTTCCTGATAAAGCACATGACCGGCTTGCCCAAGGCCATCGCCTCCAAGGCAAAATAACCGTGAAACCCAATTAGGCATTGATCGAAAATCACATCTGCTGATTTGTAAATCTCCAATGCTTCCTCATTAGAGCGGCGTTCAACTAATATCAACTCAATCTCTACGTTCTCCTGCCGCAGACTTGCTACCGCCTGTTCCAAATATCGCGATCCCTTAAACTCGCGATGATTAGGTGCATGGACTACGCGGAGTGGCCGATTGCGATCGCCAGAGGGATACACCGGTTGGTAGCGTTTCCCGCCTTGTGCTGCAAGATCGATTGGCCAGAAAAACAGATCATTGCGGCTTCCTGGCGTGTACTCAATCATGTCTCCCATCGAGAACACTGCTGCAGCAGTTTTGTACACCCGAACATAATTTTCTTCGCCCTGTGCGGTATCGCAGATACATGCCATGCCAATTTGTGTGCAATCCGTACAGCAATTCGGCTGGCCAAGGCCTATCGTCGCATTACGCGTACGGACGTCTGCGCCGTAAGTCCAAATAAACAGACGAATTCCTAATAAGCGATAGATAAATAATTCCAATGGATTGAAATGTCGTCGAACCCGCGAAGGAAGAATTCCCCCGTCAACATAGGCATGCACCTGCTTGGCGAGCGCGCAGGCTACTAGGAAAGAAAAGTAAATCAATCCTAACGAGAGAAATCTGTTCCCTCTGGACGCTCGTGAAAGGTCAAAATCGAACTCGTCAGTAATGTAATAAGTACTTCTAACCAGAGACCGGGAGTTGAATCCAAGCGTCCGCTCTGCCTTGCAGTTTTTTGCCATGCATATGATCGGGGCGCCAGACCAAATCGAAATTGGCCGCATCCTTAACCCCCGCATCAATCCCAATATTATTAGCCTACCAAGCCAAAAGAATGGTAATAAAGTAACAACCAACCCATCGAGCACTGTGATTGCAAATACCCGCATGAGCTTAATCCGACAGCTCAGGGGATTTATCTAGGATGCAAGAGTAGATTGACATTAGCTTGTCTGCGATAGCCTTATTTGAATGGTACCTTTGATACCATTGCTTTCCTTGCTCCTGGATCTCCTCTATCTCCTTTTTATTTCCGTGTGCAAAAGAAAGTTGGAGGAAAACCTCGTCTGATGTCTTGGCACTCAACACAGGCGGCATTTCATGAAAGCACTCGCGATGAATTTCAGGATCTAAATAAAGCATGGAAACACGACCGCACGCGAGCGCTTTAGGTAGGGTGCTCCCGAAAGCACCAAGAAAGAATTGATCTGCAACCAAGTCACATGCCCGGATATACTCCACCATTCTTCTGTGAGGCATCGGAGGCACCCATATGACATGATCTGTAATACCGAGGCGTTCGATTAGTGCCCGGCTATCTTCAACGGAAGCCCCCCACTCAACAAGGACAACCGCAGCCCGCTTTTCCACTTCGTGCACAAAACGTGCAAAGCCTCTCAAAAAAATATCATTGCCCTTTTCCCAATCTGGGTGCCGTTTTTCAGACCAATGTTGCCTTGCCGGATGGAAAACAAGGTAAGTAGCATTTAGTTTTGACAACAGTTCCTTGCGCAAAGATGTGTCGAAATTTGCGTCTCTAATTCCGTCCTCGTTAACGGGGTGAGGGACGAATGTGTAATTTTGGATTCCAATACGTCTGGCCGAGTTCATATTGTCTGCGTTAGTAACTACAGTCCAGTCGGATAGTCGATAACTCAATGCGCACAAACGCCCTTGGGTGGAATCTTCGTAAGGAATGTTACGGATAGTTCCATGTTCAAATGCAATATACGGATGACCTGACAGTAACGGCAAAACAGGATCTGTCGCATATGCCTGCACCAAGTCATAAAATTCAAACAAACGGTGCCATTGCGGCACTTTTAGTCGATAACTCTCAAGATCTATGGGAGTAAGTGGATCTGGGCGCGATGGAAATAGCTCTGCATATTTGTCTATGAGTTCGGCAACTTTATTATCAAATGAATATATTTGATTCCTTTGTGCAATTAAGAAATGTCGAAATGGTAGGCAAGCCATTCTTATAATAAGAGCGGCTGAAATCAAACACCAAGTCACAAACAGGCGCGCAATTTCGCTTTTTGTCTTTGTGGCAATAAGACCAGCATCACAACTCCCTGCGATCCTAGACGCGACGCCATTGGCTGTAGACACATACGCCAAACCTCGTTTTATTCTTGCAGCCTTATGCTGAAACCAAGTCCAGCGCCGATAGATTTTTTTCTTGTCTGTTGGATTCGTGTTGGAATAACTCTGATTTAATATCCCAAGCTTGAGCCAAAATCTCTCGGCTTCTCGTAGGCGCCCTTCACGTTTAGCAATAAGATATTCAATGCAATACTCCATTGGTCCTTGCGCGAACCAGCGCGGCCGTATGAAGTTCTTTACGCCGGCCGCCTCCCAGTCTGGCTTGAACTGGTCACCATAATTTCTGGAGAAATCGGCATCTTCCCATTCGGGACAGCCCATAATGTGATAGTAACCGTAGCAGATCACATCGCAGTCGAGCCCTGCCTCATTTAGCAGCTTCGCGTTGATATAGGCGTTGTTGGCTATGTTGCCTACGTGCAAAATCCGTGGAGCGCGGCCCGTACGCTCACGGAAACGGATTGCCCACGCGGCAGCGTCGGATGCCGTCGCAGGCTCCTCTTCCGGGTTATTTTGATCGACTTGTGGCATTGTTTGCTTTACTACGGAATTTGTCCGGAAAGCCTACCCGTGCGGTAAGGCTCACGCAGCATGGTGTGCAAGCAGTGTGCGTTTGATCTGTTGTGCGGTTGTGCCGTCGCCAAATGGTGCGGCGTCTAGCCCGCGCGAGCCCAGGGCGGCGTCAATAGCTTCTCGGATCGACTTCTCGCAAGTTGGGGGCGCAAGTCGATTCCAGCCTAGTTCGATTAGTTCGACCCATTCTGTCTCTTCGCGCAAGGTCACGCACGGCACCCCGTGGAAAAACGCTTCTTTCTGCACGCCGCCGGAATCCGTTGCAACGAGCGCGGCATTCCTCTCCAGTACGAGCATATCAAAGAAGCCAACGGGGTCGATTACACGGAGTTCGCGCAGGGAGGCTTCTGCTTCAGCGGACGTGCGCAACGCTGCGCGCGTCCGCGGGTGGATAGGTAGCACAACTGGTACGCTCCGGGCGGTAGCGGCCAGCGCCCGAAGGATAACCTGGAGACGTTCGGTGCTGTCAGTATTCTCCGCCCGATGGATTGTGGCTAGCACGTACTGACCTACAACGAGGCCAACCCTCTCGAGAATCGTGCTTGCGCGTTCGGCGTCCGCCACGAATGCCCTTGCGACATCGAGCATGATGTCACCCACCTCGAAGATACGCTCAGTGGGTAAGCCCTCGCGCAGGAGATTGTCGCGCGCCGTGGCTGTCGGTGTGAAAAGCCAGTGCGAACTGTGATCGGTCAGTACCCGGTTAATTTCTTCAGGCATGCGCCGGTTGAACGATCGCAGACCAGCTTCGACGTGGGCGATGGGAATGTTGAGCTTGGCCGCTGCCAGGGCACCTGCCAGCGTCGAATTAGTGTCGCCGTAGACGAGCATGGCGTCCGGACGGCTCTCTAGCAGAATTTTTTCGACTGCGCTGAGCATTTCGCCAGTCTGCCGCCCGTGTGTACCCGAACCGATCCCGAGGTTCACATGCGGTGCAGGCAAGCTAAGTTGCTCGAAGAATATTCCGGCCATATTATCGTCATAATGCTGGCCGGTGTTGACGAGCAATTCTTCCACCGCATTATCTTCCGCAAACGCACGCGATAGCACCGATGCCTTTATGAACTGGGGGCGCGCCCCTACTACCGTTACAATTTTCACGCTCTAACCTCGATGCAATCAATCATCCCTTGTTATCCGTAGAACCCAAAATGGTCGCACCACGTCTCGAAGTTCAGAAAGGTCCAGATCAGGTAGGTATTGTTCCTCTGGCCGGAAAAGTGTTCGGCGAGGGTCCGCTGCACGAAGCCGTCGTCGAGCACTCCCCGGCGCCTGATCTTGCTCGACGAAAGCCGCTGCGAAATCCAGTCACGCAGCGCGTGGCGATACCAGGATGCGTCGGGCGGCCCGAACCCCATCTTGGGCTTGCTGTAAATCTGCTCCGGGACCCAAGGTCGCACTGATTCGCGGAATAGCACCTTGCCCACACCGTTGTTGATCAAGTGCTCCCACGGCACGTCCAGAACAAAATCGACCAATGCATTATCAAGCAGGGGCACGCGGGTCTCGAGCGAGTGTGCCATAGAGAGCTTGTCCTCGAGAACAAGAAGGCCATGTAGGTAGGTCTTCATATCTACGTAAAGGATGCGATCGCGCCAGTCCTTGCTGGGACAACTCAGCAGCGCCCGGTCAATGTTGGCATTGATGTCGAAGTCTGGAACGGTGGCGCGGAATTCTGGTGTCAATGCCTCCTGTGCCATATCGGGCTTCAGGATTGAATTAAGAATGCCGCGGTAGCGGGCTTCGATGTCCGTGTCATCCCAGGAAGGTGTGCGCTTACTGCTGTGCATGATGCCTAACAGCGACGCCACCCATTCGAAGAGGCTCGGTGGTGCCGGCGCGGCGTCAGCTGGCGGCACGGCCCCCGTGGCAATATATCTACCGACATAACCGCCGTGGAACTCGTCGCCCCCGGTTCCCGACAAGACCACCTTCGCGTCACGCGCGACTCGCTGTGCAATCAAATAAACAGGATATCCCATACCCATGCGTAGGTCTTCGAGCGCGCCCACATAGGCATCGAGCGTGTTACGCATTGTGTCCTGGGCGAGTTCTAATTCGATGCGTGATATACCGCATACGGATTCGACGAGGCGGGAGTATTCGCGTTCATCGGCATCTGCACCATCAGTTACACCAGAAAGATCGAATATGCAACTGTAGGCCTGCACAGATTTATCGAGCATGTGCGCACCGACGGTGATGGCGGTTGAATCAATTCCACCTGACAGGTAGGCCTTGACGGGCACATCGGCTGCGATTTGCCGGCGTAGCACATCGAGCAGCAGCGTGCGATGTTCCGTCGCCAAATCCTTGGTGCTCCCACGGCGCGTACGCGGGAAACTAATGTCCCAGTACGTTCGTTGCTCGAGCCTGCCGCCCTGCCATCTGATTACGGTTGCTGGCGGGAACTGCTCAACGCCGGCGAACATCGTTCGCTCGAACCACAGGTTCTGGAACGCAAAATACTCCATGATCCCGTAAGGGTCCGGCGCCAAGGCAGTCCTGCCGGACGCATGGAGCGCCCTGATTTCAGAACCAAAGGCTAGTCCACCACCAGCAAGTCTTGACCAATACAGCGGCTTGATGCCGTAGCGGTCGCGTGCGAGTACAAGCGATTCGTCGCGCAGGTCACGAATTGCAAGCGCGAACATGCCGTTGAGACGCGAAAACAGAGAGTAGCCCCATTCTTCCCAGCCGTGCACGAGCACCTCGGTATCGGCATGGTCTGTGGTGAAACGATGTCCCTTGGCCGATAGCTCCTTGCGCAATTCCCGGTGATTGTAGATCTCGCCGTTGAAAACCACGACAACGTCGCCGGTTTCGTTTGCCATCGGCTGCCTGCCAGTGTCGATATCCACGATCGCAAGTCGCCGGAACGCAAGGCCTGCGTTCGCGTCTAAGTGGTAGCCTTCATCGTCTGGTCCACGATGAGCGATCGCATCGCCCATACGCTTGAGCATGGCCCTGTCGGGCAACTCACCTACTATGCCTGCAAATCCGCACATTCCTCTAACCCGATACGGGCACAATAGTGCCGTCCGCTGTGTCTATTGCTGTAGTAAAGCACCTCCCGACAAATGAGCGTAGCGCCTCAAGGTCTCCAGGGATGACTACCTTTCCTTCAGCCTCGGCTTCAGTCAACCAGATCGGCGAGGTACCGGTTGCGACGACTAGGCCGTGCGGAAGCGCAAGCAGCACTTCACCAGGCACCCGCTGCTGCTCTCGGAAGCTGAATCTGTCGAATGGTGCGCATTCCCAGATAGTCCAGCGTACGCCATCCAGATAGCAGTATGCGCCGGGATAGGGGTGCGTCTGCGCACGAACGAAATCGTGGATCCGGCGACAACTCCACCTGAAGTCGATGGCCCCGTCTTTGGGTTCCCGCTTCTCGTAATGGATTGCAAAGCGTAGATCCTGCGCTTGTGCCTCAAGCAAGGCCCGCGGAAATTCCTGAAGCGCTGTTTCGAACAGAATGGCCGTGCGCCACATCACCTTCTCGTAGAGCGTGGCAGCAGTGTCAAGTGCCGTGATCTCGACCGGGAAGCGGGCCACGATGTCCCCGTCATCAGCCTGGGCGGTGAGCCTAAAGACATAGACCTCCAAGTCTTCGTGACCCTTGATGATGTTCCAAGGCAGAGGCGCTCGCCCCAGACCGATAGGCGGATGTCCCGCATGAACGCCGAGGCCGCCGTACCGGAACCGCTCGATTACCGAGCCCGCGATCAGGCGATTCCAGCCGTTAACAATCAGTAAATCAAGTGGCTCGCCGCCAAGATGTCCGACCTCGATATTGTAGCGATCAAGAACAACCACCTCGATTCCGTACTTCCGGCACACCGGTACTACATCGCAATATCCCGATACGTTGGCCTGCCTCGCGACTTCAGGCGGAATCGTGATCACACGTCGAATCGAAACTCCGCACGCGAGCAGATATTCCAGCCCGAAAACACCATTGTCGCAGCAGGTGACGTAGACAATTTCCGGATGAGGCATAAGGTTCTCAGACATGAGTACCGCGGGGATGATAGTAAGGCCCCTTGAGCAAAAGATCCTTCTCGAACCACCAGTCGAGGTGGATCAGGACCTGGAAGCGCTGATGCTTTAAGAGATGCTGAAGCAGATCGCCTTCACGCCAGTTAGCGTTGGAATCAGAGAGGTATTTCATATCGCGGCAGAATCGCGGATCCATCGCATAGAACTTGAAGCCCAGTTCGTATGGGTCATAGATCGAGTCGAACAGAGGCGTACCATGGATGGAGCCACTCAATTCCCGATGCTCTGCAGCAGTAAGTACCGGTTCGCCGAGCATTGTTTCGAGAATTCTCTTCTCTTTCAGTACGAGCTCCTGAGGTTCTATTTCCAGTGCGCGGCCCGCATTCATTCCCTCGAAGTGCAGTCCAATCTCATGACCCATATCACGAATCTGCTGAACCACGTTCCAGCTCACGCAACTGAACAAGTTATACTCGTCAGCATGGACACGGAAGAGATAGCTCGCTGTACAGCCAAGTTCCCGCTCAATAGCGGCGGCCACCAGCAACCCATCCAGGGTGTAATCGACGTCGTGACGAAGAATCACTGTCTTCTCCTTCGCCGGATCAAAATCCTTGAACGAGGAAATGCGATACCCTGAGGCGATCGTACGTTCGAGCATCTCTTTCAAATATGTATAGGAAAACGGATTTGTCATCTGCATTTCAATTCAGAATTGTGAGTTAGTGCAGCAATCGCCTTGCATAGGCGGGCGGCTTTTGCCATGCCTTTACGCAGCCTCCAGGTCGAGTGGTGCGGACGGATCCCGGTAAATTCGCGCAATCGCCTTGGCGATTCGCACAGGATCGTGCCAGTCCTCGACAAACTTGCGCGCCTTACGGCCAAGTGCAGGCCATTGCGCCCGAACCCGGATTGCCTTTTCAAGATCGTCAGTAAGCGTTTCCGGGTGCATCCTAAATACCGGTAGTTCTTCGAGCATCTTAGCCGGTACGAATTTCATGTCCTCGTCGCGAATGTAGACGCCTACCGGTTTGCCCAGAGCCATGACTTCGACGGCAAAGCCGCCGTACCAACCGTAGAGCAATTGGTCCAATACGAGATCTGCGTCGCGATACATCTTCATCGCCGCCTCGTGACTAACCCCTTTGACAACCAGGAACTCGATCGAATACCGTTGCTTGAGCGTCTCGATGGCCTTGTACACATAGGCGCTGCCTTTCGTTGTCTCGTCGCTCGGCGCATGCAGGATCCGAATGGGGCCATCAACGCGCGGCGTCACTGGCTCGAGCGAATGGATGTCGACACAGGCATACGGCAGAAAGGTTCCCTGCGGCACATAATGACCGAGTTCCGGATTCAAGTAGAACACACGATCAATCTGCGGCAACACTTCGTCGATCAGGTAACGGCGCTGCCGATCCATGTAGTTCCGGCAGTACTCGGCAGCCCTGCACCGCCCGACTGAACACGGTGTAATCGGATTGCGGGCCGCGGACAGATCCGAGAGTCGCGCATCACAGCCCTGCAAGGTCATGAACGTCCGACAACCCAAAAACTTGGCCAACCGGAGATCCATGAACCAGGTGCGATTCGGTTCGCCGTAATCATCCCAGCATCCGAAAGTGCGTCCAAAATAATAGTGCTGCACTCGGCTACGCAAGGGCGCCGTCAAGGTATTGAGCCAGCGGCGTGCGCGAGCCTTAGTACTCCGGTCAGCGTGACCGCTCAGCACTACGTCGGCCGGGTAGCCGAAGGCCGTGCCATAATTCACCACTAGCTTGCTCCGGAGCCCGATTTCGCGCTCCGCACGGGACAGAACCCATGGCTGATTGGCAATGTTCACTGGTCCATGGAGCACACGCATATCATGCACCGCTATTCAGATTGGCGCCCTGAGACGCAGGGCAGCCGACATGCGTTGCCGGTACATCCTCCGCTGTAGTTTGCGAGCATATGATTTAAAAAAGCGATCTCCGGTGATCTGGTAAAGGGCCAGAAACTGCTGAACAATAAAATAATAATAATCTGTATTGACGACGAACTGATTCAGCAAATCGTAGCGCAGGCCATCCGGCGCTTCATACCGCGCGACCGCAAGCTTGACAGTTTCGGCCCCATGCCAGAATAACTCGATAGCCCGCCGGTCCCCACTGAAGCGATAGTACTCATGCAGGCCGAACAGGCCTGTGATGAACCCGTTCAGTACGTGCGATGCCGGCTCCTCTGGATACTCTTCCAGGAAGACGAGCCCGTCATCCACGTGTCGCACGCCACCGTTCTGCATGTCAGTCCAGAACAGTTGCGCGGCACGGTCGAGATTCCGATCGAATCCCTCATCCGGTGAAAGCTGATGCGCTCGCATGAGAATGGAGAGATCCAGACTCTGGGAAAAGCACGAGAACCAAGGCGCTGCCATGGTGGGCCGGCTCGGACATTCGAAGGGGTAGAACCATCGCCCAATCCCGTCTGGACCAATCACCAACCGCTGCTGCAGCCAGCGAGCAGCCTTCAGGAACTCCGCACGATGGCCATCCTCCGATGGTTTCTGCAACAAGGCATGGAAGTGATTGAGCGCATATAGCGCGACAACACCAGGGTGTTCGACATACGCTCCGTTATAGAACATCCGGATCATGCCTTGCGCATCGAAGGGTGGCTGTCCATAGCACCCCTCCCGAATCCGCTGCAAGTTCAGAAAGGGATCCGACCATATCGCCCACTCGCCAAGAACCGGGCCGGTAAAATCACGGGCCGGTCGATAACCGCTATCGCCGCTGAGGATGTCTCTAGCTTTGGTCAGGAGCGTGGGCAGTACCGGGTTCCATTTCCAAATCTGCTTGTGAAGCTCAACGTAGTCCGGCGCCCTTGCTTCAAACGAGCAATAGCGTTCGGCCCACGCGCGTGATTCCCGCCCAATACGAGCCCGATCCTCCGGATGCAGGCATAACCTTTCGAGGGCGGCTTCCACTTCGTCAGGGCGGCTACTGATCAAGGGGCAACCGGGCATGTGAGCAAGGTAGTCCCAGTCGCGAATAAAGGTTATCACGGGCTTGCCCGCAGCCATCCCCTCGACTTCTGTAAACCCCATCCAACCGTAGACGCACTGCGCAGCGATGATATCCGCTGCGGCGTAGCGGCGCTTGGCCTCGTCATTCGAAACCCCTTCGATCAAGTCCAGCCTGATCTTGTATCCGCGCTCTCGCAAATTAGAAACAGCGCTTTCGAAATAGTGTGTGCCCTTGAAATACCGGTGATTGGGCGAGTGGGCAACGACAATTTCTTCGTCTGTCCCTTTACTGCCGACATACTTTACGACTTCGGTATCAATAGGCCAATGAAAGAAACGTCGGTTCGAGCCGAAAACATAATTCGCCATGTCGCCCATCGCGATGGATTCATTGACCCATTCCCGATAGTACTTGGTGTTGAGCTGCGCCGGAGCCAGATCGCATATGCAGTGCCGCCCGGGTTCTGGACATTCCTCGCAACTGTTAGGAGTTTCCCACATCCGGTTGAGATGCTGAACACGGACATCGGAACCATATGCCATTGCGACAATGCGCTTGCCAGCGAGGCGCAGTATCGGCAGTTCGAGCCATTTGGCCTCCGGGACTATTTTCATGCCGGACCACAGTCCGCCATCGAAGAAGTAGTGGAAGATATCGAACTTGAGAAGGCTCCATAGAAAGACTACATTCGGAAGCCACCATGCGATCGCTTGGTTGCGAATCAGCGGCATCAGGTCGTAGTCGAACCTGTTGGTGATGTGATAGACAGCGTAGACGACGGTAGTGCTCTCATACCCCTGCCGCTGCATCAATTCCGATTGATCTACGATGTTGATGATCGGGGTGGGGCCCCACACAAGCCGCGGTTTGCCCCCACTCAGCTTGAGAACGACCACCCTGAGCCACGATGCGACCATGAATAGCGGGAGCACCATCATAGTAGCCATGAAGAAAATTCGCCGTAGCCGGCCCGCCCGGCGAAGTAAGGCATCGTGCCACCGCTTGCCGGGCGCTAACGGACCGGCGTTGAGCCAAAAGAGAAAACGAATCATGGCTGCTTGGCTCGGGCCGCCTCATATGCCGCCACGTAGGCAGGTTCGATACTTTCCCAAGAGTACCTTTCCATAGCAGACGTATAACCTCGCTCACCCATCGCACGCGCCTCATTCCTGTCCCCTGCCAATCGCCTCAGCGCTGCTGCGATACTGGCCGGATCCTCCGGGTCGAACACGACACCGCATTTTTCGTGCTTGACATGAGCCGAAACCTCGGGAAAGTCCGAGCAGGCAACGGGCAGCCGCATGAACATGTATTCGAAGAACTTGTTCGGATAGAACCAGTAGAAGTTCTTGCATAGATTCTTAAGCATCACGATACCGCAGTCGCAACCCTTGGCCGCTCCCATCAACTGCTGTTGCGTTACTCCTTCAAGCAGGTGGACGCGGCCCGCCGCCCCGCACTGCTCGGCCAACGCAAGGTAGCTCGGGGCATAGTAATTAACATAGGGGCCTCGAATCACAAAATGGAATTCGTTCGACAACAGGCCATGCGCCCTGATCACGTTCTCAATATTCCTGAGCGGATTAATACCGCCCAAGTAAATTGTGATGAATGCACCCTCGGGCAGAGCCAAATCACCCTTTTGCGCCCGGATCAGCTCCGGTACAGTAGCCTGATCAGGCTCGCTCGCGGTCAAGCTCTCCTTCAAGGGGAAATTGGGCAGAAGGAAGGGCTCGGCGGGCAAATGAAACCGGCGCTTGTACTCGCGGCATATCTCGCCGCTTACCGATGAGAACAGATCGACGCGCCGAACGAGGAAACGCTCGGCAAAGTTCGCCAGCCAACGTCGCCATCCCTCGATTGGAACATATTCTCCGTTGCGCAAAATAACGTTTTCAGCCCACATTTCATGCGCATCATAGACCAGCATCCGGCCTGACTTCCTAGCTATGAACCAAGCTGCCAGCAGCGTTGTGAGATCGTTGGCATGTACGATGTCGTAAACGCGATTCATGCCAAATTCCACGAACTCACGTTGGTAGATTCTCCAAATACCGTCATAAACATTTATGTGGCGAACCCAGAGATAGCGCACTCGCGGCCGCACTTCTTCGGTCACGAGCGCTGTCGGCTGCTCAGGGTTCGTCGTGTACGCCATGACGTCCACTTCATAGCCAGCATCCGCCAGCGTGAAAGCAACCTTTGGAATACGCGGGTCTATCGCGAGTTGGGAGGTCGTCAGCATCAGCACGCGTTTTCCGAGCACCTTCTTCCTGCTGGAAGGTCGGATAGCTCCTGACATGAGCGTCCTTGTAATAATCGCAACTTTATAGGCTTTGAGGTACGAACGCTTCGCGGGCCGCAGGATCGGGCGTAACGAGCCAAGCAACTTAGCAACTGTACGCTTGCTTAGGTACAGTGCGGTTCGCGGTAGTCTGAAGCAGGCTCTCAGGCCACGAGCAATGAGTCTCGCCAAACGGTAGAGAGGCGCCAACAGTGGTCTGCTTGCTCGCAACACCGCCGCCAAATGCCTCAACTCGGGAGCGGGAGTATAGGCTGCATCCAGCTCGCGCCTGAGATCAACAAGATCCGTCTCGCGCTTTAGCTGGGCTGCATCCAACTCGCGCTTGAGTGTATCCGCATAGGTTTCCAGGTTATAAACTTGCGAGCGAAGTTGACCAATCTCGCGAGCCAACCGATTAATGGCTATGGAGGAAAGTCTGGGCTCATGCACTCTAACAGCGTCAAACTTGTGCTCTCCCAACACATGTTTCGAGTCGCTTAGTATCACGGAACGAAGCCTGGAAAGCGAAGACTCGTCTAAAACTGGAGAATGGAGCGGTAACTGAAAACTCGGCTGGTCTTGTTTGCGGAGGAATGAGGCAGCGAAGTATTCGGGATGGAGCACGAACACCACCGTTGCCCCAGCCGGCAACGCTGCCAGTGCATGGAGAATTTTCTTGAACGAACAATTGAATAGCCACTTTTCGCCTTGCTCTCCATGTTTTCCGGCAAGTACCCAGCGGCCTGGCCCCAGATGCCATATTTCATAGTTATAGCGGTGCCGATACCCAGGGTTGTGCAGCAGATTTCGTCGCATCCAAAGCTCGTTTTCCACTGGCATTTCCACGATGCTGCTCACCCATTCCCTGAAGGCCTCGGGATCGTATTCAGGCGCCGGCATAGGAAAGTTTGCCTCGAAGTCAATGCCAACATCTGCTAGGGTTAGGCTACCTAATGGCAATTCATCAGTAGCCAACTCAGGCGTACCGTCGGAGCGAAAGCAGAACTCTCGGAAGATTTCGAAGTTCTCTGCACCATAAGCAGGCGCGCTGTTGTGAGCCGTGACCGAGCGCAGGGGCAGTCCATTGCTACGAATGAAATTGATTTCCGTCTTGACGGCATCAGCACCGTCGACGCCGTGTGTCTTAGTGAAGAGGAACGGGTCGATATGCAAACCAATTTCCGGCCCGGCCACGATCATTGCTTCGAGCCAGGTATTGAGCCAAGGATTGCGGTTGAACTCCGGCCGCCCAGTCTCGGATTGTACGGCCTGCAGGTAATACGCAGCGGTATGTAGTACGTAAAAGGTCGTTGGCACGGAGTAGCGCGCTGCTATCCGTGCGAGTTCGAGTGCGGCAAAGGGGTCAACGTCAATATCGAACCTGATAGAAACCGTGACGCGCCCAGATTCTGGCTTGTCAAGTAGATTCCTGAGAGGAACGACCGAAAATTTTGGTTTGGATCTGAGGTATTCGAGGAGTTGCTCGAATGTCTCAAAATCGTCCATCCGTCCCCACTCGGAATAAAGGCGCCGTGCTGTAGCCAGCGTGTTCGCCGCTTCGAGAAAATCGAATCCCTCCTCTGATACCCGGTAGCAGCCCAAGTTGCTATCCTCTCCCGACTGCTTGGTCACGTGCGATCCTTCCATATCAACTACCGTCAACGCCTATCTCCTATGCGCGCCACGATGAGTGTTTCGTACGGGATGTCCTCGCGGCCTGTCGCCTGGGGACCTACGTGGATGTCTATACAACCCTCTTCTGCCAGCACTGCCTTGACGCGGTCAGGGCTGATGTCGTTGTAGTACACGCCATCCGCATCGCTGCATTGCACACGGTGGCTTGCAAGCTCTGGGAAGTATCCGCGATACGCAGTAATGTAAATCCACTTCCTGGAAGCACGAACCGCCGCCCGCAGGAATGCGTCCATGTCAGGGACATTGTCGATGGTGCCCTGGGAAAACACGAGATCGGCAGTCTCGTTGAAATCGCCATCCAATATATTCTTCGTAATGAATCGATGGCCGCCCCGCGGTCGATGCTTTCGGCACCACTCGATGAGATGTGGCGCGAGGTCCACGCCCAAGTATTGACGATCACGGAAATAGTCTGCGTAGCCGACAGCTAGGCCGCAACCTAGTTCCATGATGCTGTTGAGAGAACACTCCGCGTCCTTCGTCTCAAACCAGGCCTTGAACTGGCGATGCTGCTCGGCGCGATAGTCGTACATCCAGCTGTACCAGGAGATTCCCCCGCGATGGGTTTTCCAGAACTGGCCGAAGGGTATCTTACTGCCGGCATCGTTCATTGATGCGTTCGCCTTCCCGGGCGGCGGGTAGTAGCCGAGCTTTTCCATGGTCGCGCCCGCTATAAGGTCGAATGCTTCGCGCTGCGCTGCGCTCCATTTCATCCAGTACGGGTACTTCTGCTCGGCACTTGCGCTTACGCCGCGATCTGACAACGAATTGATGCGAGCACCCAACATTTGTTTGACTTGTTCGTAACCCAGCCCTTCGAGGCCAAGGAAAGAGGCGACCCTTTCGATCTGTGAGGCTTCTGGTCTCGTGTAGTCGAGCAGTATCCAGTCTTCGCTTGGAATGCACTCGAGTTGCTCGAAATAGAGTTCATTGACCGTTGCCCAATACCAAGCGCACATCTCGAAACGGGACAATTCGGACCATTCCGTATAGAGACGCTCCCCGACCCTGGGCCTAGGTCGCGCGTAATCGCTGGTGTCCTGCCATGCAGGAAGGTTTGCCGCAGCTGCTCTAGCGACATCGTTCACCTGGCCGGCCTCACGGCATTCGCGGTAGATGGAGCCAAACTTCAAGTTATGCCAATCGAGCAGGGAACGGACTACTTCGCGACCATCCCTGATCAGGAAGATGAATCTGCATCTCAGGCGTCGATAGAGCGCTGTAACAAATGGGCCATAGGTAACGTTCTTCTCACCGTAAATTTGCGTCTCGCGCATTCCGCGTTCGACACGAGGGGCCACTAGACGCGCCACGATCTGATCCACGTCATGGCGCCTGCCATCGAAAACATCCCGACTCTCGACATTGAGGTTCGGCATGGGCTCCATTGCGCAATGGCCGTTAGTCGCCTGATCGAGAATTCTCGTAATCGAGGTCGATCCCGATCGCGCACACGAGAGAATGAAATATGGGCGCCTGTTGTTTGTATTACTTATCATGGCAAGTTGATTCCCGGCTTTTGATTCAACTGCACATGATGGCGAGACCAGCATTCCGCCAACAGGCAACTGTAGGAAACCTGTATCAGGTGTGTTGCTGATTGGCAACTAAGTTTCATCACGACCGCTCACATACAAGAAGAACTTCGGAGAACGGATCCCGATAACCGCGGCGGCGAAGTGCGCGCCCTGCCAACTGTAGGCCGTGATACATATCACTGTCTCGCAAAAGTTCCGTATCACTCGCCGTAAACAGCATCTGCGACGTGAACCAAGGATTTATGAATGTGCCGATGATGTCAGTGACCTGCAGCCCTGCCTCACGACAACACTCGAGGTGAAAATCGAGAGTCTGGGTGCACGAATTTTCTCCCATCGACGGCTCGAAGCCGTTTGGGGTAGCCCAGTAGAACTCCGCACGTAAAACCGAAAACAGCAGCATTCCGCCTTCGGCAAGCGCAGCACCGAGATCGTGAAGAATATTGAGCTCTTCTTGCCTTCCAAGGACATGGACTATGACCCCATTCATTGCGATCACACGCGGCAGCAGATTCGCATGTCGAAGTGCCGCTGAGTCACCGACCTCGGCAACTCCCAAGTTTGCCCTAGCCTCGTCTACAACAGCTTCGTTCACATCGAAGCCCACAACCTTTGAAAATCCCAGTTCCCGCCAATTCTGCGCCCAGCTGCCATACGCACAACCGAAGTCCACAAGAAGGCCGCCTACGTCGATAGCATGTTTCGCAAGCGCATAGCGCCACGCATCCAATCGACACTCGTTAAGAAACTGGCCATAGCTGCCCGATGTCTTGTAGGTCTCGCTGATCGCTCCTTTGTTTCGGACGTATGACGGTAACTGTTGATTCATTTTGATCTACCCCTGAAGCCACAGAAAATTCGCAGCTGTCCAGACCGAATCATTGTTATTGACGGTGACACGGTTGTAGTACCAAGAGTATTGAGCGCAATTTCCATCGCCGCCGCTTTCCTAGCGCCGTTCAGCTGGCCGGCCTCACGGCATTCGCGGTAGATGGAGCCAAACTTCAAGTTATGCCAATCGAGCAGGGAACGGACTACTTCGCGACCATCCCTGATCAGGAAGATGAATCTGCATCTCAGGCGTCGATAGAGCGCTGTAACAAATGGGCCATAGGTAACGTTCTTCTCACCGTAAATTTGCGTCTCGCGCATTCCGCGTTCGACACGAGGGGCCACTAGACGCGCCACGATCTGATCCACGTCATGGCGCCTGCCATCGAAAACATCCCGACTCTCGACATTGAGGTTCGGCATGGGCTCCATTGCGCAATGGCCGTTAGTCGCCTGATCGAGAATTCTCGTAATCGAGGTCGATCCCGATCGCGCACACGAGAGAATGAAATATGGGCGCCTGTTGTTCAGATTGGCTGTCATGGGTAAGAGATCGGGCGTTGGAAAAGGATTAAGGTTGACATCGAGTATGCCGGCCCGGTCGATCAACGATGGATTTACCTTCTTTCAGAGCAATGGTTTTTCTGGAAACTGTTCAAGATGCGAACCGGCATAAGTGGCGCCTAAGTCCACCAAACCGCTAAACTTTCCGGCACCCACAATGTTGATCGTTTTGTGGTCAACAAGAAAATGGAATAAGCGCGACTGAATCGTGCCATTTCGCTCCCCCACCCCACAGCCGAGCACATACGTCCCACAACCCAGGTTGCAGCGCCATTTGAAATCGACCACCAACAGGCTTTGTTTCCTGCCACTGATGTCGGCGTTCTGCAGCGTCGTGCTCGTCGCATACATGGCTTCGCCGTTAGGTCTCTGTAGCCTGAAGCCGACATTCAATGACGGAAAATCCTCATAGCAGGCAATCTGTAAGCGTATCGTATACTCACGCCCCACCCAGATATCGCTGACCGATACACCATCTTCATTAATAAAGGCGATCTCGAGGACCTTCGCCCCTTCCGGTTTTTCTGCCCCCGCCTGACAAGTACTCCCGATTTCGCCAGACGTCATCTTCGGCGCAACGCCATAATTTTCGCTTGCGAGTAGGCGTTCGTACTCATAACCAACCTTGCGCGGCAGTCCGTCAGCGAGTATTCCACCGTGATGCATGAGGACCGCACGACTGCAGATCTCGAAGATTGTCGAGATGGAGTGGCTGACAACCAGGACTGTCGCACCGGAGCTAGTCATCTCGCGGATCCGCCGGAAGCATTTCTCCTGAAACAGAGCATCACCTACCCCTAGCGCCTCGTCGACAATAAGAATGTCGGGCTCGATAGCCGAAGCGACAGCGAAGGTCAGGCGGCCCTGCATGCCGCTTGAGTAGGTCTTGAATGGCTGGTCGATGACATGAGCGAGTTCGCTGAACGCGATGATAGAGTCGATCTTGCGCTCGACCTCTTCTCGGGACATCCCCACGCACATCCCGCCCATGAAGATGTTCTCGCGCCCGGACACCTCGGGGTGGAAACCGGTGCCAAGCTCGAGAATCGCCGATACCTTTCCACGTACTCGAGCGATACCAGAGGTCGGCGACAGCGTGCCGGCGATCACCTTTAGCAGGGTGCTCTTACCCGCACCGTTGCGCCCCATGATGCCGACGACTTCACCGCGGCGCAGCGATAGGCTGACATTCTTTAGTGCCCAGAACTCGCGATGGAGTGTCTTTTTTGTGAGCACTTCCTTAAACACATCGAGCGGATGGGAATAGACCTTGTAGACCTTAGAGAGATCGCGGACCTCAATAACGGGCTCGAAGTCCTGGTTTTCTGGCGCGGGAACCAATGAAACCTCCTTCGATGTTGCATCTAAGCAATGCATAGCGATTACCATCAAGCCCTTTACAGCAATCCCGCTATATGCGGCTTTTGGGAACGGAAAAGGCGATAACCTAACACGAGGGAGAGTAGCGCCATTACACTGCTGACACCCCAAGCATAAGGGTGCTCAAAGCGTCCGAAGTAAAGGGTGTCCTGATAAACCCAGATGATGTAGCTAAACGGGTTTGCATAAAGGAGCGGCTGGAAAAGTTGCGGTACCCAAGCCGGCAGATAGCACACGGGAAGCAGGTAAATACCAGCTACCGCCATGACCTGTACGAGATCCTTCATATCGCGAATATAACAACTGACAATAGAGAGCACGAATGCAACCCCAAGCATCAGCGCGAACTGAATTACAACAGCCAGCGGCAGCAGGAGGTAGGTCGCTGGAGGAAGGCCGTGCGCGAATTGGTATAGCATGAGAACCCCGAGCGAGAAGGCCTGGGGCATGAACGCAGCAAACGTACTCTTCACCGGCAGGACCTCAATTGGAAACACCACCTGCTTGACGAGATTCGCATGCTGCAGCAGTACTGACGCGCCCTTTGACATACCTGCGACAATGCCAAGCCAGGGGATAAGGCCGCTAAGCAGATAGGTGGTGTAATCCCTTGGCAGATCAACCGTGCCGCCAATCTTTACCTTGAACACCGTGTTAAACACGAAGACGTAGACTCCCATCAGCGCGAGCGGATGCAAGAATGTCCACGCCGCACCGAACATCTGTCCAGCATAGGGCTCGAACAAGTCGCGACGCGTCATCTCCTTGATGAGGGCTCGATAGCGCGCCAGGTTTGACGCCAACTCGCGGAGCGCCAACCAGTTTGCTCTGACCCCAATTACACTGATCATGTGTGGCGCTGCTCCGTTTTGGTAGGATGGTAGGTAGGCGTAGGTGCATCGATAAATTGCCGGCACCACTCCTCAACGTTCAGCAGCGACCAGATCAGCAGGCGGCGGTTCTGCTTACCTTCCAGGTGCTCGTTGATCAGGCTTTGCACCGCGGCGCGATCCAGAAATTCGTAGATGCGAGGGTGGCCCTGGTACAGCTTGCGGCGAACGTAATCGATGCTGTCGCCCTTGAACCAACTCGCGTCGGGCGCCGAGAAGCCCTGCTTTTCGCGGTCGGTGATAACTGACGGAATGTGTCGCTCCATGACCTTACGCAGTAGCAGTTTGCCATCGTGCGTCTTTTGGAAATACTTGGCGGTCTTCGAGCCGGGCTCGTTCTCGTTCAACTTGATGACCTCGGTGAGATTGCCCAGTTTCAGCCGCGTCGGGATCTTCATGGCGAAGTCAACGAGGTCGTTGTCCAGGAACGGCACCCGCGTCTCGAGCGAATGGGCCATGCTGAGCTTGTCCTCAATGACCAGCAGGCCGTGGAGGAAGGTCTTCGCCTCAAAGTAGAGCGAGTGGTTGATATAGTCTTCCGGGCGCGTGAGCGAAGGCGCGCGCTGCAGGAACACGTCGCGGAAGATGTTGCGCGTCCACACGCCTTCCACGCTCGGCCAGATGGGCTTGAAGACGCGCTTGATGTCCGCATTGGGAATCAGGCGCTGCCAGAAGCCGTAGTATTTGTCGACGTAATGCTCGAAGTCGTCGTTGACGACGGCCCGGTAGTACCGCCAGGGGTAGCCGGCGAAGAGCTCGTCGCCGCCCGCGCCCGAAAGGACCACCTTGACAAACTTGCTTGCCAGCTGGGCAGCGTAGAAGTTTGGGTAGCTCTGACCGACCCGGGGCTCCTCGATATGCCAGGCAAGCCTGGACATCACTCGCTCCATGTCGCCGGCCTTCAGGACCATTTCGTAGTGCTCGGTCTTAAACAGATACGACATGTATTCTGCGGTCGCACGTTCGTCGTAACCTAGCTCCACGCCGGACGCAGAGTTGAGATCGAAGCCGCAGGTAAACGACTTGATGTAGGGCAGCTGGCGCGCAGCAATGGCGGTAACGGAGCCGCTGTCCATGCCGCCGCTCAGATAGGCGCCGACATCGACGTCGCTCACCAGCTGGCGGTTGACGGCCTGGCGGAAGAGGCGGTCCAGCTCTTCGACATATTCTTCGTCGGCGGCCGGATGTTCCGGTTCCTCGAACAGATAGTCCCAGTATTTCATCGGCGCTGAGACGCCGCCCCTCATAGATACTTTCAAGAAACTGCCCTGGGGCAGCAGGCGCACGTCCTTGAAGAGCGTGCGGTCAGTGAAGAAATTCTGGAAGGTCAGGTATTCGAGCAACCCTTCGCGGTCCATCTCGGTCCGATAGGCCGGATCGGCAAGGATGGCCTTGACCTCGGAGCCGAAGATGAACTTGTTGCCGACCTGCGCGTAATACAGAGGCTTGATGCCGTAGCGGTCGCGGGCGAGGAGGAGTTCCTTTTTCTGTCTGTCCCACAAGGCCAAGGCAAACATGCCGTTGAAGCGATTCAACGCCTTCTCGCCCCATTGGGCCAGGGCCTTGAGGACCACTTCCGAATCCGTACGGGAGTGGAAGCGATGGCCGACCGCCTCCAGTTCCACACGCAGCTCGTTGAAGTTGTAGGCCTCGCCGTTGTAGGCAATGACGAAGCGGCCGTCCTCCGTGGCCATCGGCTGATGGCCGGCGGCGGAAAGGTCGATGATCGCTAGGCGTCGATGGCCGAGGCCGAGCGAACCATCGATGTAATGGCCCTCCCCATCCGGCCCGCGATGGGCGATGGCATCGGTCATCCGTTTCAGGATGACCGGGGAAACGGGTTCTCCGCTTCGATCAAGGACGCCGGCGAGGCCGCACATGGGGGTTAGCTTTCAGTTATCAGTTGGCAGTTAGCAGCGGGCAGCAACTGATGCTTGATTGAAACGTATTCGATGATCTGGCGAGCGCAGGACTCCTTTTCCTCGTTGCCTGTAGGAACAGAAAGCTCCGGGGTCAATGGTGGCTCATAGGGAGCGGAGACGCCGGTAAACTCCGGGATCAGCCCCTTACGCGCTCTTGCATACAACCCTTTGGGGTCGCGGCGTTCGCAGGTTTCGAGATCAGCGGCCAGATGCGTTTCCACGAACCTGTCGGCACCAATGATTGTTCTGGCCATTTCGCGGTCTTCACGATACGGAGAAATCAACGCGGCGATGGTCACCACTCCGGCCTCGTTAAAGAGCCTGGAAACCTCGGCTATGCGTCGGATATTCTCTTTGCGATCCGCCGGGCTATAGCCGAGATCCCTGTTCAAACCGCTGCGCACCACGTCGCCATCCAGCACAAAGCAGACATTGCCCGCCTCCAGCAATCGCTCTCTTACTGCCAGCGCCAATGTGCTTTTCCCTGCACCGGAGAGCCCGGTAAACCACAGGGTTACTGGATGGATTCGTTTCATCACCACACCCTACTCAGACAGGAAGCCCAACTGCACGGCGGCGCGCCTCGACTTCGGCTTTGTGGCTCTTGCGCCATTCGATCAGGCGCTTCAGGCCTTCGGTGAGGTCGATCGTCGCCTCGAAGCCGATATCCTGCTTGGCGAGCTTCGGGCAGCCGATGCGGTTGCGCACGAGTGTGGCCTGGCTGCGGGGTGCGTAGTTGATCGGCTTCTGACAGCCGGTGATCTTGAGCAGCATCTCGGCCAGTTCCTTCAGCGAGGTGCGCTTGCCGGTGCCGACGTTGTAGGAACGGTCCGTCGCCTCGGACTTCATGGCGCAGACGTTGGCCTTGCCGCAGTCTTCCACGGCGACGAAGTCGAAGGCTTCGCTGCCGTCGCCCAGGATAGTGGGGCCATCGCCCTTGTCGATGGCATCGAGCATCTTCATGATCACGGCGATGTAGGCGCCGTGGTAGTCCTGGCGCGGGCCGTAGACGTTCATGTAGCGCAGGCCGACGTAGTTCAGGGCGTAGCGGTGGTGGAAGGCGCGCAGCATGGCCTCGCCGCAGATCTTGGTCGCGCCGTAGAAGTTCTTGTTGTTGAAGGGATGGTCTTCGTCCATCGGCTCGCGCACCGCGTCGCCATACACCGAGGCCGAGGAGGAGTAGACCAGGCGCTTGACGCCCTTCTTGACGCAGGCTTCCATGACGTTGAAGGTGCCGCGAATGTTCACGTCGAAGGCGCTGCGCGGGAAGTCGTGGCACTGCAGCAGCCAGAGGGCGGCGAGGTGGAAGACGCCGTCGGCGCCGTCCAGGGCGGCCTCGAGGATGTCCGTCTGCATGACGTCGCCGCCGATGTCGAAGATCCTGACGCGAGGATCCTTGAGGGCGTTCTCGAGGTTTTCGACGCGGCCGCGGACGAAGTTGTCGTAAATGACGATTTCCTTGACGTCTTCCTTGAGCAGGAGGTCGGTCGTATGCGAGCCGATCAGGCCGGCGCCGCCGATGAGAACCAGCTTCTTGCCTTTGATGTCCATGATTTTCCTTTGCTGATGAAGTTGAAATCCGTAAATGGGGTTGCCGCGGTCAGGCGGCCTGTGCGTTCGCGCCAGCGGATACGGCCTGCTTGAGCGCCTCGACAATCCTGTCCTGGTCGGCGATGGCGAGATCGGGGCCCATCGGCAGGCTCACGACGCGCATCGCCACGCGCTCCGAGTGGACGAGCCCCGCATCCTTCGTTTCATAGGCGGGCTGGCGGTGGAGCGGCACAGGGTAATGCACGGCTGTCGGGATGCCGGCGGTTTTGAGGGCTTCGATGATCTGGGCGCGGTTTTCGACGAATATTGTGTATTGGGCGTAGACGCTTGTTTGGTCTGAGTGGACAGTTATCAGTTGGCAGTTATCAGTGGGCAGTTTGCAGTGGGCGGTTATCAGGTTTGTGTAGCGGGTGCCTAGTTGCTTTCGGCGTTCTATTTCCCAGTCGAAACGGGTTAGCTTGGCGAGGACGATGGCGCATTGGAGGGTGTCCATGCGGCCGCCGACGCCGACGCGGGTGTGGTAGTAGCGCCTTTCCTGGCCGTGGACGCGGATCTCGCGCATGGCCTTCGCCAGCGCGTCGTCGCCGGTAAATATGGCGCCGCCGTCGCCGTAGCAGCCGAGCGGTTTGCTCGGGAAGAAGGAGGTGCAGCCGATGGTGGAGAGGTTGCAGCTCTTCTTGCCTTTGTAGCTGGCGCCGAAGCTCTGGCAGGCATCCTCGATCACCGGCAGGCCGTGCTTCGCGGCGACGGCGTTGATCTCGTCCATGTCGGCCGGCTGGCCGTAGAGGGACACCGGCATGATGGCGCGGGTGCGTGGGGTGATCGCGGCCTCGATGAGGGCGGGATCGATGTTGCAGGTGTCGGGCTGGATGTCGACGAACACCGGCTTCGCACCGAGCAGGACGATGACTTCCGCCGTGGCGACGAAGGTGAACGGCGTGGTGATGACTTCGTCCCCAGGGCGGATGCCCAGCGCCATGAGGGAGATCAGCAGGGCCTCGGTGCCGGAAGCGACGGTGATGCAGTGCTTCGCGCCGGTCCAGGCTTCCAGCTTCTCCTCGAGTTCGCGCACTTCGGGGCCCATGATGTACTGGCCGTGGTCGAGCACCTTCTGGATGCGGGCGTCGATTTCCTGCTTGAGGGCGGCGTATTGGGCTTTTAGGTCGATGAAATGCATTTTTTAGTTGGCAGTTATCAGTTGGCAGTGGGCAGTGTTATTTCAGTCTCTTGGCGTTTCGAGACGTAATAATCGGCTTTCCTGTTCTTTCTTCGATCTGTTTCCGTGTATTGCCGGCAATCGTGCCGCCCTGCCGCGCTATCACCCGGCTCCGCTCCAAGCCGCGCGGTTTTTTCGCCCGGGATATCTCCGTGGTAGTTGCTTCGGCCAGCATGTTGAGCACCAATTCCAGGTTGGTCATGTGGTCGCGCAAGTTTTCCTTTTTCAGCGTCTTGAGCTGCTTATATTGCTTCGTAGTCAGCCCGCTCCAGGCCTTGGTAATTTCATCCGTAAGGATCGCGAAATCGTTGCCCTTCTTCAGACCCCGATCCGACCATTCTTCTGTTAGTTCCTTGCGAACCTCGATACTTTTTAGCCGCTGGTTAACCCATTCCCGGGAATATCCCTTCTTGAGATAGGTTTCCATCGCGCGATCAAGCGCAAGTTCGGGATCCGCGGTTTCCTCGATCCGCTCGTATCCCACTTTGGCCAGCCACCGTTTGAAGGGTTCGGCTTTTGGCGAAGGAATCGACTGGATGAGGCGCAGAAGCTGCTCAGTATCGGCAACGTCTGTAAGCCGCATCTTCCCATCGGCCGCCTGCATCTTCAAACCGTGACAATCTGTCACGGTTTCATTGCCTTCTTTTTTCAGTCGCTCCTTGAGTTTTCGCCAGTAGGCCCCGGGGTCTGCGCTGTCCGTAAGAATCGCCACCACGTCGACAATGCTGAAATACCAGGTTTCCCGCTCCTCATCCCATAAGGAGCGCACTTGCCTGGTTTCGAACAGCTTGATCGGGCTCATGGTCGCTAACAGTTGGGAGTTGGCAGTTGGCAGTTGGCAGTGGGCAGTGGGCAGTGGGCAGTTTTCAGTTTGCCGGGGTGCAGGTGGTTGGTGTTATTTGATATTTGGTGTTGCATTCGGGGCAGGCGACCTCGCCCGCCGCGTCGCCGAGGCGCACGCCGCAGCGGCACATCCAGCCGATGCGGCGGGCGGGGGTGCCGACCATCAAGGCGTAGGCCGGCACGTCTTTTGTGACAACCGCGCCGGCGCCGACGAAGGCGTATTCGCCGATCTCATGGCCGCAGACGATGGTGGCATTGGCGCCGATGGAGGCGCCGCGCCGGACCAGGGTGCGGCGGTATTCGTTCTTGCGGCTGACCGCCGAGCGGGGATTGTTGACGTTGGTGAACACCATGCTCGGCCCGCAGAAGACATCGTCCTCCAGCGTGACGGCGTCGTAGATGGAGACGTTGTTCTGCACCCGGACGTTGTTGCCGATCACGACATCATTGCCGACGAAGACGTTCTGGCCGAAGGAACAGCGCTCGCCGATGCGGGCTCCGGAACAGATATGGACCCAATGCCAGACGCGGGTGCCGGCGCCGATTTGGGCGCCTTCGTCGACTATCGCGGTGGGGTGGGAGTCGTAGGGCATAGTTGGCAGTTGGCAGTTGGCAGGGGGCAGGGGGCAGGGGGCAGTTGTCAGTTTGCAGTTTTAGCGTTTTAGGGAGCGGGATAGGCCTACCAGCATGGCTGAGAGTTCCTGGGTTTCTTGTATCCAGCGTTTGCCTTGTTCTCTGTCGATGTAGTCGATTTCCATGCCTATGTAAATTTGCGTGCGCAGTTCGCCACACGAACCTTTTGCAATCGTCAGGAAGCGGGCCTTGTCCGTCGCGGTTTGTCGTTCCATGCCTTCGGCGATGTTGCTCGGTATCGATAGTCCTGCACGCGTAATCTGGTCCCGGAATCCGTAATCCCTGCTCTCGGCGAAATAGCGGTACAAATCCGCGCTTAATCGGGCTGCCCGCTTCCAAACCTCCAGGTCCTCGAATTTCATTTTTTAGTTGGCAGTTGGCAGTTATCAGTTTGCAGTAACTGCACACTGCCCACTGCCAACTGCCAACTGCCCACTGTCCACTAATAATCAAGAGGCAACGAGATCCGTTTCCCATCCCTCGCCGACAGATAACAGGCGATCAGGGTCTCGAGCGACTTGAGTCCTTCGCGGCCGTCGGTTTCCGGCTCGGCTTCGCCGCGCAGGACCTTGATCACGTTGTCGTAGTAGAGCGGGTGGCCGAAGCCGTACACCGAGGTCGTTTCGTAGCTGGCGGTCTTGACCTTCTCGTCGTCCGCGTCCGGCTCGGCGAATTCCCAGTGCTGGATCTCGTTCACGGCAACGCCGCCGACGCGGACGGTGCCCTTCTCGCCGATGATGGTGATGCTGCCTTCCAGGTTCTTCGGGTAGGTGAGCATGGTCACGTTCATCGAGCCGAGGGCGCCGGAACGCCAGCGGATGTTCATCACGCCGGAATCCTCCACTTCGATGTTGCGCGCCAGCGTGGCGGTGTAGGCCTGCAGGCTTTCGATGGGGCCGATCAGCCAGTCGAGCAGGTCGACGTAGTGGCTGGCCTGGTTCATGAAGGCGCCGCCGTCGAATTCCCAGGTGCCGCGCCACTTGGCGCTGTCGTAGTACTCCTGCGGCCGCGTCCAGAAGACGTTGATGTTCACCATGTAGATGCGGCCGAAGCGCTGCTTCTCGACGGCGCGCTTGAGCAGCTGCAGCGTGGCGTTGCGCCGGTTCTGCTTGACGACGAACAGCCGCACGCCGGCCTGGTCGCAGGCGGCGACCATGCGCTGGCCGTCGTGCCAGCGGGTGGCCATGGGTTTTTCAGTCAGGACATGGCGGCCGGCCTCGGCCGCCTTGATGGCCTGCTCGGGATGCAGACCGCTCGGCGTGGTCAGCACGACGGCATCGGCGTTGGTGTCGGCAAGGAGGGCGTCGAGGTTGGAGTAGGGCTTGGCGCCGGTTGCGGCCGCAGCCTTTTCCAGGGCTGCCGGGTCGACGTCGCAGACACCGACGAGCTCGACGCGGTCCTTGTGCTGCTCGATGGCGCCGAAATGGTTCTTCGCGATGCGGCCGCAGCCGACCAGGGCGAAGCGGAGTTTGCGGTCGAGGATGGGGGCGGGGTAATGGCGCATGATCAGGCCTTGACGACGTTGGCGGCGGGTTGGAGGTACACGCCGCGGGTGTCGACGATGAGCCTGGCGTGCCTGGCGATCAGCTCGTAGTCGAAGGCGTCGTGGTTGGTGGCGAGCACGACGAAGTCGAAGCCGGCGATGCTCTCGGGCGTGAGCGGTACGCTCTTCAGGTCGAAGTGGTGCTGGCGCATCTTGGGGAAGACGGGGACATGCGGGTCGGAATACTCGACGACGGCGCCCTTCCTGACCAGCAGTTCCATGAGCTCGACCGAGGGGGACTCGCGCATGTCGTCGACGTTCTTCTTGTAGGCGATGCCGAGCACCAGCACGCGGCTGCCGCGGATGGCGCGGGCGCGCTCGTTGAGCGCCTCGGTGATCTTGCCCACCACCCACTGCGGCATGGTGCTGTTGATCTCGCCGGCGAGCTCGATGAAGCGGGTATGCAGGCCGTATTCGCGCGCCTTCCAGGTGAGGTAGAAGGGGTCGATGGGGATGCAGTGTCCGCCGAGGCCGGGGCCGGGGTAGTAGGGCACGAAGCCGAAGGGCTTGGTCGCCGCGGCACGAATGACCTCGTGGATGTCGATGCCCATGCGGTCGGCGATGATCTTCATCTCGTTCACCAGGCCGATGTTCACCGCGCGGTGGATGTTCTCCAGCAGCTTGGTCATCTCGGCGGCGCGGGTGGAGCTGACCGGCACGACGCGGTCGACCGCCACGCCGTAGAGGGCCATGCCCGCCTTCTGGCAGGCCGGCGTGGTGCCGCCGCAGACCTTCGGGATGGTCCGGGTGACGAAGTCGGGGTTGGCGGGATCTTCCCGCTCGGGGGAGAACACCAGGAAGACGTCTTCGCCCACCTTGAAGCCGCGCGATTCGATGCGCGGCTTGAGTTCTTCGTCGGTGGTGCCGGGATAGGTGGTGCTCTCGAGGGAAACGATCTGGCCGCGGCGCAGGTGCGGCGTCAGGGCGTCCATGG
This sequence comes from Rhodocyclales bacterium, assembly GCA_003105015.1. Taxonomy (GTDB): domain Bacteria; phylum Pseudomonadota; class Gammaproteobacteria; order Burkholderiales; family Rhodocyclaceae; genus Desulfobacillus. Next base: position 29,852 of record PQAF01000039.1, on the reverse strand, counting down.
TGTTGAGGACGAAACTGAGGTCCGGTTCGCGGTAGCGGTTGAGCGGGGTCGGCACGCAGATGATCAGGGCGTCGGCCTCGGTGCTGCGGGAAAAATCGGTGGTGGCCTCGAAGCCCTTGCTACGCGCCGCGGCGATGGCCGAGGCAGCGATATGCTCGATATAGCTCTCCCCCTTGTTGAGACGGGTCACCTTCTCGCCGTCGATATCGATGCCGAGCACGCGGAAGCCCACTTCGGCGTAGCGCAGCATGAGGGGCAGGCCGACGTAGCCCAAGCCCACAATGCCGATGGTCGCGCTGCGGTTTTCAATCTTGCCGAGAAAGTCGTCGAGAATCATGTTGGCATAACCAAAAAAGGGGGAATTTTATCAGTCGGGTTGCCGGGCTGAAGCCCGACCTACGGCGGTATCGAGTTCCTGGCGCAGCCGTTCGATTTCTTCGTGGGCTGCGCGGTATTCGTCCTCCTTCAGCCGCAGGAAGCGCCGCGTCAGATCCAGCTTGGCGGCGATGCCGCTTGGGGTGAGCAGGTATGCGTAGGCCAGCTTGTTGTCGCTGCGGCGGAAGTTGTCGGCCTTGACCAGACCCTTGTCGAGCAGGGCCTTGAGCAGGTAATGGGTCTTGCCGAGGCTCACGCCCAGGGCGCGCGACAGCTCGCGCTGGCTGATTTCGGGCTGTTCTTCGATCAGGCGGAGAACGCGGTAGTGGGCGGCTTCGCGGGGGGTCACGGCTATCCGTTCAACTGTTGAACGGACGGCACTTTAGCACATCATCATTGGGTGGGGCAAGCGCCGGACCCGTAGGCCGGGCGGTGCGGGAAAACGCTATTCAAGGCGTACCAGCCAGGAAATCCCCGGGTGCCGCACACAGCTCGGCAAAATTCTCCGGGGTCACGACGACGGGGCTGGCATCCGGGAAATGCTTCATGAAGGCCTCGATCCCCCGGGGCGACTTTTTTCGGCCCGATATGACTTCGATCGCGTAGAGCCTGCCACGGTGGCTGCATACGAAATCGACCTCGGCATTGCTTTCCCGCCAATAATGAAGCTCCCCGGGCAAGCGCAGCAATTCGGCGCCTACTGCCAGTTCGAACACCCGTCCGCGCCGTTCCGGATCGGCCAGCGCTCCGGGTCCTGCGGTCATCGTGTAGAGCGCCGGGCAGGCCGGAAGGATCTTCGGGCTGGAGGCGCGCGCAAGCCAAGCCTTGGCGGAATATTTCGGCAGCGAAAATATCAGGAAGGCGCCGCCATACAACTCCAGGTAATACTTGACGAGGTCGGTATTACCCTTGTCCTGCAACTGGCCGAGCAGCTTGGTGTAACTGATTTCCTGCGCCGGGTAACGGCAGAGGATTTCAAAGGCCTGGCGAAACAGCGCCGGATTCGCCACCCTGCGGTTTTGCAGGATGTCCTTGCCGATGGCGGCCTCGACGATCGCATCTTTCAAATAGCCATACCAGCGGTCGTAGTCCGACTCGAAAGCCGCCGCACCGGGGTAACCTCCGAAGCAAAGATAACGCTCCAGGTCGTAGCCGAAGGCGGCCGCCAATTCGGCGAAGGACCAGTGGAAGATCCGCGTCAGCTCAAAGCGCCCGGCCAGACTCTCGCTCAAGCCGGACTGAATGTTCAGCGCGCTCGAACCCAGCAGGACGACGCGCAAACGGCCCGGCGCCGCGTCCCACAACGACTTGATGGCCTCCGTCCAGTTCGGCGCCTTCTGGACCTCGTCGATGACCAGCAAAACCCCCTCGCCCATCCGGCTCGCCGTCTGCCATTGGGCCAGTAGCCATGTGCGGTCGGCAACGAGCAGATCGTCTGCGCTGGCGTAATGCCACGGCCCGGACCAGCGCGAAAGGAGCTGACGCACCCCGGTGGTCTTGCCCACTTGACGCGGCCCGACCAACACCTGCATCAGGGGCGCGGGCTCGGCAAGGCGCTGTTCCAACCGGGCAACGAAAGGACGTTCGAAGGAATCCATACCTTGCAAGGTACCATCACAAGGGCACTCTTGCAATATTGCTAGACTAGCCTAGCAAATAAAACATTCCGCGAAGCGTGAGCAGGTAGCGGCAGCTTCCCTGAGGGTTCCTGGGACCTCATTTAATCGCCTGGCGTTATTCGAGCGTCAGCAGATGCCGCCGCTCGGCGCCCCGTACCATCGCCAGATCAACTCCCTTGTCAAAGGTCACAAACCGGCCTTGATGGCCAACCGACAGGGCCAGCAGGTAGGCGTCGGTGAGTTGTCGCGATCCCAGGATGCGCGTTCGGTCGAATATTTTTTCATCGAGAATGCTTGCGTCATCCGGCCAGAAGGCATGCGGGGGCATGGCGACCGCCTCTCCTAGCCGCTCAGCAATTGCGGCTACAGGCAGGGGGTTGGGATAGCCGGGCTGCGACATGATGCGAATGCAGCCGTTCTGGGTGATCGGGCAGGATGCCCAGCCCTCATGTTCGTGCCGCGCCATCCAGGCAGTTGCACGGCGATGATGTACGTGGTCGGCATCCAGCAGGGCAATCAGGACATTCACGTCAAGCAGTGCGCGCATCAGATCCCTTCCTGGTCGCGCAGCGCATTGATTTCGCCGTCCGAAACGACCTGGCCGCGTGGGCCGAAGGGACGAAACCCCGCGACGGTAATGCCGGTTTCGGTCTGCGGCACGCCCGGAGCCTGGCCGGTCAGGGCGCTGCGCAGCAGGCGTGAAACGACCTGACCGGCGGACATGTTTTCCCTGCGCGCCAATTCCTTGGCGGCATTCAGAACGTCATTATCGATATCCAGGGTGGTTCGCATAAGTCCTCCACACGAATGATGCTTGCGCATCATGATGCTACCACATCAATCGTGTGCGGCCAACGCCAATCCAATACGGATTTGGCTGTTGATGTCGGGCTGAAGCCCGACCTACAGGCCGTAATACGCCCGATACCACGCGACGAAGCGGCGCACCCCCTCCGGCACCGGGGTGGCGGGGGCGAAGCCGGTGGCGGCGCGCAGCTCGGTCGTGTCGGCATAGGTCGCGGGCACGTCACCGGCCTGTATGGGCAGGAAATTCTTCTCCGCCTTGCGGCCGAGCGCTTCTTCCAGCGCCTCGATGTAGGCCATCAGCTCGACCGGCTGGTGGTTGCCGATGTTGTAGACGCGATAGGGCGCCCAGCTGGTGGCCGGATCGGGGCGGTCCTTGACGAAGGCCGGATCGGGCGCGGCCGGGCGGTCGAGCACGCGCACCACGCCCTCGGCGATGTCGTCGATGTAGGTGAAGTCGCGCTGCATTTTCCCATCGTTGAAGACGTCGATCGGCCGCCCGGCCAGGATGGCGTCGGCGAACAGGAAGTAGGACATGTCCGGCCGACCCCAGGGGCCATAGACCGTGAAGAAGCGCAGGCCGGTCGCCGGCAGGCCGAAGAGGTGGCTGTAGGCGTGCGCCATCAGTTCGTTCGACTTCTTGGTGGCGGCGTAGAGGCTGACCGGATGGTCGACGCTGTCGTGCTCGGAGAACGGCATTTTCGTGTTGCCGCCGTACACGCTGGAGCTGCTGGCGTAGACGAAATGCTTCACCTTGCCGTGGCGGCAACCCTCGAGCAGGTTCACGAAGCCGACCAGGTTGGTCTGCGCATAGGCATGCGGATTGATCAGCGAGTAGCGCACGCCGGCCTGCGCGGCGAGGTTGATGACGCCGTCGAAACCTTCTTTTTCGAAGAGGGCGGCGACGCCAGCGGTGTCGGCGATGTCGAGGCGGATGAAGCGGAAGCCCGGCAGGCCCACCAACTGCTTCAGCCGCGCCTCTTTCAGACCGACATCGTAGTAGTCGTTCAGGTTGTCGATGCCGACGACCTCGTCGCCGCGCGCGAGCAGGCGCTGGGCGACGTGCATGCCGATAAACCCGGCGGCGCCGGTGATGAGGACTTTCATGATCTGTCAGAACTCGCTTAAGACTTTGAATCCCTCGCGCTCGGCGGCTGCACAAAGCCTCATGTCGAGACAAACGAATTGCCAGGCGTGCGGACGATGGTCAGAGGCAATCAGCGCCGCAGCGAGCTGCAGGGCGTCGGCCGAGCGCAGCGTGTGCACCCGTAACAGGCGGGCTGCGGTCTCGCGCACTACGTCAAGCGGCTGGACTTCATGCCACGTTTCGTTGATTTCCTTCAGGCGGCGTAACGCTTCTGTTAGCAGGCCCGGCTCCAGGCCGCCTTCCCGCTCCAGACGCGCCAGCGCCGATACGCATTCGACGGGAGTACCCCACCAAGCAACTGCCTCGGTGTTCGATGCATAGAACTTCCGCAGGCCGGCGCTGCTGGGCTCCTGAACTACCAAGGGCAATATGGCCGAACTGTCCCAGAAATTCATCGGCCCTGCTCGCGCTCCTCAAGCAGCAGCGCCAGCGCGCTGGCGCTTTTGTGCAACCTCAGCGGCTGCGCAAGCGTACAGGGCTCCCTTCGCCCGCGCCGGATGATTCCTTTGCGTTCAAGCAAGGCCAAGCCACCCGATGCGGCCTCCGGCTCCTCGGCGGCGATCGGCATCAGCTTGGCTACCGGACGATCGCGATCCGTGATGACAACGGTCTCGCCGTGCCTAACCTGCTCGATCAAGGCGCTCAGTTGATTCTTTGTCTGGGATATTGAGGCTAGTTTCATGTAGCTATTATAGCCAGAATGGGTCTGGGACTCAATTCGACCGTCTCTGTCGGGCTGAAGCCCGACCTACATCCCGACCGATGTCGAGGCAATCCGTAGGTCGGGCTTCAGCCCGACTCCAGCCTGATAGAATTCCGCCCTGCCTCGAACAAGAAGAACCGCAGTCCCTTCACAACGCCGGGCCCATGCGAATCCTCCTCGTCAAGACCTCCTCCCTCGGCGACGTCGTGCACAACCTGCCCGTGGCGAGCGACATCCGCGCGCGCTTTCCGCAGGCGCGCATCGACTGGGTGGTGGAGGAAGGCTTCGCCGACATCCCGCGCCTGCATCCGGCGGTGAACAAGGTGATCCCGGTGGCGGTGCGGCGCTGGCGCCGCACCCTGCACTCCGCCGCCACCTGGCGCGAACTGCGCGCCTACCGTGAGGCGGTGCGGGCGGAAAAATACGACCTCGTGCTGGACACGCAGGGCCTGATCAAGAGCGCGCTCCTGGCGCGCCAGGCACTGGGCAAGCGTGCCGGCTACGCCGCCGAGGCGGCGCGCGAGCCGCTGGCAGCGCGCTTCTACGACGCCACCTACGTCATCCCGAAGAACCTGCACGCGGTGGAGCGCAACCGCTGGCTGGCCGCCGCCGCGCTGGGCTACGAGCCGAACCTGCCGCTCGACTACGGCATCGCCGCCGCGCCGCTCGCCGCACCCTGGCTGCCGACACAGCCGTACTGCGTGCTGCTCACCGCCAGCAGCCGCGCCGACAAGCTGTGGCCGGAGGCCGACTGGCTCGCCCTCGCCGCGGCGCTGAATGCGCGCGGGCTGGCCTGCGTGCTGCCGGGCGGCAGCGCCGAGGAGCGCGCCCGCGCCGCCCGCCTGGCATCGGGCATGGCGCAGGCCGTCGCCGCGCCGCCGATGGGCATCGCCGAACTGGCGCAGCTGCTGGCCGGCGCGCGCCTCGTGGTCGGCGTCGACACCGGCCTCAGCCACATCGCCGCCGCCCTGGGGAGACTGACTTTCTGCCTGTTCGCCGGCTCGCATCCGGAACTCACCGGGGTCTATGCCGGCGAGACGGCGATCAACCTGGGCGGCGCCGGCGCACCGCCGACCGCCGCACAGGTTATCGAGGCGGCACTGGGAAGGCTGTGATGACGCGCTTCCTCTACAACCTGGCGCTGCTCGCCCTGCTGCCTTACGTGTGGCTGCATCTTTTCCTGCGCAGCAGGAAACAGCCGGAGTACCTCGAACATCTGGGGGAACGTTTCGGGCGTTACCCCTCTCCCCGGCCCTCTCCCCAGGGGGGAGAGGGGGTCATTTGGCTGCACGCCGTCTCGGTCGGCGAGACGCGCGCCGCGGCGCCGATCGTCGCCGCGCTGAAGGCGCGCTATCCGGGCCATCGCATCCTGCTCACGCACATGACGCCGACCGGCCGCCGCGCTTCCGAGGAGCTGTTCGGCGACGGCGTGCTGCGCGCCTACCTGCCCTACGACTATCCGCTTGCGGTGCGGCGTTTCCTCGAACATTTCAGGCCGGTCGTCGGCGTCATCATGGAAACCGAGCTGTGGCCCAATCTGGTGGCGGCCTGCAAGGCGCAAGGCATTCCGCTGCTGCTGGCGAACGCCCGACTGTCGGAGAAGTCGGCGCGGCGCTATGCGCGCTTTCCCCGGCTGACGCGCGCCGCCCTGGAGGGGCTCGCCGCCATCGCCGCGCAGACCGAGCAGGACGCGGCCCGCCTGCGCGCGCTGGGCGCACCGCAGGTCGAGGTGCTCGGCAACGTGAAGTTCGACCTCCTGCCGCCGCCCGAGCAGCTGGCGCTCGGCGAGGCACTGCGCCAGCGCATGGGGCCGCGCCCGGTGCTGCTCGCCGCCAGCACGCGCGAAGGCGAGGAGGCGCTGCTCTTCGAGGCGCTGGCGAAGCGCCCGCTGGGCGAGGCGCTGCTCGTCGTCGTGCCGCGCCATCCGCAACGCTTCGAGGAGGTCGCCGCCCTGGCGGCGAAGGCCGGCTTCGCCGTGCAGCGCCGAAGCGAGGATGTGCCGGTGGCGGCGCAGACGCAGGTGCTGCTCGGCGACAGCATGGGCGAGATGTTCGCCTACTACGCCGCCTGCGACGTCGCCTTCGTCGGCGGCAGCCTGCTCGACTACGGCAGCCAGAACCTGATCGAACCCTGCGCCGTCGGCAGGCCCGTGTTGATCGGGCGCTCGACCTACAACTTCTCGCTGGCGGCCGAGCAGGCGCTGGAGTGCGGTGCGGCGCGGCAGATCGGCACGGCGGAGGAATTGCTCGGGGCGGCCGAGGCTCTGCTGCGCGACCAGGCCGCGCGCCGGCGCATGGGCGAGGCGGGAAGGGCATTCGCCGCGCGCCACCGCGGCGCGACGGCGAGGACGCTGGCGCTTATTGAATCCCGGCTGGCCGGCCGCCCAGACGCCTGACCAGATCGTCGAGGGTCAAATAGGCGATCTCTTGATCGCCATGACGCCGCGTAAGAGACAAGGCGAGGTCCGGCGCGACAACGCACAACTCGGCTTCCGGATACTGCCTCGCGAACGCCGCCATCCCCGAAATATCGATATCGCCCGCCTGCCACTTGCACTCGATCGCCATCGGGGGTTTTCCTTTCCGCTGAAAGACAAAATCGACCTCGTGTCCCCGCTTGTCCCGCCAGTAGCGTATCTCCCGCGTCTGCAGGCGGGCCTGGAGCTCATTCAGCACGTAATGCTCCCACAGCGCACCACGATCCTCGGGGCGCAGCGGGTGCCAGCCTTTGTAATGGCAGACAAAGCCCGTGTCGAATCCATACACCTTCGGCGCCGATACGATTTCCGTCGGCCGGTGGCTGCTATATGGGCGAATGACATGCGCGACATGGGTCGCTTCCAGCACGGCCAGGTAGTTCGATATCGTCGTGCGACTAGCCTCGCAAGGACGCGCAAAACGGGTGGCCTCGAAGATTCCGCCACTCTGTGCCATGAGAAGTTCCAGAAAACGCTGGAAGGACTGCCGCTTCTCCAGACGAAACAATTCCTGGATGTCCTTTGCCCAGTAGGCATCCGCCCATTCCTGGAAATCCCGCTCCGGAAGCTGCTCTGCGAGGAAAAAGCCCGGGAGGCCGCCCTGAAGGAAGCGGCGATCCAGTCCAGGCTTGCCGAATTCCGCCTGATCGGCAGCCGTCAGCGGTGTCAGCCAGATATCGCGCTTGCGGCCAGTCAGGGTGTCCTTGAATTTCGCTGAGGCGCCCAGCGTCGAGGAGCCGGTCGCCACGATGTGCGTGTCGCGAAAATGATCCGCCGCGATTTTCAACAGCTCCGAAGGGTTGCCCAGCCGATGCACCTCGTCCAGGACGACCCTCCGTCCGGACACGGCTTTCAGGAAGGCCTCGGGATCCTCCAATGCACGACGGACGCTCGGCAACTCGCAATCGAAGTACTCGACATTCTCAAGGCCCTGGCATAGGCTGGTTTTGCCTACCCGTCTCACGCCCGACAGCCATATGATCGACCTCTCCGTCCAGGCGGATTCGAGAAGCCCAATCCAGAACGTCCGAGTAAACACGCCATCAGTATTGCATATGGTGCTACCAAACGCAATACTGATGGCGTTTAGTTCAATCGATTATTTCTCGAGCAATGCGTTGATCGCCTGGACGTCGTCTTCGCCCAGGCTGCCGGCGGCGGCCTTCAGGCGCAACTGCGCCAGAAGCGTGTCGTAGCGCGCCTTGGCCAGGTCGCGGCGGGTCGAGTAGAGCTGCTGCTGGGCGTTCAGCACGTCGATGTTGATGCGCACGCCGACCTCATAGCCCAGCTTGTTCGAATCGAGGGCCGACTGGCTGGACACCAGCGCCTGTTCGAAGGCCTTCACCTGGGCCATGCCGTTGGTGACGCCGAGGTAGGCCTGGCGGGCGCCGAGGGCGGCGCTGCGCCGGGTGTTGTCCAGGTCCGCCCGCGCCTTCTCGCGCAAGGCCACCGCCTCGCGATCCTTCGACATCACGGCGCCGCCGGCGAAGATCGGCAGGTTGAGCTGCACGCCGACGGTGGAGGTGTGCATGTCGCTGCCCGGCCCGACGATGCCCGCCGTCAGCGAGCCGGTGGCCGAACTGCGGCCGCGCGTGGCCACCAGGTCGAGCGTCGGCAGGTGGCCGGCGCGCTGCTTGTTGATTTCCTTGTCGGCGATTTCCAGCGCCGCCTCCTGCGCCTGCACGAGGGGGCTGCCGGCCTCGGCGGCCTCCACCCATTTGCCCATGTCGTCGGGCTGCGGGCGCTGCAGCTGCACCTGGCTGCGCAGCGCGGCGAGCGCTTCGGGCACCTTGCCGATCACCTGGCGCAGGGCCTGGCGCTTGATCTCCAGGTCGTTCTGCGCCGCCAGCTCCTGCGCCGTGGCGAGGTCGTGGCGCGCCTGGGCTTCGTGCGTGTCGGTGATGGTGGCGGTGCCGACCTCGAAATTGCGCTTGGCCGCCTCGAGCTGCTCGGCGATGGCCTTCTTCTGCGCCTGGGCCAGGCTCAGGCTGTCCTGGGCCAGCAGCACGTCGAAGTAGGCCTGGGAAACGCGCAGGATGAGGTCCTGCCTGGCCTGGGCGAACTGTGCATCGGCCACCGCCACGGCCAGCTTGCCCTGGCGGTACTGCTCGAAGTTCTGCCAGCGGAAGAGCGGCTGGCTCAAGGTGAGCTGGTAGCCGTTGCTGTTGTACTTGGTCTCCATCAGCGGCGCGCCCGGCGTACGGCGCTGGAAGTCGATGTCGTTCCAGGTCGTGCTGGCCGAGGCCGAGATCACCGGCAGCAGACCGGCACGTCCCTGCGGCAGCTTCTCCTGGCCGGCCTCCCAGGCCGCTTTCGCCGAGGCGAACTGGGCATCGTAGTCGATGGCGTCGCGATAGACCTGCAGCAGGTCGGCGCCAAAGGCCGGCGCGCCGGCGAGGGCCAGGGAAAGAATCAGCAGTTTCTTCTTCATGTGCAGTCTCGCCTTCGGATTCGTCAGGCCGCGGCGCGTTCGACGTCCTGCGCCCAGGCGATGACGCCGCCGGCCAGGTTGTAGACGCGCTCGAAGCCGTTCTGCTTGAGGAACATCCCAGCGTGGTAGCTGCGCGCGCCGGAACGACAGATCATCACCACGTCGGCGCGGCGGTCGAGTTCGTGCAGGCGCGCCGGGATGGTGCGCATGGGGACGAGCTTGGCACCTTCGATGCGATAGGCGGCGAACTCGTCGGGCTCGCGCACGTCGATCAGCAGCGGATCGGGACGCGCCGCGTCCTTCAGCCATTCATTCAGTTCGACTGCGGTGATTTGTACCATTCGTTTGCCTCAGAAAGTGAATTTGCCCCGCTCCGGCACGTTGCGCAGCCGCGGGATGCTGGTCTCGAACAGGTTCACGCTCTGGTAGTTCCCTTCGGCCACGCAGGTGACCAGCCGCGCCTGCATCAGCGGCGCCTCGCCGACCACCGCCAGCAGGCGGCCGCCGACCTTCAGCTGCGCCAGCAGCGCCGTCGGAATGTCCGCCACGGAGCCGGACAGCAGGATGGCATCGTAGGGCGCCTGCGCCGGCCAACCCTGGGCGCCGTCGCCCTCGATCACGGTGACGTTGTCGGCACAGTGGCGCTCGAGGTTCTCGCGCGCCTTCGCCGCCAGCGCCGGCTCGATCTCGACCGTATACACGCGGTCGCTGCGCGCGCCCAGCAGGGCCGCCATGTAGCCGGAGCCGGTGCCGATCTCCAGCACCTTGTCCGATTTGCGCAGCTGCAGCGCCTGCAACAGCTTCGCCTCGAGGGCGGGCGGCAGCATCGCCGCGCCGTGGCCGAGCGGGATCGCCGTCTCGGCAAAGGCCAGCTTGAGGCAGGCCGGCGGCACGAAGTCCTCGCGCTTGACGGTCATCAGCAGGTCGAGCACCTCCTGGTCCAGCACCTCCCAGGTGCGGATCTGCTGCTCGACCATGTTGTAGCGGGCTTGTTCCAGGTTCATGACCTTGCTCCGGGTATATATTAGCAAATTCTAATAATGCCGGCCAGTCCGGCAAACTGCCTGAATTTTAACCTATTCCACCTGCTTCACCCTGAACCACGCCGCATACAGCGCCGGCACGAACAGCACGGTCAGCACGGTGGCCACCAGCAGGCCGCCCATGATGGCGAAGGCCATCGGCCCCCACAGGACGTTGCGCGTGAGCGGGATCATCGCCAGCATGGCGGCGGCGGCCGTCAGCATGATCGGCCGGAAGCGGCGCACGGTCGCCTCGCGGATCGCCACCCAGGGCGGCTCGCCGGCCTTGATGTCCTGCTCGATCTGGTCGACCAGGATCACGGTGTTGCGCATGATCATGCCGCCCAGGGCGATGGTGCCGAGCATGGCGACGAAGCCGAAGGGCTGGCGGAACACCAGCAGCGCCAGTGCCACGCCGATGAGGCCGAGCGGCGCCGTCAGCAGCACCATGAAGGTGCGGGCGAAGCTCTGCAGCTGGATCATCAGCAGGGCCAGCACCACCGCCAGCATCATCGGCATGCCGGCGTTGATCGACTCCTGCGCCCGGCCGGATTCTTCCAGCGAGCCGCCGATCTCGATGCGGTAGCCGACCGGCAGCGTCGCCCGCAGTTCGGCCAGCTGCCGGTCGATGGCCATCGCCACGTCGGGCGCCTGCACGCCGTCGACGATGTCGGCGCGCACGGTGAGGGTCAATTCGCGGCTGCGCCGCCAGAGGATCGGCTCCTCGAAGGCCTCGCGCACCGTCGCCACCTGGGTCACCGGCACGGTGCGCCCCGCGGCGGTCGGTACCTGCACGGCCAGCACGCGTTCCATGGTGTCGCGCTCGGCCTCCGGCGCGCGCAGCACGATGTCGATGAGGCGGTCGTTCTCGCGGAACTGCGCCACGGTGGCGCCGCTGATGGCGCCCTGCAGGGCGCGCGAGACGCTGGCGGTCGACACGCCGAGGGCGCGCGCCTTGTCCTGGTCGACGTCGACGCGCAGCATCGGCGCGCGCTGGCCCCATTCGTGGTTGACGTCCATCGTATGCGGCGAGGCGCGCATCGCCGCGGCCACCCGGTCGGCGACCTCCTTGATCTTCGGAATCTCGGTGCCGCTGACGCGGAACTGCACCGGGTAGGACACCGGCGGGCCCAGCGCGACGCGGTTGGCGCGGGCACGGATGCCGGGAAAGTCCTCGGCGAGGATCTTCCGCAGGCGCTCGACGATGCGCTCGCGCCCCTCCAGGTCCTTGCTCAGGATCACCGTCTGGGCGAAGTTGCTGCGGAACAGCTGCTGGTCGAGCGAGAGGAAGTAGCGCGGCGAGCCGTTGCCGACGTAGGTCACCCAGGAGGCGACGTCGTCGTCCTCGGCGATCACCGCCTCCAGCCGCTTGGCCTCCTTCTCGGTGGCGGCGAAGCTCGAGCCCTCCGGCAGCCACAGCTCGACCAGCACTTCGGGACGGTTCGAATTGGGGAAGAACTGCTTCTCGGTGAGGCCCATGCCGGCGACGCCGAGCACGAACAGGCCGAGCGTGGCGAGCATGGTCAGCTTGCGGTGCGCCAGGCACCAGTCGAGCAGGCGGCGCAGCTTGGCGTAGAAAGGGGTGTTGAAGACGTCGTGGCCGGCGATGGCGTGCTCGTGCTGCGGGCCCTTGAGGATCCAGTTGCCGAGGAAGGGCGTGACGGTGACGGCGGCGACCCAGGAGATCAGCAGGGCCAGCGTCACCACGGCGAAGATGGCGAAAGTGTATTCGCCGGTGGCCGACTTCGCCGTGCCGATCGGCAGGAAGCCGGCCGCCGTGATCAGCGTGCCGGTGAGCATCGGGAAGGCGGTGCTGCGCCAGGCGAAGGCGGCGGCGGCGAGCTTGCCGAGGCCCTGCTCGATCTTTCTCGACATCATCTCCACCGCGATCATGGCGTCGTCCACCAGCAGGCCCAGCGCGATGATCAGCGCGCCGGTGGAGATGCGGTGCAGGTCGATGCCGAAGTAGCGCATGCCGAGGAAGGTCGCCGCCACTACCCAGGGGATGGTGATGGCCACCACCAGGCCGGTGCGCAGGCCCAGGCTGAGGAAGCTCACCAGCAGCACGATGCCGAGCGCTTCGAGGAAGACGCGCATGAAGTCGCCCACCGCGGTCTTGACGATGCGCGGCTGGTCCGACACCTGGGCGAACTCGACGCCGATCGGCAGGTCGGCGCGGATGCGTTCCATCTCGGCGGCAAGATCCTCGCCCAGCTTGAGCACGTCGCCGTCGCGGGTCATCGACACCGCCAGGCCGATCGCCTGCTGGCCGCGGTAGTACATCTTGGAGATCGGCGGGTCGACGTAGTCGCGCCGGACCCGCGCGATGTCGCCGATGCGGATGCTGCGCCCGGCCGCCGCCACGCGCGTGTCGGCGACGGCGGCAACCGAGTTCAGCTCGCCGGTGACGCGCAGCGGGATGGTGTGCGTCGCCGAATTCACCGCGCCGGCCGGCACCACGGCGTTCTGCGTGGCGAGGGCCTGGGCGATCTGCTGCGCATCCAGGCCGAGCGCCGCCAGCTTCTGCGTCGACAACTCGATGAAGATGCGGTCGTCCTGGATGCCGACGAGGTCGATCTTGGCGACGTTCTTCAGCTTGAGCAGACGCTGGCGCGCCGCCTCGACGTGGTCGCGCAGCTCGGAATGCGTGAAGCCGTCGGCGGTGAAGGCGTAGATGGAGCCGAAGACGTCGCCGAACTCGTCGTTGTAGAACGGCCCGGCGACGCCCTCCGGCAGGGTGTGGCGGATGTCGCCGATCTTCTTGCGCACCTGGTACCAGGCGTCGGCCACCGCGGCTCCGCGCGCCGTGTCGTGCAGCTCGAGGATGATGAGCGATTCGCCGGGCTTCGAGTAGCTGCGCGTGTGGCGGAAGAAGGGGATCTCCTGCAGCTTCTTCTCGATGCGGTCGGTGACCTGCTTGTCCACCTGCTCGGCGGTGGCGCCCGGCCACATGGTGCGGATCACCATGGCGCGGAAGGTGAAGTCCGGGTCCTCGCGCTGGCCGAGCTTGAAATAGGAAGCGAAGCCGGAGATGGCGATGACGAGGATGAAGAACAGCGTCAGCTCGCGGTGGCGCAGCGCCGCCGCGGTGAGGTTGAAGCGGCCTTCGGGATTCACGGCAGGCGCACCTTCTGGCCGGGCTCGAGCAGGCTGGCGCCGGCGGTGACCACCAGCATGCCCGGCTGCAGGCCGGCCTTGACGCGCATCTCGTTGCCGGCGACGCCGTCGGTTTCCACCTTCGTCAGCGTCACCGTCTGCGTCGCCGGATCGACGACCCAGACGTTGGCCTGGTCGTTGCGCGTGAAGAAGGCCGACAGCGGCAGGCGCAGCGCCGTGTCGCCGCGACTGACTTTCGCCTCGACCCGGGCGCTCATGCCGAGGCGCACCGATTCATCGGCCTCCGGCACGCCGATGCGCGCCGCGAAGGTGCGCGTGGCGGGATCGGCGGAGGGCGACAGCTCGCGCAGGCGACCGACCCAGCTGCGGCCGGGCAGGCTGTTCAACGCGACGGCGAAACCCTCGGCGCCGCGCACCTTCTCCACGTCGCCCTCCGGCACGGCGATGACGATTTCCTTCTCGTTCCCTTCGGCGACGCGCAGCACCGTCTGGCCGGCGGCCACCACCTGGCCGGCCTCGGCCTCGACCGCCGTCACCACGCCGTCGCGGTCGGCCACCAGCGTCGTGTAGCCGGCCTGGTTGCGGGCGACGCCGGCCTGCGCCGCGGCGGTCTTCAGCGCCGTCTCCTTGGCTTCGAGCACGGCCTGGCTGACGAAGTTCTTCGCCCGCAGGTCGCGGTAGCGCTTTGCCTCGGCTTCGGCCAGCGCGCGCGCCGCCTCGGCCTGCGCCGCATTCAATGAAGCGTCCTGGGCGTCGAGGCGCGCCAGCACCTGGCCGCGCTTGACCGCCGCGCCGACATCGACGCGCCGCTCGACGATCTTGCCGCCGAGCCGGAAACCGAGCCGGCTCTCGTAGCGGGCGCGCACCTCGCCGGGAAAAGTCAGGCTCCCCGACGCGGCGGCGCCGTCCACCTTCATCACGCGCACCGTGCGCAGGGGCTGGGCCGGCGGCTCCGGCTTCGAACATGCGGCGACTGCAAGCACGGCCAGCACGGCCGCACCCGGAATCCTGAGTCTCATGATTTTGTTCCGAACGATAAGCGCTGCCGCCAGCCGCTGCGCCGCGGCGGGTGCGGACGCATGGACAGCCAGTAGAGCAGCGGGATGACGAAAAGGGTCAGCACGGTGGCGAAGCCGAGGCCCCAGACGATGGCGCTGGCCACCGGTCCCCACAGCAGCGACTTGCCGCCGAGGCCGAAGGCCAGCGAGAAGAGGCCGCCGATGGTGGTGACGCTGGTGATGATGATCGGCACGACGCGGCGGCGCGCGGCGTAGACGGCGGCGTGCAGCACGCCCATGCCGTCGCGCAGTCGGTCGTTGGCGGCGGCGATCAGCACGATGGCCGAGTTCACCGCGATGCCGGTCAGGGCGATGACGCCGTACATGGTGTACAGCGACAGGGGATCGCGCGAAATGATCAGCCCGAGCGCCACGCCGGTGAAGGCCAGCGGCACGGTGACGAGGATCAGCAGCGGCTGCCAGTAGCTGCGGAACTGGGCGGCGAGGATCATGTAGATGAGGCCGACGCCGACGAGGAACAGCACCGCCATGGCGTCGAGGCTCTCCTGGATGTCGTCCAGTTCGCCGGAGAAGTCGAGCGACACGCCGGGATGACCGGCCCGCACCTTCTCCCACTCCTGATTGATGATGCGGTTGGCCTTGACCGTGTCGGTCTGCGCCTTGTCGAGGTCGGCCTCGACGGTGATGGCGCGCTTCAGGTTGTAGTGCTTGACGATGCCCGGGCCGGTGCGCGTCTCCTCGCGCACCAGGGCACCGAGCGTGGTGCTGCCGCCGCCGGGCAGGGCCACCGGATCGGACAGGATGGCGGCGATGTCGGTCGTCCCCTCGCGCTTGGCCCGCACCCGCACCTCGACCTTCTCGCCCTTGTCGCGCGCCAGCGCGACGATCTCGCCGTCGACGTGCAGGCGCACGATGCGCGCCACCTGCGCCGGGTTGAGGCCGGCGTTGCGCACCGCCTCGCGGTCGAGCGCCAGCACCATCTCGGGGCGGCCGGGCACCTCGTCGTCGGCGACGTCCTTGGCGCCCGGGATGGCGCGCACGATGCGCAGCAACTCGTCGGCCGCCGCGCGCAGCGCCTGCTGGTCGTCGCCGCGCGCGCGCACGCGCACCGGCTTGGTCAGCGGCGGACCGCCGGAAAGGATGGTGAACGTGACCTTGCCGGGACCCGGCGTCGCCTCCACCTCGGCGCGCATGGCTTCGATCAGATCGGGCACGCTGCGCGACTCCGGCGTGCGCGGATTGAGGGAGACGAAGACCTGTCCGTAGGCGTCGCCGTAGAGCGGCTCGGTGTCGGTGAACTTGATGCCGGCCACCGAGGCCAGCTCGCGCGCCTCGCCCTCCTTGAGGTGCCGGCGCACGCCCGCCTCGACCGCCTGCACCTTGGCCAGCGTGGCGTCCACCGGCGCGCCGGCCGGCATGTCCACGTTCACGTAGAAGATGCGCAGCGGGTCGAGGGCGAAGAACTGCACGCGGATGACGCCCGACGCCAGCGCGGCGACGGCGATCAGCAGCATGGCGACGGCGGCCGTCAGCCACAGCTGCGGCCGGCGCATGACGCGGATCAGCAGGCGGGCGTACTTGACGCGCAGGGTGTGCGTGAAGCGGGCGCGCCAGCGCTGCATGCGCGAGGGGTTGTCGAGGTTCAGACGCAGCACGGAGATGTGGGCCGGCAGCATCCAGTAGGCCTCGATCAGGCTGATCGCCAGCGCCAGCGCGACGACGAAGGGGATGATGAACATGAACTTGCCGACGATGCCGGGCAGCAGCATCAGCGGCAGGAAGGCCGAGATGGTCGTCGCCACCGAGGAGGTCACCGGCGCGATCACCTCGCGCAGGGCGTCGATCGCCGCGTTGAAGTAGTCCTGGCCGCGCTGGATGCGGTAGTAGATGGCCTCGACCACCACCACGGCGTCGTCCACCAGCATGCCCAGCGCGATGACGATGCCGAGCAGCACCGAGATGTTGAGGGTGTAGCCCAGGGCGTGCAGCACGCCGAAGGTGCCGGCCAGCGAGAAGGGGATGCCCAGGCCGACCAGCAGCGACACGCGCGTGCCGAGGAACAGCCAGCAGATGCCGATCACCACCAGCAGGCCGATGACGGCGTTGGATTCCATGACGTTGATGGCCTCGCGCGTGACCACCGTCTGGTCGTCCATCAGCATCGCCGAGACGCCGGTTTTTGCCAGCACCGGGCTCTGCTCGGCGATGTGGCGGTTGATCTTCTCGACCAGCTCGACGGTGTTGACGCGGCTTTTCTTGGTCACCGACAGCACCACCGCCGGGCGGCCGGAGGAGGCGGCCAGGCGGTCCGGCTTGATGCGCGTGCGCGACGCGGTCGCCAGCGCGTCGAGCGGCACCTTCTCGCGCGGATTCAGGGCCGGCGCCACGCTCAGCCGCGCCAGGTAGGCCGGATCGACCTCCTGCCCGACCAGGCGCACCAGCCATTCGTCCTCGCCGACGCGCGCCTTGCCGGCGAAGGTGTCGCGGAACCAGGCGCCGACGCCGTCGGCGATGTCGGCGGCGGTGACGCCGCGCGCCTGCGCCGCCTGCGGCATGAATTCGACGCGCAGCTCCGGGTCGTTGAGGCCGTTGGCGTAGACGCGGTCGACGCCGGGCATGCGCTCGATGTCGTCGCGCAGACCCTTGGCGGCCAGGCGCAGGTATTCGTCGTCGGCGCTGCCCGTCACCAGCACCATCGCCGTCGGGAAGCCGTTCGAGGTGGTGATCTCGATGATGCGCGGCTCCTTGGCCTCGGCCGGCAGCTCGATGTTGGCGCGGTTCTGGATCTCGCGGCGCAGGTCGTTCACCCGCTTGTCGAAGACGCGCTCGCCGATGTCGCTGAAGCGGATCAGCATCGAGGCGATGCCCTCGCGGCTGTTCGAGGCGACGAACTTGATGTCCGAGACGCCCTTGATGGCGTCCTCGAGCGGCTGGGTGATGCGCTTCTCGACGTCCTCGGCCGAGGCGCCGGGCAGCGCCGTCGTGACGATCACCCAGTTGAAGTTGATCTCCGGATCGCGCTCGCGCGGCATCGCCGCGTAGGCGACGAAGCCCAGCACCAGCACCAGGGCGAAGGTGATGTTCGCCAGCGGGTGGTTGCGGATCAGGCTTTCGAAGAGTTTCATTTCCTGACTTGCACCGCCTGGCCGTCGGCGAGGCCGTGGCGGCCGTCGACGACGATGCGCTTGCCGGCCAGCGCCGGCGCCGCCACCGGGCGGCCTTCCTGGGCGCCGGGCAGCGCAATGAAGCGCGCCACGTTGTTCTCCAGCACGAAGACGCCGAAGACGGCGCCGCGCTTCGACACCAGCTCGGCCGGCAGGTGGGGAACGGGATCGCTCCAGAGGATGCGGCCGTCGGCGCCCGGCGCCGCCGGCTGGCCGGCAAAGGCGAGGCGCACGTCGACCGTGCGCGCCTCGCGGCTGATGGCGGGCGAGACGCGCAGCAGTTTCACGGCGTGTTCGCCGCCGGAACCGGCGAAGCGCACTTCGGTGGCGCCCTGCAGCGAGGCGATGTCGCGCGGCGGCACCTGTGCGGCGACCTCGACGCGCGACGCCTCCGACAGGGTCATCAGCGGCGCGCCGGGCGCGGCCAGTTCGCCGACCTGGGCCTGGCGGCTGCGCACGATGGCCTGGAAGGGTGCGCGCAGGGTGCATTTCTCGACATTGCGCCGCGCCTGGGCGAGCTGCGCCTGGTCGAGCTTGACCTGGGCCTGGTGCACCGCCAGTTCGGTTTCCTTCTGCGAGAGGGCCTCGGCGGAGTAGAAGTTCTGCTTCGCCAGTTCGCGCGCGCGGTTGAGCTGCTGCTCCGCCAGCCGCGCGCGGGCGCGCGAGGAATCCAGCGCCGCCTGGGACTTGGCCAGCGCCAGTTCGTGGTCACGCGCGTCGAGCCGGATCAGCACGGCGCCCTTCGGCGCCACCTGGCCGACATCGAACGCCACCTCCTTCACCGTGGCCGACACCTCGGCCGAGAGGCGGCTTTCATTCAGACTCACCGCCGAGGCGGGGGCCTCGCGCGGCGGATGCAGGGCGACCTCCTGGAAGGCCTTGGCGGTGACGGCAGCCGGCTGCGGCGGCTGTTGGGCCAGCGCGGGCAAGGCGGCCAGGGCGAGGAGGGCGAGGAAGCGGGGCACGTTTTTTCTCCTTGTTGTTCAGGCCGGATCGCGGCGCAGGCCGCGCAGCGTCAGGTCGAGGTATTCCCGGAGGTAGGCATCGATCGGCACGTTGGTGACGCCGCAGCAGTCGAGCGAGTGCTTCCAGATCACGCGCATGATCAGCGGCGAGATGACGATGTGCACCAGCGCCTGCGGATCGAAGGGGCGGAACTCACCCGAGTCGATGCCGCGCTGGAACACCGCGACGAAGAGGCGCTTGCCGCGCTCGATCACCTCGTCGGCATAGAAGCGGGCAATCTCGGGGAAGTTGCGCGCCTCGGCGAAGATCAGCTTGGGGATGCCGCCGATCGGGCCTTCGCCGACGATCTCCCACCAGCGCAGGACGATGGCGCGGAACAGCTCGCTGGCCGAGCCCGGCATGCTCGCCATCAGCTCTTCGCCTTCCGCCAGCAGCGGCAGCAGGCCCTCGCGGATGACCGCCTTGAAGAGGTCTTCCTTGCTCTCGAAATAGAGGTACAGCGTGCCCTTGGAAACGCCGGCGCGGGCGGCGATCTCGTCCAGCCGTGTGGCGGCAAAGCCCCTCTCGACGAAGAGTTCGAGGGCGGCGGCAGTGAGTTCCTGCGGACGCGCTTCCTTGCGGCGCTTCCAGCGGGTCTTGGGAGCAGGCATGCGGTGTTATATATAACTGACCGGTCAGTAATATAGGTTCGCGGCCTCCTGCTGTCAATCCCTCCGCTTACCAGCCTCCTCCGCCCCCGCCGCCCCCGCCCCCACCCGACGAGCCGCCGCCCCCGCCGCCGGAACTGCCGCTGCCGGGCGAACTGGAGGCGGATGCGATGGCGCCGGAAAGCCCGCCGGCCAGGGCGCCGGCGAAGCCGGTGCCCGGCGCATCCCATGAAGAACCGCTGTACCAGCGCGGCACGGCGTCGGCGCCGCCCGTCGCCCTGGCTTTTTCCAGGATGTCGGAGAACTGCTCGGCCCAGGCGTTCTCGACGCCGAGGGCCAGCGCATAGGGCAGGTATTTCTCGAACAGCTGGAGGGTCCGGTCCGGCCCTCGCCGCACGCGCAGTTCGTCCTTTTCCGCCACGGCGAGATACATGCGGAAGCCGGCGATTTCGTCGAGCAGCCGGCGGCCGGCCAGCGTCGGCGCCTGCAGCAGGCGATAGAAGACGAAGTTGACCCCGACCAGCAGGAGCAGCAGCACGGCCATCACGGGCGTGCCCTGGGTGAACAGGACATAGAGTCCGACCAGTTCTCCGCCGATGAAGGGGATCGAGAAGGCCGTGATGAACAGCGCCGGCACGGCCATCAGCCACTTGCCCGACAGGAACTGGCGCCAGATGCGCGCCGCCTGCGACAGGAGCATGTAGACGCCGAAGGTCCAGCCGGTGAGCCACACCAGCATGAACAGCGCCAGCGGCTCGGGCCGGCTCGTCTGGAAGGCGGCCACGACCAGGATGGCGAAGCTGGCGATCAGGCCCGGGATCGAATACACGCCGTTGGTGACGAAGTGCTGCTTGAGGTGCTCCTTCTTCAGCGCGTCGCGCAAGGCCTTGTGCGCGGCCTGCAGGGTCGCCGCGTGCTCGTTGCGCAGGGGCAGCGCGCCGCCCGGCGCGAGCGAGAGGGCGTCCAGCAGCGCCTTCTCGTCGTTGGTGGGCAACTCGGCGGCGGCGTCTCGCGGCCGCTCCAGGGTGTAGTCGCGGTCGTCGTCCTCGCTGAGGCGCAGATGGCCCTTGACCGCCAGCGCCACCACGGCGGAGGTGAAGACCCGGTCGTCGTAGCCGCGCCGCTCGAGGAAGCGCGCATCGGCGGCGGAGACGTCCTTCGGCGGGGCGAAGCGCGGGATCACCGTGCTCCCGGCCGGATCGCGCCCGTAGCGGTGCCAGACGACGAGGTAATAGGCGAGCAGCAGGACGAGGCCGGCGAGGCCGGTGCGCCACTCCGGGTTGTCGCGCGTCCAGCGCGCCAGATGCTGCTCGCGCGTCGGCTCGGCGACGAGGCCCTTGGGCCAGCCGACGACGATGGTCAGGCCCTGGTTCGGCATCAGCGGCGCAGTGGTCATGAAACGGGCCCGGCCCTCGGCATCGACGCGCGAGCGCCAGTCGCGCCCTTTCTCGCCGGCATGGCCGGTGTAGGCTTCCAGCGCCAGCGCGGCCTCGGGCAGCGGCTGCGGCAGGACGACCGCCGCCGTGACGCGCTCGATGATGAACGACCAGCCGTTGCCGGTGACGTTCCAGTACAGCTCGTCGCGATCCGCGAAGAAGCCGAGCTGCCAGTCGGTGCGATAGCGGATCTCGTAGCGGTGCAGGCCGTGCGGGAGGTTGCGGTCGGCGCGGCCTATGTAGAGGCGGACGCCGTTCGACTGCTCTTTTGTATGCCAGGGCTCCTCCACGCCGTTGCGCGTCACCGAACGCACCTCGAAGGGCACCACGGCGCGGCCGTGCCAGGCGCGGTAGATCGTCGGAAAGTCGCGGTAGATGCCGCGCTTGATCTGGCGGCCCTCGGCGTTGACCAGGATCGTCTCGGTGACCTCGATCGCACCGTCCGCCCGCACCTCGATCAGCGCGTCGAACTCGCGGATGGTCTCGCCGCCGAACGCCGATGCCGACGCGGCAAGAGTCAGTCCCCACAGGACGGCGAAGACGAGCAGCCGCATCATCGGAAGGGCAGCTCCGGGCTCAGGCGCTGGGTGGCCAGCTCGATCTCGAAGTACTCCATCGGCGCGAAGCCGAACAGGCGTGCAACGAGGTTGCTGGGAAAGGAGTCGACGAGGATGTTCAGCTCGCGCACCGTGCCGTTGAAATAGCGGCGCGCGTACTGGATCTGCTCCTCGGCCTCGGAGATCTGCGCCTGCAGGTCGAGGTAGCTGCGGCTGGCCTTGAGGTCGGGATAGGCCTCGACCACGGCGAGCAACTCGCGCAGGCGGCCGGTGAGCGCGTTCTCGGCGGCGGCGCGCTGCGGCGAGGGTGCCCCGCTGCGCGCTTCGACGCCCTCGCGCAGGACTTCGCGCTCGTAGCCGGCGTAGGCCTTCACCGCCTCGACCAGCTTGGGCAGCAGGTCGTGCCGGCGCTTCAACTGCACGTCGATGCCGCTCCAGGCCTCCCGCGCGTGGTTGCGCCGCGCCACCAGCCGGTTGTAGAGGACGATGCCCCAGAGCAGGAGGGCAGCCAGTACCGCTGTCAGGATCGCGCCCGTCGTCATGTGCCTCCCGAATGTGCTCTCACCTTGCATCCTGCCCCGCTTTGCAGTAGTTTGCACCTACTGGGGGTGCCGGACGGATTGCCCGGCTGAGATCATACCCTTTGAACCTGTACGGGTAATGCCGTCGTAGGGAAGCCGCAGGTCTTTCCTTCCCGCATTGCCCCCGGAAGGAACCGTCATGAACGCCAAGGAACAATTCACCGCCGCGTCCGCCCATGTGGACGCGGCGGCCGTCCAGCCGCTGCCGCAGTCGCGCAAGGTCTACGTCACGGGCAGCCGCCCCGACCTCCGCGTGCCGATGCGCGAGATCAGCCAGTCCGACACGCCGGCGGCAATGGGGGCGGAGAAGAATCCGTCCATCTGCGTCTACGACTGTTCGGGACCGTACACCGACCCGCAGGCGAAGATCGACATCCGCAAGGGCCTGCCCGCCCTGCGCCAGCAGTGGATCGAGGAGCGCGGCGACAGCGAGGAGTTGCCGCAGCTTTCCTCCGCCTACGGCCGCAGCCGCGAGGCCGACCCGGCGCTCGCCGAGATGCGCTTCGACCTGAAGCGCAAGCCGCGCCGCGCCAGGGCGGGGATGAACCTCAGTGGCAATGTTACGCAGATGCACTACGCCCGCCGCGGCATCGTCACGCCGGAGATGGAGTTCATCGCCATCCGCGAGAACCAGAAGCGCGAGGGCCTCTCGGAACTGCTGCTGCGCCAGCATCCCGGCGAGACCTTCGGCGCCGCCATCCCGCAGGTCATCACGCCGGAGTTCGTGCGCGACGAAGTGGCGCGCGGCCGCGCCGTGATCCCGGCTAACATCAACCACCCGGAAGCCGAGCCGATGATCATCGGCCGCAACTTCCTCGTGAAAATCAACGCCAACATCGGCAACTCGGCGCTCGGCTCCAGCATCCAGGAAGAGGTCGAGAAGATGACCTGGGCCATCCGCTGGGGCGGCGATACGGTGATGGACCTGTCGACGGGCAAGAACATCCACGAGACGCGCGAGTGGATCGTGAGGAATTCTCCGGTGCCGATCGGCACCGTGCCGATCTACCAGGCGCTGGAGAAGGTCGACGGCAAGGCCGAGGAGCTGACCTGGGAGATCTTCCGCGACACGCTGGTCGAGCAGGCCGAGCAGGGCGTCGACTACTTCACCATCCACGCCGGCGTGCTGCTGCGCTACATCCCGCTCACCGCCAAGCGCATGACCGGCATCGTCTCGCGCGGCGGCTCCATCCTCGCCAAGTGGTGCCTCGCCCACCACAAGGAGAATTTCCTCTACACGCACTTCGAGGAGATCTGCGAGATCATGAAGGCCTACGACGTCAGCTTCAGCCTCGGCGACGGCCTGCGGCCCGGCTCGGTGCACGACGCCAACGACGCAGCGCAGCTGGGCGAGCTGGAGACGCTGGGCGAACTCACCGACATCGCCTGGAAGCACGAGGTGCAGACCATCATCGAGGGCCCCGGCCACGTGCCCATGCACCTCATCAAGGAAAACATGGAGCTGCAGCTGAAACACTGCAAGGAGGCGCCCTTCTACACCCTCGGCCCGCTCGTCACCGACATCGCCCCCGGCTACGACCACATCACCAGCGCCATCGGCGCGGCGATGATCGGCTGGTTCGGCACGGCGATGCTCTGCTACGTCACGCCGAAGGAGCACCTGGGGCTCCCCGACAAGGACGACGTCAAGGACGGCATCATCGCCTACAAGATCGCCGCCCACGCCGCCGACCTCGCCAAGGGCCACCCCGGCGCGCAGGTCCGCGACAACGCGCTGTCGAAGGCGCGCTTCGAGTTCCGCTGGGACGACCAGTTCAACCTCGGCCTCGACCCGGACAAGGCGCGCGAGTTCCACGACGAGACGCTGCCGCAGGAAGGCGCCAAGCTCGCCCACTTCTGCTCGATGTGCGGGCCGCACTTCTGCTCGATGAAGATCACCCAGGACGTGCGCGACTTCGCCGCGGCCCAGGGCGTCTCGGAGGAAGAAGCCCTGAAGAAGGGCATGGAACAGAAGGCGGTGGAGTTCGTCGGCTCCGGCGCCGAGGTCTACCGCAAGGCCTGAGCGCGCCTCAGAAAACGATCACCTGGCGCACCGCCTCGCCCGCCGCGAGGCGGTCGAAGCCGGCGTTGATGTCGTCGAGCGCAATCCGCGAGGTGATCAGCTTGTCCACCGGCAGCTTGCCGGCGTGGTAGAGCGCGATGTAGTGCGGGATGTCGCGCGCCGGCACCGCCGATCCCAGATAACTGCCCTTGATCGTGCGTTCCTCCGCCACCAGGTTCACTGCCTGCAGGTGGAAGCGGTGGTCGGGGTGCGGCAGGCTGCAGGTCACCGTGGTGCCGCCGCGCCGCGTGATGCGGTAGGCCATCTCCAGCGCGTCCACCGAGCTCGCCGCCTCGATGGCGTATTCGACGCCACCGTGGGTGGCCGCCTTCACCTGCGCGACGAGGTCCGGATCGTCGGCATTGAAGACATGCGTCGCGCCGAGCGCATAGGCACGCTCGAGCTTGTCGTCGAGGCGGTCGATGGCGACGATCTGGCGCGCGCCGGCGGCATGCGCGCCGAGCAGCGCGGCGAGGCCGACACCGCCCAGTCCGATGATCGCCACCGTGGCGCCGAGCGGGATGCGCGCCGAGTTGATGACGGCGCCGACGCCGGTCAGCACGGCGCAGCCGAACACCGCGGCGACGTCCGCCGGCAGTTCCGGATCGACCTTCACCAGCGTGCCGCGCGAGACCACGGCGTACTCGGCGAAGCAGGAGACGCCGACCTGGTGGTTGAGCAGCGAACCGTCGGCGCGATGCACGCGGCGCCCGCCGCCGAGCAGCGTGCCGGCGACGTTGGCGGCGGCACCGGGCTCGCACAGGGCGGGGCGTCCCTCCATGCAGGGCACGCAATGGCCGCAGCTCGGCACGAACACCAGCGCGACCGAGTCGCCGCGCTGCAGGTCGGTGACGCCGGGCCCGCACTCCTCGACGATGCCGGCGGCCTCGTGGCCGAGCACCATCGGCATGACGCGCGGGCGGTCGCCGTTGATGATGGAGAGGTCGGAGTGGCAGAGGCCGGCGGCGGTGATCTTCACCAGCACCTCGCCCGGACCGGGCGAATCCAGCTCGATGGTCTCGATGGCGACGGGGCGCGTCTGCGCATAGGGGCCGGGGCGGCCCATCTCGTCGAGGATTGCGGCGCGGATCTTCATTGATACCTCCGAAGATAACACCCTGAACCACAGAGACACAGAGGCACAGAGAAAATCACAAAGGCACTTCTCTGTGTCTCGGTGCCTCTGTGGTTAATGGTTTTCTAGGCGATTCCGCCGAAACACAGGTATTTTATTTCCAGATACTCCTCGATGCCGTACTTCGAGCCCTCGCGGCCGATGCCGGACTGCTTGACGCCGCCGAAGGGCGCCACCTCGTTGGACATGATGCCGGTGTTCACGCCGACCATGCCGTACTCCAGCGCCTCGCCGACGCGGAAGCAGCGCGCCACGTCGCGCGAGAAGAAGTAGGCGGCGAGGCCGAACTCGGTGTCGTTGGCCATGGCGATCGCCTCGGCCTCGGTCTTGAACCTGAACAGCGGCGCCACCGGGCCGAAGGTCTCCTCGCGCGCGCACTTCATGTCCGGCGTGACGTCGGCGATCACCGTCGGCTCGTAGAAGGTGCCGCCCAGGGCATGGCGCCGGCCGCCGGTGAGGACTTTCGCGCCCTTGGCCAGCGCGTCGGCGACGTGCTCCTCGACCTTGGCCAGCGCCTGCTCGTCGATGAGCGGGCCCTGCACGACGCCCTCCTCCAGCCCGCTGCCGACGCGCAGCTCCTTCGCGCGCACCGCCAGCTTGACGGCGAAGGCGTCGTACACGCCTTCCTGCACCAGCAGGCGGTTGGCGCAGACGCAGGTCTGGCCGGTGTTGCGGTACTTCGAGGCGAGCGCGCCCTCCACCGCGGCATCGAGGTCGGCGTCGTCGAAGACGATCAGCGGCGCGTTGCCGCCGAGCTCGAGCGAGACCTTCTTGACGCTCGGCGCGCACTGCGCCATGAGCAGGCGGCCGACCTCGGTCGAGCCGGTGAAGGAGAGCTTGCGCACGGTCGGGTTGCCGGTCAGTTCGCCGCCGATCTTCGGCG
Source organism: Rhodocyclales bacterium (assembly GCA_003105015.1). Lineage (GTDB taxonomy): Bacteria > Pseudomonadota > Gammaproteobacteria > Burkholderiales > Rhodocyclaceae > Desulfobacillus. The sequence goes on along the minus strand of PQAF01000039.1, from coordinate 3,708 downwards.
CGGACGCCGCACTGCCGGTGACGACGTTGAAGACGCCGGCCGGGAAGCCGGCGCGGTGGGCGAGCTCGGCCAGCGCCAGCGCGGTGAGCGGCGTCTGTTCGGCCGGCTTCACCACCACCGTGCAGCCGGCGGCGAGCGCCGGCCCGACCTTGCGCGTGATCATCGCCGCCGGGAAGTTCCACGGCGTGATGGCGGCGCAGACGCCGATCGGCTGCTTGACGACGATCAGCCGCTTGTCGGCCTGGGTGGCGGGAATGGTGTCGCCGTAGACGCGCTTGGCCTCCTCGGCGAACCACTCGACGAAGCTCGCCGCGTAGAGCACCTCGCCCATCGCCTCGGCGTAGGGCTTGCCCTGCTCGATGGTCATCATGCGGGCGATGTCGGCGGCGTTCGCCAGCATCAGCTCGTACCATTTGCGCAGCACCGCCGCGCGCTCCTTCGCGGTCTTGTTGCGCCAGGCGGGCCAGGCGCGGTCGGCGGCCGCGATGGCGCGGCGCGTCTCGGCCGCGCCCATGTCGGGCACGGCGGCGACCAGCGCGCCGCTGGCAGGATCGGTGACGGGGAAGGTGGCGCCGCCGTCGGCGCCGCACCAGGCGCCGTCGACATAGGCGAGGCTTTTCAGGAGCTGCAGGTCGTTCAGGTTCATGGCTCGATGTAACACCCACCGCAGGCGAGGTTATTCGGTCTGCGCCGGGTGATATATTCCGTGTTCAAGGTTCAACGATTGTACCCGCCAATGAATGCCGCCGTCGCGCCGCGCACCGCCACCCTGATTCTGCTCTGCGGAAGCATCGTCGTTTCGCTGTCGCTCGGCATCCGCCACACCTTCGGCCTGTTCCTGCAGCCGATGACGCAGGATCTGTCGTGGAGCCGCGAGGCCTTCTCCTTCGCCATCGCCCTGCAGAACCTGATGTGGGGCGCCGGCGGCCCCATCACCGGCTGGCTGGCCGACCGCTTCGGCGCCGGCAAGGTGGTCTTCGGCGGCGGCATTCTGTACGCCGCCGGCGTCGGGCTGATGGCCTACTCGACGACGCCCCTCATGTTCACCCTCTCCGCCGGCGTGCTGGTCGGGCTGGGCCTGTCCGCCACCACCTTCTCGGTGATCTACGGCGCCGTCGGCCGCGCCGTCGCACCGGAAAAGCGCGCCATGTCGCTCGCCCTCGTCGGCGCCGCCGGCTCCTTCGGCCAGTTCCTGCTGGTGCCGATGGGCCAGCACCTGATCGGCGACATGGGCTGGTTCGCCGCCCTGATGGGACTGACTTTTGCCGCGGCCTTCATGGTGCCGCTGGCGCTGGGCACGGCGGAGCGCGCGGCGCACCCGGGCAGTGCGAGCGCCATCGCCCAGTCGGCCGGCGAGGCCCTGCGCGAGGCCTTCGGCGAGCGCGCCTTCTGGCTGCTCACGCTCGGCTATTTCGTCTGCGGCTTCCAGGTGGTGTTCATCGGCGCCCACCTGCCCTCCTACGTCATCGACAAGGGGCTCACCGCCAACACCGGCATGCTGGCGCTGGCGCTGATCGGCCTGTTCAACATCTTCGGCACCTACGGCTTCGGCCTGGCCGGCGGGCGCTGGAGCAAGAAGAAGCTGCTCGCCGCCATCTACCTCGCGCGCAGCGCCGTCATCGTGCTGTTCCTGCTGGCGCCGCTGTCGCACCTCTCGGTGGCGATCTTCGCCGCGGCGATGGGCCTGCTCTGGCTCGGCACGGTGCCGCTCACCAACGGCCTCGTCGCGCAGATCTTCGGCGTGCGCTACCTCGCCATGCTCTCCGGCTTCGTCTTCTTCAGCCACCAGCTCGGCAGCTTCCTCGGCGTCTGGCTGGGCGGCTTCATCTTCGACCGCACCGGCGCCTACGACATCGTCTGGATCATCTCCATCGCCCTCGGCGTGCTGGCCGCGCTGGTCAACCTGCCGGTGGACGAGCGGCCGCTGGCGCGGCTCTCCCCGCAGCCGGCGAAATGAAGGCGACACGAATCGTCCTGATCGTCGTCGGCGTGGCCCTCGCCTCCTTCGCCGCCGGCTGGGCCTTCAAGGCCTACCTCAAGCCGGAGGCGGTCATCGATTACGTCAACCAGCGCTTCTTCTGCAACTAGGGGCCGTTGACCTGTCAGATGAGCGGGGCATAATGGCCCTATCGCAATTGGGCGCGGCCAGCTTGGCGGCGGCGCCGACAGGAGCATTCAACATGACGACCGTGCAAATCAGTTTGTCCGATCAGCTTGCGGAGGAAGCGCAGCGCGCGGGCTTGCTGACCGAGACGGCCATCGAACGGTTGCTGCGCGCCGCGCTGCGCGACGAACGCATCGAGCGGATGACCGAGGCGCGCGAGCGCTTGGCCGCTCAACCGCTGCCGCCGATGACACCAGAGGAAGTTCAAGCCGAGATAGACGCCTACCGGTCCGAATCGCGCCGTGCGGCTGGTGCTTGACACCAACACGGCCCTGTCGGGGCTGTTGTGGCAAGGCACGCCGGGCAAACTGATCGACGCGGCAAAGCGACGGGAGGTGACGTTGTTCAGCAGCGCGCCGTTGCTGGTCGAACTGCACGGCGTGATGGCCCGTGCCAAATTCGCCGACGCCCTGACCGAACGGGGTTTATCGTGGCAAACGCTGTTCGAAGGCTATGCGGCGTTGGTGCAATTGGTGAAGCCGGCCCCAATTGCCCCGGTAATCGTACGCGACCCTGCCGACGATGCGGTGCTTGCCTGCGCATTGGCCGCCCAGGCCGACCTGATCGTCTCCGGCGACAAGCATCTGCTCGATCTCGGCGGAACCTACCAAGGCATCCGCATCGTTACGCCCGCCGAAACAGTGCAACTCCTCAACCGGTAGGGCAACGGCGCACACTCGCCGTGTTGCGGGGACTGACTTTACCGGGAGCGGCAAGCCTTCCGGGTTCGCTTGGAATTCAATTCGCTACGGCCCATTAAATTCGGGTCAAGTCACACGTCGTTTCCGGTTATTCCTAGCGCTGCAATGGTCTACTCCACCATAATTATTGACGACAAAAATGCGACTCAGTACTCTCCTGCAGTCCAGCTCCGAGGCTTCATGGAAGGTGTTAGTGGCCAAGGTGGATTTGGGGCACTTGTTTATGCTGGAGTAACAAGAGCACAAACTGGCTACTCGCTGGAAATAGGACTTGGTGTCGGAGGTAAATATCATCCGCGGATTCCGGTGTCAGGAGGATGGCAAGTAACACCGACATGCATAAATTACTCAACTTGATATGTTCAATAAAGAAGCACGTACCGTGGGTATTGCTAAGCGTTATTGTCCCTGTCGCAGTGTTTGTTCTATTTGGAGGTGAATCTGAATTCAAAGAGAAACCTACTGATCTGCCGCCTCTTGTTGCGGAAACGGTTATGTTTACTGGATTCATTGTCCCCCCAGAGGGTTGCTACAAATTCCATCGGTGGCCGAACACAATTGAGTATTGCGACTACCGTGTGAATAACGCTGGTGATATGGATGTAACAAAATTCTATGATGCCGAATTCATTCGACGAGGATGGGTTCGGCGCAATGTCGATACTGAAGGGTGGAAAACACCGACCGACCGAAGTTTGGTGCTGTCATTCTATTCACGAGATGGAAACCATTTCATTTTGGAAAAGCCGATAAAGCAAGGGGGGTTAGCTGAAGACAATGTATACAGATTGCTTTTTACAACCATGCTAACCACCAAGCGGGGCGGATTCAACCTTGAAGTGC
>PQAF01000038.1 GCA_003105015.1 Rhodocyclales bacterium | reverse complement strand
TTGGGCAGGTAGTCGTCGGCGCCCATCTCCAGGCCGACGATGCGGTCGGTGTCCTCGCCGCGCGCGGTGAGCATCAGGATCGGCAGCGCGGCAGTGGCGGCGGCGGCGCGCAATTCGCGGCACAGCGCCAGCCCGTCCTCGCCCGGCAGCATCAGGTCGAGGATCACCAGGTCCGGCGCGGCGGCGGCGATGCGCTGCCGCATGGCGGCGCCGTCCCCGGCGACGTCCACCGCGTAGCCGTTGCCGCCGAGGTAACCGCGCAGCAGCTCGCGCAGTTCGGGGTCGTCGTCGACTACCAGAATCCGCTTGTCCATGGCCGCTAGTGTAGTGCGCCGCGGCCGCGGCGGCGCAATTGTGAGCGGCCTTCGACAAAGCGTTACAAAGCGTTAACAAAACCGGCTGCGGATGAAAAATCCCGGTTACACGCGGCGCGTTTAATGGCAACCGTACCTCAACCACACGGAGATCCACATGAACACGAACACCCGCAGCAAGCTCACCACCGCCCTCGTTGCCGCCGGCCTGGCCCTTTCCGCCACGCTCGCCGCCGTGCCTGTCGCCTCGGCCGCCCCCGGCTACGGCCCCGGCATGCGCGAAATGACCCCGGAGATGCAGGAGCGCATGCAATCCCGCATGCAGGCCCGCCTCGACAAGATGGCCAACCGCCTGGAGATCAAGGCCTCGCAGCAGGACGCCTGGCAGGCCTACGCCAAGGTGCACAAGGACATGTTCGACGCCCGCCCGACGCCGCCGGCGAAGGACGCCGACGCCGCCACGCTGGCGCGCCACCGCGCCGACACGGCCGCGAAGATGGCGACGAAGCTCGCCACCCTCGCCGACGCCACCGCCAAGCTGCAAGGCGCGCTGACGCCCGAACAGGCCAAGACCCTCGCCGACATGACGCGCCACCCGATGGGCGGCCGCCACGGCAAGCACGGCGGCTTCGGCGGCCGCGGCGACCACGGCCATCGCGGCATGATGGGCGGCGGCATGGGTGGCATGCGCTAACTATTCACTCCCTCTCCCCGCAAGCGGGGAGAGGGGCGGGGTGAGGGGCAAGCAGCCGGTCCACCCTCATCCCAGCCCTCTCCCGACAGCACGGCGCCTCGCCTATACTGAAAACATGCGTATCGACGAGGCGTGGCCATGCCCTACTCCCATCTGAACCTCGGCGTCTGCGCGCTCGCGCTGGCCCTGGCCGGCTGCGCGGCGCCGCAGCCGCTGCCGTTCCGGCTCATCGATCCCGCCGCCAAGGTGCATCGCGGCACGCTGTATCCCGAGACCCGCGGCATCGAAGTCGCGGTCGACGGGCGCAAGTACAGCGGCTTCTACATCGTCGCCACCGGCATCGGGATCTCCCATCCCATCATGATCGGGCCGTACTTCGCCCCCGACACCGTCACCACCTACACCTCCAACCAGGCGCGCGCGCACCTCACCGCCGAGGGCGGCCCGCCCCTGAACTGCCAGTTCCTCTTCGACGGCCCGCGCGCGGTGGGCGAATGCCGCACGCCCGAGGGCGCGGTGTACCAGTTGGTGGCGGAGGGAAAGTAGGCCGGCGCGGCCTGGGGAAAAGTCAGTCCCGGCGGGACGGCGGTCTGCGCCAGACCGCATCATGCCCTTTACACCATATGGCTTTGAATACATAATGCGCCCATGGCTTGGACCATCCTCTTTCATGACGCCTTCGAGGCCGAGTTCCGGGAGATGGACCAGTCATTGCAGGACGAACTGCTGGCGCACGCGGTGCTGCTGCGCGAGTTCGGGCCCGGCCTGGGCCGGCCGACGGTCGATACGCTGAAGGGCTCCCGGCACGCCAACATGAAGGAGCTGCGCTTCGGCTGGGAAGGCGAAGTCTGGCGCGTGGCCTTCACCTTCGATCCGAAGCGGCAGGCCATCCTGCTTGCCGGAGGCGACAAGGGCGGCGCGGACCAGCGGCGCTTCTACAAGCGGCTGATCGTGGTCGCAGATGCCCGCCTCGACGAACACCTGGCCGCACTGGCGAAGGAAGACAAGGAACGCAAACATGGCAAAAAAACTTGAGCAGATCATGGCCGGGTTGCCCACGAAGCGCCGGGCGAAGATCGAGGCGCGCGCGGACGAACTGGCGACGCTGAAGGATCTGCGTCAGGCGGTCGCGCAGACGCAGGAAGAGCTGGCCGCCGAACTCGGCGTCGGCCAGGACACGATTTCCCGTTTGGAGAAGCGCAGCGACATGCTGCTCTCCACGCTGCGCCGCTACGTCAAGGCGATGGGCGGCGAGTTGGAGCTCGTGGCGCGGTTCCCCAACCGCAAGCCGGTGATCATCGACCACCTTCCCGCCGACCGGAAAGCCGGCGGCAGCGGCACGCGCAAGACGCGCCCCGCCGGCGGCCGCAAGCTCGCCGCCTAAAAGTCAGCCCCGGCGGGTCGGCGCGGTGAGGATCACCAGCGCGATGCCGCCGAGGACGGCGGCGGAGGCCAGCGCGAAGCGCAGCGTCACAGCCTCATTGAGGAAGACGATGCCGCCCAGCGCGGCGATCACCGGCACGCTCAACTGCACCGTCGCAGCGCTCGTCGCCTTCAATGCGGGCAGCACGGTGTACCAGATGGCGTAGCCGAGGCCTGAGGTGATCGCGCCGGAGGCCAGCGCGTAGGCGACGCCCGCCGCGTCCAGCCGCGCCGCGGCCAGCGGCAGCAGGCTCAGCGCCACGGCGAAAGGCACCGCGCGCAGGAAGTTGCCCGCCGTCACGCGCGTGGCGTCGCCCGCCCCCTTGCCGCGGATCGAATACACGCCCCACGCCGCGCCCGCCATCAGCATCAGCGCCGCGCCGCCGAGCGGCGGCGCCGACAGCCCCGGCAGCAGCAGCCCGACCAGCCCGCCGACGGCGAGCGCCAGGCCGACGAGCTGCCACGCGCCGAAGCGCTCGCCGCGCCACAGGCCCCAGAGAATCATCGTCGCCTGCACCGCGCCGAAGAG
>PQAF01000037.1 GCA_003105015.1 Rhodocyclales bacterium | reverse complement strand
GCCCATGAAGGGCTTCGGCTGAGGAGCGCACGACCATGACCACCGCGAACCAAACCGCCATCGCGAAGTACAAGAACAGCTTCCTCAAGGAGGTCGAGGCCAACGTCGAGGAAGGCCACTGGGTGCGCATGTGCATGCAGTGCGGCGTCTGCGCCGGCTCCTGCCCGCTCGGCAACGCCTGGGCGCATCCCCCGCAGGAGCTCTTCATGATGATCCGCGCCGGCAAGCGCGAGGAAGTGCTCTCCTCCGACTCGATGTGGATGTGCACCTCCTGCTACAACTGCATCGTGCGCTGCCCGCGCAAGCTGCCGATCACCCACATCATGCACGGCCTGGCCAACTACGCCCACCGCCTCGGCATCGCGCCGAAGGGCCAGCCGACGCGCGAGACGGCGACGCTGTTCTGGAACAACCTGATCAAGAAGGGCCGCGTGAACGAGCTGACCTTCTCGCTCGCCCTCTACTTCAAGGACGGCTTCGTGCAGGGCATCAAGAACGCCCTCAACATGCAGGCCGTCGGCCTCGGCCTGGTCAAGGCCAAGCGCCTCAACCCGATGGAGATCCTCGGCGGCCACGGCGTCAAGGACCAGGCCGGCTTCAAGGCCATGATCGAGAAGGCGCGCCAGATCGAAGACCGCAAGAAGGGCTTCGTAAAATAGGCCCCGACGGAGAAAGTAAATGGCTAAGAAAGAATACGCGTTCTACCCCGGCTGCTCCTCGCAGTCGAAGGCCTCGGCCTCCAACTACCTGACGTCGGTGAACGCCATGTGCGACAAGCTCGACGTCATCATCACCGAGATCCCCGACTGGAACTGCTGCGGCGCCTCGATCGGCTACGCCGAGGGCGGCGAACTGCCGCGCCTGGCGCTGTCGGCGCGCAACTTCGCCCTGGCCGAGACGCACATGCCGGGCAAGGAGATGGTCGCCACCTGCGCCGCCTGCTGGCTGGCCCAGCGCGAAGTCAAGGAGCGCCTCGACCACAGCGAAGTCCTCCTCAAGGAGACCAACGAGGCGCTGGCCGCCGCCGGCCTGCAATACCAGGGCACGACGCCGATCCGCCACATGGTCGAGGTGCTGATCGAGGACCTCGGCTACGACGCGCTCAAGCAGCCCGTGGTGAAGCCGCTCGAAGGCATCAAGTTCGCCGGCTACGTCGGCTGCCAGACCAACCGTCCCTTCGGCATCGCCGGCGAATCCTTCGAGAACCCGGTGTACCTCGACAAGCTGGTCGAGACCGTGGGGGGCGAAGCCGTGCCCTACGACCAGAAAGTCACCTGCTGCGGCGGCGCGCTGGCCTTCTCCGAGCCGGAGAAGTCGCAGAAGCAGATCCGCGACATCGTCGAGTCGGCCTACGACCACGGCGCCGAGATGATCGTCACGCCCTGTCCGCTGTGCCAGGCCAACGTCGAGATCTACCAGAGCGAGATCAACAAGAAGCAGGGCACCAAGTTCAACATGCCGGTGCTCTACTACTCCCAGCTGATGACCGTCGCCTACGGCGGCAGCGCCAAGGAAGCCGGCCTCGACGGCCAGCTCATCAAGGCGACCAGGCTGGAAGAGATCGCCAAGAAGTAGCAACGACCTATCCCCCGTCCCCTTCCCCGAGGGAAGGGGTGACGGCGGTTCAGCCGCGCTGCGGCTTCCAAACTGTTGGAAAAGTCAGTCGCTGCAGTACGGCGGCATGCGGGCCGGCACGGCCCGTGGCACAATAGGCCGCATCCTCAACCCTCGGGGCACCCACGGTGGCGCTACGCAAGCTCGCCAGGAGGCTGCGGCCGTTTGCGGTCGCACTCGCGGTGCTGGTCCTCATCGCGGCCCTCCTCGCGGCCATCTTCCTGACGGAACTGGCTTGGGAGTGGGTCATCTTCCTGTCGGGCATCCTGACCGCGGCGGTGCTGTCCCTGGCCAGCCGTTCCGCCGGCATGGAATGGCGCCTGACACGCCGCGCCGCCCAGCTCGCCCAGTGCCGCGAGCGCCTCGCCGGGGAGCAGGCCGCGCACCGGCACGCGCAGGCAGGGCTGGCATCTGCCCACGGCCGGTTCGATCTGCTGGTCGACAGCCTGCCGATGCTTTATGCCTACCTCGGCCCGGAACGACACATCCGCTTCGCCAACCGCGCCTTCCGGCAATGGGCGGGGCTGAAGGCCGACCAGATCGAGCACTGGCCCCTCAAGGACATCCTCGGCGAGCACAATCACGAGGCGCTCGCCGGGGCGCTCGCCGCCGCCGCCGCGGGCATGCCGAAGGCCGTGGCTTTCCGGCTGGCGCCGGCACAGGGTCCCTCCCAGCCCGTCACGGCCTCGCTGCTGCCCCATCGCGTCGACGACGGCGTCGAAGGACTTTTCCTGCTCATCGTGCCGACCGTCGCGGAAGGCGCCGCCGAAGCGCCGCCGATTGCCTTTGCGGGCGAGGCACAGGACCTCGCTGCCGAAGCCATGGCCGAACAGCTCACCGACTGGGAGGACGAGGACGACGGCGCCCGCCTCCTGGCGGCCCTCGAGCACGACGAGTTTGCGCTCTACTGCCAGCCGATCGTCCCGGTCGCCGACCGCAACCGGCCACCCTGCCACGAAGTGCTGATCCGCCTGCGCGAGGAGGAGCAGAAGCTGCTGCCGCCGGGCTCATTCCTGCCCACCGCCGAGCGCTACGGCCTCCTGCCCGACATCGATCGCTGGGTGACCCGCCATCTGCTCGCCTGGCTGCAGCGCCGCGCGGCCCTGGATCCTGCCTGGCAACCGACGCTGTTTTCAGTCAACCTCGCCAACGCCACTCTCGCCGACACCGGCTTTCCCGATTTCGTGCAGGAGGCGACGCGCCAGCGCGGCATCGATCCGGCGATGCTGTGCTTTGAGGTGTTCGAGGTGGATATGCTGCATGACCGGGCACGCGCAGCCCGCGCCAGCGCCGCCTTGCGCGCCATCGGCTGCCGGACCGCCCTGGTGGGATTCGGCAGGAACCGGGTCTCCTTCGACCTGCTGAAGGCGGTGCCGGTCGACTTCGTCAAGATCGACAGCAGCATCGTGCTCGCCTTCCAGCGCGATCCGGTCGCCCTTGCCAAGCTGAAGGCCATCACCCGCGTCTGCCGCACGCTCGGCATCCGGACCATCGCCGAGTTCGTCGAGAGCAACGAGATATGGGAAGGCCTGCAGGCGCTAGACGTCGACTACGCCCAAGGCTTCGGCATCGGCGCGCCGCGGCCGCTGGACGATATTTAGCCTAACGGAACCTTTCCGCGCAGCCCATCACCTGGCGGTTGGCCTCGAAGCGCAAACACTCGCGCGCATCCTCGTGCGCCCGGGAAGACCCGGAGCGCGCCACGGGCGCCGCCTTGCCGTCGGCCGGCGCAGGCTTGCCTGCGTGCCTGTCCTTCAACATCCTTTCCAGCCCGCCGCCCAGGCGCTCCGAACCGCTGCGGATTTCCTCGACCAGGGCATCGAACAACAGCCCCAGCACGAACTGCGTGCCGGGCTTTTCGTGCAGGCGGGCATATTCGGCGAGGTCGGTATCGCTCACGTCGCGGTAGGCGTAGGCCAGGGAAAAACGCACGGCGTTGCGGATGTTGCCTTCCGCCGCCGCGCGCTGCTGCCCGATCGCCTTGTCGACGTCGGCAACCTGCTTCGCATCCGCGCCGGCAAACCCGCGCGCCATGCCTCTCACGCTGGCGAACATCGACTCGGTCGCCAGTTCGCTGGCGCGACCGGCCATGTCGATGCGCTCGACCAGCTTCACCCGCATCGGCGCCAGCGGCTTCGCCTTCAGGCCGGCCATGAACGCGGCGAACTCCTCCGGCTTCGGCTGCAGCTTCTCCAGCTCGGTCATGCGCTTCGCCAGGGGCGTGGAACTGTCGGCGATGAACTCCTGGAAGCGCTTCGTCTCGAATCCCTTCTTCAGGGCGGCGGTCACGCGCTGCCGGAAGCCTTGCGCCGTGAAGGCTTCCCGCGTCAGCCGCTCCAGTTCGGCCTGGTCTCCCGGCGAGAGCTTGCCGCTCCTGGCCTGCTGGCCGGCCTGGCGCACGCCCGCCAGCATCTGCTCGGGCAGCTGGGCCAGCATGTGGTCCATGCCCGACACCCGCAGGAGCTCCTCGATCGCCTTGTCCGCATCGACCGCGGCCGGCGCCGCAGCAGCGGGCGCCGCGGCCGGCTTGGCGGTCTTGGGCTGCGGCGGGGGCGGCGGAGGGGGCGCTTCGTTGAAGTGCTGCCAGGCAAACCAGCCGCCGGCTGCCAGCAGCACGACGGCAACGGCGATCAGCAGGGCCTTGCTCGGCGCCTTGTTCCCGGCCATGACTCCCCCCTCAGGATGTGATGTCGTCCCCATCCTGCCACCGAACAGCTGGCCGCTCAAGCACCGGGCCGGCAGCGGGGCTAGATGGCGCGGCTGGCTGTTTCGAAGGCGGCCGCCAGCTCGTCGTAGCTGCGCGTGACGGGAAACTGCGGAAACTCGTCGATGACGTTCTGCGGCGGGCGGAACAGGATGCCGGCATGCGCTTCGGCCAGCATGGCGGTGTCGTTGTAGGAATCGCCGGCGGCGATGACCTTGAAGTTGATCGACTTGAAGGCCTTCACCGACTCGCGCTTCTGCTCGGGCATGCGCAGGGTGTAGTCGCGCACGAAGCCGGACGCATCCACCTCCAGCTTGTGGCACATCAGCGTCGGATAGCCGAGCTGGCGCATCAGCGGCATGGCAAACTCGTAGAAGGTGTCGGACAGGATGATCACCTGGAAGCGCTCGCGCAGCCAGTCGAGGAACTCGCGCGCACCGGGCAGCGGGCCCATTTCGGCGATGACCTTCTGGATGTCGGGCAGGCCGAGCCGGTGCTGCTCGAGGATGGCCAGGCGCCCCTTCATCAGCCTGTCGTAGTCCGGCTCGTCGCGCGTGGTGCGCGACAGCTCGGGGATGTTCGTCCGCTTCGAGAACTCGATCCAGATTTCGGGAATCAGAACGCCTTCGAGATCCAAACACGCAAGCTGCACTTGCCCTCTCCTGAAAATTGCGCTGCACAAAGAAGTCCGGCATTTTAGCCGAATTCCCCCTGGGTCACGCCCATCGCGAAGAGAGTAAACTCGCCTCGATGACGATGCCCTCCCCGCTGCGCACTCTCGCCGGCAACTGGCTGGCGGGTGCCTTCCTGCTCCTCGCCGCCGGCATCGGCGCCCTCTGGTATTCGGCCCTTTCCGCCTACGAGGCGGCCGTGCTGCGCGAGCGCGGCCGCGAACTGCAGGCCACGGCCGAGTTGAAGATCGAGTTCATCCGCTTCTGGCTGGAAGAGCGGCGCAGCGATGCTCTCGTGCAAAGCAACCGGCCGCTCCTGGCCATCGCCGCCACGGGAATGGACGCCGGCGCATGGCCTTATGGGCCGGAAGCCCTGCCGAACCAGCTCGAACAGATCCGCAAGGAATACGGCTACGAGGCGGTCCTGCTGCTGGACCGCCAGGGCAATCGCCGCTTCGGCGCCGGCAAGATCGGCGAGGATGCATTGGCGGCGGCGGCAAAGGCGGCCCGAGCCGCCATGGAAACGGGACAAACCGCCATCTCCCGCGCCTACCACAGCGAGGCCGGCCAGCAGCAGCACATCGACATTGATATCGCCACACCCGTGGCCGACGGCCGGCGGCCCGACGCGCCCATCGTCGGCGCGCTGGTGTTCCACCTCGATCCGAAAACCCATCTCGACCCCTTCCTGCGCCGCTGGCCGGCCCCGAGCGAGAGCGGCGAAACCTTCCTGGTCGAGCGCACCAATGGCGAGCTCACATACCTGAGCTCGCTCCGGCATGCCGACGCGGAGAAGCTAAAACGGCATGCCGGGGAATCCAGTCTGCCGGCCGCCATGGCGGCGCGCGGCGGCCATGGCATCACCGAAGGCATCGACTACCGCGGCGTGCCGGTGCTGGCGGCGGTCGGCCAAGTGCCGGACATGCCCTGGTTCGTCGTCTCCAAGCTGGACCGCGAAGAGATTCTCGCCCCGGTGCGGCGCGAAGCATTGTGGTCCGGCACCCTGGCGTCGCTGCTGGTGATGGCGCTGGGCCTGGCCATGCTCGCCTGGCACCGGCGCGGACAAAGCGAACTGGCCCTGACCCAGCAGGAATCCACCAAGGCAGCGCTGGCCGCCAGCGAGACTCGCTTGCGCAAGCTGATCGACAACGCCTGGGACCTGCTCGTCCTGTTCGACCGCGGCATGCGCATCGTCTACGCCAGTCCTTCCGTCGAGCACCAACTCGGACGCAGCCTGTTCGGCGAGACCATCGCCAGCGGCACGGCGCTGGTGCACCCGGAGGACGTCGGCCGCGTCGAGGACGCGCGCAAGGAGGCGCTCGCCCATCCCGGCACGCCCCGGCACTTCGAGCACCGCCTCAGGGGCCGCTACGACCACTGGATGATCGTCGAGGCCAGCTTCACCAACTTCTTCGACGATCCGGACATCGCGGCGCTGTCCTACGTCGGGCGCGACGTCAGCGGCCGGCGCTGGGCCGAGCACGCCCTGCGCGAGAGCGAGGAGCGCTATCGCTTCCTTTTCAAGCTTTCGCCCGACGCTGTCTTCGTGCACTGGAACAATGTCGTCCTCTACACCAACGACGCCGCCGTACGCCTGTTCCGCGCAGAATCGGAACGCGACCTGGTCGGCCGCGACTGGCACGGCTTGGTCGCCCCAGAGGACTGGCCAAAGGCCGAGCAGCGCGGCGCCCGCCTCGCCGGCGGCGGGGAAATCTTCCTGCAGCCGGCGGAAATGCACTACCGCGCGCTCGACGGGGAGGTCATCGAGGTGGAAGCGGCCGCAGCCCGCATCGAGGTCGACGGCAAGCCGGCCATCATGTCGGTGGTGCGCGATATTTCCGAGCGCAAGCGCGCCGAGGCGGCGTTGCGGGCGAGCGAGGCACGCTTGCAGGCCATCATCGAACACGCCCCGCTCGGCATCGCCATCGTCGACGCCAAGGGGCGCTACGTCATGGTCAACCCGGCGCAATGCCAAATGCTCGGCTACAGCGAGGCCGAGTTGCTCGGCAGGTCTTTCCGCGACTTCACGCAATCCGAAGATGCCGACCAGAACGAGAAAATGGCCCTGGAAATGCTGGAAGGGAGACTGGACCACTTCACCCTGGAGAAGCGTTACCTGCGCAAGGACGGCCAGCAGATCTGGGTTGTCCTGTCGGTAGGCGCCGTGCGCGACGATGAGGGTCAATTGCGCTACTTTGTCGGCCTCCTGCAAGACACCACCGAGCGCAAGCGGATGGCGCAGTCGCTGATCGAGAGCGAAGCACGCTACCGCTTCCTGTTCGAGAGTAGTCCGCTGCCGATGTGGGTTTTCGACACCGACACCCTGGCTTTCCTCGAAGTGAATCAAACCGCCATCGACCAATACGGCTATGCGCGCGAGGAATTCCTCGCCATGACCGTACGCGACATCCGCCCGCCGGAGGAAGTCGCCGAGCTGGAGCAGGTGGTCAAGGCCGACGTGCGGAAGCAGGGGCGCATCTGGACGCACCGGCGCAAGGACGGCAGCCTGATCAAGGCGGCGATCTGGTTCCAGGACGTGGATTTCCTCGACCGCCCGGCGCGCATGATTCTGGCCGAAAACGTCACCGCCCGCGTCGAGGCCGAGCAGGCCCTGGCCGAGAGCGAGGCGCGCCTGCGCGCCATCTTCGACAGCGCGCCGGTCGGCATCGCCATCGCCGACGCTGCAGGTCGCTACCTGATGGTGAACCGCGCCCAGTGCGAGATGCTGGGCTACAGCGAAGCCGAGCTGCTGCAGCAGACCTACGCCGACATCACCCACCCGGACGATGTGCAGGCCAACCTCGACCTTGGCGCACGCCTGCAGGGCGGTGAAATCAGCGTCGGTTCGATCGAAAAGCGCTATGTGCGCAAGGACGGCACCAGCTTCTGGGTCCTGCTCACGATCGGGCTGGTGCGCACTGCCGAGGGTGATGTGGTCGGCAGCGTCGGCGTCGCGCAGGACATCACCGAGCGGCGCGAGGCCGAGGCGAGACGCCTGGAGTACGCCCGCCAGCAGCGCGACACCCTGGTGCGCGAGGTGCACCACCGCATCAAGAACCACCTGCAGGGCCTGGCCGGCCTGCTGCGCCAGCACATGCACGAGCAGCCCGGGCTCGCGCCCGTGCTGCAGAAGTTCGCCGCGCAGATCAACGCCATCTCCATCGTCCATGGCCTGCAGGGGCGGGCGGAAAAGGGCGACGCCAGCCTGCGCAGCCTGGCTGCGGAAATCGTCGCCTTCCTCGGCAGCATCACCGGCACGCAGATCGGCCTGGCCTGCCCCGGTGGCGGCTGCCTGTGGGCCGTCGCCGAAGCGGAAGCGGTGCCCCTGGCGCTGATCCTCAACGAACTGCTGACCAATGCCTTGCGCCACGGCACGGACAAGACACGGGTGTCGCTGTCGATCGAATGCGATGAAAGCCGGGCACGGCTGGTCATCCGGAATCCGGGGCGCCTCGACGGCCTCGATTTCGCCGGCGGCAAGGGGCTCGGCACGGGCCTGAGCCTGATCCGCTCGCTCCTGCCGCCCGCGGGCGTCGCCTTCAGACTGGAAAACGCGGAAGACGGCTGGATCGAGACCCGGCTCGAACTCGGGCCGCCGGTGCTGCTGCCGATACCGCAGGTTCAGGTCGTCAGCCTGCGATAGATGTCCGCCACCTTCAGCGGCAGCTTCTTCGCGTCGTCGAGCACGGTATAGCGCGCCGGGCCGTAGAGGCGCGGCAGGTAGTCGGCGCCGTGGCGGTCGATGGTGACGCAGTAGCTGCGCACGCCGCGCTCGTGCGCCTCCTGCAGGGCGCGGCGCGTGTCCTCGACGCCGTAGTGGCCGCGGTACTCGTCGCCGAAGTCGTCCGGCCGCCCGTCGGACAGCGTCACCAGCAGCCTGTGCCGCGCCGGCTGCGCTTCCAGCAATTGCGTGAGATGGCGGATGGCCACGCCCATGCGCGTGTAGTCCTTCGCCTCGACGGCGGCGATGCGGCCGCGCACCGCCGCGTCGTAGGCTTCATCGAAGCGCTTCACCGGATAGATGTCGCAGCGCGTGCGCGTCCAGCCGGAAAAGCCGTAGATGGCGTAGGCGTCGCCCAGCGTCTCCAGCGCCTCGCACAGCATCACCAGCGATTCCCGTTCGGCGTCGTTCACCCAGCCCTTGGTCGAGCCGCTCATGTCGACCATGAACATCGCCGCCAGCGAGCGCTCGCAGCGGATGCGCCGGCTGTACAGCCGCGCTTCCGGCTCGGCGCCGGCGGCGCGGTCGCCGGCCGCTTCGACGAGGGCGTCGACGTCGATCTCCTCGCCCTCCGGCTGGCGGCCGAGCAGACGGTCTTCGCCGCGCAGCATCTCGAAGCGCCGGCGGATCTGCCGGATCGCCGCCGTGTTGCGCAGGCTGACTTTTACCACGTAGTCCGGATCGCCCGGCGGCAGGTCCACCTCGAACAGGTGGCACCAGTCGCGGCGGTAGGCGCGACGACGGTAGTCCCACTCGTCGTAGCGGCGATGCGGCTCGCGGTGGCTGGTAAGGGCGTCCTCGCCGCCGCCCTCCCGTTCGGTGGGCTGCCAGGCGCCGGGGCCGGCCGGCACCAGGCATTCCGGCGGCAGTTCGCCGAGATCCTGCAGCAGCGACTGCGCTGCCGCCTGCGCCTCGGGCGGCAGCGCCAGCGCCTCGCCGTCGAGGCTGAACTCGAGCTTGCCGCCCTCGAGGTTCACCGCCGGCGAGGATTCACCGGCGCCCTGCCGTCCGCCGAATCCCTTCAGGGTGGACAGCGCCTTGCGCACGATGTCGGTCTCGCGTTCCTGACGTGCCGCGCGCACGCGCAGCGCCGCCTCCAGGTCGATCGCGCCGGCATGCGGCAGCATCGGCGCTTCTGCCTCGCCGGCCATGCATTCGGCGAGAAAAGTCAGGGTCTGCGACACGGCGGCATCGGGACGGCCGAGCCGTTCTGCGGCCGCGCGCAGACCTTCCGGCCAGGGGCCGCGCAGCGCGGCGATCTCGGCGGCAAGGCCGGGCAGTTCCGCGCCGAGCACCGCTTCGAGGCGCACCGCCTCCAGCGCGGCGAACCAGCGCAGCGCACGCTCGCGGTCGGGCCAGCGCGCGAGCGCGGCCTCGATGCCCACCGCCGCCGTGCCGAAGGTGCCGTAGCGCGTCTGCGCCCACAGCAGCGCCGCCGTCGCCTTGTACAGGCGGCGGTTCTCGTCCTGCGTCGGCAGCGACGCCAGCTGCGCCGGCAGGAAGACGGTCTCGGTGTCGGTGTGCGGGAAGGCGCCGGCGGAGAGCGCCAGGGCGCGGCCGGAGAGCCCTTGAATGAAACGCGCAAGACGCACTTCGATGTCGGCGAACCGTGCCGCCGCCGGCGCATGCGCGCGCGCGGCGCAGAATCCGTCGAGGTCGCGCAGCAGGGCCATCGCCGCCTGGCCGCCCTGGCGGTCGTAGGCGTCGAGCCCGGCCAGCACCCAGGCCTCGAAGCCCGCGGCATCCAGCCGTGCCAGCGCGCGCGGCGCCAGCGAGGCGACGAGGTAACCGACCTCGGCATACGATTGGGCGGCGACGCCGACCCAGTGCAGCACGCGCTCCTGCTGCTCGCGCGTCAGCTTCTCGAGGCCGTCTGCGATGCCCTTCGCCGAACGGTGCGAAGTCGAGGCGAAGAGCAGCTCGTCGAGGCGCTCTTCGAGTTCGTTGGAGAAAAGGCGTCGCGCGGTCATGCGGTCCTCGTCATTCCCGCGAAAGCGGGAATCCAGTTGTCTGGCCATGGGTCCCCGCTTCCGCGGGGACGACGGGGTTAGAACACCGCCCGCACCAGGTCATCGAGCGTCCCCGTCATCTCGGGATCGTCGCTGAGCGCCCGCGCGATCGCCGCGGTGCAGGCCGCCGCCGGCTCGACGCCGTCGGCGATGAGCTGGGCGGCGTGCACCAGCAGGCGCGTGCTGGCGCCCTCGTCGAGCCCGGCGCCCTTCAGGTTCCGCGTCAGCTCCGCCAGTTTGACCAGGCGGCGCGCCGTCTCCGCATCGACGCCGCCCTCGGTGGCGACGATGCCGGCCTCGACGGCGGCCTCGGGATAGTCGAATTCCAGTGCAACAAAGCGCTGGCGCGTGGACGGCTTGATCTCCTTGAGCACGCTCTGGTAGCCGGGGTTGTAGGAGATCACCAGCATGAAGTCGTCCGGCGCGGCGAGCAGCTCGCCGCGCTTGTCGATGGCGAGCATGCGGCGGTTGTCGGCGAGCGGATGGATCACCACCGTGGTGTCCTTGCGCGCCTCGACTATCTCGTCGAGGTAGCAGATGGCGCCGGCGCGCACGGCGGCGGCGAGCGGGCCGTCCACCCACACCGTCTCGTTGCCGACGATGAGGTAGCGGCCGACGAGGTCGGCGGTGGTGAGGTCGTCGTGGCAGGCCACGGTCACCAGCGGCCGCTTCAGGCGCCAGGCCATGTATTCGACGAAGCGCGTCTTGCCGCAGCCGGTCGGGCCCTTCAGCAGCACCGGCAGGCGGCGTCGGTGGGCGGACTCGAACAGCGCGACCTCGTCACGGACGGGCTGGTAGTACGGCTCGATTTCGACAGTTTGCAGTTGGGGCGCCAAGGTGCGCGGGTTTCCTGACATTTCGCTTGCTCGCAAGATTCCACAAATTCGATTCGACGAATGGGCGAATATTTTGGCCTATTGAGAATTGATGTTTATCAATGTTTCAAATGCATCCATCGCATCACAATGCGAAGATTAGCCGTTTCGCCGCAGTTTGGCCGCAAATGGCCTTCAAGGATTAGCCCGGAACATGCCAATCCGTCTTCATGCATCCCTGCGGGGACGTCTTATTCTCGTCTTGACTGCGCTGTTCGCGGTCCTCTTCGGCGCGCTGCAGCTCCAGCATGCCGAGGCTCAACGCATGGCCCGCCGAGCCGCATTGGATCGGGCACTGGACATGGCGCGCGTCTATTCCCACCACTATGAGCGACTGCTGCACGACCAGCTGACGATGCTGGAAACGCTGTTCATGCTGCATGACGTCAGCCTGTCGAACCGCTCGCGCTGCGACAACGATATCCGTCGCCTTATCGTCTCCACGTCTTCCCTGGTCAACTTGGCGGTACTCGACAGCCAGGGCCGAGTGCACTGCGGAATTCTTGACGCATTGCCCGGGGAGGCGGAAACCAGGACGGCGCACCTCGCCCTGGAGCGCCGCAGCCCGATGTTGGGCATGAGCGGGACTGACGGCGCGCCCCGCCCCTACGTCACCCTGGCACATCCCCTCGGCGAAGCGGGAGGCGAACCTCGCGCCGTGATCCTCGCCTATATAGACCGCAGCTGGCTAAACGCCCGCTTTGCCGACGCCGTACCGGAAGGCGTGGTGCTGCGCATATTCGACGGCGACGGCATCTTCGTCGTGCGCCAGCCCAAGCCGGAGTGCTGCGTCGGCAAGTCCG
Organism: Rhodocyclales bacterium; assembly: GCA_003105015.1. Lineage (GTDB taxonomy): Bacteria > Pseudomonadota > Gammaproteobacteria > Burkholderiales > Rhodocyclaceae > Desulfobacillus. The sequence goes on along the minus strand of PQAF01000037.1, from coordinate 77,785 downwards.
GCCGCGAACTTGGCGGCATCGGCGAGGCGATCGCCGGCGGCGGCGCCCAAATTCGGCAAAGCACCTGGCTCGATGGGGTCGTGCGGCTGCAGGCCGACCTGCCTCTTAAAGCCCCGTTTTCCGGCGTGGTGTCGGTCGGCATCCCGGAGGCGCTCGCTCTGGCCGACGCCGAGAAGGCCAATACCCGGCTGTCGATTCTGCTGGCGGTCCTGCTGCTTTCACTCTATGCGCTGAGCGGCTTCCTCTCGGAGCGGTCTCTGCTGCGGCCGCTCAAGCTGCTTTCCGACGGCACGAGGCGGCTGCGCAATGGAGATCTCGCCTGGCGCATCGCCGACCGCGCCTGCAAGGGCGAATTCGCCGACCTGGCGCGTGACTTCAACGAAATGGCCGACACGCTCGAAGCGAACCGGCACGAAATCGAGCAGGACATGGAGCAGCTGCGCCTGGCCTCGCAGGTCTTCGAGCAGGCCCGCGAGGCCATCATCGTCACAGACACGGAGGCAAACATCGTCGCCGTCAACCCTCGCTTTACCGAGATCACCGGCTACGGGGCGGAAGAGGTGCTCGGGAAAAACCCGCGCCTGCTACGCTCAGACCGTCAGGACGCCGCATTCTATGGCGAAATGTGGGCGGCGCTGCAGAAACAGGGGCATTGGAGCGGGGAAATCTGGAACCGGCGCAAGGACGGCTCAATATATCCGGAGTGGCTATCCATTTCCGCCGTTTACGGCGATGCGGGTCGCGTCGCCAACTATCTCGCCGTATTTATCGATCTGACCAAGCGCAAAGCGGCGGAGGAAGCGCTGAGGACGAGCGAGACTCGGCTCGCCACGCTGATCGCTTTCCTGCCGGACGCCGTCCTCTTCAAGGATGGCGAAGGCCGCTGGCTGGTCGCCAACGATGTCGCCCGTCGCCTGTTCAGCCTCGACGGCACCCCCTGGCAGGGGAAGAACGACGTGGAACTGGCCGTCCTCAACTCCCGTTTCTCAGGCGAGCACATGGACTGCTGGAGAAGCGACGAGGCTGTCTGGGCGGCGGGCAGTCTGATGCACTCCCTGGAGATCATCTATACCGAAAGCGGCGTACGAACCTATGACGTCGCCAAGATGCCGCTCTATGACGAAGCCGGCCGACGCCATGCTCTGGTGGTGGTCGGTCGCGACGTGACCGATCTGCGGCGCAACGCCGAGGAACTGGAGCGGCGCGTGGCGGAACGCACACACGAACTGCAAACCGCCAACCGCGAACTGGAGGCCTTCTCCTATTCGGTCTCCCACGACCTGCGCGCGCCGCTGCGCGCCATCAACGGCTTCTCGCGGCTGCTCGAGGAGGAATATGCCGCCTCCCTCGACGCGAAGGCGCGCAATTACCTTGGCCGCGTGCGGGCGGGCTCACTGAAGATGGGAGAGCTCATCGACGATCTGCTCGAGCTCTCGCGCGTCTCCCGCCACGCCATGAAACGGGAGCAGGCCGATCTGTCGGCGCTGGCCACTGAGATCGCGGCGGAGCTCGAAGCCGGCGAACCCGACCGCCGTGTCGACTGGTCCATCGCGCCCGGCATCGTCGTCCGTTGCGATATCGGCCTCATGCGCTCGGCTCTGCTCAACCTGCTCGGCAACGCCTGGAAATACACTTCCCGCCGCGAACACGCCCGCATCGAATTCGGTCTGGAGGAGCAGAACGGCCGCAACGTCTATTTCATCAGGGACGACGGAATCGGCTTCGACATGCGCTTCGCGACCAAGCTGTTCGGCGCCTTCCAGCGCCTGCATGCGCCGGCCGACTTCCCCGGCACCGGCATCGGGCTGGCGACTGTGGCACGGATCATCCACCGGCACGGCGGCGAAGTCTGGGCGGATAGCGCCCCCGGTCAGGGCGCCACTTTCCGCTTCACCCTGCCGAAGTAGAAAAGTCAGCCGCCGCAGGACGGCGCGGAAAGATTGATCCGGATCAATTTCCAGTTCCGACCCGGCTCAAGTCGCCCGCGCGGCCGCCGTTATTCCCTCTACGTCACCAAGGATATGCCCCGACCCCGCGTGTCCTGCCGCTTCCCCCCGCCGGGCGCGGGGTCGCCTTCCTGACGGTTCCATTCGGTGCGCCGCACGAGCCGGCCGCCGCCGACAACGGGCCCGACGAAAAGGAGAGCGACATGCAATCATCATCCATCTCGCAGCGGCTCGCGCTGCTGGCCGCCGTGCCCCTGATGGCCCTGACCATCTCGGCCGGCCTCCTCATTCACGACAGCCACGGCCGTTACCGGAATGCCGATCAGACCCGCATTCTCATGGAGGTGGCGGTGGCCGCCGGCAACCTCATCCATCGGCTGCAGATTGAGCGCGGTGCGACGGCCGGTTTCCTGCAATCGAAGGGCGCCAAGTTCGCCGACGTGCTGCCGAAGTACCGCGGCGATACCGACGCGCGGCTGCAGACCTTCCGCGCCGGCGCCGGCAACCTCCCTCTCGGCGACCTGCCCGATCTGAAACAGGCGCTCGCGGCCGCCGCCGTCCAGATCGACAAGCTGGGCGACCTGCGCGGCCAGGCCGACCGCCATGCCCTCTCGGTCGCGCAAAGCGCCGGCTATTACACAGCCACCATCGCCGCGCTGGTCGCGACCATGGACACCGTGGCCCGCCACAACGCCGACGCCGGCATCGCCAAGCGCGCCGCCGCCTACCAGGCCTTCGTCCGCGCCAAGGAAAGTGCGGGCCTGGAACGTGCGCTCACCACCGCCGGCTTCGCCGCCGATCGCCTCGAACCGGCCCAGTACCGCGCCATCCTCGACCGGATCAGCCGGCAGGAAGCCCTGTTCGACCTGTTCCGCGGCGCAGCCGGGGAACAGGACACGGCAAAGCTCGCCGCCATTCTGGAAGATGCTCCCGCGCGCGAGGTGCAGCGCATGCGCGACATCATGGCGGCACGGGCGGCGTCGGGCGGTTTCGACGTCGACCCCACGGTGTGGTTTGCCCGCATCACGGCGAAGATCGACGGCATGCTGGCGCTCGAGCGTGATCTCGCCGAAGGCATCCTCGAGACGGCGAATGCGTCGTTCGCCGCCAGCCGTCTTTCGGTGCTGTTCAATCTCGCCCTGGCACTGGCCGCACTCGCGGCAGCGCTCGCCGTGTCCTTCTGGGTGGCGCGCGGCGTGAAGGGACCGCTCACCGCCCTGGTCGAAGCCGTCGAACATGCCGTGACACACGACGACTTCACCCACGGCGTGCCCGAAAAGGGCACGCTGGAGACGGCCCGCGCCGGCCAGGCCCTCAACCGCCTGATGCAGAAGTTCCGCGAAATCATCGCCGATGCCAAGCGCTCCAGTGACGGCATTGCCGATGCCGCGCGCGCGCTGGCGACGGCCAGCGAGCAGGTGACGAAGAGCTCGTCGGCCCAGGCGGAGGCGTCCTCCTCGGTGGCGGCCGCAGTCGAAGAAGCCTCGGTCAGCGTCAGCGAGACGGCATCCAATGCGCAAAGCGCCAACGAGGTCGTCGTCAGAGCCGGCGCCGGAGTAGCGCGGGCACTCGCCGCCATGGGTGAAACCGTGAGCAACGTGAATGCCATCGCCGAACTGATCCGCGCCTCGGGCGCCAGCGTCGAGCAGCTCGACCGCAGTTCGCAGAAGATCGGCGGCATCGTCCAAGTCATCAAGGAAATCGCCGATCAGACCAACCTCTTGGCGCTGAATGCCGCCATCGAGGCGGCGCGCGCCGGCGAGCAGGGTCGCGGCTTCGCCGTGGTGGCCGACGAGGTGCGCAAGCTCGCCGAACGCACGTCCAAGGCCACGGAGGAAATCGCCGGGTTGATCCGCGACATCCAGGACCAGATCGGCGGCACGGTCTCCGGCATGCAACAGGCCAACGAGCAGACCGCCTGCAGCCTGCATCTGGTCGGCGGCACGGAGTCCGCATTACGCGGCGTCGGCGACGATTCCGGCAAGGTGGCGCAGAACGTGCAGAGCATCGCCGACGCCATCCGCGAACAGGATGCGGCCGTGCACCAAGTCGCCGCCAACATCGAGCGGATTGCCCAGATGACCGAAGAGAACAGCGCGGCGGCGGAGGCGGCGGCGCAAACCGCGCAGCAGCTCGACGCACTTGCCGGCCGGCTGCGAAGCGTCGTCGCACGCTACCGGGTCTGAGCCATGGCAATGCCGACTCCGCCCGTCCCGCCTGTCGAGGACTGCCTCTCGCAGGAGAACTGTCCCGCGCTGGCCTGGCACAGGCAGCGGCTTGCCGAACTGGCTCAGCAGGCAGCAAGCGATTCATTGACGGGCCTGTGGAACCGCGCACATTTCGATCGCATGCTGGACTCAGAACTCGACCGAAGCCGTCGCTACCGGCAACCCGTCGCGCTGATCCTGTTCGACGTCGATCATTTCAAGCGCATCAACGATCTCCACGGACATCAGGCCGGCGATGCCGTATTGCGCGAGCTGGCGCTTGTCGCGCATTCGGCGTTGCGCGCCCCGGACGCGCTGTTCCGCTGGGGCGGCGAGGAATTCGTCATCCTCGCCCCATCGACCGGCCATCGTGGCGCCCAACGCCTGGCTCAAAGTCTGTGTCTGCGGGTTGCCGACGCGACATTCCCTGCGATCGGCAAGCTGACCGTCAGCGCGGGCGTGGCCGAGCATCTCGACGCCGAAAGCGGCAACGACTGGTTTCAACGCGCCGACGCCATGCTCTATCGTGCCAAGAGCGAGGGTCGCAACCGCATCTGCACCGACGCACGCGGCAATTCCGATCGCTGGGCGGAACGGAATGGCACTTCAGCCCTGCATCTCGTCTGGCAGGAGGCGTACGAATGTGGCGAACCGACCATCGACGGCGAGCACCGCAGGCTGTTCGATCTGGCAAACGCGCTGATCGACGCTTTCCTCTCCGGCAAGGACGAATCCACCGCCATCGTCCCGGCCTACGAAAGGCTGCTCGAACATATCGCCCGGCACTTCGCCGACGAGGAGGCGATCCTGGCGCGGCACGGCTTTGCCGGCCTGGAACGGCACCGGTGCGCCCACGCCGGTCTGCTTGCCCGGGCACACGCGCTGCGCAGCGAGGTCGCAGCGGGCAGCGCCGGTCTGGGTCGCCTGATCGAATTCCTGGCTGCCGACGTCGTGGCGCGCCATCTTTTCAAGACGGACAGTGACTTTTATACGCTCTTCGCTGGCGACGGGCCCTCGCGCGCGTCGATCCCTTCGGGGTAAGTCCATGGCGCTTCTCAACTGGAACAGCAGCTACCGGATCGGCATTGCCGCGCTCGACCGGGAACACTGTCGGCTCTTCGATCTGATCAACAACTTCCATTATGCATTTACTCTCAATCGAGACCGCCGCGACATCCTGAAACTGCTCAACGACCTAGTCGGCTACGCCGAAGAGCATTTCCAGCACGAGGAAGCCATCATGACCGAACGCGGCTACTCCAGGCTGCAGTACCATCGGGAAATCCACGCCGGCTTGTTCGAGACCCTGTTTTCGCTTCAGACGAAGCTGGAACGGGGGACGATCGGCATGGAAATGGAAACCATCGCGTTTCTCAGGACATGGCTGACCGATCACATTGCCGAGGAAGACCGGGCGTTGGGCAAGTTCCTCGCCGAACCTTCCTGACAAACCTCAGTCGTCGAAACCCTCGTCGCGGGGATCCTCTTCGCGCGCCAGCTTCTCGGCCGCTTCGCGCTCCGCGGCGAGGGCCTTCTCGCGCGCCTGCTCGCGTCGTTTCTCGGCCGCCTCCTTGTGCAGGGCGATGGTTTCCTCGCCGAACAGCACCTGGCGCAGGAAGCGGTAGCCGAACTGCAGCAGCGCCTGCTCTGCCTCCAGCGTATCGCCCAGCATGGCCTCGCGCTCGGCCGGCGGCACGTCGTAGAGCTCGTTGAACGGGCCGGAATCGACGAAGGCGCGGAAGGTGTCGATGTCGTAGCAGGTCATGAAGAACAGCTGGCGGCTCTTCACCGAGGGCTTGCCCACCGTCGGTCCCGAGGACATCTTCTTCAGCACCAGCTGGCGCCAGCCGCGCCCCTGCTCGTCGTATTCCGTCAGCCCCTGCTCGGCGCGGTAGGCGTCGATGGTCAGGCTGCGCGGCTCGTTGTGGCCGAGGCAGTGTTCTTCCTTGACCAGGGCGTAGGAATGCGTGTCGGTGTATTCGTCCTGCTTGCGCATGGAGAGCAGCGCGACGGGATAGTAGCGGCAGGCGGTGGGGCGATCCTCGTAGACGCTGCAGCCTTCCGGCGTCATGAACTGGCAGGCGCTGCCGCCGGCGACCGGCTTGAGCTTCACGCCGGCGATGCCGTCCTTCTCCAGCTCGTAGGGCACGGCGTACTGCTGCAGGAACTGCGCCGAGGCCATCCCCAGCCGGCGCTTCAGGCGCAGGATGTCGTAGGGCGTCAGCGAGATGTCGATGTTGCTGCAGCAGGCATTCCAGCAGGCGATGCCCTTGCGGCACTGGAACTGGATCGTCTTGCCGCCATCGACCATCTCCGGCACGACGGGACTCTCGGGGAAGGGAAGATCCTTCGCCATGTAGGTATCCATTTTGCAAACCTCCAAAAGCAAACCGGGCGCCCCGACAGGGACGCCCGGTCAATGTTACCGCAGGCTATCGCTTAGTGCGCGGCGGCCTTGAACAGCTTCGACTTGTCCACCAGGTCGACGTGCTTGCGCTTGAAGCAGGTCCACTTCTTGGTGTTCTTGTCATAGACGGAGTTCACGAAGCAATGCCAGTTCTGCTCATCGACGAAGTTCTTGTCGGTGCGGTAGTAGAAGCCGGGGTAGCGGCTCTCCTCGCGGAACTGGATGTGCTTCATGTGCGCTTCGGCGGTCAGGATGCGGTGGTAGTTCTCCCAGGCCCGCAGCAGCTCGTGCAGGTCCTTGGCGCGCATCTTCTGGGCGTCTTCCTTCAGCATCTCCAGCTTGCCTTCGGCCACGGCGAGCATCTTGTCGTTGGTGTTGTAGTAGGTGGCGACACCGGCGACGTACTCGTCCATGATCTTCTGCAGGCGGAACTGCAGCATCTTCGGCGTGATGTACATCGGGTTCACGTCGATGGCGGTGCTGTAGTCCTTGTGCTCGAGGAAGTTGCGCACCGGCTTGTAGATCTCCTCGGCGAGGACGGCGGGATCGGTGTCCAGCTCGACCTTCCAGTCCTTGTTGTCGAGGGCGTACTTGACCATCGCCTTGGAGGCGAGGCGGCCTTCGGTGTGCGAACCGGAGGAGAACTTGTGGCCCGAGGCGCCGACGCCGTCGCCGGCGGTGAACAGGCCCTTGACCGTGGTCATCGAGCGGTAGCCCCAGTTCCAGCCCTTCGGCAGGTGCTCGGGCACGCCCGGCAGTTCCTCGGTGGTCGGCGCGCCGACGTCGGTCGGGCCGGACACCCAGATGCCGCAGCAGCCGGAGTGCGAGCCGAGCAGGTAGGGCTCGGTCGGCATCAGCTCGGACATGGTCTTCTCGGGCTCGATGTTCTCGCCGACCCAGATGCCGCACTGGCCGATGCACATGTCGAGGAAGTCTTCCCAGGCTTCCGCTTCGAGGTGCTTCACTTCCTTCGGCGTCAGGGTCTCGCGCAGCTTGGCCAGCGCAGTGACGGTGTCCATGTAGATCGGGCCGCGGCCTTCCTTCATCTCTTTCAGCATGAGGTGGTTGCGCAGGCAGGAGGCGGGAACGGCGGCCTGCCCGTAGGGCGGGTAGTCGTTCAGCATCTCCTTGTTCTTGACCATGTAGTCTTCGCCGTAGGCGTTGGTCGCCTTGGCCTTGAAGAGCAGGAACCAGGCGCCGACCGGGCCGTAGCCGTCCTTGAAGCGGGCCGGCACGAAGCGGTTTTCCATCATGGTCAGCTCGGCGCCGGCTTCGGCGGCCATGGCGTAGGTCGAGCCGGCGTTCCACACCGGGTACCAGGCGCGGCCCGTGCCCTCGCCCACCGAACGCGGACGGAACAGGTTCACGCAGCCGCCGGCGGCGAGCAGGATGGCCTTGGCCTTGTACACGTAGATCTTGTTCTCGCGCACCGAGAAGCCGACCGCGCCGGCAACGCGCGACGGGTCGTTCTTGTCGTTCACCAGCTTGACGATGAAGACGCGCTCCTGGATGCGGTCGAGGCCGAGGGCCTTCTTGGCGGCTTCGGCGACGATCCACTTGTAGGATTCGCCGTTGATCATGATCTGCCACTTGCCCGAACGCACCGGCTTGCCGCCGTCCTTCAGGGCGGGCAGGCCTTCGCGCTGCGACTCGGCGCCGTCGTGGCGCACGCCGTCGGCGTCGGTCTTCCAGATCGGCAGGCCCCATTCCTCGAAGAGGTGCACGGAGTCGTCGACGTTGCGGCCGAGGTCGTAGGCCAGGTCGTCGCGGGTGATGCCCATCAGGTCGTTGGAGACCATGCGGGCGTAGTCGGCCGGATCCTGCTCGGAGCCGATGTAGGTGTTGATGGCGGACAGGCCCTGAGCCACGGCGCCGGAGCGGTCCATGGCGGCCTTGTCGACCAGCTTGATCTTCAGCTCGGTGCCGGTCTCGGCCTTGACGGCCTCGGCCCAGCGCATGATCTCGTAGCCGGCGCCGCAGCAGGCCATGCCGCCGCCGATGAGGAGGATGTCCACTTCTTCCTGGACGATCTCGGGTTTGTCAAAAGTTCCAGACATTGCAGTCACCTTATTTCGAAAGTTGTCGGTTCGCCGCTTACTTCACGCGGATCAGTTCGTCGGCCTTGCCGGCACGGAAGCCGCCCATGACGTCCTTGGTGAAGACGCCCGGCTTGTCGAGATCCGCCATCTTCGGCATCGGCTTGCCGCCGTACGGGTCGATCGAGCCCTCGGCGGTGGTGCGGATGGGGAACTTGAAGCGCTTGATGGTGCCGTTGCGGAACTTGATGGTCCACATGATGGAGTCGGAACCGCGCAGGGGCTGCACCGAGCCGCCCAGCGGCACGATGTCGGCGTAGTGGCGCGCCTCGATGGCGTTCTGCGGGCAGATCTTCACGCAGGAGTAGCACTCCCAGCACTGCTCCGGCTCCTGGTTGTAGGCCTTCATGGCATGGCCGGTGTCGGAACCGTCCTTGTCCAGCTTCATCAGGTTGTGCGGGCAGATGTACATGCAGGCGGTCTTGTCCTGGCCCTTGCAGCCATCGCATTTCTCGGTACGAACAAAGGTTGGCATTTTCCTTCTCCTAAAAAACGACGCCGGCACCCTTGTGCCGGCGTGAACCAAAATCAGCGCGCCGAATGGCCGGCGAGCTTGATTTCAACTTTTTCGGTCAGCCCCGCGTAGTACGCGCGCAGGATCTCCAGCACTTCGGGACGGGAGAACTCCGGCGGCACGTCGCCGCCTTCCGAAAGCATCTTGCGCAGCTTGGTGCCGGACAGCAGCAGGCGGTCCTCGTCGCCGTGCGGGCAGGTGCGGGCGGAGGCCATGCCGCCGCACTTGTAGCACCAGAACGTCCAGTCGATCTTCAGCGGCTGCGTCTCCAGCGAACCCTTCGGGATCTCGTCGAAGATGTGGTGGGCGTCGAATGGGCCGTAGTAGCTGCCGACGCCGGCATGGTCGCGGCCGACGATCAGGTGCGAGCAGCCGTAGTTCTGGCGGAACAGCGCATGCAGCAGCGCCTCGCGCGGACCGGCGTAGCGCATATCGAGCGGATAGCCGGCCTGCACCACGGTCTTCTTGACGAAGTACTTCTCGGCCAGCGTGGCGATCGCGTTGGAACGCACGTCGGCGGGAATGTCGCCGGGCTTGAGGTTGCCGAGCAGCGAGTGGATCAGCACGCCGTCGCAGGTCTCGATGGCCACCTTGGCCAGGTACTCGTGCGAGCGGTGCATCGGGTTACGCGTCTGGAAGGCGGCGACCTTCGACCAGCCGTAGGATTCGAACAGGGCGCGGGTCTGCGCCGGGGTCATGAACAGCTCGCCGTACTTCGAGGGGAACTCCGCCTGCGAGAGCACCTTGACCGGGCCGGCGAGGTTGATGTCGCCCTGCTCCATCACCATCTTGACGCCGGGGTGCTCCATGTCCGTGGTCTTGAAGACCATGGCGCACTCGTGCGCCTTGTCGATGGCGTACTTCTCGGTGACCTTCATGGTGGCGAGGATCTCGCCGCTGTCCGGGTCGAGCAGCGCGACGTCGGCGCCGGTCTTCAGCGAATCGGCGGTCGCCTTGTCGGTCGACAGCGTGATGGGGATCGGCCAGAACAGGCCGCTGGCCATCTTCATGCCGTCGCACACGCCCTGCCAGTCGCTGTGGGTCATGAAGCCGTCGAGCGGCGTGAAGCCGCCGATGCCCAGCATGATGATGTCGCCCTTCTCGCGAGAGCTGACCTTGATTTTCGGCAGCGTCTGGGCGCGCGCCAGTTCGGCCTTGTGCGCCTCGCCCTGCAGCAACAGGGGCTTCAGCGCGCCCCCGCCGTGCGGATTGACCAGTGCCATTGCGTCTCCTCCCTTTAGCCTTTTTTCAGTCGGAGCGAAGGCTAACACTTCCGGGAAGGGGCAATAATCGTTTTATTTTATTGTGAAATAGGGGGGGTCGATTTTTTGATCTGCATCAACAGATGCTGACTGACGCTGTCCTTACAAGGGCAGCTTCTGCTTCGCTTCCTCCAATTGCCGGGCCCGCAATTCGCGCAGGCGCGCATCGACCTGGGAATGCTCGAAGAAGTCGCCGTCGCCGGCCTTCTGGGCCAGCTCCAGCTGCTGGATCGCCGCCACCAGCTGGCCCCGCAGCACATACAGTTCGGCCTGCGCGCGGTGCTGCTGCAGGCGCTTGCCGAGGGCGGCGTAGCTTTTCGCCTGCAGGCCGTGCAGGGCCGCGTCGGAAGGCGTCAGCTGCAGTTCGTCGGTCGCCGTCTTCAGCGCCGCCTGCGGCTGGCCATGCGCCAGCAGCGCATCGATCTGGCCATAGAGCAGCGCTCTGTTGCGGGGATGGCGAATGCGGGCCTCGCGATACAGCTTCAGCGCCCCGTCCAGGTCGCCCTGCGCCTTCCTCACATCCGTGGCCAGGGTGTCGATCATGGGGGAGGACGCCTTGAGCCGGCGCAATTCGGCCAGCTCGCGTTCGGCGGCAGGATAGTTTCTCGCGCGCATCTGCGCCAAGGCCAGGCCGTAGCGGGCCGAGGCCTCGGACAGGTACTTGCGCTCACGCAGCTGGGTTTCGAAATCCGTGACGGCATCGCGCGGGTCGCCCTGACCCGACCTCAGCTTGGCCCGCACCAGCTGGAACTCGGTCGAATCCGCCACCTGCCGGTACTGCGCCTGCAGTATGCGGTTCTCCATGTCGCTGATGCGCTCGACGGTGAGCGGATGGGTGCGCAGGTAGCCGGGCGCATTGTTCTCATAGAGCCGCCCGAACTTCTGCATGCGCTCGAAGAAGCTGGCCATGCCGCGCACGTCGAAGCCCGCCCGCTCGAGGGTCTGGATGCCGATGCGGTCGGCCTCGCGCTCGAAATCGCGCGTGTAGTTGAGCATGGTCTGCACGCCGGCGGCCGTTCCGGCCACGATCGCCGCCTGGCTCGCGTCGGAATTCGAGCGCGCCGCCAGGATCGCCACGGCCAGCGCCAGCCACTGCGTCACCTGGGCCTGGTTCTGCTTGCCCATCAGCCGGGCCAGGTGCTTTTGCGTCACGTGGGCGATTTCGTGCGATAGCACGCCGGCCAGCTCGGACTCGGACTGCGCGGCGAGAATGAGGCCGCTATGCACGCCGATATAGCCGCCCGGCAGTGCAAAGGCATTCAGCGTGGCATCGCGCAGGGCGAAGAACTCGAAGCTCTGGCCCGCCTCGGGCATGGCCGCCGTGAGGCGCGCGCCCAGCGAATTCAGGTAGGCGGCAATCTCGACATCGTCGATATAGGCCGGCTCCCGCAGGCGGATGTCCCGTACGATCGACTCGCCGATGCGCCGTTCCATGTGGGGCGGCAGGTCCGACCGGGAGGCCTCCCCCAGTTCGGGCAAGCCCTCGGCGAAAGCGCCGGATGCCAGGATCGCGAGAAAGGCCAGGGATGCCAGTGTTCTGAATCTCATTGTTTATATGATACCTTGGCGCACATCGGCTAGAATGACGGCCAAAGGTAACAAAAGGTAAATTAATCAGATCGTCCCGGTCCGAGAAGGTTCTCCCTTGAGTACACACGCCCTGCTGCTCGCCGAAGATTCACCAGAGGATACCCGGCTGATTCTGAATGCCCTGCAGCCCGTCATCCAGGAGGACATGGTCGCACTGTGCAGCGATGGCGTGGAGGCATTGGATTATCTTTTCGCCCGCAACGCCTATGCCAGGCGCAGCAGCGACGACCTGCCGGGCGTGGCCCTCATCGACCTGAACCTGCCCAAGGTGAACGGCCTGGAAGTCCTGCGCGAACTGCGCGAGCATCCCCGCACCCGGCTGCTGCCGGTGGTGATCCTGTCGGCCTCCTCCGAGCAGCGCGACGTGCGTGCCGCGGCCCTGCTCGGCGCCAACAGCTACGTGCGCAAACCCCTGGATTACGGTCGCCTGCGCGAGACTGTCGAACTCCTCGGCCGCTACTGGACCGAACTGAACATCCCCCCGCCGCCGGCACCCTCCGCCTGAGCAGGTCGGCCATGTCCAATCCCCTGACGCATTTCGATGGCCGCGGCCAGGCGCACATGGTCGACGTGGCCGATAAGGGCGAAACGCACCGCATCGCCCGCGCCGCCGGCACCGTCTTCATGCAGCCGGCGACCCTGGCCCTCATCGAATCCGGCGACGCCCGGAAGGGCGACGTCCTCGGCGTGGCGCGCATAGCCGCCATCCAGGCGGCCAAGCGCACCTCGGACCTGATTCCTCTCTGTCATCCGATTCCCCTGACCCGCGTCGGCGTGGAGTTCTCCATCGACCGTGCGCGCGCCTGCATCACGTGCGAAGCGACGGCCGAAACCGTCGGCCGCACCGGCGTGGAAATGGAGGCGCTGACCGCGGTCAGCGTCGGCCTGCTGACCATCTACGACATGTGCAAGGCCGTCGACCGTGGAATATATTTCGAAAATATCCGTCTACTGGAAAAAGCCGGCGGCAAGAGCGGACACTGGCGGGCCAGTTAGCCTCGCCTGCGGCCAATGAAATATTAGCGGGCACTGAAATTGGTGTGGCTTATTTTTCAATCAATACCAATGAGTTGTTCTGCCGCGCTTTAACGGCTAGAGTCCGGACAGGTCCTTTGCGTGCCACGCTCCACAACCACAAGTTGACCGGGAACCTGTCGGCTTTGGACTGAATCTTAGTGCTACATCGTCATGCCTTCCGAACCGGCAGACGAGCCAACAACATAGGAGTCACACGGATGGATGCATTGCGCAGAACCCTGCTGAAAGGGGCGGGCGCCACCGGGGCGATCGCGGCGGCCATAGCGGCCGGCGTGCTCAAGCCTTCCCAGGTGCTGGCCGCCGAATACAACCGCGCCGCCTTCGAGGCCAAGGACATGGCGGGCGCACTCAAGAACATCGGCGCCGCCAGTGCGGCCGACAGCACGGGCATCGCCATCAAGGCACCGGACATCGCCGAAAACGGCGCCGTCGTGCCGGTCGACGTCAGCAGCAGCATTCCCAACACCATTTCGCTCGCAGTGCTGGTCGACAAGAATCCGCTGCCGCTCTCCAGCGCCTTCGACTTCGCCAACGGCGCCCTGCCCGAAATGGCGCTGCGCCTGAAGATGGGCCAGACTTCCCTGGTCGAAGTCGTCGCCAAGACGGCGGACGGCAAGTACTACAAGGCGAAAAAGGAAGTCAAGGTCACCGTCGGCGGCTGCGGCGGCTGAACGGCACCCACGAGATTACGGGAAGGAAACGACATGGCAGATCCAATGAAAATCCGCGCCCAGATGAAGGGCGACACCGCGGAAATCCGCGTCCTCATGAGCCACCCCATGGAAACCGGCCAGCGCAAGGACAATGCCGGCAACACCGTGCCCGCGCACTACATCCAGTCGATCACCGTCGACGTGGGCGGCAAGCGCGTCATCCAGGGCCAGACGGCCACTTCGGTCTCGCGCAATCCGGTGTTCGGCTTCCGCGTCAAGGGCGCCAAGGCCGGCGACAAGGTCGTCATCCACTGGGAGGACAACAAGGGCGACAAGCGCACCGACGAAGCCACCATCGCTGCCTGAGGCGAAACGGGGCAGAATAACAACCCGGGGCGGCAATGACCGTCCCGGAAATGCAGCAGCACCCACAAGGAGGAAGAACCATGAAGCAGCGACTTGGCATGCTCCTCGCGGCCGCGGCATTGACGACATCGTTCGCCGTGCACGCCCAGCAGTCCGCAAAGAAGGCCCCGCCAGCGGCGAAGGCCGCCGCCCCCGCCAATAAAAGCGAGGTTTCGAAGGAATTCGAGAAATTCCGCGAAGTCCTCGAAGAGGACAACCCGGCCGAACTGTACGAGGCCAAGGGCGAGGACATCTGGAAGAACAAGAAGGGGCCGAACGGCACCTCCATGGCGCAATGCGACCTCGGCCTGGGCGCCGGCGTCGTCAAGGGCGCCTATGTGCACATGCCGCGCTACTTCGCCGACGTCGGCCAGGTCATGGACGCCGAGCGACGCGTCGTGCATTGCATGATCAAGTACCTCGGCTACAGCGAGGCGGACATCCGCAAACAGCCCTTCAGCAACGTGAACAAGACGCCGGACCACGTCTCCGTCATCACCTACGTCGCCGCCCAGTCGCGCAACATGAAGATTGCCGCGCCGCAGAAGCACCCGAAGGAGATCGAGGCCTACAACATCGGCAAGGAGATCTTCGCCTATCGCGCCGGGCCCTACGACTTCTCCTGCGCCTCCTGCCACGGCGAGGACGGCAAGCGCATCCGCACCCAGGACCTGCCCAACCTGAGGAAGCCCGACGAAGCCATCCGCGCCTACCAGGGCTGGCCGGGCTACCGCATGACCGGCGGCTTCATGCTCACCCAGCAGTGGCGCATGAACGACTGCTTCCGCCAGCAGCGCTTCCCCGAGCCGAGCTATCTTTCGGATTCCATCACCGCCCTGCTCGCCTACATGACCGTCACCGCCAACGGCCAGACGTACAAAGGCCCGGGCATCAAGCGATAAGGGGACAGGAGATGAATGCCATGAACAGAAAAATCATTGCCGGCCTCGCCGCCACCCTGGCCTGCAGCGCCGTGCTCGCCGACGAGATCCGCAACTACCGCGCCGAGGCCGTCGCCATGATGAAGCGCGACTTCAAGGCGAAAGGCATCGCCACCACCGACCGCCTGCATGAGGACGGCGTACAGGCCATCTGCAACCGCAGCGGCGACAATCCGCCCAAGGACATCGCCGCCCGCCTGGAAAAGGACCAGCTGGAGAGCGTCAAGTACCCGGCCGACGGCAAGCTGATGGGCGACTGGAAGGCCGGCGAGAAGCTGGCGCAGAGCGGCCGCGGCATGACCTGGAGCGACAAGGCGGGCGTGCCCGGCGGTGGCAACTGCTACAACTGCCACCAGATCTCGCCGACGGAGATGTCCTTCGGCACCATCGGGCCGAGCCTCTACCAGTTCGGCAAGACGCGCGGCAACACGCCGGACATGCAGAAGTATGTGTACGGCAAGATCTGGAACGCCAAGGCCTACAACCTCTGTTCCCAGATGCCGCGCTTCGGCCACGTCAATGCGCTGAACGAGAAGCAGATCAAGGATCTCGTCGCACTGCTGCTCGATCCGCAGTCGCCCGTCAACAGCAAATAACAACGACCATGCTCACGAGGGCTTGGCGTTGCCAAGCCCTTTTTTTTGAGGACCCCCCGACATGTCCATGCACCGCAGAGAGTTCCTGCAGATCCTCGCCGCCGCCTCGGCGGCCGGCTTCGCCCTCGACTCGCGCTCCCTGCTCGCCGCCCAGGGCGGCTCCAGGGTCGATGGGCTCTACGACCTGCCGCGCTTCGGCAATGTGCATTTCCTGCACTTCACCGATTGCCACGCCCAGCTGCTGCCGATCTATTTCCGCGAGCCGAACGTCAACCTCGGCGTCGGCAGCGCGCAGGGCAAGGCGCCGCATCTGGTCGGCGAGCACCTGCTCAAGGCCTTCAACATCAAGCCGCGCACGATCGAGGCGCATGCCTTCACCTATCTCGATTTCGCCGAGGCGGCGAAGACCTACGGCAAGGTCGGCGGCTTTGCCCACCTCGCCACGCTGGTCAAGCGCCTGCGCGCCTCTCGTCCAGGTGCCCTGCTGCTCGACGGCGGCGACACCTGGCAGGGCTCGGCCACTGCGCTGTGGACGAAGGGCCAGGACATGGTCGACGCCTGCAAGCTGCTCGGCGTGGACATCATGACCGGGCATTGGGAATTCACCCTCGGCGCCAATCGGGTCAAGGAAATCGTCGAGAAGGATTTTGCCGGCAAGGTCGAGTTCCTCGCCCAGAACGTCAAGACGACCGACTTCGGCGATCCGGTGTTCAAGCCCTACGTCATCCGCGAGATGAACGGCGTTCCGGTCGCCATCCTCGGCCAGGCCTTTCCCTACACGCCCATCGCCAACCCGCGCTACATGATTCCGGACTGGACCATGGGCATCCAGGACGAGGAGATGCAGAAGGTCGTCAACGAGGCGCGCGGCAAGGGCGCCCGGGTCGTCGTGCTGCTCTCGCACAACGGCATGGACGTGGACCTCAAGATGGCCAGTCGCGTCAGCGGCATCGATGCCATCCTCGGCGGCCATACCCACGACGGCGTCCCGGCGCCCTCCGTCGTGAAGAACGCCGGCGGGCAGACGCTGGTGATGAACTCCGGCTCCAACGGCAAGTACCTCTCGGTGCTCGACTTCGACGTCAAGGGCGGCAGGATCCAGGGCTTCCGCTACAAGCTGCTGCCGGTATTCGCCAACCTGCTGCCGGCCGACAAGGCGATGGCCGCCGCCATCGACAAGGTGCGCGCGCCGCACCGGGCAAAGCTAGAGGAGAAGCTGGCCGTCAGCGAGGGCCTGCTCTACCGCCGCGGCAACTTCAACGGCAGCTGGGACCAGCTGATCCTCGACGCCATGCTGGAGGTGAAGGGCGCGCAGATCGGCTTCTCGCCCGGCTTCCGCTGGGGCACCAGCATCCTGCCCGGCCAGGCCATCACCTTCGAGCACGTCATGGACCAGACGGCCATCACCTACCCCTACTCGACGCTGACCGACATGACGGGCGCGACGATCAAGGACATCCTCGAGGACGTCTGCGACAACCTGTTCAACGCCGATCCCTACAAGCAGCAGGGCGGCGACATGGTGCGTGTCGGCGGCCTGAGCTACGCCTGCGATCCAAACGCCGCGATGGGCAAGCGCATCCGCGACATGCGCCTCGACGGCAAGCCGATCGAGGCCGGCAAGACCTACAAGGTGGCCGGCTGGGCGCCGGTCGCCGAGGGTGCCGCGGGCGAGCCGATCTGGGACGTGGTGGCGAAGTGGCTGCGCGACAAAAAGACGGTCGCGCCGCTAAAGCTCAACGCGCCGAAGCTGGTCGGCATGGACGGCAACCCCGGCATCGCCTGAGGGCCCGGAAAAGTCAGTTCCGGGAGGACGGCGCGGCGGCCGGCCCGTTACATTCCATTACATTGGGCTGCGGCATGGCACGGTAGAATCCGCCGTACCATGGAGACTGACTTTTCCCTGGCGCTGCGGCGCGGGATCCTGATCGCGGCCCTTGCCACGACGCCGGCGCTGGCGACCGATCCCTTCGGCACGCTCGAGGCCGTGCCGCCGATGGCGGGCCTGCACCCCGCGCCGGCGCCCTGCCGGCCCGCTGACCTGGCCAAGCCGCTGGATCTCGCCGAGGTGGTGGACATCGCCCTCTGCAACAACCCGCAGACGCGCCAAGGGTGGGCCAGCGCCCGCATCCAGGCGGCGCAGGCCGGCGTGGCGCAGGCGGCCTTCCTGCCCTCCGTCTCGGCCGGCGCCTCCGTCGCACGCATCCGCAACGAGGCCGCACGCGGCGGCGATCCCTACACGCAGCGATCCATCGATGCCGACCTGTCCTGGGTGCTGTTCGATTTCGGCGCCCGTGCCGCCAGCCTGGAGAACGCCCGCCAGCTGTTCGCCGCCGCCTCGTTCGCGCGCGACGCCACCGTGCAGGCGATCTTCCTCGCCGCCGTGCAGGCCTTCTTCCAGCGCCAGGCCTCGGCCGCCGTGCTGGAGGCCACGCATCTGTCGGAGAAGGCCGCCCTCGAATCGCTGAATGCCGCCGAGGCGCGCTACCGCGTCGGCACCGCCACGCCGGCCGACCGCCTGCAGGCGCGCACGGCGCACGCCCAGGCCGTGCTCAACCGCATCGGCGCCGAGGGCGCCGTGAAGACCGCCCAGGGCACGCTCGCCAACGTCATCGGCGCCGACCCGACGCGCCCGCTCGAACTGGCGCCGCTGCCGCCGGCTGCCCCGGGCGCCGGCTTCGAAGCCGATGTCGCACGCCTGATCGAGGAAGCGCGCACGCGGCGGCCCGACCTCGCCGCGGCGGAGGCGCAGTTCCGCGCCGCACGGGCGAACATCGATGCGGCGAAGGCCGCACACCTGCCGACATTCTCGCTGGGCGTCGGCGCCGGCCGCAGCCAGATCGCCGGCCAGCCGGCCTATGACAGCTCCAGCATCGGCCTCAGCGTGAACATCCCGCTCTTCAGCGGCTTCTCCACCACCTACAAAGTGCGGGCGGCGGAAGCCCAGGCCGACCTCCAGGCGGCACGGCGCGAGCAGGTCCGCCTGCAGGTGGCGCTCGACGTCTGGAACGCCCACGCCAACCTCGCCACCGCCACCCAGTCGGTGAAGACCGCCGCCGACCTGCTGGAAAGCGCCGCGCAATCCGAGCGCGTCGCCGCCGGACGCTACCGCGCCGGGGTCGGCAGCATCCTCGACCTGCTCACCGCGCAGGCGGCGCTGGCCAGCGCCCGGCAGCAGCGCATCCAGGCCGACACCAGCTGGTTCGTCTCGCGCACCACCTTGGCCCAGGCGATGGGCGCGCTGGACGCGGGACTGCTGAGATCCCTCTCCCCCGGCACCCTCTCCCCCAACCCCTCTCCCGCGAGCGGGAGAGGGGAGCTTCGCGAGTCGCGGAGCGACTCCAACAGGATCGATCGCCCATGATGCACGTGAAGAAATCCGCCGTCCTCGCCGTCGCCGCCTGCCTGGTGGCGGGCGCCGGCTACTACTTCTATCAGAAGAAGGCCGCCGCCAGCCCGGAGCTGCGCTACAAGACGCAGGCGCTGGCCAAGGGCGACGTCACCCAGACCGTCTCCGCCAACGGCACGCTCAACCCGGTGACGCTGGTCAGCGTCGGCACGCAGGTGTCGGGCACCGTGAAGAAGCTGCATGTCGACTTCAACGACCAGGTCAAGGCCGGACAGGTGCTGGCGGAACTCGACGACGCCATCTACTCGGCGCAGGTACGGCAGAGCGATGCCAGCGTCGCCAGCGCACAGGCCTCGCTGCAGCTCGCGCGCGCAAACGAGGCCCGGATGAAATCGCTCTTCCAGCAGGAATACGTCTCTCGCCAGGAGCTCGACCAGGCGGTGCAGGCGCGCGAGGCGGCGGAAGCGCAGGCCCGGCTTACCCGCGCGCAGAACGACCGCGACCGCGCCAACCTCGGCTACTCGGTGATCCGCTCGCCAGTCTCCGGCGTGGTGGTCGACCGCCAGATCGACGTCGGGCAAACGGTCGCCGCCAGCTTCCAAACGCCGACGCTGTTCAAGATCGCGCAGGACCTGACGCAGATGCAGATCTACACCACCTTCGCCGAGGCCGACATCGGCGCGATCCGCGTGGACCAGCCGGTTCGCTTCAACGTCGACGCCTTCCCCAACCGCAGCTTCCGCGGCAAGGTCAAGCAGATCCGCCTCAACCCGACGACGCAGCAGAACGTGGTGACCTACAACGTCGTCGTCGCGGTGGAAAACCCCGAGCAGACCCTGCTGCCCGGCATGACGGCCTACGTCAGCATCGTCGTGGCGCAGAAGAAGGGCGTGCTGCTGGTACCGAACACGGCGCTGCGCTTCAAGCCCGCCGAGGCGGACAAGGCCGACAAGGCTGCCGAGAAGACCAACGGCGAGCCCGCAAAATCCGCCAACGGCAGCCGCACCGGCGGCCAGCCCGGCGCCGGTGGCGAGCGGCGGCGGCGCGATGCCGGCAGCGGCACCGTCCATGTCCTCGAGGACGGTCGGCTCAAGGCCGTCAAGGTCAGCACCGGGATCACCGATTCCCGTTTCACCGAGGTCGCCGGCGGCGAACTGAAGGAAGGCGACAAGGTGATCACGGGCGAAAACCTGCCGAACGCCTCCCCCGCCGCCTCATCGAGCACCTTCCGCATGAGGCTGTTCTGATGGCTGCCCGCCGGGCCGTCCCAAGGGCGGCACAGCCAATGAATGGAGCCGCGCAGCGGCGAACAACCGTCACCCCCTTTCCGGGGAAGGGGGCGGGGGGATGGGGCTTCCATGAGTGAGGCGGTGATTCGCATTGAATCGCTGTTCAAGGCCTACGACACGCCGGCCGGGCCTTTCCCCGTGCTGAAGGACGTCAACCTGTCCATCCTGCCCGGCGAGTTCGTCGCCATCATGGGGCCCTCCGGCTCGGGCAAGTCGACCTTCATGAACATCCTCGGCTGCCTCGACCGGCCCAGCGAGGGGCGCTATTTCCTGGCCGGCAGCAACGTCGCCGAGCTCGGCAAGGACGCGACCGCGGCGCTGCGCAACCGCACCATCGGCTTCGTCTTCCAGGGCTTCAACCTGCTGCCGCGCATGACGCTCGCCGACAACGTCGCGCTGCCGCTGGTCTATTCCGGCATCGGCCATGCGGAACGCCGCGCGCGCGCGCAGGAGATGCTCGACAAGGTCGGCCTGGGCCGCTATGCCGGCTCGCTGCCGAGCCGCATCTCCGGCGGCCAGCAGCAGCGCGTGGCCATCGCCCGGGCGCTGGTGAACCGGCCCCGGCTGATTCTCGCCGACGAACCGACCGGCAACCTCGACAGCCATACCAGCCATGAAATCATGGAGGTGTTCCGCGAACTCAACGAGGAGGGCATCACCGTCGTCCTGATCACCCACGAGGGCGATATTGCCGCCTTTGCCAAGCGCCAGGTGCGCTTTCTCGACGGCGAGATCGTGGAAGATCGGCCCACCCTCTCTCACGATCTCTCTCCCGCAGGCGGGAGAGGGACACAACCAGCCGCCCCTCTCCCGCCTGCGGGAGAGGGGCCGGGGGAGAGGGCAACGCCATGCTAGGGGCGATGCTCCACGAGGCCTGGCGCGCCATGGGCGCCAACCGGCTGCGCACCCTGCTCACCATGCTCGGCATGGTGATCGGCGTCGGCGCCGTGGTGCTGATGATGGCCATCGGACAGGGCGCGCAATACGCCGTGGCGCAGACCATCAGCTCGATGGGCAGCAACATCTTCGTCGTCCTCTCCGGCTTCACCTCGACGGGCGGCGTGCGCAGCGGCAGCGGCAATGCGCCGACGCTCAACGTCTCCGACGCCAACGCCATCGCCGAACTGGACGGCGTGGACACCGTCGCGCCGGTGCACTGGGGCTCGGTGCAGATGGTCTACGGCCCGAACAACTGGAACGCCTGGGTGCAGGGCACCACGCCCGCCTACCTCGATGCGCGCTCCTGGCCGATCGCCGACGGCGCCTCCTTCACCGACTCCGACGTGCGCGCCGCCACGCGCGTGGCGCTGATCGGCCGCACCGTCGCGCAGAACCTGTTCGGCGACGAGAATCCGGTCGGCAAGACCTTCCGCATCGGCCAGGCGCCCTTCACCGTGCTCGGCGTGCTGGCGCCGAAGGGCCAGAACCTCGAGGGGCGCGACCAGGACGACCTGGTGGTGATGCCCCTCACCACCGCCCAGCGCAAGGTGTTCGGCACCCCCTTCCAGGGCTCGGTGCGCCAGATCCTGGTCAAGGCCAGTTCGGCCGAGGCCATGCCGGCGGTGGAGAAATCCATCGAGGCGCTGCTGCGCCAGCGCCACCGCCTGCGCGACAGCGCCGACAACGACTTCACCCTGCGCAACCTCACCGCGGTGGCCGACACGGCGGCGGAGACGACGCGCGTGATGTCGCTGCTGCTCGGCGCCATCGCCTCGGTGTCCCTGCTGGTGGGCGGCATCGGCATCATGAACATCATGCTGGTCTCGGTCACCGAGCGCACGCGGGAGATCGGCATCCGCATGGCGATCGGCGCGCGCGAGCGCGACATCCTCGCCCAGTTCCTGCTCGAGGCCATCATCATTTCCGTGATCGGCTGCGCCATCGGCCTCATCCTCGGCGTCGGCGGCGCCCTGCTGGTGAACCAGCTCGCCAAGATGACCGTCGTCGTCTCCGGCAGCTCCGTCCTGACGGCCTTCGCCGTGGCGGCCGGCGTGGGCATCTTCTTCGGCTTCTATCCGGCGAGGAAAGCCGCTCGTCTGGATCCCATCGAGGCGCTGCGCTACCAGTGACCGGGATGGGCGATAATGCCCGTCTCATGAAGGAAGAAGTCGAAATCAAGCTGTCGCTGCCGGCCTCGGCGCACCGCGCCTTCCTGCGCCATCCGCTCCTGCTGCAGGCGGAAAGGCTCGCCGCGCGCAAGCTCGTCAATGTCTATTACGACACGCCCGACCTGGCCCTGCACCGCAAGGGCGTCGCCCTGCGCACGCGCCGGCAGGGGCGCGGCTGGCTGCAGACCGTCAAGTGCGCGGGCGCGACGAGCGGCGGCCTCGCCGTGCGGCCGGAATGGGAGCAGCCCTACGGCGGACGCTTCGACTTTGCCGGCATCGACGACCCGCAACTGCGCGAACTGCTCGAGCGGCAGCGCATCCGCTCGCATCTCGAGCCGGCCTTCGAGACCGTCTTCACGCGCCGGGCCTGGCGGCTGCGGCCTGCGCACGGCAGCGCCATCCTGCTCATGCTCGATCGCGGCTGGATCGAGGCCGGCGGCAAGCGCGAGGCCCTGTCCGAAATCGAGATCGAACTGGAGCATGGGAATGTGGATGCCCTGTTCGACCTTGCGCTCGCCCTCGCCGCCGATCTGCCGCTGCGGCCGGAGATTCTCTCCAAGGCGGAGCGCGGCTACCGCCTGCGCCTGGGCACGCCGCTGAAACCGGTCAAGGCCGCGCCCTCGCCGCTCGGTGCGGCGCAGGCGCCGCTGGACGCTTTCCGCGCCATCGCCGCCGCCTGCATCGCGCAACTGCAATGGAACGCGCTCGGCGCCGGCGAGCAGGATCCGGAATTCATCCACCAGATGCGCGTGGCGCTGCGGCGGCTGCGTTCCGCCCTGCGCACCTTCCGGCCGGCGCTGCCGGCCGGCTTCGAGCAGGCCGTGGTGCCGCCCATCCGCGACCTGTCGCGCAGCCTCGGCGGAGCGCGCGACTGGGACGTGCTGGCGGCAGAGATCGTCGGCCCGGCCGAGGCCGCGTTTGCCGACAACGCCAACATGGCGGCATTGGCAAAATCCGTCGGGCAGGCGCGGCGGCAGGCGCATGCCGCCTTGCAGGAAGCGCTGGCGTCCCCCTCGCACGCCCGTTCCCTGCTCGACTTCAATGCCCGCCTGCAGCGCGCCGCGGGCACGCAGCGCGGCGCCCCGGCGGAGGAAACGCTGACGGCCTTCGCCGCGCGCCGCCTCAACCGGCTGCACCGCAAGGCGCTGGCCCTCGCCGACGCAGCCGAGGACACCGACCCTGCCAGCCTGCACGCCCTGCGCATCGGCGTGAAGCGGCTGCGCTACGCCATTGAATTCTTTGCACCGCTCTACCGGGAGCGGGAGACGCGCAAGGCCCTCGCCATCCTTGCCGCCCTGCAGGACAGCCTCGGCGCGCTCAACGACCTGTCGCGCGCCGGACCCCTGCTCACGCAGTGCATGGACAGCGATCCGGCGCTGCGCGAGGCGGTCGCCCTCACCGGGGGCTGGCACGGACCGCGCCACGCCGCCCTGCGCAGACTGACTTTGCAGGGCATCCGGCGCCTGCGCACCATCAAGCGATTCTGGAAGAAAGGCTGACCATGGCCAACAAGCCCTCCGCCGCAGCGGACAAGACGATGGACATCATCCTCTGGCGCCATGCAGAGGCCGAGGACGGCACGCCCGATGCGAAGCGCAAGCTCACCGAGCGCGGCCGCAAGCAGGCGAAGCAGGTGGCGCGCTGGCTGGGAAAGCGGCTGCCTGCCGATGCGCGCATCCTCGCCAGCCCCGCCGTGCGCGCCGTGCAGACGGCCGAGGCGCTGGAACGGCCATTCGAGGAGCTGGGCAAGCTCGGCACCGGCGCCAGCGCGGCCAGCCTGCTCGGCGCCGTCGGCTGGCCCCATGCCGGCGGCACGGTGCTCGTCGTCGGCCACCAGCCGACGCTGGGGCGCGCGGCAGCGCTGCTGCTCACCGGCGACGCCGCCGACTGGAGCGTCAGGAAGGGCGCGCTCTGGTGGTTCACCCGGCGCATGCGCAACGGCAGCGAGGAAACCGTGCTGCGCGCCGTCATCGCCCCCGATCTGGTATAAACGCCTCAACCATGCCTGCGGACATCCTTTTCGACCTCGACGGCACCCTGATCGACTCCTCGCCCGGCATCCTTGCCTCGTTCGGGCGCATTCTGGCGGCCGACGGCCTGCGTCCGGCCGTGCCGCTCGAAGCCGCGCTGATCGGCCCGCCGCTGGCGGTGACGCTGCGGCGCGTGAGCGGCATCGCCGACGAGGTCCGGCTGGCGGGGCTGGTCGAGGCCTTCAAGCAGGATTACGACACCGCGGGCTACCTCGGCACCGAGGTCTTTCCCGGCGTCGCGGCCGGGCTGGCGCAACTGGCCGCCGCGGATGCGCGCCTGTTCATCGTCACCAACAAGCGCCTGGTGCCGACGCGCCGGATCCTCGAGGCGCTCGGCCTGGCGCAATTCTTCGCCGGCATCCACACGCGCGACGAAACCGAGCCGCCGGCCGCCTCGAAGGCGGCCGTGACGAAGCGCATCCTCGCCCGCTACGGCATCGATCCGGCGCAGGCGCTGTTCGTCGGCGATTCCGGCGAGGACGCCGCCGCCGCGCGCGAAAACGGCCTGCGCTTCATCCATGCCGCCTACGGCTACGGCGGGGCGGGCATCGCCGCCGCGCCGGACGCGGTGCTCCGGCATTTCGCCGAGCTTCCCGGCATCGTCGCCGCCCTTTCACGCCGGGCGTGGGCAACCACCGGGCACCCATGAGTGCAATCACGCTCAACCCCCTCGCCATCGCCGCCGGCCTCGCCCGCCACCGCTACCTGCTCGGGCAACTGGTCAGGCGCGACGTCCTGCTGCGCTATCGCGGCGCGATGTTCGGCGTGCTGTGGATATTCCTCAGCCCCCTGCTCATGCTGGCCATCTTCGCCTTCGTCTTCGGCCACATCTTCCAGGCGCGCTGGCCCGAGCAGCGCGAAGGCCTGCCCTTCTGGCTGATCCTCTACTGCGGCCTGATCGTCTTCAATGTCTTCGGCGAGACCGTCTCGCGCGCCTCGGCGGCGGTGCGCAGCTTTCCCAGCTACGTCAAGAAAATCATCTTCCCGGTAGACATCCTGCCGCTGGTGCCGCTCGGCGCGGCGCTGGTGCACGCCGGCTTCAACCTGCTCATCCTGGCCGCCGCCCTCGCCGTCACGGGCAACCTCTCGGCGGGCATCCTGCTCTTTCCCCTGCTGCTCCTGCCGGTCGTCCTGCTCGCCATCGGCGCCGCCTGGTTCCTCGCCGCCTGGGGCGTCTTCATCAAGGACATGACGCAGATCGTGCCGCTCTTCGTGCAGATGCTGCTGTTCCTCTCGCCGGTGTTCTACCCGGCCAGCGCCGTGCCGCAGGGACTGACTTTTCTCTACAACGCCAACCCGCTGGGCGCGGTGATCGAGGCCGCGCGCGCCGCCGCCTTCGGCCTGCCCGTGTCGTGGCCCGCCTGGCTCGCCGCCCTCGCCGCCGGCGCGGTCGTGGCCATCCTCGGCCACGCCTTCTTCCAGCACAGCCGCGACGAGTTCGCCGATGTCCTCTGACAAGCCCGCCCCCGGCAGCATCGATCCCCACCTGCGCTGGCACCCGCAGCAGGTGACCCGCGCGATGCGCGAGGCGCGCAGCGGCCACCGCAGCGTGCTGGTCTGGTTCACCGGCCTGCCCAGCTCGGGCAAGTCCACCCTGGCGCACGGGCTGGAGGAGCGCCTCTTCGCCGAAGGCCGCAGCGCCTACGTGCTCGATGGAGACAATGTCCGGCACGGCCTGTGCCGCGACCTCGGCTTCGCCGAGAAGGACCGTGCGGAAAACATCCGCCGCATCGGGGAACTGGCGAACCTGTTCCTGGATGCGGGCATCATCACCCTGGCCGCCTTCGTCTCGCCCTACGCGGCAGATCGCCGGAAGGTGCGCGAACTGGTCGGCGCAGAGAATTTCATCGAGGTGTATTGCCGCTGTCCCGTCGAAGTCTGCGAATCGCGCGACGAAAAGGGAAACTACGCCAAGGCCAGGGCCGGCGGCATCGCCCATTTCACCGGCGTGTCGGCGCCTTATGAGACGCCGCAGCGCCCGGACCTGGTGCTGGACACGAGTCGAACCGGCGTCGGGGAATCCATTGCAACCCTGCTGTCGCTGCTGCGCGAGCGCAACGTCATTGCACAAGCCGAAGCCGGCCATGGCGCCTGACGTCGTCATTTCCGCACGCAACCTGAGCAAGGCCTACCGGCTCTTCGGTCATCCCGGCGACCGGATTAGGCAGTTCCTGAGTCTTGGCCTGCGGCAGTATCACCGCGAATTCGTCGCGCTGAAAGGCGTCTCCTTCGATATAAAAAGAGGCGAGACTGTCGGCATCATTGGTCGCAATGGCTCAGGCAAGAGCACCCTGCTTCAAATGATCTGCGGCATCCTCAAGCCTACCGCAGGTTCAATCGAGGTCAGCGGCCGCATCTCGGCGCTGCTAGAACTGGGCGCCGGATTCAATCCAGAATTCACCGGGCGAGAAAACGTCTATTTCCAAGGCGCACTGATGGGCTTCACGAAAGCCCAGATGGATGCGCGCTTCGATGAAATCGCCGTCTTTGCTGATATCGGGGAATTCATCGATCAGCCGGTGCGCACCTATTCGAGCGGGATGTTCGTCCGGCTGGCATTTGCTGCGATGATCCATGCGGATGCGGAAATCCTCGTCATCGACGAGGCTTTGGCGGTCGGGGACGCAACTTTCCAGCGCAAGTGCATCGATAAGCTTGGGAGCTACCTCAACCGACATGACAAGGTTCTGCTATTCGTTAGCCATAACCTCCAGCAAATTGAACGGGTATGCAGCAAAGTCGTCTGGCTAGACCAGGGTGAAGTGAAGCTGCTGGGAGACAGTGAAGCGGTATGCCGTACATATCAGGAAAGCAGTCACCAATTCATTCAGGGCCGGACTGATGCCGACAAGCCGCTTGCCACGCTGTCCGACTCGGGCGACATCGAGGTTCATGCCATCCTGCTTGATATGGGCGAAGGGGGCGAATCCGCAGGTGTTCTCGTCTCTCATGGGCATGCGCGTATCGTCATCGACTTCTCCACTCGGATCAATCTCTGGAAGCCGGACATCATAATAGGGATACACACATCCGATCTTGTATACATCGCCTCAGCCAACACCGGTCGTCTCAACACGCCTCCGGACTTTCCAGCAGGCCGTCACCGAGTCGAATGCCACTTTCAAGAAATGGCTCTCCTTCCCGGGGTATACCACCTGCGGTTGGCCTTTCTGGACAAACATCGCACTACGCTTTGGCATGGTCAGCGAGTTTGCACATTTCGTGTCTCAGCCGCCCCCGGAACCAACCCCATGCGCATTCCTCATGGGCTTGTAGATATGCCATTCGAGTGGGTAATCCAAGGGGGGTGAAATTTCCGTGCTGAATATTTTATCCGGCCTTGCCAGCAAACCGGAAAGGAACCTTGGGTTCGCACGGGTCATCCACATGGCAAGCCTTGCCCGTGGCGGCGAAACCCTCATGCTGAGGACACTTGGGGCGCATTCGCGCATCCATGTCGCCGCCCAGTTGATTGACTCCCCAGAATCAGAGAAGCGCCTCCGGTTCTTCATGGATTGGCCGGATCAAACCATTCCTTGTCACCATGAAATCCTCTCTGGGCTGAATGTCCATGATGGCGATCTAATTCTCGTCAAGCAGGGAATTTGGGAACATCGGTGGTCATTCAACGGGTTTGTCCTGGCACGAAATCCCGTCGCTGTATTTGCCAGCTTGCTTGCCTATGATGATCAAAAGACAGCCCGGCGGGAGTCGCTTTTATTGCGCCTCGGCTGTTTTGAGCGCGCGCGGGCCTTGGGCGGCAACATCGAGCGGCTCTCGCGCTGGTTCGGGAACATTGACCCGTGCGTTGCCGTCAGCTTACCCTACATGGACTTATTAGAAATCTTTGCTGCATTCTACAATCGCCGGATGGGGAGGCTGGCCACACTTGGCCTGCCGGTCATTCGTTACGAGGATTTCATCCGGCAGCCGGCCGACATACTCAAAGAACTGTGTGGCGAACTCGGCATCGAGTACGAGGATGGCATGGTCGATTCCCATAAGCTTCACTCGGGGATGGGGCATGGAAAGAATCCCCTCGACCGCCCCATCGGCCCATCATCGATCGATAAATCAAGGCGTGTTTCCAGGCGCGACCGGGAGCGTCTCATCGCACTAACCGCAGAAGCATGGCAACGCCTTGGTTATTCGCTTTCCGAGGACAGGCTGAGCTTTCTGACCGCAATGCCATGAAAAAATTCTTGTGTGCCGGCCTGTATCTGCTCATGTCCCTCTGGTCTTGGCAAGTCCTGCGGCGGTCCGCAACACTCGGGCCAGAAGTGCGAATCGATCGCTGCCCATTGCGGAAGTGTCTTGATCGCCCATACTCCATCGGGATCGGAGTGACCATCGGTAGGAAAACGCATGTCGAGGGCTGCGCCAGCATCGGCGACTATGCGCAAATCGGGGAGCATTGTCTGATTCGCGCAGGAGCAGTAATTGGTCGTCACGCTGTGGTTGAAAATCACACCACCGTGGATGGCTTTGTTCCAGACCATGCAATCGTCTCAGGGTCGCCTTGCCAGCTTCTGGGTTTTTCGGCGCACGAGAGCGACTCTCCGGCCACCTGCATTTCGTTAAGGGGCAGTGCCGCCATGAAAACCCTAGCAGAGCATTTTGCCTTTGAGAGCATTCTCGACATCGGAAGCGGAGCCGGGGACCACGCCCGTTTTTTCATGGAACAAGGGAAGTCGGTGACCTGCATCGACCTCGGTTCGTCCGTATACTTCGACAGCAACGATGTCAGGAATGTGATCAAGGCGGATTATCTAGAGCATAAGTTTGGCCAAACCTTCGACTGTATCTGGGCATGTCATATTCTAGAGCATCAGCCCAATCCAAACATCTTTTTGAAAAAGGTTTATGCGGATCTGACTGAGGATGGAATATTAGCCATTACCGTCCCTCCGCTGAAGTACGATATTGTTGGCGGTCACGTAACCCTGTGGAACGCCGGCATTCTTCTTTACCATCTCATACTGGCCGGCTTCGATTGCGCCGAGGCCGCGGTTCTGAGCGAAGGCTACGATATTTCGGTGATTGTGAGAAAGAAAGCGGCAATCCTGCCGAAGCTGGATTACGACAAAGGTGACATCGAGAAGCTTCGGAAGTTTTTCCCTTGTGCAGTGACGGAAGGGTTCGATGGCAGGATCATACGATGCCGCTGGCCCCTTTCTTGAGCACAATCAGCCCTACAAGCATCGAATGTTTGCCGTCTTCTTGCCAGCACTGAATTTCAGGGGAAATCACTCTCCCTATCTATGGTGGTTCTATAAGTTTGTCAGCGAATTCGGCGCGCATGCTGGATTTATCTCTGGCGACGAATACTATCGCGACCCATCCGAACTGCTGGCCGAAGGTCGGTTTGAGGCGTGCGAAGCGACGGCGAATCTGTACCGATACAATTTGCCTGATCAGACAGGGCTCGGAAAACTGTCACTACAGGTTATTCCAAGGGAGGTATGGCAAGCATTCGAAGCCCGGCATGGCGCCAATCCTCTGGCCGCACTAAGGCATTACTGCCAAGAGAACGATCCTGGGTTGCGATCGGCCATGGCCAGTGCTCTCGATACGTTCGGGTCAAGTCATGGCCAGCCAGAGGCAGTGATTACCTGCGTCAATTGCGCCACATTAAAGAACCTATGTCATGACAGGGGATTGCCGCTTATACATTTTGAGTTGGGACCACTTCGTCCGCCATTCTTTCTGCAAACCGCCTACTTTGACTTTTCGGGGGTAAACGGAACCACGGAGTCGGAAAGCAGATTCACATCGACCGAGAACGGCACGATCCGGGAACTGCTCGCCTCGCATTCCGTCGAGACCTTGCGTCGATTGTTCATGGTCCAACTTCCGAAAGATAACGGTCAGCCGGTCGTCGATCTTGGGTTGGGCCTCCAAATTGAAGACGACAGCAATATTGTTTGCTACGCCAATAACCATTCCTCGATATCTCTCATCAACCATGCGCGCCGCCTGCTTTCCCAGCAAAGTATCAGGTCACCGGTACTCGTGCGAACGCATCCCGGTTCCCACTTCTTGCTTCGCGGCCTGCCTGCCGGGATGGAAGTGGATCGCTCCCCATCGTCGCTCGATTTCCTGATGCGCTGCAAGCAAATCATTACCATCAACTCCGGCATCGCGGTTGAAGCACTATTGCTCGGCCGCGGGGCCATTGTTCATGGAGACAGCCCGTTCGGATATTGCATCACACCGGAAACCGGTAGGGTCAACGCGTCCGCCTATGCCTTCTTCCTTCTGAATTATCTTGTTCCGTGGGAACTTGCCTTTACGCCGGATTACATCCGTTGGCGGCTCGAAAAGCCGTCGGAAGAAGAAATACTGCGTCGCCACCTGGAGAGTCACATGCAGGAAAAAATTAGGTTGCTGGAGCTTCGGGTTGCCGAACTCGAGAAACAGTTGTCAGGAATCCAATCCTCTTGGGCTTGGCGGATGACCTATCCATTGCGGGCTATACATAAAGTTCTGAGTCGTTTTGCGGGATTGCGTTCTGATTAGAGGTGGCTGGCGCATGAGTATCGATGCTGGATCGGCTAAATCCCACACTCGTCTTGGCCCGGTTACCCTATGCCTAGTATTTGACGCATATGCCGATATTCCATCTCATCCGGCATTATTCCGGCGACACGCAGCCTGGCGACGTGCATGGCGCAATTACACGCTGGAGCGCCTTCATGTTCGGCAGTACATTGTTGGCGGCCTTGGTGGAGCGGCATTTTGAGCGTCCGATCCTCGCATGGAGAGATCGCGCCTTCCCTCGTTGAGCGCCGATGCAGTCTTCTCGTCGGCAGCAGCTATTTTATTTGCCTTAACCAGCTAGTGAGCGCTTCCGCAATCCGCTCTCCTGCATGTCCATCGCCATAAGGTGATACCGCGCGCGCCATTGCCCGATAGTGACACTTGTCGTTCAACAATCGGCTAGCTTCCCGTACAACGGTTTCTTCTTCATGGCCGACCAGGATGGCTATGCCGGCCTCGACAGCTTCCGGACGTTCTGTCTCGTTGCGTAGAACGAGTACAGGTTTTCCCAATGCCGGCGCCTCTTCCTGCAACCCACCTGAATCGGTCAGCACAAAATGGCATGTCTTCAGTACGCCGACAAGCTTGGCATAGCTCAATGGCTCCGTCAGCACAATGTTGGATATTCCCGTAAGTAATTGACGAGCCGGACCTGCTACGCCGGGATTCGGATGGACCGGATAAACGATCGCGATCTCTGGATGCATTGCGGCCAAGCGCCTGACACCGGACAGGATTTGCCGAAGCGGATTCCCGAAATTCTCGCGGCGATGGCAGGTCAGCAGAATCACCTGCGCCGCCCCGTTGATCGGAAGGCCATGATCCGGATTGTTTGTCGCCATCCATTGGACCGCGTCGATGACTGTGTTTCCGGTCACATGGATCATGTGATCGGGAATACCTTCCCGAAGCAGGTTGGCGCGTGCACCTGCAGTCGGGGCGAAGTGGAGCGCCGCGAGCCGCCCCGCGAAATTGCGGTTCATCTCCTCGGGAAAGGGGTTCGAGAAATCGCCCGTACGCAGACCGGCCTCGACGTGCGCGAAAGGGATGCGGCGGTAGAAGCTCGCAAGGGCTGAGGCGAAGACCGTGGTGGTATCCCCCTGGGCAACGACGACATCCGGCCTCTCGGAAGCGAGCGCCGCGTCGATGCCGGCGAGAAGTCGGGCGGTCAGATCGGCGAGTGTCTGGTCCGGCCGCATGATGTTGAGGTCGATGTCGGGGATGATCCCGAACTGCGCGAGGGTTTCATCAAGCATTTCCCTATGCTGTGCCGTGGCAAGCACGCGCACTCCGAGTCCTGGCTTCCGCCTCAATGCCCGTATGACCGGAGCCATCTTGATCGCCTCGGGCCGGGTGCCGACCACGCAAAGGAATCTGTGCGTCATGCAGGCGGACGCCTCGCTGTGATGGGCAATGACCATGGCTGCTTCCATAGGATGCCGAATTCCTCACAAGGCTCGGCATGGATACGTATGTCACCGAAGCCGGCGCGCGCGAGTTCACCCAATATGCCTGATTCCGAGAAGACGCGCATCTCGAGGGTTTCCCCCTCGCCGCCGTGGAAGATGAGGTTTCCGTACTCCCGAATCCTGCCGTCTGGGGCGCGGCCCACGAGAACCCTGTCCGCTCCCCGGCGTTCGAGCCGATAGTCGGCAAGTTCAAGAAAATGCTCGATCGTCTCGCCGTCCTTCGCCCATGGAACAGTCAGCACTAAAAGCCCGCCCGGCTTCAACAACCGCAGAACGTTGTCGAAGGCCACGGAAACCGGTGGTGCGACATGCTCGAACACATCGGAGGAGATGACGAAGTCGCACCGCGACAACCATTCCGCTCCAGGAGCCGTGATGTCGAGCCGCGGCTCCCGATGCAGATAGGTGTTGGTATAGCCAAGTCGCCGAGCCAGCCGGCCGGCATAGATGGCAGCGCCGCTCATGTCGATGCCTACGATATCGTGACGCTCAGGTATGTCCCGGATCGCCAGGCTCCTGCCGAAAAGCCCCATGGTCAAGAGATGGACGATGGCGCGCAGCCTGACTGAAGACCCGCACCTGCAGCTCGGTTCTTCGCGCGTCAATCTGGTCTTGTCCACCTTCGCCATCCGGCCGCACACATTGCAGCAAAAGATCGTCTGGCCCTCGCCGGTACCGGCAAGCACTTCGAGCCTGGCTGTTGCGGCATTGCGCAGTTCCTTCAGCACCGAAACCAGTCGCCTGCCGATCGCGCTCATCGCCTCATCACCGGTACCTGTGCGGAATCCATGGGCCCCATTTTGCCTCGTAAATCTTCCGGTTGCGCTCCAGCAAATCGCGCCTGCCCTTGCCGAGCTTGCCGAAGGAAGCCGAGAGATGGTGCCGGACAAAAACGTCTTCGGCACAGGCAATGCGCCAGCCAGCCCGCTCGATGCGCCGGCAATAGTCGTCGTCCTCGAAAAAGCCGAGGCCATACGACTCGTCCAGCGGACCCACCCGCTGGTAGACCTCACGCGGAATCATGACGCAGAAAAACGCCAGAGTCCGGATCGGCAGCCGCTCTCCCATATGGGCAAGCGTATAGCTGCGCGCCTCCCCTTGCATTTCCTCCACGCTCGTGTAGCGCAGTGCAATCCGCGCCTCGTTGCCGATATTGTCGGTCACCGGCCCGACAATGCCGATGTCTGAATTACTGCGCAGATGATTCATCAGGGTGGTCAGCCAACCCTGCGTCACCTCAGTATCGTTGTTTAGCAGAACAAGGTAGTCCCCCTGTGCGACTGCCAGACCCTGGTTGTTCCCGGCCGCAAATCCGCGATTGTTCTCATTGAGGATCAGCCTCCTGCCGTGCCCACCTGCAGCCCACCGCTGCAGGAAGTCCTGCGTGCCGTCGGTCGAAGCGTTATCCACCACTATGGTTTCGCAGAGCTGCGGATCGGTAAAGCGCGCCAGGCTGTCGAGGCAGGCCCGCGTCAGTTCGAGATTGTTGTAGGTCAGAACAACGATGCTAGCCGACGGCTTTGGCAGGCGATCAATGACACCGACCAGGTCATCCACGCGGCGATGCCACGTATGCTGTCGGGCGAATTCCTTCCGGGCACTGATGGCTGACTCGTTCTCCTGCGGGATCGCCAGCAGGCAACGCAACTTTTCGATGAATCCCTCCGGCGTCTGTGCGACATCGATAACGCAACCGAACTGGGCCATTTCCGGCAGGTCGACTGCCACAACCGGCTTGCCTGCAGACAGGTATTCGTAGATTTTCACCGGGTTGGTCGCCTGCGTCAGCGGCGTGACGCGGAAAGGCAGCAGACACACGTCCATGCCGTGCAGAAAATGCGGCAAGTCAGCGTACTGAACTTCACCGGTTAGCAGGACATTGCGCAGATCGCTCAGCCGCTGTCCAGCCCCACACTCGTCGGCACCGACGAGAAGCAGAAGACATTCCGGGAAGGCGCCAGCGATCTCTCGCAGCAAGTCGACATCGAGCCACTCTGCGATAGCGCCAAAGTAACCGATGACACGCCTGCCAGCAGGGTCCCTGAACACCATGGAGGGAGGCGCCGCAAAACGTTCGAACTCAGCGGCATTCCTAATGACCGCGACGTTCCGGTTGCGCAAGGCGGCTAAATCGTGCAGCCACTGCGAGGTCACGACCACCGCATCCGCCCTCTCCAGCAACCTGCGCTCCAGCGCACCGATGCCCTCGCCGGTATTCTCAAAGCCCTCGTGGTGGTCCAGGCAGTCGTATATGAGCCGGCTGTCGGGCAGCACCTCGGCAAGTGGCGCCCAATACGGATGCTGCACCAGAGCAACGATCTCCCGGCTTTCCGTCCACTCGAGCAGGGCCGCGACGCTCGCCTTCAATCGTTGGAAATCATCCTTTCCCGGCGGGGCCGAATAAATGCGAGGGCGGCCCTTCAGGTGCAGCCTGACGTTGTAAAGCCGGCCTTCCGCATCCATGCTTTCCAACTCGAAGCCGGGCTTCCGGTCATTCACAAACGAGGTCGAGACGTAGAAGACACGGAACCCCCGTCCTGACAGCCCGCGCGCCAGATGCTGGGGCCGTTGTATGCGGTAGCGCCAATCAATGACGCCCCAGAAGAAGACGTCGGGTTTCTCCTGCGCAGGAAGCGTCGGAAAGGCGTCACCGTGGAATGGGCGGATGCGCTGGTCGTGCCACTCCTTCTCACGGAGATAGGCCGAATGGACGACGCTGCCACGGATCAACGGCAGAATAGGATCCAGCAGCAACGCCGTGATCCGCCACCGAAGATGGTCAGAAAGCGGTAGGGTCTGCCAGGCGCGCTTGACGACCTTCAGCAGGTTCATGTCAGAGCCGTCCTATCCGGCGCAACCACAGGCTGCCGCCGCCGTACAGATCCCCCCCAAGCACCTGTCTGACGAGATCCGGGAACCGATCAAGCACATAGGCGCAGCCGAACAGCACCTCGAATCCGTGCGAATCCATCAGCATAGCGCGGACGAGGTACTGCTCGTTCCAGTGGATACCAAGATCGATGAGCCAGTGCTTCGGGTAGTCTCCCGGAAAGAAAATATCGTGGATATGGACGACCACGCCCGGTTGAAGCCGGGGTAGTATTTCGAAATAGACGAAGTTCACGTCGCTGCCGGTCTTCGCGACGTGTGACGAGTCGATGAACAGAACGTCGCCGGCTTCCAGGCAGGTGAAGGTGTCAAGCGGAACGTCCTGTACGCGCGATTCGATCAGCCTGGAAATCCCGGGCACCCCCTTTCGCAGGAAGGGGCGGGGATATGGCTCGATGCAGATCAATTCGAGCCTGTCACCGAGAAAACGGCGGTTCACGTCGGCAGTGAGCAGGGAGGAAAATCCCGACCCGATCTCGATCATCCTGCGCGGCCGGAACTCGCGCAGTACCGCGAACAATGTTCGGGAGTCAAGCCAGCTGAACTGCGAATTCTTCGTATGGAACGCACTCTCGTCAGCACCAAAAGACGGCTCGTCCGGATAATCGTAATCGGGAAGATGGCGCGGCAGGATTTCTGTGAGCCAGCGCCGCTGCTCAGCCTCATTGAAGTCGATCCCCCAGAGCTCGGCCGTCTTCGGCCAGACTCGCGCCATATCCCGGCCCAGCGCTTCAGTATCGACGACCGGTGAGTAGAAATGCCCGTCGGCAAAGGCCTTGCGAATTCCGGCGGAGCTCCCCGTTCCTTTGAGGAGAATGCGGGCCGCTTCCCGTATTCGTTTCAGCACCGTAGCTTTCGGCCAAATAAGCGTCATTTTACCTCCGGAAGCCCGTGCTTCAGCAGCATGCGCAGCTTGTAGGGTACAGGGTCGAATGGAGCGAAAAAGCCGGTGGTCGAGATTCCACGTCCCGATTGAGCCGTCCGCCTCCCGACCAAGAGTTGATTTCTACGGCGGAGGAGTGCGCGAAAAACAGGGAGGTAAATCCCACTGAAATAGGCAAGACGTATCTTCAGCGCAGCGAGCAACAACCCTTCGACGAGCAGGAGCGTCAAATGGATCGGCAGCAGAACATGCAGGACGGGTGAGGGACAGATCATTGCCATTACAAAGGTCTTGTTACGCTCCGACAGCGCACGTCGTCTGAAAGTCGTGTTCAGTCGGCCGGCTTTGGTCTTGCCGCCACCGAAGCTTGCGCCGACGCGATGGCGATATCCGGATGTTGCGACGACTCGGACAGGATGGCCCGACAGCCTTGCGCGGCAGCAAAGATAGAGATCCTCGCCGATCGAATCGAACCATTCCGGAAAACCGCCCAGATCCTGCCACAAAGCCTTCGGGAT
The DNA here is from genome assembly GCA_003105015.1 of Rhodocyclales bacterium. Taxonomy (GTDB): domain Bacteria; phylum Pseudomonadota; class Gammaproteobacteria; order Burkholderiales; family Rhodocyclaceae; genus Desulfobacillus. The sequence continues at coordinate 41,055 of PQAF01000037.1, read as the reverse complement.
CCAAAGGCAGGCCCCGGCCACCATACCCACGTCGTTGCGCTGCGGATCGCGGTTGGGCACGGCATTGAAAAAGGGGTCGAGCAGGCTGCCGATGTCGAGCAGATCGCCGGTCTCGGCATCGTATTGCGGCAGGCCCAGGATGGCAGGCTGTCGCAGGCGCAGAGCTTCCTGCATCAGCGTGGCCAAAGCGCCGGGGTGCAGCGCGGCATCGTTGTTGAGGAGCAGCAGGTATTCGCCTTTCGCCGCGGCGGCCATGCGGTTGTTGGCGATGCAGAAACCGACGTTCTCGCGGCTCGCGATCAGACGCACGTCCGGATATCCGGCGGCGATGTACGCTGCCGAATCGTCCGTCGAAGCGTCGTCATGAACGAGGATCTCGACGGCGAAACCGCAATCTTGCGTTCTCACCGAATCGATGCAGGCATCGATCAGCCCCATGCCATTGTAGTTGGCAATGCATACGGAGCAAGTGATCCCGCCCTCGCCGCCCGGCGTGACTGTCGTGCTCACTGCTTCCTCAGGAGCAGGGCACGGCCGCTGCGTTCGACGACCTGGAAGCCGGGGAGTGCGCCTACGACCTCGTCCTGGGACCAGAAGCGCACGTAGAACAGCGAGCGCCGACCGCGCGGCGCCACGGGCGCCAGCACCAGCATCCCGCCCCTGGCCGTCATCGCTCCGACGTTGGCGAGAGCCGACCTGAGCTTGTCATCCGTCACGATATGCTCGATGACGTCGACCATCAGCACCACGTCGAATTCGCCCTCGATCCTGTCCGCAGTGATGTCGCCGCGGACATAGTGGAAGCCCGGAAATTTTTCCCGCAGCAGCGGGAAAAAGGCATCGGTAATGTCGAATCCCTGGTATTGCGCCAGGCCGCGCGCGCGCAGCTGCTCGGCGTAATAGCCGTTTCCGCAGCCGATTTCCAGCAGGCGGGACCCGGCAATCCCGACCCCGGCACGCTCCAGCATGCCGAAGATCTCCCCAGCCTGCGAGGCATAGGCGGCGCGAATTTCCGCCTCGCTCATGCCCTCGTCGCCGACGCTGGCCAGCGAGGGGCCATGCCTGAGGAAGCGCTCCTCCCAGTAGCGCGCCGCATCGTAATCGTCGCCGATGGCGTAGCGCCGTGGCGCGATCACCAATTTGTGCCAGGCGCGCGCGGCGGTGCCGAACGGGTCGCGGAGCAGGCGCCGCAACGCATCATGCATGGCCGCCTCCGTTTTCGTCTGCCGCCGCGGCGGGCATCAGGATCGCGGCGTAGCGCCGGGCGATGGCCTGCCAGTCGTACAGGGACAGCACATGCTGTCGCCCCCGCTCGGCCAGCGCTTTGCTGCGCGCGCCGTCCGCCAGCATCCCGGTTATCGCCTGGGAAAGATCCGCGGCATTCCCGGCCTGGAACAGCCGGCCCGCATGCCCCTCCAGCAGCAGGCTGCGAATCGCGGGCAGCCCGCTCGCCACAACCGGGCAACCGCAGCCGAGTGCTTCCACCAGGACGAGGCCGAAGCCCTCCTCGCGTGAGGGCAGCACCAGCAGCGCAGCTCGGCGATAGTGTGCCGCCAGCGAAGCATGTGCAACGGGGCCTGCGAACGCCACGCGGCTTTCGACATCCAGCCGGCGCGCCAGTTCGACCAGGCTGCCCCGCTCTGGTCCATCGCCCACCACGGTCAATTTCGCCTCCGGCATCATGGCCAGTACCGCGGGCAAGGCATTCAGGAGAATGTCGACGCCCTTGCCCGGCACCAGGCGCCCGACAAAAAGAATTTCTGCATTGCTGCGTGGACTGCCATCCGGCACGAAGAGGCGCAGCAGGTCGGCACCCATCGGAATCACGTCGATCCGTTCAGGCGGGCATCCTTCCGAAACCAGTTGCGCTTTCAACGCCTCGCTCACCGCCACCGTCCGGTCGCAGCGCAACGTCACCCACCGTCTCAGCCGCCGCCAGAAACCTCCCCGCAGGGCCGACACGTCGCTGCCGTGAGCTGTGCAGATCGCCCGGAGCCTCGTGCGGCCCGGCAACGCCGTCGCCAGCACCATGCCCTGGGGAACGATCCAGTGCGCATGCAGCGCCACTGGCCGCAGGCGCCGCATCAAAGCCAGCAAGGCCATGAGCTGGCCGAGAAAAAACGGGGGAAGCATGAGAAACAACAGCGGGTTCCGCCGCAAGTTCGCCATGATGCCGCCGCCGTAAGCGAGTTTTTCCCAGCTGGAAGGGCCATAGCGGTAGCGCACCACGTTCACGCCAGCGAGGGTTTCCCGCAACCGGGCCCCCGCGGCGTGCGGCGCCAGGACAGTGACTTCCAGTTCCGCTGCCAGATGGCGGCACAGGTCGAGCACGAATCCCGGCTCGGTATCGCCTTCCCAGCGCGGAAAGGTCGACGACAGCACCAGGATCCGGCCGCGTCCCTCAGGAAGATTCTTGGTCACTGTCCTTGTAGATCAGCATGGTGATCTGCTCCGATACGATTCCGATCAGGAACACCAGCACCGACGTAATAAAGAGCAGCGCGCTCATGTTAGTGAAGCGGTGATACATCAGGTAAGTGTAAGTGTAGTAGCCAAGGGCCGTGGCGAAGAAGGCGCCTGAAACCGGCAGGAACAGCTTCATAGGCGAGTACAGCGTGCCTATCTTGAGGATGATGAGCAGGAAGCGTATGCCATCGCGGAAAGGCCGGATGTGGCTCTTGCCTATTCGGGGCGGCATGTCCACGGGCACGTAGGCCATGCCGAGGCCCGCGCGGAAGAAGCTCATCGTGCACGTCGTTGGATAGGAAAAGCTGTTGGGCAGCAGGTACAGGTAGCGGCGAAAATGCCCGGCGCGCACGGCGCGGAAGCCGGACGTGAGGTCCTCCACGCGATGATTGACCATCCAGCTGGCGAAGCGGTTGAACAGCGCATTGGCAAGGCCCCGATGCGCCCCGGCATGATCCTTCATGCCGCGCGCACCGACCACCATGTCGTAGCCCTCCTCCAGCTTCGCCAGCAGGCGCGGAATGTCTTGCGGCTGGTGCTGGCCGTCGGCATCCATGAAGACCAGGATATCGCCTTTGGCGGCACGCGCGCCAGTCTTGATTGCAGCGCCGTTGCCTTTGGGATAGGGATGGTTGATCACATGGGCGCCGTGCTCGGCCGCGATGGCGGCCGTCGCGTCCGTCGAACCGTCGTCGACGACAATCACCTCCGCCTCAGGGAGCAGGTGTCGAATCTCTGCCAGCAACGGCCCAAGGGCGGCGGCCTCGTTGCGCGTAGGCATGATCAGGCTAAGCTTCAAGGCACGTTCCCAACAGGCGCTTCGTTGATGAAATTATGGCATAGCATCCGTAATCGACCGCCATTGTCTTGCCTCACATGGCTGCACAGCGCGCGGCGGGTCGGCCCGACGCAAGGCAGTCCCGCAGCAAAGCCAATGTCGCCCTTTCCGAACGGACAAGGACTGCATCACCCAGCTCGTCCAGCCGCCGAGTCGCCTCGTCATGGCGCCCCTGTAGAAAATCCAACTGCGCTCGTTTCAGTCGGTTGCTGGGATTATGCGGGGCGATGGAAAGCGCGCGATCAAGTTCGATTTCCGCCGCCGGCAGGTCGCGCACGCCTAGAGCGAAATAGTCGGCCAGCCAAGAATGCAGCAGGGATCTTACATGGCGCGAAACGGTTGGATTCGAGTGCGCCGCCGTGAACAACCGCTCGACATCGGACCGCATCAGGCACTGCCTGCCTGCTATTTCCATCTCCTTCAGTGCAAACATCGTCGTGCTGTCCCCGGGAGCAAAGGGGGTTTCCCGCAAACGCCGGGATAATTCATCGACCCATTCCCTCTCCACGAGCGCACCTGCGCGACAGGCGATAAATATCAGGCCCAGCCAGCTCGCCTTGGATTGATCGTCGAGTTCTCCTGTCCTCTCGAAATGCGCCCGGGCCAGGCCGTAAGCCGGTGAGTCCTTCTGTGCGGCATCCGGCAAGTTCGCCAGGGTCTTGCCCGCCTCGAACTGGGCGCGAGCCGAGCCGCGGTGATGCTGGGCTTCGATCTGTGTTCGTCGTACGTCGTCGCCGAACTGGTGTGCCCTCAGCGCGGTAACAAATGGAAAATACAGCAGCGCCGCCCCCGCCAGCGTAAATCCAAGCGTTTTTCTCGCCCCGCCTGCCTCCAGCGCGCGGGACAGCGGCGCGGCGGCCGCCAACAGAAGACCAAAGAGGGGCACATAGTTGCGATGTTCATGGGCGATCTCCAGCGGTAGCGCGGTGGATTCCATCGCATGTCCGATGAAGAACCAGGTGATGCCGAAGCAGACAAGGGGCGCGCGCTTGCGCAGACGCCATGCCAGCCAGGCGAGGCCGGCCAGGCCGAGCCACGCCGGCAGCGTCGTCCACGGCTCCAGCAGCCCGACCGAAAGGGGAATATCGTCGTGATACAAGCCAAGGGCTTCCAGGCGCGGAAACAGGATGAGGCCGAGATACAACCAGAGCACGCGCCCCTCGGTCAGCAATCGTTCCGGGAGGGTGAATTCTCGCAGCGCATAACCCGCCCATAGCCACTGCCCCGCTGGCAAAATGAAATAGATTACGCATCCAACAAAAGTCAGTCCCGTCAGCACGGCGAAGATGCAGGCAAAGCGGTCGGGCTTCCCTTGTTCGGCGCGACGCAGGATGAGCTCCCAGGCAAGGGCGAAAAACGGAAACAGCACACCGGTTTCCTTGCTGAAGAAGGAGAGCGGCCACAGAATGCCCCAGGCCAGAAGCAGGCCTGTCGCGCCGGCGCGGCCTCCGCGCGTCCGCGCAATTACGTGGACGAGCAGTGCGGCAAACAGGAATAGGGCCGATAGGCTCGTCATCCGCTGCACGACATGCAGCACTGGAGTGACCTGTATGGGGTGCAGCAACCACAATGCTGCGAGCCAGAGCGGCACCCATTGCCTGGACTGGCCGGGCTTGACACGCGCCATTTGCAACAGCAAGACCGCAAGCCCGTAAACAAGCGCGCCGACAAAAAGATGGATGCCAAGATTGACGGCCTTGAATGGAAAGGCATCGAGGCCGAAGAAGTAATGCGTCAGGGCAAAACTGGCCACGCTGACCGGCCGGCCGAGCGGGCCGGCAGCGGGACCCGATAACGCATGCCTGAGCGATGCGGCATCGAGCGAGCTTATCTGGATCGCCTCGTTTTCAACGATATTCGGATGGTCGTCGAAGAAAAACCCTCCCGTCAAACCCGCCATCATGACGAGCGATGCCAGACAGCCAACTATAAAAAAATAGCACCAGCGACGAATCAGTGGGGTCGGCTTCAAGCAGGCAGGCCTTCGCGGCAGGAATAAAAAACCCCCGGCTAGCTGCGCCGGGGGTCGCGATCAAGTTAAATTCGCTTAGAAGGTGGTCTTGCAGCTGCCGGGCAGGTATTTGGCCGGCAGCCCATTATTGCGGCCGGGGCCGCAAGCCCACGCCACCTGTCCGGTAAGCGGATCACCCGTACCTCTCAACTCGATGGTTTTTCCTTGAGCATCGGTGGGCAGGTTGGTGGCGCCCGTAGTCACGGTAATATACCCGACCGTATCGCTATCGTAATTCCAGATGATGCTGGCAACGTAGGCGGAAGCCTGATTCTGCACACCCATTGAACCTTGGGTGGTCTTCATCACACCGCCATAATTGGCGAAGGCTTCCGCCACGGCGGTACGACCCGAGGAAGCGGCCAGAACAGCTTCCGACACCTTCGCGCGGACCGTGTAGTCCTGATAGGCCGGCAGTGCAACGGCGGCCAGAATGCCGATGATCGCGACCACGATCATCAGTTCGATCAGGGTAAAGCCTTTCTGAATCGTCTTCATGAAGTTCTCCTTCTGCAGTTGGAAAGTATGGCAGGGATGTTATGGCACTCCCGACACACATGAGGTTTTACGCAATAGTCGTGCCAAGCGGGACAATGCTTTAATACTTTGTTTTATTTAAGGTGAATGCTTCAGAATTGCATGGGCTTGAGCCTCAGGGGCAGGAAGTGACGCCCTGCGTCACTTCTGCTGCAAAGCAGCATCCTTGCCTTGGTAGCCCGGAATTCTTGATTCATCCACTTCGTCGATCTGCTCCGGATCGAGGAATTGTTCGGCGTACTTCAGATACACCTTTTGCCGCACGAAGACATCGAACAGGTCCGGATCGATGTGGCCGTTGAGCTTGAAGTTGCCGAGTATCTCCAGCGACTCGGATAGCGTCTTGCCGCGCTTGTAGGGCCGGTCGCGGGCAGTCAGGGCCTCGAAGATGTCGGCGATGCCCATGACGCGGGCCTGCACGCTCATCTGCTCGCGCGTGAGCCCTTTCGGGTAGCCCTTCCCGTCCATGCGCTCGTGGTGGCCTCCGGCGTACTCCGGCACGTTCTTCAGGTGCTTCGGCCAGGGCAGCTGCTCCAGCATCTTGATGGTGGCTACGATGTGGTAGTTGATCGTCTCGCGCTCCTTCTGCGTCAGCGTACCGGCACGGATGTTGAGGTTCTCCAGCTCGTCGTCGGTGAGGAAGTTGGCGGATTTGCCGTCGACGTCCATCCAGCGATAGCCGGTGCCGATCTTCTTCACGCGCTGCTGGGCTTCCGGCGTCATCAGCTCCGAGCCGATGTTCGCCTGGCGCAGGAATTCGCGGTCGGCGTCGATCTGGCGCAGGTGGCGCACGAGATCCTCGTCGAGCATGGCCTCGGCTCGCGCATCGTGGGAATCGCGCAGGTTCAGCTTGGCCTTCAGCATGGCGATCTGCGCGTCGCGCTTGAGCACCTCGAAGCGGGTGTCGACCAGGTGGATGCGATCGAAGAGCGTCTGCAGCTTGGTGGCCTTGTCGACCACGTGCACCGGCGTCGTCACCTTGCCGCAATCGTGCAGCAGTCCGGCAATCTTCAGCTCGTAGCGGTCCTTGTCCGTCATGCCGAAGTCGGCAAGCGGCCCGGCGTTCGTCCCATTCACCGCTTCGGCCAGCATCATGGTGAGCACCGGCACGCGCTCGCAATGGCCTCCCGTATAGGGCGATTTCTCGTCGATCGCCACGTTGATCAGCTGGATGAAGGATTCGAACAGCTGCTCCAGCTGCGTGATGAGCTGGCGGTTGGTCAGGGCAATGGCCGCCTGCGAGGCGAGCGATTCGGCCAGCTGCTGGTCGGCGGCGGAGAACGGCGCGACCCGCTTCGTGTCCGGGTCTATCGAGTTGATCAACTGCAGCACGCCGATCACCGCGTTCTCGTGGTTCTTCATCGGCACCGTAAGGAACGACTGCGAGCGGTAGCCGGTGCGCTCGTCGAATTTGCGCGTGCCCGAGAAATCGAAACCCTCCGCCTGGTAGGCGTCGTCGATGTTGACGGTCTTCTGGTGAATGGCGGCGTAGGCCGCCACCATCGAGTTGTTCTCTTCGCCGCTCTCGGTGCGCAACGGCAGGGGCGGGAAGGGGATGGGATTGCCCGAGGTGCCGCCCAGGGCGATCTTCAGGCTGTCGTTGCGCATGATCTCGAAACGCAGGTTGGCCTCTCCCTCGGTCATGCGATAGAGGGTGCCGCCGTCGGCGTGGGTGATGTTTTTGGCCGCGACCAGTATGTTCTCGAGCAGCCTGTCGATATCACGCTCGTGGGAGAGGGCAGCGCCGATCTCGTTAAGCTGCTCGAACCGCCGGAAGAGATCCTCGATGGTGTCCACGACGCTTACTTGATGCAAACCGCCCGAACCTGCTTCATGTCGGTGATGCCCTGCAGCACCTTCTCGATACCATCCTGCTTCAGGGTGCGCATGCCGTCCTCCAGGGCGCAGGCGACCAGTTCTGCAACCCGGGCATGCTCCTGGATCAGCTTCTTGGCGTTATCCGTTCCCACCATCAATTCATGCAAACCGACACGCCCCTTGTAGCCCGTGTTGTTGCATTTCTCGCAGCCCTTCGGTTTGTAGAGCTTGAACTGCCCCTTGTCGTCGGCGTAATTCTTCGCCCACTCCTTGTACACCGTCTCGTAGCCTGCCTTGGCATCCTTCTTGAAGGTGCTGGTGTTGAGCAGTTCCTCGCAGTACTCGGTGAGCAGGCTCTTCATCTCCTCCCCCGACGCGGTGTAGGCTTCCTTGCATTCGCCGCACAAGCGCTTGCCCAGGCGCTGCGCCAGGATGCCGAGCAGAGCGTCGGCAAAATTGAAGGGATCCATGCCCATGTCGAGCAGGCGGGTGATCGATTCGGGCGCACTGTTGGTGTGCAGCGTGGCGAATACCAGGTGGCCGGTCAGCGACGCCTCGATGCCGATGGAGACGGTCTCCTTGTCGCGCATCTCGCCGACCATGATGATGTCCGGATCGGCACGCAGGAAGGCGCGCATGATGGTGGCGAAATCCAGTCCGGCCTTGCGGTTGATCTGGACCTGCCGCAGGCCTTTCTGCGTGATCTCGACCGGGTCCTCTGCCGTCCAGATCTTCGTGTCAGGCGTATTCAGGTGCTTCAGAACGGAGTGCAGCGTGGTTGTCTTTCCCGAACCGGTCGGACCGCAAACGAAGAACAGTCCATAAGGCTTCTCGACCACGTTCTTCAACCGCTCCAGGTTGTGCGGCAGGATGCCGAGCTTCTCGAGCGGAATCGGTTCCCCGGCGGCGAGGATGCGCATGACCACATCCTCGACGCCGCCGGCCGATGGAATCGTCGCCACGCGCAGTTCGATATCGAGCGGACCGAATTTCTTGAACTTGATCTTGCCGTCCTGCGGCTTGCGACGCTCGGATATGTCCAGATCGCACATGATCTTGATGCGCGCTGCGAGGGCATTGCGGTAGCTTGCCGGAATCTCGATATAGTTCGCCAGCGAGCCGTCCTTGCGGAAGCGGATGATGGTCTTGTCCTTGCCAGGCCGCGGCTCGATGTGAATATCCGATGCACCCTGGCTATAGGCATCGATGATGATCTTGTTGACGAGCTTGACGAGTTCGTTGTCCGCCGCCGCCGAGATATCCTCGCCGGTCAGCTCGCCGCCGCCCTCCTCCCCTTCGTCCATGCCGGAAAGAAGATCGCCGACGGAGCCGTAATCGGCGGCCGCGCCATAGAACTGGTCGATCGTCTGCTTGAATTCCGGGATGGTGGTGACGCGAAAGACCAGCTTGCTCTTCGGAAAGACGTTGTTGACGATGCGCGAGCTCTTCACCTGCTCGGGATCCATCGTCAGGATCACGACGCCTTCCTTCGTTTCCTCGATCGGCAGCCACTGATTCTCTTCGACGTATTCCCGTTTGAGGTTTCTCAACAGGTCCATCGGCTTGATGCGGTCGCCCTTGTACGGCTCGTAAGGCACGCCGAAGAACTTCGACAGGGCCGAACCGATCGCCGCCGGCTTGACCTGGAATTCGTGCTGCAGCACCTCTTCGATGTCGAGGCCCTTGCGCCGCGCGGAACGCGTCGCAAGATCAAATTCGGCTGCCGACAGCACGGCATCGGCGACCAGATGGTCATATTTCGATTTGACGACATGCGCCGGCTTCTGACGCTGGGTGAATGCAATGGCCAGTGTTTCGCACAGTCCTTTTACCCCCTCCTCCGCCACTTGGGAGAAGGGCGCCCCGGCCTTGTTGTTGATGAGCTGGACCACCCCAAGCAACTCGCCGCTTTGCGCCTCGGTGATCGGGGCCACCAGCATCTGCTTGGTGCGGTAGCCCGTACGCTTATCCACCTCCTGCAGGAAGCGCAGGCTGGGCGTGTGCGATTTCAGTTCCGCCTCGTCGTAGACGTCGCTGATATTTGCCAGCTTCTTCGATAGCGCGACAAACCCTGCGATGCTCTGGTCGGCAATCGGCAGCCGCAGGTCCTTGAAGGAATTGAGGCCGGTCTTGACCTTGGAGACGATGGAGGACTTGTCCTCGCTGATCGAGTAGATGGTCAGCCGATCCGCGTTGAACAGCGTACAGATGTCCTGCGACAACTCGAGCATGATCTCGTCGATATTGGCCGTCGCATGGATCTTGTTGGTGACTGTCTGGAGGTTCTTGAAGAAAGACAGACGGCTGGCGACATCGCCTCCGCTGCCAGCATCCTGAGTCGAACCAAGCACCGCACTCATACCAGATTTCCCTTCTGAGCCATTGGGATGCGTGCCTTATGTCGCACTGCCGCGAAGCCCGCCTTCGAGCAGATAAGTCTTATAGCCACGCTGGGAGAGCAGAAATGCCGCCGCCGAACTGCGCCGCCCACTCTGACAGTAGGCAATATACTCCTTCTGGCGATCGAGGGAGCCGAACAGGTTGCGTATCTCGTTGAGCGGAATGTTGATCGCCCCCGGCAGCTTGTCGGTGTTGTATTCGGCAGCAAAGCGGACGTCCAGCCAGACGGCTCCGGCAGCCGCTTTCTTGTCCGCTTCCGGACGCGAAATGCGATGCATCAGGGGTTCTTTCAGCAACTCGATGAAATCCGCCTTCGCCAGCCTCAACAGGACACCATCGGTTTTCATTGCAACCGTCGCGTTTCGCTTGGTGTTTGCCACCAACGCTTCCTCTCCGAAAGCATCGCCGGCCTTCAACTCGGCCAGTCCGACGCTGGCGCCCCCGATCTGGCGGAACACCGTGCAACGCCCGCTTTCAATGACGTAATAGAAGTCCCCATCCTCCCCTTCTCTGATGACCACTTCGTTGCGCGCCACCTTGATGCGGTGGAAGCGTGCGAACAGCGCCTCGATGTTGGCCGGCGGCAGGCTGGCAAATATGCCGTGCGTCAGGTTCTCTGCCGCAAACATGCCGGACATCGTGCGCCAATCCGTACGATCCGCCGCATCCGGGGTTTTCTTCGCGCCGGCTGTGGCCTGCGGCGCGGCCAGCTGGTCCCATGTCAGCATGATATCGAGCAGTTCCTCGTCGATTCGGATCAACTCGACGTCCGTAATCGCCTTGGCCCCCGTAAATGCGGGTTTCCGTTTGTCCAGCGGGCGAACGGCGGCCTCTGTCCCGCCGACCAGGATTTCGGAGCTGGAATCCGGGTAATCAATCTTCAATTCGCCCTTGACGAGATAGACAGCCTGGCCCTGCATGCCCTGCAGCCGAAACGGGTCGAGATTCCGGCTGATTTTTTCTGCATAGCACATGCGGGATATCTCGCGAAGGCTGTCCGGCGACAGAGCCCCCAGCGGCTCGAGCCGCCTCAATATTTCCGTGGAAATGGATTGCATGCCCATTCGCGAACCCTTACAGCTCAAACACCTGGTTGTTCTGCAACATGCGCGGCCTGTATTCCCCTATGAACTCTTCGATTTCCTGCATGGTCAGCTCGATCTGCCCGGGCTTGAGGTGAGTGATGTAGATATCCGCCTCGCGCTGCAGCTTGAGCAGCTCCTCACGCAGCATATCGGGGCATAGATGCTTCGAGGCGACGGCAAGCTGCCGCTCGCGATTGGAAAAGGCGGTTTCGATGATGAGGTAGCGCAGGTTGCGGATCTTGTTCACGACTTTCCACAACTCATCGCACACCGTCGTATCGCCGCTGAACACCAGACTGCCCTCGCCGGAATCGATGCGATAACCCACGGCGGGTACGGTGTGATTGGCCGGAAGCGGGGTAATCTCGCGCCCGTCCACCTTCACCGTCTTGCCGGTCTTCAACTCAGCGTAGCGCATGAACGGCTTTTCGCGGTTGGGAATCTCCGAGAAGTCGGGCCAGATGGCCCAGTTGAAGATGTGCGCCTGGATGATTTCCAGCGTGGCCTGGGTGGCATGTACCGTCAGCGGCTTGTTGCGCATGTCGCCCACGGTGTCGACCATGAACGGCAGACAGGCAACATGGTCGAGATGCGAATGGGTGAGGAAGACATGGTCGATCAAGGCCAGTTCGGCCAGCGACAGATCCCCCACACCGGTTCCTGCGTCAATCAGGATGTCGTGGTCGACCAGCAGCGAGGTCGTGCGCAGATGACGTCCGCCAATCCCGCCGCTGCAGCCGAGAACTCTGACCTTCATTTCTTTATCTCTTATGTTACTTGGTCTCGAACTTCCACACGCCTTTCCATCCCGGCTCGGGCGGTTCCCTGCGCAGGTGGGCAATCCGTTCCATATACTTGCCGTACAGCGCCCGTCCGGGCGCCAGTCGCGACAAGTTCAAGAGCGCCACCTCCGCCTGATCCCATTCCTGGGCGCGGTAGTGGCGCAAGGCCTGGTTCCACAGCTTGAGCTCTTCCTGTGTTGCCTTGTCTACCTCGCCTTCGAGGCCGATCGGCTCATAGATGGCAACAGGCTCTTCCTTGCCTTTCACCTGGACCCGGTCCACTTCCCGGAAGACGATATCCTTGATGGCCTTGCGCGCAGTCTCGCCCACCAGGATGCCGACCCCGTACTGCTTGGTAATGCCCTCAAGCCGCGAACCGAGGTTTACCGCATCGCCCATGACAGTATAAGCCTTGCGCACGGCCGACCCCATGTCGCCCACGGTCATGTCTCCCGTGTTGACGCCGACGCCAATCTTGATTTCGGGCCAACCCTTTGCAGCAAACGTCTTGTTGACGGCGGGCAGGGCGGCCTGCATTTGCATCGCCGTGACGACGGCATGGCGGGCATGCTGTGCATCGCTCACCGGAGCGCCCCAGAAGGCCATGATGGCGTCCCCGATATATTTGTCCAGGGTCCCCCGGTTCCTGCGCACCACTTCGGTCATGGCCGACAGGTACTCGTTCATCAGGTGGGTCAGTTCGTCCGGCCCAAGCCCCTCGGATATCGTTGTAAAGCCACGTATGTCCGAGAACAGCACGGTCAGCTCGGCCTTGCGGCCTTCCATGCTATAGGACTCGGGGTTGCGGCTCATTTCCTCCACCAGTTCCGGCGGCACGTACTGCCCGAACAGCTCGGTGAACTGCCGCTTCGTCCGCGACTCGACGAAATAGCCGTACGACATGTTGAGCGCGTACAAAGTCAGTACCAGCAGCACGGCGGCAGCGAGCGGCAGCACCAGGTTGCCGTACTCCCAGAAGACGAGGTTCACCGTCAGGATGAACAGCAACAGCACGATGGATGCGAGGGTTGCCCGTAGCGGCGATAGCAGCGGCAGCAGCAACACCATCACGAGGCCGGCCAGCAGAAGCAGAACCACTTCGGCCCCCAGCACATAGGACGGCTTGTGCTTGATCGCTCCGTCCAGCATGCCTGTGATCAGATTGGCATGAATTTCCACCCCGGGATAAGCCTCCCCTACGGGAGTCGCGCGCAGGTCGAGCAGGCCCGGCGCAGTCGTGCCGATCAGAGCAATCTTGCCTTTGAGTTCGCCCGGCTTGATCCGGTCCGCCATGATGTCGGCAATCGAATAGTATCGATAGCTGCCCTGGTAGCCGCGGTAGGGGATCAGGGCGGCAACATTTTCGTCCACCGGGACGCGCAGCGTGCCGCGCGCGGTCGGCAGGTCGATGGCTTCCATGCCCTGGTAGCTCTTGCTGGAAAACCAGCGGTCTTCAGGAAACCAGGGCACCACCTTCGGCTGGCCGATCAGAGCCCGCACCATGGCCAGCGACAGCGCTTCATAGTATTCGCCCTTGAATTCGGCCAGGAGGGGAACTCGACGCGAGATGCCATCGAAGTCGACCAGGGGATTGAAGTGCCCTCCGGAAAGGGCCGCTTTCTGGAACTCGGCCAGATTGCCGCCGTAATTGGTCCAGACGGTGAAAGGAATGCTGCGCCCCGTGAAGCTGCCTTCGGGCAGTACAGGCGGAGGCAATGCGCCGCTGGACACGCCGTCGCTTCGTCCCGAAAGGTAATAGCCGAGAATCACAGGCCGTCCCCTGAGAGTTTCCGCAAAACGCCCGTCATGATCCAGCTGTGGTCGCAGTTCCTTGAGCGCTGCCTGGAAGTGCGCGCTGTCCTTGAGATCCCCCTTGGACAGCCCTTCAAGCACCTTCAATCCGGAGCTGTCATCCGGCTCGGCGAAGACGACGTCAAAGCCGAGAATGGTGACCCCGTGTTGATCGAACAGTTTCTTGACGAGTTGCGAAACCCGATCCCGCCCCCAGGGCCATCGACCGATCTCTCCGAGGGATTTCTCATCGATATCGAGAATGACGACACGATCATCCATGCCCTTCGGCATGGTAAGGCGAACCTTGGTGTCGTAGATGATGGCGTCGAGCCGGTTGATGAAGCCGAGCTCGTAGAAACGCGCCGCGTGGCCTAGCAGAACCAGCAATACCACGAACCCCAGTGCGTACCTGACGATGTACTGCTTCAAAACCGCCCCCTTCCGAACTGCCCCGCATTAAGCAAGCCTGACGCCCAACTCATGGTGGCGGTTTCAAAACTGCATGCAGCCTGGATACTGCATCCAAGATTGTGCCGACGGGCTCAGCTTTTGAGGAAGAACTCCATCTTGATGCCGGCCAGCTCAATGACGTCATGATCCTTCAACTCGCGCGGATGGGCATCCAGAGCAGTGCCATTGACGACCGGGAAGTTGGCCCCTTCGACATGGGTGATGAAGTAGCCGTGCGGCCGGCGGGTGATGACAGCCACCTGCACGCCCGGTTTACCCAGGGTGGTGAGATTCTTGGTCAACTCCAGTTCCTTCCCGGCATTCGCGCCCGTCAGGATCTGGATGGCCCCTGTCGGCATCGCCTGCGGAGCGGGCGCCGTTGCCGGGGGAGTCGCTTGGGCAGGCGGCGCCATGCCGGCATGGGTATCTATAGCCTTCATGCCGACCTGCGTATCGCTCATCGAGGATGACTTGGCAGCCGTCTGCTCCGCCGTCTTCTTCATCAGGTCGGGCCGCAGCACCATCGTCTTCTCGAAATCCGCAGCCGTCGTCTGCGTCGGAGTCTCATTGATGTACTTGAGCTTGTATTTGCCCAATTCGACGACGTCGTTGTTCTGCAGAAAATGCTTCTTGATGGGCTGGCCATTCACGTAAGTGCCATTGGTGCTGTTCAAGTCCTCGAGAAACGAATCGTTGAGGATCGTGACGATCACCGAATGTTCACCGCTGATGGCCAGATTGTCGATCTGGATATCGTTGTGCGGCTTGCGCCCGATCGTCGTCCGCTCTTTGGTGAGCGGAATTTCCTTGAGCACCAGGCCATCCATGCTTAGGATCAACTTAGCAGCCATGTTGCGTCCTTCTCGTCAATTCACTTGAACCATTGCAGCAGTCGCGCCCACCAGCCGCGCGCCGCCGGATATTCGCGCACAATGCGCACCAGCACTACCGAAACATTGTCCCGCCCCCCGCTATCGTTCGCCGTCTGAATCAGCTGCGTCGCCGCCAGTTCGAGGTTGGCGGACAGGGCCTGCAGGGTGAGGGCGATCTCCTCGTCCTCGACCATGTCATTGAGCCCGTCGGAGCACAACAGGTAAAGGTCTCCCGGCATCGTATCGTAATCGCGGATCTCCGGCTCGACCGTCGGGTCCACACCCAACGCCCGGGTAACCAGGTTCTTGTTCTGCGAATGGCGCGCCTCTTCCGGCGTAATCATGCCGCTGTCTATCTGCTCCTGCAACAGGGAATGATCGCGCGTGATCGCCTGGAATTCGCCCCCGCGCAGGCGATAGAGCCGGGAATCGCCGATATGCGCGACCGTCATCATGTTGTCGTAGAACAGGGCGACCACCAGGGTCGTGCCCATGCCGGCATACTGGGGCTGGCTCTGCGCCGCCTGGTAGATCGCCGTGTTGGCACGGGCGATTTCTGCCTCAAGGACGCTGTGGGCATGCAGCTTGCCGGCGGCGTCGAGCTGGTGGGGTTCCGTTTTCGCGAAGGCCTTCTCGATTTCGCTGCCCAGCAGGGTTGTCGCCATGCCGCTTGCGACCTCGCCAGCGTTATACCCCCCCATCCCGTCGGCCAGGATGGCCAAGCCGCAGGCGGCATTCGCAAAAACGGCGTCCTCATTGTGCGAGCGCACCATGCCGGCATCCGAGCGGCTGACTATTTGCAGAACCTGGCTGAGATCCATCATGCCTCCCGCCGGGCCGTCCCAAGGAAGGCATGCGCCCCCTCGGGGGGCAGCGATCGAATGTGAGCGTGGGGGTCCATATATTCTCAAAGATTGAAATCAACCTGCGGCGAAGGTGCCCCTCCGCCCGTGCTCAAGCCCATGCAGGCACGCAAGTCGGCCGCCATTTCGGCGCCGGTCTGGTAACGCTGTGCATTGTCCTTGGCCAGCGCCCGGTCGATGATCGCCGCCAGACACTCCGGCACCTGCGGATTGAACTCGCGGATGTGGGGGTGCGGTTCGTTTGCGATCTTGAACATCAACTGGGCCATCGAATCGCCTTCGAAGGGCAGCTTGCCGCAAGCCATCTGGTAGAGCATGACGCCGAGGGAGAAAAGGTCGGAGCGACCGTCGATCTTCTTGCCGGCCAGTTGTTCCGGCGACATGTAGCTGGGCGTGCCCAACACCATGCCCGTCTTGGTCTTCGACGAATCGGTAATGCGGGCAATGCCGAAATCGGTCACTTTGACCGCATCGGACTCCGGTTCGTACATGATGTTGGCCGGTTTGATGTCACGATGGACCACGCTGTTCTGGTGGGCGTAGGAAAGCGCATCGGCGACGCGGGCGACTATGTCCATCACTTTGGCGAGCGGCATCAGGTTGCCGGTCTTGGTGTATGGGACCAGATCCTTGCCCTTGAGGAATTCCATGGCGATATAGGCCAGGTCATGTTCCTCGCCGGCATCGAAAATGGTCACGATGTTCGGGTGATTCAGGCGGCCTGCCGTTTCAGCCTCCCGGAAAAAGCGCTCCTTCACATCCTTGAGTTCGTCTTCCTCGAACTCCTGCGACAACGCCATGGTCTTGATGGCCACGACGCGGTTGATCTTCGGATCGCGGCCAAGGTACACCACGCCCATGGCGCCCTTGCCGAGTTCCTTCTCGACCTGATAGCGGCCAAGCATGGGTTTTTCCACCTGACCGCCCTCGAGAATCATGGTGCCCTGTGCGGTCGATCGCCCGCCGCCGCCCAGCATCACAGTCTCCGACATGGCCTTGGCCCGATTCAGCCGTGTTTCCAGGTCGCGAAACTTCGGGTTGAAATCAGCCATGTAGCGAAAAACCGACTCGGCCTTGTTGAACTGGCGCTTGCGCTCGAAGTCCAGTCCCAGGTTGTAGAGGTTTTCCATCACGGCCTCGTCCATCGGGCACTTGCGGAATTTGTCGAAGGCCATGTCGAGCTGGCCCTGGCCCTGGAAGGCCAGGCCCAGCATGCGGTTCGACTCGGCCGACTCGGCCTCCGATTTCTCCTTGCCGCGTTCGGTAACGAGGAAGCGCTTGGTGGTCAGCAGGGCATGGCCCACCAACAGCAAGGTTGCTGGCACCATGAGTTGCAGCCACATCAATTGCGTCGTCATGAGGACGAAATGCGCCGCCACCAGGACTACGAACAGGCCCACGGTCACGCCCGCCCCCATGCCTGCCTTGAGGCGCGGCAGCAGCGCGATGAGGTAGACGGCCACCAGAAGGAAGGCCACCCGCTCGACGATCCAGCCCCATGTCGGAACGACGAAGAAATGCTCTTGGAGGATGCTGGACACGGTATGCGCCTGCATCAGCACTGCCGGCATGGCTGGCGACACGGGCGTAACGAAGATGCTGCCGATACCGGCGGCCGTCGGTCCGATCAGTACGATCTTGTCCTTGTACTTGTCCAGGGGGATCTTGCCGCTGGTCACGTCGAAGAACGAATCCACCTGGAAGGCAGGTTTGCCCTCGTGATCCTTGTAGAAGAAGGTATTCATCTGCATGACCGGGTCGGTGCCGATCTTCAGATTGCCCAGCCTTACCGAATCGCCCAGCTTGACCTTGATGTCGGCGACGCCGAGATTGAGGCTCTTGGCCGCGATCATCAGGGAAAGGGAGGGGTAGATTTCGTTGAAATGGGCCAGCACCAGCGGCTCGGTACGTATGCCGCCATCCACGTCGGGATTGACGTTGAGATGGCCGATTGCCGCAGCGCTGAGGCCGAGCACCTCGACGACCGGTGCCTCCACGTCAGAGGTAAGAAGCGGCGCCTCCTCGCCTTTTTCGACTTGGGAAATCGCATTTTTCTTGATGAAGTCCGGCAAGGGCCTGTCCGGCCTCCCGCGCGGCTCCCCGAGCCGAAACAGCATCGGCAGGACGACATTGCCCGACTTGGCGACCGATTCGCCCATGCGTCGGTCGCTATTGAGCTTCTGTTCAGCCTCGGCCAACACCGGGCCGAACTGCCCCAAGGGAGGCAACTGGGCCGCCAGCGCCTCCGGCGCACCCGTCAGCGGCGCACCACCGGCCTGGCCGTAGAGTTCGATCAGCTTGTTGATGTAGGCGAGCCCGGGATCGATCTGGGGCTCGGAGAAGAAAATGGATGAAGCGATAACCTTGGCCTTGGCGGCCGCCAGTCCGTCGATCATCTTTGCATGCACTTCGCGCGACCAGGGCCAACGGCCGAGGTTGTCGATACTCTGCTTGTCGATTGCGATGACGGCGATCTTGCTGCTTGGTTCTCGAGAGACTGCACCGACGCCAAGGTCGTAGGCCTTGCGCTCCAGGCTCTGCAGCAATTCGCCGCTGCCTGCAAAGAGCATGACCACGCTCACGACAACGCCGATGAACCAATCGGTTTTCCAGAAAGTCTTTGACACGCTGCGCTGTCCTCTCCTGCCGAATATTTTGTCTTTATTGGAGAAGCAACCGTGCGCATGCGGACACCCGACCCGCAACACATTCGCGCACAGCTTGAAACGTTATGCCGCAGGCTGCAAGCATACCCTTAAAGCCGACCAACCTGCGTAGAAACAGCAATTTAATCGTAATTCTTACAGGCAAACATGAAGATAGTCAAATATTTCTTGGCCGCAAATTTGAAGGCATTTCAGTCATTGCCCAAGGTCTGCAAACAGCAACGCCGCCCTTGGGGCGGCGTTGCTGTCAAATACTACAAGAAACGATTAGAGGACGGATTTGAGCAACCGGCCCATCTCGGCGGGGTTTTTGGTCGTCCTGATGCCGCAGGCCTCCATTACCGCCAGCTTCTCCTGCGCCGTGCCCTTGCCGCCGGAAATAATTGCTCCGGCATGACCCATGCGCTTGCCGGGCGGGGCTGTCACGCCGGCAATGAAACCGACAACCGGCTTCTTGTTCTTGCACTCGCTGGCGTACCACTGGGCAGCGGCTTCCTCGTCTGAACCGCCGATCTCGCCGATCATGATGACAGCGTCGGTGTCCGGGTCGTTCATGAACAGCTCCAGCACGTCCTTGTGCTTGAGCCCGTTCACCGGATCTCCGCCGATGCCCACTGCAGTCGACTGGCCCAGTCCGAGGTCGGAGAGCTGGCCCACCGCTTCATACGTCAGGGTGCCGGAGCGCGACACCACGCCGATGCGGCCCTTCATGTGGATATGGCCGGGCATGATGCCGATCTTAATCTCGTCAGGCGTGATGATGCCGGGGCAGTTGGGACCGCACAGGATGGTCTTCGAACCGGCCTTGCGCATCTTGTCCTTGACCTCGACCATGTCTCTCACCGGGATACCCTCGGTGATGCAAATGACCAGGTCCAATTCAGCCTCGACCGCCTCCCAGATGGCGGCGGCGGCGAAGGGGGGCGGCACGTAGATGACCGAGGTGTTGACGCCGGTCTGCTTCTTCGCCTCCTTCACCGAGGCGAAGATGGGGATGCCCTCGTAGGATTCGCCGGCCTTTTTCGGATTCACGCCTGCCACGTAGCAATTCGCGCCATTGGCGTACTCCTTGCTCATCTTGGTGTGGAACTGGCCGGTCTTGCCGGTGATGCCCTGCGTGACGACCCGGGTGTTCTTGTTGATCAGAATGCTCATGCTCGTATCCCTTACTTGCCGGAGACCGCGGCGACGATCTTCTGCGCCGCATCGGCCATGTCGCTGGCGGAAATGATGGGCAGGCCGGAATCCTTGAGGATCTGCTTGCCGATGTCCTCGTTGGTGCCGCGCATGCGCACCACCAGCGGCACAGAGAGATGGACCTCCTTGGCCGCCGCCACCACGCCGGTGGCGATGGTGTCGCAGCGCATGATGCCGCCGAAGATGTTCACCAGGATGCCCTTCACCTTCGGGTTGCCGAGCATCAGCTTGAAGGCCTCAGTCACCTTCTCGGTGGTGGCGCCGCCGCCCACGTCGAGGAAGTTGGCCGGCTCGGCACCGAACAGCTTGATGGTGTCCATGGTCGCCATGGCCAGGCCGGCGCCGTTCACCAGGCAACCGATGTTGCCGTCGAGGGAAATATAGGAGAGGTCGTACTTGGAGGCCTCGATCTCGGCCGGATCTTCCTCGTCAAGGTCGCGCATGGCGACGATGTCCTCATGGCGGAACAGGGCGTTGGAATCGAAGTTCATCTTGGCGTCGAGGGCGATGACCTTGCCGTCGCCGGTGAGGATCAGCGGGTTGATCTCGGCCAGGCTGGCATCGGTCTCCCAGAAGGCTTTGTACAGCCCCTGCAGGACGCTGCGCGCCTGCGGCACCGAGGCCTCCGGCACGCCGATCTTGCGGGCGACATCGTCAGCCTCTGCATCTTTCAGGCCGGCGGCCGGATCGACGAACACCTTGTGGATCTTTTCCGGCGTATGCGCGGCAACTTCCTCGATGTCCATGCCGCCCTCGCTGGAGGCCATCAGGCAGACCTTCTGCGTGACGCGGTCCACCACCATGCCGACATAGAGTTCCTTCTTGATGTCGGCGCCTTCCTCGATCAGCAGTCGGCGCACTTTCTGGCCCTCCGGCCCGGTCTGGTGCGTCTTCAACTGCATGCCGAGGATCTGTCCGGCGTACTGGCGCACTTCATCCATCGATTTCGCCACCTTGACGCCGCCGCCCTTGCCGCGGCCGCCGGCGTGGATCTGCGCCTTGACCACCCAAACCTTGCCGCCGAGTTCCCCGGCCGCCTTGACCGCCTCGTCGACGGAAAAGCAGGCCTTGCCGCGCGGCGTGGCGACCCCGAACTTTCTCAGGATCTCCTTGCCCTGGTATTCATGGATTTTCATGCTTTTTCCTTGCTGGTTGATGCTGAAGAAGGCATGCCGGAAAGGCCAATCGAGGCGCCAGGAAGCGCAGCCTTTCGGAGAAACGCAATAGGTTTCATGTAGCTGGTCATAATATCACATTATGACCCCTCTCCAGAGAGGAAACAGGCGTCCGGACGACTATTCGTCCTTGTTTTCGGCCGCTGCTCCGGCCCACTCAGCCTTGGCTTCGATGAGGGGCTTGATTTCAGGCAGAAGGATGCGCTTGCGATCTGCTTCGACTTCGGTCAGGGCGGCAGTCTCGGTCATGGTCGCCAGCGAACGGCGCGCCAGATGCTGGTACAGGACAGTACCCTCGACTTTCCAGGCCATTTCCTGCTCTGTCAGTTCGCGCACCACCTTGGCCGGAATGCCCGCCGCCAGGCTTTTCGGCGGCACCACCATGCCGGCCTTGACGAATGCCATGGCGGCCACGATGGACGACTCCCCGACCTCCGCCTTGTCCATCACCACCGCATTCATGCCAACCAGTGCATTGCGGCCGATGCGGCAGCAATGCAGGATAGCGCCATGGCCGATATGGCCGTTGTCCTCGACCAAGGTATCGCGCTCGGGGAAGCCATGCACGATGCAGCAATCCTGGATATTGACGCCCTCCCCGATCAGGATCCGGCCAAAATCGCCACGCAGGCAGGCATTCGGCCCGATATAACAGTCAGGACCGATAATGACGTCGCCGATGAGAACGGCCGAGGCATGGACGAACGCCGTCGGATGAACGACGGGGGTCACGCCTTCGATCGAATAGACCTTGACCATAAGGAATCATGTTGCAGGTTGTCTGCCAGAGCTGAATTATGTAGCATGGCGAAAGCGATGTAAAACGATACTCATAAAAACAATACTTTGTAGGTTTTTGTATCATTTCGGATGGCCGAATTGCCCATGAGCGATGTGCTCTATGAATGCCGCGACGGCGTCGCCCGCATCACGCTGAACCGCCCGGACAAGCTGAACAGCTTCACCGCGGCGATGCATGGCGAACTGCGCCAGGCCATCGAACGCTCGCAGGCGGAGGGCGCCCGCGCCCTGATCCTGAGCGGCGCCGGCCGTGCCTTCTGCACAGGCCAGGATCTGGCCGAGCGCATCATGCCGCCCGGTTCACCTCCACCCGATCTGGGCCATTCGATCGAGAGCTATTACAAACCGCTGGTGCTGGCACTGCGCGCCTTGCCTCTACCGGTGATTGCCGCAGTCAATGGCGCCGCCGCCGGTGCCGGTGCCAACCTGGCCTTCGCCTGCGACATCGTCCTCGCTGCCCGCTCGGCGGTGTTCATCCAGGCCTTCAGCAAGCTTGGCCTGGGGCCGGATTGCGGCGGCAGCTACTTCCTGCCGCGACTGGCCGGCACGGCGCGCGCCATGGGACTTGTGCTGACTGCGGACAAGCTGACCGGTGAGCAGGCCGAGGCCTGGGGGCTGATCTGGAAATGCGTGGACGATGAAATCCTGATGATCGAAGCCGAGGCGCTGGCCGCCCGTTTCGCGCAGGGTCCGCCGCTCGCCTATGCGGCCATCAAACGCTCGCTGTATGCTTCCCCGCACAACACGCTCGAGCAGCAGCTCGACCTGGAACGCGACACCCAGCGCACGCTTGGCCGCAGCGAGGACTACCGCGAGGGCGTGACCGCCTTCATGGAGAAGCGCATGCCGGCCTTCAAGGGAAAGTAAACTTCGCCGATGAGCCCTGCCCGAAAAGCACAGGAACTGGCCGAAGCCGTCGGCCGCGAGATGTACGCCAAGGATCGCACCTCGCAATTTCTCAGGATCGCCCTGGACGAGATCCGGCCCGGCTATGCGCGCATGAGCCTGCACGTGACCGAGCACATGGTCAACGGCCATGGCATGTGCCATGGCGGCTTCATTTTCACGCTGGCGGACTCGGCCTTCGCCTATTCCTGCAACAGCCACAACCACAATGCCGTCGCCTCGGGTTGCACGATCGACTTCCTCGCCCCTGCCCACGTCGGCGACCTGCTGACCGCCGTGGCGGAGGAACGGACGCTCGCCGGCCGCAGCGGCATCTATGACATCGATGTGCGCAACCAGGATGGCAAGCGCATTGCCGTGTTCCGCGGCAAGTCGCACCGCATACCGGGCGAAACGGTCAAAACCCAAGGAGAATGAGTTGAACGAAGCCTTCATCTGCGACGCCGTTCGCACCCCCATCGGCCGCTACGGCGGCGCGCTTGCCTCCCTGCGCGCCGACGACCTCGCCGCCCTGCCCCTCAAGGCGCTGATGAAGCGTCGCCCGGACATGGACTGGAGCGCCGTCGACGACGTCATCTACGGCTGCGCCAACCAGGCCGGCGAGGACAACCGCAACGTCGCGCGCATGGCCCTGCTCCTGTCCGGCCTGCCGCAGACGGTGCCCGGCGCCACGGTGAACCGCCTCTGCGGCTCGGGCATGGATGCCGTCGGCAGCGCCGCCCGCGCCATCCGCGCCGGCGACACCGAATTGATGATCGCCGGCGGCGTCGAGAGCATGACCCGCGCACCCTTCGTCATGGGCAAGGCCGACGCCGCCTTTTCGCGCAACGCGGCGATCTACGACACCACCATCGGCTGGCGCTTCGTCAATCCGCTCATGAAGAAGCTCTACGGCACCGATGCCATGCCGGACACCGCCGAGAACCTGGCCATCGAGTTGAAGATCGCCCGCGCCGACCAGGACGCCTTCGCGCTGCGCAGCCAGCAGCGCGCCGTGGCGGCCCAGGCCGCCGGCCGCTTCGACGACGAGATCGTGCCCGTGGAAATCGCCCAGAAGAGGGGCGACCCGAAGGTCGTCGCCGCCGACGAGCATCCGCGCGCCGACACCAGCCTGGAGAGCCTGGCAAAACTGAAGCCGATCGTGCGCGAGGACGGCACGGTGACGGCCGGCAACGCCTCGGGCGTGAACGACGGCGCCTGCGCCCTGCTGCTCGCCTCGGAAGCCGCCGCGAAGCGGCACAATCTCACACCGCGCGCCCGCATCGTCGGCATGGCCACGGCCGGCGTGGCGCCACGCATCATGGGCATCGGCCCGGCGCCGGCGACGCGCAAGCTGCTCGAGCGCCTCGGCCTCAAGCTGGGCCAGATGGACGTCATCGAGCTGA
Source organism: Rhodocyclales bacterium (assembly GCA_003105015.1). Taxonomy (GTDB): domain Bacteria; phylum Pseudomonadota; class Gammaproteobacteria; order Burkholderiales; family Rhodocyclaceae; genus Desulfobacillus. The sequence continues at coordinate 17,009 of PQAF01000037.1, read as the reverse complement.
ACGAGGCCTTCGCCGCCCAGGCGCTGGCGGTGACGCGCGACCTCGGCCTGCCAGACGACGCGCCGCAGGTGAATCCGAACGGCGGCGCCATCGCGCTGGGCCACCCGCTCGGCATGAGCGGCGCGCGCCTCGTCACGACCGCCCTGTACCAGCTGCATCGCAGCGGCGGCCGCTACGCCCTGTGCACCATGTGCATCGGCGTCGGCCAGGGCATCGCCCTCGTCATCGAGCGCGTCTGAAAGGAACACGGGAGAGCATCACGCAACAAGGAACAAGGAGGAGACAACCATGCCAACGAAAATGCCCAAGCCGGGCGACCTGGAGCCGATCGAAAAGGCCAGTCGCGACGAAATCGCCGCCGTGCAGTTGCAGCGCCTGAAATGGTCGCTCAAGCACGCCTACGACAACGTCCCGCACTACCGCAAGAAGTTCGACGCCGCCGGAGTCAAGCCGGAGGACCTGAAGCAGCTTTCCGACCTCGCCAAGTTCCCCTTCACCACCAAGCAGGACCTGCGCGAGAACTATCCCTTCAGCATGTTCGCCGTGCCGCGCGAGCAGGTCGTGCGCATCCACGCCTCGAGCGGCACCACCGGCAAGCCGACCGTGGTCGGCTACACGAAGAAGGACATCGACGACTGGGCCAACCTGATGGCGCGCTCCATCCGCGCCTCCGGCGGCCGGCCCGGCGACCTGGTGCATGTCGCCTATGGCTACGGCCTGTTCACCGGCGGCCTCGGCGCCCATTATGGCGCCGAGCGCCTCGGCTGCACGGTGATCCCGATGTCCGGCGGCCAGACCGAGAAGCAGGTGCAGCTGATCATCGACTTCAAGCCGGACATCATCATGGTCACGCCCTCCTACAGCCTGGCCATCGCCGACGAGTTCGAGCGCCAGGGCCACGACCCGGCCAAGTGCTCGCTGTCGGTCGGCATCTTCGGCGCCGAGCCATGGACCAACCAGATGCGCGCCGAGATCGAGAAGCGCCTCGGCATCGACGCCGTCGACATCTACGGCCTGTCCGAGGTGATGGGCCCCGGCGTCGCCAACGAGTGCATCGAGACCAAGGACGGCCTCGTGATCTGGGAGGATTTCTTCTATCCGGAGATCATCGATCCGGTCACCGGCGAGGTGCAGCCCGACGGTGCCACGGGAGAGCTGGTATTCACCTCGCTCGCCAAGGAGGCGCTGCCGATCATCCGCTACCGCACGCGCGACCTCACCCGACTGCTGGCGCCGACCGCACGCTCCTTCCGCCGCATGGACAAGATCACCGGCCGCTCCGACGACATGCTGATCATCCGCGGCGTGAACGTCTTCCCCTCGCAGATCGAGGAGCTGATCCTGAAGATGCCGAAGCTGGCGCCGCACTACGTGCTGGAGGTCTCCCGCCCCGACCACATGGACGAGCTCGACGTGCTGGTCGAGATGAAGCCGGAGTTCGCCCAGGCGCCGGCGGCCGATCAGCAGGCGGCGGCGAAGGAACTGCAGCACCACATCAAGTCCTACATCGGCGTGTCCACCCAGGTGCGCGTCGTCGGCCAGAACGCCATCGAACGCTCGATCGGCAAGGCCAAGCGCGTCATCGACAAGCGGCCGAAATAGCCGGCCTCGCCCGTCCAGAAGGCGGCCTGCGGGCCGCCTTTTTCTTGCTTTCAGGAAAACCTCCCGCACATCTTCACGGCAGCGCTTGAGGCGCGTCCCGAATCGGTGGAAAATCCGGGCAAGAGCAATGTCATTGCCGGGCATGAAGCAACCCACCGACAGCACCTCCGATCTGCAGGCCGAGCTGACGGCGCTGAGAAAGCGCGTCGCCGAACTGGAATCGCACGAGGCCGAACTGGCCTGGGCGCACAACACCCTGCTCGAGCAGATCAGCCACGAGCACAAGCAGACCGAGTCGGCGCTGCGCGTCTCGGAAGAGAAGCTCTCGCGCATCTATGCCGCCAGTCCCGACGCCATCGCCACCAGTTCCCTGACCAGCGGCTGCTACGTGGACGTCAATCCGGCCTTCGAGCGGGTGTTCGGCTTTTCCCCCCAGGAGGTCATCGGCCACAAGGCCGTCGACATGGGCGCCTGGCCCGAGCCCGCCCAGCGCGAGCAGGTCATCGCCCGGTTGCGCAAGCAGGGTGCCATCGTCAACGAGGAGATCCGCTTCCGCCACAAGTCGGGGCGGCTTTTCGACAGCCTGTTTTCCGCCAGCCTGGTCGAACTGAACGGCGACCCCTGCATGCTTTCCATCACCCGCGACATCAGCGACCGCAAGCGCATCGAGCAGCTCATCCTCGACAAGAATCGCATGCTGCATGCGGTGAGCGAGGCGCAGGCCGATTTCATCGCGGATGCCGACCCGCATCCGACCTTCGATCGCCTGCTCGGACATCTGCTCGACATCACCGACAGCCAGTACGGCTTCATCGGGGAAGTGTTTCGCGACGAGTCGAATGCGCCCTACCTGCGGCCCTACGCCATCACCGACATTTCCTGGGACGACGCCTCGCGCCAGCTCTACCGCAGCTATGTCAGCGGCGGTTTCGAGTTCCGCAATCCCAATACCCTGTTCGGCCGCGTCATGACGAGCGGGCGGCCGGTGCTGTCCAACCGCCCGGCAGACGATCCCCGCCGCGGCGGCCTGCCGCCCGGACATGCGCCCCTCGACGCCTTCATGGGCCTGCCGCTCTTTCGCGGCGAACAGCTGGTCGGCATGGCTGCCGTCGCCAACCGGCCGGGCGGCTACGACGAGGCGCTGGTGGAGCAGTTGCAGCCCTTCACCGCCACCTGCGCCGTGCTGATCGAGGCCTACCGCAACAGTCAGCGCCGACGGCACGCCGAGGGCATGCTGCGCCAGCTCAACCTGGAGCTGGAGGACCACGTCAACCAGCGCACGTCCGAACTGCAGGCCTCGATCAGGGAACTGGAGAGTTTCAGTTACTCCGTCTCGCACGACCTGCGTTCGCCGCTGCGCGGCATCAACGGCTTCGCGCGCCTGCTGCTGGAGGACTACGGCGAGCGGCTCGACGAACACGGCAAGGAATACCTGCGCCGCATCTGTTCGGCGACCCTGCGCATGAGCGAACTCATCGACGGCATGATCGATCTGGCCCAGCTCACCCGCGAACCCATCCACCTGGCCGAGGTCAACCTCTCGCGCCTCGCCGAATCGATCGCGCGGGAACTGCAGCACGCCGAGCCGGATCGCGAGGTCGAATTCACCGCCATGCCGGATATCCGGGCCCGCGGCGACGAACGCCTGCTGCGCGTCGCCCTGCACAACCTGCTGTCGAACGCCTGGAAGTTCACCGCCCGCAAGGCGGTCGCCAGCGTCGAGTTCGGCGCACGTCGGACCGGCAGCAGCCTCGCCTACTACGTCAGGGACGACGGCGCCGGCTTCGACATGAAGTACGCCGACAAACTCTTCGGCGCCTTCCAGCGGCTGCACGGCGTCAAGGAGTTCGCCGGCACCGGCATCGGCCTGGCCACGGTGCAGCGCATCGTCCAGCGCCACGGCGGCCTGGTCTGGGCCGAAGGCGAGACCGACAAGGGCGCCACTTTCTACTTCACCCTGTCCTGATGAGCGGCACATTCAAGGACCACTTCTCCCGGCAGGCGCCCGATTACGCGCGCTTCCGGCCGAACTACCCGGGCGAACTGTTCGCCTGGCTGGCCGGCATCTCGCCCTCTCGCGGCGCCGCCTGGGATTGCGGCACCGGCAGCGGGCAGGCCGCGGTCGGGCTGGCCGCGCATTTCGAGCATGTCATCGCCACCGATCCCAGCCGCAAGCAGCTCGAGCATGCCGAGGCGCATCCCCGCGTCGAATACCGTGTCGCCTCGGCGGAAGTCAGTCTCCTGGATACGGCGAGCATCGACCTGGTCACGGTGGCCCAGGCCATCCACTGGTTCGACTTGGAAAAGTTCTATGCCGAGGCGAGGCGCGTGCTGAAGCCCGGCGGCGTCATCGCCGCCTGGACCTACACCCTGCTCGACGTCGAGGCCGGCATCGACGAACTGCTGACGGATTTCTACCGGAACGTGGTCGGCCCCTACTGGCCGCCGGAGCGCAGGATGGTCGACGACCGCTACCGCTCGCTGCCCTTCCCCTTCGAGCCGATCGCGCCGCCCGCCTTCGAGATCCGCACGGAATGGACGCGCGACGACCTGCTCGGCTACCTCGGCACCTGGTCGGCCACGCAGGCTTACATGAAGGCGAACGGCATCGACCCGCTCGACGAATTCGCCCGCCGCCTGACGCCGCTGTGGCCGGATGCCGCCCTGGTCAAGGCGCTGCGCTGGCCGCTGCACCTGCGCGTCGGCAGATCCAAATGAAAAACGGCCGGCGGAGGTTTCCGCCGGCCGTTCCCTGAAACAGCTTCTTACTTGTCGTACTGGTTGAGCAGGGCGCGCGCCGCTTCCAGCAGCTTCTTGCCGTCGGCGCCCTTGGCGGAGACGTCCTTGACCCACTCGTCGTCCACGCTCGCCGTGGCCTTCTCCCAGCGCTGATACTCGGCGTCGGAGAGCACGGTGACGGTGTTGCTGCGGTCGGTGGCCGTCTTGCGGCCGGGGGCGATGGTGCCGTCCCACACCTCGCCGGCCCAGGCCGATGCCTCGGCGCCGCTGTTGGCATCGATCACCTTCTTCAGGTCGGCCGGCAGGCTGTTGTACTTCGCCTCGTTCATCGCCACCACGAAGATGGTGTTCGACATCTTGCGCTTGCCGGGGCCGGTCTCGGTATGGAACTTCGTCACCTCCTGCACCTTCAGCGCCGGCACCACCTCCCACGGCAGGGAAGCGCCGTCCACGACCCCCTTGGCCAGCGATTCCGGCACCTGCGGCACCGGCATCTGCACCGGCGTGGCGCCCAGCGCCGTCAAGGTGCGCGTGCAGATGCGGGTCGGCGCGCGCACCTTCAGGCCCTTGAGATCCTACAGCGTCGCCACGTTCTTCTTGGCGAAGTGCAGTTCGGCGCCGTCATGCACATGGGCGAGGATCAGCTTGGTGCCCTTGAACTCGTCCAGCGAGTATTTCTGCACGTATTCCCAGAAGGCGCGGCTGCCGCCCTTGGCGGTCTTGGTCATGAAGGGCAGCTCGAACACTTCCGACTTGAGGAAGCGGCCGGCCTGGTAGGTCGGCACCGTCCAGATGATGTCGGCGACGCCGTCCTTGGCCTGGTCGAACAGCTGCGGCGGCGTGCCGCCGAGCTGCATGGCCGGGTAGATCTGGCACTTCATGCGGTTGTTCGACTCCTTGGCGATCTTCTCGCACCAGGGGCCGAGCAGCAGCCGCTGCGAGGTCGCCTGCGGGCCGAGGAAGTGGTGCACCTTGAGGGTGACCTCCTGCGCCGCAGCCTGGCCGGCCGCGAAAGTCAGTCCCAGCGATACGGCGAGCGGGGCGAGCGATTTGCGGAATTGCATGTTCATGTCTCCTCCATAGTTGTTGTTCGGCGGTCAGCCGCCGAATGCATGCACAAGGTACAACGAAATCATCGGGAAAAACACCAGCAGGACGATGCGGATCAGGTCCGAGGCAAGGAAGGGAATCACGCCCTTGAACGTCTCGACCAGCGGCACGTTGCCGGCCAGGCGGTTGATGATGTAGACGTTCATGCCGACCGGCGGATGCACCAGGCCGATCTCCACCACCATCAGGGCGAGGATGCCGAACCAGATCGACTTGTCGGTCTGCGACATGCCCCAGAAATCCAGCCCCATCACCATCGGGTAGAAGATCGGGATGGTGAGCAGGATCATCGCCAGCGCGTCCATGACGCAGCCGAGCAGGATGTAGATGAGCAGGATCATGGCCATCACCAGCAGCGGCGGGAAGCCGCTGCCCTTGACCCACTCGGCCAGTTCGCCCGGCATCTGCGACAGGGCCAGCGCCGTGTTGAGCATGTCGGCGCCGAGCAGCACCAGGAAGATCATGGCGGTGGCCTGCGCCGTGCCGAGCAGGCTGTGCTTGAGCTGGACCAGGCCGAAATTGCCGGAAAAAAGCGCCAGTACGCCACAGGCCGCCGCGCCGATCGAGGCCGCCTCGGTCGGGTTGGCCCAGCCGCCGTAGATGCCGACGATCACCACCACGAACACCAGCAGCACCGGCAGCACGGCGAACAGGCTCTTCAGGCGCTCCGGCCAGGGCACGCGCGGACCGGCCGGGCCGGCGGAGGGATTCAGGTGTACGACGATCTGCACCACGATCATGTAGCCGAGCATGGCGAGGATGCCGGGAACCACCGCCGCCATGAACAGCTTGCCGATGGACTCCTGCGTCAGGATGGCGTAGATCACCAGCGGCACCGAGGGCGGGATCATGATGCCGAGCGTGCCGCCGGCCGCCAGCGCGCCGGTGGCAAGCGAGCCGGAATAGCCGAAGCGGCGCAGCTCCGGCAGCGCCACCTGGCCCATGGTGGCGGCGGTCGCCAGCGAGGAGCCGCAGATGGCGCCGAAGCCGGCGCAGGCGCCGATCGAGGCCATGGCGATGCCGCCCTTGCGGTGGCCGAGGAAGGCGCTGACGAAGTGGAACAGCAGCTTGGAGAGGCCGCCGTGGGTGGCGAACTGCCCCATCAGCAGGAACAGCGGGATCACCACCAGGTCGTAGTTCGAAAGCCTGGCGTAGGCGAGGTTCTTCAGCGAATTGAGCAGCGGCAGCGTCTCGCCACCCAGCAGGTAGAGATAGCCGCCGGCGCCGCACATGAACATGGCGATGCCGATCGGCACGCGCAGCACCAGCAGCATGAGCAGGATGCCGAAGATGATGAAGCCGACCGAGGTGCCGCTCACGATGCGCCCTCCCCCCGTCCCCCTTCCCGAGGAAGGGGGTGACGCCCGCTCGCCTTGCTCGCAGGGATAGCACTCGCCCGGCTTGGGGCGGCCCGGCGCCGGGCGATCACGGCCTCCCCCCGCGCTGTGCCCAGGTGTGGGCGCACATGTAGAAGCCGGCCAGCGCCAGCAGCGCGAAACTGGGCACCATCAGCAGCTGGGCGACCCATACCGGCAATTCGAGGATCGCCGAGGTTTCTCCCGCCTCCTTCACCGTCATGGCGCCGGCCCAGGCGCGCCAGGCGATCAGGGCGCCGAACAGGCCGACCAGCAGCGAACCCATGGCGTCGAGGAAGGCGCGCTTGGCGGGCGACAGGCGCGTGGTGAAGAAATCCACCTTGACGTCGCCGTGCACGAGATGGGTGTAGGCGAAGAAGGTGGCCGAGGCGAAGGCCGCGCACAGCTGCAGCAACTCGACGTCGCCGGGTACCGGCGCGCTGGCGACTTTCCGTCCGACGATGGAGACAACCGACATCGCGACCAGCAAGGCGAACACCCCGCCGCCGGCGATGGCCGTCCATTTCGACACCGCCAGCAGCGCACGGCCGAAGGGGCCGAAGCCGCCGCCCGGCGTCGCGCTCGAAGACGCTTCCTGCACTATTTCTCCTCCTTGTCTGCGTTTTTTCTTATTCGCCCAGCGCAGCCCGCACTTCAGGCGGTATCGGCTGCGGCTGGAAGCGGCGCGGATCGTCCGGGTGCTTCACCACCCAGGCGCGCAATTCGGAACCTTCCAGCAGCACCTCGTCGCCGCAGCGCACCACGTGCTTCACCAGGAACATCTTCTCGCGCCACTCCGCGACCCAGCTTTCCTGGACCAGGTCGTCGCCCATGTGGCCGGGACGCCGGAATTTCGCGCCGGCATCGACCAGCGGGAGATAGACGCCGCGGTCGCGGACCAGGTCGCCCGGATAGAAGCCGGCCGCCTCGAACAGGCGCCACGTGCCCTGATCGAACCAGCGGAAATAATTCGGGTAGAAAGTAATGGCGGCCGGATCGCAGTCTCCCCACTCGATGCGGATGGCCAGGGTGTTCTTCAAAACGACGCTCCCTTTTTCTCCTGTGGAAAGCTACGCGGATTTTGTTGGACTTGCAACAATTCCGCTCAAGTTCCGAGCGCCTTCAGCGCCCCGCGCCGCAGCTTGCCGGTCTCGGTGCGCGGCAGCTCGGCGATGACATGGATTTCGGCCGGGCGCTGGTAGGCCGGCAGGTCGGCGATGGCGGCCGCGGCCGCGGCCCGCGCCGCGGACTCGCCCGTCTCGCCCGGTACCACGAACAGGTGCAGGGTAATCGTATCCTCGCTCTCGCTGCCGCGCGGCACCACGCAGGATTCGCGCGCCGCGCCCTGCAGGCGGTTCGCCAGCGTCTGCTCCAGGGCGATGGTGTCCACCCAGCGGCCGAACACCTTGAGCAGCTGGTCGGAGCGTCCGGCGAAGCTCCAGCCGTCGCCGCCATCCGCCCCGGCCGGCCGGAACAGGTCGCCGGGCGAAAAGCCGTTTCCGCCGAAGCGCGCGCTGTCGTGCGTCACCACGCGGGAATAGCCGAGCGCCACGGCGGGATGGGAAAACCACAGGCGCACGGTGCCGTCGCGCCCGCCGGCCTCCTCGGTGTCGACCCGCAGCTGCGTCAGCGGCGTCGGCTGCGCGCCCGCCATCTCCGCCGTGCGGTAGAGCACCAGCGACAGGGTCTCCGTCGTGCCGTAGCCGTTCACCAATGGTATGCAGGTCAGTTCGCGCCAGGCCGCGGCAACATCGGGCGGGCAGGCCTCGCCGGCGGAGACGGCGCGGCGCACGCCGGCAAAGGACACCTTCGCCTCGACCAGGCGCCGGTACAGCGTCGGCACGCTGAAGAACAGCGTCGGGCGGTGGCGGGCAACGAGCTGCGCGACGCGTTCGGGGTTGGGCCACTCGGCGTCCAGCACCACGCTGGCGCCGAGGCGCAGGCCGGCGAACAGCGCGTTGGCCAGCGGATAGGCGAAGAACAGCTTGGAGGTCGAGTAGAAGCGGTCCTGCGGCGTGGCGCCGAGAATCTCGCGGGCGAAAACGTCGGCACGGGCTGCGGCACGGTGCGCGTGGATGATGCCCTTCGGCTTGCCGGTGGTGCCGGAGGAATACAGCCAGAAAGCCGGATCGTCCTCCTGCGCCTGGTGCAGCGGTGCCGTCCCGGCCGTCTCCTCGAGCAGGCGCCGCCAGGCGCCGCGGCCCATCGCCCGGTCGTCGGCGACGGCCAGCGCCGTCTCGTCCTCGAGCAGCAGGGCAACGGCGCCGGAATCGGCGATGAGGTCGCGGATCAGGGCCACCTCGGTGCGCGGGCTGACGGCGATGGGAATGCCGCCCATCCAGACAAGCCCGAGGAAGGCGACGACCCAGTCGGCGCCGTCGGCCAGGCCGAGCACGCAGCGCTCGCCCGGGCGCAGGCCCCGCGCCGCCCACGCCGCGGCAGCCCGCTCGACACGGCCGCGCAGTTCGGCATAGGTCAGCTGCCCGTCGGCATCGAGGATTGCGACCGATCCGGCATTTCCCCGGAGCAGCAGGTCAGCAGCATTCATATTCGTTGATCCCACTTCAGGGTGAGTTGAGGTTGTTTTTCCCAGGACCGCCAAGTCTCAGAAAACCAGCTTGCAGTTGTTGCTGATGATGCCGATATCGACGAAACGCGATCCGGTGCGGCGCGTGGCGGAGAAATCCACCATGAAGCCGCCGATGTCCGCTTCCCGCATCGACTCGAGCGCCTGGATCAGTTTTTCGCGCGTCGGCGCCGCCCCCGAACGGCGCAGCCCCTCGATCAGCACCTGGGTCGTGACGTAACCCTCGAAATGGCTTTGCGTCGGCAAAGCCCCTGCGCCGCCGAAGCGCTGAAAATCCTCCTGGAAGCGCCTCGACACGGGAACCGTCGGGCTTGCCGCATTGGGGAACACCTGGGCGATGCCGACACCGCGCGCCATCTCGTTGCCGGCGATGCGGCAGATCGCTTCCGCCGTGCCATACGACAAGGTCATGACGGGCGAGGCCATGCCGGTCGCGCGATACTGCTTCACGAACTGGCCGGCCGGCTGCGCCGGGCTGATGAGGACGATGACGTCGGGCACGGCCTGCCGCAGTGCGGCCAGCGCCGCCGAGAAATCGATGTTGGCGCCGATCGGGAAGGCGGCGGACACGGCCACCTCCTTGCCTCCCGCCCTGAGCAGGCGCTCCACCTCGGCCAGGCCGGCCTTGCCGAAGGGAATGTCGGCATACACCACGGCAACCCGTTTCATGCCGATGGTCAGGCCGTGCTCGACGATGCGGCGATATTGGTCCTGGTCCCCGGCGCGCACATGGAACACATAGGGATTGGGAGGATTGCGCAGGGGCTCCGCGCCGGGAATCACGCCGATGATCGGCATGCGCACCGAATCGACCACCTTGTCCTTGAGGACGCGCGACATCGCGGGAGAACCGACCGGCAGCAGCATTGCCAGGGTCTTGCTGGCCGCCTCCTTGCGGATCAGCTCCACCGTCTTGTCGGGCTTGTACTCGTCATCCAGCGTGTTGAGGACGATCTTCTGCCCTTGCAGGCCGCCGCGGGCATTGAGGGCGTCGATGGCGATGCGGATGCCGAGATTGTAGGCCTTGCCTTCCTCGCCGATGGGCCCGCTCATCGGGGCGATCTGGGCCACCATCAGGCTGGCGGATGCCGGTGCTGCGAATGCGGCCGGCGCAAGGGCGCATGCGCTCATGAGCCAGCCCAGGATTCCTCCTCTGCTCATATCTCCTCCTCCTCGTTGTTCGCGGCTTGGCCGCGTTTGTTGTGTGGGCATTAGACGGGATCGATCCGAACGTCAGCAAGACCGCCGGGGCAATACGCATTATCAGTTTTGGTAATATTGCATGATGAAAGACTTCGATCTGAACCTGCTGCGCGTGGTGGTCGCGCTGTACGACGCCGGCAGCGTCGGCCGCGCGGCGCAGGCCCTCGGCATGAGCCAGCCGGCAATGAGCGCGGCGCTGGCGCGCCTGCGCAAGGCCTTCGGCGAGCCGCTCTTCGTGCGCACCGCGCGCGGCATGTCGCCGACCGCGCGCGCCCATGCGCTGGCCGCCGGTGCGCGCGAGGTGCTGGCGCGCATCGCCGACGACGTGCTCTCGGAAGCGAGCTTCGACCCGGCATCCGCGTCGGCGACGTTCACGATCGCCATGTCCGACGTCGGCGAGATGGTGTTCCTGCCGAAGATCCTGGAAAGCCTGCAGCGGGAGGCGCCGCACGCCGTGGTGCGCTCGGTGTCGCTGCCGCCGGCGCGGCTGGAACAGGCGCTGGAGAGCGGCGAGGCCGACCTCGCCGTCGGCTACTTTCCCGACCTGAAGTCGAGCGCCTTCTTCCAGCAGCGGCTGTTCACCCACCGCTTCGTCTGCCTGCTGCGCGCCGACCACCCGATCCGCGGCCGCAGGCTGACGCTGGAGCAGTTCCTCTCGCTGGGGCATGCCGTGGTGCGCGCCGAGGGGCGTAGCCAGGAGATTTTCGAGAAGTACCTGGAACGGAAGAAGATCGCCCGGCGCATCGTCCTGCTGACGCCGCACTTCATGAGCATCCCGACCATCATCGGCAAGACCGACTTGGTGGTGACCCTGCCGCACGCCATCGGCCTGTTCTTCTCGCAGGCGGGCGCCAACATCAAGGTGATGGAGCCGCCCCTGCCGATCCCGCGCATCGAGCTTCGGCAGCACTGGCACCGCAACGCCCACCACGACCCGAAGAACAAGTGGCTGCGCCGCCTCGTCGCCGGCCTGTTCACCGACGCCAGCGACGAGTGGCCCTACCCCTTCTAGGCTGTGACGCGCAGCACCACCGCCATGCCGGAATCGCCTGCAGCGCATCCGGCGAACAGGCCGGTGCCGCCGCCGCGCAGCGCCAGTTCCTCGATCAGTTCGATCACCGAGCGCAGGCCGGTGGGGCCCTGCGGATGGCCCCAGATCAGCGAGCAGCCGTAGTTGTTCATTTTCTCCAGCGGAAAGCCGGTCTCGCGGGCGAAAGCGATGTCGTTCACGGCGAAGGGGTTGTGCGTCTTCACGGCGTCGATGTCCTTGATGCCGAGGCCGGCCTGCTTGAGCGCAACCTGCGCGGCGGGCGCCGGCGCCATCGGCATGAAACCCTTCTCGACCCGCGCCTGGCCGAAGCCGAGCAGTTCGACCTCGATGGCCGGGTCGGCGGAAAGCTCGCGTGCCCGGTCGCGCGTGGTGACGATCACGCCGGCGTTGCCGTCGGCCGGATGGGTCTGCGTGCCGAAGCTCACCGTGCCGCCCGGCTTGACCGGCTTCAGCTTCGCCAGCCCCTCCGCAGTGGTCGGAAAGATGCCCTCATCCGCCGCCAGCACGCCGGCCTGTTTGCGGAAGCCGGAATCGCTGAGCGGCGCCTCGACCATGTAGCGGCGCTGGAAGGCGCGGTCGTCGGCAAGCGCCGCCTGGTACTGGGCGTAGCGGGCCAGCGTGACCTCGGCCTGCTCGGCGGCGCCTGCCTTGAAGCGCGCCGCGACGTTCTCGGCCGTGTCGATCATGGCGTTTTTCGCATAGGGGTCGTGGGCGAAGTTGTCGAGCACCCATTTCTCGCTGTGGCCGCTGCCGCCCGGCGCCGTGGCGTCCGGGTAGTAGACGATGGGGCCGTTCGAGCAGCGGTCCGCGGTGACGGCGAGGGCGCAGCGCGCGCTGCCGGTGCCGATTTCCTGCGCCGCCATCTGCAGCACCCGCGCGCTGGTGGCGCAGGCCTGCTGAACGGTGGGGCCCGGCACATGCTCCAGGCCCAGCATGCCGGTGAGCCAGGGCAGGCCGTAGAAGCTGCCGTGCTGGATGTTGGTGATGCCGAGGAGGCCGAGGTCGACCTCTCCACGCAGCGCCGGCCGCGCCTCCAGCCACGGCCGCCCCACCGCGGCGGCAAGGCGGATGCTGTTCAGGTTGGCGAGCGAACCCTGCCACTTGGCGAAGGGGGTGGACCAGTAGGCGCCGTAGGGGATGAATGCGTTTGCCATGGTGATTTCCGTTGATGTGATGTAGGTCGGGCTTCAGCCCGACGGCTGCAGTCGGCCTGAAGGCCGACCTACGTCCTTTCGGCCTGCCATTGCGCGAAGCTGCCGCCGGCCTTGGCCAGTTTCTCCAGCAGCGGCGCCGGCTGCCAGTATTGCGGGTCGAGGGTCCGGCCGAATTCGACGATCCTGTCGTAGATGACCTTCAGCCCGACCGTGTCGGCATAGAACATCGGGCCGCCGCGGTAGCCCGGGAAGCCGTAGCCGGCGGTGTAGACGATATCGATGTCCGAGGCGCGGATGGCGACGCCCTCCTCGAGGATGCGCGCGCCCTCGTTGATCATGGCGTAGAGGCAGCGCTCCTGGATTTCCTGCTTCGAGGGTTTCCGCTGCGGCACGCCGAGGCGCGCCGCCTCCTCGGCGAACATGGCGATGGCTTCGGCATCCGGCGTGCGCTTGCGGTCTGGGCTGTCGTAGCGGTAGTAGCCGCGGCCGCTCTTCTGGCCGAGCCAGCCGCGCTCGGTGAGCATGGCCGAGGGCCGGTAGAAGGCCGGATCCTTCGGCAGCAGGTGGGCGCGCTCGACACGCGTGAGGTGGCCGATGTCCACGCCGGCCATGTCGTACACGGCGAGGATGCCCATCGCCATGCCGAAATCCTCGAGCGCGGCATCGACCTCCTCCGGCGTGGCGCCTTCCAGCACGCAGCGCTCGGCCTCGCGACCGTAGGGGTCCATCATGCGGTTGCCGATGAAGCCGTAGCAGACTTTCGCCACCACGCCGACTTTCCTGATCGTCTTCGCGACATCGAGCGCCGTCATCACCACGTCGGGTGCGGTCTTCGCGCATTGCACGATCTCCAGCAGCCGCATGACGTTGGCCGGGCTGAAGAAATGCAGGCCGATGACGTCCTGCGGGCGCTGCGTCACGGCAGCGATCTCGTCGATGTCCAGGGTGGACGTGTTGGTGCCCAGTATTGCCCCGGGCTTCGCCACGGCGTCCAGCCTGGCGAAGATCTCCTTTTTCAGCTTCATGTTCTCGAACACCGCCTCGATGACGAGGTCGGCGTCGCCCAGCGCGGCGTAGTCGAGCGACGGCGCGATCAGCGCCATACGCTGCTCCAGCTGTTCCGGCTTCAGGCTGCCGCGCGTGACCGAGCGTTCGTAGTTCTTGCGGACGGTGGCGAGGCCGCGGTCGAGCGCTTCCTGCTTCGCATCGACGATGGTCACCGGGATGCCGGCGTTGGCGAAGCACATGCCGATGCCGCCGCCCATGGTGCCGGCGCCGACGATGCCGACCTTTTTGATCTGACGCGACTTCACGTCGGCCGGCAGGCCGGGGATCCTGCGCAGCTCGCGCTCGGCGAAGAAGAGGTGGCGGTAGGCGCGCCCTTCGACGGCGCGCTCGACCTGGTTCGACAGCTCGCGCTCGCGGGCAATGCCGGCGTCGAAGGGCAGTTCCACCGCGGCCTGCACGGCGTCGAGCAGGACATTCGGCGAGTTGCGGTTCCTGAACGTCCTGCCGAGCTGGGCGCGGCGCGCGGCGAGGATCTCGCCGGCCCTGTCCGCGCCGGCGACGGCCATCTCGCGCGTGCGGCGCGGCCCCTTGCCGGCGGCGACGATCTCGCGCGCATAGGCAACGGCGGCGGCGGTGACGTCGCCGTCCACCGCCGTGTCCACCAGACTGACTTTCACCGCGTCGGCCGCGGACAGCGGCTTGCCTGAGAGCATCATGTCCAGCGCCGGCTCGAGGCCGATCAGGCGCGGCATGCGCTGCGTGCCGCCGGCGCCGGGAATGATGCCCAGCGTAATCTCCGGCAGGCCGAGCTTGGTGCCTTCCTGCGCGACGCGGTAATGGCAGGCGATGGCCGTCTCGACGCCACCGCCCATCACCGTGCCGTAGAGCGCCGCCACCACCGGCACGGCGCTGTCCTCGATCAGGCGCAGCACCTCGTGGTAGCCGGGCGCCTGCACGCCGGTCTCGAATTCGCGCATGTCGCCGCCGGAGAGGAAGGTCCTGCCGGCGCAGGCCAGCACGACGCCCTTCACGGCGGCGTTGCCGCGCAGGGATTCGAAGGCGGCCTTGAGTCCGGCGCGCACCTCGCGCGAGAGGGTGTTGACGGGGGGGCTGTCGACCGTGACGACGGCGATGTCGCCCTGCATCGAAACATTGACCAGTTCGCTCATTTCATGGCTCCTGCAAAAAATTCGGCCAAACAGTCCCCGGCCTCCGCTTTCTGGAGGCATCTCGCCGTGTTGCGGGGACTGACTTTTAGATACTGATTACTGCAGCGTCTCGGGGCTCCGCATACAAACGCGCGACCAGGGCGGCGCGGCGCGACAGCACCGCACGCTGGTTGATGTAGCCCTTGTCGGTGATCTCGTTGGCGTCGATCGACGGCGGCTCCGCCATCAGCAGCGCGCGCGTGGCGTAGGTCGAGCTGCCGCCGCCCTCCAGCTTCAGCTTCGCCATGCCTTCCTTCAGGCGCGCGACGACGCGCGCGTCGGCCAGCACCTGCTCGAGCGGCGCGTCCGCCGGCAGGTCCGGGCAGAGGGCGCGGCAACCGGGCGGATTGGCGAAGACCAGGAAGCCGGCCTCCTCGCGGTCGTGCCCGGTGACGACGATGTCCTGCGCCACGGGCGCCAGCGCGGCGAGCGCCTTCACCCGGATCGCCCCGACATGCACCCAGACGCCGCTCATCAGTTTGAAGTCCTCGGCGATGCGGCCGTCGAACTCGATGCCCTTGGCCGGCTCCTGCGGATCGGCGAAGCGGCCGGCGTCGCCGATGCGGTAGAAGCCCTCCTCGTCGAAGGCGGCCTGCGTCAGGTCCGCCCGCTTCCAGTAGCCGGGGGTGACGTTGGGGCCGCGCACGCGCAGCTCCAGCTTGTTCTCGTTCGGCACCAGTTTCACCTCGGTGCCCGGCGCCGGCAGGCCGATGACGCCGGCGCGGTCGATCTCGAAGTGCACCGTGGTGACCATCGGCGCGGTTTCCGTCGCGCCCCAGGCCGAGACCATCACCGTGCGCTTGCCGCGCTCCTGAACGGACAAGTCCTCCAGCTTCTCCCACAGGTTCTGCGGCAGGGCCGCGGCGGCGTAGAAGATCATCTGCAGGTCGCGGAAGAAATTCTTGCGCAGCGCGGCGTCCTTCTCCAGGAAGGGAATCAGCGCATCGAAGCCGCGCGGCACGTTGAAATAGATGGTCGGCGACACTTCGCGCAGGTTGGCCACGGTCTTCTCGATGAGGCCGGGCACCGGCTTGCCGTCGTCGATGTAGAGCGTGCCGCCGTTCCTCAGCACCATGTTGAAATTGTGGTTGGCGCCGAAGGTGTGGTTCCACGGCAGCCAGTCGACGATCACCGGCGGCGTCTCGGCGAGGAAGGGCCAGACCTGGGCGATGGCCTGCTGGTTCGAGCAGAGCATGCGCTGGGTGTTGATGACGCCCTTCGGCTCGCCGGTGGAGCCGGAGGTGAACAGGAATTTCGCCACCGTGTCCGGGCCGACGGCCGCGTAGGCCTTGTCGACATCCGCCCCCGGCGCCTGGCGCAGGTCGGCGAAGGCGGTCGCCTTCAGCCCGGCCGGCGGATTGGCGCCGAGCACGATCTCGGCGCCGCCGAAGTCCACTGCGCCAAGCACGCCGGCGAACTTCGCGCCGTCTGCGGCATACACCAGGCCCGGCTGGAGCAGCCCGGCGATGGCTTTCACCTTGGCGTAGTCCTTCGACATCAGGGAGTACGCCGGCGAAATGGGCGCCATCGGCACGCCGACGTGCATGGCGCCGAGCATCAGCAGGGCGTGGTCGATGGCATTGTCGGAGAGCACCATCGCCGGCCGCTCGGCCGAAAGGCCGCGCGCCAGCAGCGCGGCACCGATGGCGCGGGCCTCGGCCAGCGCCGCGCCGTAAGTCAGCCGGCGCCAGCCGGCGCCGGCGCGCTCGGCGAGGAAGGTCCGCTCGGGCGCCTCGCGCGCCCAGCGCTCGAGGTGCTCGCCGAGGCAGCGCGCGTAGGGCTGCAGGGGCTGCGGCGAGCGCAGCACCTGGGCGCCGTCGGCGCGCCGCTCGACCTCCACCGCCGCCGGCGCGAAACGCAGGCTGGCAAACGGCGGTTTCATTGGACTGCCTTCCCCCCGCCCCCCTCCCCGCGGGAGGGGGTGACGGTCGTTCGCCGCTTTGCGGCTCCGTGTGCTGGCTGCGCCGTCCTTGGGGCGGCCCGGCGGACGGC
>PQAF01000036.1:32716-122980 GCA_003105015.1 Rhodocyclales bacterium | reverse complement strand
AGGTCCAGCACCGGCGCATCGTTCGTCGGCGTCACCGTGACGGTGGACGCGATGCCGGGTGCCGAGACGTTGTTGCCGGCGCCGTTGTCGGTGATCTGGGTCAGGGTGAACACGCGGTCGCCCGCGGTCGGCGTGTCGCGGAGGGTGTCCTGGTAGGTGATGCCGTTGACCAGCGCCTGCATGGCTGCTTCGCTCACGCCGGCGGGTTTGGCGAGGGTGACCGTCGCCGTGCCGCCGGCGATCGTCACCGTGTAGGCCATGGCGTTGGTGACGGTGGTGCCGCTGCTGCTGGCACCCAGGGTGATGGTGCGGCCGTCGACGACGATGCGCTCGCCGGCACCGTCCTGGATGCCGGAGACGGTGAATGAGAGGCCGGTGATCAGCTGTCCGGCATCGGACGCGCTGACCGCCGCGCCGCCGAACACCGCCACCGCGGGCGCCTGCGTGTTCTGTCCGGCAGCTTCCATGAAGGCGGGATTGGCAGCCGTTGCCGAGAGGATCGGCGCTTCGTTGAGGTTGGCGACGTTGAGGGCGACATTCTCGGCGGCCGACCAGTTGCCGGCAGCGTCGCGCGCCTGGATGGCGTAGGTGAAACCGTTCGGCGCGGTCTCGAAATCGTTCTGCGCCACGCCTGCGGCGGCGCCGCTGGCGGTGAGGCGGATGTTGCCGGCGACGTCGATCCGGTAATGGCCGTCGGCGCTGGTGTCGGTGCCGGTGGCGGCGAAGCGGAAGCCGGTGAGGCTGTCGGCGCTGCTGGCGCCGACCGTGCCGACGATGGTGTCGGCGGCCTGGTTCTCGACGTAGCTGAAGCTCTGGCCGGCGCCGACCGCAGGCGCGCTGGTATCGACGGCGTAGGACTCGGTATCGGAGGCGGTGGCGGCGTTGCCGGCCGCGTCGGTGGTGGTGACCGAGGCGCTGATGCCGGTGTCGGCGGCCAGATCGGCGCCATTCACATTGATGCTGAAAGTCAGTCCGGGCAGGACGGCGCCGGTGTAGGTGGCGCCGTTGACGGTGAGGGTGACGGTATCGCCGACCTGGGCATCGCCGCCGACGGTGCCGGTGACGGCCACCGTGCCGGCGGCCTCGGCGGCGTTGATGACGTCGTCGGCGGTGATGTTCGCATCCAGGGTGATGGTGGGGACGGGCGGTGCGGTGACCGGCGCGGGGGGTGTGGCTGCAGCCGGCGCGGCAGGCGGTGCAGCTTCAGGCGGGCTGCCGGATGGCGGCAGGTTGAAACCGGCGGTGTCCGGAATGCTTAAGTTGCGCTGGAAGTCGTTGCCGGCGGAATCGATCGCCTCGGCGACGCGCAGCAGGTGGACCAGGCTGTGGCCGCCGCTGTCGCCATCGCCCGTCAGGCCGGCGGCAGTCTCTTCGAGCAGCTGGTCGAGGCTGCTGCCTTCGGCGATGGCGCGGGTGATCTCGGCAAGCTCGCCGACGCGGTCGAGCAGGGCGGCGTTGCGGCTCTCCGGCAGTTCGCTGCCGACGACGGCGCTGTCGAGGGTGGCGGTTTCGTTGGCGCGCAGCAGGAAGAGCTTGCCGGAATCGAACTCGAGTTCGACGCGGCTGTTCTCGGCGGTGACGATGACTTCGTTTTCATAGACGACATCGCCCACCTTGAGCGGGCGCTGGGTGCCATCCTTGGCCCGGGCGAAAGCCTGCCCCTGAACAACCGCGACTTTTCCGACGACATTCCCTGCTGCAGCCATGATGAAACTCCCAGCGGATTTCCGATGGGTCCCATGGTGCCTTCAGGCGGGCGAATGGGTAACTGTACCGAAGTACAGGTGCAGGGCCCGCCGTGCTAGGCGGACTGACTTTGGCGGACGCCCTTGACGATCAGGGCGACCTGGAGACGGTCGCGCACGCCGAGTTTTTCGAGGACGGAGCCCACATGCAGCTTGACGGTGCGTTCGGTGATGCCGAGGCGGCGGGCGATTTCCTTGTTGCTGCCCCCCTCGGCGATGGCGCGAGCCACCTCCTGCTCGCGCGGAGTGAGCAGGGATTCCCATGAATCGCTTGATTCCATGGGTGTTTTTGGCGCGATGCGGGAGGTGGCCTCGACCAGGCGGGTCATCAGGGATTCGCCGATCCACAGGCCGCCCTGGCCGATCACCTCGGCGACCTGACGCAGGAAGACGGGAGAGGCATGGGTGTTGCAGTATCCCCTTGCCGCAGCGGCGAAACATGCCAGCGCCTCGTCGTCGCTCGGAAGGTCGCTGAGGACGATGCAGGGCAGATTGCCATGGATGCGGCGCAGGTCGGCCAGGATAGTTGCGGCGGGCCGGTCCGGCGGCAGGCGCACCCAGAGATGGGTCGGGGCGGGCTTCGACGCCTTGCCGGTCCCGAACGGGATGCCCGACGCCTTCGGGAAAGCCTCCAGCCAGCGCGGCAGAACCTCCCCGGTTTCGGACACAAAGCAATGCCTGGCCTGCTTCATCCCACGGGATTTCCGTTGGTCATCGGCTGCCTCAGCGCTCGGTGAACGCCGCCTGTTTGGCCTTCAGTACCGGTTTCAGCAGGTAGGCAAGGATGCTTTTCTGCCCCGTCACGATGTCGACCTCGGCCACCATGCCGGGAATGACCGGCAGGTTGTCGCCCAGGCTCGATTTCGCGGTGCGCACCTTGACGGTATAGAAGGTGTTGCCGCGCTCGTCGGTGATCGAGTCGGCGCCGATGTTTTCCAGGGTTGCATCCAGGCCGCCGTAGATCGAGAAATCGTAGGCGGTGAACTTGACGATGGCCTTCTGACCCGGCCGCAGGAAGGCGATGTCCTTCGGCAGCACCTTGGCCTCGAGCAGCAGGTTGTCTTCCAGCGGCACGACCTCGACGACGTCCTTGCCCGGCTGCACGACGCCGCCGACGGTGTTGACCAGCAGGCGCTTGACCGTGCCGCGGACCGGCGAGCGGATGTCGGAATGCTTGACCTTGTCGGCCAGCCCGACGTTGCCTTCGGTGATGGCATTCAGCTTGGCCTGGGTTTCGGCCAGCTCCTTGCCCGCCTCGTTGCGGAAGTTGAGCTCGACCTCCTGCACCTTGCGCGTGGACTCGGCAATGGCGGCCTGCGAGCGCGCGATCTGCGCCGAGGCCATGTCGCGCTCGCCGCGGAAGCGGGAGACGTCGCGCTCCAGGCGCAGCAGTTCGACCTCGGAGACGGCGCCGGAACTGAGCAGGGGCTTGGTGACGGCGAGCTCCTTGCTGGTCAGTTCGTAGGCTTGGGCGGCCTGGGCGCGCTTGGAAGAGGCTTCGTTGAGCTCCTGCTGCCGCTGCACCAGCTGTTGGCGGACGATGGACAGCTGGGCATCCAGTTCGGCGACGCGCGATTCGTAGAGGCGGCGCTCCTCCTCGACCGTCTTCGGGTCTTCCTTGACGGCCTCGGCAGGCGGTTCGAAGGGCTTGTTCTCGCTGAGCCCGCGCAGCCGGGCCGCCTTGGCCTGCAGGGCGTAGAGCTGGGCGCGGTTCTCGCGCACGGAAGAGACGAAGCGCGTCGGGTCGACCTTCAGCAGGATCTGGCCGGCCTCGACGATCTGGCCTTCCTGCACGGCGATCTCGGCAACGATGCCGCCGTCGAGGCTCTGCAGCACCTGCAGCTGGCGCGAGGGGATCACCTTGCCTTCGCCGCGCGTGATCTCGTCGATCTGGGCGACGGCCGCCCACATGACGAAGATCGAGAGCACCACCACCCCGCTTTTCAGGAGCACGCGCGCGCGCAGCGGTTCCTGCTGGATCATGTAGAGGTCGGCGTCGGCGACGAAGTCGGGCTCGGGGCGTTCCTTCTCCGCCTGCCAGGCCTGCAGCCAGCGATCGACGTGCGGCTGCGCCTTGAGGCGGATGCGCTCCAGCCAGCCGTGCACCTTCACGGCGCGCTTCAGCCAAGGCTGCGGGTCGATGGGCTTCATGACGCCGCCTTTCCGACCTTGCCGGACTGCAGGGCCTCGACCACCTTGTCGCGCGGCCCGTCGGCGACGATCCGCCCGCCGTCGAGGACGACGATGCGGTGGGCCAGGTCGAGCAGGCTGAGGCGGTGGGTGACGATGACCATCGTCTTGTGCTCGGTGAAGCGGCGCAGGCGTTCCTTCAGTTGTTCCTCGGAGCTGAAATCCATCGAGCTGGTCGGCTCGTCGAGGAGCAGGATCGGCGGGTCGAGCAGGACGGCGCGCGCCATGGCCACGCCCTGGCGCTGGCCGCCGGAGATCGACTCGCCGCGCTCGCCGATCAGCATGTCGAAGCCCTGCGGGTGGCGGTTGACGAAATCGGCCAGGCCGCCCATTTCCGCCGCCTCGATGACGGTCTGGTCGTCGGCATAGGGGGCTCCGATGGCGATGTTGTCGCGCAGGCTGCCGTAGAAGAGCAGGGTGTCCTGGCCGACGTAGCCGATGTTGCGGCGCACGTCGGCGGGGTCGAGCTGGCGAAGGTCGACGCCGTCGATATAGACCGCGCCCGAGGTCGGCGCATACAGGCCCAGCATCAGCTTCTGCAGGGTGGTCTTGCCGGAGCCGACCCGGCCGAGGACGACGACGTGCTCGCCGGGGCGGATCTTGAAGGAAACGTTCTTGAGGGCCGGCTCGGTGTCGGCGGCGTAGCCGAAGGTGACGTCGCGGAACTCGATTTCGCCGTGGATTTCGGCGCGATGGATGAAGGCGGTCTCCCCGGAGCGCTCGGTCGGCCGCTTCATGGTCTCCTCGAGCGACTTCAGCGCCAGGCGGGCGTTCTGGTACTGCATCAGCAGTGCGACCAGCTGTGCCAGCGGCGCCATCGCGCGGCCCGACAGCATGGTGCAGGCGATCAGGCCGCCCATGGTCAGCATGCCGGCGTGGATCAGGTACACGCCGCCGACGACCGTGGCGAGGTTGACGAACTGCTGCAGCGTGGCCGAGCCGTTCATGGCCGAGGAGGAGAGCAGCCTCAGCTCGCCGCTGACGCGGGCGAGGAAGGCGGCGGTTTTCTCCCACTTCGCCTGCATCTGGCCTTCGGCGCCGTGCGCCTTGATGGTCTCCAGCGCGGTCAGGCTCTCGATCAGGGTGGCGTTGCGCAGCGCCGTGGCGCGATAGGTGGTCTCCGACAATTCGTGCATCTTGTGCTGGATGACGTAGCTGTAGATCAGCATGCCGATGCCGCCCAGCATCGGAACGAAGACCAGCGGCCAGGAGATCCACGCCATCACCAGCAGGAAGAGGAGGGCGAAGGGCCAGTCGATCAGCGCGGTGACCGTGGCCGAGGCGATGAAGTCGCGCACCGATTCGAAGGAGCGCAGGTTGGCGGCGAAGGAGCCGACCGAGGCCGGTTTGTCGGCCATGCGCATGCCCAGCACGCGCTCCATGATGAGGGCCGAGAGCTTGTTGTCGATGCGGGCGCCGGCGAGATCGACGAAATGGCCGCGCAGCAGGCGCAGCGCGTAGTCGACGCCGAGCACCAGCAGGATGCCTGCCGCCATCATCCACAGGGTTTCCACCGCGAAATTGGGCACCACGCGGTCGTACACGTTCATGGTGAACAGCGGCATCGCCAGGGCCAGCACGTTGATCAGCGCGGCGGCCATGAGGACGTCGCGATAGACCGGCATCTGATCCAGGAAGGCGCTCCAGAACCAGTGGCGCTGCACCACCTCGCCCACTTCCGGCGTGCGCTGATCGAAGCGGAAATGCGGCCGGGCGAAGATGACGATGCCGGCGTATCGCGCCTCGAGCGCCTCGCGGGAGATCGCGACGCCGCCCTGCGCCGCGTCCGGGAACAGCACCTGCGCGCTGGCGCCGTCGTCCTCCCAGCGCATCAGCAGGCAGGCCTCGTTGTTCTCCAGCAGCAGGATGGCGGGCAGCAGCACGGTTTCGATCTTCTCCAGCGGGCGGCGCACCACCTTGCTGGAAAAGCCGGCGCGGGCGGCGGCGCGATGGAACAGGGAAGGCGTCAGGCCGATCTTCGGCAGGGGCAGGCCGGCCGAAAGGGCGGCCCGCGTGCTGGGGCGTCCGTGGATGCGCGTCAGCTCGACCAGGCAGTCGAGCAGCGGGTCATGGTGCAGCTGGTCCTCTGGGAGACTCTCGCCCAGATGCAGCGAGGCCTTGCCGGAAGCCGGCCGGTTTTCGGGAGCTTCGCTCACGGTCGTCACACGTTGCTGTACTGCCTTGGATGATAACTTATTGCAGGGCAGCATCTCCGTGAATTATGCAACGGCGTGACAAGGGTGCCGTCGTCTGGAGCGTGAAATCCTTAACGCTTTTTCGGCGTCCGCGCGCAGCGACGGGTACCGGCAGCCGGCTTGTCGCGGCGCGCGGCGGAGGCGTCTTTGCGGCCGGTGCCGGCCGGCTGGAAGCTCGGCACCAGGTGGCGGTGGCCGTTGCCGATCAGGTCGGCGCGGCCCATGCGCCGCAGCGCTTCGCGCAGCAGCGGCCAGTTCTCCGGGTCGTGCCAGCGCAGGAAGGCCTTGTGCAGCTTGCGCACGCGGCCGCTGCGCACCACCTCGACGCCCTCCGCGGCGGAGGTCACCTTGCGCAGGGGATTCTTTCCGGTGTGATACATGGCGGTGGCCAGCGCCAGCGGCGTGGGCAGGAAGGTCTGCACCTGGTCGAGGCGGAAGCCGTTGCGCTTGAGCCACAGGGCGAGCGCCAGCATGTCCTCGTCGGTAGTGCCGGGGTGGGCGGCGATGAAGTAGGGGATGAGGTACTGCTCCTTGCCGGCCTCGGCGGAGAACTTCTCGAACATCGCCTTGAACTTGTCGTAGGCGCCGATGCCCGGCTTCATCATCTTGGAGAGCGGCCCGGCCTCGGTGTGCTCGGGGGCGATCTTCAGGTAGCCGCCGACGTGGTGCGTGATCAGTTCCTTGACGTACTCCGGCGAGCGCACGGCGAGATCGTAGCGCAGGCCCGAGCCGATCAGCACCTTCTTGATGCCGGGAAGCTGGCGCGCCTTGCGGTAGAGCTGCACCAGCGGGCCGTGGTCGGTGCCCATGTTCGGGCAGATGTCCGGATAGACGCAGGACAGGCGGCGGCAGGCCTCTTCGATCTTCGCATCCTTGCAGGCCAGGCGGTACATGTTGGCGGTCGGCCCGCCGAGGTCGGAGACGACGCCGGTGAAGCCGGGCGTCTTGTCGCGGATCTCCTCGATCTCGTGCAGGATCGACGCCTCGGAGCGGCTCTGGACGATGCGGCCCTCGTGCTCGGTGATCGAGCAGAAGGTGCAGCCGCCGAAGCAGCCGCGCATGATGTTGATGGAGAAGCGGATCATCTCCCAGGCCGGGATTTTCGCGCTGCCGTAGGAGGGATGCTGCGCGCGGGCGAAGGGCATGCCGTAGACGTAGTCCATCTCCGGCGTGGTGAGCGGCACCGGCGGCGGATTCAGCCAGACGTCGCGGTCGCCGTGCGCCTGCACCAGGGCGCGGGCGTTGCCCGGATTGGATTCGAGGTGGAAGGTGCGCGAGGCGTGGGCGTAGAGCACCGGGTCGTCCTTCACCTGCTCGTAGGACGGCAGGCGGATCACCGTGTGGGCGCGCGCGGCGCGGCGCGCTTCGGCTTTCATGAAGCGGACCGGCACGCCCGACGCCGTGTCGGGGGGGCTGACTTTCGCCTCCTGCATCGCGTAGGGATCGGGATGCGCATGCACGGCGCCCGGCGTGTCGACCTCGGTCGAGTCGGTTTCCGTCCACTCCGCGCCCGGCCGCCAGCCGCGCGCCGCCATGAAGGCGCTGCCGCGCAGGTCGCGGATCTCGCGGATCGGCACACCCTTCGCCAGGCGATGGGCGAGCTCGACGAGGGCGCGCTCGGCATTGCCGAACAGCAGCAGGTCGGCCTTCGAGTCCGCCAGCACCGAGCGGCGCACCGTGTCCGACCAGTAGTCGTAGTGGGCGATGCGGCGCAGCGAGGCCTCGATGCTGCCGATCACCACCGGCACGCCGGGATAGGCCTCGCGGCAGCGCTGGGCGTAGACGACGACCGCGCGGTCGGGCCGCTTCCCCGGCGCGGCGTTCGGCGTGTAGGCGTCGTCGGAGCGGATCTTGCGATCGGCGGTGTAGCGGTTGACCATCGAATCCATGTTGCCGGCGGTGACGCCATAGAACAGTTTCGGCCGGCCCAGCGCGCGGAAGGCCTCGGCGGATTGCCAGTCGGGCTGGCTGACGATGCCGACACGGAAGCCCTGCGCCTCGAGCAGGCGCCCGATCAGCGCCATGCCGAAGCTGGGGTGGTCGATGTAGGCGTCGCCGGTGACGAGGACGATGTCGCACTCGTCCCAGCCGCGCGCCTCCATTTCGGTGCGCGACATGGGCAGGAAGGGCGACACGCCGAAGCGGTGGGCCCAGTGCTTGCGGTAGGCGGTGAGGAGTTTCGTCTCGGGCGGCAGTTGCATCCGCCCATTTTACAGGGAGAGGGCGATCAGCCCGTCTTCAACCGGCTGTGCGCGGAGACGTGCTGTGCCATACGCACAAGTTGGCTACGTATTAACATTACACTCAAGCGCGTCTAAAATGAACAGTAAATTTTATTTGTATGTGTTTTCACGTCCAGTAGTGATGTTCAGGAGTGCATTTGATGGTTGCAGGGCCTTGGAGTCAGGAGCAGATCGACGCGGCGCGTGCCGTGCGGTTTTCGGCTGTCCTCGCTCACCTTGGTGCCTACCATAAGCTCGACGCCGAGTACGAGCCACTTGACCACGGCCGGCACAGCAAGCGCGTCCAGGTCTCTTATCAGGGGCGCGACTTCCGCTTTGTCTTCACCGGGGAGAAGTTCGTCAATGAGCTTCTGCCGGAGGACGCCCCGCATCGTGGCGGCGGTGGCGCTATTGACTTCGTCCGCCACGTAACAGGTATCAACTTCGTTCAAGCCGTCAAGGTGTGCTTGGATGCATTGGAGACACAGCATAAGGCGTAGATCATGGAGTCGATCATGAAATACCCCCGCACTCCGCATCTGGAAGGCTCGCCCTGTCGGCATGGCTTGCTTGGGCGGGAAGGGACCTTTAGTGGCGACGCCAAAGAAAATTCTGCTTCCACATCTCACGCTGACTGAAGTTGTCGGCAGCGGGGATGATGAAGCGGTTCCTGTGGCGATTGCAGCATCCCCGCACCGCCCCGAGGAAACGTACTTTGTCCGACCTTTGACTATCGGCGTGGACGGGAAACGCCGAGATGGAAAACCTCGATGGGTAAAGAGCCAATTCAACCTCTTTCCGGTAGTTCTTGATAGCCATGGCGTTCCTTGGGCCGAAGCCACGGTATACCTGCTTTCGCGCCTTGAGAGTGTTACCGCGCCAGCAATGGCCACCTATGCGAGCATCGCGGAGGACCTAGCCGCGTATCGGCGGTTTTTGGATGAGACGGGAATTGACTGGTCGGAATTCCCAAGCCAGAGGCTGAGCCGCCCCACGTACCGATACAACGCGCATCTGAAGTTCGCAGTCGGAGCAGGAGAGGTCGCGGCCACCACCGCTAAGCGTCGCATGAGCGCGGTGATCGCATTCTATTCATGGCTCAAGGAGGAAGGCACGCTCGACCCCGAGAACGCACCATGGAGGGAGTCAGACCGATACGTGCAGTTCAAGGATCACCTGGGATTCAAGGTATCGAAGACCGTTACCACCACGGACGTGTCCATTCGCGTTGCCAAGCAACATGACCCATACGACGGCACTATCGATGATGGCGGAAAACTTCGGCCGCTGCCGCTCCAAGAGCAAGAGTGGTTGCTTGATGCGCTTGTGTCGCTCGGCAATACCGAGATGACGTTGGTTCACCTATTCGCCTTGCTAACCGGTGCGCGTATCCAAACGATACTAACCTTCAGGGTCCGGCATGCATGCCTGGAATTGGATGGCGCCAGAAGCGGTGAAATCCGCTTCCCGGTTGGTTCTGGCACTGGGATAGACACAAAGCACGACAAGCAGATGGTGCTGCATATCCCTGTCTGGTTCTACCGCATGTTGCATACCTATGCGGGAAGCGAAAGAGCGCGCCGTCGCCGCGTGCTTGCGTCTGGCGGCGACACCGAAGACCAATACCTATTTCTCAGCGTGCGCGGCGCACCTCTTTACCAAGGCAAGGCGGAAGCCCTCGCCTTCGACGAGTCGAATACCTTGCGGCATAGGAAGGCTGGCCAGGGAGTGCGCCAATTCATCATCGAACGAGTGATCCCATTCATTCGGGACAAGTACGGAGTTGACGATTTTCACTACCAGTTTCACGACACACGGGCAACCGCCGGGATGAACTGGACTGACCATCAGCTGAAGCTTGTTGAGCAGGGCAAGGCAACCCTGAAGGAAGCCCGCGAATTCGTGAAGACGCGGATGGGGCATGAGTCTTCGGCGACAACCGATCTCTACCTCCAATACCGGCGCAACCTCGCCCATGTTCGGTGGGTCGGCGAGTCCTACGAAGGTCATCTCAAACAACTTGCCGCACGTGCCATGGAGGGATGTGTGTGACGCAGTTTTCTGACCGTTCGGTTGCCGTGTTTGATCTTCCGCTTCCGGATGGCGCTACGATTCTCCATCCGGAGCAAGTCGTCCTACGGTTTGGCAACGCCGGCACAGCCGATATTGGGGCGCTCTGCTACTTGCGGCGCGGCAAGGAACAGCGATTACGAGGACGGTTTGCTCGCGAAGTCGATCTTTCCTCATATAGCGCAGAGCGGGCGGAAAACGTCAGGGCGGTGATCGAGCACATATCCCAAGAGTCACGCCATGGCGGTAGGCGAATTTTGACCCTGAAGTACATGACCGACCGGCTGTCCAACTCGTTCATGGACTGGGCCGACTCAAACGGACATCCGGACGCTTTAAGTAGCAAAGAAGCAGCACGCACGGCGTTTCGCGGCTACTGCGCCTATGTGGGTGATCGTGTCGGACAGAACCTCATCTCCATCACCACTGGTGCGCAATACCAGACAAAAGTCTTGGCTTTGCTGTCGGGACTCCATGAGTCTGATGACCTTCACCATGGGATACGGCTGCTCCAACAAGATAACTCCTCGGAGGCGGCCACTTCGCCTCCATCGTGCGACGATCAATCGCGGGTTCTCGCCATGTGCGAAGCCCTGTTCGATGGGCTTACGGAACTCGTTCTGGATGGGAAGTCTTATCCCTTTAAGCTGGCCATGCCGAGGTATCTGAACTGGAGCACCGACTTCCTTTGGGTGTTTCCGACGCGGTACTGGTGCATGCCACCGCACGCGCTTGCTGTGCGGCATTCAATGAAGTATCCGTATTGGAAGTATGACTACGCCAATGGGCGTGTGACGCCCCGAGATGAATTGACCAAGCTTCTTGGTTATGACGGATACGGCGAAAACTACCGGGCCACTGCCCGCGTAGAAGAAGCCAACGCCAATCTCGATCACAGCAGCCGGCGCCAGGTCGGAATTGTGGCTCACAATGCGTTCGTGGTCCTGTTCGCCGCCAATACCGGGATGAATAGATCCCAACTCCTCAGCCTGCCATGGGCGGGGCCGCACGATATTGCGACAGAACGACAGGGCTTCCGCGTCATCAAATGGCGAGCCAACAACCGTGTGTGTCATTTCGAAATCGAAGCGTCCTTTCTGCCGCGTTTCAGGCGCTTCCTCGAACTCCGAAAATACCTACTCTCCTCCACACCCTACGGTAGCCTATTCTTCACGCTTGGGCGGCATATGGAGCCAACACCAGGCCCTATGTTGCCGTCGGTAGTTAGCTCATTCTTTGAACTCCTACGGACACTGGACCCGCAACTTCCTACAATTAGCTTTAGGGAATGGCGCGCAGCAAAGAGCGACTGGCTGGTGCGGAACACCGACCCGGCAACGGCCGCCATGATTCTCCAGAACTCAGAACAGACGGTGCTCAAGGCTTACGCGGCCGGCTCGGAATCGGTTCATCGAGATGAGATGAGCGCGTTTTTCGCAAGCGTCAGGAATACGGTTCTCAATCGCGGCGAAATGCTAGCGAATTCTGTGGACCGCGCGGTTGGTGTATGCACGTCCTTTGGGGCGCCAACGTCGCCCGGCGACGGGCCAATCACTCCAGACTGCCGGCAAGTGGAGGGGTGTCTGTTCTGTGGGCACTACAAGGTGCATGCCGATGAGTGCGATACCAAGAAGCTGCTCAGTTGTCGGTACTGTCTCCACCAGACCTCTCATCTGGCATCCAGCGAAGAACAGTTCCAGCAGATGTTTGGCCCCATTCTGGAGCGCATCCGGGTCCTGTTGGATGAAATCAACCACCGCGATCCTGGGCTGGTTGATCGGCTTCATGTTGAGGTGGAGGCCGGCGACCTCGACCCGTATTGGGCGAGCAAGATGGAAATGCTAATCAACCTGGAGATCGCCGCCTGATGGTTACGTTCGCACCACGCTTGGCGCTTCCCCATGGCGCAGCGGCGCCGGACAGCTTTCGTGGGGATGGCGCCACACCGCCTCATGATCGTTTTGTGATCAGTCGGATGCGCGATCAGCGCGAAGCCTCATACTATAGGGACGCCATATGGGACTTCACGGCCTATACGCCGGAGGGGATGCCAGCACGGCTCTACTTCGAATACTGGGGCACTGAGCAGGCTACCGGAAAGCGGCTGGAACTTGCACGAGAACTGCGGTGGATCGTTTTCCTGCTTGCTTGGAAGGCCCATGGGCGACCTCTGAGTTTTAGTACGCTGCTGCGTTACCTATGGGGCCTTCGGTTCGTCGCCCGTTATTGCGAAAACGCCGGATGCAGTATTGGGGATGTGTTTGCCGACCCGATTCGGCTGATCGAATTGGTCGGCGAACTGCCCGGTGGCGCCATTGGGATCATCAGTACGATCCTGAAAGTGTTGCGCAGTCTTGGCGCATCAGAAACTGGATGGTCGGTTGTCGATAAGAAGACGATCCAGACCCTGCGCGGATACCGCGAGAACTACCGCAAAGCGCTACTACAGCACCCTCCGCTGCCGACGCGGGTGTATTCATCGTTGATCTCAAACCTGGCGCGGGAGCTAGATGAATTCGAGGCCATCGCAGACCGCTACCTCGCATTGGTTCGCATAGTTGCCAGTGATCCAATGATGGGGCGCGGCGAAATTCAACAGTTCAAGATCGCACGTCGACTCGGAATCAAAAGAGGATACCAGCGACCCACATTCGACCAACTGCTTTCGGAGTACAACCTGGATGCATATTTTGCAGCCAAGGGGTTGCTCCGGAGTTGCGTGGGGCTTGTGTCGGGTCTGTCAGAGGTTCAAATGTCAGCGAAGCTTCTGCTTCAGGTCTTTTCAGGCATGCGCGACGATGAGGCCATTTCGTTGCCGCATGATTGCCTGCGCGAAGTCACCAATGATGGTCGCCTCCACTTCATTCTCACTGGCCGCACCACAAAGCTCCATGGCGGCCGAGTCAAACAAACCGAATGGATTACCAGTCGCGATGGCGCCAGAGCAGTCCGCATATCGCAGCGAGTGGCTGATGCCATCTACGGCGTCATCGGGGCGACGCCGGGGCCAAGTGACTGGCGGACCAGATACTTTCCGCTCTTTATTTCGCCAACGTATCTACCTCTCACTGGCAATACCACTAAGACGCAGCCCCACGGCTATCGTCCAAGCCGGTTGATCTTCGCCAAGTTTCCTGAGCTTCGCGCAAGGCTGGAACCGTTGATCGGGGAAAAGGACATCCAGGAGCTTGAGCAAATTGACCCACATCGAGCATGGCGCAGTGAATCTTGGTGCAAAGCTGGCGCTGCATGGTTCCTTAAGAGCCACCAGCTAAGGCGATCACTCGCCCTCTATGCGCAACGTTCCGGGCTTGTATCGTTGCCTTCATTGCGGCGCCAGTTGCACCACATCACAGAAGAGATGTCCCGCTATTACGCAAGGGGCTCGGCCTTCGCGAAGAACTTCATCGGCGACGACAAGCAGCATTTCGGCAATGAATGGCAGGACACACAGCCCGTTTCTGCGGCCTTAAGCTATATTGCCAACGTTTTACTGTCGGACGATGTCCTGTTTGGTGGCCACGCGAACTGGATGGAACACAGGCTCCGTGGCAATGATGGCGTCGTCGCCGTGGATCGCGCAGCCACAATTCGGCGCTTCCGCAAGGGCGAGTTGTCCTATCGGGAAACGTTCCTTGGTGGATGCACGAATACCGAGGAATGCAACCAGATTGCCTTGAAGTGGCTCGATGTCGATTGCCTTGCTGGATGCCGCAACATGGTTGGCAATCTTACGAAGCTCAACCGGGTCATCGCCGCGCAAACGCGCCTGGTTGAATCGCTGGACTCCAATTCCGTGGAATTCAAAGCTGAGAAGGCGGACCTCGATGTGCTGGTCGCGACGAGGAATAAGGTCGTCGGGCAGACACAAACCGGATCGGAGGCGGCACTATGACGACAGGCACGCTACAAGATTATTTCGCCGCGTTGGAGCGCCTCAAACAAGGACGCCCGAATACGGTCCCCAAGGGAATGCGCATCACCAACGATGCGGTCGCCTTGGAAGCTGGGCGAGGGAAAGGAAGCATAAAGAAGTCCAGGCCGATCTTCTACGCTCTCATTCAAGCGATTGACGAGGCGGCCACCGCCCAGAGTCATCCAAAGTATGTCGAGAAGGAGCGCTTGCGCAAAGCAAAGGAAAGCGCCGAGCAGTGTCGGCGCGATCTGGAGGCGGCACTGGCCAGGGAAGTGTCGCTGCTGCGTGAGGTCTACGCGTTGAAGAAGCAGTTGAGCAAGCTTACCGGCGGGAAAGTCCTTCCGTTGCGCGGCACTGCCCCAGCTGCGGATACGCGCTGAACTAACCATTGAATCGTATCTGATCTAACCGACTCGAATCGACCCTGAAGAGACTGTCAGGCTTTCAGGCCTACGTTCGGCAGTGCAGCGGTTGCTGTCCTTGGCTGGCATGAAGTGGCCCGGCTCTGAAGGGCGACTTACTGAGTCGAGCAGTCATACAACGCGATCACCCACCGACAGGACGTCGGCCGAAGCCGACGTCAGTATCGTTGCTCGTTTGGCGAATTAACGTCCGCTATAAATATTTCTGGAAATCAAATAGGCTGCTAATGTGCCAACATCAAGCTGAATCGCCCCGGGTTCAGTAGGCATGTCGAAAAAAGGGGGGGGCTTACACCTTCGAACTACAGTCACTTCGTCTACAGAGGCGTCATTATTTTCTGGTCTTCCGAGCTGACGCCACTGGTGCTTCGTTCGCCAAATAATGGCACGCACACGCCTCTCCGTGCGCCGCACCGACGAGTTCTTGCAGGATGCCGCACTCGGCGGCGACATGCCCTGTCTCGCAGCGCGCCCGCAACGCGATGAGCTGCTTCTCCAGCGCGCGCATGGACTTGAGCCGCGCCCGCGTCCGCGCCAGCTGATCGTCGATCAGCCGGTTGATGTCGCCGCAGTCGGCATCCGGATGAGCGACGAAATCGAGCAGCCGCTTGATCTCGGCCAGCGGCATATCGAGCGCCCGGCAGTGGCGGACAAAGGCCAGCCGCTCCAGGTGCGCGGCGCCATAAGCGCGGTAGCCGTTGGCTGAGCGGGCCGGCGCCGGCAGCAGGCCCAACTTCTCGTAGTAGCGGATGGTCTCGATATCCACCCCGGTTGCCCGTCCGAGTTCGCCGATACGCATGACGCCTCCTTTCTTGCCGGGATGATACCCCTTGACCCTGGGGCGGCTACAGGGTTTGCAATAGTGCCGCTGCCCAGACGGGCAGCACGGACACTTGAAAGGAGCGCGAACATGAAACGACTGCTGACGATGGGAATGATCGCGGCGCTGGCGATGCCGGCGCCGCTGCTCCTGGCCGCCGACGCACCGCCCGCCCCGGGCGGCAAGGCGAAGCCGGCCGCCCCTGACACCGCCGAGTTCGACCGGCAGATGGCGCAGGCGCAGGAGAACATGAAGAAGATGCAGGAACAGATGGACAGGCTGCGCCAGACGCAGGACCCGCAGGCGCGGCAGAAACTGCTGCAGGAGCACTGGGCCACGATGCAGAACAACATGCAGCTGATGCAGGGCATGTGGGGGCCGGGCATGATGGGCTGCTGCGCCGGCGGTCCCATGATGGGCATGGGCGGCGGCCCGATGATGGGCATGGGGGGCCACATGATGGGCGGCCCGATGTGGGGGGACTACCGGCGCATGACGCCCGAGCAGCTCCGTCAGCGCCAATACATGATGGAGCGGTACATGCCAATGCAGCAGATGATGATGGACCACATGATGCAGCATCAGCACTGGATGTGGCCGCAGCCGAAGTGAGCCGGCGGGGCGCGACCGCTTCCGCGCCGCGCCTCTCGATCCACCCGGTAACCGACTCAGGAACATCATGAAGCAATCGACATTCGTCATCGCCAACATGGACTGCCCGACGGAGGAGGCGCTGATCCGCAAGCGCCTCGGCGCCGTGCCGGGCATTGAGGAACTGGCCTTCAACCTGATGGAGCGCCGGCTCACCGTCGGCCACCGCCTGCCCGACGACGGGCCGATCCTCGGTGCGCTGGGCGAGATCGGCATGCGCGCCGGGCCGCAGCAGCCGGCCGCCTGCACGTCGTGCGCAAGCGACCGCGCGGCCGAGGCGCCCGCCGTGCCGGCGCGGACCCGGCTGCTGATGGCCGTCTCCGGCACGGCCGCGCTGGCCGCCGAGGCGCTCGCCTGGTCGGGCGCCGACGAGACCTCGCTGCCGGTGATCGGCCTCGCCCTGCTCTCCATCGCCACGGGCGGGCTCGGCACACTGAAGAAGGGCTGGATCGCGCTGAAGACCTTCACCCTCAACATGAACTTCCTGATGAGCGTCGCCATGATCGGCGCGGTGGCCATCGGCGAGTGGCCGGAAGCGGCGGTGGTGATCTTCCTCTTCGCCCTGGCCGAACTGATCGAGACGCTGTCGCTGGAGCGCGCCAGGAACGCGGTGCGCGGCCTGATGGCAATGGCGCCGGAGACGGCGACCGTGCGGCTGGAGAACGGCGCGTGGGTGGAGCGGCCGGCGGCGCAAATCCAGGTCGGCCAGACGCTGCGCGTCAAGCCGGGCGAGCGCATCCCCCTCGACGGCGTGGTGACGGCCGGCGCCAGCGCGGTGAACCAGGCGCCGATCACCGGCGAGAGCATGCCGGTGGAGAAGGCAGCCGGCGATGCCGTCTTCGCCGGCACGGTAAACGAGCGCGGCGCCTTCGAGTTCCGCGTCACGGCCAACAAGGGTGGCACCACGCTCGACCGCATCATCCACACCGTGCAGGAGGCGCAAGGGCAGCGCGCGCCTACGCAGCGTTTCGTCGACCAGTTCGCGCGCTACTACACGCCGGCGGTGGTGGCCTTCGCGGTGCTGGTGGCGCTGATACCGCCGCTCTTCTTCGGCGCCGCCTTCCTCGACTGGTTCTACAAGGCGCTGGTGATGCTGGTCATCGCCTGCCCCTGCGCGCTGGTGATCTCGACGCCGGTCACGGTGGTGAGCGGCCTGGCGGCGGCGGCCCGCCACGGCATCCTCGTCAAGGGTGGCGTGCATCTGGAAAACGGCCGCCGCATCAAGGCCGTCGCCCTCGACAAGACCGGCACGCTCACCCACGGGCGGCCGGTGCTGACCGACGTGGTGCGGCTGAACGCCCGGCCGGCCGACGAGCTGCTGCAGCTCGCCGCCAGCGTCGATGCCCATTCCGAGCACCCGGTCGCCGCCGCAATCGTTGCCGCCTGGCAGGAACCCGGGCGGCCCCTGCTGGACGTTAACGCCTTCGAAGCGCTGGCCGGCCGGGGAGCGAAGGGCACAGTGGCGGGGCAGTTGTACTACGTCGGCAACCACCGCCTGGTGGAGGAACTCGCCGTCTGCGGTCCGCACGTCGAAGAAGTGCTCCAGCGCCTGGAGCGGGAAGGCAAGACGGCCGTAGTGCTCGTCACCGAGCGCGAGCCGCTGTGCGTGTTCGGCGTGGCCGACACCGTGCGCGGCCACAGCGCCGAGGCGATCCGCGACCTCCATGCGCTCGGCGTGGTCTCGGTGATGCTCACCGGCGACAACCGGACGACGGCGCGCGCCATCGCCGACCAGGTCGGCATCGACGACGCCCGCGGCGATCTGCTGCCCGAGGACAAGCTCGCCGCCATCGACGAGCTTATCGCCCGCCACGGCGAAGTCGGCATGGTGGGCGACGGCATCAACGATGCGCCGGCCCTGGCCCGCGCCTCCATCGGCTTCGCCATGGGCGCGGCGGGCACCGACACCGCCATCGAGACCGCCGACGTGGCGCTGATGGACGACGACCTGCGCAAGCTGCCGCGCTTCATCGAACTCAGCCGCCGCACGTCGCACGTGCTGTGGCAGAACATCTCGCTCGCCCTCGGCATCAAGGCGGTGTTCTTCGCTCTGGCGCTGGCCGGCCAGGCGACGCTGTGGATGGCGGTGTTCGCCGACATGGGGGCGAGCCTGCTGGTGGTCGGCAACGGTCTGCGGCTGTTGCGAGCGGGGCGGAAAAATGTCTGAGACAGAACGGCTGCTGCAGCCGACCGCCTTGCTCGATTACCGGCATTCGCGCATTGAAGCCCTGATCCGCGAACAGGGCTGGCGCGCACTGCCGGAATACGAGCGCATCGGCGCGATCTACGATTTCGTGCGCGACGCCATTCCCTTCGGCTACAACCGCTCCGACGACCTGTCGGCCTCGCAGGTGCTGGCGGACGGCATCGGCCAGTGCAACACCAAGGGCACGCTGCTGATGGCCTTGCTGCGCGGCAGCGGTATTCCCTGCCGCCTGCATGGCTTCACGATCGACAAGGCGCTGCAGAAAGGCGCGGTCACCGGCACGGCCTATTTGCTCGCGCCGCGCAGCATCCTGCACAGCTGGGTGGAGGTTCTCTACGCCGGACGCTGGGTGAACCTGGAAGGCTTCATCCTCGACAAGCCGTATCTGCAGCAGCTGCAGCAGCGCTTCGCCGGCCACCGGGGGGCATTCTGCGGCTTCGGCGCAGCCACGCCCGACTTGCAGAACCCGCCGGTCGACTGGCAGGGCGCCGACACCTATATCCAGAAGGACGGCATCAACCGCGATTTCGGCGTCTTCGACAGCCCGGACGACTTCTACGCCCGCCACGGTACGAATCTGGGCGGCTTCAAACGCTGGCTGTTCCAGCATGTCGTGCGCCAGCGGATGAACCGCAACGTCGGCCGCATCCGCGGCGAGGCACGATTGCCCGAATCCCCGGCCGCGGATACAATTCACCGGCCATGAAACGTCTTCTGCTCGTGCTGACGATGCTGATGCTGCCGCTCCAGTTCACCTGGGCGGCAGTGAATGCCTATTGCCAGCACGAGACCGGCGCGGCCGCGCAGCACTTTGGCCATCACGACCACAAGCATGTGCAGCCGGCCGGGAAGGACGACGGCGCGCCGGGCAAGGCGCATACCGACTGCGGCTACTGCCACCTGGCGCAAACCTGCGCCACCGTGCCGGCCGTCGCGATGCCGGCTTACGTCTGCGACAGCATGGCGGTCGAGCCGCAGCCTGAAATTCCCCTCTCGTACTTCCCGGACGGCCCCGAGCGGCCCAAGTGGTTGCGTTTCGCCTGATCCGGCGGAACGCCTGACGTTTTCCCTTTGATGTTGTCTCCCCGCGCCGCGGCGCGGCGGCGTTCCGTCGGATTTCTCCCCGATCCATCCACCGGAGATTTCGACGAATCATGTTTTCGATCACGCATGGAACCCGCGGGCGCCTGGCCCGCATGGCGGCGGCGCTGGCGCTCTCGCTGCCGGCCCTGGCCGCGTCGGCGGCCGAACCGCCGCTGACCCTGGAACGCGCCTGGCAGCTCGCCGAGCAGGCCAACCCCGTCCTCCAGGCGGCGCAGGCCAACCTCGCCGCCGCCGAGGGGCAGCTTGCCGATGCCCGCGGCCTGCTCTGGAACAACCCGCAACTCGCCGCCGAGCGCGCGCGGCGGCAGGTGCCCCAGCCTGGCCTCGGCCACGACACGCAGCGCGAATGGCGAGCGGAGCTCTCACAGGCCCTGGAGATCGCCGGCCAGCACGGACATCGGCGGGAAGCGGCCGAGCAGGAGCTGGCGGCGCTGAAGGAACTCGTCGAGGAGACGCGCCGCCAGGTGCGTGCCGAGGTCGAGCAGAAATTCGTCCGCGTGCTCGGCCTGCAGTCGCGCGCCGCCATGGAGGCGGAACTCGTCGCCCTGATCCGCGACAACACAGGCGTCGCCCGCAAGCGCTTCGAAGCGGGCGAGGACACGCGGCTCGACAGCAATCTTGCCGAAGTCGAGTTGGGCCGCACGAGCAACCAGCTCGAGGTGGTGCGCGAGCAGCTCCTCCAGGCCCGCGCCGATCTCGCCGCCGCCCTGCAACTGCCGGCGCCGATGCTGCCGGAAGCGCAGGGAACGCTTACGGCCGACGCCGTCTTCCCTTACACCCTGGATCAGTTGCTCGCCGCCGCAGCGGCGCGGCCCCGGCTGCGCGCCCTCGACCACCGCGAACAGGCGGCCCGCAGCCGCCTCGGGCTGGAACGTGCCGCCGCCTATCCGGACGTCACCATCGGGCTGTTCTCGGGCCGCGAAGGCCCGGGCGACGCGCGCGAGCGGATCAGCGGCATCTCCGTCTCGCTGCCCCTGCCGCTGTTTCGCCGCAACGCGACCGGCATCGGCAAGGCGACGGCCGAACTCACCCAGGCCCAGATCGAGCGGCAGGCCGCCGTCCGCGACACCCAGGCGACGGTCCTCGCCCTTTGGCAGAAGCTTGGCAGCGTGCGCGAACGGGTCAGGCGGCTGGAGCAGTTCGTCCTGCAGCGCCTGCAGGATAACCAGCGCCTGTCCGCCGCCGCCTACCGCGCCGGCGAGATCGGCCTGACGCAGCTCCTGTTCGCCACCCGCCAGGTGCTCGACACCCGGCGCGAGGTGCTGGAGGCCGCCACCGATTTCGCCCTGACGCGCATCGAGTTGGAGCAGGCGGCGGGCTGGCGAGGTGGGCAATGAGGCATGCCGCCGCACCGCCGCGCACTTTCGAAAACACGCACAACGGATCGAATGACATGAAGAACACATTCCATCGGGCCATCCTCATGACCCTCTGCCTCGCGGCCCTGGCGCTGGCCGGCTGCGACAAAAGTCAGTCGCCGCAGGACGGCGCCGCCAAGAGCGCCGCCGCCGGCAAGACGGCAGACAAGCACGGACACGAAGCCGAAAAATCCGGCGGGCATGAAGACGGGCACGGCGAGGAAGAGCAGCTCAAGCTCGGCGCCGAGGAGATCGCCGCCGCCGGCATCAAGACCGAGGAACTGCAGGAGCAGGAAGTCAGCGAGCAGCTCACGGTGACCGCCACCATCCGCCCCAACCAGGACCGCATCGCCCACGTGGCGCCGCGCGTGCCGGGGCGCGTCGTCAAGGTTCCCGCCAATCTCGGCGATGCCGTCAAGGCCGGCCAGACGCTCGCCGTGCTCGACAGCCTCGAAGTGGGCGAGGCGCATTCGGCCTGGCTCCAGGCGCGGACGGCGCAGGCCTTGGCCAAGGCGGATTTCGAGCGCGCCGAGGCGCTCCACGGCGAGCAGATCATCGCCCGCAAGGACCATCTGCGCGCCCACGCCGAGTACGAGAAGTCGAAGGCGGCGCTCGCCGCCGCCGGAGACCGGCTGCGCATGCTGGGCGTGAGCCCGGCGCCAGCCGCCGACGGCAAGGCGGTGTCCGCCTTCCCGCTCACGACGCCGTTCGCCGGCACGGTGATCGAGAAGCACGCCATCCTCGGCGAGCTGGCCCAGCCGGACAAACCGCTGTTTACCGTAGCCGACCTCTCCAGGCTGTGGATCGAGGCCAATCTGTTCGAAAAGGATCTTGGGCGCGTCAAGGTCGGGGCGGAGGCCGTGGTGACGGTCGCCGCCTATCCCGACGAAACCTTCGCGGGCAAGCTCACCTACATCGCCGCCGTGGTCGACAAGGAGACGCGCACCGTGTCGGCGCGGGTCGAGGTCGCCAACGCCGATGGGCGACTCAAGCCCGAGATGTTCGCCACCGCGGCCATTCGTACGAGTGGCACCGGCGGCAAGGGCAAGGGATTGCTCCTGCCGGAGGAGGCGGTGGTGCTGATGCAAGGCCAGCCGACGGTCTTCATCGAAGAGCACGGCGGCTTCGAGCCGCGCGCGGTGGAACTCGGCGAGAAGCTGCGCGGCCGCGTCGTGGTGAAGGCCGGGCTCGCCGCGGGCGACAAGGTGGTGACGGCGGGAACCTACGCCCTCAAGGCGAGGATCATGAAATCGCAGCTTGGCGAAGGCCACGCCCACTGAGGGGGACGACATGCTGAATAAAATCGTCGATCTTTCCCTGCGCTACAAGCTGCTGGTGCTGGTGGGCTTCGGCCTCGTCGTCTTTCTCGGCGTGCGCGCCTTCCTTGCCGTGCCGGTGGATGCCTTCCCCGACGTGACGCCGAACCAGGTGAACGTCTACACCGAGTCGCCCGGGCTCGCCGCCGAGGACGTGGAGAAGCTCCTCACCTCGCCCATCGAGACCGCCATGGCGGGGCTGCCCGGCGTCGAGCAGATCCGCTCGGTGTCGCTGTTCGGCCTGTCCTACGTCGGCATCTACTTCAAGGACGACGTGGACATCTACTTCGCCCGGCGCCTCGTCGGCGAGAAGCTGCTGGAAGCGAAGGAGCGCATCCCGGCCGGCTATGGCGAGCCGAGCCTGGGGCCGAACAGTTCCGGCCTCGGCCAGGTGTTCTGGTACACGGTGGAGTCGGCCGACAAGAAGCTCTCCGCCATGGACCTGCGCACCCTGCACGACTGGAACGTGCGGCTCATGCTGCGCACCGCGGCGGGCGTGGATGACGTCACCACCTGGGGCGGCTTCGAGAAGCAGTACCAGGTGCATATCCACCCGCAGAAACTCATCAAGTACGGCTTGAGCTTCAAGTCCGTCATGGAGGCGCTCGCCGCCAACAACCGGCAGGTGGGCGGCCAGTACGTGAACCTCGGCCAGGAGCAGTACCTGGTGCGCGGCCTGGGGCTGGTGGCCGACACCACAGACATCGGCAACATCGTCGTCGCCGAACGCGAGGGCGTGCCGATCCACGTGCACGAGGTGGCCGAGGTGAAGGAGGGTCCGGCGCTGCGCTTCGGCGCCGTCACCCGCGACGGCCGGGAGGTGGCCCTCGGCATCGCGCTGGCCCGCATCAACGAGAACGCCAAGAACGTGGTGGACGCGGTGAAGCGCAAGCTCGACCTTGCCCGGCAGGCGCTGCCCGCCGGCGTCACGCTCAATCCCGTCTACGACCGCACCGACATCGTCGAGAAGGCCATGAAGACGGCGGAAAGCGCGCTGGTCGAGGGCTCGATCCTGGTGGCCATCGTGCTCTTTCTGTTCCTCGGCGAGGTGCGCTCGGCGCTGGTGGTGATCGTCACCCTGCCGCTGGCCATGCTGATCGCCTTCCTGCTGATGCAGCACTTCAATCTTTCGGCCAACCTGATGTCGCTGGCGGGGCTGGCCATCGGCATCGGCATGATGGTGGACGGCGCCGTGGTGATGGTGGAGAACGGCTTCCGCCTGCTCTCCCACCAGGCGGGGAAGGCGGCGAACCGCACCCATGTCATCCTGGAGGCGGCGCGCGAGGTGATCAACCCCATCGCCTTCGCCATCCTCATCATCATCGTGGTGTTCCTGCCGCTCTTCTCGCTCACCGGCCTGGAGGGCAAACTGTTCAAGCCGATGGCGCTCACCATCACCTTCGCCATGGTCGGCTCGCTCGTCCTGACGCTGACCCTGGTGCCGGTGCTCTCGGCGCTGATCCTCAAGCCCAAGGAAGAGAAGGACACCTTCCTGGTGCGCTGGGTCAAGGGTGTCTACCTGCCGCTGCTCGACCGGGCGCTGGAGAACAAGAAGAAAGTCTTCGTCGCCGCGGGCGCGCTGCTGGCGGCGGCGCTCGCCGCCTTTCCCCTCCTCGGCAAGGAATTCATGCCGACGCTGCAGGAGGGCGCCATCATGTTCCGCGTCACCGGCATTCCTTCCACCTCGCTGGAGGAATCGGTGCGCGTCTCGCAGAGGATGAATGCGGTGCTGAAGGAGCAATTCCCGCAGACCCAATCGGTGCTGGCCACCATCGGCCGCGCCGAGAAGGGGGAAACCACCGACGCCAACTACATGGAAGTGCTGGTGGACGTGAAGCCGCGCGACGAGTGGCCGGAGAAGCTCACCATGCCGGAACTCTCCGACCGCATGAAGGAGGCGCTGGAGAAAGCCATCCCGACCGTCGTGCTGGGCAACACCCAACCGATCCAGATGCGGGTCGAGGAGCTGATCTCCGGCGTGCGCGCGACGCTGGCCCTCAAGCTCTACGGACCCGATCTGGCCGCGCTCGACCGCCTGGCGGCCGAGATCAAGCCGGTGCTGGGCAAGGTGGCGGGGGTGGCCGATCTCTCGCTGGAAGCCAACAAGGGCAAGCCGCAGATCGTGGTGAAAGTCAGGCGCGAGGAGGCGGCGCGCTTCGGCATCAATGCCGACGAGATCCTCGAAGTGGTCCAGGCCGGCATCGGCGGCAAGGCCGTCAGCACGCTGCTCGACGGCGTGCGCCGCTTCGACATCCAGGTGCGGCTCGATCCGGCCTTCCGCGACAGCCTGCAGGCGATCGGCGACATCCCGCTGCGCACCCAGACCGGGGCACTGGTGCCGCTCTCGCGCGTCGCCACGGTGGAAATGGACGAGGGCTATACCTTCGTCCGCCGCGAGCAGTTGAGCCGCTATGCGGTGCTGCAGATGGACGTGAAGGGCCGCGACGTGGACGGCTTCGTCAAGGAGGCCGATGCGAAAATCAGGAGCCAGGTGAAGCTGCCCGAGGGCTACTGGATCGAGTGGGGCGGCGCCTTCGAGAACCAGCAGCGCGCCATGGCGCGGCTGGCGCTGATTGTGCCGCTCACCATCGGCCTCATC
The DNA here is from genome assembly GCA_003105015.1 of Rhodocyclales bacterium. GTDB lineage: Bacteria > Pseudomonadota > Gammaproteobacteria > Burkholderiales > Rhodocyclaceae > Desulfobacillus. The sequence continues at coordinate 98,166 of PQAF01000036.1, read as the reverse complement.
TTTCTGCTGCTCTACACCGCTTTCAATTCCCTCACCCACGCCGGGCTCATCATCGCCAACGTGCCCTTCGCCGTCATCGGCGGCGTGTTCGGCCTGGCGATCACCGGGCAGTACGTGTCGGTGCCTTCGGCCATCGGCTTCATCGCCGTGTTTGGCGTGGCGATGCTCAACGGCATCGTGCTGGTGTCCTTCCTCAACGACCAGCGCCGCCAGGGCCTGTCGATCCGCGAGGCGGTGCGCCGGGGCGCGAGCCTGCGCCTGCGTCCGGTGCTGATGACCGCCTCGGTGGCCATCCTCGGCCTGATTCCGATGCTGCTCTCGCAGGGCGTGGGCGCGGAAACCCAGCGGCCGCTGGCCACCGTGGTGGTGGGCGGGCTGTTCACCTCCACGGCGCTGACCCTGCTGCTCCTGCCGCTCATGTACGAGTGGGTGGAAACGCGGGCGGAGCGCAGGAAACCATCGGTTTGATCGAACGGAAAGGAAACATCATGAAAACCTTGCTTGCAGTATCGGCCGGCCTGGCGGCGCTCGCGCTCGCCGGATGCGCCGGACACATCCACACCAGCCTGATCCCAGAAGACAGCGATCCGGCACTCACGCTCGGCGTGTTCAGGCACGAGGGACAGGAGGCGCCGCTCATGGCCCTGGAGTTCCGCGGCAAGCGTTACGAGGGCCGGGGCTTCGCCGTCCAGCGCCAGCCGAACCTGGCAGCGCTGCGTCGTCAATACGGCACCGACATCCGGCATTTCCGGAACATCGAGTCCGGCGCAGATACCAACCATTATGTGTATTCGGCCGAGCCTAAGTTGACTGCCGGAGACGGTGCCACGCTGCGATGTGTCGTCGCATGGCAGGCAATTGGCGCGCCGGCGGGCTATTGCGTCACCAACGAGGGAACGCGCATCCCTTTCCGTTTCGAGTAAGCGACCGAGGGAGAATCGGCATGAAAGAGATCAGGGCATTCATCCGCCAGCACCGTATCGCCGACGTACTCCAGGCGCTGCGGGAGTCGGGCCTGTGCGACTTGGGCACCGCCGGCGCCGGCTGCCACAACATCACCGTATCCCAGGTGCAGCGGCCGCTCGCCAGCGGCGACCCGACGCAGCAGCACTACTCCATGGAACTGGCCGAGGCCGTCGTCGCCGAATACCGGCTGGAACTGGCCTGCCCGGACGAGGCGGCCGACGCGCTGGTCGATGTCATCGCCCGTGCGGGGCACACCGGGCAGGCCGAGGCGGGGTGGATCTTCGTGAGCGACATTCAACGCGCAATTGAGATTCGCTGAGGCGGACGATGAGAAGGATGGCACCTCGCAGCCGGCCTCAATCAAGGAATCGATTCATGAGGATCGCTTCGATTGCTCTGGCCCTTGCCGCGGCGACGGGAGGACTGTCAGGCTGCACACAAACGTCGCTGCTCAAGCCCGTATCGGGCAATGCTGCTTCGGCGACTGTGGAGAGCCCCATCCTGGCGGGCGTTGCACGTATCGCTGTAACCCTTGATGGCAAAACCTACGCCGGCGTGGCCGGAGAAGCTCGCAAAGACACGACCGGCGAACAGGCGCTTCGGTTCGGCTGGGATCCCGCTCACAAACACCCGCACATCAAGCAGGAAATGGATTTCCTTTTCGGTTCCACCATCCTGACGGCACCCGACGGCACACAACTCGCATGCGACCACCTGAGGCACGGCGACGACTGGCGTCTGCGCTGCAAGAGGCCCGATAGTAAAGAAGTTGTGATGCGGCGTGTCAGAGAGTGACGCTAGGCCGATGGAGACTTTCGATATCGATGCCGTTTCTTTCCATAATCGGCTGAGGTTCTTCCAAGAAGAAAATTGCGGCTTTAAGTCGAATGTGCCAGTTAGATTTGGCAGGGGAACGGACATTCAATTTACCTACCACATGGCTGCCCTCATCATGCCGTGAATGGCCGCTTCGGCCGAGTTTGAGACGTTGCCTTAGCCTGACCGTAGTTCCGAACTTGGCCGTTGGTTGCCGGATGCTGGATGGTCACTTCAATGAGACTAGGTGGTCACATCAAACGCAACCAGGCGGTCAGTTCAGCAGATATTCCGCACCAGCGAAGCGATAGGAAAAATGGACAGCCGAGGCTCCGGCCGTCCATTTAGTTCAGGCTGTCGATAGACAACCGCTTTACGTCGATACCCTACGCTCGCAAGGCTTTAAACCTGTCCATCCGGTCCGGACTTATGCTGGCCGCCAGGAAATCCATCTGGTCGGCAAGGATATGGCGGTTGCAGAGGATGAGGAACTCGGCCTTGTTCGGCACGTAGGGCGTGTAGAGCAGTTCCATGCCGGCCTGCTCCGGCGTGCGCCCGCTCTTCTTCTGGTTGCAGTGGCGGCAGGCGGTAACGACGTTCATCCACAGGTCGCGGCCGCCCTGGGAGACGGGCTGGATGTGGTCGCGCGTCAGGCGCAGGAAGGAGTACTCGTGGCCGCAGTAGGCGCAGGTGTGGCGGTCGCGGTGGAACAGTTCGCGGTTGTTCAGCGGCGGCACGGCGGAACGGGCGCGCGGCGCCAGCGCCTTGCCCTTGATGGCGATGATGCTGTCGACCGTGATGAAGGATCGTTCGCCGGTGCTGCGGCTCATGCCGCCGTGGAAGGTGAAGCTGTGGTCGCCGGCGACCCAGGCGACGAGATTCTTGGCGTAATAAAAGCAGGCGTGCTGCCAGGTCACCCAGCGGTGCGGTGCCCCATTCATGTCGAGCGTCAGAATGAGTGGATGACCCGAGTTGGGCATGACGATTTTCCGTCCGATCTTCGGTGTAAAATCATAATGTTGCCGTAGCGTATCAGAGCATCGTGAGTTTTCAAAGCCTTGTGGGGAAAGATCGAAGCGGCAGCGCCTTCCTGCCGGCTTTGACATTTTCCGTCGTCCTGCATTTCTTCCTGTTTTGGCCGGCCTACCCGGGCATCGCCCGGCAGGCCGGTTCGGTGCCCATGGCCGCCACCCTGCGTGCAGCCGCAGCCCCTGTGCCAGCCGCTGCGCCAGGGCCGGGTATTTCCGCGCCTTCACGCAAGCCTGCGACGAAACCGGCCCCGCCACGGGGGGCGGCGACCGGCATCCAGGCTGTGGCGGACAGGACAGGGCCGGCCGTTTCCGCTGCCGGCGCACACGGGATGGCCAGCCAGGCGGCAACGGCCGTCCCCGACAGGGGGGGCGCCGTGGCGTCGGCGGAGGCGGCCGCCGGGCCGGATGCCGATGGTATTCGCGTCTATCGCATCGGCCTCGCGCGTGAGGCGCGAAGCCACCGCCGTTATCCGCCGCTGGCGCTCGAACGCGGCTGGACGGGGACGGCGGAAGTCCAGGTCGATGTCTCGCGGCAGGGGCGTGCCCGGCAGATACTGCTGGCGCGCTCGAGCGGTCATGAAATTCTCGACCGCGAGGCGGTCGCCATGATGTCTCATGCGGCGGCCTCTGCGGCACTGCCGGACTCGCTGCGCGGCCAGGAGTTCGCCGTGCGCCTGCCGGTGGTGTTCGACCTGGCCGACGTGCAGTAAGACTACTTGGGGGAGAAAACCAGGTCCCTGGCGTGAAAGCCGTAGGATCCGGCCTTCCGGTCCTCGAAATAGTGCTGCAAAGTCAGGCCGATGGTGCGGAAGGCGATTTCCTTCCAGGGGATGGCCGCTTCCTCGAAGAGCCGGACCTCCAGGGACTCCTGGCCGGGCGCGAAATCCAGGTCGAGCAGCCGTGCCCGGTAGAGGATATGCACCTGGTTGATGTGCGGGACGTTGATGAAGGTGAACATTTCGCCGATCTCGACGCGCGCGCACGCCTCCTCCAGGGTTTCCCGCGCCGCCGCCTCGGCGGTGGTCTCGGCGTTTTCCATGAAGCCGGCCGGCAGCGTCCACAAGCCCGAGCGCGGTTCGATGGCGCGGCGGCACAGCAGGATCTTGTCCTCCCACTCGGGAATGGCGCCGATCACCAGCTTCGGGTTCAGGTAATGGATGGTGCCGCAGCGCTCGCAGACGTGGCGCGGCAGGGTGTCGCCTGCCGGGATCTTCAGGCCGACCGGGGCGCCGCAGTGGCTACAGTAATTCATCGGGCTATTCTACCTTCATGGCGGATGTCTAAAGAAACCGTCCCGCCTGCCGTAAAGCCAAGAGGCAGGCGCTTTGCCGCCCTGAAATCAATTCACAGCCCCGTCCGTCCATGATCCCGATGGATCTCTCCAAATTCGAGAAACTGAAAGCCTCCGGCAACCTGCCCTCGCCCAAGGGGGTGGCTCTGGCCATCATGCGCCTGACGCAGAAGGAGGACGCCTCCATGGCCGAATTGGCGCGGATCATCAAATCCGATCCCGCCTTCGTCGGCCGGCTCATCAAGGCCGCCAATTCCGTAAACGCCAACCCCGGCCGCCCCGTCGTATCGGTGCAGGAAGCCCTGGTCGTGCTCGGCATGCCGGCAGTGCGCAACCTGGCGCTGGGATTCTCGCTCCTGTCGCAGTACAAGGATGGCGCCTGCAAGGGTTTCGATTACCCGCATTTCTGGACGGCATCGCTTGCCTGCGGCATTGCCCTGCAGGAACTGACCCTGCGCACGCGCGCGGCGCAGGCCGAAGAGGCGTTTTCCGTCGGGCTGCTGGCCCGGGTCGGCGAGCTGGCCCTGGCGACCTTGTATCCGGAGGACTATTCCGCCGTCCTTCGCGTGGCGTCGAAAACCCGCCAGACCGACCTGGCCGGCCTGGAAGCGGAGCGGTTCGCCATGAATCACCGCGACCTGACGGTCGCCATGTTGTCGGACTGGGGGCTGCCGAAGATCTTCTGCGACGTCGTGCATGCCCACGAGCAGTGCGACGAGACGGTTTTCTCGAGGAGCAGCCGCGAGTATGCGCTGGTCCAGTCGCTGGCGCTGTCCCGGCTGATCGCCGACATCTGCATTGCGGACGAGGCAGGACGGACGGCGGCCATGCCGCGCCTGTTCGTGCTGGGCGCGCGCCTGTCGATCGAGAACGGCGACCTCATTCAGCTATGCGATGGCGTCGTGGCGGAGTGGCGGGAGTGGGCCACCATCCTCAACGTGGCCGCATCGCCCTTGCCGAGTTTCGATCAGCTGGCCAGTTCGACGGCGAAGGAGGAGGCTCCGGCGAAGGCATCCGGGCCGTCGTGCCTGCGTGTTCTGGTGGCGGATGCCGAGCAGGCGGTCCGTGCCCTGGCACGCGCGACGCTGGAACAGGACGGCTATGAGGTTGTCGAGGCGGCCGACGGACAGGAGGCGCTGCGCCTTGCCCTGGAAGTCCAGCCGCATGTTCTCATCGCCGCCCGCAGCCTGCCGCAACCGGATGGCCTCGAGGTCACCCGGGCATTGCGCGAGACGCGTCTGGGGCGCGGCATCTACATCCTGATGCTGACGGCGCACGAAAGCGGCGAGACGCTGGCCAGGGGTTTCGAGGTCGGCGTGGACGACTATCTGGCCAAGCCCGTCGAGCCGCGCCTGCTGGCGGCGCGTCTGCGCGCGAGCCGGCGCATCGTGCATCTGCATCGGGAGATAGAACACGACCGCGAGGAGCTGCGGCGTTTCGCCGCGGAACTGTCGATCTCCAACCGCCGGCTGCAGGAGGCGGCGCTGACCGACGACCTGACCGGGCTGCCCAACCGCCGCCATGCCATGGCGCACATGGAGCAGGAGTGGGCGGCCAGCGTGCGCAACAAGCGGCCATTGGCCTGCATGGTGATCGACCTCGACCAGTTCAAGCAGGTCAATGACGCCAACGGACACGATATCGGCGACGCCTACCTGAAGCAGGTGGCGTCGACCATTCGCAGCGCCGTGCGCAGCCAGGACGTGGTGTGCCGCACGGGCGGCGACGAATTCCTGGTCATCTGCCCGGACACTCCGTTGCAGGCGGCGCTCGCCTGCGCCGAACGCATACGGCGTGCCGTCGAGCAGGCGCCTGTCGAGGTGGGCGGTCAGCGCCTGAAGGCCGGCATGAGCGCAGGCGTGGCGATGCGCGAGGCATCCATGGCCAATGTCGATGCACTGATAAAACGCGCCGACGAGGGCGTTTATCTCGCCAAGCAGCAGGGCGGGAATCGGATCGCCTCGCCGCAGTCCTGAGCAAGTCCTTGAGCCCAAAGTGTTAAATAATTAACGCAAGCTCCCTAAAGTTTCCATCCGTTCAGCCGTTTACCGGTCAACCCCGACGTATCGCTATTATTCGGACAAGACCGGACCGTGATGGAACGTGCGAACATGAACATGTTGTTGCGGGAGCAGCCCATCAGCATGCTGATTGTGGATGACTCCGAGGACGACGCATTCCTGCTCTACTCGGAGCTGGCTTCGCGCGGCGCCAAGGTCGACTACAAGCGGGTCGACACCGGATCGGAGATGAGCGATGCGCTCAGCGCCGGCGACTGGGATGTCATCATCTGCGACCATTCCATGCCGGGCTTCGACGCCCTGACGGCGCTGGAGATCCTCAAGCAGAGCGGCAAGGACATTCCCTTCATCATCTACTCCGGCCACATCAGCGACCAGGCGGCCTATTCGGCGATGGGCGAGGGGGTGAACGACTACATCCAGAAGGGCAATTTCGCGCGGCTGATTCCCGTCATCGAGCGCGAACTGAAGGGGGCGGCGGCGCGCAGCGCGGTGCGGCAGGCCGACACGCGCATCATGGAGCTGGCCTATTTCGACAAGCTGTCGAACCTGCCCAACCACAATTATTTCTGCGCCCGCGTCACCGAGTGCATTGCCGAATGCGAATCGCTCGGCAAGACGCCCTGCGGCACGCTGCTCTACATCGATCTCGACCGCTTCCTGCGCATCAACAGTTCCTTCGGCTACGAGGCCGGCAACGAGATCCTGCGCCAGGCGGCGGCCAGGCTGAAGGAGTGCGCCGCCGAGTCCGGCGCCATACTGGCCCGCTTCGGCGGCGACGAGTTCGGCATCTTCTATCCCGGCCTGACCGACAGGATCGCGGTACAGAATTTTGCGGAATGGCTGAAACAGGCCTTCGAGGCGCCGTTCGTGCACGCCGGCATCGAGCTGTATCTGACCTGCTCCATCGGCGTCGCACTGGTTCCGGAAGACGGCCGCCAGGTGTATGACCTCCTCATGAACGCCGAGACGGCCATGGCCAACGCCAAGCGCGGCGGCGGCAACGGCTATCGTTTCTACGTGCGGGAAATGAACGCCACCTCGGCCGAGCGGATCGCCATGGAAAGCGAGCTGCGCCATGCCATCGAGCGCAACGAACTGTTCCTGCAATTCCAGCCCTGCGTCGATGCCGCCGCCCTGAGTACCGTCGGCGCCGAGGCGCTGGTGCGCTGGCGGCATCCCGAGCGCGGCCTCATTCCGCCCGACCGCTTCATCCCCATCGCCGACGAGTCGGGGCTGATCGTCGATATCGGCGAGTGGGTGCTGCGCCAGTCCTGCCGCCAGGCCAAGGCCTGGCACGACCAGGGATTTACCGACCTGTCGATCTCCGTGAACGTGTCCGCCGTGCAGTTTGCCCAGCCGCGCCTGCTCGACATCGTCAATCGTGCCCTGGCGGACTCCGGGCTGCGGCCGCAGGCCCTGACGCTGGAAATCACCGAATCGGTGGTCATGCACGACGCCGAGTCCGCCGTCGGCATGTTGCGGGCGCTCAAGCACATGGGCGTGAAGCTCTCCATCGACGACTTCGGCACGGGCTATTCCTCCCTGTCCTATCTGAAGCGTTTTCCCATCGACATCCTCAAGATCGACAAATCCTTCGTCAGTGCGGTCGGCATCAACGACGAGGATACGGCCATCGTGCATACCATCATGGCGCTGGCGAAGAGCCTGCGCCTGATGACCATTGCCGAAGGGGTGGAAACGGCCCGCCAGGTTGAACTGCTGCAGAAGGCGCAGTGCGACCGCTTCCAGGGTTTCCACTTCAGCAGGCCGGTCGACAGTGAAGTCCTGACCGAGCGGCTGGTGGGGGAACAAATCAAGGGAAGAGCCGTCCTTCACTAGGGCCAGTTGCAACCGGCTGAACGGAAAGAGAATATTTTTTTCAAAAATCCCCTAAAGTTTTTCCCCGGCCTGCCGTAACCAATCGTTATGAAGGAGAAAGTCCGTCATGTAGGAAAAAACCCTACAGGACGGACCGTTTCATTTCGTACGCAAAATACGGAGAGCGGCCGATTTTTCCGGCGGCGCATCAGTTGCAGAATTCGTTCAACAAAGGCACCAGGGGGTGCCATGCCATCCGGCCAACGGGTGGCCCCAATGAGCGGAGGAGCGCAAACATGAGCAGTGCCGACACCTACAACGAAATCAAGGAACTGAACCTGACTTACCTGATGCTGGCCCAGCAGCTGATCCGGGCCGATCGCGAAACCGCCCAGTATCGCCTGGGCATCGGTGCCGACATGGCCGACGTGATCGAGCGCCTGACACCCGGACAGGTGCTGAAGATGGCCGGCTCAAACATGGTGCTGTGCCGCTTCCGCTTCGACGACAAGCTGCTGCTCGGACTGCTCTCCAGCCATGAACGCGACCGCGGCACGGCCCATACGCATGCCGCCATCCTGGCTTCCGCCAAGCCGGTCGAGGCCATCGCCTGAGGCGGCCGCCATGCGAAACAAGAGCGTCGTCACCGAAGCGCAGGAAATCCAGCTGGCCGCCGAACTGATCCGGCTGGGTGCGCGCCTGCAGCTCCTCGAGGCCGAAACCAACCTTTCCCGCGAACGCCTGCTCAAGCTGTACAAGGAAGTGAAGGGCGTCTCGCCGCCGAAAGGCATGCTGCCGTTCTCGACGGACTGGTTCCTCACCTGGCAGCCGAACGTGCATGCCTCGCTGTTCATGTCCTTCTACCAGTTCATGCTCGGCAATACCGAACTGCGCGGCCTGAAGGCCGTCGTCAAGGCCTATCGCCTGTACCTCGAGCATATCGAGCTGCATGGGCTGGAGTGCGTGCTCTCGCTGACCCGCGCCTGGACGCTGGTGCGCTTCTTCGACGCCGACATGCTGAAGATGGCGCAATGCAGGGACTGCGGCGGCCATTTCGTCGCCCATGCCCTCGACCTGACCCGGGATTACGCCTGCGGCCTGTGCCATGTGCCGGCCCGGGCAGGCAAGACCAAGCGCAACGCGGAAGCGGTCGCGATGACCGTTTGAAGACCGTCTGACCTCCTCCTTGCTCAGCAAGGGGACTCGCGCCGCCCGGCCTCTCCGATTCCGGGCGGCTTTTTTTTGTCCCGCTCAAGTTCCGCGGCGGCAGGCCGATATCCGAAACATGCCTGTCAAGCTCATCGCCCCCCTGCGGAAGCTGAATATCAATTAAGAACAGAGAGATACGGGGATGCTCGTAATCATCGGATATGTCGTGGTGCTCGGCGCCGTGTTCGGCGGATTCGTCATGGCCGGCGGGCACGTGGCCTCGCTGTTCCAGCCGGTCGAACTGATCATGATCGGCGGGTCGGCCCTCGGCGCCTTCTTCGTCGCCAACAGCCCGAAGACGATCAAGGCCACCCTGAAGGCCTTGCCCAGCCTTTTCAAGGGATCGAAGTTCAGCAAGGCACTCTACATCGACCTGCTGTCGATGCTCTACGAGATCCTGGCCAAGGTGCGCAAGGAAGGCCTGATGTCCATCGAATCGGATGTGGAAAATCCGGAGGCGAGCCCGATCTTCTCGAAGTACCCCCACATCCAGAACGATCACCACGCCATGGAATTCCTCACCGACTACATGCGCATGATGGTGGGCGGCAATCTGAATGCCTTCGAGATCGAGAACCTGATGGACAACGAGATCGAGACCCACCACCACGAGGGCGAGGTGCCGATCCACGCGCTGTCCAAGCTGGCCGACGGCCTGCCGGCCTTCGGCATCGTCGCCGCGGTGATGGGCGTGGTGCACACCATGGAATCGGTCGGCATTCCGCCCGCCGAGCTGGGCAAGCTGATCGCCGCCGCCCTGGTCGGCACCTTCCTCGGCATCCTGCTCTCCTACGGATTCGTCGCGCCGCTTGCCTCGCTGCTGGAGCAGAAGCTGCATGAGGCGACCAAGATGCTCCAGTGCATGAAGGTCACGCTGCTCGCCAGCATGAACGGCTATGCGCCGCAGGTGGCGGTCGAATTCGGCCGCAAGGTGCTCTACTCGACCGAGCGGCCGGGCTTCCGCGAGCTGGAGGACGAGGTCAAGCAGAGGAAGAACAGGTGAGCGACGAGACCCAGCGGCCCATCGTCGTCAAACGGATCAGGAAGGGCGGCGGCGGTCACCACGGCGGCGCCTGGAAGATCGCCTATGCCGACTTCGTCACGGCGATGATGGCCTTCTTCCTGCTCATGTGGCTGCTCGGCTCCACCACCAAGGGCGACCTGAAGGGCATCGCCGATTATTTCGCGACGCCGCTGAAGGTCGCCATGCAGGGCGGCTCCGGCACGGGCGACGCCTCCAGCGTCCTCCAGGGCGGCGGCATGGACCTCACCCGCATCGCCGGCCAGGTCAAGGCCGGACAGACCAAGACCGAGAAGAAGACCTACGATCCGCGCGCCCTGCAGGCCGAACTGGAGCGCAAGGAACGGGAGAAGCTCGACGAACTGAAGAAGAAGATCGAGAAGGCGATCGAGGCCAATCCCTCCCTGCACCAGTACCAGAAACAGCTGGTCCTCGACATCACCAACGAAGGACTGCGCATCCAGATCGTGGACGAAAAGAACCGCCCGATGTTCGACCTGTCCAGCGCCGAGCTGAAGCCCTACATGCGCGACATCCTGCGCGAGATCGGCCGTTCGCTCAACGAAGTGGACAACCGCATCTCCCTCTCCGGACACACCGACGCCAAGCCCTTCGCCGGCGGCGACAAGGGCATCGGCAACTGGGAGCTGTCCGCCAGCCGGGCGAATGCCTCGCGGCGCGAACTGGTCGCGGGAGGCATGGCCGACGGCAAGGTGATCCGCGTGGTCGGCCAGGCCTCGACGGTGCTCTTCGATCCGGCCGATCCGTTCAATCCGCAGAATCGCCGCATCGGCATCATCGTCCTCAACAGGAAGACCGAGGAAGCCATCCTGCGCGACGGCAAGCTGCCCGGGACGAATGCAGCGGAAGGGGACGGGTCCCCGGCGGGGCCGGCGACGAAGCCCGCCGACTGATCCCCGCGCAAGCAAGCCGCCATGCCGCTCGACATGACCCAGTTCCACCCGGTCTTCTTCGAGGAGACAGCCGAGCATCTGTCGACGATGGAGCTGCTGCTGCTCCATCTCGACCCGGAGGATCCCGACCCGGCGCAGCTCGAGGATATCGGTCGCGCGGCCCATTCGATCAAGGGTTCCGGCGGCACCTTCGGCTTCCGCGACATGGCGATCCTGGCGGAAGAGGCCGAGGCGGTCATCGAGGGCGTGCGCAAGGGCCGGCGCCGGCTGACCGCGGATCTCGTGCGCGCCCTGCGCGAAGCCTGCGGCGCGCTCAGGTCGCTGCTCGCCGGCTATCGCGGCGAAGGGGCCGCGGCGCAGGACGCCGCGGCAAGCGTGACCGCGCTGCTGCGCAGCATTTCCAGGGAGCGGCCGGCGCCCACCGCGCGGAACGGGAAAGTCAGTCTGCCGGAGACGGCGCCGGATCCGTCCGCCCTCGCCGGCGAGTTGCGCGAATTGGCGCAGCGGACGGCCGCGGCGTCCGGCGAGGTCATGGCGCTGGTCGAGGCTGCCGGCGCCGGCAGCCTGCACGAGGTGACCGGCGCGGTCCGCGAACTGGGCGAGGCGATCGAGCGTCATGCCGCCCTTGCCGAGCAGGCTGCCGACAACGCCGAATCGCTGCGCGAGTCCTTCCGCGCCTTGGTCAAGGCGATCGCCGGCCTGGCGCTGTCGCAGCCGGCCGGGCGTCCGTCGTCCGCCCGCACGCGTCCCCTGCCCAAGTTCCGCCGCACGACCGGCACGACCGGGAGCGACCGGGAATGGCCGGAATTCTGAGACCCGCCCGCCCGCGCAGCCGCCATGTCGAATAACGAGAAAACGCATTCGCTGCGCGAGTTCGAGTTCACAGCGGCCGATTTCGAGCGCGTGCGCAAGCTCCTCCACGAGCATGCCGGCATCGCCCTGTCCGCGGCCAAGCAGGACATGGTCTACAGCCGCCTGGCGCGGCGGGTGCGGGTATGCGGCGACCGCAGCTTCGCCCAGTACCTGGCGCGCCTGGAGCGCAAGGACGCGCGGGAGTGGGAGGCGTTCATCAATTCGCTGACGACCAACCTGACCTCCTTCTTCCGCGAGGCCCACCACTTCGAGAGCCTGTCCCGCCATCTCAAGTCCATCGCGGAAAAGCGCACCATCAAGATCTGGTGCAACGCGGCGTCGACCGGCGAGGAGCCCTATTCGATCGCCATGACCGCCGTGGAGGCGTTCAACAGCCCGACGCCGCCCGTRTCGATCATCGCCAGCGACCTCGACACGCAGGTGCTGGCGCAGGCCGAGCGCGGCATCTATCCGGCCGAGCGCGTGGCGAAGCTGGCGCCGGAGCAGGTCTCGCGCCACTTCCTCAAGGGGAACGGCGTACCGGAAGGCAGCCTGCAGGCGAAGCCGGAGCTGCGGCGCCTGATCGCCTTCCGCCGCATCAACCTGCTCGAGGCCGGCTGGCCGGTGCAGGGGCCGCTCGACGCGATCTTCTGCCGCAACGTGATGATCTATTTCGACAAGAAAACCCAGTACGACGTCCTCAAGCGCTTCGTGCCGCTGCTGCGCGAGGACGGCCTGCTCTTCGCCGGGCACTCGGAAAGCTTCCTGCACGCCACCGACCTGTTCCGCTCCCTCGGGAGAACGACCTATGAACGTGCCGACCGCCGCCGCTGAAGGCGCATCCTGCACCAGGACGAAGGTCCTCATCGTCGACGATTCCCCGATGATGCGGCGGCTGCTGGCCGACATCGTCAATGGGGCGGGCGACATGCGCGTCGTCGGCACGGCGGCCGACCCCATCGCCGCGCACGAGATGATCAAGCTGCTCGAGCCAGACGTGCTGACCCTGGATGTCGAAATGCCGAAGATGAACGGCATCGAGTTCCTGCGCCGCCTGATGCGCTTCCGGCCGATGCCGGTGGTGATGGTGTCCTCCTTTACCGAGGCGGGTTCCGAGCAGACCCTGAAGGCGCTCGAACTCGGCGCCGTCGACTTCGTCGCCAAGCCGGCGCAGGCCATCAAGGCCGCGACGGCGGATTTCGCCGGCGAACTGCGAGACAAGATCCGCAGCGCGCGCGCCAGCCGTGCATCGGCGTCCGCCAGGGCGGCCGTCGAGCGCCGGCCGCCGGTGCCGCCCAGCATGGCGGTTGTCCGCCCGGACTGGCGCCCCGCCCCGGGGGACCTGGTCGTGATCGGCGCGTCCACCGGCGGCACCGAGGCGCTCAAGGAGGTCCTGATCGCCCTGCCGGAGAATGCGCCGGGCATCCTCATCGTCCAGCACATGCCGCAGTCGTTCACCGGCTCCTTCGCCAGGCGGCTGGACAGCCTGTGCCGGATCCATGTCAAGGAGGCCGAACACGGCGAACGCGTCAAGCCGGGCACCGCCTACGTCGCGCCCGGGCATTCCCACCTGCTGGTGCGGAAAAGCGGTGCCGGCTACCAGACCGAGCTGTCCCAGGCCGAGCCGGTCAATCGCCATCGTCCTTCGGTGGATGTCCTCTTCCGCTCGGCGGCCGCCTGCGCCGGCCATCACGCCATCGGCGTCATCCTGACCGGCATGGGCAAGGACGGCGCGGCGGGCATGCTGGACATGAAGCGCGCCGGCGCCTGGAACATCGCCCAGGACCAGGCCTCCTGCGTCGTCTACGGCATGCCGCGCGAAGCGGTGGCCCTGCGGGCGGTGGACGAGGTGGCCCCCCTGTCAGAGATCGGCGCGAAGCTGATGTCGCGGCTGTATGCGGCCGGGCAGGCCTGATCCGCCCGCATAACCTATCGCTAATGTTATAGGCCGGCCCTAAAGCTCCCGATCCTCCCTGCCGTTATTGGAATCATGCCGCCCGCACCGCCGGCCAGAACTTCCCTTGCGGGGGCGGGCGACGCGGACTTCTTATTACAAGACCAGCACCGGAATCGCCTGGTGCTCGATTCTCCCAAGATAAAGGAGCACGGTCATGAATCACACTGGCACGACGGCTCGCATCATGATGGGTTTTGTCCTGCTCGGCCTTCTCGTTTCGGGAGGCGCGATGCTGGCCACGCATTTGTCCGGAACCCCGCTCGGCTGGGGTCTGGCGTTCTACCATGCGGCGGCAGGCCTGGCGGCCTGCGTGGTGCCGTTCCTCTTTTTGCGGCGAAGCCTGCTCGATCCGCTGTCCGACCTGCGCCGTGCGATCCAGGCCACCCGCGGCGACGGCGACCTGTCGCGCCGCGCGCCGCTGGCAGGCAGCGCGGCCACCGTCGAGACGGCCAGGGCCTTCAACGACCTGATGGAAAGCTTCCAGGGCATCATCGGCAAGGTCTGCTTCAACTCGAAGCAGGTCGAGGAGACCGCGGAGATCCTGATCGCCGAGGCGAAGAAGGTCGCCGGCGGATCGGACCAGCAGCGCGGGGCGGCCGAGGCCACCATGCACGCCATGGAGGAAATGAACATCGGCATCAACCAGGTGGCGGAGAACGCCGAAATGACCGCCGCCAACGCCCAGTCGGCGCGGGAATTGTCGAAGAAGGGCGCCGAGATCGTCGATCGCGCCTCCGCTGAAATCGAGCGCATTGCCCGCTCCGTCGAGCAGTCGGCGCAGGTGGTGGCGGCGCTGGGCGAGCGCTCGCAGGCCATTTCCGGCATCGTGCGGACGATCCACGACATCGCCGACCAGACCAACCTGCTGGCGCTCAACGCCGCCATCGAGGCGGCGCGCGCCGGCGAGCAGGGGCGCGGCTTCGCGGTGGTGGCCGACGAGGTGAGGAAGCTGGCCGAGCGCACCACGGCGGCCACCGGCGAGATCGGCGCCATGATCGGCGCCATCCAGAGCGAGACGCAGACGGCGATCAGCAGCATCCAGCAGGGCAGCACCCAGGCGCGCTCCGGCGCCGATCTGGCCCGCCAGGCGGCGGAATCGCTGCAGCAGATCAACTCCGGCGCGCAGGAGACGATGGAGAAGATCGAGGCCATCGCCAGCGCCATCCAGCAGCAGAGCACCAACGGCCAGAACATCACCGGGCACGTGCAGGACATCCTCAGGATGGCCGAGGACAACAATGCCACCGCCGGCCGCACCCTGGTGGAGGCCGGCCAGCTCGACACCCTGGCCCTCAACCTCAAGGAAGTCGGCAATGTCTTCAAGCTGGGCGAGCGCGGCCAGCAGGCCATGGCGATCCATGGCCGCATGCCGGAAGTGGCGCGCAAGGGGGCCGAGGCAGTTGGGCGCGTGATGGAGGGGCTCGTGAAGTCGGGACAGATTCGCCTGGAAGACCTGTTCGACCGCGACTACGTGCCGATCCCGAACACCAAGCCGCAGAAGTACACCACCAAATACGATGCGCTCTGCGACAGGCTGCTCCCGCCGGTGCAGGAGCCCATCCTGGATTCCGACAAGACCATCGTGTATGCCGCCTCGATGGATGTCAACGGCTACTGCCCGACCCACAACAAGCGCTTCTCGCAGCCGCTGACCGGAGACGAAAAAAAGGATCTCGCCGGCAACCGCACCAAGCGCTTGTTCGACGATCCGGTCGGCAAGCGTTGTGTCACGCACGAGCAGGCCTTCCTGCTGCAGACCTACCGGCGCGACACCGGCGAGATCATGCACGACCTGTCGGTGCCGATCTACGTGCAGGGCCGCCACTGGGGCGGCTTCCGCCTCGGCTACCGCACCGAATAACGCCAGCGCCCGCCGCAGAGGCGGGCTAATCGCCAATAAAAAAGGGAGAGAGCATCATGCAGGACATCATCGCCGCACTTATCCGACCCTCCGTCGCCTTCATGGAGAGCCTGCGCCTGCGCACGAAATTCATCGTGGCCGGCATTGCCGCCGGCATCGTCGTGGCCTACCTTTTCTTCAACACTACGCCCGGCAGCACGCGCATGATCGTGGCGCTGGTCGGGCTGGCCCTCACCGGCTACCTGTCGCTGGGGGCCTATGTCTCCGTGCTGGGGGCGGTGCGCAAGGTGGTCGAAGGGGGCAAGCAGATCGCGGCAGGCGACCTCACCGTGCGGGTGAATCTGCAGTCGAAGGACGAATACCGCGAAATCGGCGAAGCCTTCAATGCCGTCGCGCAGTCCCTCAGCGGCGTCATCCAGCGCATCCAGGACAGCGCGGGCCAGCTCGAGCAGGCCTCCGTCAGCCTGGCCGAGGCGACCCGCCGCATCAGCGACAGCACCCAGCAGCAGGGTGCGGCCGTGTCTTCGGTGGTGAGCACGGTCGACCAGGTCAATGCACTGGTCCAGAAGGTCGCCGGCAACGCGCAGGAAGTCGGCGAGCTGTCCGCCGCCGCCCGCGACAAGACCAGCGAGGGCAACGAGAGCCTGTCGAGCATGATCGGCGAGATCGATCTGATCGAGGAAGCAGTGTCCGACATCGAGCGCCACGTCGACGCCTTCATCGGCGACACCCGCTCCATCACGGAAATGACGCGCCAGGTGAAGGACATCGCCGACCAGACCAACCTGCTGGCGCTCAACGCCGCCATCGAGGCGGCGCGCGCCGGCGAGCAGGGGCGCGGCTTCGCGGTGGTGGCCGACGAAGTCAGAAAGCTCGCCGAAAAATCCGCCCATGCGGCGGCCGAGATCGACACGGTGACGCACGCCCTGGGAGGCAAATCGGCGGACGTCGAGGGTGCGATCCGCCGCGGCCGGGAATCCCTCCGGGCCGGCCAGGAGAACATGGAAACCGTCGCCATCGTGCTGTCGGAAGCCAGCAGCTCGGTGGCCCGCACCAGCGCCGGCATGGCGGCGATCACGAGTTCGGTCGAGGAGCAGACCGCCGCCAGCCAGGGCATCACCCGGAACGTCGAGCAGATTGCCCGGATGGCCGGCGAGAACGCCTCCGAGGCGAGCCGGGTGAACCGGCAAGCCGTCGAACTTGAAACGCTCTCTCGCGACCTGGGCCAGGCCGTGCGGGGGTTTCACACCTGATGCGTTAACCGACGCATCGACCGCAGCAAGCGCCTGACACATGCCATGAACCCGCAAGGAAAGGAATGCCTGCAATGAAAATCGCAACGAAGCTGTATCTGCTGGTCGGGCTGCTGCTCGGCCTGTCCGCCCTGATCGGCGGCCTGGGACTCTACGGCATGAAGGTCGCCGTCGGCGGGCTCGAGACGGTCTATCAGGACCGGGTCGTGCCGCTGCGCAGCATCAAGGACATCGCCGACGCATACGCCGTCAGCATCGTCGATGTCACCCACAAGGTGCGCAACAACGGCATGAGCCCGCAGGAGGGATTGAGCAGCGTCGAGCGCGCCGAGAAACTGATCTCCGACAACTGGAAGGCCTTCCGGGCCGCGGCGCATGCCGACGAGGAGAAGGCGCTGGTGGACGAGATCGAGCCGCGCATGCAGGTTGCCGACGTGGCCGTCGCCAAGCTGAAGGCGCTGCTGCGCGACGCAGCCGCGTCGGAGATCGCCACCTTTGCGGCCTACGAACTGTATACGTCCATCGATCCGGTGTCCGAGTCCTTCGCCAAGCTGGTGACCGTGCAACTCGACATTGCGAAGAGGGAATACGAACGGGGCGATGCGGCCTATGCCGGCATGCGCAATGCGACCATCGTGCTGATCCTCGCCGGCCTGATGGCCGGCTTCGGCGTCGCCGTCTGGGTGATCCGCCGCTCGGTGCAACAGCCGCTGGTCCAGGCCCAGGACATTGCCCGCGAGATCGCCGGCGGCAACCTGGCCGTTGCGATTCCCGACGACCGGCGCGACGAGATGGGCGTTCTCCTCCGGTCGATGACGGGCATGCGCGACGGCCTGCGCCGGATGGTTTCCGACCTGAAGGCCAACGCCGAGGGGGTGGCTTCGGCGGCGGAGCAGCTCTCGTCGAGTTCGGCCCAGGTGGCCGCCGCGTCGGCGCACCAGTCGGAGGCGGCCAGTTCGATGGCGGCGGCCGTGGAAGAGATGACCGTTTCCGTGAACCATGTCGCCGACAGCGCGCGGGAGGCGCGCAGCGTGACGGCGAGCACGGGCGAGGAATCGCAGAACGGCAACCGGGTGATCCAGGAAACCGCATCGGAGATGCAGAAGATCACCGAGACGATGGCCGAGGCGGCCCTGACCATCCAGGCGATGGGGGACAGTTCGCAGCGGATCTCCGGCATCGTGCAGGTGATCAAGGACGTGGCCGACCAGACCAACCTGCTGGCGCTCAACGCCGCCATCGAGGCGGCGCGCGCCGGCGAACAGGGGCGCGGCTTCGCCGTGGTGGCCGACGAGGTGAGGAAGCTGGCCGAGCGCACCACGGCGGCCACCGGCGAGATCGGCGCCATGATCGGGGAAGTGCAGGCGAACGCCCAGGCGGCGGTCGGCACCATGCAGCAGGCGGTTTCCCGGGTCGGGGAGGGCGTCGGACTGACGCAGAAGGCCAGCGCGTCGATGCAGGAGATCAGCGCGGGGGCCGAAAGGGTGGAGGCGGCCGTCAGCGAGATTTCCAATGCCCTGAGGGAGCAAAGCGTGGCGAGCAACGAGATTGCCGCCAGCGTGGAGAAGATCGCCCAGATGTCGGAGGAGAACAGCGCTGCCACGAAGGAAGCGGCCGGCACGGCAAAAAAACTCGAAAAACTGGCTGCCAGCACCCGCCAGGCGGTGTCGAGCTTCAGGTTATGAGCGGAGACGGGCCTTAAGTCCTGGCGCCGGCGGCCGATAAATCACCCAGCAGCCTGTAAGTGCCCCCTGGCTCGGATTGGGGTCAGGCGCGCGAAAAGGAGAAAAAATGTCGGAACTGATGAAGAACATCGATGCGCGGGCCAAGCTGGCCGGCACCAACAAGCTGGAACTGCTGCTGTTCTCGCTGGGCGTCGACAGCCGGACCGGCAGGCGGGAAACCTTTGGAATCAACGTGTTCAAGGTGCGGGAGGTGATGCGCACCCCGCCGATCACGGCCGCCCCCGACATGCCGGATGCCGTCGAGGGCATGGTCAGCCTGCGCGGCGCCCTGGTGCCGGTGGTGGATCTGGGCAAGTACGCCCATGTCGCCACCGAGCAGCCGCGCGAAATCATGATCGTCACCGAATACAACGGCCGCACCCAGGGTTTCCTGGTCGAGGCGGTCGACACCATCCTGCGCCTGGACTGGGCGCAGATGAAGGTGCCCCCGGAAATGATGACGGCGCGCATGGGCGGCCTGGTGACCGCCATCACGGAATTGCAGGACGGCCGCCTGGTCATGCTGCTCGACGTCGAGAAGGTCCTCTCGGAGACGACGCATTTCGACGACGACCTTCTCTACCGCGACATCAAGCCGATCGGCCGCAGCGATGCCCTGATCGTCTTTGCCGACGACTCCTCGGTGGCACGCAAGCAGGTGCAGGCGACCCTGGAGCGGATGGGCGTCAAGTACCTCGCCGCGATCAACGGCAAGCGCGCGTGGGAAGAGCTGCAGAAGCTCGCCGGCTACGCCGAGGCCACCGGCCGCCCGGTACGTGAAGTGGTGAGCCTGGTGCTCACCGACATCGAGATGCCCGAGACCGACGGCTACATGCTGACCAAGCAGATCAAGAGCGATGCGCGCTTTGCCGGCATCCCGGTGCTGATGCATTCCTCGCTCTCGGGCATGTCCAACCAGCAGCTGGGCAAGTCGGTGGGCGTGGACGAATACGTCTCGAAGTTCGAGCCGCAGCAGCTGGCGGCGTCGATCACCCGGCTGCTGCAACAGCCCTCCGTCAAGGCGGCCGCCTGAGCGCCCGCACGAACGACAAGGACATGGCGATGGATCGAGCAGACAATTCACTGTTGGAAAGCGTCGATGCGCGCACCCGGCTGGCCGGCTCCAACCGCATGGAGATCCTGCTGTTCTCGCTCGGCACCAGCGAGATCTTCGGCATCAACGTCTTCAAGGTGCGCGAGGTCACGCGCACGCCGATGATCACCCGCTCGCCGAACATGCCCTCCGGCGTCGAAGGCCTGATCTCGCTGCGCGGCAACGTGATTCCGGTCGTCTCGCTGGGCCGGGTGCTCAACCTCGCCGGCGCGCCGCAGGAACTGGGCGGCACCATGATGGTGACCGAGTACAACAAGCGCACCCTGGGTTTCCTGGTGAACGACGTCGACCGCATCATCCGCGTCGAGTGGGACAAGGTGCGCGCCCCCGAGGGGCTGGTGTCCTCCAGCCAGAGCTTCATCACGGCGATCACCGAACTGCCGCCCGACTCCGGGGCGGGCCAGCCCGGCCGCCTGGTGTCGATCCTCGACGTCGAGCAGATCATGGCCTCGACCTTCGGCGAGCCGCCGGTGGTCAGCCTGGCGCCGGTGCAGGACGACATCGAACACCATATCTTCTTCGTCGACGACTCCGCCGTGGCACGCAAGAAGATCGCCGAGGTGCTGGACCAGCTCGGCGTCAGGCACAAGCACGCCCTCAACGGCCTCGAGGCCTGGACGCGCCTGTCCGGCATGGCCTCCCACGCCCAGCAGACGGGCGGCAGTGTGGCGGACGAACTGGACATCATCCTGGTCGATGCCGAAATGCCGGAAATGGACGGCTACGTGCTGACCCGTCACATCAAGAGCGATCCTCGCTTCGACGGCATCCCGGTGGTCATGCATTCCTCGCTGTCCTCGGAAGCCAACCGCGCCATGGGCAAGAGCGTCGGCGTGGATGCCTATGTCGCCAAGTTCGATGCCGAAATCCTGGCGGACACGCTGCGCCCGCTGTTGAGCAAGTCGCATGCACGCAAGGAGTGATAGGAGAAAGCCATGCCTGATATGAAAATGAAGTTTCTCGTCGTTGACGATTTCTCGACCATGCGCCGCATCGTGCGCAACCTGCTCAAGGAGCTGGGCTTCCTCAATGTCGACGAGGCCGAGGATGGCGCCATCGCGCTGGGAAAGCTGACCAGCGAGGCGTTCGACTTCGTCGTCACCGACTGGAACATGCCGAACATGGACGGCCTCACGCTGCTGCAGCAGATCCGCGCCAATCCGCAGCTGAAGCACCTGCCGGTATTGATGATCACCGCGGAGGCGAAGAAGGAGAACATCGTCGCCGCCGCCCAGTCCGGCGCCAGCGGCTACATCGTCAAGCCGTTCACGGCGGCGACGCTCAGCGAGAAACTCAGCAAGATTTTCGAGAAACTGGAAAAGGAGGCGGCATGAAACGCAATTCATGCCGTCTCGTTTCGGCGCAGGCTCACGTGAGCGCAGCGAACGTTAAGGCGCGTAGCGCCGGCCGCAGCCAAAAGGAAGCCGCCTGAGGGCGCCGCTTCGCACAGGACGCAACGGGAGAAGAAAATGTCCAAGCGATTCAAGTTCGACGATTCCGGCGATTCCGACGATCTCCAGGCGCTGTTCGACAGCATTGCTGGGCAGCCGCCTGCGCGTCCGGCCCCCGCCCCGGCGAAGGAGCCGCATGTCGAAGTGGTCGGCGGCACGGCAGCGGGAGGCGATTCGGCCGAACTGGAGGCGCTGTTCGACAGTGTCGCCGGCCAGGTGGCACAGCCGGCCAAGGCGGCGCCCGCGGCGGAGGCCGGCGAGCCTCCCCACAGCTGCGACAATGTTTTCCAGCGCATCGGGCACATGACGCGCCAGTTGCACGACACGCTGCGCGAGCTCGGCTACAACCATGCCCTGGAAGAGGCAGCGAAGGCGATTCCCGACGCGCGCCAGCGCCTCGCCTACGTCGCCCAGATGACCGAGCAGGCGGCCAGCCGCGTGCTCAACGCCACCGACGTCGCCCGGCCGATCCAGGACGGCCTGCAGGCGCAGGCGGCGGCGCTGTCCGGTCGCTGGGATCGCCTGTTCGGCGGCGACCTGTCGGTCGACGAGTTCAAGGCGCTGGCCGGCGACACGCGCAGCTATCTCGCCGACGTGCCGCAGCA
Source organism: Rhodocyclales bacterium (assembly GCA_003105015.1). Taxonomy (GTDB): domain Bacteria; phylum Pseudomonadota; class Gammaproteobacteria; order Burkholderiales; family Rhodocyclaceae; genus Desulfobacillus. Next base: position 76,259 of record PQAF01000036.1, on the reverse strand, counting down.
GACCGCCGCCACCAACGACCAGCTCATGGAAATCATGATGGCGCAGGATTTCCAGGACCTCACCGGCCAGGTCATCAAGAAGGTCGTCGACCTGGCCCAGCGCATGGAATCCGAGCTGCTGCAGGTGCTGATCGAGGCCATGCCGCAGGAAATGAAGGCGGAAGCGCCGGAAGGTCTGATGAACGGGCCGGTGGTGAATGCCGAAGGGCGTGCCGACGTCGTCGCCAACCAGGAGCAGGTGGACGACCTGCTGGAGAGCCTCGGTTTTTAACCTGTAGGTCGGCCTTCAGGCCGACGCGTCGGGCTGAAGCCCGACCTACGCAGCCATAGCGGAGCGAATCATGAGCGACTTCTCGGGAATGGAAGACCTGCTGCAGGATTTCCTGGTCGAGGCCACCGACCTGCTGTCCGGGGTGGACAACAAGCTGGTCGACCTGGAGAAGAGCCCGCATGACCGCGGCCTGCTCAACGACATCTTCCGCGGCTTCCACACCATCAAGGGCGGCGCCGGCTTCCTCAACGCCACCGAACTGGTCACCCTGTGCCACCTGACCGAGAACCTGTTCGACAAGCTGCGCAACGGCGAGCTGGCGATCACGGCCGAGGCCATGGACGTCATCATGGCGGCGACGGGTACGGTGCGCGAGATGTTCCATTCCCTCGAGCAGGGCGTGCAGCCGCAGGCGGCCGATGCCGGCCTGATCGCCAGCCTGAAGCAGGCCATCGCCGGCGAACTGGCTGCAGGTGCGCAGGCCGTTCCGGCCGTTCCCGCGGCGAAGGCGGAAGCCCCGGCCGTGAAGACCACGGAGGCGGGCGCCCTCGACTGGAATGCCTACTATGAAGCGGTGACCGGCAAGGCGCCGGAGGTGCCGGCGGAAGCCGGCAAGGGCATTCCGCAGCCGCCCAAGGCGGACGAGGAGATCATCAAGGCGGCGATCGGCCGCCGCGCCTCCGACAAGCCCGGCTACAGCGGCCCGACCGGCCGGCGCGAGAGCGAGAAGACGCGCGACAACTCGATCCGCGTCGACACCTCGCGCCTCGACCAGGTGCTCAACCTGTCCGGCGAGATCGGCCTGACCAAGAACCGCCTGAACAGCCTGCGCACGGAAATCCTCAGCGGCATGACCGGCCCCGAGACGCTGCAGGCGCTGGATGCCGCCGTCGGCCAGCTCGACCTGCTGGTGTCCGACCTGCAGAACGCGGTGATGAAGACGCGCATGCAGCCGATCGGCCGCCTGTTCCAGAAATACCCGCGCATCGCCCGCGACCTCGCCCGCAACCTCGGCAAGGACGTCGAGCTGGTGCTGGCCGGCGAGGAGACCGAGATCGACAAGACGATGATCGAGGACCTGTCCGATCCGATCATCCACCTCATCCGCAACGCCGTCGACCACGGCATCGAATCGCCGCTCGAGCGGCTCGCCGCCGGCAAGCCGGAGAAATCCGAGGTGCGCCTGGAGGCGCGCCAGGAAGGCGACCACATCGTCATCCTGGTGGCCGACGACGGCCGCGGCATGAACGCGGAAAGGCTGCGTGCCAAGGCGCTGGAGAAGGGCCTCATCAGCAACGAGGAGGCCAACACCATGGACGAGCGCCAGAGCTTCAACCTGGTGTTCCTGCCGGGCTTCTCGACCGCCGCCAAGGTTTCCGACGTCTCCGGCCGCGGCGTCGGCATGGACGTGGTGCGCACCAACATCCAGAAGCTGAACGGCAGCATCGAGATCAAGTCGGAGCTGGGCAAGGGCACCACCTTCATCATCTCCCTGCCGCTGACCCTGGCCATCCTGCCGGTGCTGATCGTCAAGCTCGGCGAACAGCCCTTCGCCGTGCCGCTGTCGATGGTGCGCGAGATCCTGCCCATCGTGCAGAGCGAGATCCAGGAGGTCGGCGGCCGCGCCACCATGGTCGTGCGCGGCGAAGTGCTGCCGGTCTATCCGCTCAGCTACCTGATCGGCTGGCCGCAGGAGGGCACGCCCGGCTACGGCGTGCTGATGCAGACGGCCGAGACCAGCTTCATCCTGGCGATCGACAACTTCGCCGGCCGCGACGACGCCGTGATCAAGTCGCTGGAAGGCTTCCGGCCGAAGGGCGTGGCCGGCGTCACCACCCTGGCGAACGGGCAGATCGTGCTGATCCTCGACGTCAAGGAGCTGCTGAGCGACCTCGGCGACAACCGCGGCGTGGCGCGCCAGATCTTCCTGCCGGGCAACGCGCTTGCCCTGGCGGCGTGAGGAGAAGAGACATGGCCAATGCACGGGTTCGCGAGGATACGCCGGCGGAAGCGCTGCCGCCCGACGCGCAGGAACTTGCGCTGCGCCTGATGCTGGAGGAAGCGCGGCAGATTGCCGTCCAATCCCGGCTGCTCGCACTGAATGCCGCCTTCGAGTCGGCCGCGGCCTGCCGCGACGCCGCGGCCGCGGGCGAAATGGATGCGCTGGGCGCCTCGGCCGAACGGACGGCAGGCGAAATGGAAAGGGCCAGCACCGCCGTCGAACTGCTCATCGAGCAGATCCAGTCTGCCTCGGCCCTGTCGCAGCCGTTGTGATTATTCCGGGGGCGTGCTGAAATGGCGCCACCTCCCCGAAGGAATCCGGACTTGTCCCGTTTCGACTTCGATGCCTGGCGAGAACTCGCGCTGCGCGACCCGGCGGAATACTTCCGCGAGCGGGAACGCACGCTGTCGGACTTCATCGCCGAACGGCCCGAATCCGAACAGGGCCTGCGCGACCTCCAGTCGCAGATCGACCAGGTGCGCGCCCTCTCCGGCAGCCCGGCGAAGGCCGCGCGCGAGCTGGCGCGCATGCTCGGCGACCGGCTCGAAGCCCTGGCCGGCCACATGCGCCAGCTCGACGGCCACATCGACGTCCTGCGCGATGTGACGAAACGGATACGCCCGGGACCGCCGGGGCGCAGCTGAGGAAAGAGCCGCCCCGGAAAACGGCATACGCTCAATCGCACCAGGAAAGAAGAAGAAATGAAAATCAACCTCCCAGTCAATGACGTTGAAACCATCCTGCCCGAAGGCGAGTTCATCTACTCGCGCACCGACCTGAAGGGCGTCATCGTCGAGGCCAACGAAGCCTTCGCCCGCATCAGCGGCTTCACGCCCGAGGAGATGGTCGGCCAGTCGCACAACCTCGTGCGCCATCCCGACATCCCGCCCGAGGCCTTCGCCGACCTGTGGCAGGACATCAAGGCCGGCCGGCCCTGGCGCGGCATCGTCAAGAACCGGCGCAAGGACGGCGGCTTCTACTGGGTGGTAGCCAATGTCTCGCCGGTGCGCGAGGACGGCCGCATCGTCGGCTACCAGTCGGTGCGCGGGCGCCCCAGTCGCGAGGAGATCGCCGGGGCGGAGGCCGCCTACCGCCGCATCCGCGCCGGCGACAAGTCGATCCGCGTCGAGCACGGCCGCGTCGTCGGCAACCGCTCCGCGGCGACCGTCGTGCTGACGTCCCTGCGCACCCAACTCGTCCTGGCCGGGCTGGCCGGCCTGCTGCCGGCGCTGCTGCTGCTCGGCCAGTCCGCCGGCCTCGCCGTGCCGGCCGCCGTCGGCGCGGCCGTCGCCGTCGTCTGCGGCCTGTATGCCCTGTTCTTCCTCGTCGGGCCGGGGCCACGCCTGATGCGCGACCTCGAAGCGGTTTCCGGCTGGCTGGAGCAGACCTTGCGTGCCGGCGATCTGTGCGTGCGCTTCTCGCCCGCCCGCCGCGACCTCGTCGGCGAAATCGGTCGCAAGGCCGACCGCTTCGTCTCCAGCGTGCAGGCCATGCTGCAGGGGGTGAGCGACATCTCGGGACAGGTCAGCCGCACCACGCAGCACGTCGAATCCGGCATGCGCAACGTCGAGAACGCCGCTCACGCCCAGAACGAGGCGACCTCGTCGGCGGCCGCGGCCATCGAGGAAGTGACGGTGTCCATCGGCGAAGTCGCCGCCAACGCCCAGCAGACGCGGACGACGGCGGAAGAGGCTTCCGTCGCCTCGCGCAACGGCACCGAGGTCACCACCAGCGCCCGCGACGCCATCCGTTCGCTGGCCGAGACGGTGGGCCGTTCGGCAGAACGGGTCGAGTCCCTCGACAAGCGTTCGGAAGAGATCAGCCGCATCACCGGCGTCATCAGGGAGATTGCCGACCAGACCAACCTGCTGGCGCTCAACGCCGCCATCGAGGCGGCGCGCGCCGGCGAGCAGGGCCGCGGCTTCGCCGTGGTGGCCGACGAAGTGAGGAAGCTGGCCGAGCGCACCGGCAACGCCACCAAGGAAATCAGCGCCATGATCGACAGCATCCGCAGCGAGACCGCCGAGGCGGTGAGCGGCATGCGCGCCGGCGCCGGGCAGGTCGCGCAGGGCGTCGGCCTGGTCGACCGCGTGGCCGACGCGCTGAACGAGATCAACGGCGAGATGGAACGCACCGCGCGCATGGTGACGGACATCTCGCTCGCCTCCAGCGAGCAGCAGAACGCCATGACGCAGCTGGCGCAGAACGTCGAGCAGGTGGCCATCATGACCGAGCAGAACGTTTCCGTGGTCGGCCAGACGAAGGGCGCGGTGGAGCGCCTCGACGCGGTGACCGGCCGCATGCGCAAGGCGGTGCAACAGTACAGGATTTGAAAAGCCCAGAAGCCGGGGGGCTCCCATGCCAATCCGGTAGTGCGTTTCCGATCGCCATATCAGACAAGACGGATCGGGAGCGGCTCCTGGGATTTACTTCTTGCCTTTATTTTTCGCCGGGATGGGCTCTAGCAGCGCGGAAATATCCACACCCAGCGCACTGGCCAGCCGCTCCAGACCGTCGATCGAGATGTTTGTGACGCAGCGCTCCAGTTGCGACACATAGGTACGATGGAAATTCGCCAGTTCGGCCATCTTCTCCTGGCTTAGTTTCCTCTCTGTCCGCAACAGCCTGAGCTTGCGGGCGATTCTTTCGCGTGCTTCGCCGCCGTGTTTCTTCGCCGTGCTCATGATGGTGCGAAGAATGATCGGCTACCGTGTTTCGATCTACAGCCTATAACTCTACCGTCAATATATCGCCATAATTAATCCTGCATAGGCTATCATTACCCTCGGTGGCTTAAGATAATTCATAAATAGCCGCTAACTTGGGCAAGACAACCTCCAAGAACCCGAGGGTGAGGGATTATGAGGAATCCGGCTTCCGGCTCGAGCCGCAAATCCTTACTGGCGGAACTGCGCCTCTTGGTCACGGCGGCCATCCTGCCCTTGGCCGGGTTGGTATCGTGGGTCGTTTACGACCGGCTCCAGCATGACCTAGAGGATGGCGCAGCCCTGGCAGGCCGCCTTGCCCGCTTTACCGCCGCCGACGCGGAGCGCTTCCTCCGTGTCACCGAATCGCTGTTGGGATCCGCAGCACGACAGCCGCACCTCGCGGATCCCCGTTCTGACGGCTGCGACTCGGCTTTCGAGATCTTCTCCAGCTTGTCCCCGGCTTATCGTGGCTACGTCGTCAGCGACGCACAGGGGCGGGTCCTTTGTTCCGGACATATGCGCGATGACTACCGCTTTCCGGAAGGCGCAAAGGTGTTCTTCCCGCCGCCGGACAGGCGCGCGCACTATGCCGTCGGCAATGCCTTGCCCGACTCGATAGGCGGCGGCATGGTGGTGCCCATCGCCCACCCGATCGCAAGCAATGCCGGTGAAGCGGGCGGCAGCATCGCCGTCAGGTTCGATGATGGGCATTTCCTGCCCATTGTCGCGGCGGCGAGATTGCCCGAAGGCGTAGCAGTTGGGATTTTCGATGGTGTCGGCCAATTGCTGGCAAGCACGTCTGAAGTCGCCGTCGCCGTATGGCGCGGAATCGACAACGTACCGGCCATGGAAGGGATGCGCCAGCGGAACGAAGGCGTGATCCGTGCCGAAGAGACTGCGGACGGCCTGCACCATTATGGATTCTCCAGAGTGGCCGGCACCGATTGGGTCGCGGTTGCCGCCCTGTCTACCGCACAGGCCAGTTCGGCCGTCCGCCAGCGCGCATGGATCGCGGGGGGGGTGGCCCTGATCGTGCTTGGCGGCACCATCGCGCTCGCAACGTTGCTTGGGCGTCGAATCCTGCGGCCGCTCGTGCGGGCGGCCAGGATCGCGGGACATGCGGCGAACGGCAAGCTCGACGCGCGACTGCCCGCGGATGGCCCAGCCGAAATGGCGATCGTGGCGACCCAGTTCAACCGCATGATGGACGCCCTGTCCAGCGAGCGGCAGGCGCTGCGAGCGAGCGAGGCGCGCTATCGTGAGCTTGTCGAGCTGTCTTCCGACTGGTTATGGGAGCAGGATGCTGAGCATCGCTTCACCTGGGTCGAAGGCAGTGCCTTTGTCGTCGCGGGCGTTGAACATAATGTAATCGGCAAACGCCGCTGGGAAATCCCCGGCTACGCGCCGCTGACGGAGAGCTGGGATGAATTCAAGGCAAGGCTGGACAGCCACAAGCCATTCCTGGGCATCATGTTCAAACAGGTCGCGCCCTCGGGCGCGATCCATTATCTGCGCGTCAGCGGAAAGCCGGTCTTCGACGAGGCGGGTGGGTTCGTAGGCTACCGTGGCCTTGCCGCCGACGTCACGGCGGAAGTGTCCGGCCGGATGGCGCTGCAGGAGAGCGAGCGCAAGTACCGGGATGTTTTCGACAAGAATCATCGCATCAACCTGCTCATTGATCCGGACAGCGGCGGGATCGTCGATGCGAGCGAATCGGCATGCGGATTCTTTGGCCATGCTCGCGCGGCGATGACGAAGCTGCACTTGGCGGATCTGGGCCTGCAACCATGGGGTTCGCCGGAGCATGCGCGGGCTACGGCGATTCCCTCTGGCGTGCAGGAGTTCGTCTGGCGGCCCATCGGGGCGGACGAGATCGTGCTGGAGGCGCGCAGCGGGCCGGTCAACGCCGCAGGCCGCGAAGTCCAGTTCGTTTCGCTGTACGACGTGACGGCGCGGAAAAAGGCCGAGGACCGCCTGCGTATCCTGGTCCGCGCCGTCGAGCAGAGCCCGGCTTCCATCGTGATCACCGACACGGCCGGCCGGATCGAGTATGTCAACCCGCGCTTCGAGGAGGTCACCGGCTACGCCAAGGAGGAGGTGATCGGAAAGAATCCTCGTATCCTGAAGTCCGGTTGCAACCCGCCGGAACTGTACGAGGCCCTGTGGCGGTCCATTGCGTCCGGGGGGGGAATGGCGTGGCGAGCTGTGCAATCGGGCGAAGAGCGGCGAACTGTACTGGGAGACCGCATCGATTTCGGCCGTCCTGGACGAGGAAGGCCGCATCGCGCATTACGTCGCGGTCAAGGAAAACATCACCGAGCGCAAGAATCGGGAGGAGGAGATCCGCGAACTGAACGCATCCCTTGAGCGACGGGTAAAGGAGCGTACCGCGGAGCTGGAGATGTCCAACCGCGAACTCGACGCGTTCTCTTATTCGGTTTCCCACGATCTGCGGGCGCCGCTGCGGGCGATCAACGGTTTCGCCCATCTGATCGAGGAAAACGATGGCGCCCACCTGAGCGAGGAGAGCCGTCAACTGATAGAGCGGCTGAAATCCAATGCCGTCCGCATGGGGGAGCTCATTGACGACCTGCTCCAACTGGCCCGCACCGGACGACAGGACATGCGTCCGCAGAAAGTCAGTCTCGGCGAGACGGCGGCGGAAGTGGTCAGGGAGTTGCAGATTCACCATCCGCAGGCAGAAGTTCGGATCGGTGAGCTGCCGACGTGGGTCTGCGACCGCACACTGATCCGGCAAGTCTTTGCCAATCTCGTCGGCAATGCGTTCAAGTATTCCGCCGGGCAAGCGGTCCCGCTGATCGAAATTGGCACGGTGCCCGGCAAAGGCGGCGCTGCAGCGGTCTTCGTCCGCGACAACGGTGCCGGCTTCGACATGCGCTATGCCCAGCGTTTGTTCGGCCTTTTCCAGCGTCTGCACAGCGCAGAGGAATTTCCCGGCACCGGCGTCGGGCTTGCCATCGTCAAGCGCATCTTGGAGCGACATGGAGGCCGCATCTGGGCGGAGTCGGCGCCGGACGAGGGCGCGACCTTTTATTTCACGTTGGGCGAGGCTGGGTGATGGCGATCCACAACTGGCCGATGCAGCGGCAGATCGACCTGGCGCTTGCGGTCATGGCGCTGCCGCTACTCGTAGCGCTCGTGCTGTTGTCCTGGCGTGCCGCGGCTGGCCGGATGGATGCCGCCTTGGAGAACCTGTCGGTGGTGGCACAATCGGCAAGCGCCAGGCCCGGGCTGATCGTCGCGAGGACGGAGGCTTTCCTCGCCGCGCTGGCCGAACGGCCGGGCATCGCTTCAATGGGACGCGGCGGCTGCGATCCGGTCTTCGACACCTTCACCGTTCAGAACCGCGAGTACGCCAACCTGTTGCTTGTGGATGAAACCGGAAGGGTCCGCTGCTCGGCCATTGCATTGCCCGCCGCAGTGCAGATGAGGCTCGGGCCGATGTACATGCACGAAGAAGCCAGTCGCGCGGACAAGCTGGTCATCGGCAAACCTGAACTAGGGTTCATCTCCGGGCGCTGGGTGGTGCCCATCGTCTACCCCTTGCGGGATGCGGGAGGACGCTTCCTCGGGCACATCGGCGTTTCAGTAAACCTCGAGCGCTTCCGGCCGCCGGCGATTGCCGTTGGGGCAGACATGAAGGTGCATCTGCTGCTGACGGACGCGAACGGCCTGGTCATTGTGTCGGGGGAGGGCGCGACCCTGAAGGTCGGGGACCGCGTCGATACGGCGATCCTCGCCGGCGAACGGGAAGCGACCCTGTCGCCGGGCTGGCTGCATGCGGCGTTTCCCGTTGCGGACAAACATTGGTACGCCTTGGCGCTGACGGAGGCCGGACCTGTCATGGCCGAAATGTGGCGTGCGGGATTGGTCTCCGGCGGTCCGGCTACGCTCTTGCTTGTCGCCGGGCTGTTGCTGGCGCGACGCATCTCGAGGGGGCTTACCGAACCCGCCCGCAAAATGGCGGAATCGTTCGATGCCGCGACCGATGGCCAGCCGCAGGCGCCGGTGCCGGTAGTTCCGGGCTGTGCCGCCGAATTCGCCACGGTGGTTTCGGCTTTCAACCGCAATATCGCAGCGCTGTCCGAGGAAAGGCGCCGAGCGGCCCAAAGCGAGCAGGAACTGAATTTCATTCTCTCGTCGGCCGGAACGGTGGTGTACATCCTGAGTGGCGACGGTCAATCGTTGCTTTATCTTAGCCCCGGCGCCGAAAGCCTCTACGGAACCAGCGTGCGAAGCCTGGCGCAGGACCCCGGCATGCGTCATGAACACGTCCTGAAAGAGGACCGTCAGTCGGTTGGCGCAATGATGCAGCAGGTGACGGAGCGTGATCAGGGCTTGGCCGAATACCGTATCCGCCGGGACGACGGGTCGATACGCTGGCTGAGGGAACATTGCCAGGTACTGCGAGACGCTGACGGCCATCCTTGGCGCTTGAGCGGAGTCCTGCAGGACGTTACGGATACACGAGAGCTGGTCGAGACACTGCTTGAAAGCGAGTCCCGGTTCAAGGCGCTGACCGCGCTCTCCGCCGACTGGTACTGGGAGCAGGACGAGGAGCTCCGCTTTACTCGACTGTCCGATTCGCCCGCCCGTCGCCTCGATCTGTCGATCGACGCCAACTACATCGGCAAGCGGCGCTGGGAATTGCCCACGGTCGGCATGAGCGAGGCGGATTGGGCCGAGCACCGGGCGACGCTGGCGCGCCACGCTCCCTTCCGCGGGCTCGAGTACGGGCTGATTCTGCCGGACGGCCGGTGCATCCATTTGAACATCAGCGGCGAGCCGGTCTTCGACAGGGAGGGCCAGTTCAAGGGCTACCGTGGAGTGGGTCGCGACATTACAGCGCGCAAACTGGCGGAACTGGAACTGAGGAAGCTCTCGGCCGCCGTCGAGCAGAGTCCCGTGTCGATTGTCATCACCGATATTCGCGGCGACATCGAGTACGTCAACCCGTGTTTCTGCCGCAGCACCGGTTACGCGGCCGAGGAGGTACGTGGCCGCAATCCGCGCATTCTCAAGTCGGGTGAGACACACGACGAGGAATACCGGCAGCTGTGGCAGGCCATCACGCGGGGCGAAGAATGGGCCGGCGAGTTGCACAACCGCAAGAAGAACGGCGATCTGTTCTGGGAATTCGTGAGAATCATTCCACTGGTTTCCGGGAAGGGCGAGGTCACGAACTTCATGGCAGTGAAGGAGGACATCACGCTGCGCAAGGAGCTGACCGCGCGCGAGCAACTGCGGCAGGAGCAGATGCTGCACCACGCGCGCCTGGCGGCGATGGGCGAGATGGCTGCGGCGCTGGCCCACGAGCTCAATCAGCCGCTGGCCGCCATCGCCAATTTCAGCGGCGTGGTCGAGCACCAGCTCGCCGTGCCGCAACCGAACCTGGCACAGGCGCGCGAAGTGGTGGATACCATCAAGGGCCAGGCGCTGCGCGCCGGCGACATCGTCTGGCGCATCCGCGAATTCTCGCGCAAGCAGGAGTCGCGGCGCGAGCCGACCGACATCAACGCCTTGGTGAGAGACGTGGTGCGCCTGGCCGACATCGCCGCCAAATCCCGCGAGGTCGTCTACGAATACGATCTGGCGCCGGGGCTGCCGAAGGTGACCGTCGATCGTGTGCAGATCGAACAGGTCATGCTCAATCTGATCCGCAACGGTGTCGAGGCCATGGAGGATGCGGCGGGAGAGAAGCAGCTGCGGTTGGCGAGCCGCCTGACTGAAAACGGCCGCGCCGTGCAATTGTCGGTCAGCGACTTCGGCTGCGGCCTGCCGGACCGCATTGCCACCGATTTGTTTACGCCGTTTTTCACCACCAAACCGGAGGGGATGGGGATGGGGCTGTCGATCAGCCGCGGCATTGTCGAGGCGCATGGCGGCAGCCTGTGGGCGTCGCCGAACGCGGAGGTCGGGACGACCTTTCATTTCACCCTGCCACTGCTATCCGGAGAGGCATGATGCCGAAGCGCGAGCTGGTGTTTGTCGTCGAGGACGACCCGGTGGTCAGGCAATCACTGATCATGCTGATCGAAACCCTGGGGGTCGCGGTACGTGGCCATGCCACCGGGCGCGGCTTCCTCGACGATCCGGACTGCCGCCTGGCGTCGTGCGTCGTGCTGGACGTGCGCCTGCCGGGTCTCGGCGGGCTGGAAGTCCAGTCGCGCATGACGGATCTGGGTTTGACCGCGCCGGTAATCTTCATTACCGGCCATGGCGACGTGCCGATGGCGGTGGAAGCCATGCGCGGCGGCGCGGTCGACTTTCTGCAGAAGCCCTTCGACAACCAGTCTCTGCTGGAGCGAGTGGGGCAGGCGATCGCCCGCGGCCGCGATCTGCGCCAGGAGGAGGAGCTGCGCAAGATTGCAACTGCGCGGCTGGCTACCCTGAGTCCGCGCGAACGGGAAGTGCTGGCGCTGCTCGTCGAAGGCAGGATGAACAAGGCCATCGCCGCCGAGTTGGGCATCAGCTCTAAGACTGTCGAGGACCATCGTGCCAGCATCATGCGCAAGATGCAGGTACGGTCGGTCGCTGAACTGGTCAGGCTGGTGGCCGACAGCCGGCCAAGGACGGCGCAGTAGCAGCATCCATCTATCCGGGATATTCCGGATAGGATATTTCGCCCGATCCGGGATACTCCGGATTCAAGACCCGCCCTTGCCGCCGTAAGCGAATCCAAGGGGTGCATCTGTCGCCCGTCAAACAGGATTCGTCCATGGCTCTCCCAGAACCCGAGACCCAGGCAAGCGCTGGGTCGCCCACAGTGTCGATACCGACCTGCATCGCTATGGTCGGTGCGGCCTTCGGGGCGGTAATGGGTGGGTTCGGCACCGCATCTCTCCTTTTCGCTTTTCTGTTGCTTGCCGGCGGAGTGCTTGCTGGCATGTTTCTTTACAAACGCCAGCAGACGCGTCTGGCGGCTGCCGTCGCGCAGGCCAGGTCGACGGAAGTGGCCCGTCAGGACTCCGAACTGGCCGCCTACCTGGTCAGCCTGCATGAAGTCTGCAGCGGCGTCTTTCCACGCTGGAGACGGCACGTCGTCATTTCCCGCCAGCAGACCGAGGTTGCGGTTAGCGGACTGGCAGGCGAGTTCAAGGGGATATCCAGACGTATCGAGTGCGCCGTCGCCGCCTCTCGCTCCACGGCCGGCAACCTGGCCGGCGGGGAGGAGGCCGGCATGGTAGGCATGATCGATGCCGTGCGTGAGGAACTGCTCGCGCTGGTGACCTCGCTCAAGTCGGTCCTCGAAGCAAAGGTTTCAATGCTTGCCGAGATTCGTAACCTGGCGGCCTTTACCGACGAGTTGAAGCGCATGGCCGTCGACGTCGCCAGCATCGCCGGCCAGACCAATCTGCTGGCGCTCAACGCCGCCATCGAAGCGGCGCGCGCGGGCGAGCAGGGGCGCGGATTCGCCGTCGTGGCCGACGAAGTGCGCAAGCTGTCCACGCAATCCGGCGAGACCGGCAAGCAGATCAGCCAGAAGGTCGAGATGGTCGCGGCCGCCATCGGCAGCACCCTGGCTTGCGCCGACGATCTGTCCGTCAGGGACGACGAGGTCGTCGCCGAAGCGGAGTCGGTGATTCACGGAGTGATCGCCCGTTTCAACGATTCGGTCGGTGTCCTTGCCGGCACGGCGGGTCAGTTGGAGCAGGAGAGCGAGGGCGTCCGGGAGCAGGTTTCCCGCGTGCTCGTCGACCTGCAATTCCAGGACCGCGTCAGCCAGATACTCGCTTTGATCGAAAATGACATTGGGCGCCTTGACGAGAAGATCAGCGCCGATGTCCGCAACATTTCGGAAGGGGCTCGGCCGCAGCCATTCGATATCGACAGCTGGCTGCGCCGGCTCGAGTCCGGATATACGACGCTGGAGCAGCACGAGCACCAGGGCGATGCGCAGCCCGACGCCGCCGCGAAGCCCGGCACCGACGGAATCACTTTCTTTTAGGAGCGGCCATGGGCAAAACCGTACTGATCGTCGACGACTCCGCCTCGCTGCGGCAGGTGGTCAACCTCACCCTTCAAAGCGCCGGCTACGATGTCATCGAGGCCTGCGACGGCAAGGATGCCCTGATCAAACTCGACGGCAAGAAGGTGCATCTGATCATTTCCGACGTGAACATGCCGAACATGGATGGCATCAGCCTCGTGAGGGAAGTGAAGAAGCACCCCACCTACAAGTTCACGCCGATCATCATGCTGACGACAGAATCGGGCGAGAACAGAAAGCAGGAAGGGCAGGCCGCTGGCGCCAAGGCCTGGGTCGTCAAGCCATTCCAGCCGCAGCAGATGTTGGCGGCCGTCTCGAAACTGATCATGTAAGGGGAACACAGTGAGCCTGCGCATTGACACAACCCCCTCCGGCCGTCGGTTGCACATTGAAAGTGAGCTAACAGTCGCTACGGCCGCCGCCGTACGCGAGGAAATCCTGACGGCGTTGCCGCCCGGCGGAACCGACGAGATCGAGATCGACCTGTCTGGCGTGAGTGAGATCGATACGGCCGGCTTGCAGCTCATGCTGCAGCTCAAACGCAAGTGCGGTGCCAGGCTGCGGCTGGTCAATCACTCGCCGGCGGTGCTGCAGATTCTTGACCTGAGCAACCTCGGTGCGCAGTTCGGCGATCCGGTCGTGATCTGTCCGCATGAGCGGTCGTCAGTGCAGTCCTGATCGAATCCGGAGGAAATCGCCATGATCGTCGATGAAGCGCGCGGCACCTTCTTCGAGGAAGCCCAGGAACTGCTCCGGCAAATGGAGCAAATCCTGCTGGCCTTCGAGATAGGCACACAGAACGAGGAAGAGGTCAACGAACTGTTCAGGGCGGCCCATACGATCAAGGGATCGGCGGGCCTGTTCAGGTTCGAGGAGATCGTCTCATTCACCCATGTGGTTGAGAGCGTGCTCGACCGGCTTCGCAGCGGTGCGCTCGAGGCGGACGATGGGCTATTGGGGCTGCTGCTGGAAAGCGGCGATCACATCGGTACGCTGGTAGCCGCTGCCGCATCCGACAGCCCACTCGTGGAAGCCGTGCAGGCGCTTGGCAACGCACTGGTCGCTCGTCTGGAGGCATTCCTGCCCCGGCCAGCCGAGACCCCGCTGGCCGGGGAGTTCCTGCCCGAGCCGGAGCCCGCCTTGGCGGTCTCCGGCGGAGGCCCTCTTGGCGGCGCCGATACCTGGCACCTCTCGCTGCGCTTTGGCGCCGATGTGTTGCGTATGGGCATGGACCCCTTGGCCTTCATCCGCTATCTCACCACCCTCGGCGACATCGTGCATATCGAAACGCTGTGCGATGCACTGCCGCCCATTGAGGATTTCGATCCCGAGGCCTGCCATCTCGGATTCGAACTGGACTTAAGGAGCGCGGCCAGCCGGCAGGAGATCGAGGCAGTGTTCGAGTTCGTACAGGACGATGCCCAGATCCGCATCCTGCCGCCGCATGCCCGGGTCGAGGACGACATCGCCCTGATCGCCGAGTTGCCCGAGGAATCTTCGCGGTTGGGCGAGATACTGGTGGCCGGTGGTGCGCTGACGCGGCGGGAGCTGGAACAGGCCCTCCGCGCGCAGGCGCAGGACGCGCCCGAACGGCGTCTTGGCGAGATTCTGACGGATGCGGGCGCGGTGCATGAGCAGGTCGTCGAGGCTGCGCTGGACAAGCAGAAGCGCGGCGAGGAAAGGCGCGCTGCCGAGTCGCGCAGCGTCAAGGTGCCGGCAGACAAGCTTGATCGTCTTATCGATCTGGTCGGCGAGTTGGTCATCGCCGGCGCCGGCACCCAGTTGTTGGCGAACCGCTCACGCCTCGGGGAGCTGGCGGAATCCGCCTCCCAGGTGAACCGGCTGGTCGAAGAGGTGCGCGATGCCGCGTTGCGACTGCGCATGGTGCAGATCGGCGAGGTGTTCAATCGCTTCCCCCGCGTCGTGCGCGACGTCAGCCGCGAATTGGGCAAGGATATCGAACTGAAAATCAGCGGCGCCGAGACGGAGCTGGACAAGTCGATGGTCGAACGCCTCGGCGACCCGCTCATGCACCTCATGCGCAACTCCATGGACCACGGCCTGGAGACGGCCGAGGAGCGCCTGGCCCGCGGCAAGCCGGCGCGCGGCACCGTCGGCCTGGCTGCCCGCCACGAGTCGGGCAGCATCGTCATCGAGGTGCGCGACGATGGCCGCGGCCTTGACCGCGAAAGAATCCTGCGCAAGGCGATCGAGAAGGGGCTGGTGCAGGAAAGTCAGTCGCTGGAAGACGGCGAGGTCTATCAACTCATCCTGCAGCCGGGATTCTCCACGGCGGAAAAGGTGACCAACCTGTCCGGACGCGGCGTCGGCATGGACGTCGTCAAGAGCAGCATCGAGGCGCTGCGCGGCTCGATCGAGATACAGAGCCAGGCCGGAGAGGGGACCTGTATGCGTCTCACCCTGCCGCTGACCCTGGCGATCATCGACGGCTTCCTGGTCGGCGTTGGCTGCGCGCGCTTCGTCCTGCCGCTGGAGATGGTGGTCGAATGCATCGAACTGCCAGCTGGCGACGGGGCAGGGGATAGAGATTATCTCAACCTGCGCGGCCAGGTGCTGCCATTCCTGCGCCTGCGCGAGCTGTTCGAGGTGCCGCATCCGGCGCCGCGGCGGCAGAACGTGGTGGTGGTGCAGTACGGCGGGCGGCAGGCCGGCCTGGCGGTGGACAGCCTGATGGGCGAGTGCCAGACGGTGATTAAGCCGCTCGGCGTGCTCTTCGAGAAACTGCGCGGCATTTCCGGCTCGACCGTCCTCGCCAGCGGCGAGGTCGGTCTGATCCTGGACGTGCCGCAGTTGATTCAGTTGGCGACCGCCCGCGAGGGCGTGCAAATCGGGAATGCGGCGCGGCAGCGCGTCGCCCAATCGTAATTTGGCAGGGAAAAGGAGACAGCAATGAAAAACATGAAAGTAGGCGTGAAGCTCGGGCTCGGCTTCGGTGTGGTGCTGCTGCTGCTGATCGCGGTGGCGGTCGTCGGCATCAACCGGCTGGCGAACATCAACGATGCGCTGGGCGATATCGTGCATGACAAGTGGCCGAAGGTTGGCCTATTGCAGGACGGCCTCGCCGGCGTGAATGAGGTTGGCATCGCGGCGCGAGACTTAGCCTTATCCCAGGATCGCGACGCCGCCCAGAAGGCCAAGGAGAGGGTTATCGAAGGCCGCAATAACATCGGCAAGGCTTGGGATAACCTCAGGCCGAAGCTTGCTCAACCCAAGGGCAAGGAGATGTTTCAGGCAATCCTGGAAGCACGCGAACGTTACATCACGGTGCAGAACCAGCTTATCAAGCTGGTCGAAGAGGGCAAGCGCGACGAGGCGGCAATCTATCTTGGCGTCGAGTTTCAGCCTGCCGCTGCCGAGTACCGCAAGCGGGTGAATGCGCTAATCAAGTACCAGGGCGACCTGATGAGCGAGACAGGTGTGGAAGCCGAGAATACCGTCGCCGCTGCCCGCATCTTGATGCTTGCGCTAGGCGCTGCAGCCGTACTGCTGGGCATCGCCATCGGCTTTCTCATCACGCGCGGCCTGCTCAAGCAGCTCGGTGGCGAACCCGACTACGCGGCGGACGTTGCCCGCAAGGTGGCGGATGGCGACCTGACCGTCGTCGTGGCCACCAAGGCCAGCGACACGTCGAGTCTGCTATTCGCCATGCGCGGCATGGTGGAGAAACTCTCAAGGGTCATCGGTGAGGTGCGTTCCTCGGCAGACGGACTGTCGTCCGCATCCGAGCAGGTCAGCGCTACCTCGCAGTCCCTCTCGCAAGGAGCCAGCGAGCAGGCGGCGAGCCTGGAGGAGACCAGCGCCTCGATCGAAGAGATGAGCGCCTCGATCAACCAGAACACCGAAAACGCCAAGGTCACCGACGGCATCGCCAACAAGGCGGCGAAGGATGCCGCCGACGGCGGCGAGGCGGTACGGGCGACGGTGGACGCCATGAAGTCGATCGCCGACAAGATCGGCATCATCGACGACATCGCCTACCAGACCAACCTGCTGGCGCTCAACGCCGCAATCGAGGCGGCGCGCGCCGGCGAGCACGGCAAGGGCTTCGCCGTGGTGGCCGCCGAGGTGAGGAAGCTCGCCGAGCGCAGCCAAGTCGCCTCACAGGAGATCGGCGAACTGGCAGGCACCAGCGTTAAGACGGCCGAGAAGGCCGGCCAGCTCTTGCAGGAGATGGTGCCGAACATCCGCCGTACCGCTGAATTGGTGCAGGAGATCACGGCGGCTTCCGAAGAGCAGTCGCAGAGCGCCGGCCAGATCAACTCGGCGATGAGCCAGCTCAACCAGACGACGCAGCAGAACGCCTCGGCTTCCGAGGAGCTGTCTGCCACCGCCGAGGAGATGAGCAGCCAGGCCCAGCAGTTGCAGCAGATGATGGCGATGTTCCGCCTCGGCGAAGGCGAGGCGGCCGCCACGCCTGGGACGGTGCGCCAGGCGGCCAAGCCCGCACGCAAGGCCGCCAAGCGGGCGCGCGAGGAAGCGGTCCCCGCGGGGCTGGCGCTGGCCGATGCCGAGTTCGTGCGCTACTGAGCGGAGGCGGCCATGTCCCAGACCCAACTCGCGGTTGCGGCCGGCAACCCTCCGGTCGCGGGCTTGCCGGCAGGCATCGGCGAGCCTCAGCAGTACCTGGTGTTTTCACTGTGTGGGGAAACTTTCGCCATCGGAATCCGAAGGATCAAGGAGATCATCGAATATGGCCACCTGACCGAGGTGCCGATGATGCCGGACCTGGTGCGCGGCGTGATCAACCTGCGCGGCGCCGTCGTGCCGGTTGTCGACCTGGCGGTGCGCTTCGGCCGCGCGCCGACCGCCATCGCGCGCCGCACCTGCATCGTCATCGTCGAGATCGAGGCGCAGCCGGGAGCGAGCCATGTGATCGGCGTCATCGTCGATGCCGTCAACGAGGTGCTGGACATCCCGGCCCACGATATCGAGCCGCCGCCCTCGTTCGGTGCCCGCATCCGCAGCGACTTCGTCGAGGGCATGGGCAAGGTGGCCGGCAAGTTCGTCATTCTTCTGAACCTGCAACATGCGCTATCTGTCGATGAACTCGTGGATATCGTCGGCGTCGCCGGGGAGACGGAGAGTGGCGCCGTGCGGCCCGGGCTGACTTTTGCCGGATGAAAGGGCAGGGGCCGGAAACATGGATTATGCGATCACCGATGCGGAGTTCAGCCGATTCCAGGCCCTCATGCAACGGGTGGCCGGCATCCACCTGCCGCCCTCGAAAAAGCCCCTGGTGAGCGGGCGCCTGTCGAAGCGCCTGCGTGAGCGCGCCATCGACAGCTTCGGCGACTACTATCGCCTTATTGTCGGCGGCGGCGATCCCGCCGAGCTGCAGACCGCGATCGAGTTGTTGACGACCAACGAAACATACTTCTTCCGCGAGCCGGGGCATTTCGATTTCCTGGCCCGCGAGGTCCTGCCGGACCTGCGTCCCGGCGCTGGCTTCAGGGTCTGGAGCGCGGCCAGCTCGACCGGCGAGGAAGCCTACAGCATCGCCATGGTGCTGATGGACAAGTTGGGAGAGTCCGTACCCTGGGAGGTGTTCGGCTCGGACATCAACAGCCGGGTCATCGACATCGCACGCTCCGCTACCTATGCGACCACGCGCAACGAGGAGGGAATCCCGCCGGACTACCGCCGGCGCTTTTGCCTACGCGGCGCCGGAGCCATGGCCGGCAAGCTGCGCGTCGATGCGGCCGTGCGGGAACGGGTGCGCTTTGCGCAGCTGAATCTCAATGGCGACCTGAAGAGCGCCGGCGAATTCGACGTGATTTTCCTGCGCAATGTCATGATCTATTTCGACATGGACATGAAGCGCCGCGTCGTGGCGGCCCTGCACCGGCAGCTCAGGCCGGGCGGCTGGATGTTCATAGGGCATTCGGAAAGCCTGAACGGCGTCACCGATAGCTTCAGGCAGGTGCGCCCGACCATCTACCGCAAGGAGCGCGGCGCATGATCCCCATCAATCCGGCGGCGATCGACATCTTCCTGCAGCCGGGCGAGGTGTATTTCGGCGACCGCGGCACGCGCATCCGCACGGTGCTCGGTTCCTGCGTCTCGATCACCTTCTGGCATCCCCGCCTGCTGCTCGGCGGCATGTGCCACTACATGCTGCCCGGGCGCAGCGGCGACGCGGCGGGGCAGCGGGACGGACGCTATGCCGACGAGGCCCTCGATCTGCTCATCGAAGAGATGCGCGCCGCCGGCACGCAGCCGCGCGACTACGAGGCGAAGATCTTCGGCGGCGGACGGATGTTCTCATTCGCCGCCGGCCGTGGCGCGCTCGACATCGGCAATCGCAACATCGAGGTCGGACGGCTGCTGCTGAGAAGGCACGGCCTGGAGCCGGCCAGCCAGCATCTGGCCGGAGTCGGGCACAGGAGCATCGTCTTCGACGTGGCGAGTGGTGACGTGTGGGTGCGCCACATGCCGGAGCAGGCCGGACTGAGGGATGTGGCATGAACGAGTGGACGGCGACCGGAACGGAGGCAGGCATGTACGTCATGTGGGACGAAAAATTTGCGACAGGCGTCGAGATCGTCGACACGCAGCATCGCGGCCTAATCCATATTCTGAATGGGCTTTACAAGAGCATCGGCGAGGGGCGCGGCGACGCCGCGCTGCACGGCATTTTCGGCGAATTGCAGCGCTATGCCGACTACCATTTCGACACCGAGGAACGGCTGCTCAAGCTGCATGCCGTAACGCCCCACCACCTGGCCGAGCACGTCATCCGGCACATGGCGTACCGGCGCCGCATCGAGGATCTTAAGGCACGCCACGAAGACGGGGAGCGGCTGATCCCGATCCAGGTGCTGGCCTTCGTCTGCGACTGGTGGCTGGAGCATATCCTGACCTGTGACCGCATTTTCGTATCTTTGGCGGATGCCACACTCGCAACGAGGACGGAAACCGCCGTGGAGAGCATCCAGTGGCCGGTGAGATAAGAGTGCTCGTCGTCGACGATTCGGCGGTCGTGCGACAGGTGATGAGCGATATCCTGGGCCGCGAGCCCGGCATCCGCGTCATCGGCGCGGCACCCGACCCGATCTTCGCGCTCGAACGCATGCGCCGGGAGTGGCCCGACGTCATCACCCTGGACGTCGAGATGCCGCGCATGGACGGCGTCACATTTCTGAAGAAAATCATGGCTGAACGACCGACGCCGGTCGTCATTTGCTCTTCCTTGGCCCAGGCCGGCGCCGAGACGACCATGCAGGCCCTAGCGGCCGGTGCCGTGTCGATCATTACCAAGCCTACCCTCGGCCTGAAGGATTTCCTTCGCGAGTCGTCCAACGACGTGGTTACGGCGGTGCGTGCCGCCGCCGCGTCGAAAGTTCGCAATCTGGCTGCGCGGCCGGCGGCGACGGTCTCTGCCGAGCCGATCGAGGGCGCGGGCGGCAGCCATGCCATGGTTAGGACCACCGACAGCATCGTCGCCATCGGCACGTCCACCGGCGGCACCCAGGCACTCGAAGTGCTGCTGACGGGACTGCCGCCGACGGTACCTGGCATCGTCATCGTCCAGCACATGCCGGAGAAGTTCACTGCCTCGTTCGCGGCGCGCTTGAACAGGCTGTGCGAGATCGATGTGTTCGAGGCGAAAGACGGCCAGCGCGTCGTGCCCGGCCGCGCCCTCATCGCACCGGGTGGTAAACATATGATGCTCAGGCGCAGTGGCGCCCAGTACCACGTCGAGGTGGTTGACGGCCCGGTGGTCAATCGCCACCGCCCGTCGGTGGATGTATTGTTTCGTTCGGTGGCAAAGTACGCCGGGCGCAACGCGTTGGGCGTCATCATGACCGGCATGGGCGACGACGGCGCACGAGGACTGAAGGAGATGCACGACGCCGGCGCCCGCACCATCGCCCAGGACGAGGAGAGTTGCGTTGTCTTCGGCATGCCGAAGGAGGCGATCAAGCTGGGCGCAGTGGATCGGGTGATGCCGCTCCAGAACATTGCAATGGCTATCCATTAGCCCAAGGAAGTGTCGCTCCTATCGAACGTGATCGACATGTTGCCGGATGGTCTCTAGAAATTCCGCCGCAAGCAGCGAAATCGCAGCTATCCCCACCATCGGCCAGACCCTTCCGGATCGGATGTTTTGGATATCGATCATTTTTGATCATTGACTATTGTTAAACAGATGGGATGAGGCTATAACCTCATGCCCGACTTGGGTATCAGGCCTGTCGCCGATACCTATATACACACGGATTTGCCCAGACCATGCCTATCCGATTGCCGGCTTCCCTGCGGGGGCGCTTGGCCTTGCTGCTGACCGCCCTTTTTGCGGCCCTGCTCGCCATCGTGCTGCTGCTGCAGGCCGAGTCGCTTCGCCATGCGCGCGACGCGGCGAAGGCGCGGGCGCTGGATCTCGCCCAAAGCTACGCCCGTCACTACGAGCGCCTCGTGCGCGACCACCTCGCCATGCTCGACATCCTGCTGCGCCTGCGCGGCCTCGGCCCGCGGGATGAAGGGTGCGAGGACGCCCTGCGCCAGGTGGTCGCCGCCACGCCTTCGCTGATCAACCTCGCCGTCGTCGACGGCGAGGGCCGGCTGCGCTGCGCGGCCCGCGGCGTTGTGTTGTCCGGCGCCGCGGAAGACGCCGCACGGCGCGTTCTCGCCGCCGGCGCACCCATGCTGGGCATGAGCGGAGAGACCGGGCAGGAGCGGCCCTACCTGGCGCTTGCGCGCCCGCTGGCGGGGGAGGACAGGCGCCCGGGCGCGATTCTCGCCTTCATCGACCGCGACTGGTTGAACGCGCATTTCGCCGAGACGGTCCCGAACGGCGTCGTCCTGCGCATCTTCGACAACGATGGTATGTTCGTGGTGCGCCAGCCGGATCCGGCCTGTTGCGTCGGCAAGTCGGGCTTGCACCTGGGCGGCGTAGGCCAGGCCATCGCTTCCGGACGCGAGCAGGTCACGCAGAGCCTGTGGCTCGACGGCGTCAAGCGGCTGCAGGCGGATATTCCGCTGCGGCAGCCGCTCGCCGGCGTGGTGTCGATCGGCATCCCGGAGGAACTGGCCGTTACGGATGCCGAGCGCGACACGGTGCGTCTGGCCTGGCTGCTGGCGGCGCTCTGCCTGGCCCTGTATGCCGTCTCCTGGTTTTTCTCCGAGCGCGTCATCCTGCGGCCGCTCGCCGCGCTGGCCGATGGCGCGCGGCGCCTGCGTGAAGGAGAAATATTCCACCGCATCCCGCCCCTCGCGCGCCGGGGTGAGTTTGCGGAACTGGCATGCGACTTCAACGATATGGCCGGGTCGCTGGAGGCGCGGGATCGCCGCATCAATGAGGATCTCGCCAGGCTGCGGCTGGCGGCGAGCGTCTTCGAACAAGCCGCGGAGGCCATCACGATCACCGACGCCGAGGCGAACATCCTTGATGTCAATCCGAGCTTCTGCCGGATCACCGGCTACGTCCGCGAGGAGGCTGTCGGCCGCAATCCGCGCATCCTGCAGTCGGGTCGCCAGAGCGCCGGCTTCTACCGGGCCATGTGGGACACCCTCGGCGCAGACGGCTGCTGGAGCGGGGAGATTTGGAACCGGCGCAAGGACGGTACGGTGTATCCGGAATGGCTGTCCATTTCCGCCGTGCGCGACGAGACGGGACGGATCACGAATTACGTCGGCGTGTTCACGGACCTGACGCTGCGCAAGGCCGCCGAAGAGGCGCTGCGCGAAAGCCGCGAGCGCATGGTCACGCTGATCGAAGCGGTGCCCGATGCCGTCTTCTTCAAGGACGGCATGGGCCGTTGGCAGGTGGTCAACAGCGCGGCGCGGCGCCTGTTCGCGCTGGACGGCGTGGCCTGGCAGGGTAGGACCGATCTCGAACTGGCGCTCTTCAATCCTGAATTCTCCGGCGAGCACATGGCCTGCTGGGACAGCGACGAAGACGCCTGGGCGGCCGGGCTGCTCGTGCATTTCACCGAGGTGCTGCACCGTCCGGAGGGCGGCACGGCGATCTATGACGTATCCAAGGTGCCGCTCTACGACGAGAACGGAGGCCGCCAGGCGCTGATCGTCGTCGGCCGCGACGTCACCGAGCTGCGGCGCAACGCCGGGGAGCTGGAGCGGCGGGTGGCCGAGCGCACGCGCGAGTTGGAAGCCGCCAACCGCGAGCTGGAGGCCTTCTCCTACGCGGTTTCGCACGACCTGCGTGCGCCGCTGCGCGCCATCAACGGCTTTTCGCGCCTGCTCGAGGAGGAAAGCGCGGCCGTCCTCGGCGAGCAGGCACGCGGCCACCTCGCCCGCGTGCGCGCTGCCTCGGTCAAAATGGGCGAGCTGATCGACGACCTGCTGGAGCTCTCGCGCGTGGCCCGCCACGAAATGCGCAAGGAGGCCGTCGACCTGTCGGCGCTGGCGTGGGAGATCGCCGACGAGATCGCCGCGGCCGATCCGGCGCGGCGCGTCGAATGGGCGATCGCGCCGGGGCTGGCCGCGCAGTGCGACCCGAGCCTGATGCGCGCCGTCCTGCACAATCTGCTCGGCAACGCCATGAAATACACCTCGAAGAAGGCGCTTGCCTGCATCGAGTTTGGCGTCGATGCGTCGGGCGGCGAACGCAGGTTCTTCATCCGCGACAACGGCGCCGGCTTCGACATGCGCTATGTCGGCAAGCTGTTCGGCGCCTTCCAGCGCCTGCATTCCCCCTCGGAGTTCCCCGGCACCGGCGTCGGGCTCGCAACGGTGGCGCGCATCATCCACCGCCACGGCGGAACGGTCCGGGCCGAGGGCTGTGTGGACGCAGGCGCCACCTTCTTCTTCACCCTGCCGTAGCGGAGGAGTCAGCCGCATCAGAATGGCGCGGAAAGATTGATTTCGATCAATTTTCCATGCCGATCCGGTTCAAGCCCCCTGTCCGCCCGCCGTAAACCCACCTACGTCACCAAGGATATGCCCCGACCCCGCGTGTCCTGCAGTCCCCCGCCGAACCGCGGGGTCGCCTTCCTGACGAATCCATTCGGCACGCCGGTTCAGCCGACCGCAGCCGGAAACGGACCCGACGCACAGGAGAGCGACATGAATCGGACTACCATCACGCAACGGCTGGCAATGCTGGTCGCCGTGCCACTCATTGCATTGGCCGTATCGGCCGGCATCCTCATCCACGACAGTTATGGCCGTTACCGGAACGCCGAGCAGACCCGCGTCCTCATGGAGGTGGCAGTGGCCGCCGGGAGCCTGATCCATGCATTGCAGATCGAGCGCGGTTCGACGGCCGGATTTCTGCAGTCGAGAGGCGAAAAGTTTGCGGACGTCCTGCCGAAATACCGCGCCGAAACCGACGCCCGCTCGCAGGGCTTCCGCCAGGGTGCGGACGGCCTGTCCTTCGGCCCTCCGACCGACCTGCGGCAGGCGATCGCCGCGGCCCTCGGTCAGATCGAGAAACTGGCCGAGGTGCGCGAGCAGGCCGGACGCCACGCGGTTTCGGTTCCGCAAAGCACCGGCTATTACACGGCGACCATTGCGGCGCTTGTCGGGACCATGGACGCCGTGGCCCGTCACAACACTGAAGCCGGCATCGCCAAGCGCGCCGCCGCCTATCAGGCTTTCGTGCGCGCCAAGGAGAACGCCGGCCTGGAGCGCGCGCTGACCACCGCCGGCTTTGCCGCCAACCGTGTCGAGCCACCGCAGTATCGCGCCATCATAGACAGGATCAGCCGTCAGGAGGCCCTGCTCGATTTCTTCCGCGGCGTCGCAGGGGAGCCGGACAAGGCGAAGCTCGCCGCCATTCTGGAAGACGCTCCGGCGCGCGAGGTGCAGCGCATGCGCGACATCATGGCCGGGCGGGTCGCGCAGGGCGGCTTCGACGTGGACCCGACGGCGTGGTTCGGCCGGATCACGGCGAAGATCGACGGCATGCTCGATCTCGAACGCTCCCTGGCCGAAGGCATGCTCGACGCGGCAAACGCGCTGTTTGCCGCCAGCCGCCGGTCGGTCCTGCTCAACCTGGCGCTCGCGCTGGCCGCAATTGCGGCGGCAGTGGCGGTGTCCTTCTGGGTGGCGCGCGGCGTAAGGCGGCCGCTCGCCGCCGTCGTTGCCGCCGTCGAGCATGCGGTAGCGCACGACGACTTCACGCGCGGCGCGCCCGAGGAGGGCACGCTGGAAACGGCCCGCGCCGGCCAGGCGCTCAACCGCCTGATGCAGAAGTTCCGCGACATCATCGCCGATGCCAAGCAGTCCAGCGACGGCATCGCGGATGCCGCGCGCCAGCTCGCGACGGCGAGCGAGCAGGTGACGAAGAGCTCGGCCGCACAGGCGGAGGCTTCCTCGTCCGTCGCCGCCGCGGTCGAAGAGGCTTCGGTCAGCGTCAGCGAGACAGCGGCCAACGCCCAGAGCGCCAATGCGGTCGTCGTCAGGGCGCGCGCAGGGGTGGAGCGGGCGCTCGACGCCATGGGCGAAACTGTGACCAACGTGAATGTCATCGCCGAGCTGATCCGCGCCTCGGGTTCCAGCGTGGAGCAGCTCGACCGCAGTTCGCAGAAGATCGGCGGCATCGTTCAGGTCATCAAGGAGATCGCCGACCAGACCAACCTGCTGGCGCTGAATGCCGCCATCGAGGCGGCGCGTGCCGGCGAGCAGGGCCGCGGCTTTGCCGTGGTGGCCGACGAAGTGCGCAAGCTCGCCGAGCGCACCTCCAAGGCCACGGAGGAAATCGCCGGCCTCATCCGCGCCATCCAGGAGCAGATCGGCGGCACGGTGACGGGCATGCAGCAGGCAAACGACCAGGCCGAAAGCAGCCTGACGCTGGTCGGCGGCACCGAATCCGCGCTGCGCGGCGTCGGCGCCGATTCCGGCGAGGTGGCGCAAAACGTGCAAAGCATCGCCGATGCCATCCGCGAACAGGACGCGGCCGTGCACCAGGTCGCCGCCAACATCGAGAAGATCGCCCAGATGACCGAGGAGAACAGCGCCGCTGCTGCCGCCGCCGCGGAGACCGCGCTGCAGCTCGACGGGCTGGCCGGCAGGCTGCGCGGCGCCGTGGCGCGCTACCGGGTGTGAGCCATGACGCTGCGCATTCCCGATATAGCGCCCGCAATCGCCGAGGATTGCCTGTCTCCGGAGACGTGCGGGGCGCTGGCCTGGCACAGGCAGCAAATCGCGGCACTGGAGCGGCAGGTGGCGAGCGACTGCCTGACCGGCCTGTGGAATCGCGCGCATTTCGACCGCCTGCTCGAAGCTGAGCTCGACAGGAGCCGGCGCTACCGCCAGCCTATCTCGCTGATCCTGTTCGATATCGACCATTTCAAGCGCGTCAACGATGTCCATGGCCATCAGGCCGGCGATGCCGTGCTGCGCGAACTGGCCCTGGCTGCCCAGTCGGCGCTGCGCGCCTCGGATGAGCTTTTTCGCTGGGGCGGGGAGGAATTTGCCATCCTTGCCCCGTCGACCGGCCACCGCGGCGCACATCGCATCGCCGAAGCCCTGCGCCTGAGGGTGGCCGATGTGTCATTCCCGGCCGTCGGCAGACTGACGATCAGTGCAGGAGTCGCCGAGCATCTCGACGCGGAAAGCGGCAACGCCTGGTTTCGCCGCGCCGATGCCATGCTCTACGCCGCCAAGCATGGTGGACGCAATCAGGTCCGCACCGATGCACGCGGCAATTCCGACGCATGGGCCGAAGCGCAGGGCCCGGCGGCGTTGCATCTTGTCTGGCAGGAGAGTTACGAGTGCGGCGAACCGGACATCGATGCCGAGCATCGCGAACTGTTCGAGCTGGCCAACGCCCTGATCGACGCTTCATTGGCGGCAGACGACCGGGCTGGCGATGCGGCGCATGCATTTGACCGCTTGCTGGAACATGTCGCCTTGCATTTCGCCCATGAGGAAGCCCTGCTGGCGCAGCACGGCTTTGCACGGCTGGACGCACACCGGTGCGCCCACGCGGGCCTGCTCCGGCGGGCCCAGGAGCTGCGGCAGGAGTGGCAGAAAGGCGCCGAGGGTCTGGGCGCCATAGTCGAGTTCCTCGCCGGGGACGTGGTGGCGCGCCACCTCTTCAAGGCCGACCGTGAGTTTTTCCCGCTGTTCATCGCCGGCTTCCCGGGAAAACCCGAAATAGCCGGTTAATCCCCGTCTATTCCCGCCGCCGCCCCTTGCCGGGGGCGGCAATAATCGCCGCCATGGAGTAGCCCTCACCCCCAACCCCTCTCCCCGCGTGGAGAGGGGCTTTGGGGTGAGGGCGCGACAAATGGAACGGGGCCATGGCGGAAGATTCCGATCTCGAAAAAACAGAACCAGCGTCACCACGACGACTCGAGCAGGCGCGCGAAGAAGGCCAGGTGCCGCAATCGCGCGAGCTGTCGGCTTTTCTCGTCCTGATCGCCGGCTCGGGCGCGCTGTGGGCGGGCGGTTCCTGGCTGGCGCAGCGCATCAGCGGCGCCGTGTCGCGGGGACTGACTTTCGGCCGCGACGAGGCCTTCGACACGACGGCCCTGCCGGCCCTGTTCCTGCATGAGGCGGGGGAGGCGCTTGCCACCCTGGGTCCGCTGCTGCTGATCCTGGTGGTGGCGGCCCTGGCCGGCCCCTTCACGATGGGCGGGCTGAACTTTTCCAGCAAGGCGCTGGCGCCGGACTGGACGCGCCTCGATCCGCTCAAGGGCTTCGGCCGCATGTTCTCCATGCACAGCGTCGGCGAGCTGGTGAAGGGGATACTCAAGGCGCTGCTGGTCGGCGGCGTGGTGGTGTGGGTCGTCCTGCATGAAAAGGACCAGGTGTTCGCCCTGATCGGCCAGCCGGTCGAGGCCGGCCTGCATGCGATGGGGCAGACCATCCTCTTCAGCACCCTCGTCATCGTTGCCTCGATGACCCTCATCGTCGCCCTCGACGTACCCTTCCAGCTCTGGCAGTACCACAGCAAGCTGCGCATGACCAAGGAGGAAGTGCGCAAGGAAATGAAGGAGATGGAGGGCGATCCCCAGCTCAAGGCGCGCATCCGCAGCCAGCAGCGCGAGATCGCCCGCCGCCGCATGATGGCCGCCGTGCCGAAGGCCCAGGTGGTGGTCACCAACCCGACGCACTTCGCCGTGGCGCTCGCCTACGACGAGAGGATGCCGGCGCCGCGCGTCGTCGCCAAGGGCCGCGGCGCCATCGCCCAGCGCATCCGCGAGATCGCGCAGGAGCACGGCGTGCCGCTGCTGGAGGCGCCGCCGCTGGCGCGCGCCCTGTATGCCCACACCGATCTCGACCAGACCATCCCGCCCGCGCTGTTCCGCGCCGTGGCCGAGGTGATGGCGTATGTGTACCAGCTCAATGCCTGGCTGGCCCGTGGCGGGCGCCCGCCGCAACTGCCCGCCGACCTGCCGGTGCCGGCCGAACTCGACCCGGGGGTGGCGGAATGAAACAGGGCAGAAGCTTTACCACGGCGCACACGGCGACACGGCGAAAGAACGAATTGCCTTTGCGCCGTGTCGCCGTGCCCGCCGTGGTTGATGCATTTGAAGGTGTCCTGCCATGAACGGCGAACTGAGCCTGCGCAACATGTTCGCCGGCGGCAACCTGCGCCAGCTCGGCGCGCCGCTGCTCATCGTCATGATCCTCTCGATGATGGTGCTGCCGCTGCCGCCGGTGATGCTCGACCTGTTCTTCACCTTCAACATAGCGCTGGCGGTGATGGTGCTGCTGGTGTCGATGTACACCAAGAAGCCGCTCGACTTCTCGATCTTCCCGACCGTGCTGCTGGTGACGACGCTGCTGCGCCTGAGCCTCAACGTCGCCTCGACCCGCGTCATCCTGCTCGAGGGGCATACCGGCGGCGATGCCGCCGGCAAGGTGATCGAGGCCTTCGGCCACTTCCTCGTCGGCGGCAACTACGCCGTCGGCCTGGTGGTGTTCATTATCCTGGTGCTGATCAACTTCGTCGTCATCACCAAGGGCGCCGGGCGCATCGCCGAGGTGTCGGCGCGCTTCACCCTGGATGCCATGCCCGGCAAGCAGATGGCCATCGACGCCGACCTCAACGCCGGCCTGATCGGCGAGGAAGTGGCGCGCAAGCGCCGCACCGAGATCGCCCAGGAGGCCGACTTCTTCGGCTCGATGGACGGCGCCTCCAAGTTCGTGCGCGGCGATGCCGTCGCCGGCATCCTGATCCTCTTCATCAACGTCATCGGCGGCCTCATCGTCGGCATGCTGCAGCACGACATGGAGCTGGCGCGGGCGGCGCAGAACTACACCCTGCTCACCATCGGCGACGGCCTCGTCGCGCAGATCCCGGCGCTGATCATCTCCACCGCCGCCGGCCTGGTGGTGAGCCGCGTCGCCACCGACGAGGACATCGGCCAACAGTTCGTCGGCCAGGTTTTCTCCAACCCGCAGGTGCTGATGCTCACCGCCGGCATCCTCGGCATCCTCGGCCTGATCCCCGGCATGCCGCACTTCGCCTTCCTGCTGTTCGCCGGCGCCGTCGGCGGCCTGGCGTACTGGATGGTGCAGAAGAAGGCCCGGCCGGCGGAGGAGAAACCGGCCGCCCCGGCCGCCGCGACGCCGGCCGAAGCGCAGGAGGCGAGCTGGGCCGACGTCGCGCCGGTGGACGTGCTCGGCCTGGAGGTCGGCTACCGCCTGATCCCGCTGGTGGACAAGGGGCAGGACGGCGAGCTCCTGA
The DNA here is from genome assembly GCA_003105015.1 of Rhodocyclales bacterium. Lineage (GTDB taxonomy): Bacteria > Pseudomonadota > Gammaproteobacteria > Burkholderiales > Rhodocyclaceae > Desulfobacillus. Next base: position 46,643 of record PQAF01000036.1, on the reverse strand, counting down.
AGCGCATCCGCGGCCTGCGCAAGAAATTCGCCCAGGAAGTCGGCTTCCTCTCGGCGCCGGTACACATCCGCGACAACCTCGAGCTCAAGCCGAACGGCTACCGCATCGCCCTGAAGGGCGTCGATGTCGGCGCCGGCGAGGCCTGGCCGGGCATGTTCCTCGCCATCAACCCGGGCCGCGTCGCCGGCACCTTGCCGGGCGCGCAGACCAAGGATCCGGCCTTCGGCCTGCCGGCCGTCTGGATCGAGGCCGGCCTGCGCGACCAGGCGCATGCCCTCGGCTACACGGTGGTCGACGCCAGCACGGTGGTGGCCACGCACCTCAACCAGGTCATCCTCAGCCATGCCGCCGAACTGCTCGGCCGGCAGGAGGCCCAGGCCCTGCTCGACCACATCGCCAAGGATGCGCCGAAGGCCATCGAGGACCTGGTGCCGAAGCAGCTGCCGCTTGCCGTCGTGCAGCGCGTGCTGCAGAACCTGCTGGAGGAGGGCGTCACCCTGCGCGACATGCGCAGCATCATCGAGACCGTTGCCGAGCACGCGCCGCGCACGCAGGACCCGGTCGAGCTCACCGCGCAGGTGCGCGTCGCGCTCGGCCGCTCGATCGTGCAGCAGCTCTATCCGGGCAACGCCGACCTGTCGGTGATCGCGCTCGATCCGTCGCTGGAACGCGTGCTGCTGCAGGCGGTGCAGACCGTCGGCCCCGACGGCAGCGGCATCGAGCCGGGGCTGGCCGATACGCTGCTGCGCCAGACCGCCGCCGCCGCCCAGCGCCAGGAGGAGGTCGGCCTGCCCGCCGTGCTGCTCGTGCCGGGACAGCTGCGCTGGCTGCTGTCGCGCTTCCTGCGCCGCGCCGTGCCCCAGCTCAAAGTCATCGCGAATGCCGAAGTGCCGGATTCGCGCACCATCAAAGTCACTGCGATCATCGGAGGTAAGTGATGAACATCAAGCGCTACTTCGGGAAAACCGCGCGCGAGGCCCTGCGCCAGGTGAAGGAGGAACTCGGCGGCGACGCCATCGTGCTGTCGAACCGCAGTGTGGACGGCGGCGTCGAGATCACCGCCGTCCTGGCGAGCGAGATCCCCGACGAGCCGGCCGCGCCGTTCGCCGCGGCGCCGCGCATCGATCGCGACGAGGACTTCACGGTCAGCCTGTCCGGCGGATCGCGCAAGCCGGCCCCGGCCCGCACTGCCGCGGTGGAGCAGAAGGCCGTGCGCGAATGGCAGCCTGCCGCCGCGAAGCCGGCGACGGCGCGGCCGGAGCCGCGCAAACCGCAGATTCAGGGCAGGCCAACCCGCGAAAGCGGGTCAAGTGAAGCGGCCGGAACGAAAAGTCAGTCCGCGCAGCACGGCGCCGACGAGAACCCTCTGATGCGCGAGCTGGCCGGCATCAAGGGCCTGATCGAGCAGCAGCTCGCCGGCTTCGCCTGGACCGGGCTGGGCCACGAGGCGCCCGCCAAGACCCTGCTGCTGACCGACCTGCTCGACGCCGGCTTCTCCGCCCAGCTGGCACGGCGGCTGGTGAACAGCCTGCCGGCCGGCATCACGCGCGAGGAGGGGCACAACTGGCTGAAGGGCGTGCTCAACCGCAACCTGCACACGGCCGGCAGCGACGACGAGATCATCGACGCCGGCGGCACGTATGCCCTGGTCGGCCCGACCGGCGTCGGCAAGACCACCACCACGGCGAAGCTGGCGGCGCGCTGCGTCGTGCGCCACGGCGCCGACAGCGTGGCGCTGCTGACCACCGACGGCTACCGCATCGGCGCCCACGAACAGTTGCGCATCTACGGCCGCATCCTCGGCGTGCAGGTGCATGCCGTGCGCGACGCCGCCGACCTGCGCCGCACCCTGGCCGACCTCGCCGGCAAGCACATGGTGCTGATCGACACCATCGGCATGAGCCAGCGCGACCGCCTGGTGTCCGAGCAGGCGGCCATGCTCGACGGCGCCGGCGGCGTGCGGCGCCTGCTGCTGCTCAACGCCACCAGCCGTGGCGACACGCTCGACGACGTCGTGCGCGCCTACGGTCGCGAGGCCGGCGGCAGCGAACTGGCCGGCGCCATCCTCACCAAGGTGGACGAGGCTGTCAGCCTGGCGCCGGCGCTCGACACGCTGATCCGCCACCGGCTCGAACTGTATTACGTCGCCAACGGCCAGCGCGTGCCGGAAGACCTGCACCTGCCCAACCGCGCCTACCTGCTGCACCGCGCCCTCAAGGGCCTGCCGGAGAATTCGCCGCACCGCCTCGTCGGCGACGAGGCCGGCCTGCTGATGTCGGCGTGCCCGGCGCGCGGCGGCGAGATTCAAGGGGCCATTCATGGCTAGCCTCTTCGAGGACCAGGCGGCGGGCCTGCGCAAGCTGTTCACCGGCGCACGCGGCCCGGCGACCGTCGCCTTCGCCGGCGCCGGCGAGGCCCGCAACACCCTCGTGGCCGCCCTCGCGCGCGGGCTCGCCGCGGCCGGCAAGGAAGTCCTCGTCATCGACGAGCATGCCGGCGCCGACAGCGTCGCCGCCGCCTTCGGCCTGCGCGCGCGCTTCGACCTGCTGCAGGCGGTCAACCGCGACGTGCCGGCCGCGCAGGTGCTGCTGAGGCCCGAGCCGTCGATCCGCCTGCTGCCGGCGGCGCGCGCGGCCAGGCAGCATGCCCGCCTCGATGCCATGGAGCGGCGCGCCCTGTCCGAGTGGCTGCGCCGCCTGCAGAAGGGCGTCGATTTCGTGCTGGCGGATACGGCCGACCGCGCCGAGGCGGACTTCTCGCCGCTGCTGCCGCAGCCGCAGCGCATCGTCATCGCGGTAGCGTCCGACGGCGCCTCCATCACCGAGGCCTATGCGCGGATGAAGCGCCTGGCGCAGCTGCGCGACTGCCGCCGCTTCGGCATCGCGATCCTGCGCGCCTCGAGCGCGGCGGAGAACCGCACCGTCTTCGCCAACCTGCGCGAGGTGGCACGCCGCCACCTGGGCGCCGAACTCGATCTGGTCGGCGGCCCGGCGGGACAGGACGATGCGGACAGCCTCGGCCTGGCGCTGGCCGCAGCGTTTCTCGACACGTCGCGCCAGGCTGCGGGAAACGACTTCTCCGTTGCGGCGCGGGGCCTGCAGGGCGCGGCGGCAGCGCATCCGGTGGTATAGTGGAACCCCATTCCGGCTCGCATGCCAGGCAACTAGAGACACGGCGGATGTATACCGCAAGCGGCTCCCTGGACAGGGATCAACTCATCATGCAGTACGCGCCGCTGGTCAAGCGGATCGCGTACCACCTCATGGCCAAGCTGCCCGCCAGCGTGCAGGCCGAGGACCTCATCCAGAACGGCATGCTCGGGCTGATCGATGCCGTCGGCCGCTTCGAGGAAGGCCTCGGCGCGCAGTTCGAGACCTATGCCGTGCAGCGCATCCGCGGCGCCATGCTCGACGGCCTGCGCGAGAACGACTGGCTGCCGAGGAGCCTCAGGCGCGACATGCGCCGCATCGAGACGGCCGTCAGCCAGCTCGAGCAGCGCTACGGCCGCCAGCCGACCGAAGGCGAACTGGCCAAGTCCCTCGACATGGCGCTCGGCGACTACCAGAAGATGCTGCAGGACGCGCGCGGCTACCAACTCATCCATCTGGAGGACTTCGGCGGCGACGACGACGACGACTATCTCGACCGCCACCTGCCCAGCAGCGAAGCCGACCCGCTGTCGGCGCTCCTCGACAAGAACATGCGCGACGTGCTGATCCGCGCCATCGAGGACCTGCCCGACCGCGAGAAGACGGTGATGGGCCTGTACTACGAGGAGGAACTCAACCTGCGCGAGATCGGCGAGATCCTCGGCGTGTCCGAATCGCGCATCTGCCAGCTGCACAGCCAGGCGATCGCCCGCCTGCGCTCGCGGCTGGTCAAGAAATAAGCGCGGCACCCCGCCCGGCGCCTGTCATGGACGTCATCAGCATCATCGGCCTGGTCGTCGGCCTGGCGGCCATCCTCGGCGGACAATGGCTCGAGGGCGGCCACCTCTCGTCGCTGGTCCAGCCGACGGCCTTCGTCATCGTCATGGGCGGCACCTTCGGCGCCGTCATGCTGCAAAGCCCCTTCGCCACCTTCATGCAGGGCATGGCCATGGCCCGGTGGGTGTTCGCGCCGCCGGTCCTGGGGCAGCGCGAACTGATCGATCGCATCATGGAGTGGAGCCATACCGCGCGCCGCGAGGGACTGCTGGCCCTGGAGGGCTATCTGGCCGAGCTGAACGACCCCTTCCTGCGCAAGGGGCTGCAGCTGCTGGTCGACGGCGCCGAGCCGGATCGCGTGCGCGAGGTGCTGGAGGTCGAGATCGCCGCGCAGGAGGATCAGATGAAACTGGCGGCGAAGGTCTGGGAGTCGGCCGGCGGCTACGCGCCGACCATCGGCATCCTCGGCGCGGTGATGGGGCTGATCCACGTCATGGAGAACCTGTCCGACCCCTCCAAGCTCGGCGCCGGCATCGCCGTGGCCTTCGTCGCCACCATCTACGGCGTCGGCTCGGCCAACCTGATCTTCCTGCCCATCGCCAAGAAGCTGCTGGCCCATGTCGCCCGCCTGACCCTGGTGCGCGACATGTACGTCGACGGCCTCATCGGCGTCGCCAGCGGCGACAACCCGCGCATCATCGAGAGCCGCCTGCAGGGCTATCTGGTCTGAGCGGAAAAGTCAGTCCGCGCAGTGCGGCGGTTCAAGTTGGCCGCCCACCGGCCGTTAATCCAGTCTGGCCCCCTTGGACCGGATTGTCATGCGCCGCCGCGCCCACGCCGAAGAGCACGAGAACCACGAGCGCTGGCTCGTTTCCTACGCCGATTTCATCACCCTGCTGTTTGCCTTCTTCGTGGTGATGTACTCCCTGTCGACCGTGAACGAGGGCAAGTACCGGGTCCTCTCCGATTCGCTGGTGGCGGCCTTCCGCAACGTGAACATCAATACGCGCGGCGAGCAGATGGTCGCCGGCGCCCAGGCGCCGGTGGCGAATCCGGCCCTGCCCCAGGCCGGCATCCGGCCGATCGCCCCCCTCAGGAACGCCAGGGACGAGGAGCGCAAGCGCCAGGCGCGCGAGAAGATGCGGGACATGGCCAGGGAGATCATGGGCGTGCTGGCGCCGCTGGTGCGGGAAGGCAAGGTCAGCGTCACCGAGGGCCTGAAGGGCATCACCGTCGAGATCAACGCCAGCGTGCTGTTCCCGGTGGGCGAAGCCAGGCTGCAGCCGGCGGCCGTGAAGGCGCTGCGCGCCGTGGCCGAAGTGGCGGCGACGGCCGAGTTTCCCATCACCGTCGAGGGGCATACCGATCCGACGCCGATCGCGACGCCGCAGTTTCCGTCGAACTGGGAACTGTCGGGCGCGCGGGCTTCCAGCGTGGTGCGCCTGTTCGTCGAATCCGGCGTGGCGGCGCAGCGCCTGACGGCGACCGGCTACGGCGAGCAGCGGCCGGTGGCCTCGAACGACACGCCGGAGGGCCGGGCGCGCAATCGCCGCGTCACCATCCTCATCGAGGCCCAGCATCCGGACGACGTGAAGGAACTGCCTGTCAAGGAATAGTGGGCAGTTGTCAGTGGGCAGTTGGCAGTGCTGCAAACTGCCCACTGACAACTGTAAACTGATAACTGCCCACTCCGATTTTCAGACGCTGCCCAGGCTGCGCCCGCTGCCGACGGGCCGGGCCTGGCCATCCGGCCCGTAGAGCGCCGCCTGGTTGGCGGCGGCCATGAGCGTAGACAGGGCCTGCTGGTTGTCGGCCAGGCGGGTGGCGATCAGCTTGCCGTTGATCTGGTTGAGGGCGCGGGCCTTCTCCGCGAGGGTCAGCAGTTCCTGCCACGTGCGTCCGGCGCCGCCGGCATCGGTCTGGCGTCCGAGCCAGCCTTCCATGCCTTGCCGGTCTGCGGCGAACCCGAATGCGGCAAGCGCCTTGCCGCGCGCCTCGCCGAGTTGCGCCAGCCGGCCGAACAGCTTGTTCTTGTCCCCGGCGAGCGGCAGCAGCCGTTCGACGTCGCCGGTTGCCAGCGCCTGTTGTTCCTGCTCAAGCAAAACGAGGAAGTTGCGCAGTTGCGCGACTTCCTCGGCGATGAGGTTCTGCAGTGAAGGGGAGGTGAGGCTGCCGCTGCCGCTCACGCTCGGCGCGCTTGCGAGGCGATCATTTGCTTGACGCTCTCGATCAGGCCGTCCGCCACCTTGCTGGCGTCCACCTGGAAACGACCTTCGGCCATGGCCTGCTTGATCTCGGCGACCCGGCCTGCATCGGCCACCGGCACATTGGCGAGCGCGGCTTCGACTTCCTGCATGCGGCCGGCAAGCGAGGACAGTTCCACCTTTTCGCCCGAGGCGGCAGTGGACGGTGTCGAACTCTTGCCTGGACGCGAACGGGATTCGCCGCTGGGCAGGCCGCCGACGGAACCTACTGAATTGTCGATTTTCACGGTTCTATTCCTTGAACGAGATGACCTCAGGTGTTCCTAACGGCGCGCGGCGGAAAAACTTTAGGCCCAATTTGCAACGACATGATTCTACGCCGAAATCGCGGCGGGTGGTCAATAGTGTCCGACCTCGACCGTTCCGCCCGGGCGGGCGATCCCGGAAAGGGTCTGCCCGGAGGCGGTGCGAACCTGCACGACCTGCCCGTCGGCGGCGTTGGCGAGCGCCTTGCCTTCGGTGGCGACCTGGAAGCCCCTGCCCTTCGAGACGATCCGCACGCTCTGTCCCTGCTGCACCGCGGGCGGGGCGCGCAGGATGTCGGTCCTCAGGATCTGGCCGGACTGGGCGCTGACGTTGAGCGTCTTGCCGAGGGCCTGCGCTTCCTCGGTGACGACGCCGGCCGGCAATTCCGCGAGGTCCCCCTGGCGGCGCGCCAGGTCGCCGGCGGTGATGGCCTGCCCGCGCGCCAGCGGCCGGGCCGTGACGAAGTATTCGCCCATCACCCGGACCTGGGCCGGCACGTAGATGGACCAGCCGCCTGCCAGTTGGCAGCGCACGCCGACGTTGATGCGCCCCCAGGGGCGGCCGCCGGCCGGGAGGAAGGCCTCGAGGGCCGGGCAGGGGGCCAGATTGTTGTTCGGGTCGACGGTGCCGACCGTGAAGCTGGCCTGTCCCGGCAGGCCGCGGGTCTGCACGCGCAGGAAATCCTCGATGACGCGCTTCACCTCGGCCGGCTCCTGGCGGGCCTGGGCGTGTGCGGCAAGGCCGACGCAAAGCAGGAACGAAAGTCGCTTCAGGAGGGATGTCATGTGCGATTTGAGCGAGGGGATGGGAAAAGATTCAATCATGGGCAACGCCGGCTGGCAAGCAAACGTTGACGCGCGCCGCCGCCGCGGCATCGCTGCGGCAATTATTGCCGCCCGGCGACAAGCGCTGCCGCCCAGCCGCGGGAATGCCCTCTGTTTCCGGCGCTATTCGGCAATTCATTGCCGCCGCGGCGGGCATACGATGCCTGGCATGGATGATGCAATGAAGGCGGCAGGACAGAACCGGCACATGAACTAGCGAGGCGCACATGATCGACCGCATCGACGACACATTGGGATTTCACCAGCGGGCGCTGGGGTTGCGTGCCTACCGCCAGGAGGTGCTGGCCTCCAACATCGCCAATGCGGACACGCCGCATTACAAGGCCCGCGACCTCGATTTCAAGGCCAGCCTGCAGGGCGCCATGGGCGGCAAGGGTGGCATGGGCGGCCCGCTGGAACTGGCCAGGACGGCCCCGCGCCATCTCCCGGCCGGCGGGAACGCGCCGGCCGGCGCACGGCTCCTCTACCGTACCGAAACGCAATCCAGCGTGGACGGCAACACGGTGGACATGGATGTCGAGCGCGCCGCCTTCGCCGAGAACGCCCTGCAGTACGAAGCCAGCGTCACCTTCATCAACGGCATGCTGCGCACGCTGCAGTCGGCCATGCAGGGACAGTAAGCCATGAGCATATTGAACGTTTTCAACATCGCCGGTTCCGCCCTGTCGGCGCAGTCGATGCGGCTGAACGTCGTGTCGAGCAACCTCGCCAACGCCGATTCGGTCGCCGGCCCCGACGGCCAGCCCTATCGCGCCCGGCAGGTGGTGTTCGCCGCCAGGCCGGTCGGCGGCGGCGCCGTGCAGGCCGGCACCGCCGTGGGCGTGCGCGTCACCGGCGTGGTGGAGGACCTGGCGCCGCCGCGCATCGTCTACGACCCGAAGAACCCGGCCGCCAACGAGCAGGGCTTCGTCACCATGCCCAACGTGAACGTGGTCGAGGAGATGGTGAACATGATTTCCGCCTCGCGTTCCTACCAGACCAACGTCGAGGTGATGAACACCGCCAAGACGCTGATGCAGAAAACCCTGGCGCTCGGCCAGTAACCGGAAAGGATCGGATCATGGCCACCACTGCCGCCGCCGGCGCAAGCAATCCCACCCAGGCGCTCTACGCCAGCCTGAATGCCGCCCGCGAGAAGGCCGACGCCAAGGACATCAGCCCGCAGGACCGCTTCCTCAAGCTGCTGGTGACGCAGCTGCGGAACCAGGACCCGCTCAATCCGATGGACAACGCCCAGATGACCTCGCAGATGGCGCAGATCAGCACGGTGGAGGGCATCGACAAGCTGAACGCCACGCTGAAGATGATCCTCGAGGGCAGCAACGAGAACCAGGCCATGCAGGCGGCCTCCCTCGTCGGCCACGGCGTGCTGGTGCCCGGCTCCGGCCTGGCGCTCGCCGGCGGCATGGCGATCGGCGGCATCGAGCTCGACGAGCCGGCCGATCGCGTCACGGTGACCATCAAGGACGCCAACGGCATCGCCGTGAAGACGCTCGAGCTGGGCGGCCTTGAGGCCGGCAGCCGCGGCATCGGCTGGGACGGCATGACCGACGGCGGCGTCCAGGCCGCCGACGGCGCCTACACGATTGCGGTGAGCGCCCAGCGCGGCGACGCCAAGGTCACCGCCAGGACGCTGGAGCTGGGCATGGTGTCCAGCGTGGCGCGCACCGGCGATGGCGTCAGCCTGAACCTCGGCGCGCTCGGCAATTTCAGCATGTCGGATGTCAGGGAAATTCTGTAACCGGATCGAACGAACAGGCAGGAGGACAAGATGAGCTTTCAACAGGGTTTGAGCGGGCTGAACGCGGCGGCAAAGGGCCTCGACGCGGTGAGCAACAACGTTTCCAACGCCGGCACGGTCGGCTTCAAGGGCGCCTCGGCGCAGTTTTCCGACGTCTACGCCGCCTCGATCGCCGGCGGCGGTTCCGGCCAGATCGGCATCGGCGTCAACCTCTCGCAGGTGAAGCAGTCGTTCACCCAGGGCAACGTCAGCGTGACCAACAATCCGCTCGACGTCGCCATCAACGGCGGCGGTTTCTTCCGCATGAGCGACAACGGCGCCATCACCTTCACGCGCAACGGCCAGTTCCTGGTGGACAAGGACGGCTATGTGGTGAACTCGACCGGCGCCCATCTCACCGGCTATGTCGCCAACGCCGCCGGCGTCATCGTGCCGTCGAGCCCGACGGACCTGATGATTTCCAGCGCCGACCTGGTGCCCAATCCGACGACGACCGGCGCCCTCGGCCTCAACCTGGATTCGCGCGACACCGTGCCGGCCCTGCCATTCCTCTACACCGACCCGACCACCTACAACAGCTCGACGGCGATGACGGTGTACGACAGCCTGGGCAATTCCCACGTGATGTCGCTGTATTTCCGCAAGACGGCCGCCAACACCTGGCAGGTGTACACGGGGCTGGACGGCGCGGCGCCGGCCCCGGCGGCCGGCACCACGATGACCTTCACCTCGGCCGGCGCGGTCAACACCGGCGGCACGATCGGCCCCCTGGCCTTCGCCGTGACGACCGGCGCCAATCCGCTTTCCATCACGCTCGACCTGACCACGGCAACCCAGTTCGGCTCGACCTTCGGCGTGAACAGCATGACGCAGAACGGCTACACCTCGGGCCGCCTGTCCGGCCTGAGCATCTCCTCCGAAGGCGTCATCCAGGGCCGCTACTCGAACGGCCAGTCGCGCGACCTGGGCCAGATCGTGCTGGCCAACTTCGCCAACCCGAACGGCCTGCAGTCGCTCGGCGCCAACCAGTGGAGCGAGACGGCCGATTCCGGCCAGCCCCTCGTCGGCGCGCCGAACAGCGGCAGCCTCGGCGCCCTGCAGTCGGCCGCAGTCGAGGAATCCAACATCGACCTCACCGGCGAACTGGTGAACATGATCACGGCGCAGCGCAACTACCAGGCCAACGCGCAGTCGATCAAGACCCAGGACGCCATCATGCAGACTCTGGTGAACCTGCGCTGAGGCGCGGCCGGCGGAGCGCGGGGAGCGATAGATGGACAAGCTGATCTACACGGCGATGACCGGTGCCAAGCACCTCTTCGGGCGGCAGGCCTCGATCGCGCACAACCTCGCCAATGCCGTGTCCACGGGCTATCGCGCCGAGGAGCATCGCCTGCGCGCCGTGCCGGTGCTGAGCGAGGCCATGCCGACGCGCGCCTTCGCCGTCGAGGTCAGCGTGGCGAACGACTTCACGCCCGGCCCGCTCACCCAGACCGGCCGTCCGCTGGACGTCGCCGTGCAGGGGCAGGGCTGGATTGCGCTGGCCATGCCCGACGGCACGGAAGCCTACACGCGCAACGGCAGCCTCGAGGTGAACGTCAACGGCGTGCTGCAGACGCGGAACGGCATCCCCGTGCAGGGCGACGGCGGGCCGATCTCGATCCCGCCCGACAACGACATCTCCATCGGCAACGACGGACTGATCTCGCTCAAGCCGACCAGCGGCGCGCAGAACCTCGTCACCCAGGTCGGCACCCTCAAGCTGGTGAATCCGCCGGAAGCCGACCTGGTGCGCGGCGCCGACGGCCTGTTCCGACTGCGCGACGGCGCCGCCGCGCAGGTCGATCCCAACGTGCAGGTGGCCGCAGGCTACCTGGAAGGCAGCAACGTGAATGTCGTCGACCAGCTGGTCGCCATGATCTCGCTGCAGCGCCAATACGACATGCAACTCAAGTTGCTGTCCACCGCCGAACAGAACGACCGTGCCGCGGCGCAGCTACTGACTTCCCGCTAAAGGAAACCAAGATGATTCGCTCCCTCTGGATCGCCAAGACCGGCCTGGATGCCCAGCAGACCCAGCTCGACGTCACTTCGAACAACCTCGCCAACGTCAGCACCAACGGCTTCAAGCGGGCACGTGCGGTGTTCGAGGACCTGCTCTACCAGACGCTGCGCCAGCCCGGCGCCTCCAGTTCGGCGCAGACGCAGATTCCCTCCGGCCTGCAGATCGGCACCGGCGTGCGGCCCGTCGCCACCGAGCGCATCTTCACCCAGGGCAACCTGACGCAGACCGGCAACAGCCTGGACCTCGCCGTCCAGGGCGAGGGCTTCTTCCAGATACAGCTGCCCGACGGCACCATCGGCTACACGCGCGACGGCGCCTTCCAGAAGGACAGCCAGGGCCAGATCGTCACCGCCAACGGCTATCCGCTCTCGCCGGCCATCACCATCCCGTCCAACGCGCTGTCCATCAGCATCGGCACCGACGGCGTCGTCACCGTGCTGCAGAGCGGCTCGCCGACGCCGGTGCAGGTCGGCCAGATACAGCTCGCCAGCTTCGTGAACAGCGGCGGCCTGCAGAGCATGGGCCAGAACCTCTTCCTGGAGACGGCCTCCAGCGGCACCGCCACGCCGAACACGCCCGGCACCAACGGCGTCGGCCTGCTCAACCAGGGCTATGTCGAAACCTCCAACGTGAACGTCGTCGAGGAGCTGGTCAGCATGATCACGACCCAGCGCGCCTACGAGATCAATTCCCGCGCCATCTCCACTTCCGACGAGATGCTGGCGCGCCTGACGCAGCTGTAAGGGAACAGGGAGAACATCATGCGCACGGCAACAGCGGCAATAGTCAGTCTCCTCGGCGCGGCGCTGCTCGCCGGCTGCGTCACCAGCACGCCGCCGACGGCAGTGCACCAGCCGATGACGGCGCGGCCGGCGGCACGCAACGAAGTGCCGCCCGCCAACGGCGCCATCTACCAGGCGGCTTTTGCCCGGCCGCTGCTGGAGGACCGGCGCGCGCGCCTGGTCGGCGACACCCTCGTCATCAACATCGTCGAGAAGACCGCGGCGGCGAAGAAGTCGAACACCGGCGCCGAGCGCTCGCAGGACATGGAAGTGAGCGTGCCGACGCTGTTCAAGGTGCCCGGCAAGTCCTTCCAGGGCATGAACGTCGAGGCCAGCCACGACAACAAGTTCTCCGGCAAGGGCGAGTCGGCCGCCAACAACACCTTCACCGGCACCATCACCTGCACGGTGATCGAGGTGCTGCCCAACGGCAACCTGCTCGTCTCCGGCGAGAAGCTGGTGGCGATCAACCAGGGCGAGGAATTCATCCGCTTCTCCGGCATCGTCAATCCGGCCAACGTCACCGCCGCCAACACCGTCACCTCGACGCAGGTGGCCGACGCCCGCATCGAGTACAAGGCCAACGGCTTCATCGATTCGGCCCAGGTCATGGGCTGGCTGTCGCGCTTCTTCCTGACCTTCATGCCGTTCTAGTGGGCAGTGGACAGATGACAGTGGGCAGCGGACAGGGGAAAGGCATGAGGACATCGATACTGAAGAGGGTGGTCTGGCTGGCTTTCGCTGCCAGCTGCACACTGATATCTGCCCACTCAAACGCCGAACGCATCAAGGACCTCGCCTCGGTGCAGGGCGTGCGGCACAACCAGCTGATCGGCTACGGCCTGGTGGTCGGCCTCGACGGCAGCGGCGACCAGACGACGCAGACGCCGTTCACGGTGCAGAGCATCATCAACATGCTGTCCAACCTCGGCGTCACCCTGCCGCCGGGCACCTCGCTGCAGTTGAAGAACGTCGCCGCCGTGATGGTCACGGCGACCCTGCCGCCCTTCGCCCGCAACGGCCAGCAGATCGACGTCACGGTCTCCTCGATGGGGAACGCCAAGAGCCTGCGCGGCGGCACCCTGCTGATGGCGCCGCTGAAGGGCGCCGACGGCAACGTCTATGCCGTCGCCCAGGGCAACGTCCTGGTGGGCGGCGCCGGCGCCTCGGCCGGCGGCTCCAAGGTGCAGATCAACCATCTTTCCGTCGGCCGCATCAGCGGCGGCGCCACCGTCGAACGCGTCGTGCCGACGCAACTGGGCGAGGGCGAGTTCGTCTACCTGGAGCTCAACACCACCGACTTCGGCACCGTCCAGCGCATGGTCGAGGCCATCAACCGCAACGTCGGCGCCGACATCGCCCGCGCCGAGGACGGCCGCCGCATCCGCGTGCGTGCGCCGACCGATGCCGACAGCCGCGTCTCCTTCCTCGGCCGCATCGAGAACATCGACCTGCAACCGCAGCAGACCGCCGCCAAGGTCATCGTCAACGGCCGCACCGGCTCGGTGGTGATGAACCAGTCGGTGGCCATCGACACCTGCGCCGTGGCGCACGGCGGCCTGTCGGTGACGGTCTCCTCCGAGCCGCAGGTGAGCCAGCCGGCGCCGCTCTCCGGCGGCCAGACCGTCGTCACCGAGCGCGCCGACATCCAGGTGGCGCAGCAGGGCGGCAGCCTGCTCACGCTGAAGGCCGGCGCCTCGCTGGCGGAAGTGGTCAAGGCGCTCAATGCCATCGGCGCCACGCCGCTCGACCTGATCGCCATTCTGCAGGCCATGAAGGCCGCCGGCGCCCTGCGCGCGGAGCTGGAGATCATCTAGCCATGACCCCGGCCAACGTCGCCAACCAGCTCGCCATCGATGTCAACAGCCTGGCGCAGACCAAGCGCCTGGCCAGGGAGGATCCGCGCGCCGCGCTGAAGAACGCCGCCCAGCAGTTCGAGGCGGTGTTCCTGCAGATGGTGCTGAAGTCGATGCGCGACGCTTCGCCGGCGGAGGGCATGTTCGACAGCGCACAGTCGCGCATGTACCAGTCGATGCTCGACCAGCAGCTGGCGCAGAC
>PQAF01000036.1:0-32547 GCA_003105015.1 Rhodocyclales bacterium | reverse complement strand
GGGCGGGGAGAGGGAGAACAACGTGCCGGCGCCGGCGCGCGAGTTCGTCAACCGCCTGTGGTCGCAGGCCGGCGAAGCCAGCCGCGCCACCGGCATCCCGGCCCACTTCATGATCGCCCAGGCGGCCCTGGAAACCGGCTGGGGCCGCGCCGAGCTGCGCTTCTCCGACGGCACCCCGACCTACAACCTGTTCGGCATCAAGGCCGGCCGCGGCTGGCAGGGCGCCGTGGCGGAAGCGACCACCACCGAATACGTGAATGGCGTGGCGCAGAAGACGGTGGAGCGCTTCCGCGCCTATTCGTCGTATGCCGAAGCCTTCCGCGACTACGCCAGCCTGCTGACCTCCAATCCCCGCTATGCGGCGGTGCTCAACCAGCAGGACGCAGCGGGGTTCGCCCGCGGCCTGCAGCGGGCCGGCTATGCCACCGATCCGATGTACGCCGCCAAGCTGGAGCGCATCATCGGCGGCCAGGCGCTGCGGGCGGGCATGGTCGGCTGATGAAAGTTTTCCGGAAACCTGCCGTTAACGACTGAAAGCGGGATCTGACATGGGCTCTAGCGTATTCAACATCGGCGTATCGGGACTGGCGGCGGCCCAGGCGGGCCTGCTGACGACCGGCCACAACATCAGCAACGCCACCACGCCCGGCTACAACCGCCAGCAGACCGTCCAGAGCACCAACACGCCGCAGTTCACCGGCGCCGGCTATTTCGGCCAGGGCACCAACGTGGTCACGGTGAAGCGCATCTACAACCAGTTCCTCGCCAACCAGGCGCTCACCGCGCAGACCCGGCTGTCGGAGCTGAACGCCTATGCCGACCAGATCCGCCAGATCGACGGTTTGCTGGCCGACTCGAGCACCGGCCTGTCCTCCGCCTTCAACGAGTTTTTCCGCGGCGTGCATGAAGTCGCCGCCAACCCGTCGTCGATCCCGGCGCGCCAGTCGATGCTGTCGATGGCGCAGGCGCTGGTCGGCCGCTTCCAGAGCGTCGACGGCCGCCTCAACGAGATCCGCGACGGCGTCGACACCCAGCTCGCCAGCACCGTCGCCGACATCAACTCTTACTCGACGCAGATCGCCGCGCTGAACCAGCGCATCATCCTGGCGCAGGCGGCCGGGCCGACGCAGCCGGCCAACGACCTGCTCGACCAGCGCGACCAGCTGGTGGCCCAGCTGAACCAGCAGGTGCGCGTTTCCACCCTCACCGAGTCCGACGGCAGCCTCAGCGTCTTCATCGGCAACGGCCAGGCCGTGGTGATCGGCGCCCAGTCCTACGGCCTGGCGACGATGCAGTCCGGCGAGGACGCCTCGCGCATGACCGTCGGCATCACTGTGCCGGGCGGCGGCAGCGCCGCCCTGCCGGAAGCCATGCTCAGCGGCGGCACGCTCGGCGGGCTGCTCGCCTTCCGCCGCGAGAGCCTGGATACGGCCCAGAACGCTCTCGGCCGCATCGCCGTGGGGCTGGCCGAGACCTTCAACGCCCAGCACCGTCTCGGCCAGGACCTGACGGGCGCCATCGGCGGCAACTTCTTCGCGGCGCCGGCGCCGCAGGTGATCTACCCGAACGCGCCGGCCAACGGCGGCAACGCTTCAATTGGCGTGGCGGTCGCCGACGCCGACAGTCTGACCGCCAGCGACTACCGCCTGACCGCCGACGGCGGCGGCAACTACACGCTGACCCGCCTGTCGGACAGCGCCACGATCTTCGCCGCCTCGGCCCTGCCGCAGACGGTGGAGGGCCTCACCATCAGCCTCGCCGCCGGCGCGGCCAATGCCGGCGATACCTTCCTCATCCAGCCGACGCGCAGCGCTGCCGCCAATATCGCCGTGGCGCTGACCGATGCGCGCGGCGTCGCCGCCGCGGCGCCGATCCGCACCGCCGCCAGCAACGCCAACACCGGCACCGGCAGCGTCAGCGCCGGCAGCGTCAACGCGCCGCCGCCGGTGAACGCCAACCTGACGCAGACGGTGACCATCACCTTCGACAATCCGCCGACGACCTTCGACGTGAACGGCACCGGCACCGGCAATCCGGCCAACGTCGCCTTCACCGCCGGCGGCAGCATCAGCTACAACGGCTGGACCATCCAGATCAGCGGGACGCCGGCCGCCGGCGACGTGTTCACGATTTCCGCCAACAGCGCCGGCGTTTCCGACAACCGCAATGCGCTGCTGCTGGCCGGACTGCAGACGGGCAAGACGCTGGCCGGCGGCACCGCCAGCTACCAGTCGGCCTATGCCCAGATCGTCAGCGACGTCGGCAACAAGACGCGCGAGATACAGGTGACGGCCACCGCCCAGGAGAGCGTCCTCAAGCAGGCGGAGGACGCGCAGCAGTCGATGTCCGGCGTGAACCTCGACGAGGAGGCCGCCAACCTGCTGCGCTACCAGCAGGCCTACCAGGCCTCCGGGAAAATGATCGAGATCGCCAGCAAGCTGTTCGACACCCTGCTCAGCCTGGGACGATAGGGAGGCAACGATGCGCGTATCCAGCGGCATGATCTTCAACGCCGGCGTGGCGTCGATCCAGAAGCAGACGTCGTCCCTGCTGCACACCCAGCAGCAGGTGGCGAGCGGCCGGCGCATCCTGACGCCGGCGGACGACCCGGTCGCCGCCGCGCGCGCGCTGGAGGTGGAGCAGGCCAGGGGCACCAATGCCCTCTACCAGACCAACCAGAAGGCGGCCGGCGAGAACCTCGGCCTGGAGGAAGGCCGCCTGGTTTCCGTCGGCGAACTGGTCCGCAACGTGCGCACGCTGGCCGTGCAGGGCGGGGGCGGGTCGCTGACCGACACCGACCGGCGCAGCATCGCCACGGAACTGCGCCAGCGCTTCGACGAACTGCTGGGCCTGGCCAATGCCACCGACGGCAGCGGCCAGCATCTGTTCTCCGGCTACATGGGCGACACGACGCCGTTCTCCGGAACGGTGGCCACGGGCGTCGTCTATGCCGGCGACGAGGGCCAGCGCCGGCTGCAGGTGTCCGCCTCGCGCCAGGTCGCCGTGAGCGACTCGGGCAACGACATCTTCATGCGCATCCGCAACGGCAACGGCAGCTTCACGACGTCGGTTGCCGCCAGCAACGGCGGCAGCGGCGTCATCGACGCCGGCACGGTGACGGACCCGGCCAGGTGGAATGCCGCCGGCAACAGCAAGGACTTCACCCTCCGCTTCGCCGTCGACGGCAGCGTCACGCCGCCGGTGACGACCTACGACATCGTTGACAACGCCAGCGGCAATTCCCTGCTGACCGGCGCGGCGCCCGCCGCGGCGCCGTACCCGCGGGTGTTCGTGCCGGGCCAGGCCATCGTCCTGAAGAGCCAGGGCGCCGAGCCGGCCTTCGACTACGGCGCCCAGGTCGTCATCGCCGGCAACCCCGCCGACGGCGACACCTTCGACCTCGACGCCAGTTCCAGCCAGAGCCTGTTCGCCACGCTGGGCAACCTGATCGACGCCCTGGAGGCCTCCACCGCCGCCGGCAGCGGCAACACGCTGCTGGCCAACCGCATCGGCCTCGCCCTGGCCAACCTGGACCAGGCGGAGGAGAACCTCCTCCGCGTGCGCGCCGGCATCGGCGCGCGCATGAACGAAATCGATTCCCTCGTCAGCGGCAGCGAGGACCTCAACCTGAACTACCAGCAGACCCTGTCCCGCCTGCAGGACCTCGACTATGCCGCGGCGATCAGCCGGCTGACGCAGGAGCAGGCCTACCTGGAGGCGGCGCAGAAGTCCTTCCTCAGGGTGACGGACCTGTCGCTGTTCAACTATGTTTGAGCGGCGCACCCCCGCCGTCCTGCGCGGACTGACTTTTGCAGCGACCGCCTTCCTGGTCGGCGGCTGCTATCACCAGGCGCAAAGCGTGAGCGATTCCCTCGATGCAGGGCTGATTTCGCGCGGCACCGACAGCAAGGGCAGCACCCGCTACAACGTGCCGGCCAACCCCATCGTGCCCAACGCCGAGCTGAAGCTGACCCCGAATCGCAGCATCTCCCTGGAGACCATGCTGATCGGCGCGGCGATCTTCTATTTCGTCGACCCCCTCGCGCCCAACTGGGAGGGCCAGATGAAGCGGCTGTCCGACGACACCTTCAGCATCGCCATGCGCTCGAAGCGCTTCCGCAGCACCGGCGGCGACGGCGAGGCCGGCCGGGTGTTCCGGCGCAACGCCGAGCAGATCGTCCGCGAGAGCGGCTACACCGGCTACGACGTGCTGGCCTATTCCGAGGGGATCGAGTCCGAGCTGATCGGCGCTCTGCGCTACGCCGAGGGCACCATCCGCATCACCAAAAAGTAAAACCGACAAAGCAGTTCACCACGGCGCGCACGGCGACACGGCGAGATGCCGCTTTCTCGTTTTTGCGCCGTGTCGCCGTGCGCGCCGTGGTTCAAATGGGGCGTCATCGCGCCGCCGCGCCGGCCCGCATCACGGCGCTCACCGCGTCGTAACCCTGCACGAAGAGATTCTCCAGCGTCGGCGCGAAGTAGGGCATCGACAGCGCCAGCATGGCGAAGCCGGCCATCAGGGTGACGGGAAAGCCGACGGCGAAGAGGTTGAGCGTCGGCGCCACTTTGGTGAGCACGCCCAGCCCGATGTTGGCGACAAGCAGGGCGCTGATGAGCGGCAGCGCCAGCAGCACGCCGATCGAGAAGATGGCGGCCGCCCAGCGCAGCAGGGTTTCCCAGCCGGCGGGAAACGGCGAGAGCCCGATCGGCAGCGCGGTGAAGCTCTCCGCCAGCAGCGCCAGCATCATCAGGTGCCCGTTCAGGGCGAGGAAGAACAGCAGCGCGAGCAGCCCGACCAGTTCCGCCACGATGGGCGACTGGCCGGCGTTCTGCGGATCGTAGAAAACGGCGAAGCCGAGGCCCATCTGCAGGCCGATCAGTTCGCCGGCGAGGTCGACGCCGGCGAAGACGATGCGCATGGTGAAGCCCAGCGCGATGCCGATCAGGCCCTGCTGGAGGAAGACGGCCAGCCCGGTCCACGACGCCGGGGCGACCGGCGGCAGGGGCGGCAGCATGGGCGCCACGGCGAGCGACACGGCCACGCCGAGGAGCAGCTTGACGCGCATCGGCAGCGAGGCGTTGTTGAACACCGGCGCGGTGGCGACGAGGCCGAGCACCCGCGCCAGCGGGAACATGAATGCGGCGATCCAAGCCTCGAGCTGGGCGTCGGTGATGCTCAGCACGGGATTATCCGATGAGGGCCGGGATGCTCTCGAACAGACGGCGCATGTAGTCGGTGAGCAAAGTCAGCATCCACGGACCGGCGACCACCAGGGTGACGAACATGGCGACCAGCTTCGGCACGAAGGTGAGGGTCATCTCGTTGATCTGCGTGGCGGCCTGGAAGATGCTGACTACCAGGCCGGTGACGAGGGCGGCGAGGAACATCGGCGTGGCCACCAGCAGGGTGACCTCGATGGCGACGCGGCCGAGTTCGACGACGGTGGAGGGAGTCATGGGGCTGTCTCCGCAGGGCCGCCCCAAGGAGGCAGCAAGTCAGGACCCGGAAGCTGCGCTTTGCGCAGCTGAACCGTCGTTACCCCTTTCCACGGGAAAGGGGAGAGGGGATAGGCTGTCATGTTCCGAAGCTCTGCACGATGGAGCCGATGACCAGGTTCCAGCCGTCCACCAGCACGAACAGCATGATCTTGAACGGCAGCGAGACGATCACCGGCGACATCATCATCATGCCCATCGACATCAGCACGCTCGCCACCACCATGTCGATGATGAGGAAGGGGATGAAGACGATGAAGCCGATCTGGAAGGCGGTCTTCAGCTCCGAGGTGACGAAGGCCGGGATGAGGATGCGCATCGGCAGGTCCTCGGCGCGGTCCACCTTCGGCGCGTTGCCGATGCGCGAGAACAGGGCGAGGTCGGCCGTGCGCGTCTGCTTCAGCATGAAGGCCTTCAGCGGCACCGCGCCGCGCTCCAGCGCCTCGTTGAAGCCGATCCTGTTCTCCGCCATCGGCTGGTAGGCGTCGGCGTAGATCTTCTCGGTCACCGGTGCCATGACGAAGAAGGTGAGGAACAGGGCCAGGCCGACCATCACCTGGTTGGGCGGCGAGGTTTGCGTGCCGAGGGCGTGGCGCAGCAGCGAGAGCACGATGATGATGCGCGTGAACGACGTCATCATGAGCACGATCGCCGGCAGGAAGGAGAGCGACGTGATGAACAGCAGCGTCTGGATCGACAGCGTGTAGGTCTGGCCGCCGCCGGCGGACGGCGTGCTGGTGAGCGCCGGCAGGCCCTGGGCCTGGGCGGCGAAGGAGGCGGTCAGCAGCAGCCCGAGCGCGAGGCGCTTCCTAGCGTGCATTCCTGCGCTCCAGAACCTGTTTCAGCCGGGCGCCGAAGTCCTTGCCGGGCTGGGCGGGCGGTGCGGCCGCGAGCGTGCCCTTGGGCATCTGGTGCAGGGCGTTCACCTGCCCCGGGGCGACGCCGACCACCAGCCAGGTGTCCTCGACTTCCAGCAGCAGCACCCGCTCGCGCGGCCCGACCGAGGTGCCGGCGATGATGCGCAGGGTGCCGGCGGCGGCGCCCTGCGGGGACGACAGGCGCTTGAGCAGCCAGAGGCTGCCGACCAGGGCGGCAATGACGACGCCGAGGCCGAGGAACACCTGGAGCAGGCTGGCGCCGGCGTCCGGCACGGCGGCGGGGGCCGCCTGCGCCAGGACGAGGCCCGGCAGGGCGGCAAGGACGGAGGCGAGCAATTTGCGCATGGCGGCAGATTACTGCCGCCGCGGGGCGGGCGAGGCGGGGATTAGGCGGCGAAAATTGCCGCTATTCGATTTTCAGTTGGCAGTGGGCAGTTTGCAGTTGGCAGTGGGCAGTGGGCAGTGGCGCCATTGGGGTTCTACGCTGCCAACTGCCAACTACTATCTGTTCAACTTCCGCATCCGCTCGCTCGGCGTGATGATGTCGGTGAGGCGGATGCCGAACTTGTCGTTGACCACCACCACCTCGCCTTGCGCGATCAGGGTGCCGTTGACCAGCACGTCCATCGGCTCGCCGGCCAGGGCGTCCAGCTCGACGATCGAGCCGTGCGCCAGCTGGAGCAGGTTGCGGATCGAGATCTTGGTGCGGCCAAGCTCGACGGTCATCTGCACCGGGATGTCGAGGATCATGTCGAAATCCTGCATCGCGGCGGCCTTGGCGCCTTCGCCGAGCGGCTGGAAGATGTCGGCCGGCTGCGCCTTGGCGTCGGCGGCGGCCTGCTCGCCCATGGCGGCGGCCCAATCGTCTTCGCTGACCTGTTCTGCAGTATTGGCTTCGGACATGGTGTCCTCCTGTCTGTTCAGTGTTTTTCGGTTTTGTCGGGTGCGATGAAGCGCTCGACCTTCAGGGCATACTGGCCGTGCTGCAGCCCGTAGCGGCATTCCATCACCGGCACGTGGTCCACCTCGACGGTGATGGTCTCGTCGATATCGAAAGGGATGACGTCGCCGGCCTTCAGGTTGCGGATCTGGCCCAGCGTGACCTCCGTTGTGCCGAGATTGGCCACCAGCTCCACGTTCGCCGACTGCAACTGACGGGTCAGGGTGCCGATCCAGCGCTTGTCGGAGACGAGGTGGTCGCTCTGCATCGAACTGTAGAGCACGTCGCGGATCGGCTCGACCATCGAGTAGGGCAGGCAGACGTGCATTTCCGCCGTCGAGCCGGAAAACTCGAGGGAGATGGTGTAGGCGACGACGATCTCGCTCGGCGTGGCGATGTTGGCGAACTGCGAGTTCATCTCGGAGCGGATGTATTCGAGCTTCAGCTCGAAGACCGGCTTCCAGGCCTTCTCGAACTCGGTGAAGATCACGTTGAGCAGGCCATGGATGATGCGCTGCTCCGTCGCCGTGAAGTCGCGCCCCTCGACCCGGGTGTGGAAGCGGCCGTCGCCGCCGAACATGTTGTCCACGACCAGGAACACCAGGTTCGGGTCGAGCACGATCATGCCGGTGCCGCGCAGCGGCTTGAAGTGCACCAGGTTGAGGTTGGTCGGCACCACCAGGTTGCGGATGAACTCGCTGTATTTCTGCACGCGGATCGGCCCGAGCGAGATTTCCGTCGTGCGGTGCATGTAGTTGAACAGGCCGATGCGCAGGTAGCGGGCGAAGCGCTCGTTGATGAGCTCCATCGTCGGCATGCGGCCGCGCACGATGCGCTCCTGGCGGCCGACGTCGTACTTGCGGATGCCGCCGCCGTCCTCCGCCTTCTCGGGCTCCTCGGTCTCGCCCGTGACGCCCTTCAGCAGGGCGTCGACTTCTTCCTGGGAGAGAAAATCCTGTGCCATGGCCTAGGCGCCTACTGAATGATGAAGGAGGTGAAGAACACGCTCTGCACCGGATCGTCGGCCGCCGCCCTGGAGAGCAGGGTGGCCGGCTTCGGCGCGGGCGCCGGTGCGGCTGCGGCCGGCGCAGCGGCTTCGGCCGGCGCGCCTTCCTGCGGGGCCTCGCCCTCGGCGGGTTTGGGGGCTTCTGCCGCCGCCTCCGCCGGCTTGGCCTCGGCTGCGGGCGCCGCTTCATCCGCCGGCTGCGGCACGTCGAGCGCGATCGGCTTGACCGGCCGGCCGGCGGCCGCCAGCAGGATGTTGTTCACGTGCTGGCGGAGCTCCTCGGCCAGCCGCTCGCGGCCTTCGGCGGTGGTGATCTGCGAGGGCTTCTTCGAGGCCAGCAGGCCGAGCGTGCGGTGGCGGACTTCCGGCATGTATTGCTTGACGGCGTCGGCGGCGGCCTGGTCGAGCACCCGCAGCGTGGCGCCGACCTGCAGGAACTGGCCGCCCTCGTCGGCCGCGAGGTTGACGGTGAACATGTCGAGCGGCACGAAAACCGGCGGCTTCGGCGCCTGCGCCTGGGCGCCTTGCTGCGCAGCGTCGGCGGCGCCCTGGTCCTTGAACAGGAAGAACCAGGCGCCGCCGCCGCCCGCGGCCAGCAGGACGACCAGGCCCAGGATCAGCGGCAGCTTGCCCTTCTTCTTGGGCGGCTGCTCGCCATCCTCTGCTGCGGCGTCGGGTTTTTTTTCCTCTTTTTTCGGCGGCGCTTTCGCCATGAATCACTCCTGAACGATGGCTTTCATTATCTTTGCGTGCAATCGCGGTTCAAACGTCGAAATGAGGGCGACTCCACCCCCAATTGGCGTCATGCGAACGTATCGACCAGCCCTTCGCTGCGCCGCAGCCATTGCGCGGGGGCGGCGGCGCCGGCAGATTCGACGTTGCGGTTGCCGGCGCGTTGCTCCGCCGGCGTCCCTTCCCGGTCCTGGCGGGGCGATTCGGCATTGACGCTGGCCTGGCCGAGCGCGATGCCGGCTTCGGCCAGGATCTCGCGCAGGCGCGGCAGGGCCTGCTCCAGCGCCTCGCGCGCGGCGGGGCTGGCGGCAACGAAGGCGGCGCTGGTCTGGTCGCCGTTGACCGAGATGGAGACTTCCACCCGGCCCATTTGCGGCGGCGTGAGGGTCAGTTCGGCGCGGCTCTCCAGGCGGTTGACCATCAGGACGACTTTCTGTCCGACCTCGGCATCCCAGCCGCGGCTGCCGACCGGGGTGTCGACGCGGACGGCAGCGGGGGCGTTGTCCGCCGAGGATGCGTGGGCGGGCGGGGCCGCGGCGTGCGCCATTGCGGCCGGGCTGACCGTCTCGGCTGCCGCGACCAGCATCTGCGGAGAAGCGGCTGTCGCCTGCGCCAGTTCGGCCTGAAGGGGCTGTGCGGGAACTTCGCCGGCCTGCCGGCCGGGCTGCAGGAGGGCCGCGGCGGCTTCTCCCGCAACGGACGCGTCGGCGTTCGCCTCCGCCGGCAGGGCGGGCGAGGCCACGCGCGGGGCGCCGTCCAGCGAAGCGGACAAGGGCGTCAGGTTGCCGGCCGGATTGGCCACCGCTTGTGCCGGGGCGGCAGTTCCGGCGGACGCCTGCGGCATCAGGGAGGCCAGGACGGGCAGCAGGGCGGCAAGGTCGGGCGCGATTGGCAGGGCGTCGGCCGGGACCGCTTCCTCGGCGGCATCCGCTGCCTGGACCGGCAGCAGGGCGGCAAGAATTTCTGCCGCGGGGGCGTCTTTTGCCGGCTGGCCGAATTGCGCCCTGAGGACCGCGGCGAAATCGGCCGTGCCCTCGGCGCCGGCGGACGCCTCGGCGGCGCCCTGTACGGGGGCGATGCCCGGCAACGGCTGCGGGGCGGCGGATACTTGCGTCATGGCTGGCTCCTGGGCTGGGCGGATTGCATGCACCCCTTACAGCAAGGGGCGTGCCAAGGAGCCGAAGGCAATGCGATACGGGGGGTCAGCGCCCGTCGTGGCGGTAGGATTTTGCCGCGTGTTCGTCCTGGGCGCGCTGCTCGGTCTTCGCCTCGCTGTGCGCCTCGTTGGCCTTGTGCCTTTGCGACAGGGCGTCGAAGGCCTTTACCCGGTTGCGTTTGTCCAGCCATTCCTTTTGTCCGTCCACCGTGCGCTGTTTCGAGGCTTCGACGAGGACGCGCTGCTGGGAGACGGCCTCGTCGAGCCGGCCCAGGAAGGACTGGTAATTGCCCCATTCTTCGCGGGTCAGCCCGGTCTGGGCCGCCTGGCGAAAGCGCGCCTCGTACTCCTCGCGGTACTGCTCCAGCAGGGAGAGGGTCTTTTCCACTTCCTGCTCGCTGGCCAGCAACTGGCCGAGCTTGCGCGCCGCGTCGTCCATGCGGGTCTGCGACAGGTCAAGCAGCGACTGCAGGGGAAAAGCCTTCATCCTTCTGCTCCAGACGGGTATTACGGTTCGGGGACGCCCTTACTTTAGCAGGTTTGACTGGCCGCGGAAGGGCTCAGGGCTCGAGGCCGAACAGGCGGTGCAGTTTGAGGACCGCATCCTGGTAGTTCTCCCGTTCGTCCATCCCCTGCTGCAGGAAGGCCTCGAAGCCCGGCTGCATGGCGATGGCCTGGTCCAGGGTGGGGTCGGAGCCGGCGGCATAGGCGCCGACGGAGATCAGGTCGCGCGAACGCTGGTAGCGCGAATAGAGATGCTTGAAGCGCCGCACCACGTCCAGGTGCAGCGGCTTGATCAGGCCGGTCATGGCGCGGGAGATCGAGGCTTCGATGTCGATGGCCGGGTAGTGGCCCTGCTCGGCGAGGTGGCGCGAGAGGACGAAATGGCCGTCGAGGATGGCGCGCGCGGAATCGGCGATGGGGTCCTGCTGGTCGTCGCCCTCGGCGAGCACCGTGTAGAAGGCGGTGATCGAGCCGCCGCCTTCCGGGCCGTTGCCGGCGCGCTCGACGAGCTGCGGCAGGCGCGCGAAGACGGAGGGCGGATAGCCGCGCGTCACCGGCGGCTCGCCGATGGCCAGCGCAATTTCCCGCTGCGCCATGGCGTAGCGCGTCAGCGAATCCATGATGAGCAGGACGTGGCGGCCCTGGTCGCGGAAATGCTCGGCGATGGTGGTGGCGTAGGCGGCCCCCTGCAGGCGCATCAGCGGGCTGGTGTCGGCCGGCGCGGCGACCACCACGGAGCGTTTGCGGCCGTCGGGGCCGAGGATGTTCTCGATGAATTCCTTCACTTCGCGGCCGCGTTCGCCGATCAGGCCGACGACGATCACCTCGGCGGCGGTGAAGCGCGCCATCATGCCGAGCAGCACGCTTTTTCCCACACCGGAGCCGGCGAACAGGCCGAGGCGCTGGCCGCGGCCGACGGTGAGCATCGAGTTGATGGCGCGGATGCCGACGTCGAGCGAGCTTTCGATGGGGGCGCGCTGCAGCGGATTGAAGGGCCGGCTTTGCAGGGAGCGCGTGTGCCGGGTGTTGAGCGGCCCGAGGCTGTCGAGCGGCCGCCCGGCGCCGTCGAGCACGCGCCCCAGCAGTTCGTCGCCCACCGGCAGGTGCTTGGCGCGGTCGGAGAGGCGCCGGTTCGGCCGCAATCCGTCGGTGACCGCCGGCAGTTCCTGGCGGCTCTCGAGCGGCACCACGTGGGCGCCCGGCGCCAGGCCGTAGACGTCGTCGGTCGGCATCATGAACAGTTTCTCGCCGGAGAAGCCGACCACCTCGGCCTCCACCGCCGCGCCGCCGGGCAGCGCGACGTGGCAGCCGGAGCCGAGCGGCAGCTTGAGGCCGGCCGCCTCCATGACGAGGCCGTTGATGCGGGTGAGCCGGCCGCTGATCTGGAAGGGGCTGGCGTTGCCGGCCAGGTCGCGGCAATTCCTGAGGAAGCCGCCCCATTTCTCCTGGTGCGGGTTCATTCCGGAGCGGGCTCCACCCACTCGCCGGTCGCGCCCATGCCCTCGATGACGCGCTTCCAGCGCATCTCCACGCTGGCGTCGAGGTGGCTGCCGCCGGCTTCCATGCGCAGGCCGCCGCGGGCGATGCCGGGCTCCTCGAGGATGCGGTGGCCGAGATGGGCGAGCTGGTCGCCGAGGTAGGAGCGCACCAGCGAAGCGTCCTCCGGATGCAGGTAGAGGGCGGCATGCTGGTGGGGCAGCTGCGCCAGCGCCTCGCGCACGACGTCGAGGATCACGGTCGGCCGGGCGGCGATCGTCTGGCGCAGCACCTGGCGCGCAACCTCGAGGGAGAGGCCGAGCAGTTCCTCGGCGACCTGCTGGTCGAATTCGCCGAGCGCGGCTTCCAGCTGCTCGACCAGCGTGTGCAGTCGCAGGGCTTCCATGCGCGCCCGCGCCGTGCCTTCCTCGTAGCCGGCGTCGTAGCCCTGCTTGTGGGCATCGCGGTGGATGCGGTCGATGTCCTCGGCGGTAGGCAGCCGGCTTGCCGCGCCCCCCCTTTTCGGCGGGGCGGCGGGGGCGGCCTTTTTCTGGTCGAAGCTGCCCAGTTCCCAGCGTTGCCAGGCCGTGAGGTTTTCCTTGGGGATGATGACGCTCATGGGAGTGTTCAGTGGGCAGTTTGCAGCTGTCAGTTTGTGTTCCTGCCAACTGCCCACTGACAACTGATAACTTGAAACTTACACATATTCGTCCTCGCCCTTGCCGCCGAGCTGGATCTGGCCTTCGTCGGCGAGGCGGCGGGCGATCTTGAGGATTTCCTTCTGTTCGCGCTCGACTTCGGACAGGCGCACCGGGCCCTTCGACTCGAGGTCCTCGCGCAGCATTTCGGCGGCGCGCTGCGACATGTTTTTGAAGACCTTCTCGCGCATGGCGTCGTTGGCGCCCTTGAGGGCGAGGATCAGCGATTCCGACTGGACTTCGCGCAGCAACAGCTGGATGCCGCGGTCGTCCACGTCGATCAGGTTCTCGAAGACGAACATCTCGTCGATGATCTTCTGCGCCAGGTCCGGATCGTATTCGCGCACGTTGTCGATGATCGCCGTCTCGTGCGCGGTGCCGACGAAGTTGAGGATTTCCGCCGCGGTGCGCACGCCGCCCATGGCGGTCTTCTTGATGTTGGCCGATCCTGACAGGATGCGGGTGAGGGCGTCGTTGAGTTCCTGCAGCGCGGTCGGCTGCACGCCGTCGAGCGTGGCGATGCGCAGCAGGACGTCGTTCCTCAGCCGGTCGGTGAAATGCTTGAGGATCTCGCCGGCATGGTCGAACTCGAGGTGCACCATGATGGTGGCGATGATCTGCGGGTGTTCGTTCTTGATCAGCTCGGCGACCGTCGGGGCGTCCATCCATTTCAGGCTCTCGATGCCGGCCGTGTCGCCGCCCTGCAGGATGCGCGAGATCAGGTTGGCGGCGCGGTCGTCGCCCAGGGCCTTGGTCAGCATGCCGCGGATGTACTCCTCATCGGCCGTGACCGGGGCGCCGCGCAGGGTTTCCTCGTAGAACGCGTCGACCACCGCCTCGACCTTGTCGCGTGGCACGGAACGCAGGGTCGCCATGGCGGCGCCCAGCTTCTGCACTTCGCGCGGACCGAGATGCTTGAGCACTTCCGCCGCCTCGTCCTCGCCGAGGGTCAGCAGCAGCATGGCGCTCTTGGTGATGCCGTCTTCGTTGGCCATGACGTCGAGCCCCTCTTACTGGACCTTGCCGGCCGGCTGGTTGCCGCCGACCCAGTCCTTGATCACCGTCGCCACCGCCTTCGGCTCCTGGCGGGCCAGGTCGCGCGCGGCCTGAACCTTCTGGTCGTAGCCGATGACGCCGGGCGTGGCGTAGGCGGCCTCTTCCTGCATGGTCGGGATCTGCGCGGCGCGCGCCATCAGCCTGCGCAGGAAGGGCATCACCACGCCGAAGAACAGGTAACCGGCCAGCCCGGCGAAGACCAGGTATTTCAATCCCTCCAGCGCCCAGCCGATGACGGTCGGGTTCTTCCAGATCGGCGTTTCCGGCGCATCCGCCTTTTCGCCGGTGGCGAAGGGGCTGTTCTGCACGTTCAGCGTGTCGCCCCGGTCCTTGCTATAACCCATGGCTTCCTTGACGAGGTCGTTGATCTGCGCCATCTCCCTGGCGGCGAGCGGCTTGAAGCTGGCCTTGCCGTCCTGCGCCACCTCCTTGCGGTGATTGACCACCACCGCCACGGACAGGCGCTTGATGGCGCCGACCGGCTGGCGCACGTGGCGGATGGTCTTGTCGAGCTCGTAATTGGTGGTGGCGTCGCGGCGTCCCTGCGCGGCCAGGACGGCGGTTGCGGTCGTCGTGGTGGCGGTGCCTGCCGGGGCGGTTGCGCCGGCAGGCGCACCCGGCGTGCCGGGGGCGGGCGGCGTGGTCAGCGGCGCGGTGGCCGGCACCG
Organism: Rhodocyclales bacterium; assembly: GCA_003105015.1. GTDB lineage: Bacteria > Pseudomonadota > Gammaproteobacteria > Burkholderiales > Rhodocyclaceae > Desulfobacillus. Next base: position 17,935 of record PQAF01000036.1, on the reverse strand, counting down.
GCGGCTGGTTGGAGAGGGCGCCGGGCACGCCGGCGGCCGTCGGCCTGCCGCTGGCATCCTCGCTCACCTGCTGGCTGCGGATCGAGGCCTCGGCGGGCGGGTTGGGTTTGTAGATCTCGGCGACCTGTTCCGATTGCGAGAAATCGACGTCGGCCGTGACCTGGGCGCGGAAATTGCCGGGCCCGACCAGGGGCGCGAGGATGGTCTCGATGCGGCGGACGTAGCTTGACTCGATTTCCTGAACGTATTTCAGTTGCGTCGCATCGAGGCCGGCGGCGCGGCCGCTGGCCTTTTCGGAAGAGAGCAGGTTGCCGTTCTGGTCGATCACGCTGACGTTGGCGGCGGGCAGGTGCGGCACGCTGGAAGCGACCATGTGGGCGATGCCGGCCACCTGGTTCGCGTCGAGGTTGCGGCCGGGGTGGACATTGAGCACGACGGAGGCGGATGGCTTCTGGTCGTCGCGCATGAAGCCGGTCTGCTTGGGGATGGCGAGGTGCACGCGCGCGCCCGCTACCGCGGCGAGCGACTGGATGGAGCGCGACAACTCGCCTTCGAGGGCGCGCTGGAAGTTGATCTGCTCGATGAACTGCGACATGCCGAGCTTCTGGTTCTCCATCAGCTCGAAGCCGACCAGGCCGCCCTTGGGCAGGCCCTGCGAGGCGAGGCGCATGCGCAGCTCGTGCACCTGTTGCTGCGGCACCAGGATGGCGCCGCCGGACTCGGAGAACTTGAAGGGGACGTTCATCTGCTGCAGCGCGGCAATGATGTTGCCGCCGTCGCGCTCCGAAATGTTGGTGAACAGCACGGCGAAGGTCGGCGTGCGCGTCCAGGTCCACCCGGCGACCACGATCGCCGTCACCATCGACAGGGCGATGATGGTCAGCAGCTTCTGCTGCATGGGCAGCCGCATGAAGGCGGCAAGCGAGAATTGCGTATCGGCCATATAAACCACCGTTCGTTCGAGTTTGCCGGATCGGGTCCCGGGCATCTGGCGGCATTCTGCCCATGCCATGCAAGAAGCGTTCTGGAGATAAGCGGCAATTTTTGCCTCCTATTTGCCGGCTTGGCCGGTTTGCCGCGGGCGTAATCTGCGGCCATCCCAAAAGGGAGAGCGCATGGACAGCCAAACGGAAAACCCGCAGCAGATCGAGGCCGGCCGCCTGGCGGAAGCCTTTCGCCTGTTCAGCCAGGCCTCGGAAGATCTTGCCGGCGCGTATACCAGCCTGCAGGAACAGGTCGCCGGCCTGACGGCGGAACTGGCGCTGGCCAATGGCCGCCTGAAGCAGGAAATCGCGGAAAAGACGGCGCTGACCGAGCGCCTGGCCCTGCTGCTCGACGCCCTGCCGGCCGGCGTGGCCGTGCTGGACGCCTTCGGCCGCGTCGAGCAGGCCAATCCGGCCGCTGCAAGCATCCTCGGCGCCGACATCGAGGGCCGCGTCTGGGAGGAGTTCACCTCTTCCTGCCTGGCGCCGACGACGACGCCGGGCGAATGGGAAATGCCGCGCCTGCGGGATCGCCGCATCGCCGTCACCGAAACGCGGCTGGCCAGCAGCGGCGGGCGCATCGTGCTGATCCACGACGTCACCGAGGCGCATCGCATGAAAACCCTGGCGGCACGCAACGACCGGCTGGCGGCGATGGGCGAGATGGCGGCGGGCCTGGCCCACCAGCTGCGCACGCCGCTGGCGGCGGCGCTGCTCTACGCCGGCGCGCTGGAGAATCCGCGCCTGCCGGAAGGCGAACGCACGCGCTGCGGCACCCGCGTGGTCGAGCGCCTGCAGCACCTGGAGCGCCTGATCCGCGACATGCTGACCTTCGCGCGCGGCGAGGCGAGCGGCGGCGAATCGATCCCGGTGTCCGAGTTGATGGCCGAGGCGGTGCAGGTCTTCGAGCCGCTGGCGCGCCGCCGCGAAGTCGCCTTCGTCGTCGCCGACGACAGCGCCGGCGCCGCCGTCAGCGGCAGCCGCAAGGCGCTCTCCGGGGCGCTGGTGAACCTGATGGAAAACGCCCTCGATGCCTGCGCTTCAGGCGGTCGCATCGAGCTGGCCGCCGGCCTGGCCGACGGAGCGGTGTGCATCCGGGTGCGCGACAACGGCCGCGGCATGGACGCGGCCACCCAGGCGCGCCTGTTCGAGCCCTTCTTCACGACGCGCGCCGAGGGCACCGGCCTCGGCCTGGCGATCGCCCGCGGCGTCGCGCGCGCCCACGGCGGCGGCATCGAGGTCGAGTCCGCCCCCGGCGCCGGCGCCCTCTTCAGACTGACTTTGCCGGCTGTGGTTACGAACCCGGCCGGCGCGACCGAACAACTGCAACCGATGGAACGGAGAGCCACATGCCTGAGCCACTGAACATCCTCGTCGTCGAGGACGACCTGCAACTGCGCGACGCCCTGTGTCTGACGCTGGAATGCGCCGGCCACCATGTGATGGGCGCGGCCGACGGCCCGGCGGCGCTGCACCTGCTCGAGCGCGAGGCGTTCAACCTCGTGGTGAGCGACCTGCGCATGCAGCCGATGGACGGCATCGAACTGCTGAAGGCGATTCGCGGCAGCGAGCCGCACCTGCCGGTGCTGCTCATGACGGCCTTCGGCGACGTGGACAAGGCGGTCTCGGCGATGCGCGCCGGCGCCTGCGATTTTCTGTTGAAGCCCTTCGAGCCGAAGGTGCTGCTCGAGCATGTCGCCCGCCACGCGGCGCAGCCCTCGCAGGCGGAAGGCGTCATTGCGGCAGATCCGCGCACGCGCAACCTGCTGGCGCTGGCCGCGCGCGTGGCGAAAACGGAGGCTACCGTGATGCTCACCGGAGAGTCGGGCACCGGCAAGGAAGTCTTCGCCCGCCACATCCATAGTCAGTCTCCGCGGCACGGCGCACCCTTCGTCGCCATCAACTGCGCGGCGATACCCGAGAACCTGCTCGAGGCCACGCTGTTCGGCCACGAGAAGGGCTCGTTCACCGGCGCCCAGGCGGCGCAGGCCGGCAAGTTCGAGCAGGCCCAGGGCGGCACGCTGCTGCTCGACGAAATATCGGAAATGCCGCTGGCGCTGCAGGCGAAACTGCTGCGCGTGCTGCAGGAGCGCGAGGTCGAGCGCGTCGGCGGCAAGAAGCCGATACCCCTCGACATTCGGGTGCTGGCCACCAGCAACCGCGACATGGCGAAGGAGGTGGCCGCCGGCCGCTTCCGCGAGGACCTCTATTACCGGCTCAACGTCTTCCCCCTGCAGATTCCCGCGCTGCGCGAGCGGCCGGCGGACATCGTGCCGCTGGCGCGCCACTTCGCCGCCCTGCACGGCAGCCCGGCGGCAAGGTTTGCCGCCGATGCCGAGGCGCTATTGGCCGCCCATGCCTGGCCGGGCAATGTGCGCGAGTTGGAGAACGCGGTGCAGCGGGCGCTGATCCTGGCCGGCGGCGACACCATCGCGGCCGAGCACCTGCAGCTTTCCCTGCAGTTCTCGGCACCCGCTGAGCTGCCGCAACTGCCTGTCGCGCATGAGGAAATCCGGCCTGCCGAGCGGCCCCAGGCGGCGCCCTCGAACATGCGCGACCTGGAGCGCCAGCACATCCTGGAGACCCTGGCGGCAGTGAACGGCTCGCGCAAGCGGGCGGTCGAACTGCTCGGCATTTCCGAGCGCACCCTGCGCTACAAGCTGCAGCAGTACCGCACGGCGGGGGCCATTTGACCGCCGCAGATGCTGGCACGCGGATTGCTGTTGTCAGGCCGGAAGCCTAAGGAGTTTTGAAATGGACACACGCGGCATAGACCAGATGCTCTCCGAACTGCGCGCGACGGCGCAGCTCGCCTCCGGCAAGGCCCTGCAGCCGAAACAGGCCGGCGAGGCCGGCGCGGCGGATTTCGGCCAGATACTGAAGAGCACGCTGGACCAGGTGAGCCAGGCCCAGATGGACGCGCAGAAACTCGCGCAGGACTTTTCGGCCGGTACCGGCAACGCCAGCCTGCAGGACGTCATGATGTCCCTGCAGAAGGCCAACCTCTCTTTCCAGCAGATGGTGCAGGTGAGGAACCGCCTGGTCTCCGCCTATCACGACATCATGAACATGCAGGTGTAAGCGGCCTGCGCGCCACAAATGCAAAGCGGCGCCTGGGCGCCGCTTTTGCCTTCTCCTGCCAGGCGGTCACAGCATGCCGGTTTCCCGGGCCTTGCGTTCGCGCTCGACGCGGATGATGTAGCGCTGGATCAGCGTCAGCATCTGGCCGGGCAGGTCGACGAACTGGCAGCCGGCCCGCTTGGTCTTCGCGCCGCTGCGCAGGGTGAACTCGAAGACGTTGCGCACGCGCAGGGTGGCCAGCACCGTGCCGACGTCCGGCAGTTCGATGCGGCAGTTCTCGAACAGGTGGTCCGTCTCGAATTCCAGCCCCTCCGGCGGCGCCATGACGCCGAGGCCGCCGCCGCTGATGTCGATCACGGTCGTCTCGACGGTCGTCTTGCTGCCGTCGGCCATCTTCACGGGGATGACGCAACGGATGGGATGGGCGATCGGCGCGGTCAGGCGGTAGAACTCGCGGCGCTGCAGGCGCAGCAGCTCCTCCGGAATCGCCGCGCGGAAAGCCTCCCGGCCCTCGTATTCCGCCTTGGCGAGGTGCTTGACGTTGAACTGGATCTTCACCTTGTCGTGCGTGGCGATGAAGATCAGCTTGTCGCTGGCCAGCGCCTTGCGGTTCATCTCGGCGTTGCTGCCCGGGTCGAGCAGCATGCTGCCGCCGTCGCCGGAGACGGAAAGCAGGGTGGTGAGCAGGAAGTCGTTGCCCTGGTTGAAGTAGACGGTGATGAGGGCGCCCTTGTCGCGCATGGCGCGCAGGATGAAGACGATTTCCTTCTTCGATCGCAGCAGGTACTTGCTGTAGTCGTCGGCCTGCATCAGCTCGAAGCGGAGCGGCGGGCTGTCCCTGTCCTCCTTGCCCGCTTGGTCGTTCTGTTTCGTATCGCTCATGCCGCGAGTTTACATTATTGTGCGGCCAGGGACTGCTCGAGGCCGTGCTCCAGCCGGTAGATCCAGGCCAGCAGTTCCGCCACGGCGACGTAGAGCTGCGGCGGGATGCGGGCATCGAGGTCGACCTGCATGAGCAGCGCCACCATCTCGGGCGATTCATGCACGAAGATGCCGTGCTCGCGCGCCCGCGCGATGATTTCCTCGGCAATCAGGCCGCGTCCCTTGGCGACCACCCGCGGCGCGCTGTCCGCCGCGGAGTAGGCCAGGGCCACCGCCTCCTGCCGGGGTTCACGCGGCTTCATGCGCATCCACCCCTGCGGCGAGCGGCGGCAGTCCGGCGGCGGCGAAGGCGTCGGCCAGGTCACCCAATCCCTGCCGCAGGGTGTCGGCACTGTCCGCAGTCGCCGTGATGGCGAGACTGACTTTTCCCTGCGTCAGTGTGAGTGCGACATCGACCTCGCCCAGCCGGGGGAGGGTGAGACCGAGCCTCGTCGCCCACTGCTCGGCGGGCGCTTCGCCGGTTTCGTCGCGCTGCCGCTCCTCCGCCGCTATCTCCCACTTCAGTCCCTGCCCCGGCCAGATGTCGCCGCGCCAGATGATGTGCTGCGTGGCGGCGGCGTCGAGTTGCTGCTGGACGAGCACCTGCAATTCGGCGGGCAGGACCGGCGCACCTGGCGCGGGCGCGCGTCCGCTTGCGGGTGCGGCATCCGTGAGGGTCTCGACGGCCGTGGCCGCTTCCGCCGCCGCCGGGGGGGCGGCGGCATTCGAGGCACGCGGCGCGACGGCGTGGCGTGACTGCGGCTCGCGCGCCAGGGCTGCGGCCGGATAGCGTCCGGCGATCCATTGCGCCTGGTGGGCTTCGTAGAAGAGTCCGCTTTCGACGACGGCCTGCTGCAATGCCGGCACGAGGCGGGCGGCCTGCAGGGGCGGTGCGGGCAGCAGGGGCGCGGCACGTGCAATGGTTGCCGGCTGGGGAGCGCGCTCCTCTCCGGCGAGGAGCGTGCTGATGAGTTGTCCGGCGCGCGACAGGGTGGGGGATGCAGTGTGTTCGGCGAAGGCGGCGTCCGCCCCTTCGGCGATAATCAGGCGCGGCGTGCGGGCCGTGACGACCAGTTCCAGCGTGTCCCCCGGTTTGGCCGGCTGCGGCAGCGCCAGCGTCAGGCTGCGTCCGGCGACGAGGGCGCGGAAAGTGCCGTCGGGGAGGGCGTTTTCAATCCGGGCGGCGAAGCGTTGCCCGACCGGCAGTTCCGGCAGGTCGGCGGAAATCTCGTGTACCGGCGAAACCGGATTGACGAGGGATTCCGTCAGAATTCGCAGGCGTGCGGCAAGATCGGTGGGAATCATGAGGTCGTCCTGTAGGTTGGGCTTCAGCCCAACAGCGGCCGTCGCGAACCGCGCCAGGTGTTTTCCTGCCCGTCGGGCTCAAGCCCGACCTACTGGTGGGCGCCGTAAGCCCGGCGAACGGAGCTTTCGCGCGCGCTGCCGCCGAGAAACTGCCTGACCTGCTCCACCCACGGTTGCGTATGGCGCCGTACCTCGGCGTCGTCGGCCAGGATGCGGTGGATGAGATCCCGCTTGCGCGTTTTTTCCGCGTCGGACAGCCGGATCGGCTCGCCATTCGCTTCGAGATGGCGGGCCAGGCCGGCGCAATCCTTTTCCAGTGCCGCCAGCCGGTCCCAGTCGCAGGCGCTGGCCGCCTCGACCATCTGCGCGGAAATCGCGCTCATCGATTCGTACAGGGCAAGCGTGCTCATGGCTTGTTTCCGATCTGTTCCCAGGCGCCCTTCAGCTCGGCAAGCAGGTGGCTGATCTCGTCGAGGATGGCCGGCTGGTCGTGCAGGTTGGCGTAGAGCAGCCGGGCGCTCATGTAATCATAGAGCGCGCCAAGTTTTCCGGCCAGTTCGCCGCCGGCGTCCTGGTCGAGGCTCGCCTTCAGGCCGTTGGTGATGATGTTGATGGCCTTGGAGATGGCTTCGCCCTTGCGCGCCACGTCGTCGGCGCCGCCCTTGCGCTTCATGTGGAGGGAAGCGGAGGCGACGGCCAGCATCGCGCCCTCGAAGAGCATGAGGATGAGCTTGTGCGGGTCGGCGGTCTCGACGCCGGTTTCGATCCCCGCCTTGGCGTAAGCTGCCTTCGGGTTGTGCATTGCCGCGAACATCTCGGGTTTCTCCTCGTGTTATGTATTCGAGCCGCCTGCCTTGGGCAGGTTTGCCAACTGCTGCTGCAGGTAATTGCTGGTCTGCGTCATGCTGGCGATCATCGTATCGAGCGCCGTGAATTGGGCGCGGTAGCGCTTTTCGATCTGCACCAGGCGGCTGGCGAGCGCCTCCCGCCGCGAGCCGAGTTCCTTGATCGAGGCGTTGATGCCGTCCATGCGGCCGTCGACCAGGCCGTCGTTTTCCAGCATGCGGCCGACCAGCTTGTCGAGCAGATCGGCGTAGCCGCGGGCGAAACCGATGGTGCCGCGGTCTCCCGTGGCACCGCCGGTGATGCTGACCTTCAGGCCGGAGGCGTCGCCGGCGCCGGTCAATGCCTGGCCCGATCCGCTGGCGGCAATGCCGCCGATGCTGCCGGCGACATCCACGCCGGCCGTCTCTGTCGTTCCGCCGAAGAGATCGCTGGCCGCGTTGCCTCCGGTGACGGCGACCGTCGATGCCGAGCCGTAGCGGCCGGACGTCACGGTGAGCTTGCCGCCCGACTCCGTGACGGTCACGCTGCTGCCCGCCGACGAGAGCGCGCTCGCGCCGTTGATCTTCGACTGGATTTCCGCCGCCAGCGCCGCGGTCGTCAGGTAAGTGCCGGCATTCAGGGTCACGCTGACCGCAACCCCATCCACCGTCAGGCTGAGGGCATCGTTGCTGCCGGCATTGATGGTCAGCGCGGCATTGCCCTGGCCGACGGCTTTGCCCTGGGTAGCGAGCTGCGTGATGTTGACGGCATAGTTGCCGTTCTTCGTATCCGTGGTCGACGACACGAAGGAGACCAGGCTGTCGGTCGGCTTGCCCACGGCGGCGAACAGCGTGGCAACGTCCTTGGCACTGTCGTTCAATGCGGCCGTCAGCTTGCTCGAGTCCAGCTTCAGCGTGCCGTCCGTCTGGAAGGTCACGCCGATGTCGGAGAGGGTGGTCAGGCCGCCGCCGGCCGAAGACAGCGCCGTGTTGAACAGCGCGCGCAGCTGGCTTTGCACTGAGCGCACCGTGGCATCGCCGGTGAGAATCGACGCCTGCTTGCTGGCGGCGTCGTACTTCGACAGATCGGTCAGCGTCTTGTTCAGGTCGTTGTAGGCCTTGACGAAGGACTCGACGGCGGCCTTGATGCCGGCCGTGTCCTTTGCGACCGACAGGGTCGTCGTGCTGCCTTCCTTCAGGAGGGTCAGGGTGACGCCGTCAATGGCGTCGGTCAGCGTGTTGGTCGACTTGGTGACGGTGATGCCGTCGATGACCGCCGTCGCGTTCTGCGCGGCGACGGTTTGCGTCAGGTTCGTGGTGCCGCCGGTAGAGGCGTCGTAGACCAGCTGCGACAGGCCGGCGGCGTCGGTATTGTTGAGATCGTCGTCCGCCACGGTGATCTTTAGGGCGTTGGCGAGGCCGGCATCCTTGGAGGAGACGACCAGGCGGTTGCCGCTACCGTCGTTGACAATGCTTGCCGTCACGCCGGCATTCGCGGCGTTGATGGCGTCGCGCACGCCGGCCAGCGAAGCGTTCGCGCTGCCGATGGTGATCGTCTGGGCGGATTTGTCCGGATTGAGGGTGAAGCTGCCGCCGCTGTAGGTGCCGAACTGGATGGTCAGGCTGCCGGTGCCGACCGTGTCGATGGTGGCGTCGAAGGTGTCCGACTTGAGCTTCTGCGCCTGGGCCAGCGTCTGCACCTGGATGGAATAGCTGCCGGCCGAGGCGGAGGGGGCCGCACTGGCCGTCAGGACTGCCGTGTCGGCAACGCTTGCCTTGACGGCGGTAAATTTTGCCGGGGTGGCGAGCGCGGCAACGGCACCCTGGAAGGAGGAGAGGGCGCCCTTCAGGCTGCCGTAGGCCGATAGCTGCGCCTGGTATTTCGCTTCCTTGGTGGCGAGAAGGGTAAAGGGGCGTTGCTCCAGCGCCATGAGCTGGCTGACCAGGCCGTTTACGTCCAGGCCCGAGCCGATTCCCGGTGAAGAGAGCGCCATATTGCTCCTGTTTGTTACCCGTTGTGTTCGCTATGCCTTGCCCTTGAGAAGCAGGCCCTGCAGCCGATCCATCGCCCGGGCGATCGCCAGCACTTCCTCGTTGGGAATCTGCCGGATCACTTCCTTCGTGGCGCCATCGACTACGCGGATCACGGTCTTGCCCGTTTCTCCGTCGACCATGAATTGCAAATTCTGTGCCACCGGCTCGGCAACGCGCTGAAGCTGCCGGGCAACTTCCTGCACTTGCTCGCGATCCGGGCGCGGGACGGATTCCGATGCCGGCTTTGCCGGCGGATCGGCGCGTTTGGCTTGCGTGGGCTGGGCAACGGTGCCCGGTCCGCTAATCTGGGGTATCGCCATGTTCCTGCTCCTTGAACATTGCGACGACGCGGGCGGCCTTGTGGGCCGGCCCGCGTATCGTCATGCTACCGACCTTCTTAACCGCGGATCAGCGTCAGGACCTGCTGCGGCAACGCGTTGGCCTGGGCCAGCATCGCCACGCCGGCCTGCTGCAGGATCTGGGCACGGGTGAGGTTGGCCGTTTCCTGAGCGAAGTCGGCATCCTGGATCCGCGAGCGCGACGCCGTCAGGTTCTCCGCCGTGGCTTGTGTGCTGGAGATGACGGACTCGAAGCGGTTCTGGATCGAGCCGAAGGTCGAACGCAGGTTGGTGATCGAGGTCAGCGCCGCATCGGCACGCGTGATGGCGACGTTGGCGTTGGCGACCGATGTCACGGAAACCGAGTTGAGCGCGGAGGCGCCGAGCGCCATCGAGCTGCCATCGGCATAGCCGATGTAAGCCTCGTTGTTTCCGGACAGGGTGATGGACTCGGTGGAGGTCAGCCGGATCGTGCCGCCAAACGTGTTGGCCACTGCCGTGCCGCTGGCCACGGTGGTGGCGGTGAGCGCATCGTTCGCAGTGTTGTTCAGGCCGGCGGAGGTCGTGGTGAGGCCGGCGCCAATCAGGGTGCTGCTGGTATCGGCATCGGTAGCCGTCTGGGATACGACGATATTGCGGCCATCCGAAGCGTTCAAGGTCAGCTTGCCGCTGCTGAACGTGGCCGTCACGCCGGTGGCGGCGGAGTTCGCGTTGATCGCGATGGCCATGTCGGCGCCGGCGATAGTGGTTTGCGAAGCCGCATTGTAGATGTTCGTGCCGTTGATGGTGAGGGTATAGGTGTCCGCAGCCGCTCCGCTGGTCAGTGTCGAGTAATCGAACACCACCGTGGTGTCGGCCGACGCCGTGAGGTTGGGCACGCTCGACTCGTTGATGGCCTTGACCTTCGAGTAGGCACTGCTTGCCGTCCGGCCCGCATTGCCTGCCCCCGAGCTATTGTCTGCCGAAGCGCCGACGGCGACTGCCGAGTTGGAGCCGACAGTGATCGAAAGATCGCCCGAGGCCAGTGCGTTCGTGATATTCACGCCAGTGCCTTGCTGGCCCAGGGCAGTGCTCGTGCTGTAGGCGGTCGAGCCGTTCACGTAGTCGGCGGTCTTGCCGATAGCCGTGGTGCGCATGCTGGTCGACAGGCCGATCGAAATCGTTTCGCCGACGTTGGCGCCGACCTGGAAAGTAGCCGTACCAAAGCTGCCGTCAAGCAGTTTCTGGCCGTTGAACGAGGTTTGTGACGCAACGCGGTCGACTTCAGCCAGGCGCTGCTGCACTTCCAGGTCCAGAGCGGCGCGGTCCGAGGCGCTGTTGGTGGCGTTGGCTGCCTGCACAGCCAGTTCGCGAACGCGCTGCAGGTTGCTGGCGATTTCGGCCAACGCGCCTTCGCCGGTCTGCGCCAGGGAAATGCCGTCGCTGGAATTGCGGGCAGCCTGGTTGAGGCCGCGAATCTGTGTCGTCATCCGCTCCGAAATGCCGAGGCCGGCCGCGTCGTCCTTGGCGCTGTTGATGCGCAGGCCGGAGGAGAGGCGTTGGAGGGAAGTGGCGAGTGAAGTTTGCGACGTATTGAGGTTGCGTTGCGAATTCAGCGACGCGATGTTGGTATTGATAATCTGAGGCATGACATATCTCCTTGCGAGTTTGAGGGTTCTGACAGCCTCTCGCCCCCTGACTCCCGATCCGGCGGGCGATGATGTCGCCGTCAAGAGCTATATCGGATTGCAGAGGGAAAACTTTAGGGCGGAGTCGCAAGGCTTCGCCCTAATTCTTTGTGCGGGAAGGACTTTCCGTAGGCGCTGCAAAAATATTCCTCAAGTTCACTAAACCGCTGCCGATAACGCATGTACACGCCTTCTTGCGTGCAGGGTTTCGAAGTCCCCTGACTCCCAAAAAAATCGCCGGCAACCCCGGCGATTTTTTCTTTTCCGATGCGGGAATTCAGTCGGCCGGGACGACCCGGTTCTTGCCGGCTTTCTTGGCCTGGTACATCGCCGCGTCGGCACGGGCAATCGCGTCGTTGCGCTGCTCGTCGGCATGGAAGGCTGTGACGCCGGCGCTGAAGGTGATGAGGAGCTTCTCGTTCTTGTGCAAAAAGAATCGCTTGGTCAGTTCGCGCTGCAGGCGCGTCAGGGCGGAGACGGCATCGGCCAGCGAGGTGTCCGGCAGGATGATGAGGAATTCCTCGCCGCCGTAACGGGCCAGGGTGTCGTGCGGCCGCATGGTCTCGCGGATGACGCGGGCGAGGTGGACCAGGGCGTCGTCGCCGGTCTGGTGGCCGTAGGTGTCGTTCAGCGCCTTGAAGTTGTCGACGTCGAGCAGCGATATGCATAGCGGCATTTGCCGACGCTTGGCGCGGGCCAGTTCGCGGTCCAGGGTTTCCTCGAGCCCCTTGCGGTTGAGCGCGCCGGTAAGCTGGTCGTGGCGCACCATTTCGCTGGTCTCGGCAAGCTCGTTCTGCAGCCGGGCGACTTCCTGTTCGGCCTCGTCGACGCGCGCCTTCATGACGCTCAGTTCGTCGCGCGAACGCTGGGCATTGAGCCGGATGATGCGCGTCTCGCGCACCACTTCATCGATGACGTCGTTCAGTTCGGCCAGATCGTTGGCGGCGCTGATTTTTTCGGCGCATTTCTCGATCTTGTCGTGGTAGTCGCTGGTCGATTCGGAGAAGGTGGCCAGGTGGTCGACGAAACCGGCCAGCATGGTCTTCAGCCGCTCCTTGGCCTCGTTGAGATTTTTCTTCAGGGCGCTCTGGCGATAGATGACTTCCTTCAGGCGCTGGCCGACATCGTCCAGCCGGCGGATGTTGAGCGGCTGGCCGAAGAGGTCGAGCACCATGCTGATCTGCCCCTGCACCCACTTGTCGTCCTCTACCAGTTCGCTGATGTTCTCGATGACCAGCTGGAGCAGTTTCTGGAGGGCGGCCTTGAGTTCGGCCTGGTCTTCGGCAACGAAGTGCAGGCGGTAGTTGAACTGCTTGAGACGTTTGGCCAGCAGGGCGAACGTCGCGGCATCGCGGGCCTGCCGTACGCTGGCTGCCAGGGCCGTTGCTTCATCAGCCAGTTCCGGCGTATCGATCAACAACATGCTGGTCGAGCTTTCCACCAATTGGGCGATCAGTTCGCGCAGCTCGTCGCTGGGCAGTCGCGGCTCGGCCGCGGTGGCAGGCTGAAGCGCGGCACCCGGCTCGCGCCCGGACGTCGCCGATTCGGGGGCCGGCGTCATCTCTCCGGTGAGCGCGGAGGGCTCGTTTCCAGACCCCGACTTCGACCAGGAGCGCAACAGCGAGCGCATGCGCTCGTGCAGATTGCCGGGGTCGGCGCCTGCTGATTCCAGGATATGGCTGACAGCCTCCCGCTTCTTGGCCGGCGTGAGGCCGGAATGGCGCCGTTCTATTTGTGCGAGCAATTCCCCGATCAGACCGGCCCAGTCGAGCGGATCCGCCTCGAGTTCCTTGAGTACGGCCAGCATGGCGGCATGCAGGGTTGTCCAGTCTTTGGCCGCTATGGCGTTATCGAACTGCTGCCCGAAGCGGACCTGTTCAGGCGTCGCCCGGGGCAGCCGCCCAGACAGGTTCTTCAGTGCGCGTTCCGGGAACTCCTCGCCTTCCGCAGTTCCTGCTATCTCGTGATACAGGGTGCGGTAATTGTCCGGCGTAGGCGGAATCCGGCGAGTCGCCAGCCTCCTCAGGGCTTCACGTGCGATTTCAGAAGGTTGGGTAATGTCGGCCATGAATGGATGTCCTTCGCCGTGAACTAACGGCAGAAGCAGGCCGGACTTGAAGACTGGCCAGAAGGACCTTATTCGACCAGGCCGTGCTTGAGGCCGTAATGGGTCAGCTCGGCATTGTTCTTCAACTTCATTTTCTCGAGCAGACGTGCCCGATAGACGCTGACCGTCTTGACGCTGAGCTTGAGTTCTTCCGCGATCTGGGTGAGGGTCTTGCCGGAGGCGATCATGACCAGCGTCTGGTATTCCCGGTCCGAGAGCTTCTCGTGTGGCGGACGTTCAGTGTCTTCCGTGATGGCGTTGGCCAGTTCCTCGGCGAGCGAGGGGCTCACGTACTTCTTGCCGCAAGCGACCTGACGGATGGCTGTCACCAATAGTTCAGGGGCGCTTTGCTTGGTGAGGTACCCGGAGGCGCCGGCTTTGAGTGCGCGGATGGCGTATTGCTCCTCCGGATGCATGCTGAGCATGAGGACCGGCAGCTTGGGGTATTCCTTCTTGAGCTGCTTCAGGGTATCGATGCCGTTCTTGTCGGGCATTGAAACATCCATCAGGACGACGTCCCATTCCCCCTGGCGGGCCATTTGCAAGGCCTGCACACCGTTTTTCGCCTCGCCGGCAACAACCATGTCTTCCGAGTCGGACAGGATCTGGCGCAAGCCATGGCGGACGATGGCGTGATCATCGGCAATGAGAATGCGTATTTGCGTTGTCATGGACTTGAGCTCTCGTTCATTGGTTTGCGTCCGGGCGGATGGCTTCGCTTGGCCTGAAAGGTGCACGCAGTATGACACGGGTGCCCAAGGGCGAATTCCTGGCCAGTTCAAGCGAGCCCCCCAGGCCCCGCATCCGCTCGCGTATCCCTCGCAGGCCAAATGATTTTGGCTTGTTCATGTCTTCGGCCGAGATGCCGCGACCGTTGTCGGCGATTTCAAGCATCAGTTCATCGCCTTCGGTGCCGAGCCTGATCCCGACCCAGGTGGCCTGTGCGTGCTTGGCGACATTGGTGAGCGCTTCCTGAAAGACACGGAAAAGGGCCAGCGAGGTCGTTTCGTCGGGGTCGACCTCATGGGAGATTCCCGTCGTGTCGCAATTGAGTCCGACCCGCTGTGAAAAGTCGTCTGCCTGGCATTCGATTGCCGCAGCCAAGCCAAAATCCTTGAGGATGCCAGGTCGCAGTTCGCGTGCGACACGCCCCGCGGTACTGATGGCCTCGTCGATGAGTCCTTCAACGGCACGCACACGCTTGCGTAGTTGCAGGGGGTCAGCCGGCAATTTGCTCGAGAGCAGAGAAGTCTCGATCTTGATTGCCACCAGAGTGCCGCCGAGTTCGTCGTGGATGTCCCGGGCGATCCGTTCGCGTTCCTCTTCCTTGGCGGCCTCCAGGTGCGATGAAAGTTCGGCCAGCTGGGCTCGCGATTCCCGCAGCTCGTTTTCGGCCAGCTTGCTTTGGGTAATGTTGGAAGCGATGCCTTCCCATTGGACTTTGCTGCTAGCGATGCGTCGTGGCGCGGCACGCAAATTGATCCATTTTTCCGTTCCGTCAGCCCCGCGGATACGGCCGTCCCAGTTCATCTGGGAAAGATCTTCCGCCGAGCAGGACAGGGCCGCCTCGAACGCAGGACGGTCCTCGGCATGGATGGCATCGAAGAAAGGTACGGGCGCGGCAACCAACTCGCTTGGGGTGCGGCCAAGCAGGGCCTCTGCTCCTTCGCTGACATATAAAAAGCGAAATCCGCCATCCATCTGGTGCAGGAGTTGGAAGACCATCCCGGGGATGTTGGAGACCAGCGCCCGAAAGCGCGCCTCGTTGTCCTTGACCGTCTCCAGGGCGGTGCGGCGCTCGGCGCGGTTGTTCGCCTCGCGCATCTCGCGTTCGACTGCTGGCACAAGACGGTCAAGACGGTCCTTGGACAAATAATCATGCGCCCCGGCACGCATGGCGGCGATCGCGGTTTCCTCTTCAATGACGCCGGAGACGATGATGAAAGGCAGGTCGAGATGCAACTCTTGCATCAGCGCTAGTGCTGCCAGCGCATTGAAGCCGGGCATGCTGTGGTCGGAAAGAATGGCATCCCACTGCCCTGCAAGCATTGCCTGGCGCGTGGTACTGGCATTTTCGACGCGCTTGAACTGGAGCGTATAGCCGGCGCGCTTGAAGCATCCGGCCAGCAGGAGGGCGTCGTCCTCCGAGTCCTCGATGATCAGGACATTCAGCGAAGTTTTTTTGTGCGGCTGTACTTGAGCCATTGCCGTACGATACTGAAGGATGTCTTCTCGAAATTGGAGTCTACTCTAACCGGCTCTCGGCACAAGCGCACGGGAGGCGCAGTGCATTCGGCTATAATTTTGGCCGTGCCGGCATAGCTCAGTTGGTAGAGCAGCTGATTTGTAATCAGAAGGTCGCGGGTTCGATTCCTGCTGCCGGCACCATCCAGCTGAATTTCCTCGACGGCATCCCTCCCTGCCGGGTGCTCCCTTCTGCAATGACTAAGCCATTCCGGCGCATTGACTTCCCGGGATTATGACAATAATCAACACAACATTGAGCACAATTTGATCTTGCTATCCCCAACATGATTAAGGAATATTGCTTCCGGCTTAGAGAGGAAAACAGAGAGTCCGAAAATGACCATTTCCAACCTCAACAAAATCTGCACGCTGTTGCGGGGGAGTTTTCCTGCTATCGATTCCGGCAAGGATCTTGCGCTCGTGTTGGAAGTGGGGCGCAGACAGGAGGCGGGAGCGTTGATGACCCAGAAGCAACTTTGTCTTTGCGGAATTGCGCCCGCCGCAACAGTCAGACGAAGATTGCGGCGACTGGTCGCAAAGAAGATCATCAGAAAAGCAATCAGCAATAATGATGGCAGATCAGTCACCCTGTGTCTGTCAGATGTTGCGATAAAGCAACTTAAGCAGGTGAGCCGCGTGGTCAAGCAACTTGACTGGTAGTTCCAGGAGCGGAATGAAGGTCGAGCTACATGCCCTGATGTCGAAAGCGAAGACTCCCCATAAGCTGTCAGAGGCGCTCATTCAGTACTGTTCTCCCGAAGAGGGGATTCGGAGGATCGATTTTCTATGCGGGAAGCGAACCGCGAGGTTGGAAATGACCTGCTTCATAGAGACGCGTTCCCAGATTGCAGCCCACAAATTGGCAAGCCGCCTTGAAGCCAGAGTTTTTGGCGACAGGTGTGTGTTTTTCGAAGTGCCCTTGGCGGACGATTTCGTTTGTGAGAGCGTCTCGCTGGATGGCAGCCGGGAACTGCCAATATCAGTGTCCTGCAAATGCAGTTGGTAGCACCTTTCTTTTTGTCCTTTTCGGCTAGGCGGGGCCGAGTCCGCCAAATCGTTCATAGAAGTACGGAGCCGCCTCCGGCAACCGGCCGTTGGCGGTTTCTAGAACCGACATCAGGTGATTTTCGGCCTCCCGCTGGGTGAGAATATACAGTTCATGGCAGAGCTGGCGTGCGGCGTTTCCCGGCCAATCGTGGGGCAACAGCTGGTCTGGTAGCTGAGGGTCGCGCAGCAAGGTCCGGCGGAACTCATGCATGAGCAGTGTGCGCACAACGAAGCATTGTTCGGGGTCCAGTTCGCGCGCGCTTTTCAAGGCTTTCAGCACGGGGCGAAAGCGATCCAGGAAGCGTTTGTAATCCTGTGAGATCAATCCAAGATTCCAGCACTCGCGAACCAATTCCCGCGTTGGCTTGCTCACGAGTGCGCCCAGGCTCTTGGCCCGCAATACCACCACGCTCTCCTGGACACCATTGCTGTGGAGGATGTCCAGCAAGGGATCCAGGTTGGCGGAGGGGTGTGCCAGTACGCCCGGGGCAATAAGCCCGAATCCTTCCCACTGCAGTTCCTTGCGAACATCGTCGCGTTGCGTTGGTGTGAGATCGCTACCTGCTGTCAGGACGATTTGCCAATCGCCCTCCCAATGTACTTTGGGTTGGAAGTAGATGCGGCGATAGGCGTGCTCGAAGCGGCGCCTGCCGGTAGCAGTCAGACCATAATAGCTGCAACGTCCGATATGCTCGGATGCCAGCCAACTGTCCTTCGATAAGCGGAATACGCTGGTTCGTACCAGCCGATCATTAATGCCGAGAGGCTTGACGAGATTGATGAAGCTGCCCAGCCATACGGAGCCACCATGTGGGGCGATCGAGTCGCCGTAGATGGTGATGATCAGCGAGTTGGCGCGGATGGGTCTCTCGCGTAAAAAATCCTCGACCCATTGGCTGACGAATCGACTTTTCATGAGTGCTTGCTTGGGGGTATCCGTTATTGTCGTTATTGCCTGCTCATCAGAGAGAGGCTATCTGTTGTGCTGACGACATAATGATACCAGTTTCATTTTTTATTGGTAACAGATGAATCGTGATCTGTTTCGGTCGGATTCTTCTTGACCTGTCAGCAGGATTCCCATAGAATTCATCTTCTGGTTTCACTCGGACGCGGGGTGGAGCAGTCTGGCAGCTCGTCGGGCTCATAACCCGAAGGTCATAGGTTCAAATCCTATCCCCGCAACCATTCCTTCCTGATCTTGCGAAGTTTGCTCATTTCCAGCCGGTTGAGTTTTTGCTGGGAATTTTGCATTTTTACAGCGCGTTTTGGATGGGATGGTGAGGGGGTTTACTTCGATTGAAGAACCTCCTATAATTCCCCTTCTCTGTTGATGCGGAGCCGGCGATTTGGCCGGATGTTCTTTAACAACCTAAACAGC
>PQAF01000035.1 GCA_003105015.1 Rhodocyclales bacterium | reverse complement strand
TCCGGGAAAACGGGGGAAGGCCAGTTCCGCTTACGTTCGATATATGCTAGTTTTATAAAGAACTTGAGGCGCAAGGGGATAACTATAGTGCGCGAGGTCAGCATCACAACCTTCGTTTCATTCATCAAGGAGGTCGACGTTTTCGATCTCCTGGTCGACTCGGTCATTTTTCGCGGCCAACCGGTCAAAGGAAATCTACTTCCCAGTATTGCCCGTAAAGCACCGGCAATCGACACAACCAACGAAGAAAAAAAGATACTGAAGCAATTGAAGCTTCAGGGAGCATCAATGTTGCCCAGTCACGGTGCGACAGATCTGGATCTGCTCGTGTTGGCACAACACTATGGGTTGAAAACTCGCTTACTCGATTGGACGAGCAACCCGCTTGCAGCTCTCTGGTTCGCCTGTTCTGACCAGAGGAAGGGTGATGTCTATGTATATGCCCTCGAAGCAGATAATCTGCTTGAAGAGGACGTATACGACAAGGATCCTTTTGCCACAGATCAAACTCGGGTTTTCCAACCCAGACTGAACCACTCACGAATTGTTGCCCAGCAAGGCTGGTTTACTCTTCATAGGTACTCCAAAAAAACCAGGAAATTCGTTGCCCTCGAGCACAACGGAAAGATAAAAAAACATCTTCATCAGTTTCGAATCCCAGCCAGCCGGCGATCTGAAATGCTCACTGCACTGGATAGGCATGGTGCATCCGCGAAAACAATTTATCCCGATCTCGCTGGCTTATGCCATCACTTGAATTGGAAATACAAACTGACGTGAATTGAGAGTGCCTCGAATGCGCAAATGGCTTTTATGTCTCTCGCTTGCTCTGCTTCTGCCGTTCAATGCATTGGCGGCTGGCACAGCCACAACGATCGGCACCTGGTACGATGACCTTGGCTCACCGAGCTATGGGAATGCCACGCTGACCATCGAGAAGGAGGGTGATCGATATTTCTTGTCGCGCCGAAATGGCGACGGCAGCGGCGGCCGCTATCGGGTCGAGAGAAAAGGCACCGTCTATACGAAGATCGGAGACAAATTCGGCGCCAAGTACATTGTGACCGAGAAGGGGCTGGAAATTCACGACAAAGCCGGCTACATCAGAACCGCGAAGAAGAAATAGCGGCCCTTGCAGGCCTGAATTCATCACCCACTTTTCTGTTTCTGACCGTGCTTCTGCTGAGCCAATGCGGCCTCGGCGTTCTCCTTGATGTCGGCAAACTCATCAGCAAGCCTTTTGTCAGTCAGCTGTTGATTCTCGATTTGCGCAAGATCGCCGCCTGCCTTAAGTCGCGCTTCCTCGGACAACGACATATCGCCAGCCGCAGCCTTCAGTCCCGCAACGCTCCTTGTTTCGCCGGCTCGCTTTGCTGCCCCTGCCTTTCGATTCAATGTCTGCTTGTTGTTCTTCATGCGGTTCCCCTTCGTAAAAATCAGTCGAAAACACGTCGCAAAAAACACCTTGATGAATCGCTGGATGCCGCTCCAGTAGCGAAGCGCAGAAAACAGTCGGAAACAGGTTGTAAAGAAGTCATTGCACCGGCGATCGCTCAGAATTGATTCTCGTGTTGCGCGCTTTTCCGACTCGTTTTCGACGTGTCAGGACGGTGAAAAAGCACCGTCGTGCAGGTCGAGCAATCCGGCTGCTTCATCTTTGAAGCTTGCCGGCGTGCCAGGCAGCGGCTGCAGGTCCAGGCACTGGCGGCTTCGAGCGCCGCCTGCGCGGCTTCTCTGGCTCCTTCGGGCAACATGGTGACTCCTCCCTCAACTTGGTCATCGAATGCGGTAGGGGCCCTATCCCCTCCCCAATGCCCTCCCTATGGCAACCCCATTGGGATCGCTATAGGGGTGGCATCAAGATATTTACGTAATCCGTCATTCTGTTGATGTTCAGTGGATCACCGTCTTCGCCTTCTCGGCGCGCGCGGCGCGCGCTCTGGCCAGTGCTGCGTTGGCTTTTTTCTTTTCCTCGAGATCTACCACCCGCATATCCCGAACCCACAGAGGCCTGCGCGCCGGCTTGCGGCCGGCCAGAATGAGCCGGATCTCGGCCTGCAGGATGTCGACCCGCGTGCCAGCCTGGTGTGCCCACCGCAGCGCGTCGTCGTGCTTGCCGGCGGCGAGCGAAATCATGGCCGCCAGCCGCGTGCACGCGATGGACGGGGAGAAAGGCCCGCCGATGCGAAAGCTTTCCTTGAGCGGATCCTCCTCGATGGTGGACAGGATCGTCCCATCCTCCACATGCAATTCCCATCGCCAGTGGAAGGGGCTCAGCTGAAACAGTTCGCACAGTTTCAGAAAATCGTCGTTCTTTTCAGTTTCAGTCATCGCATCTCTCCAGTTTTCGCCACAACGCTGCAAAGGCGACTTCGATCTCTTCGTCGGTCATGTCCACCTGGCGGCATGCTGGCGCGACAGGCGCCTGGTAGCCCATGGAAGCGGGCGTGGCCGGGAGGCGGGGAATTCCAGCGCTCGGTTTGGAATCGGGGTCGTCCTGGGTGGCCATGGTCATTCTTCCTCGTGATACCAGTTGCGCCACAATTTCTGCATGACCAGCATGATCATGATGAACCAGGCGCCGGGGATGATGAACCACCACACCCACCAGTCGGTCATTGCCCAAACCGGCATACCGAGGATGGCCACGGCGGCGCACCAGAGCATGATCCGCTTCTGGCGCTGACGCTCGGCCTTGCCGACAGGGACTCGTTCAGCTTTCTGTTCCATCTCAAAACTCCTTCTCAGTGATTAAAGCGACCATGGTCCTCGTGTCCATGATTCCAACGATGAAGGCGCGGACCTCCGCATCCGGCGCCTGGCGGTACAGATCCACCAGCCGCTCGCGGGAGCAGATCAGCGGATCGATCCGGTCGAGCGCGTCCAGGTACTCCGCCGGCACGTTCGGCCGCTTGAGTGGGTGTTGAATTTCGATTTCCATTTTTTCTCCTCAAATAGTTGTTAAACGAGCACTTCGAAATGCAACGCGCCGTCTCTGCCAGGCAAGGCCTCCCCCTGGCAAAGCAGCCGTAGGACTCTCCCTCTCACATCTTCACCGCCTTGGTCCAGGACTCGCTGAGCGGCTTTCACAGCGGCCATCAGGATCTCGCGGAGCAGATCCTTGGACGCCTGCCGGCGCCGCCGGGCCAGGTCCTTAAACTCGGTGTTGGTCATTCGCACCAGCCGATCGGCGGGGAAAAACACGATCTCCTCACCTGCCGCCGGCCTGTTGATCGATGGGCAGGCCAGCCTCGCCTGGAAGTCGATGGTGATGCCGATCATGCCCTTGAATACCCCGGGCAACGGACGCGCGGAACAATGCTTGATTGCAACTTTTCGAAGTGCCCACACCAAATCACCATCGGCTCACAGTCAGGCGGCGAGGCCTGTTTGCAGCCCTTGCATGTGTGCTCACCTTCCTCGGTGTTCATGTCGGCAAGCTCAAATGTGGATTCCATTTCTCTCTCCTTGAAGTTGATCAGTCCTCGCCAGGCAATCCGATCGTGATTACCGGTTTGCCATCATCCCCGGGCCCGCAGTGCATCTGCAGCACCACAAGCCGAGGCCGCACGCCACGGCCGCCACGCGGCACGCGGTACAGCTGAAACCGCACTTCAGAACCGCTATTGCGTCTCGCTGCAACACTTGCCATCCACAGCACGTCCCAAAGCCGTCCCGCCTCGTCCTGATAGGTCTGGCGCTTGTTGTCGGCTTCGCTCCAGGTCACGCAGTCCTCCCATGCTGCCCGCGTCATCGCCACCGGGAACTTAATGCCGGCCTCTTTCGCCAGCTCCGACACGTCGACCAGAAAGCCATCGTCGAGCGCCTGGCGGCGCGTGTAGGTCGAGATCGCTTCGCCGAAGATCTCAGCCATGGTTTCTACTGCCTGCGGGTGTCCGTACATCTTCAACCTCCAGAAACGTGACTCGGTTTCCTAGCCGGCCTGCTTGGCCGGCATCTCAGATACGGCTTAGAAAAATCCGTTGTCCAGGGCTGCTCTGGCGGCCTCCCGAACGCCTTTAAACCACCGCTGGTGATAGCCCTGCTCGTCTCTGATCCACGCCGGGCTGTGCATGGGCCATACACCTTTCCAGATCGCCGCACACACTTTCTTACCCTCCGGCTTCTCCACCACCAGGGTGAAACTCCCGCGGCGGTGCGAACAACGCTCTTGAAGATAATCGTCGCACCCGCAGCCTTCCTCATTCATGCAGCCTTTCTCCCCATCCTTCATGAAGTAGAGGGCGTGCAGATCGCCGTTCGGTTCAATGAATGCCTTGTCATAACCTTCCTGCAGGCAGATGTTGATGTGTCTCTTTGTGAATCCCATTTCGTTTCTCCTTCACTGTTAAAAAATCTTCTTGCCTTTAGGCGCCCTGCGCAGCTGGCGCCCTGCCTCACTTCACTTTGCTTCTGCTTCACCACAACCGCCCCCCCGGGGGGCGGCGGGGCTTTCGCGGAAAGGAGGAATCCCCCGGGTTTTGGCGGGGTTTCGCGGCGTTGCAAGACGGAGTGACAGACAAGGGGCGCAACCGAGGCCGCAGCCCGAAGGGATCGGGCGAAGGGGCGCGCGAAGCGGGCGCGAAGCGCCCCCTGCAGGCTGGCGCGACGGCTTGCTTGAGCCGCGCCGCCAAAACACGGGGGTGACGACTTGAAGCCCCGCCGCTGCCCGGGGCCGAAAAATTCGGTGGCGGTTTTTTGCCACCGGATTTTCCGGAACAGGCGCACGTTGTTTTTTCTCTCGCGCGCAGCGCGCACGATAATGATGTTGCGGCAGGCCGAGCATGGCGAGGGAAGATTGAAGCCCGCAGGGCCGAGACCGTGTGCGGGCTCGGTCGCTTGCGACGAAAGCCCGGCCGGCGCTTGCGCCGGGCCGCCCACATGGTTGTTCTGGGGTAGACGCATTCCCCGCTACTCCCCAGCAGTCCCAGCTTTACCAGGTGCAACCGCCTCCTGCTGCTTCTTCCTTAGCCAGTTGGCAACCTCGGTCTTGAGCCAGAGAGTCCGTGAGCCCAGCCGAATGAAAGGAGGCAAAGTGTGAGGCCGGCGGGAAACATCGGCCTTGATGGTCGACGCTTTGCGCTTGATGATCGGCGCAAGCCCGGCGGCATCGAGAGTATCGAGAGGATCGATGCCGAGGACGGCATCGGTAGAGGGTGGCACAGAAGAATCGCGGTGCGGCATAACAGATAACTCCGAGCAAGAATTACCGGCGCAATTAAGCGCAGGTAGGTTTGCTCGCTTGCCGGTCCACCGCCTGGTGAGGCCGACTACATTATCTGTTCGTACTTCCCCGCACGGTGAAGACTGTGCGTGATGGTGTACCTACGTACTGTCTGGATTGCAACCTAGCGGGGCCGCGATAACCCCGATCCGTACCCACCCCCCCCTTGTGAATCAGCCGTTAGTTTCCTTCAGGCCGGGAGTGTGTCGACACGTTACCTATACACCATGGCCACATCATACAAAATCGAACATGCGCCGCGCAAGTAAAGATTTTGCGAGACACCCATCAACTCGATTCAGGAGCGCATGCCGCGGCGTGCGCATCGCTGGGGAGCCCGGCGGCGGGGATCTGCGCAGCAGTTCCCCTTGAGCGCTGACGCAGCGTTTCCCTCGACCCGCGCGGGGCGGGAGCGATAAGTCGCCCTTCGGGTCCGTTGCGGCGGAAGAGTTCCGCGCGATAGCGCGGTGTGTGGAGTAGCCCGCCGCATGTACGGTCCCGGGCGTCATTCGCGGGGGCGCGGCTTGGGCCGCGCGGGTCGAGGGAAAGAGCATGGCGGCTTTAACGAAATCGTTAAAGCTACTTTCCGCCACCGCTCGCCGGCGCTGCAGGCGCCGGGGCTGCAGGTGCTGGTGCGGGGGTATCGCCTCCGCCCTGGCTGCCCTTCGACGGCGGCCGGCCACCACCACGGCCGGCGCCGCGCAGGCTGTCATTGGGATCCTTGGTCGCATGGTCGCCCATGTAGCTGGCGACGCTACTACTGCCGATCCAGGTCACGATCTGGTCGGGCAGGTCCAGTGCCTTGCGGTAGACGATACCTATGATCTGCACAGCGATGGTGACGATCACGAAAATCAGACCAATCCACATGAAGAATTTAATGAACGACCAGGAGGTATCGGCCACGTTGAGCGCCCCACCCACCGCTGCAATGAAAATCATCCAGCCCGCGTTGAGGACCGCAGTCGCGATGGCAAACCCGAAGACCAGCGCAAGCGGGCGCAGCAGCAGATCGAGGAGCATGGCGTAGCCCTTCTCGGTGCGTTGCCCCATGCCCTCGCCCTCGGCCTCGAGGTGCGCGAGTGCCCAGACAGGAGCCAGAAGAATGCACTCGGCGACCACCAGCATCCAGGCCACCACCCCCAGCGTCCAGAAAAGCGCGGGGATCATCGGTACGTAGACCGCCAGGGTGATGCCCATGAGGATCATCGGAACGATGATCGACATGGCGAGACCAGCGACGTACAGCGCGAGCGGGATCGCGCCGGCGGCAAGCGCACTGCCGAAGGAGAGAAAAACGAGCGCGCCGAGAATCACACCGATGCCCGTGACCCCCATGCCAATCAGCGAAGCCCCGAGGGCGGCGAGCGATTGCACCAGGCCGCCGCCGGCGGTAATCTGCGCCGCCTTGGTATTACCGAAGAGCATCTTCAACAGCAGCGCCGGATTGTCCTTCAGCTTCTTGAACATGGCCCAGTAGCCTTCACCGCTGCCCGCGCCCTCGCCCGAGGCCTGCGCGCCCGTCAGGCCGTCGCTTTCCATCAGGGAGCCGCTGTAGCTGGCGGCTTCCTGGCCGGCGGAACTGGTGTTGGTGTTGGCAGTAAGCTGCGCGCCGCCTCCTGCTGAGCTATTGAGATCGCTCTGAGCCTTCGCGGATTTGACACTTTGGAAACCAAAGGTGAGCCAGGAGCCCTTGGCCTGCTCGGCGTTGAGCGAACTGACCTTAGAGCTCGCCAGGCTGCGTGCAGCCTCGGCGATCGAGGCCTCGTAGGCTTCTGCCGCCTTGATGATGGTCGCGCGGACTTCCTCCGCCGGCACGATCGGGCCTCGACCCTCCTGGCCCGCGGCAACGCGGCCGGCCAGGGGAGTAAGGTTGGTAATCATGGCTTGAGTCGCCGAGGTATGCGCGGCCTGCAGATCGCCGGCCGGCACCACCGGCTGCCCGCCGCACCTCTCGATTCCGTAGTATTCCGTCCAGTTGGTTCCACCTCCACCACCGGCGGACTCGAGCTCGCCGGACTGCTGCGCCAGGATGCCGACGCGGGCCCGGCATAGCAGCGTGTTGAAGAGTTGCGTGGCCATTCCGGTTCGGTCGAACCCCGTTGGGATGATTTCGTTCTTGGCCAGCTTGGGCGCGGCGCCAGCGACGGCGATATTGGCGGCCCCAGCGCCCATTTTCGCCACCTGGTACATGATTACTTGCGCGCCGCACCAGCTGTCGAACATGGGCAAAAGCGCCGCGAAGCCGATGGTGAGACGGATCGGCGCCCAGACCGAATGGAACCGTTTCCCAAGGAACTCACCGTCCCAAGCCGATTGCACCGTCGCCGCGAGAAAGTTATAGGTGAGCCAGACAGTCCCGATCGCCAGCAACACAAAGTTGACAATCTCCAAAAGATCGGAGATGCCGGGCTGCTTGAAGATTCCATCGAGGAGTGCGCCGCTGTCAGCAACGGCTCCGAGCAGCGCAGCGGCATTGAGGGGATCGGCCATGATCAGAACTCCGGGTCGAGGAGGTAGCCCACCAGGGCGGCTTTGGTGGGGAACAGCGCGCAGAACTGAGGCCAGGTGTATAGCGCCCGCGCGCGCACCTGGCGCAGGCGCACTGACAGTTGCAGGACCTTTGCAAGGGCATACCCCGCGAAGGGCAGCAGCATCAGCCCTTGAAAGACCCGCATTCCGTCTTCAGCGGCAATGAGGAAGCCGGAGCTCACCGCCAAGGTGAACACAAGCGCCACCTGCATGACGCGCTTTGACCTCAGCAACGCCTTTTCCATCACCACCAGGCGCGCCTTATCGAGCCTGTACGTCCGACACTTATCCCTGAAGCGCTCGTAGGGGTCATAGCCTTGCGGCAGCGCCGCCGGTTCGCCTGCCTGCGGTAGTCGGCTTGCCAGGTCCTTGATGATCTCCAGCCCTTCGCGCGGCGCGCGTAGGGTGCTTGCTGCCGCTTCCTTGATGGGGCGGATGGGGTTGAGGAAGCCGGCGATTTTGCGGATGGTTCCCATGGCGTCTCCTGTCAGTTAGGAATGAGGGACAGTAGGAGAAAGGCAAACATGTGCAGGCCGACGATCAGCAGCAGGCCTGCGCACCAGCGGCGGGCGCTCTCGATCACGCCGATGCCCGGCTCGTCGTGGGCGACAAGCCGGCGCCATTCGTCCCGGTCGAAGGGGGTAATGCGGATCTTCATTGCTGTGCCCTCACTTGCCTATACGCGGCCTCGAGCTTCGGGGTCATGTCGGCGCGAGTGAGCGCCGCCGCGATCTGCCCGAGCAGGATCTCCTGCCGCTCGTTCGAGAGTTGCTGTTTCATCTGGAAGTCGAGGAGCAACGCCATCATGAACGCCTGCTCACGGGCGACGGCGGCCGGGCTCGCGGCACTCATGTCGACCAACCATTGCGGGTTGCGATATCGACGCGCGACCTCGGCGTCCTGGAGATCGAGGGCGGATATCCCCTCGGTCTTGAGGTGCGGCAGGCGGGAGTAGTAGGCGGCAGCACTCGGATTGCCCTTGGTGATGGCTGCGACCAAAGATTTGCCTTCGGGGACCGGGACGCGCCGCGCCAAGGCGTCACGCATGGCTTGCGTCGAGAAGTCCATCTTGGCTTTGCCGGCAAGGGCCAGGGCGTAATACTCCACGCCCGCTCTGGTGTTCGCCTCCGCTTTGTTGAGCCCACGAACCGGGAGCGGATCCGAGGCATTGGCAATGAGCGTTTGCGCCGCCTCGATCTGCCGGGCAGTGAACGTGTAGCTGTCAGGATCGCCCGGCCGAGCCTTGGCACCGGCGAGCAGAGTTTCGGCTTTTACGTCGGCGCCGGGCAACTCGCCAGCGGTTTGGCATACACGAGTGCCGCCGTATTTCTGACTCTCAACGGCATCACAAAAATGACGGGCGTGCGACCCTACCAGCGCTGCGGCGCGGGCCTCGGGCCCAACGTCTGCAGGTGCGTTGACGTAACTGTCAGCGGCCTTTAAATTCTGCAGCCGGCTGCGGCTGCCGCCGAGTTGGAAGCTTGAGGAGATCGCGCCTTGCGCCCGATTCATCGCCTCGGCATGGGTTGCGATTGCGCCGGCTGTGCAAGGATCGGGCGGCAGCTGGTATTGCTGACCCAGGCGGTATAGCTCCATGTTCTTGGCGGTGTCGACAGTGGTCTGGTTGATCGCCTTCGCGTTCTCTGCCGCGTTTTGAATTTGCATCTTGCCGGTGCCTTCGACTACACCGGCGAGCTTGCCGAGCATCGTGTTGACTTGGGTAGCCGTCCATTGCGCGGCACCCCAGATCGCTGCGACAACATCCGGCTGCGCGCAGCAGCCGGCATGAACCGGGGTAGTGATGAACGCCAAGGCAGCGGCCAGGGAGAGAAAAATTCGTTTCATTTAGTCGCTCCTGCTATTTGAAGAGGTTGCTCAGCACGCCGGCGGCGCGGTCGATCAAGCCAGTTTGGTTCTGGCCGGCGCTGCCGCTTGTTGAGGCGCCAGCAATGGGCATTTGAGGTACGACGCCGGGGACTCCAGCACTCACAGAAACATTCCCGGTAGTGCCAAACAACCTGGTGTCGACGCGACCAACCCCACCGGGTAACACCATCGACTGGTTGAACGGCTGCGTGACTTCATTGATCTTGTTGTCAATCACCTTGCAGGCCATGTTGGCGGCACCGGAGATCATTCCTTGCACAAGGCTGCCGAAATCAAGGCTGGTGAAGCCCAACATGCTGGACAAGTTCATGCCCATGTACTTGTCGATACATGAGCCTGCCTGCATGGTGAGTTGCTTCTGGTGCTGGGCGATTTGCTCCAGCATTTGACGCTCGCGGTCGGCGGCTCCAGTGGCGGCCTCGCGCATGCGGGCCCCAACGTCGCAGTTTTCCTGGGACTGCTGGGCCAAGGCGGGGGTGGCCAGCGCAAGGATGGCGACCAACAAGATTTTTTTCGGGTTCATCGCTTCCAGCCCTCCTTCGATTTGGGTTTCTGATTCGCCCAGTCCTTCTCCTTGGCGGCCAAGCGCTTGTCCTCGGCCTGCCGGTTCTGGTCGACGCGCACCTTGGCGCCGGCGGCCTTCTGCTGGGTCGCAGCGCGTTTCGCCGGATCCGCGACGTGCTTCTCTGCCCGAGCCGTGGCTTTTTCCCCAGCGACCCGAGCGACAGCCTCGCGGCGGTGGCCGAGCGCCAGGGCGCGCGCGGCGGCATAGGGCATGGCCTCGTCGCGCTGGATCCGGTACTCACGTCGGGGAAGCTGCTGCCAGTAGGCCTGCCAGTCGGCCTCCTGGTAGATGTCCTGCAGCTGGGCCTCGATTTCCTCGAGCGCCGCCCGATCTTCTTCCTCCTCCCGCACGCCGGTTCCAGCGCTTGCGATGGCTGGCGGGGCCGGGACCGCAGGAGCCGGGGCGCGAGGCGCCGATGCGCTGCCAGCGCCTTCGGCGCCACCGGTTTTCTTCTCCTCAGCTTCCAACTCGCCGGCGAGCAGCTGCAGGTTGTGGTCGCCGGGCTTGGCGGCAGCGAGCTCTACGAGCGCTGCGGCATCGCGAGCCTGGATGGCTGGCGATTCGTCCAAGAAATCTAAAATATCTTCCATGTCTTCTCCTTCGTGGGTTGCGCCTGCTGCTGCTTTTTCAGCATCAGGCCGATTGCGTTCACCATCCTCAGCAGCTTGTCCAGCTGCGCCTGCTGGGCCTCGATTTGTTCCAGGGCGGTGTTCAGTTTTTTGTGCAGGTCGTTCACCTGAGCTTCCGTCGACTTCAGCAACGCCAGGGATGGCGGCAACAGCTCCGCTTCCGCTCGTGCCCGTTCGCGGATCTCTTCCATCATTCCCATTGCTGACAATCTCCTTCTGCCTGGTAACAGGCGCAGCTGGTGCTGGGTAACGCTGGCCATTCAGCTGCACAGAAATGCCGGCGCGGTGATACGCCTCGACCGCCGCGCGATTTTTCTCGTCTGCGCCGCGATCGGATAGGATCATTTCTGCCCAACCTTTTTCCTTTGCCAGGGCGGCACAGACGGCCGCCTCGGCAGCCGAGCCCGTGCGCCAGCGGATCTCGTTCGAAGTTGCCACGGCGGCGACGTAGCCGTTGGTCCATCTGACGATCTCCTTTCCGGCCTGCTGTTCGCGTGCGAGCTTCTGCAGGATGTCTTGGCGCACGCGAGGACCCCGCCGGCTCATTGGGGTATCGGACTCGCCGGTCAGGCGGCGGGTAATACTCGTGATGGAGTAGGCCTTCCCGACCTGAGAGCCTTTCATCCACTCGGCCTTAAAGCCCTCGCGCTCTGCAGGATCGGCAAGGCGGTACGAAACGCCGTAGATCCCGCCCGCGTTGCTGGAATATTTGACCTCTACTCCCAACTCCTCGGCCTGCTGTACAAGCTCCTCGAGGGTGTTCGAGCGCGCCAGAGCTTCGTCGAGCCGACTTGCCAGCTGCAGCTTTGGGTGTCTGTGTGGACTTCCTGTAGCTCGCTCGGCATGGGCAATCTCGCCACGCCGCAGAGATGCGCGGCGCTGGTGAGAGGGAGCGGGATCTACAGGCTTGAGGCCGACGGCTGCGGCGGCTTTACGCGCTGCAGCGTGGGACAGCTTGTAGTCGCCGCGACGCTCCCTGGCTAGCCTGCCGTCGACGACGCGAATTCGACTGGCCAGGATGTGGATGTGCTGATGGTCGCGGTCATCGTGACGGATCGCCGTCCACTGGTGGGCAGCAGGGTCGAGCCCCATCTCCTGCATAAATACCTGAGCTGCTTTCTCCCACTCCTGGTCGTTCAGAGATTGGCCAGGGGGCAGCGCCAAGCTGGCGTGCCAGACTGGTTTGTTCACGTCGGGGCGAAGCTGACGGGAGACCTTGAACTCGGCAGCGATGCTGCGGCTGTCCCGGGAAACCATGTTGCCAGCGATAATGATGCCGGCCGGCTCATCACGGCCGGCACGCATCAGATAGTCTGCCGCCCCACGGAAGCCGCCGCCTTTCATGATCTTTGCGATCACCGATCTTCCCCAATGAGCGCAGCGCGCAGCGCGCGTGTGCTCATTGATATCCGGGTCAGTAAGTCGAAGAGTTCGGCGTCTCTGCCTTGAGAGTGCAGGCCGAGGTGCAGATTGTGGGAGATTTGATTCAGGTTGCTGGCAAGCCGCGCGAGCTCAGAATAGGCCTCGCGGTTCACCTCAGGGGCAGACGGCGGAGCCGCCGTTATCTCTCTCCCCAGCGCAGCTGAGCGGACGAACTCCGCCAGCTGAAGGCGGGCCGCATGCGCGAGATCGCGCAGCTTCTCGTGCTCACCCGACGTGAGCCGGATCGTCAGTTTGATTTCCCTTTTCTCTTGCACATCCATCTGCAGATCAACTCCACCACCAGCAACCGAAGGGCGGCTGCTTCCCCGATCCCGAAGGGCCCGGGGCAAGCTGCAATCGTCGGCGGAGCCGTCGATTGCCTAGCTTGCTCCTCGCCCAATCCATGGGATGTACTTTAGGAAGGTGATGCTTCAGATTCGAGGCTCTGAAACGGAAAAGATGCACTCCGTTTAAGTTCCTCTTCTCGATGTGTTGCTAAATGGGGAGAAGAGGAGAGGAGAGAGAAGGCCTGCCGCTCCCGCGGCCGGCGCTCACTGCTGTCTTCAAAGGCAAGGGCTTGGCCGGCTACCGCCGGCTTTCTGCCGACTCGTATTCAACGACCCATCGAGCACAATCGCGCCATGTGCTTGTTGGAGTAGTGCGTTCGGCGAGCAACACGGCATCGTAAAAATTCTCGGCAAGGCCAGCTTGGCAGATGGCGTCGAAAATCCCTCGAGGCCTGGAAGGGGCAGAGAGGCCGAGCTGAGCAGCGATCCTCCCTGACTCAGTCTGGAGCAACCCGGCAAGTGCTCGGAGCTCAGCCTGTTCCTCTTTACTGAGCAGGTTGGCGGAACACTGAGGATTTTTTTGTGAAACGAAGTTCAATGGCTTCGTCCCCCTTCCAATGCCAGGTGAGGTCCAGTCCTGTGGCCTGCACGATCGAGGCGACCGCAGGCTCAATAACCCGGCGAGCCAGGTCTGATTTTTTACGGTATGAAACGCAGAGGAGGGCGGAAAGCTGGCTCCTCGAAGTCACTACAACCCCTGTATCCCAGAACCGGGCACAAAGCTCGAAAACACGGATTGCCGGAACTGATCGCAGGCGAGAAATTCGCAGTAGGTGGTAGCTGGTGAAATTCCGGGTGAGGTCCAACAAATACAGATCCAGCAACTGAGGGCTGAAGAAAACCAAAACACCCCCCTCGCTGTAGGCAGCCTTCATGTACAGCCACCGGAGGTCGATCCGAACTTCTCCATCAACCCTGGTGATAGTCCTTTCCCAGAGGCGGCCAGCGGCATCTCTTAACTGCCTGTAGGCGTTCTTCGTGTCGAGCTGGAAGATTGATGCAAACTCATGGGCAGAGATAAATATCCCGTGCTGTCCCTGCAAATACCGAGCGCGACCTCCCACTTCCGGTCGGGGGTCGATTTTCGAAACGGCCACCAGGACCAATCTCAATTCATCGAGCGTCAAGGAGTAGGAGGCCTGTACCAGATCGTTGTGCTTCGTGACCAGATGTGCGGCGCCGCTCTTCAAAAATA
Organism: Rhodocyclales bacterium; assembly: GCA_003105015.1. Taxonomy (GTDB): domain Bacteria; phylum Pseudomonadota; class Gammaproteobacteria; order Burkholderiales; family Rhodocyclaceae; genus Desulfobacillus. Next base: position 5,699 of record PQAF01000035.1, on the reverse strand, counting down.
CCTGGGCATTACCCTCCCTAGTAGGTTCCTCAATAGCCCCCCCATTGGGACGGCCATCGACCATAAATTTGTCGCCAGGCACCGTAAATCTGTCGCCGCAACCGTAAATCTGTCGCCGCGACTTCATTCACCCCCCTTGTAAGCCCCTGTAGCAACGGGGTTTACGACTGCGCCCGCCTCGGTGTACAAACAAGGTTTACAAACAGGTGTTTCACAAACAAGTTCGCCTTGCTTTGGGCAAGGCGATATTCCTGTCTTGTTGCCTTTTTTCAGCCAAGCCTCGACTTCTGACCGCGACCAGCGAACCACTCTTCCAGCCCTCAGAACCGGCGCCGGGATTTTTCCAGCCTTCTCCAACCTGGCCAGCGTGTCCACCGACACACTGAGGCGCTTTGCCATATCTGCAGGCCGCAGCACGGCTGATTTCAGTTCCTCATTATCCATCTCATCGCCACCGTCTAAATGGTAGGGTAGCTGCAGATTACAGCGGTTGACAGCGGGTTGTCGCGGCTCTACTATGCAAAATATGCATATGGTTTCAGTTCCTAAAAATGGGGGTTATGATGGCTCGTCCCGAGAAGGCTGAGAGTGAAAAACTGAGATGGGCAGCGCTATGCGCGAAAATCGTTGAAGGAGTTCCGGCTGGAACTACCCAGGAGGAAATTGCCGAAGCGCTCGGCGTCTCGACAAGGCAATGGCGCTATTACCTTTGCGCGGAAAAAACTCCTGGGCTCGAGGAACAGGCCAGAATGTGGGAGGTCGCCCAAGCCAAGGGTTGGTGTGGCGTAGATCCGTGGGAGTCAGCCATGCTCATCATGGACGGAGTAACCCCGCCAGACTGGAACAGCCTCTTCAACCGGCTGGGAAAGGAGAGTGCTTCAAAACAAAAGGCTGCCGAACAGGCCGCGGACCTGGCGCTCCGGGCATGCCGCCGATTGGAAAAGCTGGCGGATCACTTACCAGCTGACCGGCTAAGTGAGCTATTGTCTGCATTCTCCCGCTGTCGGCGGCAATTTGAATTACGAGGGCTCGTCAGTTAGCTGTCCTATCTGGATACCCTCGTCAGGTTGCTGCGTCGAGCAATATTAGGATTTGAATTACAAAGGAGGAATGCATGCCAAGGCTTGCGCGACTCAAGATGGAGATCGGTGGTGAGTGGGAGATTAACGAATTTGAAACCCTCTTTTCTACAATCCGCGGCACCTATGCGTATTTCTACTGGATCAGCACTCCCGCTGAGAGAGTAGATCCGATAGTGCGTTCTCAGATTCAGAGTCGATTCTGGTCTACGGAGAGGTTACCTGAAAGACTTGAATATTCGTTCTACGAGCGAATTCCTCATGAAGGGCGGCTAAAAATTGCATCAATCCAGTTTGCTTCACCTGGATGGGTTGAAATTGCAGCGATTGCTAGTGTGCTTCTACTTGTCGGGAAGACAACAAATGTTTGGATTAAAGCGATTGATAGTGGGATTGATCTACTAAAGAAAATTGACAACTTTTTTGAAGAGCGAAAGCTTAAGAAAGTCAGCCAGAGTTTCAGCCTCAGTAACATTGACGGCATCACAATTGATGAAGCGAGGGCGCTTTGTTTTGAAATCGGAAAGCATCTTTCGCTAACCGATGAAGTGATCGAATCGATGGTCAGTCTCGCAGGAAACCCGATATCAGCCTTGAGGTTAATGGTGCGACTTTCTGCAGAGGCTAGGCGTGTACATGGACTGACGATTTCGGGGCGGTTAATTCTTCCAGAAAGCCCGACTGAAATACCTGCGAACAAAAATTTACCTAGTCAGGAAAAGTAGCGCGCATGTAGTGCAGAAAAACGCCCATCTAGCCTCAGTTAGCTACCCTGAGCCTCCGCCGATGCGGTATTGAGATGATTCGTGGATCCTCAAAAGCGGGGATAAGCTCGGCAAGCCGTGGGGACGCCAAACAACAAAGCCACCGCAACAGCGGCGGCTTTTTTGTTTGGCTTTCCTGCGGGTGCAGCAGAACCCCTCGGTTCGACCAGCGCTCCGACCAGTGGGAGGAGCGCGCAGGACGCCCGCAGGGCGGTCCCTCGCAGCGCGGGGGATGAGCGGATCGCCTTGAGGCGAGACGCTCACAATCCCCGTGCGGTAGTTAGCCACATACGCCGAAAGACAGCGCCTTTTTCATTCCACCGTCAGCGGCTTGCCGTTGTGGCGCGGGCCGAGTGCGAGCAGAAAGGGCACTGCCTGCCTCGCCCATTCCTCCGGTCCTGGATAGCCGCCGGCGCCCTCGCCGAAGCAGCTGCGCAGCATGGCCGTGTCGATGATGCCGGGGTTGAGCGGCACGGCGGCCATGCCGGCCGGCAGTTCCAGCGCCAGGGCGCGCGTCAGGCCCTCGATGGCCCATTTCGTGGCGCAGTAGGGTGCCACCTCGGCGTCGACGGCACGTCCCCAGCCGGAGCTGAAGTTCACGATGACGCCGCGGCCGGCCTTCACCATCGCCGGCACGAAGTGGCGGAGGACGTTGGCCGTGCCCTTGATGTTCACGTCGATGACCGAGTCGAATTCCCGCGCCGGCACCTTCCACAGCGGGGCGTTGCGGTTCATCAGAGCGGCGTTGTTGAGCAGGAGGTCGGGGGTGCCGTGGGATTCCAGCACGTCCGCGGCCCAGGCCTTCACCGCCGCGTCGTCGGCGACGTCGACGACGTCGAAGCGGTGCGGCGCGCCGAGGCGGGCCTGCAGGGCTTCGAGGGGCTTGTGGCTGCGGCCGCAGCCGATGACGACATGGCCGAGGCGGGCGAATTCCTCGGCCATGGCATGGCCCAGGCCGCGACTGGCGCCGGTGATCAGCACCCGGCGCGGTTCGGTCCTGCGGGTCGTCACGGCGCCGGCCGGTCGCGGTCGGACAGGTTGCGGGTGTCGCGCTCGACCTCGGTGTATTCCCCCTCGAGGATGACGGTTTCGCCGGGCGCGCGTTCGCCCGGCTTGCCGCCCAACAGGCGGCGCAGGGCGCCGAGGGCCAGCGCGACAAGCGCGATGAGCAGGGCCAGCCACCAGGCGACGAAGACGGCGACCAGCACGGCGGCGAGAATGGCCGTTATGATGAGCCAGCGGAAGACTTGTCCAATCATGGGAGTGTGCGTGTTTCGATCCGGAACGGAAGGATAACGCGGTAGCCGCGCCGTGTCGCGGGGACTGACTTTCATGGGGAGAAAAAAGCCGGCGGGTGCCGGCTTTTTTTGTGGATTCCCGCTTGCGCGGGAATGGCGGTGCCGCTCAGCCGCCGAAGGCCGGGATGCCGGTCTGGGCGCGGCCGAGGATGAGGGCGTGGATGTCGTGGGTGCCCTCGTAGGTGTTTACCACCTCCAGGTTCACCATGTGGCGGATCACGCCGAACTCGTCGGAGATGCCGTTGCCGCCGAGCATGTCGCGCGCCATGCGCGCCACGTCGAGCGCCTTGCCGCAGGAATTGCGCTTCATGATCGAGGTGATCTCGACCGAGGCGACGCCCTCGTCCTTCATGCGGCCGAGGCGCAGGCAGCCCTGCAGGCCGAGCGTGATCTCGGTCTGCATGTCGGCGAGCTTCTTCTGGATGAGCTGGTTGGCGGCGAGCGGGCGGCCGAACTGCTTGCGGTCGAGCACGTACTGGCGGGCGCGGAACCAGCAGTCCTCCGCCGCGCCGAGCGCGCCCCAGGCGATGCCGTAGCGCGCCGAGTTGAGGCAGGTGAACGGGCCCTTCAGGCCCTGCACGCCGGGCATCAGGTTCTCTTCCGGCACGAACACCTCGTCCATGACGATCTCGCCGGTGATCGAGGCGCGCAGGCCGACCTTGCCGTGGATGGCGGGGGCGGAGAGGCCCTTCCAGCCCTTTTCGAGGATGAAGCCGCGGATGATGCCGTCCTCGGTCTTCGCCCACACCACGAAGACGTCGGCGATGGGCGAGTTGGAGATCCACATCTTGCTGCCCGAGAGCGAGTAGCCGCCCTTCACCTGCTTGGCGCGGGTGACCATGCTGCCGGGGTCGGAGCCGTGGTTCGGCTCGGTCAGGCCGAAGCAGCCGATCCATTCGCCGGTGGCGAGCTTCGGCAGGTATTTCTTCTTCTGCGCTTCCGTGCCGAACTCGTTGATCGGTACCATCACCAGCGAGGACTGCACGCTCATCATCGAGCGGTAGCCGGAGTCGACGCGCTCGACCTCGCGGGCGATCAGGCCGTAGCAGACGTAGTTGAGGCCGGCGCCGCCGTATTCGGCGGGGATGGTCGGCCCGAGCAGGCCCAGTTCGCCCATCTCGCGGAAGATGGCCGGGTCGGTGGTCTCGTTGCGGAAGGCATCCTGGATGCGCGGCAGCAGCTTGTCCTGGCAGTACTGGTGGGCGGTGTCGCGCACCATGCGTTCCTCCTCGGAGAGCTGCAGGTCGAGGAGGAGGGGGTCGTCCCACTTGAAGGAGGCTTTGGCTTTGTTCATGGCGATGTCCGTGGTGAAAAATTAGCGAATGGTCAGCCCGCCGTCGACGGCGAGGATCTGTCCGGTGATGTAGCTCGCCCAGTCGGAGGCGAGGAAGACGAAGGCCGGCGCCACTTCGTGCGGCTCGGCCCAGCGGCCGAGCGGGATGCGCTCGAGGTACTTGTCCTTGAAGCGGTCGTCGGTGCGGATCACCTCGGTCATCGGCGTCGCCGCGCCCGGGGCGATGGCGTTCACGGTGATGCCGTGGCGGCCGAGTTCCTTCGCCGCCGACTTGGTCATGCCGGCGATGGCGGCCTTGGCGGCGCTGTAGTTGATCTGGCCGATGGTGCCGAGCAGGCCCGCCGTCGAGGTGACGTTGATGATGCGGCCCGACTTGCGCTCGATCATGCCGTTCACCACCGCCTGCAGGCAGTAGAAGCTGCCGTTCATGTGCACGTCGATGACCTGCTGCCACTGCTCCGGCGTCATCTTGTGCAGCATGGCGGTGCGCGTGATGCCGGCGTTGTTCACCAGGATGTCGACGCGGCCCCATTCGGCGGCGACCTCGGCGGCCATCCGGTTCACCGATTCGCGCTCGGCGACGTTGCAGGCGAAGCCCTTCGCCGTGCCGCCGGCGAGGCGGATGTCGGCGGCGACGGTCTCCGCCGCATCGGCGTTCATGTCGACCACCGCGACCTTGGCGCCCTCCTGGGCGTAGGCCTGGGCGATGGCGGCGCCAATGCCCTGGCCGGCGCCGGTGACGATTGCAACCTTGTCTTTCAGAAACATGTGATGCCCGACCTCCCTGGTTAACTCTCTCCGCTCAACCGATCAGCGTGAAGCGCCGCGTGCAGGTGTCGCCGCCCCGCGGAAGCTGACTTTCCGTGACGACGCGCACCTTCGGCGAAATGGTCTGCGCCGCCACCTGGAACCAGCGGTCGCAGCCCTCGCCGCACTGGTTCGGCAGACCGGCGGCGCGGAAGGAATCCATCCACGGGCAGGCGGTGTGCACCACCAGCACGTCCTTGCCGTCCTTCCGCATGTGCGCCGTCTCGCCCATCACGTCGCTGGCGCGCTGCATGGTGAAGGCGATCTGTTCCAGGTCCTCCGGCTTGCCGCCGCGCTTGAGGTACATCTCGCCGGTGCCGACGCCGACGTTCTCCCAGAAGGCGAGTTCCATCTCCATGGCCGCCGCCTCGCCGCCCTTGTCCTTCACCGACTTGCGCCAGGCGTGGAAGAAGTCGTGGGTGATGCGGATCATCGACTGCCAGTCGCGCTCCTTGCG
>PQAF01000034.1 GCA_003105015.1 Rhodocyclales bacterium | reverse complement strand
GGCTGTTTAGGTTGTTAAAGAACGATGCTGCAGAGCAGCGAGCCGCGCATTATACAGTTCGAAGAATACGGGTCAAGGCTTTTGCGGAATTATTTTCGGCGCTCTTCAAATAACGCCAGGCACGGTCCGTTCACGAGAGGGAAATTCGCGCAAATTTGCGCTTGCCGACTTGAAGGACAACTGTGGTTCCGGGCTTCAGCACCAATGCCCTATCACTCACTTTCTCGCCGTCGAGTCGTACGCCGCCCTGCTCGATCATACGCAAGGCCTCCGACGTGCTGCCAGTCAGGCCGGCCTGCTTGAGCACCTGTGCAATCCCCATGCCCCCAGCCTCGCAGACGACTCCCACGTTCTCGATATCTTCGGGAATCGCCCCCTGCCTGAAACGTGCCTCAAAATCCACAAGGGCATCCTCGGCGGCCTGGCGCGAGTGGAAGCGCTCTACGATTTCCTGGGCAAGCTGAACCTTCACATCGCGCGGATTGCGTCCGCCGGATATCTCGTCCTTGAATCTGGCGATTTCCTCATTTGAGCGGAAAGACAGCAACTCATAGTAGCGCCACATGAGGTCGTCCGATACCGACATCAGCTTGCCGAAAATCTCCCTCGGCGGTTCATTGATGCCAACATAGTTACCATAGGATTTTGACATCTTGTTGACGCCATCCAGTCCCTCAAGGAGAGGCATGGTCAGAATGCACTGCGGCGGTTGTCCGTAGTGTTTCTGCAACTCGCGGCCAACAAGGAGGTTGAACTTCTGGTCGGTACCCCCCAACTCGACATCGGCACGCATCGCCACGGAATCGTATCCTTGGCAAAGCGGGTAGAGGAACTCGTGGATGGCAATGGGCTGATTATTGGCGTAACGCTTGGCGAAATCATCCCGCTCCAGCATGCGGGCAACGGTATGCAGAGCCGCCAACTTGATCATTCCGGCCGCGCCGATAGGTTCGAACCAAGTTGAATTGAAGCAGACCTCGGTCTTTTCCGGATCGAGTATCTTGAAGACTTGCTCCCGGTAAGTCTTGGCGTTGTCGAGGATCTGCTCCCGTGACAACGGGGGGCGCGTTGCATTGCGTCCTGTCGGATCACCGATCATTCCGGTAAAGTCGCCGATCAGGAACATCACATGATGGCCAAGCTCCTGAAAATGCCTCAGCTTGTTGATCAAAACAGTATGGCCGAGATGTAGATCGGGCGCCGTTGGGTCAAAGCCGGCCTTGACGCGCAGCGGCCGACCGGATTTGAGTTTGTCGACCAGATCGGCCTCGATCAGCAGTTCGTCAGCGCCGCGCTTGATGAGTGAAAGGGCTTTCTGGACTTCGGTCATGATGGATTACCCCGTGTGTGGGTTTGGGCTTGGGCGGATTTTTTGATACACTCGCCCAAGTTTTCTCCCTTGCGCCTGCATGAGCCACGAAAAGACGCAAATTTTAGCGCAACTCCAAGCCATTCGCGAAAGCCGCCCTCATCATTTCTGGGTCGGCGCCATGGTGGCAGGCGTGTCCCTGTTCAGCATGGTGGCGGCGTTCGGTACTGCCCCCGACAGCGCTGAGATTCGAGATTATCAGCGCACCGTCGTTGAAGAGATTCCTCTAGCAATTGATTCTTCCCGGACCGCCGAAAGCGGCTCATTCGTGCGCGAGGAACGCGTTCAGCGCGGCGATACCGTTGCCGCGCTGCTGGCCCGTCTGGGCATGCAGGACGAGCATGCATTTACATTCCTGCGCCAACAACACGACACTCAAGCCATTTTCAGCCAGTTGCGTCCGGGCAAGATTGTCACCGCCCGTACAAGCGAATCGGGTGAGCTACTCGCTTTAACATTCCCCCTGAATGGTCCCCTGGACAAGGCTTTGGTTATTGAAAAGCGCGATGGCAGGTTGCACGTCACCCAACAGGCCCATGCGCTCACGTCTCAGGTTGTGATGAAGTCTGGCGAGATTCAAACCTCGCTCTTTGCCGCGACCGACGAAATCGGACTCCCCGACGGCGTTGCCACGCAGATGGCGGATATTTTCGGTGGTGATATCGATTTCCATCGGGACTTGCGCAAAGGCGACCGGTTCAGCGTTGTCTACGAACTCCTTTTCAATCAGGGCCAACCGACACGCACCGGCCGGATCCTTGCTACCGAATTCATCAACAACGGTAAAATCTTTCGAGCCGTCTGGTTCGAGAGCAAGGACGGTCAAGGCTATTACACCGCAGAAGGCAAAAATATCCGGAAGGCTTTCCTCCGCTCGCCTCTTGAGTTTTCCAGAGTCACTTCCGGTTTTTCACGTGCACGATTCCATCCGATACACCAGACTTGGCGTGCGCACAAAGGCGTAGACTACGGCGCACCAATTGGTACTCGGATCAGAGCAACGGGAGACGGGGTCGTGGACTTTGCCGGAAAGCGTGGTGGTTATGGCAACCTTGTAGTCATACGCCACCAAGGGCGCTTTACAACGCACTACGGTCACCTTAACGGTTTCGCAGCCGGCATACGCAAGGGAACGCGGGTAAGTCAGGGCGATATCATCGGTTATGTCGGCAAAACCGGCTGGGCTACCGGGCCGCATTTGCATTACGAGTTTCGCATCAACGATGTCCATCAAAACCCGCTGGCTGTCGCCCTGCCTAGCGCCCCGCCGCTGGCACCACAGCAAATGGCGGAATTCAAACAGCACGTCGATCCGTTGATTTACCGTCTCGACCGGATACGCGACGTGAATCTCGCGCTGCTTGATTAACAAACATCTCGCAATCTGCTGCGAGATGAACACGCCCCCCCCCAGAAAAAACGCCGAAGCCGGCTTATATGTCGGCCTCATGTCTGGCACCAGTCTGGATGGCGTGGATGCTGTGTTGGTGGACTTTGGCACCCATCCCCTCAAACTGATTGCAGCACACTACCTTCCTTACTCACGCCATCTCTCCGCGCGCCTGCTTGCCCTGCAGGTCTTGGGCGATAACGAGTTGCATCACGCCGCCTTGCTAGGCATTGAGATTGCCCATCTTTATCATCAGGCCATCGATGCCCTGCTTCAGGGAGCATGCGTGATGGCGGAGTCAGTTGTGGCAATCGGCTGTCATGGCCAAACCGTTCGCCACTGTCCCAAGGACGGTTATACCTTGCAACTGGGCAATCCAGCCTTGCTGGCAGAATTGTCCGGCATCAGCGTCATTGCCGATTTCCGCAGTCGGGATATTGCTGCAGGCGGGCAAGGGGCGCCTTTGGTGCCGGCCTTTCATGAGGCAGTATTCCGCTCACCCGATGTACACCGCGTCATCCTCAACATAGGCGGCATTGCCAATGTCACCGACCTTCGCCCAGGCTCAATCACAAAGGGATTCGACACCGGCCCTGGCAATATGCTGCTCGATGCTTGGGTACAACGACACACCGGCCGAACATTTGATGAGGGCGGCAAGTGGGCATCTCAGGGTTGCATCATTCCGCGACTCCTCAACGCACTATTGGCGCACCCGTTCTTCGCCTGTACTCCGCCAAAGAGTTGCGGCCGTGAGCAATTCAGTCTTGACTGGCTGATGTCTCGCCTAGAGGGCAGCGAAGCTCCTGAAGATGTCCAAGCGACGCTACTCGAGCTGACCTCAATATCCATAATCTCGGCCATTGAGCATTGGTGTGGTAATCCACATGAACTCGCCGTCTGTGGGGGCGGTGTCCACAATATGGCTTTGATGAAACGTCTGGCGGCACACCTGCCGAACAGCCGGGTATTCACGAGCGATACGCTTGGAATAGATGCTGACTGGGTAGAAGCCGTGGCCTTTGCATGGATGGCAAGGCAGACAAAGCTGGGGCTACCGGGCAATTTACCGGGAGTCACTGGAGCCAAGGGGGCTCGAATTCTCGGGGCAATCTACCCTTCCTAAATACGAAAGGGGAACCGAAGTTCCCCTATGCTTGTCGGAATTCAGGGCTTACACGTTAAAAGATGAGCCGCAACCGCAGGTCGAAGTGGCGTTCGGATTCTTGATGACGAACTGGGCGCCCTCCAAACTTTCGGTGTAATCGATTTCCGCTCCGACGAGGTACTGATAGCTCATCGGATCAATCAGCAGTGTGACGCCATTTTTCTGCATTACGGTGTCATCTTCGTTTTGCACCTCGTCAAAGGTGAAGCCGTACTGGAAACCAGAGCAGCCGCCACCCGTAACAAATACGCGCAACTTGAGTTCCGCATTGCCCTCCTCCTCGATCAGTTCACGCACCTTATTGGCGGCATTGTCGGTGAAGTTGAGCGGCGACATTTCGGTGACTGCATTCATTGGAAACTCCTAAAACCGATAAACACTTAAACAATATATGGGCTGGCAAGCGCTCCGTCAATTACTGGAAGCCAGTGCCGCCGATTCCGGTTACGTCCTGGTCGAGGGCTGGCAAGCGCTCCGTCAATTACTGGAAGCCAGCTTCAGTTCAACCGCCTTCCCTGTGCCTCCCTGATGTACCAGCCTTCCCTGAACGATGGCGCCCAAATGCATTTCCAAGCTGTTGTACTGCACATCCCCTGTGACGCGAGCGCGAGGCTGAAGTTCAAGGAATTCACTCGAGTAGACTGGTCCAATAATCGTGCCATTAATAACCAGATGGGAAACATGGATTTCACCTTCAATCCGGGCATGTTCGCTAAGCACCAGCGTCCCACCACCATCCCCTGTTGAGCGGACATTGCCTTTCACCTCACCATCTACCCGAAGTCCGCCAACAAATGTGACGTCGCCTTCGATTTTTGTTCCCGCCCCGATCAGACTATCAATGCGGCTTTGCGGTTTGCTGGATTTGTCCTTCTTGAGAAACATGGGATTCCCCCTATAGCGTGACCGTCTGCGAGGCCCGTGTTACACCATCTTGTATCAGGCGCGCCTCGACGCTGTTGACGCGCACTCCCACAGGAACTTGGAAGGTGCCGTCGACCCTCTGGAAGTGTTTGAAATTTATATTAAAACGCTGCTTGGCAGGATCATTCGGCTCTGGCAAAGTCATCATAGCACTTTTACCCCCCTGCTGCAGGCTGATCACAAGTTGAAGACTTCCCCGAAATTCACGATCTTTTTTACCTCCCTGTGCGGCGGCAAGGAGTCGATAACGGTATTGACCTGGATTGCCATTAGGCTCGATACGCAGCCGATTGATGGTAAACCCGGCCTCCTTCCCTTCGGCAGAAGCAAGATTCTCGAAGAAGGCCAGATCCTCCTTGAGTCGGCCATTCTCCTGCTCTAAGGCCTTCACTTGGCGAACCAACTGTTGCTGTGCCGTACGTTCAATCTGCACATTGCTTTCTCCAGCATTAGCCAAGGCACGCAACCTAGCCGCTTCCTGCTGCAACTCATCCACCCGATCCCGCAGGGCCGTCATTTCCTGCTCAGTCTCGCGCCGATCAAAACCGGCAATTTTGCGGCCCGCGTCATATACCCAGCCGGCGAGCGCAAAGGAGATGGACAGAACGGCAATCGCCGCCAATGCACGCCAATACCATGGAATGTGAGTGCGCACTGCCACTCTGGGAGCCGAAATACCGAATCGGCTGCGCAGCCGGCGCAGCGTTACGGCAAGACGGGAATCTGCGTAAGTCCTGCGCACTCGTCGAATCCGAACATGATATTCATGTTCTGAACGGCTTGGCCGGCGGCACCCTTGACCAGATTATCGATCACGGACAGGACTACCAGGGTGTTCCCGCCTTGGGGCCTATGCAGAGCGATTCTGCAGACATTGGCCGCACGTACCGAACGTGTATCAGGATGACTAGCGAAAGGCAGCACATCCACAAAAGGCTCTGCCTTGTAACGTGACTCATACAAGGCCTGGAAATCCGCTTCCCTGGTTACCTGGGCATACAGCGTGGCGTGAATGCCCCGGATCATCGGCGTCAGATGCGGCACAAAGGTCAATTCCACCGGCTTGCTTGCGGCAATCGACAATCCTTGGCGGATTTCGGGCAAGTGGCGATGTCCAGGCACCCCATAAGCCTTGAAGTTGTCAGATGCCTCTGCAAAAAGAGTGTGTATTTCCGCCTTGCGACCGGCCCCGGAAACGCCGGATTTCGCATCGGCAATCAGGTGAGTCGTATCAACCAAGCCCGATTCGACCAGAGGCAAGAACCCCAGTTGAACCGCCGTAGGATAACAACCTGGATTGGCCACCAGTCTGGCTGAACGAATTTTCTCCCGATTGGCCTCAGGCAGGCCGTACACCGCTTCTGCGATGAGTTCGGGGGCGGCATGCTTCATGCCATACCACCTCTCCCACTCAGCGGGATCCTTGATCCGGAAATCCGCCGCTAGGTCGATAACCCGCACCCCGGCATCGACTAGCGACCGGGCCTGTCCCATTGCGATGCCATTCGGCGTAGCGAAAAAGACGACGTCGCATGTCTCCAGGGCAGCTGCCTTGGGATCAACGAAATCCAAGGCAACACGCCCGCGCAAGCTCGGGAACATGTTCGCAACAGGTATACCGGCATCACCTCGCGAAGTAATGGCCTGCAATTCGACTTGTGGGTGTTGCGCCAGTATGCGCAGCAATTCAACGCCCGTATAGCCAGTGCCGCCGATTATGCCAACCTTAATCATCCCTGTCTCCACTTCAAGGGGATATGGTAATGCACGGCTTCTGAATCACGCAATGAACCTCCCATAGATGAAAAAGCCGCCTTGCGGCGGCTTTTTCATCGCTTCGAGCGGAATTAACGCTTGGAGAACTGTTTGCGGCGCCGCGCCTTGTGCAGACCAACCTTTTTACGTTCGACTTCGCGCGCATCTCGAGTCACGAAGCCAGCCTTCGACAGAACAGGTTTCAAAGTCGCGTCATATTCAATCAGCGCACGGGTGATCCCATGGCGAACTGCGCCAGCCTGGCCGGACTCGCCGCCACCACAGACGTTCACCAAAATATCGAAGGTGCCTGTATGTTGGGTCAATTCCAGCGGCTGACGGACAACCATACGCCCAGTTTCGCGGGAAAAAAACTCATCGACCGGCTTATCATTAACAACGAACTTGCCGCTGCCGCTTTTCATGAACACGCGAGCAACTGCAGTCTTGCGCCGGCCCGTACCGTAATAGTAATTCACAGCCATTCCTTAAATCTCCAGCGACTTGGGCTGCTGGGCGACATGCGGATGATCACCGCCAGCATAGACTTTCAACTTTTTGATCATGGCATAGCCAAGCGGGCCCTTCGGCAACATGCCCTTAACTGCTATTTCCAGCACACGTGAAGGAGCGCGCTGTTGCAGCTTGGTGAAAGTGTCTTCGTAAATGCCACCCGGATAACCTGAGTGACGGTAGTACACCTTCTGTTCGGCCTTGGCACCGGTCACACGCAGCTTCTCAGCATTGACCACGACAATATAGTCGCCAGTATCCACATGCGGCGTGTACTCTGGCTTGTGCTTGCCGCGCAGGCGGCGTGCAATTTCGGTGGCCAGCCGGCCGAGGACCTTGTCCGTCGCATCAACGACAAACCAGTCACGCTTGACTTCGTGCGGCTTGGCAGAAAACGTTCTCATGAAATTCCCTCTACGGCACTAACTGCGTAATACGGAAAGCCGTGCATTGTATTGCAATTAGAATGGGCATGTCAATCTAGCTAGGCCGCATTAAATCAAATCGACGACTTTTTTGCCCCAAGATGCAGTGAATGAGATCGAACCCAAGCCACGAAAAAAAAAGCGCGATCCACGGAGGATCGCGCTAAATCCACACCAAAGGAGGAGGGTGGAGGAGACAAAACCTTGAACGTTACTGCGCTTTCAAAAATGGCCACGAACCACAGCCAGCAATAACGTTCGAACAACTTCAGTATGGCAAAATATTTTGTGCGATGCAAGAATTTTTTTGTGCAGTGCACATTTATTTCTCTATAGCACCATAACCATTCTAAATATTGTCTCAATATGTTGATTATTTTTGATTTTTTAAATTATATTGAGCGCCGTTATAAAAAATAAAGTCTCTATCAACTCTACCATTATTAGCAAATATCCCCACATTATTGCGGCGCACAAACGCACTGGCACTACCGCTACACAATCGGAAGCGAAAGATTATCTAATAGGTGTTTCGGCTAGAATCGCCGAATTGAAAATAGGAAAAATTGAGATGGAATGTACGGTCCAGTGGCTAGGAGAGGGTGGCATGGCTTTCGCAGCGCGCAGCGGCAGCGGCCATATTGTAGTAATGGATGGCGCGCCAGAGGGGGGCGGCAATAATTTGGCGCCAAGGCCGATGGAACTGATTCTGGCGGGAGCAGGTGGATGTACGGCTTACGACGTGGTGATGATCCTGAACAAAAGTCGTCAGGATATTTCGGGTTGCGAGGTACAGTTGAAAGCCGACCGTGCAGAAACGGATCCCAAGGTATTCACCAGGATCCATTTTCACTTCATCGTAAAAGGCAGGGCGTTGAAAGCGGAAGCAGTGGATCGGGCTATCAATCTTTCAGCGGAAAAATATTGCTCAGCTTCAATCATGCTGGGCAAAACCGCAACCATCACCCATGATTGGGAGATCGTCGAGACGTGATCAGATCCAGTAGGCTGTACGGGTCATAACGCTCGAGGCAAACCGCATCACCCACTTGACCGCCCAGGGCAACTCCCGGGCGCCCAATCGTTCGGCGGTATGCGCATGGCCTACTTCGTCGATCTTCATTTGCTCAATAACCGCCCATGATTTTCGGTCATTTTCCGGCAATCGCTGCAAATGACGATTCAGGTGCGCCTCAACCTGCCGCTCGGTTTCGGCTAGAAAACCCAGATTCCAGTCGTCACCGAATTTGCCTGCGATAATTCCGATAGACAGGGAGCCGACGTACCAGAGCGGATTCAACACGCTCTTTCGACTTCCCAATTCAACGAGTCGACGCTCCGTCCAGGCCAGATGCTCACCTTCTTCCACGGCGGCTCTGTTCAGGGCCAACTGAATTGAATCCTCCTTAGATGCCAAAGCCTGCCCCTGATACAGTGCCTGGGCACAGATTTCTCCACTATGATTCACCCGCATCAAGGATGCAGCATGCCGTTTCTCACCGACAGTTAGCGCCCCCTCCGACAGATCGGCACCGGGAGCGTGGCGCACGCTTCGTCCGGGCGCATACAACGCACGCAAGGCCTTGTCTAATTCGATAATCAGTCCGTCTATCACCAGTCAAGCCTAAATCTAAATCAACACCTACTTGGCCTCTGGGTGGCCGCCACGCTTGAGTGCATCTATTCCTTCCTCAGCCTTGAGGATGATCCCATTGTTCGGGCAGAAGTACTCCCTGGAAAGCACCGCCTGGTAACTACCCTGCTGAATCAGTTGCCATGACTGCGTACGAGACGTGGCCCAAGTACGGTCGCTACGGCCGATCGCATACAGCTTCCGCTCCCTGCTACCACATCGGATGCCCTCGAAATTCACGTTGGTCGCCCCTCCCACCGCCCTGATGACAACCACGTAGCGGACCACGCCATCCCCACCTACGTTAAGCGTCGAGCCGTCAATGTAGTACCGATTGCTTGTTGCGGCACCAGCATTGAATTCGACAAGGGCTTGCTCCTGAGGGTAGGGGGGTGGTTTGGACTCCAGTTCAATCCACTTCTTATCCTCCTCATAAAACTCGCCGTACTTCTTGTCGCCGAAGAATTCCTGCCCGGTTACCGGCCCGGCAAGTGCCAGAGCACCAACAAAGGCAAACAGAAAAGTCTTTCCTCCATGCATCTCCACAGATACTCCAGTCGGTGGCCGGCAATGTCCTCATCCGACCTGGCCAGAAACATCCGTGAATGATACACCGTGACGATGGCCTCACTCAGTGGGCAATAGCCGCCTCGATTTCAGCAAAAGTCGAAGCAATCTGGACAGCATGAATCGTCATGCCCAACTGGCGGGCAATCTGGGATGCGGAGAAAATTCCTCTGATCATCTGGCGACCTGAAGCATCCTCCTCGGCCACCAGCGCATGCTGCCTTCCCGTCCATTTGAGGGTCGCCACGACATGGCCGACTTCTGCTGCACGAACCACCTCCATATCCAGCACCTCAAGCCGATCGCGCGGCGTCATGATGTCACGCACCAGAACCTCCTCATGGCGAATGCCTCGCTCAAGGACAATTTGCATCGGCCTTTCGCCCATGCTGTCGGTTGAAGTAATGATGCCGAGGATGCAGCGCCTCTCGTCGGCCACAAGGAGCGACCGGACTGTATTGCGCATCATGGCCTTATTCACCGCGGTCAGAGTGGCGTCCGGACCGATGGTGACCGCTTGGGTCCGCTTGAGATCGGTCATCACTTCAAGTGCGGGGGAGTCGAGCTGAACGCTGCGCAAGGGCAGCGACTCGGCCTGGTAATAACTTGCACACTGCTCAAGGCGGGTTTGGCGCAGGGTTTTGTATTGCTCGCGGATCATCGCTCTCCTCCTTTTATGTCGTGCTGCGGAACATCGCGGAATGCGCGTCTCTGCGGACGCTGCATTTCATTTTCGGCACAAAAGGGGCGAAGTGAAAATGGAACCTGCGGATTGCGTCATTAGCCGCCTGAATCGGCGGCCATGCCCGCTCAGGACTGCAGGGAGTCGGAAGGAACGGCCCACTTCGGTTGCCGGTCCGCCGGATGGCGAAAGACGAAGCGGGACAGCTCGATTAGAGCCTGCTGGTACACTCCTCGCTTGAATTCGATCACGGCGTCAAGCGGCACCCAATAGTCGCTCCAGCGCCAAGCGTCGAATTCTGGGTGATTGCTGGCACGCAGCGAGACATCGGTATCCCGCCCGGTCAGGCGCAGCATGAACCAGATTTGCTTCTGGCCGCGGTACGTATTGCGCCATTCGCGCCGAATCCACTGCTTCGGCACCTCATAACGCAACCAGTCCCGCGTGCGCCCGAGAATCCTGACGTGTTCCTGCCTCAGGCCGATTTCTTCATGCAACTCACGGTACATCGCCTGTTCGGGAGACTCGCCGTGCTTGATCCCGCCCTGCGGAAACTGCCAGGAATGCTCTCGTATGCGCTTACCCCAGAATACCTCGTTCCTGCCGTTGACCAGGATGATGCCGACGTTAGGGCGATAGCCTTCACGATCGAGCATGATTGCTACCCATCAATAATTGGACTGTCTTCATTTTTCCACAATTCACCCACGATTGAAAGCCGTCGGCTTATCTCCTCTGAGACTCGGCCTACTACGGTAAAATTCGGTTTTTTTAGCCCCATCTACGACCATGCGCGCCACGCAATTTTTCCTCGCCACGCTGAAGGAGGCCCCCTCCGACGCGGAGATCGTCAGTCACAAGCTCATGCTGCGGGCAGGTCTGATCAAGCGACTCGCAGGGGGCATCTATACATGGATGCCGCTGGGCCTGCGTATTCTGCGCAAGGTGGAAAACATCATCCGCGATGAGATGAACCGGGCCGGCGCCATTGAGTTGCTCATGCCGGCGGTCATTCCGGCTGAGTTATGGCAGGAAACCGGTCGCTGGGAGATGTACGGCCCAGAGCTGTTGCGCTTCAAGGATCGTCACCAACGCGATTTCGTCATCGGTCCGACGCACGAGGAGGTCATTACCGACGTCGTCAGGCGCGAGATCAAGAGCTACCGTCAGCTCCCATTGCATCTATATCAGATACAGACCAAGTTCCGCGACGAGATCCGGCCCCGCTTTGGCGTCATGCGCGGTCGCGAGTTCCTCATGAAGGACGGTTACTCCTTTCACGCAAGCTATGAGGACTTGCAGCGTGAATACCAGAACATGCACGACACCTACACGCGCATCTTCACCCGTCTGGGCCTGAGTTTCCGTGCAGTCGCGGCCGACACGGGCTCCATCGGCGGCACCGGTTCGCACGAGTTCCATGTCCTGGCCGATTCAGGCGAGGACGCCATCGCCTTTTGCCCGGATTCGGATTACGCCGCCAACGTCGAACTGGCAGAGGGCCTCGCACCGCCTTCCCCGCGCGACGGCCACACTGAGCAAATGAAGAAGGTCGCCACGCCCGGCAAGATCCGCTGCGAGGATGTGGCTACCCTCCTCAGGCTGCCCGTGACGAAGACTGTCAAGGCCATTGCCGTCATGCATGATGAGCAGTTCTTCCTCCTGCTCATTCGCGGCGACCACACGCTCAACGAAATCAAGGCAAGCAAATTGCCCTTCCTCAATCCCTTCCGTTTTGCCAGCGACGAGGAGGTCGAGCGATATCTGGGATGCCGCCCAGGCTACATCGGCCCGGTTGGCATAGGGAAGGACATCCCTGTGATCGCCGACCGCACCGTGGCCCAGATGAGCGACTTCGTCTGCGGCGCCAATGAAGCGGGGTTCCATTTGATGGGAGTGAATTGGGGACGCGATCTGCGCGAGCCCGACTATGTCTTCGATATCCGCAATGTCGTCGAAGGGGACCCCAGCCCGGACGGCAAGGGCCAACTGTCGATCTGCCGCGGCATCGAAGTCGGACATATCTTCCAGCTGCGCACCAAGTATTCGGAGGCAATGAAAGCGACCTTCCTCGACGAGTCAGGCCAGCCGCGAGTCATGGAGATGGGCTGCTACGGGATCGGCGTCACGCGCATCGTCGGGGCCGCCATCGAACAAAACCATGACGAGCGGGGCATCATCTTCCCGCGAGCCATCGCTCCCTTCGACATCGCCATTGCCCCTGTCGGCTACCGCAAAAGTCAGTCTGTGCAGGACGCCGCCAACGGTCTATATGACCAACTCATTGCGGCCGGTTTTGATGTGCTGATGGATGACCGGGACGAACGCCCTGGCGTAATGTTCGCCGATCTGGAACTCATCGGCGTACCTCATCGCATCACCATCGGCGAACGAGGCCTCAAGGAAGGAATGGTCGAATACCAGGACCGTCGTGATACCGCTGCGGTCAAGGTGCCCTTGGCTGAGATCGGCAATTTCGTTCGCGAACGCCTCGGCGTGTGAAGCAGGGTTTTCTTTTTTCGTTGCTGCTGGTTGCCGCCGGCTCAGCCTGCGCCGGCGCGCAGAAGTATGAGCCGTTGGCCGCCAGCATCCAGGCTGCACTGCATGCAGCCGTTTCTGATCGCAGGCCGCCCACCAGTTCGTTCGGCAATCCCATGGAAGCGGTCCATTGGCTGGATGAAATGTCGGGGCGTCTCGTCAAGCGCATGCCAAACCAGGAACACCGGCTGGAGTTCTTGCGTGCAGTGCACTACGAGGCGAAGCGTGCCGGTCTGGATCCGCAATTGGTTCTCGGATTGATCCAGGTCGAAAGCGGTTTCAAGAAGTATGCGGTTTCGTCAGCCGGAGCCCGCGGCTACATGCAGGTCATGCCCTTCTGGGTAAAACTGATCGGCGGTAGAAACGACAACCTATTCCATCTGCGCATGAACCTGCGCTATGGCTGCACCATCCTCAAACACTATCTGGATATCGAAAAGGGCGATCTGTTCCGCGCACTAGGGCGCTACAACGGAAGCCTGGGCCGCCCGGAATATCCGAATGCGGTACGTGCTGCCTGGGAAAGGAACTGGCACTACACACCCTGGGTAGCCCCCAAGCCTTGAAGGTATCAGCGCATTCCCGGTAGCATCCCCTTCATGCCGCGCATCATTTTTTGCAGTCCCCCCTTGGAAAACTGCTTCATCATCTTCTGCGTCTGCTCGAATTGATTGAGCAGCCGGTTGACTTCCTGCACCTGCACGCCGGCTCCAGTGGCAATGCGCCGCTTGCGTGACGCCTTGATCAGTTCCGGTTTGGCCCGTTCCTGCGGCGTCATTGAATTGATGATTCCCTCGAGGCGGCGAACGGCCTTGTCCTCGACTTGCGAACCGGCCTGCTGCGCCGCCTGGGCAAACTGGGCCGGCAGCTTGTCGAGCAGGCCGGACAGACCGCCCATCTTGCGCATCTGGCCGATTTGCTCCTTGAAGTCATTCAGGTCGAACCCCTTGCCGGTCTTCAGTTTCTGCGCGAACTCTTTTGCCTTTTCCTGATCGACGCCGCGTTGCGCCTCCTCGATAAGCCCCAGCACGTCGCCCATGCCGAGAATGCGCGACGCCATGCGCTCGGGGTGGAATTCCTCAAGGCCGGTGAGTTTCTCGCCGACGCCGGCAAACTTGAGCGGCTTGCCGGTAACATGGCGCACGGAAAGCGCCGCGCCGCCGCGCGCATCGCCATCGAGCTTGGTAAGAATCACTCCTGTGAGCGGCAGGGCTTCGTTGAAGGCACGCGCAGTATTCACCGCATCCTGCCCCAGCATGGCATCCACCACGAAGAGCGTCTCGACGGGCTGCAATGCCAAATGCAGTTCCGCCACCTCTTTCATCATGGCTTCATCAATGGCAAGACGGCCGGCGGTATCGAACAGCACCACATCGTAGTAATGCTTCCTGGCAAAATCGAGCGCCGACGCGGCAATGACGGTCGGCCTGTCACTCGGCTGCGTGGGGAAGAAATCTATGCCGGCCTGTTCGGCAACAAGTTTCAACTGCTGGATTGCCGCTGGGCGGTATACGTCAGCGCTGACTGCAAGCACCTTCTTTTTCATGCGTTCACGGAGGAGCTTGCCCAGCTTGCCCGTCGTCGTGGTCTTGCCGGCCCCTTGCAGTCCGGCCATCAGAATGACCGCAGGAGGCTGCACGGCCAGGTTGAGACCGCTGTGGGTGCCGCCCATCAAGTCGGTCAGTTCGCGGTGCACCACGCCGACCAGAGCCTGGCCGGGAGTAAGGCTGCCGACCACCTCCTGGCCAACCGCCTTCTCCTTGATGCGGGCAACAAGGTCTTTCACCACCGGCAATGCGACATCGGCCTCCAGCAAGGCCATCCTCACTTCACGCAAGGCGTCAGCGATGTTGTCTTCCGTCAGGCGTGCCTGGCCGCGCAGCGTCTTGACGACGCGGGAAAGACGTTGTGTCAGATTGTCCAGCATGATGTTCCGGTTGCTCCGGGAAGGAGGTAGACTTACAAGATGCAAGGAATTTTACCGCATCTGCTTCCAGCTTCGCTGTACGCCTTCCTGGGCTTCCATTTCTGGCGCACACGCTGGACCCAGGCCGCCCCCAATACGCCGCAGGGAATACATCCCTGGGAAAGGCTGGCGCTGGCCGTGGCCCTTTTGCTGCACGGCTACCTTCTTTATGGAGAACTCTTCGGGGCGGAGGTCATGCGATTCGGCTTCTCGGCAGCACTCTCCCTCATGTTGTGGCTCGCCATACTGATTTACTGGGTGGAAAGCTTTCATGCCCGCTTGGAAGGCTTGCAGCCCTTGGCGTTGCCCTTGGCCGGCATTTGCACGCTGCTGCCCGTCCTTTTTCCCGGCCAGCATTTGCTGTCCAACGTCACCTCGGCGATGTTCCGCTTGCACTTCTTCATTGCCATGGTGGCCTACAGCTTGTTCACCCTGGCTGCGCTCCACGCCATTATCATGGCAGTGGCGGAGCGGCGCCTTCATCGGGGCGAATTGACGCGAAGGCTGGCCAGCCTGCCACCCCTGCTAACGATGGAATCCTTGCTGTTCCGGCTTATTACCATCGCCTTTGTCCTGCTCACGCTCACCCTGGCCTCCGGTATCGCATTCTCCGAAACACTGTTTGGCAAGGCGCTGGAGTTCAACCACAAGACGGTCTTCTCAGTCCTGTCCTGGCTGATCTTCGCCGCGCTGCTGATAGGGCGGTACGCTTGGGGCTGGCGTGGACGCAAGGCATTGCGCTGGACCTTGGCAGGTTTTGCCGCCCTCCTTTTTGCCTATATCGGCAGCCGATTCGTTCTTGAAGTCCTGCTCGGACGGGCTGGCTGATAGGTATTGAACCTGGCAAGTCACTGGCCTTTCCGCATTTAACTTTGCCTGAGAGACCTTTCCTGCTCGGCGAAGTTTGCGGTTCTGCTGTATTCCACATAAACACGACCGCCTGTTGGCAATCTATTTGGTTCAGTTCAGGCTTGGAAGGCAAAAACTGTTAGATTGACCAAGCGCCTGCCGGATGTCGTTGCATCCCGACACAACAATTAACTCAACAATCCGCTCCAACCGACTGATAGTCTTTACAAAACCGGGGTAGAAGGGCATCATCGCCTGAGATACTCGGTTGGTATTTTCAATCAATCTCGGGAACCCATGGCTGCTTCTCTCCAGACAACTCTCAGCGGCTTGGCGCGTGCGCTGGTACAGCAAGGCCGCCTCAAAGAGGCGGAAGCGGAGGCTTTTGCTGCGCAAGGGGCCGGGACAGGGGGGGGGTTTGTCAATCAGGTTGTTTCCAGCGGACGCTTAAACGCCAAGGATGTCGCCACATTCGCTGCGGAGACATTCGGATATCCCTTGCTGGATCTGAACGCCTTCGAGGAAAGCCACTTTCCCCCGGGAGCCATTGACCGTAAGTTGATGCAGAACCATCAGGTCGTTCCCCTGACCAAGCGTGGCAACCGTATTGCCGTTGCATTGGCCGACCCGACCAATCTGCGTGCCCTGGATGAAATCCGGTTCCAGACAGGCTTAGCCGTCGATCCCGTAGTAGTTGAGGCCAGCAAGCTGGCACCTATCGTTCTACGCTTGTCTGAGACCGCAGAAACCAAGCTCAATGAACTGGCAGGCGACGATCTGGACCTTGAGCTTGCCGACGAAACCGAAGAGACGGCCAGCGCCGAATCCGGCTCAGTCGAGGTCGATGATGCCCCAGTTGTCCGGTTTATTCAAAAGATATTGCTCGATGCGATCAATGAAGGTGCCTCCGACATTCACTTCGAGCCCTATGAGAAGTATTACCGGATCCGCTTCCGCACTGACGGCGTCCTGCGCGAAATCGCCCAACCCCCCTTGGTCATCAAAGAAAAGATCGCCTCACGCATCAAGGTGATTTCCAGGCTGGACATTTCGGAAAAACGCGTCCCGCAGGATGGCCGCATGAAATTGGTGCTGTCAAAAACACGTGCGATTGACTTTCGCGTCAGCACCCTGCCAACCCTCCATGGCGAAAAAATCGTCATGCGCATTCTGGATCCATCCAGCGCCATGCTCGGGATCGATGCCCTGGGTTACGAGCCGGAGCAGCGTGAGGCACTGATGGCAGCCATCGACCGCCCCTACGGCATGATCCTCGTGACCGGACCGACAGGCAGCGGCAAGACCGTCTCGCTCTATACCTGCCTCAATCTTCTGAACAAGCCGGGCATCAATATCTCCACCGCCGAGGACCCCTGCGAAATCAATTTGCCAGGCATTAATCAGGTAAACGTCAATGACAAGGCAGGGTTGAACTTCGCCGTTGCGCTGAAGGCATTTCTGCGGCAGGACCCGGACATCATCATGGTCGGTGAAATACGCGACCTGGAAACCGCCGAGATCGCCATCAAGGCGGCCCAGACCGGCCACCTGGTGTTGTCCACCCTGCATACCAACGATGCACCGACGACCCTCGAGCGCATGAAAAACATGGGCATTGCGCCGTTCAACATCGCTTCGAGCGTCATCATGATCACGGCTCAACGCCTGGCGCGCCGCCTGTGTTCCTGCAAGAAGCCCGTTTCCATCCCGATGGAAGCCCTGATTCAGGCCGGCTTCCATGAACACGAGATAGATGGCAGCTGGCAACTGTATGGTCCAAACGGCTGCGATAAATGCAAGGGTAGTGGTTACAAGGGGCGCGTCGGCATTTATCAGGTCATGCCGGTCTCGGAAGAGATTCAGCGCATCATCATGACCAATGGCAACTCGATGGACATCGCCGAGCAGGCGCAACAGGAAGGCATCAAGGATCTGCGACAGTCAGGACTGCTCAAGGTCAAGCAGGGGCTAACCTCGCTTGAGGAAGTCCTCGCGACGACGAACGAATAGGGAGAACCAGATGGCAACCGCGACAAAAGCAGCCAAGAAAGATACCGGTATCAAGGAGTACACCTTCGCCTGGGAGGGCAAGGACAAGACCGGCAAGCTGATGCGCGGTGAAATGCGTGCAGGCGGCGAGGCGCTTGTCCATGCCACGCTACGCCGCCAGGGCATCCTGGTCAGCAAGGTCAAGAAACAAGCCTTCAAGCGCGGCGGCAAGATCACGGAAAAGGACATCACTCTCTTCACGCGCCAGCTGGCCACCATGATGAAAGCGGGCGTGCCGCTGCTGCAAGCCTTCGATATCGTTGGCAAGGGGGCCTCCAATCAGGCAGTCGCCAAGCTGCTGATGGAAGTAAAAGCGGATGTCGAAACGGGATCATCTCTCAATCAGGCGTTCCGCAAATACCCGCTCTACTTCGATGCCCTGTTCTGCAACCTGGTCGCCGCCGGCGAGGCCGCCGGCATTCTAGACTCCCTCCTTGACCGCCTGGCGACATACAAGGAAAAGATCCTTGCGATCAAGAGCAAAATCAAATCGGCGCTGTTCTACCCAATCGCGGTCATTGTCGTTGCCGTAGTTATCACAGCGGTGATCATGATCTTCGTGATCCCGGCGTTCAAGGAGGTTTTCAAGAGTTTCGGTGCCGACCTGCCGGCACCGACCCTGATGGTCATCGCCATGTCGGACTTCATGGTGGCCAACTGGTATATCGTCTTCGGCATCCTGGGGGGATCGCTATACGGCTTCTTCTTCATGTGGAAGCGCTCGGAGAAAATGCAGATCGTCATGGACCGGCTGTTTCTGCGGCTGCCCATTTTCGGCGACATCATCCGCAAGGCGACCATGGCAAGGTGGGCGCGCACCTTGTCGACCATGTTCGCCGCCGGGGTACCGCTGGTGGAAGCATTGGACTCGGTCGGCGGCGCTTCGGGCAATTACGTTTATAAGATGGCGACAAAGCAGATCCAGTCGGAAGTCAGCACCGGAACCAATCTCACCGTAGCCATGCAGAACGCCAACGTCTTTCCCAATATGGTGATCCAGATGGTCTCCATCGGCGAGGAGTCCGGCCAGCTTGACGCCATGCTGAGCAAGGTGGCCGATTTCTTCGAGGCCGAAGTGGACGACGCAGTCGAAGCCATGTCCAGCCTGATGGAACCGATGATCATGGTGGTGCTGGGCACGCTGATCGGAGGCATGGTGGTAGCCATGTACCTGCCGATCTTCAAGCTGGGCGCCGTTGTCTGATGACTCTGGCAGCATTCCGACACACCCTTACTGCTGAAATACCCTCATGAATTTTCTGCTGGAACCGGTGGCCGGCACCACCTTGGCCGCCGTATTGGGCTTGGTGGTGGGAAGCTTTCTCAACGTCGTCATCCATCGCCTGCCCAAGATGTTGGAGCACGGCTGGATGGCGGAATGCGCGCAACTTCGGGGCGAAGAGCCCCTTCCCGCTGAAAAACTGACCCTGGCTTCGCCGCGCTCGCACTGCCCGAGTTGCGGCCACGGCATTGCTGCATGGGAGAACATCCCGATTGTCAGCTTCCTTTTTCTCAGGGGACGCTGTCGGGCCTGCCACGCCCGCATCAGCCTGCGCTACCCGCTTGTCGAGGCACTGTCCGGCGTGCTGTCCGGGTACGCGATATGGCATTTTGGCGCAAGCTGGGCAGGCATCGGTGCCCTGTTCTTTATTTGGTGCATGATCGCGCTAACGTTTATCGATTTCGACACCCAACTATTGCCTGATAGCATCACCCTGCCCTTGCTTTGGGCAGGTCTGCTGCTCAACCTGGGCAGCACCTTCACCGACTTGAGGAGTGCCGTCATCGGCGCAGTGGCCGGCTATTTGTCGCTGTGGTCCGTATATTGGGCCTTCAAGCTCGCCACGGGCAAGGAGGGGATGGGCTACGGCGATTTCAAGCTGCTGGCAGCCATCGGCGCCTGGCTGGGCTGGCAAATGCTTCCCCTGACGATACTGGCCTCATCCATGGTCGGAGCGGTGGTTGGCATTGCCCTCATCGTTTTTGCACGCCATGGGCGCAGTATTCCAATACCCTTCGGCCCCTATCTGGCTGCAGCTGCGGTCATAGCCTTATTCTGGGGCAAAACTCTGACCGAGAAATATCTAGGCCTGTTCTGAATCTGAATTCGGCCTGACGGCTTGAATTCGACCTTGTCGCCAACATCTAAACCATGGCGGAAATCACGGTTTTTTGCTTTCTGTGCAATTGGTTAAGCTATAATTTCACGTTTTTTGGAGACTGCCATGCCGATCTATGAATATCGCTGCGGCACCTGCGGGTTCCAGAAGGAATACCTGCAGAAGCTCAATGATGCCCCACTGACGACCTGTCCGGAATGCGGCAAGGAGACCTTCAGCAAGATGCTCACTGCTGCAGGCTTCCAGCTCAAAGGCAGCGGGTGGTATGCCACCGACTTCAAGGGCTGTCCGACCAAGACTGAGTCAAAACAGGAAGGCGACAAAGCCCCGGCGCCAAGTTGTAACGGCTGCGCCTGTGCTGGCAACGGATGAAAAAATACTTCATCACCGGCTTGCTGATCTGGGTTCCCCTGGCGATCACCGCCTGGGTGCTGGCGCTCATCGTCAAGACGATGGACCAGACGTTGCTGCTGCTGCCCGCCGCGATCCGCCCGGAAAACCTGCTGGGCGTCTATATCCCCGGCATCGGCGTAATCGCCACCCTCCTGATCGTGTTCCTCACCGGGCTGGTCACTGCCAATATCATCGGTCAGCGTCTGCTGCGCTTCTGGGAGGGCGTGCTATCGCGCATCCCGGTGGTCAAGTCGGTCTATTACAGCGTCAAGCAGGTATCCGACACTCTTTTTTCGTCGAGCGGCGAAGCTTTCCGCAAGGCATTGCTCGTTCAATACCCGCGGGAAGGCATATGGACCATCGCCTTCCAGACAGGTCAACCCGGCGGCGACGTCCTCAACCACCTGCCCGGTGAATACGTCAGCGTCTATGTTCCGACCACTCCCAATCCCACTTCCGGCTTCTTCCTCATGCTGCCACGCAAGGACATAATCGAGCTCGAGATGAGCGTCGATGAAGCCCTCAAGTACATCATCTCGATGGGGGTCGTGGCACCACCCATGCGCTATCCTGCCGGACGGGCACAGAATCAATAACGCGCCACCACCACGGCAATTTTCCTGGGCACTTTGAAATGCGTACTCACTATTGCGGCCTCGTCAATGCCGCGGATCTCGACAAAACCGTCACGCTCTGCGGCTGGGCGCATCGTCGCCGCGATCATGGCGGCGTCATTTTCATCGACATGCGCGACCGCGAGGGGCTGGTTCAGGTCGTGTGCGACCCGGACCGCAAGGAGACCTTCGCCACCGCCGAACGCATCCGCAATGAATTCGTGCTTAAGATCACCGGCTTGGTGCGTCGCCGCCCCGAGGGCACGGCCAACCCGAATCTCACCAGCGGCGAGATCGAGGTGCTGGCGCAGGACATCGAGATACTCAATCACGCCGCCACGCCGCCCTTCCAACTCGATGAGGACAACCTGTCGGAGAACGTGCGCCTGACGCACCGCGTGATCGACCTGCGCCGCCCGCAGATGCAGAGGAACATGATGCTGCGCTACAAGGTGGCGATGGCCTTCCGCCGCTTCCTCGATGCACAGGGCTTCATCGACATCGAGACGCCGATGCTGACCAAGTCGACGCCCGAGGGCGCGCGCGACTACCTGGTGCCCTCCCGCGTGCATGCCGGTCAATTCTTCGCCCTGCCGCAATCGCCGCAACTGTTCAAGCAGATGCTGATGGTGGCCGGCTTCGACCGCTACTACCAGATCACCAAGTGCTTCCGCGACGAGGATCTGCGCGCCGACCGTCAGCCCGAATTCACCCAGGTCGATATCGAGACGTCCTTCCTCACGGAAACCGAGATCACCGCCATCATGGAAGAGCTGATCCGAACCGTCTTCAAGGAAACGCTGAACGTCGACCTGTCGAATCCCTTCCCGCGCCTCAGCCATGCCGAGGCGATGGCGCGCTACGGCTCCGACAAACCGGACCTGCGCGTCAAGCTCGAATTCACCGAACTCACCGACCTCATGAAGACGGTGGACTTCAAGGTTTTCCGCGCGGCTGCCGAACTGGCGGACGGGCGGGTGGCGGCCCTGCGCATCCCCGGCGGCGGCAGCTTCACACGCAAGGAGATCGACGACTACACCGCCTTCGTCGCCATTTATGGCGCCAAGGGCCTCGCCTACATCAAGGTGAACGAGAAGGCGAAAGGCGTCGAAGGCCTGCAATCGCCGATCCTGAAGTTCCTGCCGGCCGACATCGTTACGCAGATCCTCGAACGCACCGGCGCGCAGGATGGGGATCTGGTGTTTTTCGGCGCCGACCGCGCCAAGATCGTGAATGATGCCCTGGGGGCGTTGCGCGTCAAGATCGGTCACGAGAAAGGCGCTGCAGGCGGCTATCTGGAAACCGGCTGGCGGCCGCTGTGGGTCGTCGATTTCCCGATGTTCGAATACGACGAGGAAGACAAGCGCTGGGTGGCCCTGCACCATCCCTTCACCTCGCCCAAGGACGGCCATGAAGCGCTCATCGACACGGATCCCGGCAAGTGCCTGGCCAAGGCCTACGACCTGGCCTTGAACGGCTGGGAGATCGGCGGCGGCTCCGTGCGTATCCATCGCGAGGAAGTCCAGTCGAAGGTGTTCCGCGCACTCGCCATCGGCGCCGAGGAAGCCGAACAGAAGTTCGGCTTCCTGCTCGATGCCCTCAAGTACGGTGCGCCGCCGCACGGCGGCCTCGCTTTCGGCCTCGACCGCATCGTCACCATGATGACCGGCGCCGAATCGATTCGCGACGTGATCGCCTTCCCGAAGACCCAGCGCGCCCAGTGCCTGCTCACCAACGCGCCCGGGGCGGTGGACGAGAAGCAGCTGCGCGAGTTGCATATCCGCCTGCGCCAGGCCGAAACCCCCAAGCCTACGGCAGGCTGAGCACCGGCCGGCGTGATGCTGCGCCTTGGTTTATTCCTGCTGGCGATTCTCGCCGCGGCCCCTGCGGCTGCGCGCGAGTCGTATGTTGATCCGGGCATTCCATCCGTCCGGGCCGCAGCGCTCCCCGGCGAAGCCCGGCAAACGCTGGCCCTGATCAAGCAGGGCGGTCCCTTTCCCTACCGCAAGGATGGCTCGGTCTTCGGTAATTTCGAGCGGCGATTGCCCGCCCGGCCTCGTGGTTACTACCGCGAGTACACCGTTCCAACCACCGGTTCGCGCGACCGCGGCGCACGGCGCATCGTCGCCGGACGGGGCAGCACGGGCGATGTGCGGACTTCGGGCGAGTATTATTTCACCAACGATCACTACCGCAGCTTCCGGAAGATACGCGAATGAGCCAACAGCGCTACGCCGCCCTCCTCCGCGACCTCGCGCGTTGCGGTGTCTATCACACGCCCCCCAAAGGCATGCCGGACCTGCTGGCCGCTGCCGACAAAGCCGGCTTTGCCATTTTCTGCGTCGATCTTTCCGCAGTACGCGACAAGAGTGCGCTTTTCGAACGACTGGCGGCGACCCTCGAGCTTCCCGCCTGGTTCGGCCACAACTGGGACGCACTCGCCGACTGCCTCGGCGATCTGTCCTGGCGGCCGGCAGATGGCTACCTGATTCTGCTGGAGCACTGCGACGGCATTCGCGCCAGCCACAGCGCGGATTTCGCCACGGCGCTGCAGGTTTTTGCAGCCGCTTCCGATGCCTGGCGCGATGAACGCGTGCCGTTCTGGGTTCTGGTGGACATGCAAACCGACGGCATCGCCTATCTGCCGGGGCACGATTGAAAAAGCCGGTTTCAGTCCTGGTCCTGATCCATACCCCCGACCTCGGGGTGCTGCTGCTCGAGCGCGCCGCCCACCCGGGATTCTGGCAGTCGGTGACGGGCAGCCAGGAGGGCGACGAGCCCCTCCAGGTCACGGCAGTACGCGAAGTTGCGGAGGAGACAGGTATTTCAGCCCGGCCGGAAGACCTTGTCGACTGGCGTCTCGCCAACCGCTACGAGATATTCCCGGAATGGCGATATCGCTATGCGCCCGGCGTCACCGAGAACGTCGAGCATGTGTTCAGCCTACTGGTGCCGGCACCGGACCCGGTCACCGTCGCCCCCAGCGAGCACCTCGGCTACGTGTGGCTGCCCTGGCAGGAGGCCGCACGCAGCGTATTCTCCTGGAGCAACCGGGACGCCATCCTCATGCTGCCACACCAGGTCAAGCGGGCTTGACGGATTCGTCAGCCAGCATCTTCCCCAGGCATTCCGGGCAGTAGCAGGCTTTCCCGGCGTCGGGCAGGGCCTTCAGGGGTGGCAGTTCGGCGCACCAGCAGCGCGGCTCGCCGGCCATCATTCCGCAAGCAAAGGCCCGGCCGCAGCCGGGGCACACGGAGCTAGGCTCGCAACTGTTTGACATGATGTTGATTTCGCTTCCGGTGCGCCCCCTCTTGAAACAACGCCGGGCTGCCCTATATTGAAACCATGAGTTTAATCCCTGACCGTTACTAGGAGACACCATGGCCAATATCACGCGTTCCGGTTCCGATCCATTTGACGATTTTTTCCGCGGCTTCTTCGTGCGGCCGGTCGACTTCGGCAGCCCCGTTGATGTGCCCTCCATCAAGATCGATGTCAAGGAACAGGGCGACGCCTACAAGGTGCACGCCGAACTTCCGGGCATCCGCAAGGAAGACATCCACGTCAACATCGACGGCTCCGTCGTCTCGATCAGCGCCGAGCGCAAGCAGGAGAAGGAAGTCAAGGAAGGCGAGCGCGTCCTGCGCACCGAGCGTTATTTCGGCAAGGTCTCGCGCAGCTTCCAGCTCGGCCAGGATATCGACGAATCCAAATCCGCGGCCAAGTTCACCGACGGCGTGCTCGAGTTGACCCTACCGAAGAAGGCCGCCGCCGCTGCCAAGCGGCTGACTATCGACTGAACCCCGATCCGGCCCCAGCCCCCTCCCTCCTCGAGGGCCGGCCACGGCGGGAAGCTTCGGCTTCCCGCTTTTTTTGCATAAGGCTTAGAATTCCGGCTTCACCGGAACCTGGGCCATCATGACCGACACTACCCTTTCCCCGGCAGTCGAAGCCGGCATCCTCGCCGCGGCCCTGCCCTATATCCGCCGCTTCCAGGACAAGACCATTGTCGTCAAGTACGGCGGCAATGCCATGACCGACGAGAATCTGAAGCACTGTTTCGCGCGAGACGTGGTGCTGCTCAAGCTGGTCGGCATGAACCCGGTGGTGGTGCATGGCGGCGGGCCGCAGATCGACGACCTGCTCAAGCGTGTCGGCAAGCAGGGCCAGTTCATCCAGGGCATGCGCGTCACGGATGCCGAAACCATGGCGCTGGTCGAAATGGTCCTCGGCGGCCAGGTCAACAAGGAGATCGTCGCCCTCATCAACCAGCACGGCGGCAAGGCGGTCGGCCTGACCGGCAAGGACGGCAGTTTCATCCGCGCCCGGAAGCTGCTCATGCCGAACAAGGACAACCCGGCCGACTTGCTCGACATCGGCCAGGTCGGCGACATCACCGCCATCGACCCGAGCCTGATCGCCTTCCTCGACTCGGGCGATTTCATTCCCGTCATCGCGCCGATCGGCGTCGGCGAGGACGGCGAGTCCTACAACATCAATGCCGACGTGGTGGCGGGCAAACTGGCGGAAATCCTCAAGGCGGAAAAACTGGTGCTGCTCACCAACACCCCCGGCGTGCTGGACAAGGACGGCAAGCTGCTCACCGGTCTCACGCCCAAGCAGATCGACGACCTCGTCGCCGACGGCACGCTCTCCGGCGGCATGCTGCCGAAGATCGGCTCGGCGCTGGACGCCGCCCGCAGCGGCGTCCGGAACGTGCACATCATCGATGGCCGCGTCGAGCATGCGCTGTTGCTGGAAATCCTCACCGACCACGGCGTCGGCACCATGATCAAGAGCAAGTGAGCGTTGCTTCCGGCCGGGTCTGGCTGTTCGACCTCGACAACACGCTGCACGACGCCGACCCGCACATCTTTCCGCACATCAACCGGGCCATGACGGCCTACGTGGCACAGCAGGCAGGGCTCGACGAAGCGGCGGCCTCTGCCCTGCGCGAAACCTACTGGCGCCGCTACGGTGCCACGCTGCTGGGACTGATGCGCCACCACGGCACGGACCCGCACCATTTCCTCCACCACACGCACCAGTTCGACGACCTTCCCGGCATGGTGGTCTATGAGCGGGCACTGCATCTGGTCCTGCGCCGGCTGCCTGGCGCCAAGATCGTTTTCTCCAATGCCCCCCGGCAGTATGCCGAGGCGGTCCTCGACATCATGGGCGTGCGGCAGGCCTTCGATGCCCTCTGCTCGATCGAGAACATGCGCTTCCGGCCCAAGCCGGGTATCCACGGCTTCCTGCACCTGATCCGCGAGCACCGCCTCGATCCGTCGCGCTGCATCCTAGTCGAGGATAGCGCGGACAATCTCAAGACCGCCAAGCGGCTCGGCATGCGCACAGTCTGGATCAGTCGGGAGCCACGCTGCCCCGCCTGGGTCGACCTCAGGCTAAAATCCGTGCTCGAACTGCCGCGCCGACTCGGCGCGCTGGGATGACAAGGGAGCGAGGAAAAACATGGCCGCCAGATCGGGGGAACGCAAACTGCAGATTCTGCAGACTATCGCGGAATTGCTGCAGGATCCGAGGGGGGAGAAGATCACCACGGCGCTCCTCGCGAAGAAGCTGGATGTCTCGGAGGCGGCGCTGTATCGGCATTTCGCCAGCAAGGCGCAGATGTACGAAGGCCTCATCGAGTTCATCGAGAACAGCCTTTTCTCGGTCATCAACAAGATCGGCAGCGAGGAGCAGTCCGGCGTGAAGCAGGCCGAGCTGATCGTCGCCCTGCTGCTGGGGTTTGCGCAGAAGAACCGCGGCCTGACGCGGGTGCTGATCGGGGATGCGCTGGTGAACGAGGACGACCGCCTGCAGGTGCGCATCAACCAGCTGCTCGATCGCGTCGAGGCCGCGCTCAAGCAGGCTCTGCGCATCGCGGCAACCAGCAACGAATTGCCGCAAGGCGAGGATGCCGCGGCTGCGGCCAACCTGTGCCTGTGCTACGTCGTCGGACGCTGGCAACTCTTCGTCAAGAGCGGCTTCGCGCGCGAACCGATGGCGCAGTGGCCGCAGCAGTGGCCGATGCTGCTGGCCGGCTGCCTGTCGCAGCCGGCGTAATACCTATTTGCCTTCCTTCAGCCACTTCGCCGCATCGAGGGCGAAGTAGGTCAGGATGGCGTCGGCGCCAGCGCGCTTCATGGAGAGCAGCGCCTCCAGCACGCAGGCCTTCTCGTCGATCCAGCCGTTCTGGCCGGCCGCCTTCAGCATGGCGTACTCGCCGCTCACCTGATAGACGCAGGTCGGCACCTTGAACTCGTCCTTGACGCGGCGCACGATGTCCAGATAGGGCAGCCCCGGCTTCACCATGACCATGTCGGCGCCCTCGGCGATGTCGAAGCCGACCTCCCGCAGCGCTTCGTCGGTATTCGCCGGATCCATCTGATAGGTGTACTTGTTGCCCTTGCCCAGGTTGCCCGCCGAGCCGACGGCATCGCGGAAGGGCCCGTAGAAGCTCGATGCGTATTTGGCGGAGTAGGCCAGGATGCGCGTGTATATCTGACGGTGGCCATCCAGTTCGGCACGAATGCGCCCGATGCGCCCGTCCATCATGTCGGATGGAGCCACGACGTCTACGCCGGCCTGCGCGTGATTCAGTGCCTGCTTGGCCAGCACTTCCAGCGTCTCGTCATTGAGCACATAGCCTTCTTCGTCGATGAGCCCATCCTGTCCGTGGCTGGTATAGGGGTCGAGCGCGATATCGGTAATCACCCCGAGTTGGGGAAACTCCTTTTTCAGTGCCTTCACGACACGCGGCACCAGGCCATCGGGGTTGTAGGCTTCTTCCGCGCCCAACGACTTCAGGGACAGGTCGATCACCGGGAACAGCGCCAGCGCCGGCACGCCGAGCTGAACCGCTTCTTCCGCCACTTTCAGCAGCCGGTCAAGGGAATGGCGGAAGACGCCCGGCATGGAGGCCACCGGCTCGGAGATGCCTTTGCCCTCCAGAACGAACACCGGGTAGATCAGATCATCGGCCATGAGGCGGTTTTCCCGCATCAGCCGGCGTGAAAAATCGTCGCGACGCATGCGACGCATGCGGGTCGAGGGGAAAACGCCTGATAAGCTCATGGTTTCTTTACAAGAAAAACATTTAATTCGCATTTAAAGGAACTTGCGGGGAAGATTTTCGCTCAGAAACGCCAGATGGTGTTGAACCGTCTCCCGCTTCACCTCCCTGAGCGGGTGCCTTAATCAAGTTAAGGCGTTTCTGCCCCCGGTTTTTCTCCCCTTTAGCCGGGGGCATTTCTTTTTTCTTCCCCTGCATCGGCTATGCCGAGCCAGCCGCCGATGATCGATTCCGCTTCGTCAACGCCGGTTTTCTTCAGGCTTGAGAACAGCTGCGCGCTGACCTGGTCGGCCCAGGGGGCCAATTCTGCACGGGCGGCTTGCAGGGTCTTCGCCGCCTCGTTGCGCGTCAATTTGTCTGCCTTGGTCAGCAGAATGTGGATCGGCTTTCCCGTCGGTCCGAACCATTCGAGCATCTGGCGGTCAAGGTCGGTCAGCGGCCGGCGCGCGTCCATGATGAGCACCAGGCCACAGATGCTGGTGCGCTGGGTCAGATAGGCAGCCAGGACGCTCTTCCAGTGGCGGCGTATCTTTTCCGGCACGTCGGCATAGCCATAGCCGGGCAGGTCCACGAGGAAGGCCCCGTTACGCAGCCGGAAAAAGTTGATCAGCTGCGTGCGGCCCGGCGTCTTGCTGACGAAAGCCAGCCGAGTCATCCCCGCCAGGGTATTGATTGCGCTCGATTTGCCGGCATTGGATCGGCCGGCAAAAACGATTTCTGCGCCCGAGGGCGCCGGCAGGTCGCTCAGCTTCTCGGCGGAGATCGCGAAAACCGCATTGGCAAACAGAGACATAGGGCTGGCAGGCAAGCGCCCGCAGAACACCGCGCAACACATGTAAGTTGGTATAGAATAACAGTTTTTTAAGATTCAGGCCCCGAGGAGTCGTACCCATGGTTCATCGTTTCATCGCCCTGTCGCTGGCTTTTGCCTTCGCCGTGACGGCTCAGGCCGCCGACAAGCCCGCTTCTGCTGAAACGGCCTCCCCCAAGGTTGACGCCGCCAAAGGCCAGCAAGTCGCCGCACAAATTTGCGCCGCCTGCCACAACCCCGATGGCAACAGCGCCCTTGCCGCGAATCCCAAGCTGGCGGGCCAGCATGCCGACTATCTCTACAAGCAGTTGAAGAACTTCAAGGCTGACGGCGGCAAACCGGCCGAGCGCAACAGC
Source organism: Rhodocyclales bacterium (assembly GCA_003105015.1). Lineage (GTDB taxonomy): Bacteria > Pseudomonadota > Gammaproteobacteria > Burkholderiales > Rhodocyclaceae > Desulfobacillus. Next base: position 114,516 of record PQAF01000034.1, on the reverse strand, counting down.
CCCGTCATGGGCGGCATGGTCGCTGCACTTACCGACCAGGACATGAAGAACGTTGCCGCCTGGTATGCCAGCCAGACGCAGAAGGGCGAGCAGGCGAAGGCGCAGGCCATCGAGGCCGCCCAGAAGCTCTACCGCGCCGGCGATGCCGCCCGCGGCCTGCCCGCCTGCGCCGCTTGCCACGGCCCGGCAGGCGCCGGCATTCCGGCCCAGTACCCGCGCATCGGCGGCCAGTTCGCCGAATACACCGAGGCGCAACTCAAGGCCTTCCGCAGCGGCGAGCGCGCCAACGATCCGAACAGGATGATGCGCGCCGTTGCCGCCAGGATGTCAGACGCCGAAATCAAGGCCGTTTCAGACTACGTCGCCGGCCTGCGTTAAGCCTATTCAAGCATTCGAACAAATGGGGTGGCGGTTGCCACCCCTTTTTTCTTCTGTCGGGGAATAAATCGGGGGCCGCACTTGTTTATGCGGTGTAGTCCCCAACCCCAACAGGAGAGATCATGTACAAAAAACCCCTCTGCACCGCCCTGGTTGCGCTTGGCCTGCTGGCTGGCTGCGCATCCTATGAAACCCGGTCTGCCGCGCCGGCGCACCTGGAAAACGGCGCTTTCGTCGGCGCCAACGGCATGACGCTGTACACCTTCGACAAGGATGCCGCCGGCAGCGGCAAGAGCGTCTGCAACGGGCCGTGCGCCGCCAACTGGCCGCCGCTGTTCGCCGCCGATGTCGACCGCGCCTCGGGCGACTGGTCGATCGTGACGCGCGACGACGGCAAGAAGCAATGGGCCTTCAAGGGCAAACCGCTCTACTACTGGATCAAGGACCAGAAGCCGGGCGACCGGACCGGCGACGGCGTCAATAACGCCTGGCGCATCGCCAGGGAGTAGACTCTTTTCGATGGGTCGCCAGGACATCGTCGCCGAGATTCCCCGTCTGCGCCGCTACGCGCGCGCGCTGACGGGGGATGCCGTGCGCGCCGACGACCTGGTGCAGGACACGCTGGAGCGCGCGCTCGGCAAGTGGGCGCTGTGGCGGCCGGGCAACCTGCGCGCCTGGTTGTTCTCCATCATGCACAACCTCTTCGTGAATCAGGCGCGCAGCCTGCGGCTGGTCGACTACCCGGGCGACGCGGCCCTGCCCGACCTGCCGACGCGGGCAACGCAGAGCGATGCGCTGGAGTTGCGCGACTTTGCGCGCAGCCTAGCGCGGTTGCCGGAAGAACAGCGCGAAGTCCTGCTGCTGGTGGCGCTCGAGGACTTGTCCTACGAGGACACCGCGAAAATCCTTGACGTGCCCGTCGGCACAGTCATGTCGCGCCTGTCGCGCGGGCGCGAGCGGCTGCGCGCCCTGCTCTCCGGAGACGAGCCGGCCGAGACCCCACTGAAAGTTGTCAAATGAACACCTCACCGATCAGCGAACAGGAGCTTCACGCCTACGCCGACGGCCGCCTCGATGCCGGGCGCCGGGCGGAAGTGGAAGCCTGGCTGCACGAACATCCGCAGTTGCGCCAGGCGGTCGCCGAATGGCGGCTGCAGGGCGAGGCGCTGCATCGCGCCTTCGACCCGGTGCTCGGCGAACCCGTGCCGGCGCGCCTCACGGAAACCGTGCGCATCTCCCGTCGCCTGCCGCCGCTGCGCCTTGCCGCCGCGGTCGCCTGGCTCGCCGTCGGCGGCGTGGTGGGCTACGCCGTGCGCAACTACCTGCCGGCCGCTGCGACGCCCTCCTCCGCCTCGCTGCCGCGCCAGGCGGCGCTGGCGCACGCCGTGTTCAGCCCCGAGGTGCGCCACCCGGTCGAAGTCGGCGCCGCCGAGGAAACCCATCTCGTTGCCTGGCTGTCGAAGCGGCTGGGCGCGGAGCTGAAACCGCCACGCCTGTCGGCGCAAGGCTTCGAACTGGTGGGCGGCCGTCTCCTGCCGGGCGAGGCCGGACCCGTGGCGCAGTTCATGTATCAGGATGCGCGCGGCCAGCGCCTGACGCTGTACGTGCAGCGCGATGCGCAGGACAGCCGCGAGACCGCCTTCCGCTACGCGCGGGAAAACGGCATCGGCGTGTTCTACTGGCTGGACGGGCGCTTCGGCTATGCCCTTTCCGGCGAGATGGACAAGCCGGACCTGCTGCGCATCGCCACGGCCGTTTACCAACAGCTGAATCCGTAAGTTTTCGCAGGGCAAGCCGGTCTACTCGGCATGCTCCCCACAGAAAGACCGCCATGCTGATCAAGCGACCGGACGACATCGCCCCTTCCGAGATCACGCCGCGCGAACTGTTCGAACAGCGCCGCGCCTTCATCAAGGCCGCCGGCGCCCTCGCCCTGGCCGCCGGGCTGCCCGCCGAGGCCTGGGCGCGCGAGGCGTTTCCGAACCTGCAGAAGAGCGCCTACAGCACCCTGGAGCCGCCGAACAGCTTCCGCGACATCACCACCTACAACAACTTCGTCGAGTTCGGCTTCGGCGGCAAGAGTCAGCCTGCGGAACGCGCCGGCGCCATGAAGACACGGCCGTGGACGGTCAGCATCGAGGGACTGGTGCAGAAGCCGCGTACCTTCGCCATCGAGGACGTCTTCCGGATCGCCCCGCTGGAGGAGCGCATCTACCGCCTGCGCTGCGTCGAGGGCTGGTCGATGGTGATCCCCTGGGTCGGCTTTCCTCTGAATGCCCTGCTCAAGCAGATCGAGCCGCTGGGCAGCGCGAAGTTCGTCGAATTCATCACCCACATGGAACCGGCCACCATGCCCGGCCTGCGCCAGCCCTTCCTCGACTGGCCCTACACCGAGGGCCTGCGCCTCGACGAGGCCCTGCACCCGCTGACCCTCATTGCAATCGGGCTTTACGGAGAGGAACTGCCAAACCAGAACGGCGCGCCGCTGCGCCTGGTCGTGCCGTGGAAATACGGCTTCAAGAGCGGCAAGTCGATCGTGAAGATCCGCCTGACCGACAAGGAGCCGAAGACGACCTGGAACCTCGCCCAGCCGGAGGAATACGGCTTCTACGCCAACGTCAATCCCGATGTCGACCATCCGCGCTGGAGCCAGGAGAAGGAGCGCCGCATCGGCGAGTTCTTCAAGCGCAAGACCCTGCCCTTCAACGGCTACGCCGATCAGGTGGCCCAGCTCTACGCCGGCATAGATCTGCGAAAATACTATTGATGCAACCGAATCCGCAGCAACTCGGCGTCCTCAAGGCCACGCTCTTCGCCCTTTGCCTCGTGCCGCTGGCGCAGCTCGGCTGGCTGGCGTGGACGGACGGCCTCGGCGCCAACCCGATCGAATTCATCACGCGCCACCTCGGCACGTGGACCCTGAATTTCCTGCTGATCATGCTGGCGGTGACGCCCCTGCGCCACATCACCGGCTGGCACTGGCTGATCCGGCTGCGCCGCCTGCTCGGCCTGTATGCCTTCTTCTACGCCCTGCTGCACTTTCTGACTTATCTGTGGCTGGACCAGTTCTTCGACTGGGCCGCCATCGTCAAGGACATCGCCGAGCGCCCCTTCATCACCGCCGGCTTCACCGCTTTCGTGCTGTTGATCCCGCTGGCGGCGACCTCGAACGCGGCGATGGTGAAGCGCCTCGGCGGCCGGCGCTGGACGCAGCTGCACCGCAGCGTCTACGCCATCGCCATCATTGGCGTCATCCATTACTGGTGGCTGGTGAAGAAGGACATCACGCTGCCGCTGCTGTACGCCGTGATTCTCGGCGCGCTGCTGGGCTTCCGCGCCTATCGCCTTTCGCGCGAGCGGCAGCGCCAACTCCAGGCCTACTCCAGGCCGCGCTGATCGCGCAGGAAGCGCGCCTTCTGTTTCGCGCGATGGGCCTTCTTGCCGCGCAGTTGATGGGCGCCGCCCTTCTTCAGCAGCGGCTGGATGGCGACCGGGTTGCGCGGCTTGATGCGGCGCTGCTTGGCTCTTTTCATTTCTTGAACTGGATGATGGCGCGGCCGTCCGCCGTGGTCTTCGGCTCGGCCTTCCAGGCATGGCCGTAGACGATCTCGAAGGTCGCCGGCAGACGGCCGTCGCGTCGCCGCCAGGCGCGGAAGACGCGCCGCCCCTCGCGGTAACTCATCTGCCCGAGCAGGCCGTCGCGCACGCCGAGCAGACGCTGGTCGCGCAGCAGGCCGCGCGGGCTGGCATAGGAAAGCTCGATCTTCTCCATGTCCATCACCGGATCGGCAAAGCCCGCCGCCACCAGCATGTCGCCGAGGTCGTGCATGTCGTAGAAGCGCCGCAGCGTCGTCGCGCCGGCGGCGCGCAGTTCCTGCAGGGTGTCCGGCCCGAGCGTGCTGAACATCAGCAGTCCGCCCACTTCCAGCACGCGCTGCAGTTCGCGAAAAGCCGGCAGCGGGTCGTCGAGCCAGTGCAGCATGAGGTTGGACCAAGCCAAGCCCAGCGTGCCGTTCGCCAGCGGCAGCGCACGCACGTCGGCGGCGAGGCAGCGCGGCGCGCGGCGGCGCAGCCTGTCAGTCCAGGGAACGCGTCGCTGCACCTCGGCGAGCATGGCAGGCGCGTAGTCGATTGCCAGGGGCAGGGCCTGCGGGTAACGCGCCCGCAGGGCGCGGATGCCGTCGCCGGTGGCGCAGCCGATGTCGGCGACGCGGGCGGGCGCGAGCTTGACGTACTCGAGCCGCGCCGTCATGCGCAGACTGACTTCTTTCGCCAGCACGGCGGCTTCGTCATAGGAAGCGGCCGCCCTGGAAAAGTCAGTCCGCATCAGACGGCGTCAGGACCTGTCGGGCCTCAGCAGGCCTTGAGACCCAGCCGTTCGAAGAGCTTCTCGTCGCGCCCGGCCTCGGGGTTGCCAGTGGTGAGCAGCTTGTCGCCGTAGAAGATCGAATTCGCGCCGGCGAGGAAGCACAGCGCCTGCAGTTCGTCGCTCATCTCCTGGCGGCCGGCGGAGAGGCGCACCAGGCTCGCCGGCATGGTGATGCGCGCGGCAGCGATGGTGCGCACGAACTCGAAGGGGTCGATCGGCTCGGCGTTGGCGAGCGGCGTGCCCGGCACCGGCACCAGGTTGTTGATCGGCACGGATTCCGGCGGCGGGTCCATGTTGGCCAGCTCGGCAATCAGGCTGGCACGGCTGGCGCGTGTCTCGCCCATGCCGACGATGCCGCCGCAGCAGACATTGATGCCGGCCTCGCGCACCTTGCCGAGGGTATCGAAGCGGTCGGCCTGGCTGTGGGTGGTGACGATGTTGCCGTAGAACTCCGGCGCGGTGTCGAGGTTGTGGTTGTAGTAGTCGAGGCCGGCGGCCTTCAGCTTCTCCGCCTGGCCCTCCTTGAGCATGCCCAGCGTCACGCAGGTTTCCAGGCCGAGCGCCTTGACGGCGCGGATCATCTCGCTCACCTGCTCGAGGTCCTTGTCCTTCGGCCCGCGCCAGGCGGCGCCCATGCAGAAGCGGCTGGCCCCCTTTTCCTTGGCGGCCTGGGCGGCGGCGACCACCTCGTCGATCTCCAGCAGGGACTCCTTTTCCAGCCCGGTGTGGTGGCGCGCCGCCTGCGAGCAGTAGCCGCAGTCCTCGGAGCAGCCGCCGGTCTTCACCGACAGCAGGGTCGAGCGCTGCACGCTGTTGGCGTCGAAATGGGCGCGGTGCACCTGCTGGGCCTGGAACAGCAGGTCGTTGAAGGGAAGCTCGAACAGCGCCTGGATTTCGGCGACTGTCCAGCGTTTCTGTTTATGTGAGCCCTTGCTCACGCGCTCGGCGGCGGCTGTCGTCATGTCGGGGGAATGCTTCGGCTAGAATCGGAGTGGGGATGATCGTTCAAGGGGTGGGGCTTGTCAATTTACCGGACGACAATTCAGGCGCTGGCCCGCCTGCTGCCGCAGGATTGCACGGTCTGTGGCCAAGGCAGCGGCGGGCGTCTGCTCTGCCCAGCTTGCGAGGCCGACCTGCCGCACCTGGCCGGCCCGCTCTGCCCGGTGTGCGCCCTTCCCGCTCCCGAGGGCGCCGCGTGCGGCGCCTGCCAGGCCTCACCGCCGCATTTCGACGCCTCCATCGCTGCCTTCCGCTATGCCTTCCCGGTGGAACACCTCGTGCAGGAACTGAAGTACCGGCACCGCCTGCCCCTGGCCGGTTGGCTGGCCGAGGCGCTCATGGGCCGCGTCGCGGCGGCCGGGGTTGACTGCCTCATCCCCCTGCCGCTCTCGGCACAGCGCATGCGCGAGCGCGGCTTCAACCAGGCCCAGGAAATCGCCCGGCCGCTGGCGCATCGCCTCGGCCTGCCGCTCGTCTCCGATGCCTGCGCCCGCGTGCGCGACGGCGCACCGCAGGCCAGCCTGCCCTGGAAAGAGCGCCAGGCCAACATCCGCCACGCCTTCGAATGCCGCCTCGACCTGACCGGCAAGGCTATCGCGGTGGTCGACGACGTCATGACCACCGGAGCGACGCTGAACGAGTTCGCGCGGACGCTGAAGCGGCATGGCGCCGCACGGATAGAAAACTGGGTCGTGGCAAGAACCTTGCCGAACTGATTACTGCAACTGCCTGAGTTTCTGCTCGACGAAGCGGTCCAGCTCCGCCGAGAGCGCGCCGCTGGAACGCGCCCGCTGGAACGCCTCGCGCGCCTCCGCACCGCGGCCATCGGCCTCCAGCGAGATGCCCAGGCCCATCCACCATACGCCGGCCTGGGGAGCGAGGCGCAGGGCGGCCTGGTACTCCGTCACCGCATCCTTGTGCAAAGTCAGTCGCTGCAGCACGGCGGCATGGAAGGCGCGAAACTCGGCATCGTTTGCCGCCGCACCCGCCGCCTTGCCCAGTGTCTCCGCGGCGCCGCGCGAATCGCCCCGCTCCAGTTGCAAACGGGCGAGCCGCGATGCCAATTGCGGCTGCAGGGGATCGCGCGCCAGCGCCTCCTGGAGCAGGGCCTGCGCCTCTTCAAGCCGTTGCTGCTCGACCAGCAAGCCGAACAGCGCCAGGCGGGCTCCGAGGTGGCCGTGGTCCTCGCCCAAGGCGGCGCGCAGAACGGCAGCCGCCTCCTGAATCCGCCCCTGATTGACCAGCCCCAGGGCGCGGCGGTATTCGTTCTCGGCACGTTCGCGCGGAGTTGACGTGCGCATCTTCTTTTCGATCCGGGCGTCGTCTGCGGCAACAGGCTGCGACTGCGGCATGCTGCCCAGCGATGTCGCAACCCTGAGGCCGATCTCCCTGTCTTCCCGATGCCGCGGCTTGACTGCCTCCGCGCGGGCAGTGGACGAAGTCTGCGCCCGGGGGGGCTCCGCCCTCACAGGCGGCGAAGAGGGGGGTGGGGATGTCTTCCCGGTTTTGTCCTGAACTGCCGACACCTGCCGTTGCCCGGATGCGGCCACGGCGGACGGGGTCTCGGGAGCGGCCACGGCTGCAGGCGGCAGCGCCGAGGAGGCAGCAGGCGCCGGCGCGGCAGGAGAGGATGCCGGTCCTGGCGCAACGGGGGGCGCCACCTGTGCGTCTTGCGTTCCTGCATACCACCAGACTCCAAAACCCCCGAACACTGCAACGGCAGCTGCCGACAACAGCTTTGCCCAGGGCACCGATACCCGCTGGGGCGGCAAAGGCCGAATCTCCTGCGAGGCCCCGGCACCGCTGCCCAGTGTCGCCCGCCTCGACTCGAGGTCCTGCAACATCTTGTTGATCAGGCTCACGCCGGCATCCTCAGTACAGTTGCAGGGCGGGCATGCGCGCACCCTCCGTATCGCGAATGGCCGCCCTCACGTTGCGCGGCGTGACATTCTGGCGGCCCTCGCCGTAGGCCGACAGCAGGGCCTTGTGGGCCAGGATGTTCACCAGTCGTGGCGTCCCCTTGGCGGCGCTGTGGATCAGGCGCGCCGCATATGGGGCGAAAACGCGCTGTCCGCGGTGGCCCGCCACGCGCAGGCGATGCGCCAGATAATGATCCATCTCGTCCGGCTTCAACCCGCCAAGGCGATAGTGGAAGGAAATGCGCTGCCGCAGCTGTCGCACGGAAGAATGTGCGAGCCGCTCGTCCAGTTCGGGCTGGCCAAACAGCACAAGCTGCAGCAACTTGCGCTTCTCGGTCTCCAGGTTGGAGAGCAGCCGCAGCGACTCCAGGCTTTCCATCGGCAAGGCCTGGGCCTCGTCGAGGCAAAGCACGACAGGTTTGTCTTGGCGCGCAAACTCGAGCAGGGCCCGATTCAGCCCCTTGAGCAAGTGGTATTGGTCGGCATCCTTGTCCAGTTCCAAGCCCAGTTCCTCGGCCAGCGCCAGCATAAGGGTGCGCGGCTCCAGATAGGGATTGGGGAGGTAGGCACTGACGGCGCCCTCGCCCAGCGTGGCAAGCAGGCGTCGGCACAGCAACGTCTTGCCGGTGCCCACCTCGCCGGTGATCTTGATGAAGCCCTCGCCGCTCCTGACCGCAATCAGCAGGGTGTTGAGCGCTTCCTGGTGTGCGGTGCCGGCAAACGCGAAACTGGTATCCGGCGTGATGCCGAAGGGAAGCTCGCGCAGGCCGAAGTGTTCAAGGTACATGCTGTTGCGCTGGCTGTTGAACCGGTCGCTCCATGGCGCGGATGCGGTCGCGCGTCTCGACGAGATCCTGCTCCCACTCCTTGTCGCTGCGAATCACGGTCGGCTTGAGCAGGACGACGATCTCCCGTTTCTGCAGGCCCTTCCTGCCTTGCCGGAAGAGGGCATCGGCGACCGGAATGTCGCCGGCTCCCGGCACCTTGCCGCCATCGTCCGTCTGAATGTACTCCATCAAGCCGCCGATGGCGACGATATTGCTGTCGCGCACCCGGACGATGCTGTCCGTCTCGTTGATGCTGCTCGAGGCCAGCGGCAGCTGGAAGGTGCCCAGCGTGCCCAGGTTGATCACCTTGTTTTTCTCCGACACCACGCTCACGGAAGGCCTGATGTGCAGGATGATGTTGTCGTCCTCGTCGATCTGCGGCGTCACGTCGAGCGAGATGCCGGAGAAGAAGGGTTGCACGGTAATGGTCGGCGAGACGGTCGTGCTTGAACCGCTCGAAGAGGTCGTGGTGCTGACGTTGGTGACGTAGAAATCGTCGGTGCCCACCTTGAGCACCGCCTTCTGGTTGTTGACCGTGGCGATGCGCGGACTGGACAGCACGTGCACCGAACCCTGGGTTTCGAGGAAGGAGATCAGCGCCTGAAAGCTGCCGGTCTGGAAGGCCAGTCCCATGATGCCGGCGAGCGGGCCGCCGGCGAGCCGGCCGACGGCGCCGGCCAACGGCGCCGCCAGGATGCTGCCAAGGTCGTTGGCTACGGCCGTCCCGGCATCTGTATTGTATGGTGTAACAACCTCCCCCGGATGGTTAATGCCTAGGCTGGGCGCCTGCGTCTTAAACTGGTTAGCGTTCGCACCCGAGGAGAAGCGGTGCCGCCCGGTGGCGGTAAATGCGCCCCAGTTGATGCCGGCCTGGAATTGCTCGGACAGCACCACCTCGACGATCTTCGCTTCCAGCATCACCTGGCGTTCGATGGTCAATTGAGAAGCGCGCAGGAAACTCTCCACTTCGCGCAGCTCCCGCGGGAGGGCCCGCACCACGATGATTCCCGACTGCGGCGAAATCACGACGTTGCGTCCGCCCTCGGTGCCGATAATTGCCCGAATCGCCGTGCTGATCTCGCCCCAGAAGTCGACCTGGTTGGTCGTCGACACTGAAGTCCCGGCCGCCGGCTGCGTCGTCGTGGCGGTCGCTCCCGCCGGCGCCGCCGCGGTGCCCGCGGCTCCCGCGGCTCCTGTCGTGCCGGTCTGGCCGGCCGTCGTTATCGAACCCGAAACGACGCGCGTGTCGCTGCGCCCGAGGCGCTGTGCCGTCAGGTAATTGACCTTGAAGACCCTGGCCTGCATGGTCAGCGGCTGCACGAAGATGCGCGTACCCTGCACCCGGTATTCGTAGCCGTACAGTTCCCGAATGGTGTCGAGGGCCTCCATCACCGTGACGTCCTTCAGGTTCACCGAAATGGCCCCGGTCACTTCCGGATTCACCAGCATGCTGTAGCGCGTGCCCGACACGATGGCCATGAACACCTGGCTGGCCGGCGCATTGCTCACTGACAGATCGAAGCGTGGCTCGGCCGTCCTGCCGGCCGGCGCCTCGATCTGGCCCGTCAGCGGCGGCACCAGCGCGCGGCTGACCGCGTCCGGGGCCGGTTCCCGGCTGCGGTTCTCCGTCGCCCGCTGCATGTCGGCGTTGATCGTGTCCCGCACCGCCCCCGGCTGGATCGACGACATCGAGTGACATCCTGCCAGCGCGGCGATGATGGTTGCCAACCCAAGCGTTCTTCTCATGGCTCTTTCCCTATTTTCCGGCCGCACGTTTGACGACCTTCGATGAATGCATCTCGACTTCCGGGTACAGCCTGATCGTTTCCCGGCGGCCGTCCTGATATTTCAGGACAACGGACTGGTCGTCGATTTTCTCCACCACCGCCTCGCCCATCCTGTCGCCCGGCTTGATCCACTCGCCATGCAGCAGCGCCATCCGCCGCTTGCCCGTCCGCTTGATCGTCTGCAGCCCGGACGCCGGCGGCGTTGCCGCCTCTGCCGCATCCGCGGGATCCAGAAACTGGGGCGGCGGACGCGTCGGATCCCTCATGGCCTGCGCCCATGCCGTTCCGGTCATGCCGACCCCCAGCAGGCCGAGCGTTGCGGCCAGCATGCCTGCCCGGACGGATGACTTTGCAAGCCTCATATCGTCAACCATGCCTTGTCGAGGCTGAGGGTATACAGCGTCAGCGTCAGCACGGGGCGATTGTATTCGCGCGCCTCCAGCTTGAGCCGTCCCCAATACATCTGCCAGGGCAGCGCCTCTATCTGGGCGAGATAATCCAGCATGTCGAAGTAGCTCCCGCGCAGCGTCAGCTCCACGCCATGCTTGAAGATGTTCTGGCTCCCGGACTGCCCCGCCGCACCCGGCGCCTGTTCCGGAGACGGCGGAATGCCGCCGGCCTGCTCGCGGCCAAGCAGCTCCTCCGCAGGCAGCGTCGCCATTTTGACGAGCTGCAGACGCCTGTTGCGTTTGAGCAGGTCCTCCAGCAGGGTAGCCATGCGCTCGGGCTGGACAAGCTGCTTGGAGGCCGCTTGCAGGCTGGCGTCGATCGCAGCGATCTTCTGTTCGATTTCCCGGATCCGCGCACGGGCCTGTTCGTCGGGATGGCCGGATACCCGTGCCTGCAATTCCTTGATCTGTGCCGCCGTCCGATCCGACTCGGCATGCTGCTCCGCCAGGGTGGACTTCAGGCCGGCATTCTGGCGCGACCAATTGCCGAGCAGCAGGGCGTCCACCAGGAAGAACGTCGCGGCAAAAGCGGCAGCGGCCACCATCAGGCGTTCCCGCAGCGAGAGGGCATCGAATTTCTGCAGCCAGGCTGCCAGCGTCTTGTTCATCGCTGCCCTCCCTGACCTGCGGCGTTGACGGACCCGGGCCTGGCTGCGGAAGCTGCCAGAATAAACTCATGGAATGGCGGCATCTTCGCGGCAGCCTCCTGCCCGGCCGGCGCCGCCGCATCGCCGGATCCCGGCCGCGCAGCCGGTTTGTCATCATCCCCGACCAGCCGCACGCTCATCGCCTCGAAGGATCTGCCGCGCAGCATCGGCTCGCTGTTGAGCCCGCGGATGTAGCCGGGAATCTGGTCCGGATTGACCGTGCGCCCTTCCAGCGTAATGTTGCGACCGCCCTCGGCCATCTGCAGGCCGACCATCCAGAGGCCATCACGCGCCTGGCGGGCGAAGGCCCGCAGGAACTCGGCAAAGCCTTCCGACGAGCCGAGCGCGCCGCTATCAAGCGCTTCACGCACCCGCTCGCGCGCCTGCAGCGCCGCTTCGGCGTGCTGCAATGCCGCTTCGGTCTCCTTGCCGACCTTGCGCTGGGCCAATTCCTCATTGAGCCGCGCCAGTTCCGTCTGGCGCCGGCTGAGCTCCGCCCCGACGCGGTTCGCCTCCTCGGTCAGCTGCTGGTTCTGCCAGCGCACCACACCGCCGTACAAGCCGAGGAGAACGATCATGACGCCGATGCCGTTGAGCAGGGATTTGCCCGTCAGCCATTCGCGCCTGGCGCGCAGCGCCGGATTGTAGAGATTGATCTGCCGCGTCACGGGTGCACCTCGAAGCCCCGCAAGGCCGCGCCGAGCAGGTGAAAGCACTGCGCCTGGCGGCCCGGCGCGCGCAGTTCCGGAACCTTGATGAAGTCCATCACCCTGGCGAGGTCGGCCGCTTCCACCGGGACGTAGAGGTTCTGTGCGAGATAGGCGGCCAGCCCGACTTCCTCCGGCAGCGGCATGACCAGGAGTTGCGCCAGGCTGACGTAATGATGCTGGTGTTCGAAGGTGTCGAGCGAGCGCTGCAACTCCAGGACGATGCGATCGAACAGGGCTTGGCGTTGTTCCGGATCGGCATTGACCAGCTGGTCGAGCGTGATCTCGAGCCGCCGGAAGGCATGCAGTTCGCCATGGTAGGTGAAAGTCAGCAGCCCGCCCTCGGCGGAAAAAGCCAGCATGGCGACGCCGCGTCCCGGCGGCTCGTACAAGGCCGCGATATTGCGCTGCACGGTTTCCGGGACGTCGATGGCCTCGAGATCGACCTTCGCCTGCTGGAGCGTCTGTATGCGCGCGCGGAGCAGTTCGTTGGGCGCGCAGACGGCAAAGACGAAACGGCTGCGTGCACCTTCCGCTGCCTCCATCGGCACTTCCAGCACGTCTAGCGTGGCCTGATCTACGGGGAAATCGACCAGACCCTTGATGCGCCAGCGCATCGCCTCCTTCATTTCCTCGGCCGGAACGTCGGGCGGCTCGACCTGAAGAAACTGGTATTCGCCGAAGCGCAGGCTGGTGGTGACGCGGTAGCGTTCGATGTGGTACTGCCTGCGCAGGCGGGCATAGGTTTCGGCGTCACCCCCTTCCTTGCGGAAGGATTCGCAGAGGGTCACTTCCGGGCGTCCACCCGCGCCAGCCTGAATATGAGCCAGATCCACGACGCCGTCACGGCTTGCGACGGCGAGCCAGCCGTTCCGCTTGCCTGGTGCGAAAATTCTCATTTTACGTTAAGTTGCCCATATAACCCACGGAAACTAAAGGTTTTCGGCTGGCTTGTCAATCTCTTGGGCGTGGTTTTTTTAAGCTGTAATCTATCGCGTCACCTCGCGCCGGAAAATCATCCTGTCACGGAAGGTACCGAAAGTGGCGCGGCCGGCAGCGTTGTCGTCGTAATTCGTCGTCGCATCGCCGTCCGGATTGGAAGCGTCATCCCAACGCCCCTGTAGCCACGCGGGGGTGGTCACTCTCAGGTCCGTACAGCCGCGCACGTTCGGCGCGCCTAGCGTCAGGGCCGCGCTGCCGTTCAAAAGCACCCCGCCGGCGCCCGTCACCGCAGGCGTCAGCGTGCAGGTCGAGGGCGGCGCGTTCAGGGTGACGGCGCCCACCGTCGAACAACCGTCCGCGGCGTTGGCGACGAAGCCGATGCCGTTCCAGTACTCGGCGCCGACGGGGACACGCAATTGACGCAGCTCGGAGCCATGGGCATTGCTCAGGCGCAGGCGTCCGAAGCGCACGCTGATCGTCCCGCCCACCGCCTTGGCATTGCAGGGTGCGCAGACGCCGGCGGTGGCGGCGTTCATGTCCATGCCGTTGAGCGCGACCCCGTCGGGGTCGGTCAGGCGAATGCCCAGCTGCAGGCTGTCGAACGGCCCGTCAGGATCGTCCGGCGTGGCGCGGCGGAAACCGGCTGCCGCCGTGCTCAGCGAATAAACCCCGGCGGCCCACAACGGGCTGGGCGACGACACGCTCAGGCGCGCCGACAGATCGATGCCGTTGTCGGCGTTTTCCGCCTGCCAGGCAACCGAGGCGAGACTGCCTGGCGCAAATCCGCCGCTGTCGTAATTCACGGTCAGACTGCCGGCGGCATTCTGCGCCTGGACCGTCGCACTCAGGCTCTGGAAGGATTGGTTCATGTAAGTGAATGACGGCGCGCCGGCGGTGCAGGCGGCGCCGACGGCGCCGGACGTCAGCGTGAAATGGTCCGGCACGAAACGGCCGACCGTCGAGATGGTCGAATAGGCCGTGCGCTCGGCGACGCTTGACCCGTCCCCGGCATCCACGGCGGAAAAGGTGTCGTCGTAGGCCTGCATCTGGAACACCCCGGCTTCGCTGTACGTTGCGGTGTTCGACACCACCGTGCCGCCGGCACCGGCGAACGCGCCGGCGTTCAGGCTGCAGGTCGGGCAGGCGCCCAGGGCGGGCAGGATGAAACCGGTCAGGCTGGCCGCCGGGCTGCCGTCGTAGTTTCCGGTCACTACGCTGAGGGCGTTGTAGCCCGTCACGGTGATGGTAAACGGCTGCCCGGCCTTGTGCACCGTGCCGCCGGGGAAAGCCGCGTTGTTCAGCGTCCTGGCCAGGCCCGCCGTCTGCCAGTCCTGATCCGTCGCCGCGAAGCCGAGTGCGGCGGGGCGGATCGCGAAATTGTCGGTCGAGCAGCCGATCGCCAGCGGCGCGCCGACCGCCGGGTAGGTCATGCGCAGTCGGACGTCGCGCCAGGCGTTCGCTTCGGTCAGGCTGACGTTCTTGCGGCCATTGTCCGCCAGCACAAAGCTGAGCGTAACCGGGGCGAAGCCCGCGAGCGGAACCCAGCTGGCGCGGCAGCCGTTGGCATCGATCGGTGCGGCGTTGCTGGATCCGTCGAGCAACTCAACCCTCACGTCGCCGACGAAGGTGGCCAGAATGGCATCCTTGGCCGGACTCAGCGCCGCAATGTCGATGCTCATCGCCGCACCGCTGACTTTCGTTCTTATCGGGTTACGGTTGCCGGGCACGTTGAGCGGCACGAAGGCGGCGCCCGGCTCGAGCCCGTCGAATCCGCCCGGAACGACCACGGTCAGCGGTTCGCCGACCGCGAATTCGCCGAAATCCAGGTAGGGGCTCAGCGTGATCGAAGTCGCCGTGCGTCCCGGCGTCAGGTCGGTATCCGACCAGGCCCCGCCGGCGTAGCGCTTCGCCAGATAGGCATTCGGGTTGCTGCCGCCGTCCCGGTCGGCGGCGACCCAATTGAAGATCATCCGCCGCTGCGCGGCAGCCGCATTGAAGACGACGCCGAGGTTCGCCACCGACCACCAGCGGTTAACGCTGCGCGCTGGGTTGATGCCCGAGGCGGCGATCTGGGGGTGGTCGCCGTCGAAGGTGGCGACGCGGACGTAATTGCCCGTGGTCACGCCATTGAAGCGGAGATTGACCAGTGCGCTTACGGCGGTGCCGACCGGAAAGTCGTAGGCCACGCTCCCGCCTGCCGTGCGTATCCAGCGGGCCAGGTTGCCGGCGACGAAGCGGTTTGCGTTGTTCCCGGCGATGGTGCCGGGCGAGGCGTTGCTGATGCCGACCGAGAGCAGATTGGGGCCCGTCGTCACCCGCCCGTTCTGAAAGCGGAAGCGGTTCGAGACCGTCACATTGTGGTTGAGGGTGAGGCCGTTGGCGTTGTTGAGGTCGATGCGATAGAAGCTGGAAATGCCGGCCGTGCCGCCGATTGTTTGCGCCGCCGCGCCGGAGAAAGTGGCGGTACGGTTGCCGGTGATACCGTTGAAGCCGCCATTGTTGGTGAAGTTGCCGAGGACCGTCACGTTGCCGCCGAAGGTGGCCGTGCCCGCTGCCTTGGCGACCGTCAGGTGGTTGTAGGCGTAGGCGCCGATGCTCTGCGCGCCGGCGCCGTCGTAGATGACCGTGCCGGATCCCGCCGTCAGCGTGCCGCCATTGGTGAAATTGCCGCCGATCCGCAGCGAGCCGGCGCCGGCGAATATCACCTGTTCGCGGTTCGGCTGGTTGTTTGCGGTCAGATTGCGGGTGACGGTCGCCGTGCCGGTGCCGATGGACAGGCGGGCGATGCGATTGTTGCCGGTGCTCGCCAGGGTCAGGTCGCGCCCGACGCTGAGCGTGCCGCCCGCGACATCGAGCAGCTTGACGCGGCCGGCGGTGTTGGCATTCACCCTCGCGTCGCGCGAGACCGACAGTGTGTTTGCGCCGGCGACGGTCAGGGAGGAATTCGCGTTGCCGTTGTTGATGGTGAGGTCGCGGCAGACGGCGGCGACATCCACCGTCACGGCATGCCCGTTGGCGATGAAGACGTCGTCTCCCGCCGCCGGCACTGCCCCGCAGCTCCAGTTCGCGGCCGTGCTCCAGTTGCCGCTGCCGAGCGAGGTACAGTTTGCCGCCAGGGCCGGCGCGCCGAGACAGAGCAGGCAGAGGGTCAGGAAGACGCGCATGGCCTCAACCGGAAAAGTCAGTCCCTGCAAGACGGCGACCGCCCGCCTTGCTGCAGTTGGCTCTTCGAAAAACCGCCGTCCCCACACTCATCGCTCCATCGCTCCCTGCACCTGCCGCTCGACGTAGTCCGGTCCCGGCGCCGGATTCGGGCAGGCCCCGGCCGCCGGCTGGTTGCAGGCCGTGGCGGTCAGTTGATATATCGTAACCGGATTGCCGGCTTCGGTATGCGACGTCGAGGCGCAGGTGACCGTGGCCGTAAAGCCCGAGAGCGAACCGGGCAGGGCGAGATTGCCCGTCGCCGCCGCGCAGGTGCCGGGACCCCTGAGCACCTGCCAGGCGCCCCACTCGATGCCTGCCTGCGCCGCCTGATAGGCGCGCGAACCCAGCTCGTCGAGCGCCGCCGAGGCCTGCTGGACGCGGAACATGCTCACGGCGAAGGCGCCGAAGGCGGCCAGCACGACGATCAGGAAGATTGCCGTGATGATGGAGAAGCCGCGCTGCCTGGCATTCATGGCACGTTGCTCACGTGAACTTGAGAAAAAATCGTCACCCTTTCCGCCATGCCGGACGGATCGGCCTGGGTCAATTCGAGACGGATCGCCGCCACGCCGTTGCGCTGCGCGACGACGTTGGCATTGTAGGTGAAGCTGCAGCCCGTCACCCCCGTCGCCAGCAGCGCGCTGCTGCCGCCGGCCGGCGGCGTCGCCTGCGCCGCGCTGATCGCGTAGCCCCAGTGGCGCGTCAGGGTCTGCGCGACCGGATCGCAGGCATAGGTCACCGGCCCGGAGACGACATGGAAACGGCTGTCCGGCGAGGCCAGGGGAAAAGCCAGGCTCTGGAAATCGATGCGGTCCTCCGGGTTCGGCCCGGCGCCGGCGGTCACGGCGGTGATGCGGCTCTTGTTGCCGCCGGTCGCCGGTCCGCCGGCATAGGCGTCGGCGCCGGCGAAGCCCGGCCCGAGGTTGTACGCCACGAGGTAATCGCCGGCGCCCCCGGCCACGATGGCAGCCAGGTTCGGCACCGGTCCCAGGCTGCGGAAGCAGGTGTCGGCGCTGCCGACCTGCAGCGCGTCGGTGTAGGTTCCCGCGCCGGCGGGGCACTGCGTGGCGCCGCCGGAGGGCTCCACGCGGTAGCGCCCCCCCGTGCGCACCTCCAGGTATTCGAGATAGCAGGTCGTCAGCCCGGTGCAGGCGCCGGCCACGCGCACGCTGTTGGGCAGGGCCGTCTGCACGTCGCGACTGAAGCGGCGCACGGCCAGGTCGGCGATGTCGGTGAGGGCGGTGCGGCGCGCAACATCGTAGTAGCCGGCGATCGGCAGGCGCAGGAACACCGCGGCGGCGGCGGCGAGAATGCCGGTGAGCACCATCGCCGTGACCAGCTCGATCAGGGTGGAGCCGCGCATGCCCGCGATGTCAGAGATTCGGCGCATGGCGGGTGCGAACGCCGTCGAGGGTCACGGCGATGTTGCCCGGGCCGGTCACGGTCACGGTGATCTGCTGCGCCTCGGTGGCGGCGATGCCGCCGAAGGCGAGCGGCGTCACGGCGATCGACGCACTGTAGGAACCCAGACCGGCAATCGTCGCGCCCGTGATGTCGAGGATGCCGCCCGCCATGGCGAAGCCGTTGTAGTC
Organism: Rhodocyclales bacterium; assembly: GCA_003105015.1. Classification (GTDB taxonomy): domain Bacteria; phylum Pseudomonadota; class Gammaproteobacteria; order Burkholderiales; family Rhodocyclaceae; genus Desulfobacillus. The sequence goes on along the minus strand of PQAF01000034.1, from coordinate 96,696 downwards.
GTTGACGTTGTCGTAGGGCGTCAGCGCGGCATAGCGTGTCTCGCCTCCTTCCGGCCCCATGGCCTCGACGGTGGCGGCGCAGCCGCCCGCTCCGACGAAGGCGCCGGTTGCCGTCGACGCGTTCGCATCGTCCGGATCGCAGAAGGAAAACGGCATCAGGCGGATCTCCTCGAGCAGCGACTCGGCGATCGCCAGTGCCTGCTTGCGGATGAGGGGGTCGGCGCTGGCCCGCGTCGTGTTGGCGAAGACCATGAGGATGCCGCCCGCCGCGATGCCGACGATGACGATGAACATGATCACCTCGACGAGGGAGACGCCCCGGCAGCCCGAGCGCCTGGCGGAAAAACGCTCAGTTCGAGACATGGCCGGTCTCCGCGGCAACCGTGATCGGCAGCGCCCGGCCCGTCAGCGACACCGTCACCGGCGCCGGAGTCGGCTGGCCGAGGCCGTTGAAACGGAAGTTCGCGCTGGGAACGAGGGCGATGCCGGCCGGGACATTGACCACATAGGGCGCCGACTGGCCCGGGAGGTTGACGGCGCTGGTGCAGGCGGCGCCGGAAACCGTGGTGGGATTGAAGGTCAGCACCACCTGGCCGGGCGGGAAGTCGACGCAGACCTCGCGCCGCTTGGCGATGGCGAGCTTCTGCGCATAGCGCAGGGCCGCCTTCACCTCATCGTAGAAGCCGCGCTGGGTAAACGCGGCGCTGTCCTGGAAACGCGGCAGGGCGATGGCGGCGAGGATGCCGACGATCACCAGCGTGACGACGAGCTCCACCGTGGTGAAGCCCGTCGCGCGGGCGCCTGGTCGTCCCGCCGCCATACACTCGCCGATCAGCAGCCGGTCGTGGTGAGCGCGCTGATCACGGGCGCGGAACCCAATGCGGTCGGGGCCGTGTAGGTGAACGAACAGGTGGCCGGGGTCGGCGAATTAAAGGATGTAAACGTCAGCACGTTCCCCAAGGCAGCACCGCCGCCGGTGGTGTTGTACCCCTTGGCGTTCAGTGCCGCGTTCGTCGCCGGGAAGGTGGGGGTCTGCACGGCCGCCGTCGCGATGCCCGCCAGGTTGGCGGTCGGGAAGGAGCCGACCACGGTGACGCATTGTCCCGCCGGAGCCGTGTTCAGGTTGACGCCGCCCGCACCGGCGGCCACGGTACAGCCATAGATGGCCCCTTGCCCATCACGCGCCAGCGCCGCGCCGTTCGACATCGCAGCCGCGGCTTCCACCGCACCGCGCAGGGCATTCATGCTCGCCACACGCGCATCGCGCTGAAGGTTGGTGAAGCGCGGCAATGCCGTCGCGGCAAGGATGCCGAGGATGACGATCACGACCACCAGTTCGATCAGGGTGAAACCTGCTTGTCTTTTCATGACTTCCGTCTCCTACAAATAAAAATGCAACTCAAGAATAAGCGATTACGACACTTCTGCAAGCCAATTATTACCGGTTTTCCGGAAATAACTTAAAACCAGTCATACGGCAGCACCGGCAACAGGCTGGGATGCGGCTGACTCGCGTCGGCGCGGACGGCGAACCGGAGTTCGCCGCTCTTCCCGCCTTCGATCTTCAGGTGCTCGGCGCGGTTGGGCCGGTAGATCAACTGCCGCTCCTCCGGATGGAAATACCAGTACGCCGGCCGGGCGTGCTCGGGTGCCCTGGTCATTTCCCCCAGGTAATTTCGTGGCGGCGTCTGCAGCCACTTGACCGGGTTCTCCTTTTCCAGCGGCACCCGCCGTGGGTCCGCCCCCCGCGCCATTCGGCTGGCGGCCTCCAGGCGCAGTGCGTAGTTGATCGAACGCACCGTTTCGTCGACTTCGGTCTTCTCGGCCACCTCCTGCATGTACAGCACCCGGTCGAGCAGGAAATACAGCAGGGCCGAGAGCACCGCGAGCGCCACGGCCAGCTCGACGAGGCCGAATCCGTGCGATTTTTCACGAACCCGGACTGCCGGGGCCGCCAGCATCACTTGATCGCCGCCTTGCCGAGGTCCCACATCGGCAGGAAGACGCCGAGGGCCAGGATCAGCACCATGACGCCGAGGGCGACGATGAGGATCGGTTCGATCTGCGCCGAAAGCGTCTTCAGCTCGTACTCCACCTCGCGCTGGTACATGTCGGCGATCTCCAGCATCATGTCGTCGAGCGAGCCGGATTCTTCCCCGACCATCACCATCTGCAGCACCACCGGCGTGAACACGCCCGCCGCGACGGCGGTGCGCAGCACGCTCTCGCCGCGCTCGACGCCCATGCGCATGTCCTCGAGCTTCTTCTCGATCCAGGCGTTCTCGACGACCTGGCCGGTCAGGGACAGGCCTTGCACGATCGGCACGCCGCTGCGGGTGGCCATGGCGAAGCTGCGGGCGAAGCGCGCCAGCGTCGCCTTGCGGATGATCTTGCCGGCGATGGGTATGTGGAGCTTGAAGCGGTCCCAGGCCAGGCGGCCGTCCCTGGTCTTGACGAACATGCGGAAGGCGAACACGGCGACGGCGAGGACGACGAGCACGGCCGGCCACCAGGCCAGGGTGAAGTCGGAAAAGCCGATGAGGAGTCGGGTCATGAAGGGCAACTCGGCGTTGAAGCCCTTGAACACCTTGGCGAAGGCCGGGATGACGAAGATGTTGATGATGACCAGGGCGATGGCCATGGCCAGCACGACGAAGCTGGGGTAGCGCAGCGCCGACTTGACCTGGTCCTTCATGAACTTCTGGAATTCGAGATGGTGGAAGAGCTGCAGGAAGATCTCCTCCAGCCGGCCGGTCGTCTCGCCGACGCGCACCATGGCGACATAGAAACCGCCGAACACGTCGGGGTTGCGCGCCAGGGCCTGCGACAGCTCGCGGCCGGAATCGAGCGCCTCGCGCAGGTCCTTGATGACGGCGGCGAAGGCGCGGTTCATCGCCGATTCCTGCAGGCCGGCCAGGGCGCGCATGATCGGCACGCCGGCCTTCATCAGGGTGTACATCTGCCGGCTGAAGAGCAGCACGTCGATGAAGCCGACCTTCTGCCGGTCGAGCAGGCGCGAGAGCTGCGTGCCGAAGGACTCGGCGGGAGCCACGGATTCGGCGATGCTGACCGGCGTGATGCCGCTCTCCGCGAGATGCTCTGCAACGATGCTGCCGGTCGCGCTTTCCATCACGCCTTCGATGCGCTGGCCCTGGGCGTTGCGGCCGACATAGGCGAAATGCGGCACGGCGCGGCTATTCCTCGTACTGGCTGGTGGTGCGCATCGCCTCGTGCACCGTGGTACGGCCCTCGGTCACCGCCCGGATGGCATCGCGGCGCAGGTTGTGACGGGCCATCTGCTCGCGCGCGGCGCGGATGAACTCGGCGGGGTCCTCGCGGTTGGCGGCTTCGACCACCGGGGCGGTCATCTCGAGCATCTCGTAGATGCCGGTGCGGCCGAGGTAGCCGGTGCCGTTGCAATGCGAGCAGCCGGCGCCCTCGCGGTACTCGTGGCGGTCGACCTCGTCGCCGATCTCCACGCGCAGCCACTCGTGCTCCTGGGGCGTGAGGCGGCGCGGCCGCGCGCAGTGCTCGCACAGCGTGCGCACCAGGCGCTGGGCGATGACGACGTGCAGGGACATCGCCACCATGTAGCGCGGCACGCCCATGTCGAGCAGGCGGATCGGCGTGCTGGCGGCGTCGTTGGTGTGCAGGGTGGAAAGCACCATGTGGCCGGTCATGGCGGCACGCAGGCCGATCTCGGCGGTGATCCGGTCGCGCATCTCGCCGACGAGGATCACGTCCGGGTCCTGCCGCAGGGCAGAGCGCAGCACCCGCTCGAAGCTCAAATCGATCTTGTCGCTGACCTGGACCTGGTTGATGCCCGGCAGCCGGTATTCGACCGGGTCCTCGACGGTGATGATCTTCTTCTCGGTGGTGTTGATCTCGGCCAGCGCGGCATACAGGGTCGTGGTCTTGCCGCTGCCGGTGGGGCCGGTCACCAGCACCATGCCGCTGGAGCGATGGACGGCCTCGCGCAGCCGGTCGAGGATGTGCGGCGACATGCCGAGGTGTTCCAGGCGCAGCATGCCGGAAGCCTGGTTGAGCAGGCGCATCACCACGGATTCGCCGTACTGCGTCGGCATGGTCGAGATGCGCACGTCGATGGCGGCATTCCTCACCTTGACGTTGAAGCGGCCGTCCTGCGGCAGCCGCTTCTCGGAAATGTCCAGGCCGGACATCAGCTTCAGCCGGAGCACCAGCGCCGAGGCGATCTTCATGTCGGCCTCGGTCTGCACGTGCATGACGCCGTCGATGCGGAAGCGGATGACCAGCGCACGCTCCTGCGGCTCGATGTGGATGTCGGAGGCGCGCACCTGCGTCGCGGACTCGAAGACCGACTGCAGCAGCTTGACGACCGGGGCTTCCTCCAGTCCCGGCGTGAGCGCCAGCGCGCCCAGGTCGACCGCGCCTTCGCCGAGCTCGGCCGTCAGTTCCTTGGCCAGGCCGCTGATTTCCTCGGTGCGCTGGTAGACGCGATCGACCGTCTCGAGAAGCTGGGATTCGGTGACGACGGCCAGCTCGATCTCGCGCTTCAGGATGCGCGCCACCTCGTCGTAGGCGAACAGGTCGGTCGGGTCGGCAAAGCCGACGCGCACGGCGTTGTCCCGCTCTTCCAGCACCAGCGCGCGGAAGCGGCGCGCCTGGGCTTCGGGCAGCAGGCGCACGGTGGCGGGCTTGATGTTGAAATACTTGAGGTTGATGTAGGGGGCATTGATCTGCCGGGCGATCGCCTCGGAGATCTGCTCTTCGGTGACGAAGCCCTTGTCGACGAAAACGCGCCCCAGCTTCCGGCCGGTTTTTTTCTGCTCGTCGAGCGCCGCCTGCAATTGTTCCTGGCTCAGCAGGTTCTGCTGGACGAGAATTTCACCGAGGCGAAACTTTTCCGGACGCGCCATGCGGTTTCCGAGAAGTTAAACTTGTTTATTGAAAAAACAGCGTAACACCGCTAATTGTCTGCAAAATTACCCTTATTCCGAAAGGGATTCAAGTGTTTCATGTCGTCCTTTACGAGCCGGAAATTCCGCCGAACGCCGGCAACGCGATACGACTGACCGCCAACACCGGTACGAAATTGCATTTGGTCAAGCCCCTCGGCTTCACCCTGGAAGACAGGCAACTGGCCCGGGCCGGACTGGATTACCACGACCTTGCCCAAACGAGCGTGCACGAGAATTGGCCGGAATGCCTGAAGGTTTTGCAGGACAGCCGGCTGTTCTTCGTCAGCACCCGCGGCGACACCCGCTTCGACGTGCCCGTTTACCGGCCGGGCGACGCCTTCGTCTTCGGCCCCGAATCGCGCGGGCTGCCGCAGGACATCCTGGAAGCCGCCCCGCCCGGGCGATGCATACGCCTGCCGATGGTGGCGGGCAACCGCAGCCTGAATCTCTCGAATGCGGTGGCGGTGATGGTGTTCGAGGCCTGGCGTCAGAACGGTTATGCGGGGAGCGTGTAGATCGGGCTGAAGGCCGGCCTACGCATTCTCCAGCTTGGGGTCGCGGCCGAGCAGCTGCTCCACGGCCTCGCTGGCCGGCACGCCGTCGTAGAGGACGCTGCGCACCGCCTCGGTGATCGGCATCTCGATGCCGAGCCGCCCGGCCAGCACGGCCACCTCGCGGGCGCTGGAGACGCCCTCGGCGGTGTGGCCGAGTTCCCGCAGGATCTGGTCCAGCGGCTGGCCCTTGGCCAGCGCCAGGCCCACTCGGCGGTTGCGCGACAGGTCGCCGGTGCAGGTGAGGATCAGGTCGCCCATTCCGGCAAGCCCCATGAAGGTTTCCCGCTTGCCGCCGAGCGCAAGGCCGAGGCGGGTGATCTCGGCCAGGCCGCGCGTGATCAGCGCCGCGCGTGCATTGAGGCCGAAGCCCATGCCGTCGGAAATGCCGGCGGCGATGGCCATGACGTTCTTCACGGCGCCGGCGACTTCCGCGCCGACCACGTCGTGGTTGGCATACACGCGCAGGCGCGAATTGTGCAGTGCCTGCGCCGTGGCTTCGGCGAAGGCGCCATCGGCGGCGGCCAGGGTGATGGCCGTGGGCAGGCCTTTCGCCACTTCCTCGGCAAAGCTGGGGCCGGTGAGCGCGCCGCACGGCACGCCTTCGCCCAGCTCCCCGGCGACGATCTGGTGCGGCAGCATCTGGCTGCCCGCCTCCAGCCCCTTGCACACCCAGATCACCGGCGTCGCCGGCGCTGTCGCGCGCAACGGGTGAAGGGTGCCGCGCAGGCCGGCGAGCGGCGTGGCGATGACGTTGAGTTCGCTGGCGCCGGCCGCAGCAGCGAAATCGTCTTCGATGCAAAGCGCTTCCGGGAGGGGGCTGCCCGGCAGATAGCGGGCGTTCTCGCGCGTCGCGCGCATGGCGGCCGCCTGGCCGGCATCACGCGCCCACAGGGTCACTTCATGGCGACGGGCGAAGGCGATGGCGAGGGCCGTTCCCCACGCGCCGGCGCCGAGGACGGCGATCTTCATGAGGGAATCAGCCAGCGCCGGGCCGCCCCAAGCTGGCTGCTCGTGATGCCAGGAGCGAAGCGAACTGCCGTCACCCCCTTCCCCGGGAAGGGGGGCGGGGGGAAGGTAGTCATAATCCCCAGACCTGGCTGGCGCGCACGTAGCCGGACTGGCCGTCGCGGTGGCGCACCTTCGCCCAGCCGAGCGGGCCCGGTTCGACGAGTTCCAGAAGGACGTCCTTGTCGGCCTCGAAGACGAGCGGCGCGCCGGCCTCGGCCTGGCTGCGCACTTCGGCGCTCGTCGCCGTGACGATGAGCATGCGCTTCTCGGCAAGGGATTTTTTCTCGACCCAGGCGAGGTCGCCGGCGGCATCGCGCACCTTGACCCAGCCTTCCAGGCTCACCACCGCCTCGACCGGCGTCCCGCGCAGGATGATGAAGAGCGGCTTGGCCTTCTGCGAAGGCGCGTCGTACATCACCGAGCCGGCCTCGGCCACCGAAAGGTATTCCAGCGCCCAAGCCGGCGCTGCGGCAAAAGTCAGTCCCCAGAAGGCGGCGGCGAGGCGGCGCATCACTGGATGGGAATTTCGCCGGGCTGCTGCTGGGCCTGCTGCTCCAGACGCTGACGATAGAGCGTCTCGAAATTCACCGGCGCCAGCAGCACCGGCTGGAAGCCGGCGCGGGTGATGGTGTCTGAAACGGTTTCGCGCGCGTAGGGGAAGAGGATGTTGGGGCAGGCGATGGCGATCACCGGCTCGATTTCCTCGTCCGGCACGTTACGGATCTGGAAGATGCCGCCCTGCGCCGCCTCGACGAGGAACTGGGTCTTCTCGCCCACCTTCGCGGTGACGGTGACGGTTAGCACCACCTCGAAGATGCCATCGCCCAGGCCGTTCGCCTCGGACTGCAGACCGACCTCGACGGCGGGCTGCTCGCGCTCCAGGAAAATCTGCGGGGCATTGGGAATTTCCAGGGAAAGATCCTTGACGTAGATCTTCTCGATGGTGAAAACGGGCTGGGCAGTCTCTGACATGGCGTGGAACCGGGTGAAAAACAGTTAAGGGAAATTATGCGCCGCGCAGCAGTGGATCGAGCTTGCCGGCGCGGTCGAGGGCATACAGGTCGTCGCAGCCGCCGACGTGGTGGTCGCCGATGTAGATCTGCGGCACGGTGCGGCGGCCGGTCTTCTGCATCATCTCCTCGCGGCGGGCAGGGTCGAGGTCGACGCGGACCTTTTCGATCTCGGTGATGCCCTTGCTGTTGAGCAACTGCTCGGCGCGCACGCAGTACGGGCACACCGCCGTCGAGTACATGAGGACTTTGGCTGTCATTTCTTGGTCACCGGCAGGCCGGCCTGGTCCCAGGCGGAAATGCCGCCCGACAGGTTGAACACCTTGGCAAAGCCGGCCCGGCGCAGCGCGCCGCAGGCCGAGGAGGAACGGTTGCCGCTGGCGCAATTGACGATGATCGCCCGCTCCCTGAACTTCTCCAGCTCGGGCAGGCGCTTGTCGAACTGGGAGAGCGGAATGTGGCGCGAGTTTGGAATGTGGCCGCCGACGTACTCGGCCGCCTCGCGCACATCGACCACGACGGCGTCCTCGCGGTTGATCATGAGGGTGGCCTGCATCGGCGACACGCCGGCGCTGCCGCCGCGCGCCTGCCACGTCTGCCAGAGAAACATGCCGCCGCTGAACACGGCGAGGCCGAACCAGGCCAGGTTGTCCTTGATGAAATCCAAGCGATGCTCCGTTTATCTTTTCGGTTGGGGGACGCCGCAGAAGACTTCCCGCATCAGCACGATGAGCTGCAGCGTGCGCTGGTCGCCGACGCGGTAATAGACGCGGTTGGCATCCTTGCGCGTGAGCAGCACGCCCTTGTCGCGCAGGATCGCCAGGTGCTGCGAGATGTTGCTTTGCGAGGTGCCGACGGCGTCGACGATCTCCTGCACGCAGGCCTCCTGGTCGCCGATGACGCAGAGGATCTTCAGGCGCAAAGGATGGGAGATCGCCTTCAGCGCGCGCGCGGCGGTCTCGATGTGTTCCTGCTTTTCGATCAGGTCGGTAATGATGTTATCCACTTGGCTGAAATCCAATTGCAGCGGCTAATATTATAAAATACTTTCCCGTCGGCCAAACGCCGCCTTCTCATCTTCTGCAAAGCGCCCATCTCACGGAAATCATGAAGAAAATCGTATTGCTGCGCCACGGCGAATCCGCCTGGAACAAGGAAAACCGCTTCACCGGCTGGACGGACGTCGATCTGACCGACAAGGGCCGCGCCGAGGCAAAGCAGGCCGGCCAGTTGCTCAAGGAAGCCGGTTTCGCCTTCGACATCGCCTACACCTCGGTGCTCAAGCGCGCCATCCGCACGCTGTGGAGCGTGCTCGACGAGATGGACCGCATGTGGATTCCGGTGGAGCATTCCTGGCGCCTGAACGAGCGGCATTACGGCGCCCTGCAGGGACTCAACAAGTCGGAAACCGCCGAAAAGTACGGCGAAGCCCAGGTGAAGATCTGGCGCCGCGCCTACGACACGCCGCCGCCGCCGCTGGAAAAGGGCGACGAGCGCCTCGCCGCCCAGATGGCCAACCCGCGCTATGCCGGCGACCCGGCCGCCACCACGCCGACGGAATGCCTGAAGGACACCGTCGCCCGCTTCCTGCCCTACTGGCAATCGACCATCGCCCCCTCGGTGAAGGCCGGCAAGAGCGTCATCATCGCCGCCCACGGCAACAGCCTGCGCGCCCTGGTGAAGTACCTCGACAACATTTCCGACGCCGACATCGTCGAACTGAACATCCCGACCGGCGTGCCGCTGGTCTATGAGCTCGACGACGATCTCAAGCCGATCCGCAACTACTACCTGGGCGACCAGGCCGCCATCGCGGCGGCCATGCAGGCGGTGGCCAGCCAGGGCAAGGCGAAAAACTGAAACAGCGGCTTTTCCTCGCTTTGTTGTGGTGTGCGGCGGCGGGCGCCCTCGCCGCCCCGGCCGACGTCAAGCGCGAGGAGCTGAAGGACCTGCAGGGGCGCATCCAGTCCCTGCAGCAGGACATCGCCAAGGCCGAGGAATCGCGTGCCGACGCCGCCGAGGAACTGCGCGAGGCGGAACAGGCCATCTCCGAAGCCAACCGCAAGCTGCGCGAACTGGGCAGCGAGCGGGCGCAAGTGCAGGCCACCCTGGCCAGCCTCGACGCCCAGTCGCAGAAACTGTCCTCGCGCATTTCCACCCAGCAAACCCAGCTCGGGCGCCTGTTCACCCGGCAGTATTACGCCGGCGAGACCGATGCGCTGAGCCACCTCCTCTCCGGCAGCGACCCCAACCAGCTGGCCCGCGACGCCCATTACCTGAGCCTGCTCTCGCGCGCCAAGGCCGGCCTGATCCGCAACCTGGGCGAGATTCTCGACGAGAAAAAGCGCCTCGCCGGCCTGGCGCGCGAGAAAAGCGAGGAACTGGCCGAGATCGAGAAAAGCCAGCAGCGCGAACGCGCCGGCCTGGTCGAACAGCAGAAAAAGCGGCAGGCCGTGCTCGCCCGCCTGTCGGACCGCATCAAGGCGCAGCGTCGCGAAGTGAGCAAGCTCAAGCGGGACGAAAAGCGCCTGGCCAAGCTGATCGAGGGGCTCGGGCGCATCGTTGCCAAGCCGAAGCGTGCGCCGCAGGCCAAAGGCCCGGCCCTGCGCAACGAGCGCACGCCGGACGCTTCCCTCGCCGGCGACGACTTCGCCCGGCTCAAAGGTCGCCTCTCCCTCCCAGCGCGCGGGGAACTCGCCAACCGTTTCGGCACTCCACGACAGGAAGGCGGCACGACCTGGAAGGGGGTGTTCATCCGCGCCGCCAACGGCACCGAGGTCAAGGCCATCGCCCCGGGCCGCATCGTCTTCGCGGACTGGCTGCGCGGCTTCGGCAACCTCGCCATCGTCGACCACGGCGACGGCTACCTGTCGGTGTACGGCAACAACGAATCCCTCTACAAGGCGGTCGGCCAGCCGGTGAAAGCCGGCGAAGCCATCGCCTCGGTGGGCAACAGCGGCGGCAACCCGGAAACGGGTTTATACTTTGAATTAAGACATTTGGGTCAGCCGCTCGATCCCCTGAAATGGGTCATCCTGAGATAGCCTGATCCCCCAACGGAGCAAACATGCGCAACAAGCTGCAACAAGCCGGCCTCGTTCTTTTCGGATTGATCGCCGGTATTTTCGTCAGTCTCAACTTCTCGGCCATCGCCCAGAAGGATGCCGTCGCGCCGCTGCCCATCGAGGAGTTGCGCACCTTCGCCGACGTCTTCAGCGCCATCAAGACGGGCTATGTCGAGCCGGTCGAGGACAAGAAGCTGATCACCCAGGCCATTTCCGGCATGCTCACTGGCCTGGATCCGCACTCGCAATATCTCGACGCCGACGCCTTCAAGGACCTGCAGGTGAACACCCAGGGCGAATTCGGCGGCCTCGGCATCGAGGTCGGCATGGAAGACGGCTTCGTCAAGGTCATCTCGCCGATCGAGGACACGCCGGCCTTCCGCGCCGGCATCAAGGCCGGCGACCTCATCGTCAAGCTCGACGACACGCCGGTGAAGGGCATGACGCTCTCCGACGCGGTGAAGCGCATGCGCGGAAAGCCGAAGACCCAGATCACCCTCACGATTGCGCGCAAGGGCGAAGTCAAGCCCCTTGTCATCGTCATCACGCGCGAAGTCATCAAGGTGCAAAGCGTGAAGTCGAAGGTGATCGAGCCGGGCTACGCCTATGTGCGCCTGACCCAGTTCCAGGAAGACACCGCCAACCGCCTGGTCGACCACCTGAACCGGCTCTGGAAGCAGGGCGAGGTGAAGGGGCTCGTCCTCGACCTGCGCAACGACCCGGGCGGCCTCCTGCACGGCGCCGTCGGCGTCTCCGCCGCCTTCCTGCCGCCGAAGGCACTGGTGACCTCCACCGACGGCCGCACCGAGGATGCCAAGCGCAAGTTTTTCGCCAGCCCCGAGGACTACCTGCGCGGCACGCGCACCGACTACCTCAAGGACCTTCCGGCCGGCGCCAAGACCGTGCCGATGGTGGTGCTGGTGAATGCCGGCTCGGCGTCCGCTTCCGAGATCGTTGCCGGCGCCCTGCAGGACCACAAGCGCGCCGTCGTCATGGGCACGCAGACCTTCGGCAAGGGTTCCGTGCAGACCATCCTGCCGCTCGCCAACAACACCGCCATCAAGCTCACCACGGCGCGCTACTACACGCCGAGCGGCCGCTCCATCCAGGCCAAGGGCATCGTGCCCGACATCATCGTCGAGGAATCCGCCAACGGCAGCTCCGGCCCGCGCCTGCGCGAAGCCGACCTCGAGCGCCACCTGGAGAACGACAAGGACAAGGAACCGGTGCCGGCCGCCAAGCCGCAGACCAAGGCGCCCGCCACCAAGGGCAAGCCGTCGAAGGACGAGTCCGAAGAGGAGGAGAAGCCGCGCTTCGAGATCGCCTCGAAGAACGACTACCAGCTCAACCAGGCGGTCAACCTCCTCAAGGGTCTGCAGATCATGCAGGCAAAGTGACGCGGCCATGACGCCGGAGCGCGCACGCGAGCTCGCCCACCGCGTCCCCCACGCGGGCCACGCCCCCGCCGTGCCGGAACACGGCAGCGTCAAGCGCCGCGAAATCCGTTTCACCAAGATGCCGCCCGAGCAGTCCAGGAAAGCCGCCGAACTGCTTGCCGGCATGGAGTACCTGGAAGTCGCCAACGGACCCCACCCGCGCGGCATCACGGTCCGCTACGACCTCATCGACTACACCTACGAAGGGCTGGAGAAGGCCCTGCGCAACCTCGGCTACCACCTCGACAACTCCATCTACTGCAAGATCGTCCGCGCCCTCGTCTACTTCACCGAAGAGACGCAGCTCAGGAATCTCAAGGAACCGGCGCGCCTGATCAAGCAGTCCAACCAGGTCTACATCAAGGCCTACCAGCACCATCCGCACGGCGACCGCGACGATACGCCGGTCGAGTTGCGCGAAGATCGGTGAACGACCAGCAGCTCCTTCGCTACTCCCGCCACATCCTGCTGCCGCAGCTCGGCATCGAGGGGCAGGAGCGCCTGCTCGCGGCGCGCGCGCTGGTGGTCGGCGCCGGCGGGCTGGGCTCGCCGGCGGCGATGTATCTCGCCTCCGCCGGCATGGGCACCATCGTCCTCTGCGACGGCGACACGGTGGACCTCACCAACCTGCAGCGGCAGATCCTGCACCACACCGCCTCGGTGACCCAGCCGAAGGCGATTTCCGGCCGCAACACGCTGGCCCTCATCAATCCCGAAGTGAATGTCGTTCCGCTGGAGCAGCGGCTGGAAGGTGAAGCGCTGGAAGAACAGGTTGCTGCGGCCGACGTGGTGCTCGACTGCTCCGACAACTTCGCCACGCGGCATGCCATCAACCGCGCCTGCGTGAAATTCCGCAAGCCGCTCGTCTCCGGCGCCGCCATCCGCTTCGACGGCCAGGTCTCGGTGTTCGACCTGCGCAAGGAAACGAGCCCCTGCTACAACTGCCTGTTTCCGGAGGGCCAGGATGCGGAGGAAGTGCGCTGCGCCGTGATGGGCGTCTTCGCTCCGCTCACCGGCATCATCGGCACGACGCAGGCGGCCGAGGCGCTCAAGCTCGTCGCCGGCTGCGGCGAATCGCTCTCGGGCAGGCTGCTGCTGCTCGACGGCCTGGCGATGGAATGGCGCAGCATCCAGCTCGGCAAGGATCCGGGCTGCGCGGTGTGCGCATCTGCCGGAGTCAAATCGTCCCCCTGATGGGCGGCCCGTTCAGCGTTCCTTCAAGGAAGGCCTGGGCACCAATACCCTGAAGCACGATCCCCTGCCCTCGACGGACCTCAGGCAGATTTCGTGTCCCATGCGCAGGGCCAGCTGTTTGACAATGGCCAGGCCGAGCCCGAAGCCGGCGCGGCTGTTCTGCGCCTCGGCGCCCTGGAAGAAGGTGTCGAACATGCGCTCCTGGTCGCGCTCCGCGATGCCCGGTCCGGTATCGCAGACCTCGATGGCAAGGCGGTCGCCGCAACGCCGGCAGCCGACGAGGATGCGCCCACGCTGGGTATAGCGCACGGCGTTGGCAAGGATGTTGCGCAGGATGCGCTCGAGCAGGCGCGGGTCGCTTTCTATCCAGCCCGCGCACGGCACGTAGCGCAGCTCGAGCCCGACGGCGGCAGCCAGGCGCCGGTATTCCGCCACCAGCGGCGCCAGCACGTCATTCACCCTCAGGCGCACAAGCTTCGGCTCGTGCTGGCCGTCCGCGGCGCGGGACAATTCGAGCAGGCCGTCCAGGAAATCGGTCAGGCTGCCGTAGGCCGCCTCCATGCGGCCGGCCAGGGTACGCACCTGGGCGGGCTGGTCGGCCTCGCCGCGCATCAGTTCGATGAAAATGCCGAGTGACTGCAGCGGCTGGCGCAGGTCGTGGTGGGCGGCGGCGAGCAGGCGGCCCTGCGCCATGACCGTTTGCGCGCGCGCCTCCCGCAGGCGGATCTGCCCGGCCAGCGCGATGCCGAAAATCAGCGAGGACATCACGCCGGCCGCCAGCTGGGCGACCGTCACCGCGCCGTGGTCGATCCAGCCCAGCCGCGAGCCGATGATGCTGGCGACGCCGGGCAGCAGGCTGGCCCAGGCGGCGGCATAGATCGCCGCGTGCGGCAGGCGTCGGTACCAGGCGGCCAGGCTTGTACCGAAAACGAACAGGACCACGCCAATCGCCCCGGCCACGGTAATCAAGCGCGCCGCCGTCGGCTGCACGAACTCTATGCCGATCACCAGCAGAAACAGCGGCGCGGCGAACAGCACGGCCCTGGCCAGCACCGGCTGGCGGCGCGGCAATTGCATGAATGCCCGCGCATGCAGCAGCCCGAAAAAGTAGGAAAGGTTGAAGGCGACCACGCCGATCTCGGCCAGCGTGCGGCGCGGCAGCATCGGCAGGATTTCGGCAAGGTAGCCGCTGATCCAGGCCGAGGCCACCATCACGGACAGCTGGAAACCGATGTAGAGCAGGAGGGAATGGTCGCGCATCGCGCCCCACAGGAACAGCATGTAGATGGCCACCACCAGCGGGATCACCAGCGCCAGGCCCGCCCACATCCTCCCGACGCGATCCTGCTTGAAGAAGTCGTGGAATTCCTGCATCACCAGCGGGAAGCGGATCGGCGAAGAGTTTTCGATGCGCACGAGAACCGTCGCGCGTTCGCCCCCGGCCAGCGAAAGATGGAAGGCGGGGTAGCGCAATCCGCCGAACAGTTCATGCGCAGTTTCTGCGCCGTAGGGAGCGATTTCCCGCCAGGTGCCGTCGGCCCTGCCGAGAAACACCTGGATGCGGTCGATGGCCACCTGCTTGTAGACCAGGAACCAGTCGGCCCCGCCGGCGCCGGGATTGCCAATCTCTGCGCGCGCCCAGAAGGCGCTGCCGGAATAGCCGTAGGAATGGTGCTCGCCGGGCAGCTTGTGGAAGGAGGCCGGCGGCAGGGCGGAAAAGTCAGTCGCCTGGAGACGGCGTTGCGCATCCTCCAGCACCTCGATGCCTTCGTGGAGGCGGATTTCCTTGTGCTCCGCCTCGAGCACGACAGGCGCCGCGCACGCCGGCGCCGACATGAAAAGGCCAATTGCAAGCCACGCCGCGCGCAGGGCGGCCTGCCTCATTTCGACACTTCGTACTGGCCGGAGTAGTACACCGTCACCGCCTCGGTGCGATTGCGCACGCCGAGCCGCGACAGGATTTCCACGACGTGCGCCCGCACGGTATCGACGGCGATGTCGAGGCTGCGCGCGATCTCCTTGTTGGATTTGCCGGTGGCCATCTCCTGCAGCACCTCGAGCTGGCGCTGCGAGAGGGCCACGCGCTTGCCCTCCTCCGGCGAACGCTGCGCCGCGTCACGCCGGGCCGGGCCGGCGACATGGAAGACCTGGCGGATGGATTCGATGATTTCGGCCGGCTTGGCGCTCTTCGAGACGAAGCGATGGATGCCGCTGCGTTCTAGTTCGCGCAGAAGGGCGGGGTCGTCCACGGCGCTGACGACGACGATGGGCACCTCCGGCAGCCGCCGGCGCAGCGCGGCGACGCCGTCCAGTCCCGAAACGTCCGGCAGGTTGAGATCGAGCAGCACCAGATCCGGACTGCCGCGCTCAAGCCAGGCCAGCGCGTCGGCCAGGGTATGCGTTCCCTGCACTTCCGCCGCCGGATCGATGCGCGAGACGATTTCGCCGATCGCCTGCACGAACAGCGGGTGGTCTTCGACGACGAGGACTTTCTTTCGGCTCACGGCGCAGGTCCCGTTCATTTCCGCCAGACGCCGTGGCGCAGGCTGGCCGGGGCGTGGGCGAAGAGCACGGAGAAGACGAGAATCAGCCAGAACAGCACGGCGCGCTGCGCCGGCCAGGCCAGCAGCACGCCGAGCAGGAGCAGCTTGCCGGCCATGGCGAGGCCGACGTTCTCGCGGAAATAGCTGGGCCGCGACCAGGCGTCGAGGGACAGGATGGCCAGCCCGGTGACCAGCGCCGCCATGCCGAAGGCGAACCAGCGGGCTTCGGGAATGTCGCCGAGCACGCCGGCGCCGAGGCCGACGACGCCGACGAGATGGATGGCGCGCAGCAGGTTCACCAGCCAGCGCTTGCCGGGGAAATCGCGGGCGGGGTCTTTCCTTCCCTTCATGTCGCCAGGGGCCGCGCCAGGATGCGGATGTCGCCGCCGACGCGGCGCAGGTCGACGATCTTCAGGTCGCGGCGACCGGCCAGATCGGTCAGCTCCGGCAGCGGGAACATCTCGCGCCCGCTGCCGAGGATCGTCGGCGCGAAATACAGCAGCAGCTCGTCGACCAGCCCCTCGCGCAGCAGCGAGCCGTTGAGCTTGTGGCCGGCCTCGACGTGCAGTTCGTTCACGCCACGCTCCGCCAGCTGCCGCAGCAGGCGCGGCAGGTCGACCTTGCCGTGCGGATTGGGCAGCACGACCACCTCGGCGCCGGCCGCGCGCAGGGCGGCGATCCTGGCCGCATCTTCGGAGGCCGCCGCCACCAGCGTGTGGCCGCCCTCGAGGATGCGCGCCGTCGGCGGCGTCTCGAAGTGGCTGTCCACCACCACGCGCAGCGGCTGGCGCGAGGTCTCGACGTCGCGCACCGTCAGGCGCGGGTCGTCGTCGCGCACGGTGCCGGCGCCGGTGAGGATGGCGCAGGCGCGCGCGCGCCAGGCATGGCCGTCGCGGCGCGCCTCGGGCCCGGTGATCCACTGGCTCCTGCCGTTGTTCAGGGCCGTCTTGCCGTCGAGGCTGGCGGCCAGCTTCAGGCGCACCCAGGGGCGGCCGCGCTCCATGCGCGAGACGAAGCCGATGTTCAGTTCGCGCGCCTCCGCCTTCATCAGCCCGTTCTCGAAGGCGATGCCGGCGGCGCGGAGTTTTTCCAGGCCGTTGCCGCCGACCTGCGGATTCGGATCGCGCATGGCCGCCACCACGCGCGCCACGCCGGCGGCGATCAATGCATCGGCGCAGGGCGGCGTGCGGCCGTGGTGGCTGCAGGGCTCCAGCGTGACATAAGCCGTGGCGCCGCGGGCACGTTCTCCCGCGGCGGTCAGCGCATGGGCCTCGGCATGCGCCTCGCCGGCGCGCGCATGCCAGCCTTCGCCGACGACGGCGCCGTCGCGGACGACGACGCAGCCGACGCGGGGATTCGGGGTGGTGGTGAACAGGCCCTTGCGCGCCAGGCGCAGCGCGCGGGCCATGAATTCGTGGTCGGCGGCGGAAAAGATCATTGCTTCACCACGGCGGGCACGGCGACACGGCGAAGGATAGGATTTTGCATTGCGCCGTGCACGCCGTGTCGCCGTGGTGAAAGTTCAGGCGTTCCTGGCGCGCCGCGGCGTGCGCGGCTTTTTCACTTCGCGGATCGCCTCGCGGAACTCCTCGACGTCCTCGAAGTTGCGGTACACCGAGGCGAAGCGCACGTAGGCGATCTTGTCGAGCTTGCGCAGTTCGCGCATGACCAGCTCGCCGACCTTCTCGGTGGGCACCTCGCGCTCGCCGCTGGCGAGCAGGCGCTCCTCGATGCGCTCGATGGCGGCGTCGATGCTCTCGGTGGTGACCGGGCGCTTGCGCAGGGCCAGCATCAGGCTGGCCAGCAGCTTGTCGCGGTCGTAGTCGGCGCGGCTGCCGTTCTTCTTGACGATGAGCGGCATGCGCAGCTCGACGCGCTCGTAGGTGGTGAAGCGCTTGTCGCACACGCCACAGCGGCGGCGGCGGCGGACAGTATCCCCTTCCTCATTCTCTCGGGTATCAATAACTTGGGTATTCGCCTCTGCGCAAAATGGGCATTTCATGGCTTATATCCCAACCCGATCAAATAGCTCCATGTTATTTGGCTCGATACCCTTTTGGGGTTTGAAGAAGTCGCAACTGAGGATCGGCATGACCTTTCCTGCGAGCAACATCGTAGTAAGAATTTTCTTCAACGTCCTCGTTACCCCATTGGGCCCAACCTTGTCGGCGGAAACGTGCAAATATTTCTAAGTATGGTCCGGGGGAGCAGGCTTCTACCAGATCGTAAATCTCATCCGGCTTACGGGAGTGTTCTCTCTTGCGAGTACACAAAATATTGACTTGCTTTCTACCCGGCGCAAGCGTGCGCATGCTACCCCTCACGCCAAACAGAACCAGTTCGGTAACATTTCGAAAATAGAAACCCACACCACGGCCATCTGGCCCACCATCCTTGCGAACCTTGTGCCAAACCAGATTCGATTTATACGTAAACCCCCAAGCTTCCATGACCTCCAAACCTTCTTTGAGTAGCGCGTTTGGCACCCAAAGATAGAGGTGGGATTTCGCGGCGGCTAATTTTGAAACGGGCAATTCAAGAATTTCCTTTAGCTCCATTGTTGGATAGCGGAGCAGGCGTTTGTGCTCAGGAGCGACCTTCCCTGAACGATTTTGAAATTGCCAGGGTGGATCTGCAAGGATTGTCGAGTATTGGCCTGATGTCTTGGCCAGCAGGTCTTCCGAAGGATTAGGTTCGGTGATGTTGTAGATTTTCGCCGTCATCAACGCCTCCTGATGCCATAACTTCCTAGAGAACTACAACCGAATTCGGAATACCAATAAGCAGCAAGGGACATGGGTTCCCAACCCCTCGGTGGACGCGATCTTCAAGCTTTCGCCAGTGTGTCGTAGCCTCGCCAAATTTATCCGACACAAAAGCATGCGCCCACCCGTTCTCAAAAGAGCCTCTTGATTTGGAAGCGCGAGCGATAATCTCTAACTGACGCTCGGTGGGAGAGTAATATTTCTTAAGAGCTTTTGGCGAATCGATACCATGCTTCCTTGCAAACTCCGCGACAATATCCCGAAGTGATTCTTGGAGCGTGGCTCCCCTGGTAATAATCGCACCGATCGAAATCACGCCGTCCGCATGAAGACGCTTGAAGTTTTCCAAATCGCGATCAAAAAACGGATCCTTATTGTTCCAT
Source organism: Rhodocyclales bacterium (assembly GCA_003105015.1). Lineage (GTDB taxonomy): Bacteria > Pseudomonadota > Gammaproteobacteria > Burkholderiales > Rhodocyclaceae > Desulfobacillus. Next base: position 77,798 of record PQAF01000034.1, on the reverse strand, counting down.
TCAATTTCAAGGGCGAAAGTGCCGGTTAGATACTGCTTTACATGGTCGATCTCATGCGAAATCGATTCCTTTTCTTTCCCATCGACGATCTTTTTTATCTCAAAATTGTGCTTCTTCCAGCCATAGTCATCGGCCAAGGCGCGTCGCAACCGCTGCGTAAACTCCCCCTCTCCTCCTCCGCCCCTCACTAACTCTTCTGCAGGTATTTTTGCATTGAGCAGTACCTTTTCAATTTCCGTAACCGCATCGGCCATATCGTGAGTCAATATAGCTTCTGCGTGATGCAGTGTCAGAACTTCAAAGCCCTTGTTTTTTAGCTTCTCAAACATTTGCGCGTTTGATGTCTAAAGATCATCTTGACTTAAAGTTATCGGGGCCTGGTCAACCGTAAACCGGATACTTCTTGCAGAGTTCCGCCACCTTGCCGCGCACCTTGGCGATAGCCGCCTCGTCGTTCGGGTGGTCGAGCACGTCGGCGATCAGGTGGGCCACCTGCTCGGCCTCGATCTCGGTGAAGCCGCGCGTGGTCATGGCCGGCGAGCCGATGCGGATGCCGGAGGTGACGAGAGGCTTCTGCGGGTCGTTCGGGATGGTGTTCTTGTTCACCGTGATGTGGGCGCGGCCCAGGACGGCCTCGGCCTCCTTGCCGGTGAGGTTCTTGGCGCGCAGGTCGACCAGGAAAACGTGGCTCTCGGTGCGGCCGGAGACGATGCGCAGGCCGCGCTCCTCGGACAGCACGCGCGCCATGACGCGGGCGTTGGCGAGCACCTGCTCCTGGTAGTCGCGGAACTCGGAGGTCATGGCTTCCTTCAGCGCCACCGCCTTGCCGGCGATGACGTGCATCAGCGGGCCGCCCTGGATGCCGGGGAAGATCGCCGAATTGATGGCCTTCTCGTGCTCGGCCTTCATGAGGATGAGGCCGCCGCGCGGGCCGCGCAGGGTCTTGTGCGTGGTGGTGGTGACGACGTCGGCGTGCGGCACCGGATTCGGATAGACGCCGGCGGCGATGAGGCCGGCATAGTGCGCCATGTCCACCATGAAGATGGCGCCGACTTCCTTCGCCACCTTGGCGAAGCGCTCGAAGTCGATGCGCAGGGCGTAGGCGGAAGCGCCGGCGATGATCAGCTTCGGCTTGTGCTCGCGCGCCAGCCGCTCCATCTCGGCGTAATCGATCTCTTCCTGCTCGTTGAGGCCGTAGGGGACGATGTTGAACCACTTGCCGCTGATGTTGAGCGGCATGCCGTGCGTGAGGTGGCCGCCCATCGAGAGGTTCATGCCGAGGATGGTGTCGCCCGGCTTGAGGAAGGCGAAGAACACCGCCTGGTTGGCCTGCGAGCCGGAGTTCGGCTGCACGTTGGCGCAGTCGGCGCCGAAGAGTTTCTTCGCGCGGTCGATGGCCAGCTGCTCGGCGACGTCGACATGCTCGCAGCCGCCGTAGTAGCGCTTGCCGGGATAGCCCTCGGCGTACTTGTTGGTGAGCTGCGAGCCCTGTGCCTCGAGCACGGCCTGGCTGACGTAGTTCTCGGAGGCGATCAGCTCGATGTGCTCCTCCTGGCGGCGGTTTTCGGCTTCGATCGCCGACCACAGCTCGGCGTCGACCTTGGCGAGGGTGTTTTTCCTGGAAAACATTTTTTGGCTCTTTCGAAAAATGTTTCAGTGAAGGCTAATGCGCGAAGCGTGTTATGCCGAAACTAAAACATCAAATTACTTAACTGATTGAAGAAAGCCGCAATTTTACCACGGGGCGGGAGGGGCTATTGGGGTGGCAGTTCGGGCAGGAATCCACCCAGATCGTGCTCGCCGGAGAGCCTGAGCATCTCGCTGCGCACGGCGTCGCGCAGGCGCACGGCGGCGGCCCAGTCCTCCCCTTCCGCCCGCAGCACGGCGCCGACCTCGAGTTCGGGCCGGCCATGGCGCGGCTGCCAGGTCTTGTCGCGCAGGATCGCGCGGACGCCGCGCAGCCCGGCCACCGCCACCGGCACGCCGGCGCGCGCCGCGGCGACGAAGGCGCCCATGCGGAAGGGTTTGAGGCCGGCCTCGCGCGAGAAGGTGCCTTCGGGAAAGATCACCAGGCTGCCGCCCTGGCCGAGCCGGGCCGCCAGTTCGGCGACGTCCTCGGCGCTCTTCGCGGCTTCGTAGCGCTCGACGAACAGCGTGCCGAGGCCGCGCAGGCAGGCATGGATGAAGGGTTGCCGGACCAGTTCGCGCTTGGCGACAAAGGCGTAGCCGCGGCCGGGCGGCAGCGCGGCGTACAAGGCGATCATGTCGAAGTAGCTGGTGTGATTGGCGAGCAGGAGGTGCGGTCCGCCCGGCAGGCGCTCGAGGCCTTGCACACGCACCGGCATCGCCGCCAGCAGCAGGAACAGGCGCGCCGCGGCATGACCCAGCCGCCGGCCCGCGGCCGGATGCTGCAGCAGGGCCAGCAGCGCGGCCACCGGCAGGCCGAGCAGCGCGAACACGCCCCAGCACCAGGCGGCGTACAGCCAGCGGCCGGCCTGCCGCGCCGCAAAAGTCAGTCGCTGCGATACGGCGGCAAGGGTGAGCTTCGCCATCTGCCACCAGGCCGGCGCCTGCGGCCGGCCCACCTCGCCGCGCTCGAAGGCCTCGCGCGAGGCGGCGCGGCGGATCTTGCCGCTGGAGGTCTTCAGCACGCCGTGCGGCGGCGCCAGCACGATCTCGTCGGCCGGCATGCCGATGGCGTCGACGGCGACCTCGTTGATCTTCCGCTTCAGCGCCTCGCGCGCCGCCTCGTCGCGTTCGCGCGTTTCCGCCATCACGACCAGGCGCTCGGTGGCATTCGCCGGGTCGGTGCTGGCGAAGACGGCGACGCAGCCCTTGCGGATGCCGGGGATCTCGCCGACCGCTTCCTCCAGCTCATACGGATAGAGGTTGCGGCCGCCGCGGATGATGAGGTCCTTGACGCGGCCGGTGAGGTAGACCTCGCCCTCGACCAGGTAGGCGTAGTCGCCCGAGTCGAGCCAGCCGTCGCGGAACAGGCGCGCCGTCGCCTCGGGGTTGCGGTAGTAGCCGCGCGTCGCCGAGGGGCCGCGGAACTGCAGGCGGCCGACCTGGCGTTCGGGCAGTTCGTCGCCGGCTTCATCCACGATGCGGATCTCGTGCCCGGGCAGCGCCCGCCCGCAGGCGGGCACAAGCATCGTGCCGGGCTCGCCTTCCGCAGCCGGCAGCGCGCGGCGCTCGCCCATGAAGTCATCGCGCCGGATGGCGTCGATGCGCGGGCCGCGCCCGAGGGGCGGAAAGGCCAGGCCGACCGAGCACTCCGCCAGGCCGTATACCGGCGTGATCGCCTCGGGCTGCAGGCCGTGCGGCACGAAGCGCTGGATGAAGGCCTCCAGCGTCGCATGGCTGACCGGCTCGGCGCCATTCAGCGCCAGGCGCAACGAGGCCAGGTCGAGTCCGGCCAGGTCGGCGTCGTCGAGCTTCCTGGCGCACAGCTCGTAGGCGAAGTTCGGCGCCGCCGTGAGCGTGCCGCGGTGGCGCGAGATCGCCTGCAGCCAGCGGGAAGGGCGCGCGAGGAAGGCCAGCGGCGACATCAGCACCAGCGGCATGGCGAAATACAGCGAGCCGAACCAGGCGCCGATCAAACCCATGTCGTGGTAGAGCGGCAGCCAGGAGACGAAGACGTCCTCGCTGGTCACCCTGAAGGCCGGCCCCATGGCGCGCAGATTGGCAAGCAGGTTGGCGTGCGTCAGCACCACGCCCTTCGGGTCGCCGGTGCTGCCCGAGGTGTACTGCAGGAAGGCAATGTCCTCGGGCCGGGCGCGGTAGCAGAGCGGCGCCGGCTCGGCGTCGATCTCCTGCGGCGTGACGATGCCGGCCAGGCTCGGCACGCGGGCGGAGAGCAGCGCCGCCACCGTCTTCGCCTGCGGCACGGTGACGATGAAGGCGGCCTGGGCGTTGTCGAGGATGCGCGCGTGGCGCCTGAGGTGGTCCTCGATCTGCGCCAGCCGCGCCGGCGGATAGATCGGCACGGGTATGCCGCCCGCCAGCAGGGCGCCGAAAAAGCAGGCCAGGTAGTCGCGGCCGGTCGGCAGCATCAGCGCCACCGCCTGCTGCGGCTGCAGGCCGCGCGAGACGAGACCGGTGGCGATGCGCCGGGCGGCCGCGAGCAAATCCGCATAACCGATCGGCTCGGCCCGTTCGCCCTCGCCGTAGAGCAGGACATGCGTGCGGTCGGGCGTGCGCGCGACGTGCCACTCGAGCACCTCGATCAGGGTGGCCGCGTCATCGGGCACCGGGAGCACGGCGCCATGCGGCAGTTCGATGGCGGCGCGGGGTGCGGCGGCAGGCGCGGCATGGCCGAGCAGATGCAGCAGGTCGCGCGGCGTTTCCGCCTCGCCCAGCGCCGCCTCCGGCAGGGACGCGCCGAACTCGCGGCCGAGGCGCAACAGCAATTCGACGCGCGCCAGAGAGTCCAGGCCGAGGTCGCGCTCCAGCGGGCTGTCGAGCGTGACGGGGGCGCGCCGGCCCGGGTGGGTTTCACTGACCAGGTTGTGCGTCACGCGCAGCAGGCGCGCGGCGGGATCTTCAGCCGGGGAGCTCATCGAGCGCTGCGTCGAGATGGCCGCGGTCGGCCCAGTTCAGGATGCGCCAGTTGCCGCGCTCGACTTCCAGCCAGTTGAACGCCGTGTTGGGGATCTCGAAATCGCGCGGCGCGCAGAGCGGCCTGCCGCTGGCGCGGCGGTGCGCGATGTCGAGCACGCCGCCGTGGGTGAAGACCAGCACCTGGCCGCCCGGATGGGCCGACACGATTTCATCCAGGCATTGGTTCACGCGGTCGGCGAACTGGCGCAGGCTTTCGCCGCCGCCCGGCAGGGCGAAGGCTTCCTCGCGCGCGAGGAAACGCGCATAGGCGTTCGGATGGCGCCGCTCGAATTCCGCATAAGTCAGTGTCTGCAGCACGCCGTAATGGCGCTCGCGCAAGGCAACTTCCTTCCGGATCGGCAGCTTGAGCAGATGCGCCGCCGCTTCCGCCGTGCGCAGGGCGCGGGCGAGATCGCTCGAGTAGATCGCGACGAATTCCTCGCTCTCCAGCGCATTGGCGGCGGCGCGCGCCTGGGCGTGGCCTACCGCGGAGAGCGGCACGTCGAGCTGGCCCTGGATGCGGCGCTCGGCATTCCAGGCGGTTTCGCCGTGGCGGACGAGACAGAGACGGGTGGCGTTCACGAAATTAGCGTCGGCTGATGCACGGAGGTTCGAATGTTAGGGTTTACCTGCATTTTGTGCCAGTCTGGCCCGCGTCGACTGGAAACCGGCGTCGATACGGATTACCCTTACGCCGCTGAAAACAGTCTGTCCGCAATCGCAACCGCGGCCGCAACAGGAGATCCATGAGCGCCCTGCTCAAGTTTTCAAGGCTGGTCGATGCCTTCACCGATCTCATCGGCAGGGTCCTCATCTGGCTGATCCTGGCCGCAGTGCTGGTGTCCGCCGGCAACGCCATCGTGCGCAAGATCTTCAACACCAGCTCCAACGCCTTGCTCGAGATCCAGTGGTACTTCTACGCCGCCGTCTTCATGCTCGGCGCCGGCTATGCCTTCCTGAAGAACGCCCACGTGCGCATCGATTTCCTGTCCAACCGCTTTTCGGCCCGCACGCGCAACTGGATCGACATCCTCGGCATCCTCTTCTTCCTGGTTCCCCTCTGCCTCATGCTGATCATGATGTCCTGGCCGCTGTTCATCAATGCCTGGGATTCCGGCGAGATGTCGCAAAACGCCGGCGGCCTGATCCGCTGGCCGGTCTACCTGATGATCCCGGCCGGCATGGCGCTGCTGCTCGCGCAGGCGGCCTCGGAGCTCGTCAAGCGCGTCGCTTTCCTGCGCGGCCTGGTCCCCGACCCGATCGGCCATGCCCATGCCGAGCATCCGGGCGAGTCCGAGGCCGAGCGGGAGATCGAGGAACATGCCGCGCATGCCAACGAGGAAGTGCGCTGATGACCGCCTTCCTCGTCCAGAACTTCGTGCCGCTGCTCTTCTGCGGCCTGCTCGCCTTCCTGCTCACTGGCTTCCCGGTGGCCTTCTCGCTCGCCGCCACGGGCCTCTTCTTCGGCTTCATCGGCATGGAACTGGACATGTTCCCGCCCAACCTGTTCCAGGCATTGCCGCTGCGCATCTTCGGCATCATGCAGAACGACACCCTGCTGGCGATCCCCTTCTTCACCTTCATGGGCATCGTCCTGGAGAGGAGCGGCATGGCCGAGGACCTGCTGGAGACCGTCGGCCAGGTCTTCGGCCCGGTGCGCGGCGGCCTCGCGATAGCAGTCATCCTCGTCGGCGCCCTGCTGGCAGCCACCACCGGCGTGGTGGCAGCGGCGGTGATCTCGATGGGCCTGATCTCGCTGCCGATCATGCTGCGCTACGGCTACAACCGCACCGTCGCCACCGGCGTCATCACCGCCTCCGGCACGCTGGCCCAGGCCATCCCGCCCTCGCTGGTGCTGATCGTCATGGCCGACCAGCTCGGCCGCTCGGTCGGCGACATGTACGCCGGCGCGCTGCTGCCGGCCTTCATCCTGGTCGGCCTCTACCTTGCCTTCGTCGTCGGCGTGGCGATCGTGCGCCCGGGCTGGGTGCCGGCCCTGCCCGCCGAGGCGCGCATCTACAAGGAGGCCAACGGCGCCAGCGGCCACGTCTCGCTCATCGTGCTGATGGCCATCGCCGCTGCGGCCGGCTACGCCTGGTCGCTGTTCCACGAAGGCATCGTCAACCAGTGGACCGGGCGCGAAGGCCAGGCGCCCGCCGACGAGATCGTCATCCTGTCAATGACCGTCTCCTCGTTTACCGCGCTGGGCCTGGCGCTCGTCAACCACTTCACGAAGCTCGGCCTGCTCTCGAAGCTCTCGGAGCGCGTCACCTTCGTGCTGATCCCGCCGCTGGTGCTGATCTTCCTCGTGCTGGGCACCATCTTCCTCGGGCTGGCCACCCCCACCGAGGGCGGCGCCATGGGCGCCCTGGGCGCCTTCGTCATGGCGCTGGCGCGGCGCAAGCTCTCCATCGGCCTGCTCAAGCAGGCGCTGGAGAACACCACTCGGTTGTCCTGTTTCGTGATGTTCATCCTCATCGGCTCGACGGTGTTCTCCTTCACCTTCAACGCCGCCGACGGCCATGTCTGGGTGGAGCACCTCTTCGACAAGCTGCCCGGCGGCCAGCTCGGCTTCATCCTGTTCGTCACGGCGCTGGTGTTCGTGCTCGGCATGTTCATCGATTTCTTCGAGATCGCCTTCATCGTCGTGCCGCTGCTGGTGCCGGTGGCGGAAAAGATGGGCATCGACCTGATCTGGTTCGGCGTCATCATTGCCATCAACCTGCAGACCTCCTTCCTGACGCCGCCCTTCGGCTTCGCCCTGTTCTACCTGCGCAGCGTCGCCGCCCGCACGGACTACACGGACCGCATCACCGGCGTACGCATCCCGGCCGTCACCACCGGCCAGATCTACAAGGGCGCCATCGCCTTCATCCTCATCCAGCTCTTCATGATCGCGGTGGTCATCGCCTACCCGAACCTGGTGCTGGGCGGCCTCGACAAGAAGGCCGACATCAACCTGGAAGAGATCAAGCTCGAGATGCCGGTCGATCCCGATGCCGAGGCCAAGGAAGAGGAGGAAGCGGAAGAGGCTTCTGCAGAGGCGGAGGAGAAGGAAAACGGCGAGGAGCAGGAGGAAGCGGCCGACGATCCCGCCAAGGCGCTCATGGAGCAAATGAAGAAGGACGCGGCGCGGAAGAAATAAATAACGCCGCCGGTGAAAAGTCAGTCGCCGCGCGACGGCGATAAAAAACCCCGCCTCGCAGGCGGGGTTTTTCTTGGGGTGTTGCTCCTGCTTACTTCTTGGCGAAACGGCCGACCTGCATGAAATTGTCGAAGTTCGCCTCGGTGAAGCGGAACCAGGAATGCTGGTCGTCGCGGAACCTGGCGTAGTCTTCGTACACCTTCTTCCAGTTCGAGTTCTTCGCGCTCAGCTCGCCGTAAAGCCCCATCGCCGCATCGTAAGCTGCCTGCAAAATCTCGCGGCTGAAGGGACGCAGCTGGGCGCCGCCGGCGACCAGGCGCTTGAGGGCGTCCGGGTTCTTGGCGTCGTAGGCGGACTGCATGGTGACATGGGCGTGCGAGGCGGCGGCCTCGACGATGGCCTTGTTCTCGGCGGACAGGCCCTCCCAGGCCTTGTTGTTCACGTAGAGGGAGAGCTGCGGGCCGCCTTCCCACCAGCCCGGATAGTAGTAGTACTTGGCGACCTTCTGGAAGCCGAGCTTCTCGTCGTCGTAGGGGCCGACCCACTCGCAGGCGTCGAGGGTGCCCTTCTCAAGCGCCTGGTAGATCTCGCCGCCCGGAATGTTCTGCGGCACGCCGCCGATGCGCTCGAGCACCTTGCCGCCGAAGCCGCCGATGCGCATCTTCAGGCCCTTCAGGTCCGCCAGCTTCTTGATCTCCTTCCGGTACCAGCCGCCCATCTGGGCGCCGGTGTTGCCCATCGGGAAGTTGACGATGTTGTAGTTCTTGTAGAACTCGCGCAGCAGCTTCATGCCGTTGCCCTCGTACATCCATGCCGTCATCTGGCGCGAGTTGAGGCCGAAGGGGATGGCGCAATCGATGGCGAAGGTCTCGTCCTTGCCGAAGAAATAATAGGGCGCGGTATGGGCGCATTCGACGGTGCCCTGCTGCACGCCATCAACGACGCCGAAGGGGGGCATGATCTCGCCGCCGGCATGCACCGAAATGGTGAACTTGCCGCCGGACATCTCATTCACTTTCTTGGCGAAGACGTCGGCCGCGCCGAAGATCGTGTCGAGGGCCTTCGGGAAGCTGGAAGCCAAGCGCCAGCGAATTTCCTTTCCTCCTGTGACAATTGCCGGCGCAGCAGGAGCTGGCACTGCGGTCTGAGCGGGCTCCTCTTTCTTCCCACAAGCTGCCACCCCTGCGGCAGCAACAACTGCCCCAGCTTTTACGAGAAATGAACGACGTTCCATTGAAAGGGTCTCCTTTAGAGGTTCTTCTATGCCGTTGTGCAGCGGAAAGGTCCGATCTCCCTGGGTCGGGGACCGCCGGGTGATACTACACCAACCGCGCACGGCCAACACAGGGCCCGGCTCGCATTGGCGTTGGGGAAAACCCCTATGGAGATACCGGCTTATGCTCCGGCGATGGTCATGCGGTCGATGAGGATCGAGCCGACCTGCTTGGAGCCGCGCACCAGCACGTCGTTGCCGACGGCGACGATGCCGCGCAGCATGTCCCTGAGGTTGCCGGCGATGGTGATTTCCTGGACGGGATAGCGGATCTCGCCGTTTTCGACCCAGTAGCCGGAGGCGCCGCGCGAGTAATCGCCGGTGACGTAATTCACGCCCTGGCCGAGCAGTTCGGTGACCAGCAGGCCGCGGCCCATCAGGGCAGCGAGGCCGACGAGATCGCGCTTGCCGGGGCGAACGATCAGGTTGTGCGAGCCGCCGGCGTTGCCGGTGGTCTGCAGGCCGAGCTTGCGCGCCGAATAGGTCGACAGGAAATAGCCCTTCAGCACGCCGGCCTCGACCACCTCGCGGTCGTGCGTGGCGACGCCGTCGTCGTCGAAGGGGCTGCTCGCCAGGGCGCGCGGCAGATGCGGCCGTTCGCTGATGTGCACCTGCGGCGAGAAGACCTGCGTGTCCAGGCTGTCGAGCAGGAAGGAGGACTTGCGATACAGGCTGCCGCCCGAGACGGCGTAAACGAAGTTGCCGATCAGCGAGGCGGCCAGCGGCGCCTCGAACAGCACCGGCACTTCGCAGGTGGCGATCTTGCGCGCGCCGAGGCGAGACAGCGCGCGGCGCGCGGCGTATTCGCCGACCAGCTCGGCCTCGGCCAGGTCCGCCGCGTCGCGATGCGTGCTGTACCAGTCGTCGCGCTGCATGGCGTCGCCCTTGCCGGCGATGACCGAGCAGGAGAGGTAGTGGCGCGAGGAAGCGTAGCCGCCCATGAAACCTAGGCTGTTGGCGGAAACGAAATGCGACTGCTGGGCGGACACGCTGGCGCCCTCGGAATTCTTCACCTGCGGGCTGACGGCAAAGGCCGCCGCCTCGCAGCGCCGGGCGATGTCGATGGCCTCCTCCACCGCCAAGGCCCAGGGATGGTAGAGGTCGAGGTCCGTTTCGCCGTGCGCCAGCAGTTCGGCTTCCGGCAATACCGCGGCTTCGTCCGGCGCGGTGAAGCGCGCGATGGACAGCGCCGCATCCACCGTGGCGTGCAGGGCGGCGCGGGAAAAGTCCGAGGTCGAGGCATAGCCGCGCCGCTGGCCGAGGTAGACCGTGACGCCGACGCCCTTGTCGCGGTTGTATTCGATGGTCTCGACGTCGCCGCGGCGCACCGTCACCGACTGGCCGAAGCCCTCGGAAACGTCGGCCTCGCAGGCGCTGGCGCCGCGCGACCTGGCATGGTCGAGTATGTCCTGCGCCATGGCGCGCAAGGTGTCCTGCGGATAGCTGAAGCCCTGGGAAGACATCGCGGAAGAGGATGGGGCAAAGATATAATCATACCAAGATGAAGAACCTTGAAGACCTCGAATACGACGATTCGCCGGAGCGCCCCAGCAAGTCGCAGCGCAAGCGCGACATGCAGGCCCTGCAGGACATGGGGGCGGAGCTGGTGGAACTGTCGCCGGAGCGCCTCGCGCGCATCGACATGCCGGACGCGCTGCGCGGCGCCATCCGCGAGGCGCAGCGCCTGACCCGGCACGAAGCGCGCCGCCGCCAGCTGCAGTACATCGGCCGCCTGATGCGGGATGCCGACCCGGCGCCGATCCGCGAGGCGCTGGATGCCGTCAAGGGCGTCTCCGCCATCGAGAACGCGCGCCAGCATCGCCTGGAAAAGCTGCGCGAGCGGCTGCTGGAGGACGAGGCGGTGCTGACGGAAATCGGTGCGGCCCATCCCGGCGCAGACATCACCCGCCTCAGGCAACTGCGCCGCAACGCACTGAAGGATCGCGATGAAGGACGCCCGCCGCGCGCCTTCCGCGAACTTTTCCGCCTGCTACGGGAACTGGACCATGACTGATGAATTGCTGATCGGGCTGGTGTCGATCTCCGACCGCGCTTCCAGCGGCGTCTATGAGGATCAGGGCATCCCCGCCCTGCGCGAGTGGTTCTCCGCGGCGATGGCCTCGCCCTGGCGCATGGAGCACCGGCTGATTCCCGACGAACGGGCGGTGATCGAGCAGACCCTGATCGAACTCGCCGACACGGCCGGCTGCCACCTGGTCATGACCACCGGCGGCACCGGCCCGGCGCCGCGCGACGTGACGCCGGAAGCTACCCTCGCGGTGGCGCACAAGGTGCTGCCGGGATTCGGCGAACAGATGCGGCAGGTAAGCCTGAAGTATGTGCCCACCGCCATCCTGTCGCGGCAGGTCGGCGTGGTGCGGGGGAAAACGCTGATTCTGAACCTGCCCGGCCAGCCCAAGGCGATCAAGGAAACGCTTGATGGGATCTTCGCCGCCGTGCCCTACTGCATCGACCTCATCGGCGGGCCGTACGTCGAAACGAACGAAGCGGTGATCAAGGCCTTCCGCCCGAAATCGGCGATTCGACCCAAGTAGGGCTCAGGCCGGGGGAGTGACCCGGTAGAGGCCGAGGTCGAAGTCGACGCCGGACTCGATCTGCTCGATCGGATCGAGCCGGGCCGAACGGCCCTGCCAGGCGAACACCAGGGGGATGGCCGGCTCGAAAGCGGAACTCGGCAGGATCACCCGCACGGTATCGCCGGTGTGCAGCGTGTCCAGCAGGATGGCGTTGCAATCCATGCCGCCCAGGTCGCCTGAGATGGCCTGTGGCGACTTCGAAAGCGTCTCGATGCCGACCGAGCCCTGCGTCGGCGTCTCGCGGCTGAAGCGCCGAATGACGCCGACCAGCCAGTTGCTGCCGCCTTCCGGCTGCATGCCGAGCAGGGCGCCGATGCGCACCCAGTCGTTGGCGCCGAGCGGCACCTGCGCCCCCATGCCGCCGAGACTGACGTCGTCGACCACCCAGGCTTCGCTGTCCTCGCCTCCCCTGTCCGACAATCGGGCATGGGTGGCCGCCAGTCCATTGACTACCGTCAGGCGCGACTTGACGCGATGCCGGTCGTGCGAGCGCATCGGCGGCTTCGGCGCCCAGTACATGGCCAGGTGCTTGAGCACCGGCAGCACGATGCGCGCCGAATACTGGGTGCCCAGATTGACCTCGGCCGGCACCTCGCCGCGCTCAACCTGCTGCATCATGGCTTCCAGCCTGGCCAGCGCCGCGCCGGCACTGAAAAAGCGCAGGCTGGGCGCGATCTGCGGCAGCACCGCCAGGCGTTTCGGCGGCGCCGGCTTGTCGGCATCCACCCAATACACGTTGTCCGGCCGCACTTCAGCGGTGAACACGAACTGCGGCAGGAAATGCGCGATAAAGCGTTCGGCGATCTCGATCTCCAGCGGCAGCAGGCTGTCCATGCTGGAGGCCTGGAACACCAGCGCCTTGAGGTATTCCTGCTCCACCGTGCTCTCGCCCTGAATGTTCGGGTAGGGCGTGAGCGCCTGGCGGGAAAACTTTCCCTGTTCGGCGAAGAGATAGGCGCGGCCCATGCGCTGCCAGAGCTCGGCATTGACCGGGCCGTAGCGGAACTGATCCCATTTCAACTGCGCCGAGAAGGCGCGCAGCATGCGCACGATGAGCAATGGCACATCGGACTTGATGGCCTCGTGGCCCTTCTCCTGCGCACGGGTGCGAGCGAGGCAGCTGTCGTAGGCGTTGCCCAGTTGAAGCCAGAAGTCGTGGTTCGCCTGCCAGAGCTTGTATTCCTGCTGGCGGCCAAGCCGCGGCGAGGTCAGGTAGTCGCGGCCCAGCTTGCGCGCGTGGGGCTGGGCGGCTTCGTCCAGTTGAAGGATCAGGGACAGCCGGTCGGACAACCTGAGCAGTTCGTCGCCGGCAACCGACTCCAGCCAGCCGGCAACCTCGTCGAGGGCCGGCGCGGCATCGCGCACGGCCAGTTCGTTGAGTACGCGCCTGGCCTCCTTGGCGTCGGCAAGGGGATGGCCGGATTTTGCGGAAAATAGTCCGAGCATGATATGCGCCCTGTCGGGAGTTCTTCGAGAGTTGCCGGCGGTGAGCCGTTCCGCCGGATGTTTTGCGCTTAAAGAATAGCGTATGCGTGGTGCAAAGTCATCCGCGCCTTAGCGGCGCTTGCGTGGCGCGGGCGAAGCGGCATGCGCCGCCAGCCATTGCTCGACGAACTCCACGCCCCAGGCGACGCCGAAGCCGGTCAGGTCGGTGCCCACGGCGCCCAGCCCGCCGCTGCAGTTGGAAGCGGAGAGATCCATGTGCACCCAGGCCAGATCGTCGGTGAAGCGCTTGAGGAAGCGCGCGGCAAGGATGTGGTCGGCTTCGCCGTCGAGGGTGCACTGCTTGATGTCGGCCACCTTGCTCTCCAGCCCCGCCTCGTAGTCGGCGTCGAGCGGGAAGACGCAGACGCGCTCGCCGCTCGCCTCGCCCGCCGCCACCGCCAGCCGTGCCAGTTCGGAGGAGGTGGCGAATACGCCGGAGTAGCGGCTGCCCAGGGCGTAACCCATGCTGCCGGTGAGCGTGGCAAAGTCGATGACGAGGTCCGGCCTGGCACTCTTCTTGTCCTTGCCGCGGCTCGCCAGGGTCAGCGTGTCGGCCAGCACCATGCGGCCCTCGGCATCGGTGTGCACCACCTCGATGGTGGTGCCGTCGAGGGCGGTGACGATGTCGTTCTGCTTGTAGGCCTCCGGCGACAGGTGGTTCTGCGCGATGGGCAGCCAGGCATCGATCGCCAGCGGCATGTTGCGTTCGATCAGCGCCTGCATGAGGCCGAGCGCCACGGCGGAACCGTTCATGTCCTCGTGCATGCCGGCCATGTACTTGGCCGGCTTGAGGTTGTGGCCGCCGGTATCGAAGCAGATGCCCTTGCCGACCAGCGCCAGCCGGCCCTGCGGCTTCTTCGGCCGCCAGGAGAGGTGCACGATGGCGGCATCCTCCGGCACGCTGCCCTGCGCCACGGCAACGAAGGCCCCCGCCCCCAGGCGGCGCAGCCGGCGCATGTCGTATTCCTCGCATTGCCAGCGGCTGGCGCGCGCGATCTGGCGCAGGCGCTGGCGGTAGGCGGTCGGCGTCAGCTCGTTCGGCGGCGTGGCGGTCAACGCCCGCGCCAGGGTGTTGGCTTCGGCCACGGCGGCGATCTCGGCAAACCCGGCGGCATCGCGCGCGCCGTAGAGATGAATCCGCGCCAGCGGCCGCGGCGCCGGCTTCTTGCGGCGCGTCGGCAGACGGGCGCCGTTCAGCCAGGCCACGTAGAGCGCCTCGCGGGCATTCTCGCGTCGCGCCTCGGCGCTGCCGAACAGCGCGAGCACCAGCTCGCGCGGCTGCTCCTCCATGAGCGGCGCCATCGCCCGGCGCAGCAGGCTCTGCCGGTCGAACATGCTTTTGCCGCCGTCCAGCATGACGAAGCTGCACAGGCCGCCGCCGGCCAGATTGACGGTGACCGGGGTCTTGGCGAGGTCTTCGGCCTTCATGTCGCGGCGCTTGAGGGCGGCGCGCAGCCGGTCGAGGGCGGGCACGTCGCGCAGGCCGTCGAGTTTCCTGGCGAAGGGCAGCACCAGCACGGCATGGGTCGCCCGCTCGAGCGCGGCTGCGCCGAGCGGCGCGGCGGTTTGGTTCAGTTTGGCCAGCATGGTCGTTTCCTTTAGAATCGATCCCGATTATATCCTCGCCTCCGGCCACGTCCTTTCATGCAGCAATACCTCGACCTGATGCGCCACGTGCTCGAGCACGGGCACCCGAAAAGCGACCGCACCGGCACCGGCACGCTGTCGGTCTTCGGCTGGCAGATGAGATTCGACCTGGCGCAGGGCTTTCCGCTGCTCACCACCAAGAAGCTGCACACCAAGTCGATCATCCACGAGCTGCTGTGGTTCCTGCAGGGCGACACCAACATCCGCTACCTCAAGGAAAACGGCGTCTCGATCTGGGACGACTGGGCCGATGCCAACGGCGACCTCGGCCCGGTGTACGGCTACCAGTGGCGCTCCTGGCACGCGCCCGACGGCCGCGTCATCGACCAGATCGCCCAGCTGGTCGACGGCCTGAAGCGCAACCCGGATTCGCGCCGCCACATCGTCACCGCCTGGAACCCGGCCGACATCGACCGCATGAAGCTGCCGCCCTGCCACGCGCTGTTCCAGTTCTACGTCGCCGACGGCAGGTTGAGCTGCCAGCTCTATCAGCGCAGCGCCGACATCTTCCTCGGCGTGCCCTTCAACATCGCCTCCTATGCCCTGCTCACGCTGATGCTGGCGCAGGTGTGCGGCTACCGGCCGGGTGACTTCGTGCACACCCTGGGCGACGCCCACCTGTACACCAACCACCTCGATCAGGCGCGCCTGCAACTGACGCGCACCCCGCGCGCCCTGCCGCAGCTGCGCATCAATCCCGAGGTGCGCGACCTCTTCGCCTTCCGCTTCGAGGACTTCGCCCTGGAAGGCTACGACCCGCAGCCGCACATCGCCGCGCCGGTCGCGGTGTGAACGGCGCGCCGCGATGATCCTCGGCGGAGACATCGGCGGCACCAAGACCCTGCTGGCGCTGGCCGGCGACGGCGGCATCGTCTTCGAGCGCCGCTACCCGAGCCGCGAGTGGGACGATTTCCCGGCCCTGCTGCGCGCCTTCCTCGACGACGCCGGCGGCCCAGCGAATATCGCTGCGGCCTGCTTCGGCGTCGCCGGGCCGGTCGATGACAACCGCGCCAAGGTCACCTATCTGCCCTGGGTGGTCGACGGCCAGGCGCTCGCGGAAACGTTCGGGATCGGCCGCGTCGCGGTTCTCAACGATTTCGCAACGGCGGCGCAGGGCGTGGCGGCGCTGCAGCCCGGCGATCTCGTGACGCTGCAGGCAGGCAGGCCGCTGGAGCGGTCGCCGCGATTGTTGATCGGCGCCGGCACCGGCCTGGGTGTGGCCGGCCTGGTGCCCGAAGGCGCGGGCTGGCGCACGATCAGCGGCGAAGGCGGCCACATCGGGTTTTCCCCCGCCGACGAAGAGCAGCTTTCCGTCTGGCGCCACTTGCGGCGCCCCGGCGGACGCGTCACGGCGGAAAACGTCATCTCCGGCCCGGGCCTCGCCGCCATCTACGAGAGTCTGGTAAAAGTCAGTCCCGGCAGCACGGCGATCACCGATCCGGCGGCGATCGCCGCTGCCGCCGAGACGGAGCCGCAGGCCCGCCGCGCGATCGATCTGTTCGTTTCCGCCTATGGCGCCTTCGCCGGCGACCTGGCCCTGCTGTTCATGGCCCGCGGCGGCGTCTATCTGGGCGGCGGCATTGCGCCGAAGATCCTGCCCCGCCTGCAGGCAGGCGGCTTTGTCCGCGCCTTCTGCACCAGGGGAGCGCATGCCGGTCTGATGCAGGATTTTCCCATCCGGGTCGTCACCAACGAGCGGCTCGGCCTGCTCGGCGCCCTGGCGATTGCTGCAGCGCACATCGAGAATATTTGATCCCTGTCAAACTGGGGTCATCTTCGCGGCGTAGCATGATTGCATAGCAACAAGAAGAAACCCGCCATCGACTCTCGGAGGAGGTTGCTATGTCACCGCGCAACGTTTCGACGCCGGCCAAGCCCGGCAAGACATCCGGCAAGGCGCCGGCCGCCAAGAGCATCACAGCAAAAACCCGCACGCGCACGAAGCGGCCTGGCCTCGTGGCGCCGGAAGACCGCTTGCGCTTCATTGCGGAAGCCGCCTACTTCAAGGCCGAACAGCGCGGCTTTGCCGAGGGCGGGGAACTGGGAGACTGGGTCGAGGCGGAGGCGGAAATCGACGCCCTGCTCGATTCGCGCGGCGCCGGCTAGGCCGGCGTCAGGATCACCGCCGCGAGAGGCGGCAGGGTGAGTTCGAGGCAGGCGGGGAAACCGCGATGCGCTTCGGCCCGCGCGTGTACGCCGCCGCCGTTGCCCATGTCGCTGCCGCCGTAGTAGCTTGAATCGCTGTTGAACGCCTCGCGGTAGCCGCCGGCCCGCGGCACGCCGATACGGTAGCCGCGACGGGGCACCGGCGTGAAGTTCAGCGCCACCATGACAAAGGAACCGTCCTGCGCGAAGCGCAGATAGCTGAGCACCGACTGATCCGCATCATGGCAATCGCTCCAGGCGAACCCCCTGCCTTCGAAATCCAGCTCATGCAGGGCCGGCGTGGCGCCATACAGCCGGTTGAGGTCGCGCGCCAGCCGCTGCATGCCGGCGTGCGGTGCATGCTGCAGCAGCCACCAGTCGAGTTCGCCGCCGGCATGCCACTCGGCTCGCTGTCCCAGTTCGCTGCCCATGAAGTTGAGCTTCTTGCCGGGCGAGGTCATCTGGTAGCTAAGCAGCAGGCGCGCGTTGGCGAATTTCTGCCAGTCGTCGCCGGGCATCTTGCCCACCAGCGAGCCCTTGCCGTGCACCACCTCGTCGTGCGACAGCGGCAGCACGAAGTTCTCGGTGTAGGCGTAGAGCTGGCCGAAGGTGAGCTGGCTGTGGTGGAAGCGGCGGTGCACGGGATCGTGGGCCAGGTAGGCGAGGGTGTCGTTCATCCAGCCCATGTTCCACTTCATCGAGAAGCCCAGCCCGCCCAGGTGCGTCGGTCGCGACACCATCGGCCAGGCCGTGGATTCCTCCGCGACGGTCAGCGCGCCGGGAAACTCGCCGTGCACCATGACGTTCAGCTGGCGCAGGAAATCGATGGCCTCGAGGTTCTCGCGCCCGCCGTAGCGGTTGGGCAGCCACTCGCCGGCCTTGCGCGAGTAGTCGAGATAGAGCATGGAGGCGACCGCGTCGACGCGCAGCCCGTCGATATGGAACTCCGACAGCCAGTAGTGCGCGCTGGAGAGCAGGAAGCTCCGCACCTCGTTGCGCCCGTAGTTGAAGACGTGGGTGCCCCAGTCCGGGTGGCGCTTCAGTCGCGGGTCCTCGTGTTCGTAGAGCGAACTGCCGTCGAAGTGCGCCAGCGCGAAATCGTCCTCGGGGAAGTGCCCCGGGGCCCAGTCGAGCAGGACGCCGAGGCCGGCCCGGTGGCAGGCGTCGATAAAGAAGCGCAGGTCGTCCGCACTGCCGAAGCGCCGCGTCGGCGCGAAATAGCCGGTGGTCTGGTAGCCCCACGATTCGTCGAGCGGGTGCTCGGAGACCGGCAGCAGTTCGATGTGCGTGTAGCCCATGTCGAGCACGTAGGGCAACAGGTGCTCGGCCAGGTCGCGATAGGAATAGAAGCGGCCGCCGGGGTGGCGTTTCCAGGAGCCGGCATGCAACTCGTAGATCGAGACGGGCGCATGCAGCCAGTCCCACTGCGCGCGGCGCGCCAGCCAGTCGGCGTCGCCCCAGGCATGCGTCGGCGGCGGCGGCACGCAGGCGGCGGTGGCCGGCCGCAACTCGAAGCGCTGGCCGTAGGGGTCGCTCTTGGCGAACACCGCGCCGGTGGCTCGATTGCGGATCTCGTATTTGTAGAGGGCATCCGCCGCGAGTCCGGGAATGAACAGTTCCCAGACGCCGGAAGCGCCCAACGAGGCCATCGGGTGGACGCGGCCGTCCCAACGGTTGAATTCGCCGACGACGGAAACACGCTCGGCATTCGGCGCCCAGACGCGGAAGCAGGCGCCGCTCACACCGCGGCGCGACTCGAGGCGGGCACCCAGCAGGCGATAGGCTTGATAATTCCGGCCTTCGCTGAAAAGATACAGGTCGTGGGACGTCGCCGCCGGGGGAAAGGCATAGGGGTCGTGGCAGCGCTCTGCGGCGCCGCTGGCCGCGACGACGTGCAGGACATAAGGATCGGCGGGCAATGCGGTGCCGCGCCATTCGAAAACGCCCGCCGGATCGACGCAGGCAAATGCTTCCTGTCCGGCAGGCGTTTCAAGGACAATGGAAGCAGCCCCGGGGCGGAATGCGCGAATGCGCCAGCCGCTCTCGTCGCGAACAGGGCCGAGGCAGGCGAACGGGTCGTACTCCCGTGCAAGCAGCAGGCGGCTCCACGGCCTCGCGGCGGCAGATCGGTCGGTAACGGACGGCTTGGCATTCATAATCGCACCTGAAAGGGCAACCTTATGCAAGAAGGCAACGAGGCACTGCGCCAGGTTTACTCCACCACGCGCAGCGGGCAAGGACTGCGTTTTGTCAGCCAGCTCACCCGCGACTCCTTCGCCATGGTGCTGGCCGGCGGGCGCGGCAGCCGCCTCAAGCAACTGACCGACTGGCGCTCCAAGCCTGCCGTGCCCTTTGCCGGCAAGTTCAGGATCATCGATTTTACGCTATCCAACTGCGTGAACTCCGGTATCCGGCGCATCGGCGTCGCCACCCAGTACAAGTCGCAGAGCCTGATCCATCACCTGCAGCGCGGCTGGAGCTTCCTCGACGGCCGCCTCAACGAATTCATCGACCTGCTCCCCGCCCAGCAGCAGATGGGCGAGGACTGGTACAAGGGCACCGCCGACGCCGTCTTCCAGAACCTGGACATGCTGCGCCGCAATCGTCCCAAGTACATCCTCGTCCTCTCCGGCGACCATGTCTACAAGATGGACTACGGCCGCATGCTCGCCTTCCACGTCGCCGAGGAGGCCGACATGACCGTGGCCTGCATCGAGGTGCCGCGCGAGGAGGCCAGCGCCTTCGGCATCATCAGCGTGGACGAGGACTGGCGCGTCACCCGCTTCACCGAAAAGCCGAGGGATCCCGAGCCCGTCCCCGGCAAGCCCGATCGCTCCCTCGTCAGCATGGGCGTGTATGTCTTCAACGCCGGATTTCTCTTCGAGCAATTGATCCGCGACAGCGACGACCCGACCTCCTCCCATGACTTCGGCAAGGACATCATTCCGCACATCGTGCAGCGCTACCGCGTCTTCGCCCACGATTTCGCCGGGAGTTGCGTCGGTTCCGACGAGGGCGAGCCCTACTGGCGCGACGTCGGCACGCTGGATGCCTACTGGGAAGCCAACATGGACATCATCCGGGTCACGCCGGAGCTCAACCTCTACGACGATGCTTGGCCGATCTGGACCTACCAGGAACAGTTGCCGCCGGCCAAGTTCGTCTTCGACGACGACGATCGTCGCGGCATGGCCGTCGACTCGATGGTCTCGGGCAACTGCATCATCAGCGGCGCCGTGGTGCGCCGCTCGCTGCTCTTTTCCGGCGTGCGCGTCGAGGAGCGCAGCGTGGTCGAGGATTCGGTGATCCTGCCCAAGGTGCAGATCGGCCGCAACGCGGTCATCAGGCGCGCCATCATCGACAAGCGCTGCCGCATCCCCGACGGCACGCAGATCGGCGTCAACCGCGAGGATGACGCGCGCCGCTTCCACGTCACGGAAAAGGGCGTTACCCTGGTCACCCCGGAGATGCTCGGCCAGCAGGTACACGGGATCAGGTAACCCAGCCTTGGTAAGCACCATGGAAACCCAGCGCAGGCTCGACCTGGTCTTCCTCTGGCACATGCACCAGCCGGATTACCGCGACCACGCCACGGGCGAATTCCGCCGGCCGTGGACCTACCTGCACGCGCTGAAGGACTACACCGACATGGCGGCGCACCTGGAGCGGCATCCGCAGGTGCGCGCCGTGGTTAACTTCGTGCCGGTCCTGCTCGACCAGATCGAGGACTACGTGCGGCAGTTCGACACCGGCGCCTTCCGCGATCCTCTCTTGCGCCTGCTGGCACGCGACGCCCTCGACAGCCTGGGGGAGGAGGAGCGCACGCTCGTCCTCGCCACCTGCCTGCCCGGCAACCATGCGCGCATGGTTGCGCCCTACCCCCGCTTCGAGCGGCTGCACAACCTCTTCCGGCCGATCGCCGGCCAGGGCGTCACCGCCACCGCCTACCTGTCGGGGGCCTTCTTCGCCGACCTGCTGGTCTGGTACCACCTGGTGTGGACCGGGGAAACCGAACGCCGGCACCAGCCGCTGCTGGCGGAGCTGATGGCCAAGGGGGAGGGCTTCACCCTCGGCGACCGGCGCCGCCTGCTGTCGCTGATGGGCGAGACGATGCGCAGCCTCATCCCGCGCTACCGGGCCCTCGCCGAGCGCGGCCAGGTCGAGCTGTCGGCGACGCCGGACACGCATCCCCTGGCACCCCTGCTCCTCGATTTCGCCTCGGCGCGCGAAGCGCAGCCGGACCTGCCCCTGCCGGCGTCGCACTTCTATCCGGGCGGCCGGTCGCGCGTCGACCGGCATATCGCCCTGGCGCAAGACAGCCACGCGCAGCGCTTCGGCCAGCCGCCAACGGGAATGTGGCCGGCCGAGGGCGCGCTGTCGACCGCCTTCCTGCAGCAACTGGCGGCCCGGGGCTGCCGCTGGGCCGCATCGAGCCAGGGCGTGCTCGCCAACAGCCTGCGCCGCCGGCACGTCGATGCGTCCAAGGGCCATCTCTACCACCCGTGGCGAGTCGAGGCGGCGCCGGGCGTCGCCGTTTTCTTCCGCGACGAAAAACTCTCCGACCTGATCGGCTTCGAGTATGCCAAGTGGCACGGCCGCGACGCCGCACAGCATTTCGTCGACCAGCTCGCGCGCATCCGCGACGAGGCGCCGGCCGGCGAGACGCCGCTGGTCTGCGTCATGCTCGACGGAGAAAACGCCTGGGAGCACTATCCCTACAATGCCTATTATTTCTTCGAGGACCTCTACGGGCTGATTGCCGCCCAGTCCTGGCTTGCCACCACCACCCTGGCCGACTGGCTGGCCCGCCACCCCGATCGCTCGGGAACGCTGCCCGCGCTGGTGGCGGGCAGCTGGGTGTACGGCACTTTCTCCACCTGGATCGGCGACCCGGCCAAGAACCGCGCCTGGGATCTGCTCTGCGCCGCCAAGCAGGCGTATGATCTGGTCATGGACAGCGGGCGGCTCGACGGCGCTGCGCAGCGCGCCGCCGAGGCGCAGCTGGCGGTGTGCGAGGGATCGGACTGGTTCTGGTGGTTCGGCGACTACAACCCGCGCGAGGCGGTGGAAAGCTTCGACGCCCTGTTCCGCGCCAACCTCGCCCACCTCTACCGCCTGCTGCGTCTGCCCGAGCCGCACGAGCTCGCGATACCGCTCTCCAGCGGCGGCGGCTCGCCCGAGGGAGGCGGTGCGATGCGGCGTGCCAGCTAGACAAGAGGGAGCATGACCCAACCGATATCCCTGCTGCTGGGCGTACATGCCCATCAGCCCGTCGGCAACTTCGCCGCCGTGCTGGAGGAGGCGCACGAACGCTGCTACCGCCCCTTCCTGCACACGCTGCACCGCTACCCGGGATTCCGCTTCGCCGCGCACTTCTCCGGCTGGCTGCTCGACTGGCTCCTGGAACACCATCCGCAGGACATGGCCCTGCTCAAGGAGATGGTCGGACGCGGCCAGGTCGAGCTGTTCGGCGCCGGGGAGTACGAGCCGGTGCTCGCCTCGATCCCGCAGCGCGACCGCATCGGCCAGATCGACGCCCTGACCGCCAAGCTGCAGCGGCGCTTCGGCGCCGCGGTCGAGGGTGCCTGGCTCACCGAGCGGGTCTACATCCCGACCGTGGTGCCGGCGCTGGCCGATTGCGGCATGAAATACGTGACGGTGGACGACTACCATTTCCTGTGCACCGGCAAGGAGGCCGACGAGCTCGACGGCTTCTATACCACCGAGGAAGACGGCCGCAGCATCGACCTCTTTCCGATCTCCGAGCAGCTGCGCTACCGGCTGCCCTTCTCGCCCGCCGCCGAGGCCGTAGCCTACCTGGAGGGGCTGGCCCGCGAGGGGCACCGCGCCGCGGTGTATTTCGACGACATCGAGAAATTCGGCATCTGGCCGGAGACCTACGCCTGGGTGTACGAAAAGCGCTGGCTGGAGCAGTTCATCGAGGGCGTGCTCGCCTCGCCGCTGATCCGCACCGAGACCTACCGCGACTTCCACGCCGCCCACGCCACGCGCGGCATCATCTACCTGCCGACCACCTCCTACATCGAGATGAACGAGTGGACGCTGCCGGCGCGCGCCGCGGCGGCCTACGACGAGCTGGTCGAGCGCGAGAAACGCGAGGGCCGCTACGAGCGCAGCAAGCCTTTCGTGCGCGGCGGCATCTGGAAGAACTTCTTCACGCGCTATCCGGAGGCGAACTGGATGCACAAGCGCATGCTGGCCCTGTCCGGGCGCCTGGCGGCGCTGCCGGCGGGCGGGCGCAGCGCAGCGCTCACCGATCGGCTCTACCGCGCCCAGGCCAACGACGCCTACTGGCACGGCCTGTTCGGCGGCCTCTACCTGCCGCACCTGCGCCGCGAGGTGTGGCACAACCTGGTCGCGCTGGAGGCGGCGCTCGACGCCGCCGCGCCGCGCCCGCCGCTGGCCGTCGGCGATGCCGACTACGACGGCGTGCGCGAGCTGGTGCTCTGCAATGCCGACCTGCAGGCGGTGGTGAAGCTCGATGCCCATGCCGCGCTATGCGAGCTCGACGCCTACGCCCTTGCCCACAACTTCGGCGACGTGCTGACGCAGCGCGCCGAGCACTACTACCACAAACTCAACGCCGCCCCGCCGTCCGCCGCGGCCGGCGGCGAAGGCATCGCATCGGCCCACGACCGCGTCAGCTTCAAGGACGAAGTCAGTCCCGCCGACACGGCGCCGGATGCGCGCCCGCGCCGCGCCCTCCTCGACGCCTGGCACCGCCTCGACGGCGAGACGGCCTGGCCGCAATATGCGGCGGGCGCCTTCCGCGCCCCGCTGATGAGCGCCGCCTTCGCCGCGCCGCTCGACGGCGGCGAGGTGGCCAAGACCGTCACGCTGGCCGGCCGCACCCTGCAGGCTGCCTATCGCCTGCGCGACGTGCCCGGCGGGCGCTTCTCGGTCGAGTTGAACCTCGCCATGCCCAGTTGCGACGGCTTCGCGGGCCGCTACGTCCTCGCCGACGGCAGCATCCCCTGCGGCTTCGGCCAGCCGCTCGACCTGGCCGCCGCACAACGGCTGACCCTGGAGGACGGCGTGCTTGGCGGCAGCGTGCGGCTAACCGCCAGCCGGCCGGTGGACATTCGCGCGCGGCCGCACCGCACCGTCTCGCAGTCGGAAGCCGGCTTCGAGAAAATCATGCAGGGGGTCTGCCTGACGCTGTCCTGGCCGATCGACGCCGTCCTGCAGGAACTGACTTTCAGCCTGGAAATCGTCGCGGACAAGCGATGAAGCTGTTCGGCCACATCGCGCTCGGCCTGCTCCTCGGCTACGCCGCGCTCGCCGCCCTCCTCTACGTCTTCCAGTCGCGCTTCGTCTACTTTCCGGAAATGGGGGGCGTCGATCGCGCCACGCCGGCGCAACTGCAGCTGCCCTTCGAGGAGGTGCGCATCGCGACCCCAGACGGCGAGGTCCTGCACGGCTGGTTCGTGCCGGCGCCGCAATCGCGCGCCACGGTGCTGTTCCTGCACGGCAACGCCGGCAGCATCGTCCACCGGCTCGACTGGCTGCCGATGTTCCAGCGGCTGCGCCTGTCGGCACTCCTGGTCGACTACCGCGGCTTCGGCCAGTCGACCGGTCAGCCCTCCGAGGCCGGCACCCATGCCGACGCCGAGGCGGCCTGGCAGCACCTGACCGAAGACCGGCACGTCCCGCCCGGGCGCATCGTGGTAGTCGGGGAATCGCTCGGCGGTGCCGTCGCCGCACACCTTGCCGCACGCGCCCGACCGGCGGCGCTGGTGCTGCACTCGGCCTTCACCTCGGCGCCGGACCTCGCCGCCGACCTCTATCCCTTCCTGCCGGCGCGGTGGCTGACCCGCTACGCCTACGACACGCTGGCGGCAGTGCGCGAACTGCGTTGCCCGCTGCTGGTGGCGCACAGCCCGGGCGACGAGATCGTCCCGCTCGCGCACGGTCGCCGCCTGTACGAGGCCGCGAGCGTGCCCAAGCAATGGCTGGAACTGGCCGGCGGGCACAACGACGGCTTCATCTTCATGCGCGACGAGTGGGCGCACCGCTTCGAAGAATTCCTGCAACGTCACCTGCCCGCCTGAACGGCGGTGGTAAGATTGACAGAACGCATAGTATGGAGGACACCATGACCGACATCGTCAAACTGCTCGGCGACGAAGCCGACAAGCTCCTCAAGCACGAATGCCGCGGCATCCCGAAGGCGCGGCTGCACCTGCCCGGCGCGGATTTCGTCGACCGCGTCGTCGCCCAATCCGACCGCAAGCCGGCGGTACTGCGCAACCTCGCCGCGCTGTTGAACCACGGCCGCCTGGCCGGCAGCGGCTATCTGTCCTTGCTGCCGGTGGACCAGGGCATCGAGCATTCCGCCGGCGCCTCCTTCGCACCCAACCCGGATTTCTTCGACCCGGAACACATCGTGCGACTGGCCATCGAAGGCGGCTGCAACGGCGTCGCCTCGACGCTCGGCGTGCTGGGCGCGGTGTCGCGCAAGTACGCCCACAAGATTCCCTTCATCGTGAAGTTCAACCACAACGAGTTCCTCTCCTACCCGAACACTTACGACCAGACGCTGTTCGCCGACGTCGAGCAGGCTTTCGAGATGGGCGCGTGCGCGGTGGGCGCAACCGTCTACTTCGGCTCGCCGGAATCGCGCCGGCAGATCTGGGAGGTCTCGCAGATGTTCAAGCGCGCCCACGCACTCGGCATGGCGACGATCCTCTGGTGCTATCTGCGCAACGGCGCCTTCAAGCAGGGCGACATGGACTACCACGTCTCCGCCGACATGTCCGGCCAGGCCAACCACCTCGGCGTCACCATCGAGGCGGACATCATCAAGCAGAAGATGGCGGAGAACAACGGCGGCTTCAACGCGCTGAAGTTCAGCAAGACCAGTTCCAAGGTTTACTCCGAGCTGACCACCGACCATCCGATCGACCTGGTGCGCTACCAGGTGGCCTGCTGCTACATGGGCCGCGCCGGCATGATCAACTCCGGCGGCGAATCGAAGGGCGCCGGCGACCTCGCCCAGGCGGTGCGCACCGCGGTGATCAACAAGCGCGCCGGCGGCATGGGCCTGATTTCCGGCCGCAAGGCCTTCCAGAAGCCGATGAAGGAAGGCGTCGAACTGCTCAACGCCATCCAGGACGTCTATCTCTCGAAGGACGTCACCATCGCCTGAACACTGACCATGCCCGGCACCCCCTTCCATCTCGAAGTCAATCCGCAGCTGCCGCCGCGCCTGGCGCGGCTGGAGGAGCTCGCCAACAACCTGTGGTACAGCTGGGACCGGCAGACGCGCACGCTGTTCGCCCGGCTGCATCCCAGCCTGTGGGGGGCGGTCGGGCACAGCCCGAAGGCCTTCCTCAAGCGCGTCGACCAACAGCGCCTCCTCGATGCCGCCGACGACCCGGTGTTCCTTGGCAATTACGCGCGCGTGCTGTCGGCCTACGACACCTACCACAACGAACCGGGGCGCACCAACGGCGCACAGCATCTGCGCCACACGGACCTCGTCGCTTACTTCTGCTTCGAGTTCGGCTTCCACGAGAGCCTGCCGATCTACTCGGGCGGCCTCGGCATCCTCGCCGGCGACCACTGCAAGGCGGCCAGCGACCTGCGCATGCCTTTCATCGCCGTCGGACTGCTGTTCCGCCAGGGCTACTTCCACCAGACCATCGACAGCGAGGGCGCCCAGCACGCCATCTACCGCGACGCCGACTTCGACGACCTGCCGATTGCGCCCGTCCTGCGCCCGGACGGCTCGGAGCTGCATGTCCAGGTCGAAATGCCCGACCGCCTGGTCGAGGTCAAGGTCTGGCAGGTGCGCGTCGGCCATGTCACCCTCTACCTGCTCGACACCGACCTGGAGGCGAACAACGCGCACGACCGGGACATCGCCCACCGTCTCTATGGCGGCGACCGCACCACGCGCATCGAGCAGGAGATCATTCTCGGCGTCGGTGGCGTGCGGGCGCTGGTGGCGATGGGCCTCAAGCCGACGGTGTGGCACATCAACGAAGGCCACGCCGCCTTCATGATCCTGGAGCGGATACGGCACCTCACCACCCAGGGCATCGACATCGCCGCCGCCGTCGAAGCCGTGGCATCGCACACGGTGTTCACGACCCACACCGCGGTGCCGGCCGGGCACGACCATTTCAGCGAAGACATGATCCGCCGCTACTTCGAACATGCCTGCAAGGAATTGCAGGTGTCGACCGAGCAGCTGCTGGCGCTGGGGCGCGTGCCGGGCGGACACGAATTCAACATGACTGCACTGGCGATCCGCGGCTCGCGCTTCCACAACGGCGTCTCGCGCATCCACGGCGGCGTCTCGGCGCATATCCTCTCGGCGCTGTGGCCGCAGATCGAGGCCGACGACAATCCCGTCACCTACGTCACCAATGGCGTGCACGTACCGACCTTCCTGTCGAACGAATGGAACGAGCTGTTCGACCGCTTTCTCGGCCCGGGCTGGAGCCAGCGCATCACCGACAAGAGCTGCTGGGATGGCATCCACACCATTCCCGACCATCAGTTCTGGAGCGTGCACCAGTCGCTCAAGGCGCAGATGCTGCACCTGGTGCGACATCGCATCGCCGAGCAGCACGCCCGCAACCACGGTTCTGAGGCGCACCTCGACCGCCTGCTCAGGCTTGCCAACCCGGACAACCCGAACGTCCTCACCATTGGCTTCGCCCGCCGCTTTGCGACCTACAAGCGCGCCGGGCTGCTGTTCGAGAACCTCAACTGGCTGCGCGAGATCCTTTGCGACCCGCAGCGGCCGGTGCTCATCCTTTTTGCCGGCAAGGCCCATCCGGCCGACCAGCCGGGACAGGCGCTGATCCGCCGTGTCATGGAAGTGGCGCGCATGCCGGAATTCGAGGGCAAGATCCTGCTGGTGGAAGGCTATGACCTGCGCCTTGCGCGACGCCTGGTTTCCGGCGTAGACGTCTGGCTGAACAATCCGGAGTATCCGCTGGAAGCCTGCGGCACCTCCGGCATGAAAGCCGCCATGAACGGCATCCCCAATCTTTCCGTGCTGGACGGCTGGTGGGGTGAGGGTTACGACGGCAGGAACGGCTGGGGCATCAAGCCGGCCTCGAGCACGCTGGATGAAGCGCGCCGCAACCACGAGGAAGCGCGCACGCTGTACGAGATCCTGCAGGACAGCGTGATCCCGCAATATTACAACTTGGGACCGATGGGTTATTCGCCCGAATGGGTGGCGATGGCCAAGCATTCGATCGCCACGCTGCTGCCGCGCTTCAATTCGACGCGCATGCTCTCGGACTACCTCTCGCGCTTCTACGTGCCGGCCTCGCACCAGCATCGTCGCTATTCGGCGGACAACTATGCCGGGGCACGCGCCGTGTCGCAATGGAAATCCCGCGTGCGCACTGCCTGGCCGCATGTCGCGCTGCGCCGGCTGGACGCACCGAAGCGACGCATCCATTTCGGAGACAGCCTGCGCTTCGAGGTGGCGGTCAATCTGGGCGGGCTGCAGCCCGGCGATGTGGTGGTGGAACTGCTGTTCGGCCGTCCCGCCGGCGGCAACCTGCCGAAAAAAGCGCGCAGCCACCGCTTTCAGCATGAACGGCAGCTCGATGCCGGAGAGCAGCTCTACGCCCTTGAACTGACGCCCGAGTACTGCGGCAAGATCGAGTACCGCATCCGCATCTATCCCCACCATGAAATGCTGACGCACCCCTTCGAGATGGGCATGATGATCTGGCTCTAGCCGGTTGTCGAAATAGGCATCGCCGGCAACCGGATTCCACATGAAAGTTCTTTTCGTCACGCCCGAACTCGCGCCCTGGATGAAAAGCGGCGGCCTCGGGGAAATCTCCTCGTCTCTGCCCGCCGCGCTGCACGAGGCCGGTGTCGACGTGCGCATTCTCGTACCTGCCTACGCCTCGCTGCTGGCGGCTTTCCCTGCGGCGAACCCGGTGGCGGAATTGCCAGGGGCCGGCGGCGAACTGCCGGATTCCCGATTGCTCGAGGCAACGGACGAGAACGGCGTGCCGCTGCTTCTGCTCGACTGCCCGGCTTTCTTCCGGCGCGAAGGCTCCGCCTACCTGGACGCCGACGGCAACGATTTCGCCGACAACCACCTGCGTTTCGGACTGCTGTCGAATGCCGCCGCCCTGCTGAGCAGCGAATCAAGCCCCTTGGGCTGGCGTCCGGACGTCCTTCACTGCAACGACTGGCCCTGCGGCCTGGCGCCGGCCTACCTGCATTTCATGGGCGGGGCGAAGGCCGCAATCGTCATGTCGATCCACAACCTGGCCTTCCAGGGCATTTTTCCCGCCGACACGCTGACCGCACTCGGCCTGCCGCCAGAGGCCTTCGCGATGGACGGAGTCGAGTTCTGGGGCAAGCTCTCCTTCATGAAAGCCGGCCTGCACTATGCCGAGCGGATCACGACGGTCAGCCCCCGCTATGCCGAGGAAATCCAGACGGAAGCCTTCGGCTACGGTTTCGCCGGACTTCTGCGATGGCGCTGCGACGATCTGTGCGGCATCCTCAACGGCATCGACACCCGGACATGGAACCCGGCCACCGATCCCTATCTGCCGAGACATTACGAGTTCGCCCATCTGAAAGGCAAGGAAGCCAACAAGGCTGCCCTGCGGCAACGCTTCGGTTTGTCGGCGGAAACCTCCGCGCCAGTGCTCGGCGCGGTGTGTCGCATCACACAGCAGAAGGGACTCGATTTGTTGCTCGGTATCGGCGACGAGATCGCCGCAATGCCGGCGCAACTCGTCGTGCTCGGCACTGGGGACAGGGGCCTGGAGGCTGCGCTGTCAGGCCTGGCGGCGCGTCATCCCGGGCAGTTCGCGGTGCACATCGGGTTCGACGACGGCTTGGCGCA
The DNA here is from genome assembly GCA_003105015.1 of Rhodocyclales bacterium. Classification (GTDB taxonomy): domain Bacteria; phylum Pseudomonadota; class Gammaproteobacteria; order Burkholderiales; family Rhodocyclaceae; genus Desulfobacillus. Next base: position 48,039 of record PQAF01000034.1, on the reverse strand, counting down.
CCTCATCGAGGCCGGTGCCGACATCTTCCTCATGCCTTCGCGCTTCGAGCCTTGCGGACTGAATCAGATGTACAGCCTGCGCTACGGCACACCGCCCCTGGTTCGCGAAACCGGGGGGCTGGCCGACACGGTGGTCGATTGCAATGAGGCAACGCTTGCAGACGGCACGGCCAACGGCTTCGTTTTCAATGACGCCAGCCCGGAAGCCCTGTTTCAAACCATTCGCCGCGCCGTGTCCGCCTGGCACGACAAGGCCCTCTGGCACAAGCTTCAGCGAAACGGAATGGTGCTGGACTTCAGCTGGTCGAAAGCAGCAGCTGCCTACAAGTCAATCTACGCCGAGTTGCCGGTCAGCCGCGGGAAAAAGAAAACTGCGGCAAGGACGAGAAGTCCCGCCGCTAGCTGAGAACGGTGCGGACGCTCTGGAGGATGATGACAAACCCACCCAGACCGACAGCGCCGACGAGGAGATTGTTGAGGGCCGAACTGTTGCGGCGATCCAGCAGGCGCTTGGCCAGCGCCAGCGCGCCGATCACCGCGCTCAAGGCAGCCAGGGTGGAGAGATTCGGATCGAGCAGTGCGACCCGAACCCGCTCGACCAGCCATCCGTCGGGCCCCATGGTATAGAACACGGCGCCGATGATGCCGACAGCCAGGCAGGAGAAGACCATCAGGGTCGTAAAGGTTTCCCTGGTTTCGTGCATCAAACGTTCCATGGCATCCCCTCTCATGTAAAAAGAAGCCGGCGCAGACAGGACGCGATCGGTTGGCTCAGGACCGATCCCCGAAGGTAGAGGCATCCTGTCTTACGGGCGGCCGGCATTCGTAAAACCGTCCGTACAACTTGCTGCAAAACTTATTCTCACACCATTAATAGCAAACGCTGTGCCAGTCACTGGTTTTCCATTTCTAAACATTGCACAAGATGATTTTCTTAATGCCATTCGATAGGCACGAATTCGACTAAAGCGTCTGGCGTAGACGACATGCCACCCGCGAAGATGACGCAACTTATTGAATCAACGTAAATTCAATTTGTCGCCGGAAAGCGACAACGGAGTGGGAAATATCGGGATCTCCCGACAGGCCGGTCTCAGGCTTTTTCCGGCTTCTCGGCCTTGAACAAAGAGGGAGTAAGGTCGTGCCGCTGCAGCAGCTTGTAGAACTCGGTGCGATTGCGCTGCGCCATGCGCGCCGCCTGGGTGACATTGCCTTCGGTGGCACGGAGCAGCCGCACCAGGTAGTCGTGTTCGAAAGCCCGGCGCGCCTCGTCGAGAGACACCATCATGGTGTTGTCGTCATGCAAAGCCTGCTGCACGAGCGAGGCCGGCACGACCGGTGAGGTGGAAAGCGCGACGGTCTGCTCAACCACGTTGAGCAACTGACGCACGTTGCCGGGCCACGAGGCGTTCACCAGCAATTCCATCGCGTCGGGGGAAAAGGTGCGCGCCGGCTTGCTGTAGCGCCCGGCCAGTTGCTCGACAAAATGTGCGCACAGGAGCGGAATGTCCTCGCGCCGCTCGGAAAGAGGGGGCAACGCCAGAGAAACCACGTTCAGCCGGTAGTAGAGATCCGGACGGAATCCGCCGACCCGGATGCTCTCCGAGAGATCACGGTGGGTGGCGGAAATGATGCGCACGTCGATCGGAACCATCTCGGTTGAACCGACCGGCCGCACACTGCGATCCTGCAAGGCGCGCAGCAGCTTGGCCTGCAGGGCGAGCGGCATATCGCCAATCTCGTCGAGGAAGAGCGTGCCGCCCTGTGCCGCCTGGAAGAGGCCGCGGTGTGCATAGATCGCTCCGGAAAAGGCGCCTTTGGCATGGCCGAACAATTCGCTCTCGAGCAAGTGCTCAGGAATTGCCGCGCAGTTGACCGCCATGAAAGGCCCCTTGGATCGCACGCTGGCCAGATGAATGGCCTGGGCGAGCAATTCCTTGCCGCTGCCGGATTCGCCGAAGATCAGCACGCTGGCGTCGGAGCCGGCCACCAGCTTGGCCTGGCGCAGCACCTCTTCCATGCGCTGACTGCGCGTCACGATGGCGGCGCGCCAGGCTTCGGGAACCCCGCCGGCGGTCTCCATCCCGCCGGAAAACTTCAGAGCCTGCTCGACCTGGGCAAGCAGATCCTTGCCATCGAAAGGCTTGGTGAGAAAGCTGAACACGCCGCGCCGGGTGGCGGTCACGGCATCGGGAATCGTGCCATGCGCCGTCAGGATGATGACGGGCAGCGTCGGCATGACGGCATGGATGCGGTCGAAGAGGGCCATGCCGTCCATGCCTTCCATGCGCAGGTCGGTGATGACGACGCGGGGACGGGCTACCGCCAGCTGGGCCAGCGCCTGCGCACCGCTTTCCGCCGTCTGCACCGCGTAACCGGCAGCCGACAAGCGCAGCGAAATCAGCTTGAGCAGGTCGCGGTCGTCGTCGACCAGCAGTATCTGTGCTTTTCCTTCAGTCATTTTCTCTGTGGTTGCCGCGAACGCAAGCTGCGCTCGATGGCCAAAATTGAGTCCAGTTTCTGCTGCAGTTCGTCGGCACGCTTCTGCTCCCGCAGGCGCTCCGCCACCTGTTTGAGCAGAAATACCACGAATTGCCGCCTCGGCGAATCCGGCTGCGCCTTGCGGCTGGGCGACCCTTCAAGCAACCCAATCAGTTTCGCATCATCGCGCCAGGCCGCCCCCGGAATATTCATCAGCATGGCCAGGCGCAACCGCGCCAACTCGCTGTGGTCGCGGGCGAACGATTGGCTGGTGCGCTGGTACTCGCGCCTCAAATCCTCCGCCGGCAGGTCGAGCAGTCCCTGATAGTATGCCAGCAAGGCCGACACTTCCGAATTTTCCTGCACGCGCACTGCTTCGGGCAGGGATGCGGATGCGGCATCCCGATCTGGCGCGGCCCCGGGCATCAATGCGCATCCGCCCACCAGCATTGCAGCGGCAATCCACAGCAATCGTCCCACTCTCAACCCTTCTTTTCCCAGTTCAGCGGAAGCTTGACGCGGAAATACCCGCCTTTGCCTGTCTCAATGATTTCAATTTTGCCACGGTGCGCCAGGACATACTCCTTGGCGATGGCCAAGCCGAGCCCGCTGCCCTTGACCGTGCCGCGCCGGGCACGCGTGCCACGAAAGAATGGCTCGAAGACGCGCTCGCGCTCCTCGGCCGCAACCCCAGGCCCCTGATCGACGACATCGAGCACGGCGCGCCCGTCCTGCTTTGTCAGTTCGACGTGAATGATCCCCTCTCGCGGCGAAAACTTGATGGCGTTGGTGATCAGATTGTCGACCACCACGCGCAATTTGTCGGCATCCCCCTCAACCAGTACAGGCGCCAGCTTGCGCTCGAAGCGAATGGCACGAGCAGCGGCCACCAGGCGATGCGTACGCAGCACCTGGGTGCACACCACGTCGAGTGCAACCGGGTGCGGATCGATGCTACTCGCAGCAAAGCCTGCCTGCTGGTAATTGATCAACTCCTCGATGAGCTGCTGCAGACGGCGACTGTTCTGGTCGATGATGCCAATGATGGTTTTTTGCTGCTCGTTCAACGGCCCCGGCACGCCCTCTCCCAGCAACTGGGATCCCTCGCGGATCGCGGTAAGGGGCGTTTTCAGGTCGTGCGAGACATGCCTCAGGAAGCGGTTCTTCTGCTCTTCCAGTTCCGCCAGTCTGCGTCGCAGCCAGTCCAACCGCCGGCCGAGATAGGCGAGATCCTGCGGGCCGGCAACCGTAACGCCGTCGGAGTACTCGGCGCGGCCGATGGCGCGGATGGCCCGGTCGACCTGCTGCAATTGGCTGGAGATGATGGCGCGAAACCACAGGGCGATCCCGAGCGTCACGGGTATCGCGGCAAGCAACTGCCACATCAGCGTACTGCGCGCATCGAGCGCCGTGGTGCGCAAGCGCTCGACCTCTGCATCGATCAGCCGGCCGCTCGCCGACAGTACCGCCCGCGCCTGCTCGGCGATGGCGGAAAACTCATCCAGGGAAACTGCCGCCCCGGCATTCAGGCCGTCCGCCAGCTTCCGCTCACGCTCAAGCACTGCCAGCAGCCTCGAGCGTCCCCTCTCGTCCAAAGGCAACTGGGAATATTCCTGCGTCGCCTTCACGAACTCTCCCCGCAGGCGCCGGTAATCTTCAAGCAGCCCGCGCTCCCGCAGTACGAGATACTGGCGCAGGGCACGCTCCATGCCGGTCAGTGTTTCATGCATCTCCCGGCTGGTTCGCGTCGCCAAGGCCGCCTCGCGCACCGCCCGCTCACTCTGCTCGGCCAAATGCTGGACGTTAAAGGCCGCATTCCCCAACGCAAACACCAGCGGCAGCGAAATCAGGCCGAAACCGATCAGGATCAGGCGCAGGAAGGATTTAGGATAGAGACGGCTCACTCGGTATAATCTCGCGGCTGCAGCATTCTGCTTTTTTTACGATAACACATCGATGGATCAAGCCCGCAAACCCCGCCTTTCACTCATCGCTGCCGTGGCGGCAAACGGCGTCATCGGCAGCGACAATGCCCTGCCCTGGCGACTGCCTGAGGACCTGAAGCGCTTCAAGGCGCTGACGCTGGGCCATCCCGTAATCATGGGCCGCAGGACGCATGAGTCGATCGGCCGACCCTTGCCGGGACGGCGCAACATCGTTATCTCGCGCAATGCCGCCTTCGCGGCGGAGGGCTGTGAAACGGCCGCCTCGTTAGAATCCGCCATCGCCGCCTGTGCCGGCACGGCGGACGAGATCTTCGTCATCGGCGGTGCGCAGATCTATGCCAAGGCGCTACCGCTGGCGGAACGGCTCTATCTGACCGAGATACGGGCGGAATTCCCGGGCGACGCAAGTTTTCCGGCATTCGACCGCGACGTCTGGCGCGAAACGGCGCGTGAACGCAATCCTGGCGAGAATGGCATCGGCTTCGATTTCGTGGTGTACGAACGCACCCGGGGGGAGGCTTCGCTCAGTAGGGATACGACGGCCCCTGGGGCGGATGGGACGGGTGGGGCGGTGTGAGGATTCCGGGCTGATCGCCGGCGGTGAAACCTGGCAACTCGGGTGTCGCGGGCGGTGTACCGAGTGGGTCGAGGGCGCCGCGCCGGGTGAACTGCGGGAGTGTGTTGGCATCCGGCACATGGGCCGACTGTCCGGCCTCCAGCAGCAGGCAGCCGGCGCTGTTGCAGACCTCGATCAGGCCGGAATAGGTGGTAGCCGTGATGCTATTTCCGTAGGCCACTGCATATTCGGTGCCCCGGATGCCGATGGTCGCCACCGCCGTGTCGAGCCGGTAGGTCTTGCGGTCCGTCTTGCCGATAGCCCCGGTGATGGTGCGCATGGCGCCCTTGAGCAGGCTGAAGAAACCCCTCTCGCCGCCGGCCGCCTCGCCCTTGAATTCGTAGGCATCGATACGGAACTGCGTCTGCGGCTGCAGCGACACCATGGCGCCGTCGCTGAAGCGCAACTGCACCCGCCCGGCACCGGTGTCGACCGTCTCGCCGGGACTGACTTCCGCGCCACGCGCCAGCGGACGGCGGCCGCCATCGGCCTGCAACGCCACGACGACGCCGATGGCAAAATCAACCTTTGCCGCGCCCTCTGCGAATGCCGCGCTGATCGGCAAGTGCAGCGCCAGCAGCAACAGCCACGGACCCTGCCGGCGTCCGGGACGGGCGGAAAGCCAATCGATCATTGTCCGGCAATTCATATATTCAGTTTAGCGCAGCCAGCCAGCCGCAAGGCATAAAATCTGCATGATGCAAACAGCGATTCACATTCTCCCCGGCATCTACGGATTTCCGCTCCTTTCCGGCCGCACGCGTCCATGACTCAAATTCAAGGAAGCGGCATCGTCGTCATGGGCCCGTTCAGATCCGGCACTTCTCTCACCTGCCGAATCCTTTCCGCGCTCGGCGTGGATTTCGGACCGGCAAACAGGATGCTCAAACCCGACCTCTTCAACCCTTCCGGGTATATGCAGCGCGCCGACGTAAGGCAGGCAAACACCCGCCTGATCCGTTCGGCCGGCTCTTGCGTTGCCTGGCCGGAGGATCCGGAGCGCATCGCCGCGAACGGGGATCTGTCTTTGCTGGGGCAGCCTGACCTGCAATGGCGGGACGCCGCATCTCTCTGGGGAATCAAGGATCCGCGCTTCTGCGCAACCCTGCTGTCTTGGGTACGTTCCGGGTCAATCCGGTCATCCCGGTTAAGCATCGTTCACGTGACCCGGGATCGGGATGCCTGCGCAAGAAGCCTGTATGCAATGCCGGAACTGGCTCGGCAACTCCGGCCCGGAACGCTTGCCGCGGCCAGAAAAACCATTGAAAGATATGCCGGGTTCGCCGCGTGGCATGCGGCGCACCTCGATCTGCCAGTCCTCACGCTGGCCTTCGAGGAACTCCTGGCAGACCCGCAGGAACACGTGGCGAGGCTGGCCGCGCTCGTCGGAAACCGGAACGACTCCCGGATAGCGGCGGCCATCCGGCTTGTAAGACATTCGCCGCGCCAGACGCGGTTTGCTATGGAGAAGGGCATGCGTGATATCCGCATACGCAAAATGCGCAACGAGGATCTGCCGGCCTGTACGGCCATCCTGGAAACATGGAACATGGCGCCGCGGCCGCCTTCCGACGACGCACCCGAGCCGGAACGCACCGGCATCGAGGTCGCCAACGGCTTCGTTGCCGAAGCCGAGGGACGCATCGTCGGTACCTGCAGCTACATCGTCCACTCCGCCGACCTGGCGGAAACCGCCAGCCTCGCCGTCGATCCAGCATGCAAGGGGGGCGGTGTCGGCCATCTCCTGCAGCAGGCGCGCCTCGACGAAATGCGGGAGCGCGGCATCAAGACCGTGCGCACCGAAACCGATCGCCCGGAAACCATCCGCTGGTATGTCGAGCACTTCGGCTATCGCGTCGTCGGCACCAACCCCAAGAAACACGCATTCAGCCTCACCGATGTCAACTACTGGACGGTCTTGGAACTGGACCTCGTTGAGACCTGATCGTCACAGGTCGCAGACGGGAAACCGGCCGACTTCTTTCCGTGTATTGCAGGAGATGCATTTGCCGCACGGGCGAAATCGGTTACCCCACATCTCGATCGGATTCCGACAAAACGAAACCATCTCAACCACCTCAGGCGGCAGGAAATCGATCACCTCGTTTTTGGTCATGTGCGCCACAGGCCAGGTGATTTCCGGATGATAGTCGAGCCGAGCGGTAATCAGCCCCGCATGAAATGTTGCCCTTGCCTCTTCCACCCGCTCCTCCCACATGCCAAGCGTATGCGGCTCATCAATGACGCCGACCGCATAGCGCGTGATTCGGGCGGCGGGAAATGAACGCAACACCCTGGCACCGACAAAGGCGCACAGTGTCAAGTTCCAGCCGAAATATGGCAGCGGAAAATCCCACAACGATTTCGTGAAGACAAAATCGCGGTAGTGCTCGCGGCAGTATTTCACCAGGCGATCACAGGCCAGATTCTCCGCCTTGTGGCGGGTGGCGCTCTCCCGGTCGTGAATAACGATGTGGTGTGCAAACACCGGCTCGTCGCTATCGGTCAGCAGCTTGATCAGCGCAGCTGCGCTGTCTGCACCGCCTGAAAGCATCAGCAGCGTACCCATTTCAGCAGCCGCTCTTCAGCCAGCCGCCTGCAGCAGGGACACGAAATCCTCGAACTTTGCATTCGGGCTTCGCTCGATGGAGTCCACCCTGTTCCAAACGACTCCGAATGCATGCCCCATCCTCTCGGCAAGAGCCGCCTCGAGTTTTTTCTGTTCAGGATCAGTCAGCGGGCGATCCATGACGTAAGTCACCTCGAGACTGTCCGGCGCGGTCTGCACCACCCGGAATTGCCGGATTGCCGCCACGGACAGCCACAACGTCGACGGCAGGCTCGGCCAGTGCCGCCGGCCGTCCGGCAGCACGACCATGTTGCGCCGCCGCCCATGGATGCGCGCAAGCACCGGCAAACCGCGCCCGCAATCGCAAGGCACACCCACCTCGGCGTAGTCGCCGAGTTCGTAGCGGATCAGAGGCATGGCGAAGTTGTGCAGCGGCGTGAGCACGACCCGCCCCGTCTCGCCCTGGCCGCAAGGGTGGCCCGCCTCATCGAGGATTTCCACCAGCAGGTTCTCTGACTGTACGTGGTAGTGTTCATGCAGCGGGCACTGCAGGGCAATGTACCCCGCTTCCTCGCAACTGTAGCCGTCGGCAACCTCCACGCCCCAGGCCGCGCGCACCACCTCGCGCAGGTCCGGCCGCAGCGCCTCGCTGTACGTGCGCGTCTGACGTAGCCGCTGCGGGCGGATGCCGCGCTTCAGGCTCAACTCCGCCATGGCATGCAGGTTGCTGGCATGGGTGATCAGGTAGTCGGGATCCTCGCACAGCAGCCAGTCAAGCTGCCTCTCGACGTCGGTGCGCACGTTCAACGTCGCCCCTGGCCCTGTGCGAAACAGCGCCGCCGCCGGCAGGCCCCAATCCGGCCAGCGCCCCTCCTCCACCTTGATTCGGATGGCAGCCAGTTTGCCGGAGAAGTCCCGCTGCTGCCACAGGTGCTCGCGCAGGGTCAGAGCGTTCCAGAACAGTTGCGTCGCCTCGGTCTGCAAGAAGCGCACCGGCATGCCGGTCGAGCCCGAACTCTGCCCCTGCACCACGCGGCCATGGTCCGGCGGCGACGCGCTGCTCTTCAATACATCGAATCCCGCCTGCAGGTCTTTTCGCGACAAGGTGTGCAGGGCATGAAAAGCGGTCCAGTCGAGCCGGTCGACATCGAGTCCGCGCAGGGTACGTGCATAGTAGGGGACCGTCGCCTTCGCGTGCCGCAACAGCATGCGCAACTGCCCGAGCTGGCGTTCGCGCAACTGCTCCGCCGGCAGCCACTGCGACCGCTCCAATTGAAATAGCAGCGCCGCCAGATGCGCGCCCGGGTCGCTCGGAATGCCCGGCCAGCCGATCCCGGCGATGACGCTGCGCACCTCTGGCCTTGGCGAAGCTGTTTTACGGTGCGGATCGCTCACACGCTCGTCCCTAGCTCGCTTGGCACGGCAAAATTCTCCGGCGGCAGGCCTGCAAGATGGCGTTGCCACATTATCTCGAAGGCGCGGTCGAGTTCGCGCACTCGCTGCGCCGTATCGAACATAGCGCATTGCGTCCGGTTGTGCGCCAGCTTGCCGCGCAGGGCGGCCAGTTCTTGCGGATGGGTCGCCAGCCTCAATGCCATGGCCTCGTAGGCGGCATGATCTGGCGCCACCAGTTCGGGCAGGCCGGTGGCGAGAACGATGCTCGCGCCTATGCGCGAAGCCATGGTGCTGCCGGGGCAGGTCAGCACCGGCAGACCGGCCCAGAGAGCATCAGCCGCTGTAGTATGGGCACCGTAGTAGAAGGTGTCGAGAAACAGGTCGGCACAGGCATGCCGCGCCAAGTGATCAGCGCGTAGGATTCTGGGGGCAAAGACGAGTCTGTCCGCGGATACGCCGCGCGCCACCGCCTCCCGGCGCAGGTTCCCTTGCGCCACATCTCCACCGTCCAGCAGCCACAGCACGCTGCCCTGGATGCGATTGAGCAATCGCATCCAGGCTGAAAATGCATCCGGCTCGATTTTGTAGTTGGCATTGAAGCAGCAAAACACGAAACCAAACTCCGGCAGCCCGAAGGCATCGCGCGAGGGCGCCACGTCGGCAATCTCTTCCAGATCGTTGTAGACCCAGGCCGTATTGGGCAGACGTACCAGCTTTTCGCTCCAGCTTCCGTCCGCCTCCAGCGGCGTAGCATTTGCATCAGTCAGACGGTAATCGACCAATTCGCACCCGATCGTCCCCGGCAACCCGAGATAGGACACCTGCAGAGGAGCCGGTCGCAGCGCAAGCACCTCCGGGCGGGAAAAATCCTTGTGGCCGGCAAGGTCCACCAGTATGTCGATTTCATCGAGGGCGATGCGCGCTGCAATTTCGCGGCTGCTTAATTCCGATACTTCACGAAAAACATCGCAGGACTCGATGATGCGCTCCCTCAGTCTGCCTTCGCTCCGATGAAGAGAGAAAGCGAAAACTTCGAAGCGGTTCCGGTCGCGCAAGGCGAAATGACGCCAATGCAATTGCGCAGAAGGATGCTCGCGGAAATTCGGCGATAAAAACCCCAGGCGGATTTTCTTTCCTGTAATTTGCATACCAGCCTTCTCATGCCGGGAAACTCGCAGGGGGGAATCCGAGCCCGCCCTGGTCTGGGCAGCCAAGGCAAGGCCGTGAGCCAGCACCTGCAACTCCTCAGCCTTGAGCGGCAGGGAGAGTGCTGTCAGATACAGCCCCATTTCCTCCAATGGCGCCGACGATAGCTTGAGTGCGGCCGTCATCGCCCGCATGCCATCCACCAGTCTTCCACGCTCGCCCCAATCGCAGGCTTTCTGTCGCTCAAGAAGACGCGCTAGGCGAATCTGGCGCGGATCGAACGTTAGGCGGTCTTCATCGGCAAGCCCGGCAGCTGACGCAGCCGCGAGCCGGTAGCGTCGTGCAACTTCAGCATCGTGCTCGCGGGCACGCGAGAACGATGCTGCGGCTTCCGAATCGCGATTGAGCATGGCTAGCACCAGTCCTCGCAGCATCAGGATATTTGCCGCCTCCGGCTGCAGCTTCCTGGCCTTCTCCACGGCGACAAGCGCATCCGTATAACGATCCAGCCGCAAAAGTACATCTGCCATGTTGTAGTATGCCGCTGCGCTGCCGGCATAGGCCCGCACCAAGGCTTGGCTATCCCGTAGCGCATCCTCCAGCCGTCCAAGCCGCGCCAGCAATACGCCACGGTTAAGACGGGCGCGGAAGTCCGTTTTCGAGTACCGCAGCGCGTCGTCGTAGTTTGCCAGGGCAGCCCCGGGCGCGCCGAGCGCTTCGTGCAGGACGCCGGCATCCGTCATGAATTTGGCTGTCCCAGGGTAGCGGCAAACAAGCTCTTCGGTCATGGCAAGTGCGGCCTTCGGCCGCTTGAGCCCGAATAGCAGGGTGGCGCAAGCTTCTCTGGCCTCGTCCAGTTGCGCATCCAGCGTCAATGCTCGCTGAAAGGCAGCGAGTGCGGCTTCAGGACGCCCTTGCTGGTGGCGGGCAATCCCGACAATCTGCCATGCGCGCGCCGAACTCGGTTCGGCCTCAGCAACACGCAAAGCCCTCGACTCCGCATCGGAACCATGGCCTGCCTGCAACATCGCCACGGCCGTCTCAAGCCCGGAATTCGCCGAAAGGTCGTCCATTCGCATTTCCTGCTGGCATACTAAACGGCAATCATGCCACTACCCGTCTTCCACATCGTAGACCGCTTCGACGTTCCATGGAGCGGCAGCGCATTGGAAGCACTGGCATTGCATGACCTGTTGCGATCGCATGCAATGGTGCGGATATGGAGCGCGCTACCGCCGCATCCTTCATATTCTCCATATCCTATTGAAGTGATTGCACAGGAGGCGGGCCTCTTCCCCCGTGGCGGCACCCTCGTTCTAGTTGGCGGATACTACGAATTGGGCGAATGGCTGCAAATCGCTTCTCCCGACCGCATCATTGTTAAGTACAACTCTTTTACCCATCTGCGCTTCTTTGCCTGGCTGACCGAGCTCAAGGATGCCGGATTGCCGACCCCGCACCTGGTCTTCCCCTCGAAACGTCTGCGGGATGCCGTGGCCATGGAGGGTATGGTGGAGCCTTCTCCTATCGACCTCGACCGCTTCCGCCCGGCCGGTGAAGACAACGCCACCCGCCAATACACCGTCGGCCGGCTGAGCCGGGACGAGATCCACAAGCATCACGAAGACGACCTTTCTCTGTACAAAATGCTGGCATTCGATGGGTGCAACGTGCGCTTGATGGGCGGTACTTGCCTTGCCGAATATTTGCTAACGGATGCTGATGGCATCGAATTGATACCGGCCGGTGCGGAAACTCCCGAGGAATTTCTTCACAGCCTGGACTGCTTCTTTTATCGCACGGGGCTGTTCGAAGAAACTTTCGGCCGGGTGGTGCTGGAAGCAATGGCCACGGGCCTGCCCGTCGTCTGTCATCGCCGCGGTGGTTATACGGAATGGATCCGCAGCGGTGAAAACGGCTTCCTCTTCGATTCCCAGGAGGAGGCCTACGACATCATTGCGATGTTGCGCCGGAATCCTGGGCGATCGAGGCTGATTGGCCAGGCTGCAAGGAAGACTGCCGAAGACCTGTTCGGGGAACCGGGGAAGTCGGCGAGACGCCAATGGTATCTCTCCGGCTAACCGAAAGTCAGGGCCGGCTCGGACTCAATACGGTGTCAGCCCGGTCTGCTTGAACGTCGCAGCCCCGTGGATATCGCCGTACTGGGTTCCATAGAATTCATAAACAAGTCCGGCACGAGCGGCACTGGCTCCGGCAAAGAAACCAAGAGTGGAGGACCAGCAACCGCTGCCGCCGCAATCGGCTCCAGTGCTGCTGACAGAGCCAGACCCATAGAAATTGGATCCGGAAATCCAGCCGCTCCAGATGGACGAATAGGTGTTCGCCCCCAGAGGAACGGTAAGATTTCCCATCACTTCCGAAAGAGCGAAATTCGCAGTCAGGCTGCCGCTTATCGGTTGGGTACCGATGGTCCAAGTGCTGCCGTCGAATGCGGTCGGGTAGGTGTAGCCGAGGAGGGAGTAAGTGCCGATCATGCCTCCCAGCGCCGCCATGTCCGCTGCCGGAGTCGGCATGCCTACGACGTAGTGGACGTGCTGCATGCTGAGGATCGTACCATCGTCATCCAATGTCCCGTCGATCCAGCGCCCCCAGCCGATGGTCCCGTCCGTGAGCATGCCGACCGGTGCTCCCTGCTTGACGATCGCCGGCCAATAGGTGTCACTGAATTCCGCGAGCCCACCATTGCTGAAGGTCGCCGTAGTGTTGCCCTCGAGTCCATCGAACAAATAGTAATCCGGCGAGCCGCTGAATTGCCCGACGATAGCAAGCGAGTAGCCCGTGCCAGAAGCCAGCGTTGGCGGCGCCGGCGGCAGGATCGCTGCCGGCGTACCATCGCCGGTGGTGTCGTTGCCTGATGTAAAGCCGGGAAGCTGTCCTTCCTGCGCCGGCGGCGGCGGGATTTCCGCCTTCTTGTCAGTCATCACCGGGCGGGTGTTGGAGTCCGGCACATAGGCGGTCTCGCCGCTGTTCACGATCAGACAGCCGGCAGCGTTGCAGACCTCGACGGTGCCCTCGCCCGTCGTGACGTTGATGCTGTTGCCGTAAGTGACCGAGTATTCCGTGCCGCGGATGCCGATGGTGGCCACGGTGGTGTTGACCTTGTAGTTCTCGCGGTTGGTGCGCCCGACCAGGCCGGTAATGGTGCGCATCGCGCCCCGGAGCAGGCTGAAGAAGCCCTTCTCGCTGCCATCCGCTTTGCCGGCGAAGCTGTAGTCGTCGATGCGGAACTGGGTCTGCGGCGCCAGCGACACTTGCGCACCATCCGTGAAGCGCACCTGGGCGCGACCGCTGCCGGTATCGATCATCTCGCCGCTGGCAAGCTCTGCCCCCTTGGCCAGCGGCCGGCTGCGGCCATCCGGGGCGAGCGCCTTTACATCCCCGGTAGCGAAATCGACGCGCGCGGCATTGGCGGCATGGCCGGTAAGCGGAAAGGCCGCGGCAAGCGCGGCCATCAGCAGGGCGCTGGAATGTTTCGTCTTGAACTCGATCGGCATGGGTAACTCCTGCTCAGAACTCGCGTCGCACGGTAACCGAAAGGACTTCGCGCCGGAATCGGTTGAGCGCAACGTTCGACCTAGTGTCGGTATATTGGAACTGCGGCGTCACGCGCCAGTTCTTGGCCGGCGTCCAAGCGACACCGACGCCGAGATTCCACTGATTGTCCGTGCGCGTTTTCAGAAAGAAGGGATCCTCGCCGCCATAGCGGCGATGCTCGTAGCCAAGGTTGGCGAAGGCACGGGCATCGCGGTGGATCTCATGCTGGGCACCGATGCGCATACCGTACAGCGTATGGCCGAGATGCTCAAAGTTGTCTTTTTTGGTCACTTCTTCGCCAAGATATGCGCCGCCGTAGAAGACCGTCTTGAAACCCGGCATGGCCTTGGCAAAGTTGGCCCCCGCGACGAAGCGATCGGCATTGCGCACTTCCTGCGACATGTAGCGCAGATCGGAATACTGGACGTAGAGGCTGGCTTGGTGGCGGGCGTCATAGTTGTGCTGCCACTGCGCAGTAATTCCCGCCGCTTCGCGATACCGGTTGTTGTCCACCCAGAACTGGTTGTATTGCAACGCTGCGCTGAAAACATCTTTACCGTAAGTGCGCACCACACCGAGGTGGGCATCGGTGGAGCCAGTGTCGAACTCATCGACGTCGAAATTCATGCGTTTGCTGCCGTTCAAACCGGCGGTAAGGGCCCACTCCCTGTCCAGCGGTTTGCGCAGGCTCAGACCGCCACCGAACGATGTGAATGAGTCGCTGCGGCGCACGCCGCCGGGCCCTAGCGTAAAAATTGCACCACCGAAGACCGGCACCGCTACGTTGCGGTCGGATGTTGCGCTGTTGATGTTTGTATCGTGTCCGATGGTGCCCTCGACGTAGCCGCGCACGGTGGTGCGGCCCTCGTCCTCAATCCGCTCTATGGCGGAAAGGACACGATCGATGGTCACGGCAACTTCTGGCGGCACGCCCTGCTGCTTGACAGTTTCGAATTCCTGCTTGGCGGTCTTGGTCTCACCCAGCGCCGCATAGGCGCGGGCGATCTCGGCGCGGGCCCGGACATGGTTCGGGTCGACAGCCAGAACGCGCTCGAGGGCGAAGACGGCATTCGTATTCTTGCCGATTTCGAGGGCAGCCAGGCCGAGCAGGAAGTCATAACCCGGATCGCCGGCCCGCTCGGACTCAAGGGGCTCAAGCAAGGCATAGGCGGCTTTGGCGTCCCCCTTGTCGAGCAACGCCTTGGCGTTGTCGGTCACAGCGTCGGCATGCGCCAGCCCAGCGGTGAAAAGGCCCGCAACGATCAGGGCGATACGGATCTTGCTGTTGGTGTTCTTCATCGAGCCCCCTGCCAGGCCGAAATGGTCGCCTGGGTAATCATGCACTGAGCGGAATTGTGAAAGGTTAATCCATTCATCGATTTCCATCAATCGGCAGCACGGGCGAATCCGCATTTTCTGCCGTGGAATTCTCATGGGCCAATCCTGCTGGCACCAGAAACGTCAGGACCAGGAAACCCAGAAAGACAAGAAGGCGCATGGCCGGTCCAGTCCGATGGTTTAAATCAATGATGAATTGTATTTAATTTTCTTAATCTGTCAATGGGTTATGGCGCGCTTCTAAGGTCGTTTCTGGAATAACGCAGATTACCTGACGCAGTCCACGAAATAGCGCACCTTGCCGTTCGACTCGTCTTTTACCAAGCCATGGATGTCGGTCTCGAAGCCGGGGAAACGCTCGTTGAAGTCGCGCGCATATTTCAGGTAATTCACGATGGTGCGGTTGAAGCGCTCGCCGGGAATCAGCAAGGGAATGCCCGGCGGGTAGGGGGTGAGGAGGACGCTGGTGACGCGCCCTTCGAGTTCGTTGATCTCGACCCGTTCGATCTCCCGATGGGCCATCTTGGCGAAGGCCTCTGCAGGCGCCATCGCCGGCACCATGTCCGACAGGTACATTTCGGTGGTCAGTCGCGCCACGTCATTGGCCTTGTAAACGTCGTGAATCTGCTGGCAGAGGTCGCGCAGGCCGACGCGCTCGTAGCGTGGGTGCTTGGCCACGAACTCGGGCAGCACTTTCCACAACGGATGGTTCTTGTCGTAATCGTCCTTGAACTGCTGCAATTCGGTGACCATCGTGTTCCAGCGGCCCTTGGTGATGCCGATGGTGAACATGATGAAGAAGGAATAGAGGCCGCACTTTTCAACGATGACGCCATGCTCGGCCAGGTATTTGGTGACGATCGCCGCGGGAATGCCCCAGTCGGCGAAATCACCGTCCACGTCGAGGCCCGGCGTGATGACCGTGGCCTTGATCGGGTCGAGCATGTTGAAGCCGTCGGCCAGCTGGCCGAAGCCGTGCCACCGCTCGCCCGGCTTGAGCATCCAGGCCTCGCGCTCCTCGATGCCCTCTTCGGACAGGTCGTCCGGCCCCCACACCTTGAACCACCAGTCGGCGCCCCATTCCTCGTCGACCTTGCGCATGGCGCGGCGGAAGTCCAGCGCCTCGGCGATGGACTCCTCGACCAGCGACTTCCCGCCAGGTTCCTCCATCATCGCCGCCGCCACGTCGCAGGAGGCGATGATGGCGTACTGCGGCGAGGTCGAGGTATGCATCAGGTAGGCCTCGTTGAAGACATCGCGGTCGAGCCTGCGGTTCTGCGAGTCCTGCACGAGGATCTGCGAGGCCTGCGAAAGGCCGGCCAGCAGCTTGTGCGTGGACTGCGTGGAGAACACCATCGACTCCTTGCAGCGCGGCCGGTCGGCACCGATGGCGTGATAGTCGCCGTAGAAGTCGTGGAAGGCGGCGTGCGGCAGCCAGGCCTCGTCGAAATGCAGGGTGTCGATCTTCCCGTCCAGCATCTCCTTGACTTCCTCGACGTTGTAGAGGATGCCGTCGTAAGTGGACTGGGTGATGGTCAGCACGCGCGGCTTGCCCTTCACCTTCGAGGCGAAGGGATGCGCGGCGATCTTCTTCTGGATGTTCTTCCAGGCGAATTCCGACTTCGGGATCGGCCCGATGATGCCGTAGTTGTTGCGCGTCGGCATGAGGAAGACGGGAATCGCGCCGGTCATGATGATCGAGTGCAGCACCGACTTGTGGCAGTTGCGATCGACGACGACGATGTCGCCGGGCGCCACGGTGGAGTGCCAGACGATCTTGTTCGAGGTCGACGTGCCGTTGGTGACGAAGAACAGGTGGTCGGCGTTGAAGATGCGCGCGGCGTTGCGCTCCGAGGCGGCGACCGGGCCGGTATGGTCGAGCAGCTGGCCCAGTTCCTCGACGGCGTTGCAGACGTCGGCGCGCAGCATGTTCTCGCCGAAGAACTGGTGGAACATCTGGCCCACGGGCGATTTCAGGAAGGCGACGCCGCCGGAGTGGCCCGGGCAGTGCCAGGAGTAGGAGCCGTCGGCGGCATAGTGCGTCAGCGCGCGGAAGAAGGGCGGCGGCAGGGAATCCAGGTAGGACTTGGCCTCGCGCACCACGTTGCGGGCGATGAACTCCGGCGTGTCCTCGAACATATGGATGAAGCCGTGCAATTCGCGCAGGATGTCGTTCGGAATGTGCCGCGAGGTACGCGTCTCGCCGTGCAGGAAGATCGGGATCTCGGCGTTGCGGGTGCGAATGCCGCCGACGAAGGCGCGCAGCTCGGCGATGGTCTCCTGCTCCTCGTTGGCCAGTTCCTCGTCGTCGATGGAGAGGATGAAGGCCGAGGCGCGGCTCTGTTGCTGGGCGAAGGACGACAGGTCGCCGTAGCTGGTGACGCCGAGCACCTCCATACCCTCCGCCTCGATGGCCTCGGCCAGGCGGCGAATGCCCAGGCCGGAGGCGTTCTCCGAGCGGAAGTCTTCGTCGATGATGATGACCGGAAAGTGGAAGCGCATGTGGGCTCCTGAAATGCGGCGACCCGCACGCAGCGGGTCGCGATAAAGGGTGGGTGGGCTAGGCGCTAGTAACTAGATCTTCGGCAGGGTCACGCCGACCTGTCCCTGGTACTTGCCGCCGCGGTCCTTGTACGAGGTCTCGCAGACCTCGTCCGACTCGAAGAACAGCACCTGCGCCACGCCCTCGTTGGCGTAGATCTTCGCCGGCAGCGGCGTCGTATTGGAAAACTCCAGCGTCACATAGCCCTCCCACTCCGGCTCGAAAGGCGTGACGTTCACGATGATGCCGCAGCGGGCGTAGGTGCTCTTGCCCAGGCACACCGTCAGGACGTTCCTCGGGATGCGGAAATACTCGACCGTGCGCGCCAGGGCGAAGGAGTTCGGCGGGATGATGCAGTAGTCGTTCTTGATCTCGACGAAGGAGTTCGGGTCGAAATTCTTCGGGTCGACGATGGTGCAGTTGATGTCGGTGAACAGCTTGAATTCGTTCGAGCAGCGGATGTCGTAGCCGTAGCTGGACGTGCCATAGGAGACGATCTTGCGGCCGTCGACCTCGCGCACCTGGCCGGGCTCGAAGGGCTCGATCATGCCGTGCTCTTTTGCCATGCGGCGGATCCACTTGTCGGACTTGATGCTCATCGTGCCACCGAAAAAAGGAAAGAGCGGATTATCCGCTCTTTCGGGGGTGGGTCAACAGAGCCCCGCGCCGTGCTGCGGGGACTGACTTCTTCAGGTGTTCTGGATCACGATGTTGGGGAACTTCGCCGTCATGTCCTTGGCCTGCTCGGCGATCTTCACGGCGACGCGCCGCGCGATGCCGCGGTAGATCTCGGCAATGCGGCCCTCGGGGGCTGCCGCCACTGTAGGCTTGCCGGAATCGGTCTGCTCGCGGATGGCAATGTCGAGCGGCAAGGCGCCGAGGAACTCCACCTCGTAGTCCTTGCACATCTTCTCGCCGCCGCCCGAACCGAAGATGTGCTCCTCGTGGCCGCACTTCGAGCAGATGTGGATGCTCATGTTCTCGACGATGCCGAGGATGGGGATGCCAACCTTCTCGAACATCTTGAGGCCCTTGCGCGCATCCAGCAGGGCGATGTCCTGCGGCGTGGTGACGATCACCGCACCGGTCACCGGCACCTGCTGCGCCAGGGTGAGCTGGATGTCGCCGGTGCCCGGCGGCAGGTCGATCACCAGATAGTCGATATCGCGCCACTGGGTGTCGCCCAGCAATTGCTGCAGCGCCTGGGTCACCATCGGACCGCGCCAGACCATCGGCGTCTCGGGATCGATGAGGAAACCGATCGACATGGCCTGCAAGCCGTAGGCCTGCATCGGCTCCAGCGTCTTGCCGTCGCGCGACTCGGGCTTGTCGGTGATGCCCAGCATCTGCGGCTGAGAGGGGCCGTAGATGTCGGCATCCAGCAGTCCGACATTGGCGCCCTCGGCGGCCAGCGCCAGCGCCAGGTTCACCGCGGTGGTGGACTTGCCGACGCCACCCTTGCCGGAGGCCACGGCGATGATGTTCTTCACGTGCGGAATCAGCTTCACGCCGCGCTGAACGCTGTGCGAGACGATCTTGCTATAGACGTTGGCGGAGACGTTGCCGGCGCCCGGGATCGCCTTCAGCTTGTCGATGACCGCCTTGCGGATGCCGTCGATCTGGCTCTTCGCCGGGTAGCCCAGCTCGATATCGACGGCGATGTCGGCACCGTCGACCTTGATGTTCCTGGCGGAACGCGTGCTGATGAAATCCTTTCCGGTGTTCGGGTCGGTGATTTCCTTCAGGGCCGTCTGCACCTGCAGCTCGGAAATGCTCATGGGATGCTCCATCAGGTTTCTAATACCTGAGCATTATACTCAGGAATGGCGGATCTGGTCCGGCAGAATACAGTTTGCCGACGCCAACTGCTAAAATTACTGTTTTTTCAAGCAAATTTCCAAATGCCGCGGAAGATTCTCGTCACCAGCGCCCTGCCTTACGCCAACGGCGCCATCCATCTCGGCCATCTGGTCGAGTACATCCAGACCGACATCTGGGTGCGCTTCCAGAAGATGCGCGGCCACGAATGCTGGTACGTCTGCGCCGACGACACCCACGGCACCCCGATCATGCTGCGCGCCGACAAGGAGGGCATCACGCCCGAGGCACTGATCGCCCGCGTGCACAAGGAGCACTCGCGCGATTTCGCCGGCTTCCACGTTGCCTTCGACAACTACCACTCGACGCACTCGGAAGAGACGCGTTACTTCGCCAACGACATCTATGGCAAGCTGAAGGCGGCCGGCCTGATCGAGGTGCGCCCCATCGAACAGTTCTACGACCCGGTCAGGCAGATGTTCCTGCCGGACCGCTACATCAAGGGCGAGTGCCCGAAGTGCGGCGCGGTCGACCAGTACGGCGACTCCTGCGAGTCCTGCGGCGCCGCCTACGCGCCCACCGACCTGAAGAACCCCGTCTCCGCCGTCTCCGGCGCGGTGCCGGTGCGCAAGTCCTCCGACCACTACTTCTTCAAGCTCTCCGACCCGCGCTGCCAGGAATTCCTGCGCCGCGCGACGCGCGAAGTCTGCAAGACCCAGCCCGAGGCGGTGAACAAGCTGCAGGAGTGGCTGGGCGAAGCAGGCGAGAACAAGCTCACCGACTGGGACATTTCGCGCGACGCCCCCTACTTCGGCTTCGAGATCCCCGGCGCGCCGGGCAAGTATTTCTATGTCTGGCTGGACGCGCCGATCGGCTACTTTGGCAGCCTCAAGAACCTCGCCGCGCGCACGCCGGACATCGATGTCGCCGCCTTCACCGACAAGCAAGCGGCTGCGAAAGCCGGCACCGAGCTCTACCACTTCGTCGGCAAGGACATCCTCTACTTCCACGCCCTGTTCTGGCCGGCCGAACTGGAGCATGCCGGCTACCGCATCCCGACGGCGGTGTTCGCCCACGGCTTCCTCACCGTCGACGGCCAGAAGATGTCGAAATCGCGCGGCACTTTCATCACCGCCGAAAGCTATCTCAAGCAGGGCCTGAACCCCGAGTGGCTGCGCTACTACTACGCCGCCAAGCTCAACGCGTCGATGGAGGACATCGACCTCAACCTCGACGATTTCATCGCCCGGGTGAATTCAGACCTCGTCGGCAAGTTCGTCAACATCGCCTCGCGCTGCGCCGGCTTCATCCACAAGCGCTTCGGCGGCGCGCTGGCGGCTTCCTCAAGCGATTTGCTCGGCGACGCGCAGGCGGCGGGCGAAGCGATCGCCGCGCATTACGAGGCGCGGGAGTACGGCAAGGCCGTGCGCGAGATCATGGCCTTGGCCGACCGCGCCAACCAGTTCGTGAACGACCATGCGCCCTGGGAACTGGCGAAGAAGGAGGGCGCGGACGCCGAGTTGCACCGCGTCTGCTCGGAGGCGCTCAACCTGTTCCGCCTGCTGACGATCTATCTGAAGCCGGTACTGCCGAAACTGGCGGCCGATGTCGAGGCTTTCCTCAAGGTCTCGCCGCTGGCCTGGGCCGACGCTTCTGCGCTGCTGCCGGGCGGCCACGCCATCGGCGAATACAAGCACCTCACCACGCGGGTGGAGCGCAAGCAGATCGACGCCCTGCTCGAAGCCAACAAGGAATCGCTCGCACCGGCCGCCGCGCCGCAACCCCATTCGCAGCAGCGCCACGCCGAGCATCAGCAGCACACAGAGGAGAAGGCCGCCGTGTCCCACATCTCGATCGACGATTTTTCCAAGGTGGACCTGCGCGTCGCCCGCATCGCCAGTGCCGAGCACGTCGAAGGGGCGGAAAAACTCATCAAGCTGACGCTCGACCTCGGCACCGAGACGCGCACGGTATTCGCCGGCATCAAGTCGGCCTACGATCCCGCAACGCTGACCGGACGGCTGACGGTGATGGTGGCGAACCTGGCGCCGCGCAAGATGAAATTCGGCCTCTCGGAGGGCATGGTGCTGGCCGCCTCCGGCGAAGGCCCGGGCATCTTCCTGCTCAGCCCGGACAGCGGCGCGCAGCCGGGCATGAAAGTGAAGTGATGGAACGCCGGCGCCTCGTCATTCACGGACGAGTGCAAGGCGTCGGCTTTCGCGCCTCGCTGGCCTGGGCGGCGCAAAAGGAGGACGTCGCCGGCTGGGTGCGCAACCGCCGCGACGGCACGGTGGAAGCCATGGTCGCCGGCAGCGACGAGGCGGTCGCGGCGATGATCGCCTGGGCCCGGCGCGGCCCGCCGGGGGCGCGCGTCGACCGCGTCGAGGTCGAACTCGGCAGCGGCGACTTCAACGATTTCGAGCAATGGCCTACCGCATGACGCTGACCGACCTGCGCTACATCGTCGCCCTCGCCCGCGAGCGCCACTTCGGCCGCGCCGCGGAGAAATGCTTCGTCTCGCAGCCGACGTTGTCGGTTGCAGTGAAGAAGCTGGAGGAGGAACTCGGCGTCATCCTCTTCGAACGCTCGCCGCAGGAAGTCCGTGTGACGCCCGTCGGCCAGCGCATTGTCGCCCAGGCGGAGAAGGTCCTGGCCGAGGCGGCGCAGGTGGCGGAAATCGCCGCCGCGGACAAGGGCCCCCTGGTCGGGCCGCTGCGCGTCGGCGTCATCTTCACCATCGCGCCCTGGCTGCTGCCGCGCCTGGTGCCGCTGGTCAAGGCACGTGCGCCGGAGATGCCGCTGATCCTCGAGGAAAACTACACGCACCGGCTGGTCGAGAAGCTGAAGAACAACGAGCTCGACCTCGCCATCCTCGCCCTGCCGGTGGAGGAGCCCTCGCTGGTGGCGCAGGCCGTTTACGATGAGGAATTCCGCGTGCTGGCCCCCACCACCCATCCCTGGGCGAAACAAAAGGCCATCGCCTCCTCCGCCCTGCTCGACGCGCAGCTCCTGATGCTCGGCGCCGGCAACTGCTTCCGCGACCAGGTGCTCGATCTCTGCGCGACGGCGAGCAGCCAGGCCGGCATCTCGCCCCACGTCATCGAGGGCAGCTCGCTGGAGACCATCCGCCACATGGTCGCCAGCGGCGTCGGCGTCACGGTGATGCCCGCCTCGGCCGTGGACGATATCTCTCCCAAGGACCCGCTCCTTCGCGTGCGGCCGTTTCGCGAGCCCAACCCGACGCGCCGCGTCGGCCTGGTCTGGCGGACCAGCTACCCGCGCCATCAGGCTGTCGAAGTGGTCCGGCGCGCCCTGCTCGACTGCAGGCTGCCCGGCACGCGTGCGGTTGCCAGACGATAGCGAAAGACTATCTGAAAGTTTAAAAAATCCAATTTCCCTTTCGCTTGAAAGGGGAATATCTTTGGCTCCGTCAAGGCCGTTCGTTAGGTCTTGTCGCATTCAACCCACGTGAGGAGTCAGACCATGCAACTCAAAGGAAGCAAAACCGAAAAGCATCTGAAGGACGCCTTTGCCGGCGAATCCCAGGCCAACCGCCGCTACCTGTACTTCGCAAACAAGGCCGACGTCGAGGGCTATGCCGACGTGGCGGCCCTGTTCCGCTCGACCGCTGAAGGCGAGACCGGCCACGCCCACGGACATCTGGAGTACCTGGAGAAGTGCGGCGACCCGGCCACCGGCCTGCCCTTCGGCGCCACCGCCGACAATCTGAAGTCCGCCGTCGCCGGCGAGACCCACGAGTACACCGACATGTACCCGGGCATGGCGAAGGACGCGCGTTCCGAGGGCTTCGACGAGATCGCCGACTGGTTCGAGACCCTGGCCAAGGCGGAGCGTTCGCACGCCAACCGCTACCAGAAGGCCCTGAACGAACTGGGCAAGTAAGGAAGAAGGAAGCCTTCCGGCCCCGCCTCGGGGCCGGACGCGCTTTCCAAAGAAACATAGGGAGAACAACATGGCCGCACCGACGTCCCGCGAAGGCAACCTCGAAGCGCCCACCCGTCACCCCCTCGACTGGAACAATCCGGCTTTCTACGACGAGGCCGCGCTCAACCACGAGATGGAGCGCGTCTTCGACATCTGCCATGGCTGCCGTCGCTGCGTCAGCCTGTGCCAGTCCTTCCCGACCCTGTTCGACCTGGTCGACGAGTCGCCGACCCTGGAGGTGGACGGCGTCAAGAAGGAGGACTACTGGAAAGTCGTCGAGCACTGCTACCTGTGCGACCTCTGCTACATGACCAAGTGCCCCTACGTGCCGCCGCATGAGTGGAACCTGGATTTCCCGCATCTCATGCTGCGCGCCAAGGCGGTGCACTTCAAGAAGGGCACCACCAAGCTGCGCGACAAGGTGCTGACCAGCACCGACGCGGTCGGCAAGCTCGCCGGGATACCGGTCGTCGCCCAGACGGTGAATGCCGTCAACAAGATCGGTCCTGCCCGCAAGGCGCTGGAAGCCGTCGCCGGCATCCATGCCGAGGCCTGGCTGCCCGAGTTCTCCAGCCGGCCGCTGCGCAGCCGCCTGGACAAGCTGCCGCTCGACACGCCGGCCGAACCAGCGGGCGAGACGAAAGGCAAGGTGGCCCTCTTCGCCACCTGCTACATGAACCGCAACGAGCCCGGCCCCGGCGAGGACCTCGCCGCCGTGTTCGCCCACAACGGCATCCCGGTCACGCTGGCCGAGAGGGAACGCTGCTGCGGCATGCCGAAACTGGAGCTGGGCGACCTCGAGTCCGTCAAGGCGGCGAAGGAAGTGAACATTCCGCAACTGGCGAAGCTGGTCGACGCCGGCTGGGACCTCACCGCGCTGGTGCCCTCCTGCGTGCTGATGTTCAAGCAGGAGTTGCCGCTGATGTTCCCGGACGACCCGGAGGTGCTGAAGGTGAAGAACGCCTTCTACGACCCCTTCGAGTACCTGATGCTGCGCCACAGGGAAGGCAAGCTGAAGACTAACTTCAAGTCGCCGCTGGGCAAGGTGTCCTACCATGCCGCCTGCCACCAGCGCGTGCAGAACATCGGGCCGAAGACGAAGGAGGCGCTGTCCCTGGTGCCGGGCACCGAGGTGGACATCATCGAGCGCTGCTCCGGCCACGACGGCACCTACGCCGTGAAGAAGGAATTCCACGAATTCGCCGTGAAGATCGTCAAGCCGGTGGTCAAGCGCGTGAACGAGGCGCAGCCCGACCACTACGGCAGCGACTGCGCCATGGCGGGCCACCACATCGGCCATATCCGCGGCGACGGCACGTCGCCCGAACACCCCATCACCCTGTTGAGAAAAGCCTACGGAGTCTGACTATGTTGCGCCACGAAGACCTTTTCAGCCTCGAGAAATACGCCCGCGTGCGGCCGGAGTTCCGCGCCAAGGTGATCGCGCACAAGAAGAACCGCCAGCTGCCGATCGGCGATCACGCCACACTGTATTTCGAGGACGCCCTCACCATGCAGTACCAGGTGCAGGAGATGCTGCGCCTCGAGCGCATGTTCGAGCCGGAACTGATCCAGGAGGAACTGGACGTCTACAACCCGCTCATCCCTGACGGCCACAACTGGAAGGCCACCTTCATGGTCGAATATAGCGACGAGAGCGAGCGCCGCACGGCCCTGGCGAAGCTGATCGGCATCGAGAAGAAGGTCTGGATGCAGGTCGAGGGCTGCGAGAAGGTGTACCCCATCGCCAACGAGGACCTCGACCGCGAGACCGAGGACAAGACCGCCGCGGTGCACTTCCTGCGCTTCGAGCTGACGCCACAGATGATCGCCGCGGCGAAGGGCGGCGCCGCCATCCGCGCCGGCATCGACCACGACCTCTACCGCGAATCCGTCACCGTGCCGCCGGCCGTGCGCGATTCGCTGGCGGCAGACCTGGCGTAAAAAGGAGGCGACATGACCATCAAGATCGGCGACAAGCTCCCCGCCGGCACGCTCACCGAAGCCACCCATTTCGACGAGGCCGCCGGCTGTCCGATGAATCCCGAAGAGGTGGACGTCCTCGCCGCGGCCCGCGGCAAGCGCATCGTCGTCTTCGGCCTGCCCGGCGCCTACACGCCGACCTGCTCCGCCAAGCACCTGCCGGGGTATCTCGCCCAATACCAGGCGCTGAAGGCCAAGGGGGTCGATGAAATCTGGTGCGTGGCGGCCAACGACGCTTTCGTCATGGGCGCCTGGGGTCATGACCAGGGCGTCGACGGCCGCGTGCGCATGCTCGGCGACGGCAATGCCTCCTGGACGCGCGCGCTAGGCCTGGAGATGGACCTGACGCCGCGCGGCATGGGCCTGCGCATGCAACGCTTCTCGATGTTGGTAGAAGATGGCGTGGTGAAACAGCTGAACGTCGAGGCACCGGGGAAATTCGAGGTCTCCGGCGCGGAAGCCATGCTGGCCTGCCTCGGTTGACCTACTGCCTCCCAGCCTTGTTGTCGGCCTCGCGCGACACGACAAGACGGCTCAGTCTCTCCATGTAATCTTTCGCCTCCACGGCGCCTTCGGCCGGCGCCCAAGGCGCTTTTTCCGCCGCCACAAGCGGCGCGTAAGGTCCCGCCTTGGCCTCGAAGATAACCGTCCCCGCCTCGAGGGCGAAAACCGTATGGTAGGTGCCGCTCGGGATATTCAGCCCCACCGTCGCGCCGCCTGGGGACAGCAGCGCCGTGTCCGTCACCGCGCCGGATTCGTCGAAGAAGACTGCCCCCAGCACCCCGCGCAGGATGAGGATGGACTCGTCCTTCGTTGCATCAAGATGGCGATGCGGCTGCAGGTAGGAGCCGGGTTCCAGCGCGTTCAGCAAGCGGTGCGAAGCCGCCGATTCGTGCGCATGGAAATTGCGGTTCTTGCGCAGGCGCAGGCTTTGCTTTGCCTCGGCGCCGAGCGCATCCAGCATCGCGCTGTCGATGAAGAAGCTCATTGGTAGATCACCTCGACGTTCTCCGCCTGCAGCCACTGCTGCAGGCCGGACAGCAACTCGTCGTCGAGGCGCACCCGCCACGACTCACCCAGCGGCAGCTCGCACTCGGCCTGCGCATTGCGGTAGCGCACGCGCACCGGGCAGGGCCCGTTGCGATATGGCGCCAGGAGGACGCGCAACCGCTCGGCGGCCGCCGTATCGCCGCGACTGACTTTTCCGTTCAGCGCCAGGCGCAGCGCCTTGGCATAGCGTCCACGCGCCTCGGCCAGGGTCATCAGCCTGTCGGCCACCACGCGCAGGCCGCCGTTGAAGTCGTCGCGGCTCACCTTGCCCTCGACGATGAGCGGCTCGTCCTCGCGGATCTTGGCGCGCTCGGCGTCGTACAGTTCGTTGAACACCGTCATCTCGACCTGCGCCGTGCCGTCGTCGAGCGTGACGACGATCATCTTGCCGCGGCGGGTCATCTGGGTACGGGTGGCGGTGACGATGCCGGCCAGCAGCACCGGCTCCTTCTGCGGCTCGAGTGCCGAGAGCGGGCGGCGGATGAAGGCCGACAGCTCGGCGCGCACCTCGTTGTAGGGATGCCCCGAGAGGAAGAAGCCGAGCGCCTGCTTCTCGTTGAGCAGCCGCTCGCGCTCGCTCCAGGGCGTCGCCTCGATCATCTTCAACGGCTGGTCCTGTCCGCCGCCGGCATCGAAAAGGCCGACCTGCAGGGCGTTGCGCTCGGCCTGCTCCGCCGCCTCCAGGGCGATGCCGACCGAGGCCATCAGGCTGGCACGGCGCTCGTCGATGGAATCGAAGGCGCCGGCGCGGATCAGCGCCTCGATGACGCGTCGGTTCACCACGCGCTTGTCGATGCGCCTGCAGAAATCGAAGAGGTCCGTGAAGTCGCCGCCGGCCTCGCGCGCGCGCTGCATCGCGCCGATGGCCGACTCGCCGGTGCCCTTGATGGCGCCCAGCCCGTAACGGATGGTCTTCGCGTCCACCGGCGTGAAGCGGTGGCGGCTGCGGTTGACGTCGGGCGGCAGGAAAGTCAGTCCGTTGGAGACGGCGTCGGCGACGAAGAACTGCACCTTGTCGGTATCGGCCATTTCCGAGGACAGCGTCGCCGCCATGAAAGCCGCCGGATGGTGGCACTTGAGATACGCCGTCTGGTAGGCGACGAGGGAGTAGGCGGCGGCGTGGGACTTGTTGAAGCCGTAGCCGGCGAACTTCTCCATGGTGTCGAAGATCTCGTTGGCCTTGTCGGCGCCGATGCCGTTTTTCTCGGCGCCCGCGACGAAGATCGCGCGCTGCTGGGCCATCTCCTCCGGCTTCTTCTTGCCCATGGCGCGGCGCAGGAGATCGGCGCCGCCGAGCGAGTAGCCGGCCACCACCTGGGCGGCCTGCATCACCTGCTCCTGGTACACCATGATGCCGTAGGTCATGCCGACGACCCGCTCGAGCAGCGGGTGCGGATAGACGATGCGCTCGCGGCCGTGCTTGCGCGCGATGAAGTTCGGAATGAAGTCCATCGGCCCCGGCCGGTAGAGCGCGTTCAGGGCGATGAGGTCCTCCAGCCGGTCGGGCTTGGCCTGCACCAGCGTGTCCTTCATGCCGCGCGATTCGAACTGGAACACCGCCGTGGTGTTGGCCGTCTTGAAGATGCGGTCGTAGGTCGGCTTGTCGTCGAGCGGCAGCCGGTCGAGGTCCACCTCGACGTCCTCCACTTCCTTCACGAAGCGCACCGCCTCGGCCAGGATGGTCAGCGTGCGCAGACCGAGGAAGTCGAACTTCACCAGACCGGCCTTCTCGACGTCGTCCTTGTCGAACTGGCTCACCGCCGACTCGGCGCCGCCGGCCGAATAGAGCGGGCAGAAGTCGGTCAGCTTGCCCGGCGCGATGAGCACGCCGCCGGCATGCATGCCGACGTTGCGCGTCAAGCCCTCCAGCTTCTCCGCCAGCTCGAGCAGCTGGCGGATCTCCTCCTCGCGCTCGGCGCGCTCGTTGATGGCCGGCTCCTTCTCCCGCGCGTCCTTCAGCGTGATGCCCAGCTCGTTGGGAATCAGCTTGGCGAACTGGTCGACGAAATTGAAGCCGAGGTCGAGCACGCGGCCGACGTCGCGGATCACCGCCTTGGCCGCCATGGTGCCGAAGGTGGCGATCTGCGAGACGGCGTGGTTGCCGTAGCTGCGCTTGACGTAGTCGATGACGCGATCGCGCCCTTCCTGGCAGAAGTCCACGTCGAAGTCGGGCATCGACACCCGCTCCGGGTTGAGGAAGCGCTCGAACAGCAGCTCGTAGCGCAGCGGGTCGAGGTCCGTGATGCCGAGCGAGTAGGCCACCAGCGAGCCGGCGCCGGAGCCGCGGCCGGGCCCGACCGGCACGCCGTTCTGCTTGGCCCAGTTGATGAAGTCGGCGACGATGAGGAAGTAGCCGGGAAAGCCCATCTGCTGGATGGTCTTGCACTCGAAGGCGAGCCGCTCGGCGTATTCCGGCCGCTTCTGCTCCCGCTCGGTGGTGTCGGGATAGAGGTGGGCGAGCCGCCGCTCCAAGCCCGCCTCTGCCTGTTGCGTCAGGTAGTCGTCGAGGGTGACGCCTTCCGGCACGGGAAACTGCGGCAGCCGGTTCTTGCCCAGTTCGATGGACAGGTTGCAGCGGCGGGCAATCTCGACCGAATTTTCCAGCGCTTCCGGCAGGTCGGCGAAGAGCGCCTGCATCTCGGCCTGCGACTTGAAGTACTGCTCCTCTGTGAACTGCTTCGGCCGGCGCGGGTCGGCCAGCACATAGCCCTCGGCGATGCACACACGCGCCTCATGCGCCTTGAAGTCGTCCTTGTCGATGAACTGGATGGGATGGGTCGCCACCACCGGCAGGTTCAGTTGCGCCGCCAGCGCCACGCTCGCCGCCACCAGCGCTTCGGCCTGCGGCTGGCCGTAGCGCTGCAGCTCGAGGTAGAAGCTGTCGGGGAACAGCCGCGCCCACTCGCGCGCGGCCGCCTCGGCCGAGGCGGCGTTGCCCATCAGGAGCGCCTGGCCGACATCGCCCAGGGCGGCGCCGGACAGGGCGATCAGGCCGGCATTGTCGCCGGCAGCGAAGGCGGCGCGCGGAATCTCCGCCCGGCCGCGGCTGCGCGGCCCGAGATAGGCCTGCGTCAGCAGTTCGCACAGGCGCAGGTAGCCGCCGCGGTTCTTCACCAGCAGGAGCAGGCGGGCGGGCCGGTCGCGGTCGCCGGCCCCCGCGGCGGGCTCCACCCAGGCGTCGCAGCCGATGATCGGCTTGAGGCCGCGGCTGCGCGCCCCGCTGTAGAACTTGACCATGCCGAACAGGTTGGCCAGGTCGGTCAGCGCCAGCGCCGGCATGCCGTCGGCGGCCGCCTGGGCCACGGCCTCGTCGAGGCGCACCATGCCGTCAGCTATGGAATATTCGCTGTGCAGGCGGAGATGGACGAAGGCGGGGGGCGACATGGGCGTATTTTAAGTCCGATCCCATTTCGGCGAGGCCTCAAATTTTTTCGCCTGGAGTTTTCTGGCGTTGCCGAGGTGTCGCCGTTTCTCCATAATGCGCCTCTCCCCCATGAAAAACGAAGCCACGGTTTTCCAATCGCCCGAACAGCGTTCCCTGGACGCCTGCCTGCGTTCGCTCAAGGCACGCTGGCAGGATTACGGCGCCCACGGCAGCTTCGAGCACTTCGTCGAATTCACGCTCGCCCTCGACAACCTCACCGAGCAGCTGAACAGCCTCAAGCTGCCGGGGCTGCTGCGCCAATGCGAGGGCCTGGAAAATGCCGCCCTGGCCCTTTTCGGCAACGAATCGTCGCATCCGGTCGGCGCGCAGGATGCGACCGCCCTGGAACGCCAGATCGACACCCTGCTGCACACCATCGAACACGCCCTGGCGCCCCAACCCGGCGCCGATGAGGAACATCGCCGCCACCCTTCCCCGCTGCCGCATGCCGGCGCCGAGTGGGCCAAGCCGCGCGCGATCTGGCTGATTGCCGAGGAAAGCCACGCCTGGGTGCCTGGCCTTACCGAACAGCTCGGCTTCTTCGGCTTCCGCGTGCTGCGTTTCGGCTGGGGCGAGCCGACGCCGAACGACGCTTCGCCGCTCGTCGCCCTGTTCATCCCGCAGGCCGGCGGCTATGCCTCGCCAGAACTGCAGTCCATCCAGCAGATCCGCAGCGAGCATCCGACCAGCCAGCTGTTCTGCCTGTCGGTGCCCAAGTCGCTGGAAACCACCGTGGCGCTGATGCGCGCCGGGGCCGACGCCGCCATCCAGTCCGAGCAGGAAACCTTCACCGTGCTCGGCCGCGTCCTCGACCTGCTGCAGTCGCGCGAACAGGATCCCTACCGCGTTCTCGTGGTGGAGGACTCGCCGACGGCGGTCGCCATGATCCAGCGTTCCCTGTCGCAGCACGGCATCGACAGCCACCCGATCGGCAACCCGCAACTGCTTCTGTCGGCGGTCGAGCAGTATCGCCCCGACCTCGTCCTGATGGACATGTACATGCCGCACTGCACCGGCGTGGAGGCCACCCGCGTGCTGCGCCAGCTGACGGCCTACCAGTCCCTGCCGGTGGTGTACCTCTCCAGCGAAACCGACATGGGCATGCAGGTCGAGGCCTTGCGGCTGGGCGGCGACCAGTTCCTCACCAAGCCCTGCAACCCGGTGCTGCTGGCGGCCGTGGTGAAGACCAAGATCGAGCGCTACCGCGAAATGCAGCGCCACAGCCAGCACGACAGCCTGACCGGCCTGCTCAACCACTCGGCGGCGAAGAGCCGCCTGAACCTGCTGGTGCAGTCCCTGCAGAACACGCCCGAGCCGCTGTGCGTGGCGATGCTCGACATCGACCATTTCAAGTCGATCAACGACTCCTACGGCCACCCGGTCGGCGACCAGGTCATCCGCAGCCTGGCCTGGCTGCTGAAAGGCAGGCTGCGCGCCTCGGACATCATCGGGCGCTACGGCGGCGAGGAGTTCCTCGTCGTCCTGCGCAGCGCCTGCCTCGACGAAGCCGAGGCCGTGCTCGACTGCATCCGCGCCGACTTCGCCACCCTGCCGCACGCCCATGCCGGCGGCACCCTGCGCGCCACCTTCAGCGCCGGCATCGCCTGCTTCCCGGCCTGGACCACGGGCAACGACCTCACCCACGCCGCCGACGAGGCGCTGCTCGAGGCCAAGCGGCTGGGGCGCAACCGCATCGTCCGTACCCGGCAGCAAGACGCCCTTCGATGAACCCCGGCAGGTGGGCGCTGGCGGCCTTGTTCGCCGGCGCCATCGGCATCGCCTTCGCGCCGATCTTCGTGCGCTGGTCCGAGGTGGGACCGGTGGCGACGGCTTTCTGGCGCCTGCTCCTGGCATTGCCGCTGCTCGCGCTTTGGGCCGTCCTGGAGGAACGGCGCCAGCCTCCCTCGGGCACGACAGCCGGATGGCCGATGGCAATGCTGGCCGGCGTCTTCTTCGCGGCGGATCTCGCCGTCTGGCACTGGTCGATCCGCCTCACCAGCGTCGCCAACGCCACCTTCCTTGCCAACCTGGCGCCGGTTGTCGTCACCATCGGCGCCTGGGCGCTGCTGGGCGAACGCGCGAAGCCGATCTTCTTTGCCGGCATGCTGGTATCGCTGACCGGCGCGGCGCTGCTGATGGGGGCGAACCTGGGCGGTCCCGGCGCGGTCCTGCTCGGCGACGGCCTCGGCGTGCTGACGGCGGTGTTCTATGCCGGCTACCAGCTCTGCGTGAAGCGCCTGCGCGACTCGCAATCGACCGCGCGAATCATGCTGTTTTCCGGCACGGCCTGCGCGGCGGTCCTGCTGCCGGTGGCACTCGCAATGGGGGAAACGATCCTGCCTGCGACGCTATCCGGATGGATCGTGCTGCTCGGCCTGGCGCTGGTCTGCCAGTTCGCCGGGCAGAGCCTGATCGCCTATGCCGTGGCGCACCTGTCGGCGAGCTTCTCCTCGGTCAGCCTGCTGCTGCAGCCGGTCGCGGCGGCGGCCTTCGCCTGGCTGCTGTTCGGCGAGGCGCTGGCGCCGTTGCAATGGATCGGCGCCGCGGCGGTGCTGGCCGGCATCTGGCTCGCCCGCCGCGGCACGGGTTAGGGCCTGCTGTAACGCAGCGCGGTTTCGGCCACGCGCTTGCCCAGATGGGCGGCGGTCTTCAGGTCGCTTTCCAGCATGGCGTCGGCGCCCTGGTCCACGTTCGACTGCGACATCGCGCCGGAAAAGCTGCCGAGGCGGTTGAGGTCGTTTACCGAGCCCTTGCTGTTGTTGTTGCCGGGCATGAGCCCCAGGCTGACCCACAGCATGCCGTGCTGGTTGGCGAAGATCATCAGCTGGACGAGGGAATTCAGCTTGTCGCCGTTCTGGCTGCCGGAATTGGTGAAGCCGGCGGCCAGCTTGTCCTTCCAGGCCGAGGAGAACCAGGCCTTGGAGCTGGCATCCATGAACTTCTTGAAGTCGCCCGAGACGCTGCCCATGTAGGTCGGCGCGCCGAAGATGATCGCATCGGCCGCCGCCAGGGCGTCCCAGTTCCGCTCTGCATCGGCCACGGAAAACAGCTGCACTTTCACCCCCTCCACCGCCGCCGCGCCTTCCGCCACGGCCCTCGCCTGGCGCTCGGTGTGGCCGTAGCCGCTGTGATACACCACCACTACATGCTTCATTGCCATTTCCTTTCAGGGTAGGTCGAACAACAGGATCTCCGCGTCTTCACTCGCGGCAATCTCCAAAACGCTTTCATCGGCGATCTTGGCGCCGTCGCCGTCCCGCAGGGACTGACTATTGCATTGCACGGCGCCGCGCGCGACGTGCAGGTAGGCATGCCGTCCCGGCGCCAGCGCGTGGCGCACCGTCTCGCCCGGCGCCAGCAGCGCGGCGTAGAGCGCTGCGTCCTGGTGGATGGTGACGCTGCCGTCGCGCCCGTCGCCGGAGGCGATCAGGCGCAGGCGGCCGCGCCGCTCCTCGGGCGGGAAGAAGGTCTGCTCGTAGCTCGGCTTGACGCCGCGCACGTTCGGCTCGATCCATATCTGCAGCAGGTGCGTGGCCTGGTCCGGCGCCGGATTGAACTCGCTGTGCAGCACGCCCTTGCCGGCGCTCATGCGCTGCGCCTCGCCGGGGCGGATCACCGCGCCGTTGCCCATGCTGTCCTTGTGCTCGAGCGCGCCGTCGAGGATCCAGGTGACGATCTCCATGTCGCGGTGGCCGTGCATGCCGAAGCCCATGCCGGGCGCGACGACGTCCTCGTTGATGACGCGCAGCGCGCTCCAGCCCATCTGCGCCGGGTCGTGGTAGTCGGCGAAGGAAAAGGTGTGCCAGGTGTCCAGCCAGCCGTGGTTGGCGTGGCCGCGGTCGGTGCCTTTGCGCAGATCGATCATGATGGTCTCTCCGTTATCAGTTAAATGTTTTCACTGTTTGACTGCATGGTAAATCCTGCCTATCCTGAAAAAAAGCGAATAATTTCGACTTTAACGTTCAATTATTTTCAACATGCAGATTTCCCTCGACGCCCTGCAGATCCTCGACGCCATCGACGCGCGCGGCAGCTTCGCCGCCGCGGCCGAGGCCCTGCACCGCGTCCCCTCGGCGCTGACCCATGCCGTCAGGAAGCTGGAGGTCGACCTCGCCGTGACGCTGTTCGTGCGCCAGGGCCGCCGCGCCGTGCTGACGCCGGCCGGCCGCCTGCTGCTGGAGGAGGGTCGCCACCTGCTCAGCGCTGCCGGCGAGCTGGAGTGCCGCGTCAAGCGCATCGCCACCGGCTGGGAGCACGAGTTGCGCATCGCCGTCGAGGCGGTGCTCGACGTCAACGCGCTGTGGCCGCTGGTCGGGGACTTCTACAAGGAGATGTCCGGCACGCGGCTGCGCCTGACGACCGAAGTGCTCGGCGGCTGCTGGGACGCCCTGGCGACGCGCCGCGCCGACCTGGCCATCGGCGCGCCCGGCGACATGCCGCCGGGCGGCGGCTACCGCACACGCCTGCTCGGCCGCTCGCAGCCGGTGTTCGCCATGGCGCCGTCGCATCCGCTGGCGAAGGCGCGCGAGCCGCTGCCCGCCGCGGAAATCCTCAAGCATCGCGCCGTGGTGATCGCCGACACCTCGCGCCAGCTGCTGGCGCGCACGGCCGGCCTGCTCACCGGGCAGGACACGCTGGTGGTGCCGGACTTCGCCGCCAAGCTGGCCGCGCAGGTAGCGGGCCTCGGCGTCGGCCACCTGCCCCTGCCGCTCGCCGCGCCGGAGATCGCCGCCGGCCGGCTGGTCCCCAAACGCACGATCGAACCCGGCCCCGACCTCCCGCTGCACGTCGCCTGGCGCAGCGACCACGAGGGGCGGGCGCTGGAGTGGTTCCTGGAACGGCTGGAAGACGAAGGGCTGCGCGCCCGGCTGCTCGGCGAGGCGCCGCCGAAACGCGCTAGACGTGCGGGGCGTTCACCCAGTCGATGATGCCCTGCCACTGCGGCAGGTCCTTCTCGGCGCGGGCGGGCGAGAGATCGAACAGCGTCAGGCCGTGGGCGGCGGCCTGCACGTAGAGCTGGGTGTCGCGCAGGAAGCCGAGCACCGGCACGTCGAGGCCCTCGACGAAGCGCTCCAGTTCGTGCGCGGCCCGTGTGCGCGGGTCGACGCGCATGCCGACCACCGCAACGAAGGTCTGCTGCCTGCGCACCGCCTTCTCCTCGAGCAGCACGTCGAGGAAATCGCGCGTGGCAAGGATGTCGAAGATGGAAGGCTGCAGCGGCACGATGACGCGATGGATGCTCTTCACCACCACGTCGAGCTTTTTCCCGTGCAGGCCGGCCGGCGTGTCGAGCACGACGTGGCTGGTGTCCTTCGGCGGCCGCGCCGGCTCGCCCGGCGCGATGTCCCAACTGCGGATCGGCGGCAGGCCTTGCGGGCGCAGCTTCAGCCATTCGCGCGCCGACTGCTGGCGGTCGATGTCGCCGAGCATGACGCGGTGGCCCTGGCGGGCGAAGTAGCCGGCGAGGTTGGTCGCCAGGGTGGTCTTGCCGCAGCCGCCCTTGGGGTTGGCGATGAGGAATGAATGCAGCATGGCGGCAATTTATCACACCCCCGTCATTCCCATGGATTCCCGCGTTCGCGGGAATGACGTATGCTTTTCCGGCGCTTGTTGAGGAGACGGAGATGGCTGAAAAACCCGGCTGGCAGGGCCGCTTCTACGAGGACTTCGAGGTCGGCGACGTCTACCGCCACCCGCTCGGGCGCACCGTGCTGGCGGTGGACAATTCGTGGTTCACCCTGCTGACGCAGAACACCGCGCCGATCCACTTCGACCGCCACTACGCGGCGCAGACCGAGTTCGGCCAGCCGCTGGTCGATTCGACCTTCACCCTGGCGCTGATCACCGGCCAGAGCGTCACCGACATCTCGCAGAACGTCTTCGCCAACCTCGGCTGGGATGAAGTCAGGCTGCCGAATCCGGTGTTCGAGGGCGACACGCTCTATTCGCAGTCGGAAGTGCTGGAGAAGCGCGAATCGAAGTCGCGCCCCAACGTCGGCATCGTCAGGGTGCGCACCACCGGCTTCAACCAGGACGGCAAGACGGTGATCGGCTTCGTCCGCACGGTGATGGTGTTCAAGCGCGGCAAGGCGCCGGCGATACCGCGGCCGACACCGTAAAGTCAGCCTCTGTGATACGGCGTCAGGGCAGCAGGATGGTCGAGCCTGTGGTCTTGCGCGCTTCCAGGTCGGCCTGGGCCTGCGCCGCGTCCTTCAGGGCGTAGCGCTGGTTCACCTCGATCTTCACCTTGCCCGAGGTCACCGCCTCGAATAACTCGCCGGAGATCTGCACCAGGTCGGCGCGCTTCGCGGTGTAGACGAACAGCGTCGGCCGCGTCACGAACAGCGAGCCCATCTTCGCCAGCAGGCCGAGATCGAAGGGCGGCACCGGGCCGGAGGCGGCGCCGAACAGCACCATCATGCCCATCGGCCGCAGGCAGGACAGCGAGTCCATGAAGGTGTCCTTGCCGATCGAGTCGTAGACCACCGCGACGCCCTCGCCGACGGTGAGTTCCTTGACGCGGTCGGAAAACTTCTCGCGGGTGTACACGATCGGGTGGTCGCAGCCGTGCGCGCGCGCCAAGTCCGCCTTCTCGTCCGAGCCGACCGTGCCGATCACCTTGGCGCCGAGCGCCTTCGCCCACTGGCAGACGATGAGGCCGACGCCCCCGGCGGCGGCATGAATGAGGATGGTGTCGCCCGGCTGCACGCGGTAGGTGCGCCGCAGCAGGTATTGCGCCGTCATGCCCTGCAGCATCATCGCCGCGCCCTGCTCGAAGGTCAGCGCGTCGGGCAGCTTCACCAGCCGGTCGGCCGGGATCAGCCGCAGCTCCGCATACGCGCCGACCGGCCCGCCGGCATAGGCGACGCGGTCGCCGGCCTTGAGCTCTTTCACCTCGCTGCCGACCGCTTCCACCACCCCCGCGCCTTCCAGGCCGATGCCCGAGGGCAGCGGTAGCGGATAGGCGCCGGTGCGGTGGTAGATGTCGATGAAGTTGAGGCCGACGGCATGATGGCGCACGCGCGCCTCGTTCGGGCCGGGATCGCCGACGGCGACCTCCTCCCATTTCAGGACGTCGGGACCGCCGGGCTGGTGGAAACGGATGGCGTGGGGCATGGGGGTCACCTCTGTTGGTTTGGGGTTGCCTCGACGTGCGGGCCCGATGGCCCCGCATCTTGTTCTTGCTCCGGCAGGCCGAACAAAAGCCGGATGCCCGGCTCGGCGTGCCTGAGCAGTTCCGGGTTCTGCCGGTAGGCCAGCAGGAGGAAGTCGCGGTTGGCCTGGATCTCCATCAGGAGGCGATAGTTCTCTTCGGCCGTCATGGGGCTCCTCCTGCCCTGAGCTTCTGCAATTCCTCGATGTCGACCTTGTCCTTGCCACGTCCGGTGCCGGTCTTCATGGCAATCAGATGGTCGATCGAGGCCACTGGAATCTTCAGCGGGCCGACCTCGACGGGAACGGCATCGCGACGCAGTTGTTCGAAGGGGACAACCGGCCGAATCAGGACGTCGATGATGGTCGCCATGCCATCTGGCCTGCGCAGGCCGAAGGCCAGCATGCCCTTTTCCCGATGCCACTGGTCGAGCAACTCCGGCCGGGCAAGCGACTCGATGTCTACCGGAATGACCGGCTGCAAGCCGGCCGCGCGGGCGCCGGAAACGAACCGCCGCAGGTTCGCCTCTTCCAGCGCCAGCACGACATCCACGTCCATGGTCACACGCTGGTAGCCGTGCAGGGCCACCGCCAATCCGCCGACCAGCACATAGTCGACACCGGCGTCCTCCAGCATCTTGATCAGATCGAACATGCCCATGGGTGAATCATATGACAACAACGCCGGGGAAGTCAGTCTTAGCGTTACGGCGACGCACCCGCCGGGGCGAATCCCGGCAAAACCTCCCCTCACCCCAACCCTCTCCCCGAAGGGGCGAGGGAGTTAGCTTCTCAGGTGATTGGCGTCCACCACCGCCAGCGCCGTCATGTTCACCAGCCGCCGCACCGTCGCGGTGGACGTCAGGATGTGCACCGGCTTCGCCGCGCCGAGCAGGATGGGGCCGACGGTGATGCCATCGCCGCCGGTGATCTTGAGCAGGTTGAAGGCGATGTTGGCGGCATCCAGGTTCGGCATGATGAGCAGGTTGGCCTCGCCCTTCAGCACCGCATCCGGAAACACCTTGTTGCGGATCTCTTCCGACAGCGCGGCGTCGCCGTGCATCTCGCCGTCCACTTCCAGTTGCGGCGCGCGCTCGGCGATGAGGCGGCGCGCCTCGCGCATCTTCAGCGCGGAGGCGGTCTTGCGGCTGCCGAAGTTGGAGTAGGAGAGCAGCGCCACCTTGGGTGCGATGCCGAAGCGGCGCACTTCCTCGGCTGCCATCAGCGTCATCTCGGCGATCTGCTCGGCGGTCGGGTCTTCGTTGACGTAGGTATCGCAGATGAACAGCGTGTGGCGCGGCAGCATCAGCACGTTCATGGCGGCGAAGTTGCGCGCGCCGGTCTTCAGGCCGATGACGTTGGCGACGCGCTCGAGGTGGCGCGTCAGCTGGCCGTGGGTGCCGCAGAGGATGGCGTCCACGTCGCCGCGCTTGAGCAGCAGCGCGCCGATCAGGGTGTTGGAGCGCAGCACTTCCTTCTTGGCGATGCCGGGCGAGATGCCGTCGCGCTGCATCAGCCTGTAGTAGTCGTGGGCGATGTCGCGGTAGCGCGCGTCGTGCTCGACATTGATCAGCTCGAAGTCGCGGCCCGGGGCGATGCGCAGGCCGAGCTGCTTCAGGCGCGCCTCGACCACCGCCGGCCGGCCCAGCGCCACCGGGCGGGCGAGGCCCTCGTCGACGACGGCCTGGATGGCGCGCAGCACGCGCTCGTCCTCGCCCTCGCAGTAGAGCACGCGCTTCGGCGCCTTCTTCGCGGCGGAGAACACCGGCTTCATCAGCGTGCCGGAATGGAAGACGAACTGGGTGAGCTGCTGGCGGTAGGCGGCGAAGTCGCGGATGGGCCGCGTCGCCACGCCGGAGTCCATCGCCGCCTGCGCCACCGCCGGCGCGATCTTGACGATCAGCCGCGGATCGAAGGGCTTGGGGATGATGTACTCGGGGCCGAAGGCCATCTCCGTGTCGCCGTAGGCGCTCGCCACGATGTCGGAGGCC
This sequence comes from Rhodocyclales bacterium, assembly GCA_003105015.1. Lineage (GTDB taxonomy): Bacteria > Pseudomonadota > Gammaproteobacteria > Burkholderiales > Rhodocyclaceae > Desulfobacillus. Next base: position 9,088 of record PQAF01000034.1, on the reverse strand, counting down.
TCCGCCTGCGCCAGCTCGGCGATGGCGCGCACGGCGGCGAGCTTCATCTCTTCCGTGATGGTGGTGGCGCCGGCATCGAGCGCGCCGCGGAAGATGAAGGGGAAGCAGAGGACATTGTTCACCTGGTTCGGGTAGTCCGAGCGGCCGGTGGCGATGATGGCGTCGCTGCGCGCCGAGCATACTTCCTCGGGCAGGATCTCCGGCGTCGGATTGGCCAGCGCCAGGATGAGCGGTTTCGCCGCCATCTTCGCGACCATCTCCGGCTTGAGCACGCCGCCGGCGGAGAGGCCGAGGAAGACGTCGGCGCCCTCGATCACCTCGGCGAGCTTCCTGGCGGAAGTCTTCTTGGCGTAGCGCGCCTTGATCTCGTCCATCTCCTCGGGCCGGCCCTCGTACACCACGCCGTGGATGTCGGTGACCCAGATGTTCTCCACCTTCACGCCGAGCATGGCGATCATGTCGAGGCAGGCCAGCGCCGCCGCGCCGGCGCCGCTGGTGACGAGCTTCACCTCGTCGAGCTTCTTGCCGAGCAGCTTGAGGCCGTTCAGCACCGCCGCGCCGACGACGATGGCGGTGCCGTGCTGGTCGTCGTGGAAGACCGGGATGCGCATGCGTTCGCGCAGCTTGCGCTCGATGTAGAAGCACTCCGGCGCCTTGATGTCCTCGAGGTTGATGCCGCCGAAGGTCGGCTCGAGGGCGGCGATCATATCGACCAGCTTGTCGGGGTCGCGCTCGGCCAGCTCGATGTCGAAGACGTCGATGCCGGAGAATTTCTTGAACAGGCAGGCCTTGCCCTCCATCACCGGCTTGGCGGCAAGCGGGCCGATGTTGCCCAGGCCGAGCACCGCCGTGCCGTTGGTGACCACGCCGACCAGGTTGGCGCGGGAAGTCAGTTCCGCCGACACGGCGGCATCGGCGACGATGGCATTGCAGGCTGCCGCCACGCCGGGGGAATAAGCGAGCGCGAGGTCGCGCTGGTTGGTGAGGCCCTTGGTGGGCACCACGGAAATCTTGCCGGGGGTGGGCAGGCGGTGGTATTCGAGCGCCGCCGCGTCGAGGTCTTTTTCCATTCTCTTCTCCTCCGTCTCGTGGACGGTCATTCATTCTAGGCCGGGGCCGGCCGCGCTTCCATTGTGGGAAGCCGCAGGGAGAGTATCGCGGATCGGTGCGGCGGCGTCAGTCGCCCGGAAGACAGGTCGCGTCAGAACGTCCCCGGGTAGGCGCCGCCGTCGAGCAGCCAGTTCTGGCCGGTAATGAAGCCGGCCTGCGCCGAGCACAGCCAGGCGCAGGCGGCGCCGAACTCCTCGGGGTCGCCGATGCGGTCGGCCGGGATGGTGGCGATGCGCTCGGCCAGCGCTTCCTCGTAACTGACGCCGCGCGACTTGGCCTGGCCGCCGATCACCGTGCGGATGCGGTCGGTGTCGAAGAAGCCGGGCAGCAGGTTGTTGATGGTGACGTTGTGCGCCACGGTCTTCCTCGCCAGCCCGGCAACGAAGCCGGTGAGGCCGGCGCGCGCGCCGTTGGAAAGGCCGAGCACGTCGATCGGCGCCTTCACCGCGCCGGAGGTGATGTTCACGATGCGGCCGAAGCGGCGTTCGATCATGCCGTCCACCGTCGCCTTGATCAGCTCGATGGGCGTCAGCATGTTGGCGTCGAGGGCGGCGATCCAGTCCTCGCGCGACCAGTTGCGGAAGTCGCCCGGCGGCGGCCCGCCGGCGTTGTTCACCAGGATATCCGGCTGCGGGCAGGCGGCCAGCGCCGCGGCGCGGCCTTCCGGCGTGGCGATGTCGGCGGCGACGGCCGCAATCGCCGTGCCGCGGGGACTGACTTTCTCCAGTTCGGCGGCCGTCGCTTCCAGCGCCGCACGCCCGCGCGCAACGATCGTCACATGCACGCCCTCCCGCGCCAGTGCCAGGGCGCAACCGCGGCCGAGGCCCTTGCTGGCGGCGCAGACCAGCGCCTTTTTCCCTGCGATGCCGAGATCCATTGATTACTCCGTCAGAAAGTCCAGCAGCAGGCGGTTGAAAACGTCCGCCTGCTCGATGTTGGAAAGATGCGAGGCTTCGGGAATCACCGCCAGCCGCGCGCCGGGAATCGCAGCGGCGATGGCCTCGGCCATGGCCGGCGGCGTGCCGACGTCGTCGCGGCCGACGATCACCAGCGTCGGCGACTTCACGCCATGCAGGCGGTCGGTCACGTCGATGCGGGCAATCGCGTGGGCGCAGCCGATGTAGCCGGCCGCGGGCGTGGCGTGGATCAGGCCGCCGATCTTTTCCATCACCTCCGGATGCGCCGCGCGCCAGGGCGCGGTGAACCAGCGCTCCAGCGTCGGCTGCACGTGCGCTCCCATGCCCTTCTCTTCCGCGACGCGGATGCGCTCGGCCCACAGCGGCTGCGCCTCCGCCGGCATGCGGCTGGTGGTGTCGGCCAGCACCAGGCGGTCGATGCGGCCCGGCGCCTTCAGGGCAAGATGCTGGCCGATCATGCCGCCCATCGACAAGCCGCAGAAGTGCGTGCGCCCGATCTTCAGCGCATCGAGCAGGCCGAGCACGTCGTCGGCGAGCTGATCGAAAGTGTAGGTCCCCGCCGGGGCGTCGCTGCCGCCGTGGCCGCGCGTGTCGAAGCGAAGCACGGTGAAATGTTTTTCCAGCGCCGCCAGTTGCGGCGCCCACATCGAGACGTCGCAGCAGAGCGAATGCGACAGCGTCAGCCACGGGCCGCTGCCGGAGACTTCGCAATGAATGTCGATGCCGTTGGCGCGGACTTTCATCGTGCTCTCCTCATACGGCGGTCAGCTTCGCCACCGACAGCGCCAGCCACTTGACGCCCTCGCGGCCGAAGTTAACCTGCACGCGGGCGTCCGAGCCGGCGCCCTCGGCGTTGACGATGACGCCCTGGCCGAACTTCGCATGCGCCACATTCTGGCCGATGCGGAAGCCGCCGGTTTCCTTCTCCGCCATGCGCCGTACGACGGCGGCCGGCGCCGGCTCGGCCCAGGCGGATCGGCGCGGCGCGGAAAAAGTCAGTCCCGGCCCCAGTCCAGACGATAGGGCGCCATGGCCGCGCGCCAGCTTCGGCGTCAGCCACTTCAGCAGACCCTCCGGGATCTCGTCGAAGAAGCGCGAGGGCAGGTTGTAGCGCGTCTGGCCGTGCAGCATGCGCGTCTGCGCGTGCGAGAGGTACAGGCGCTTCCGGGCCCGCGTCACGGCGACGTACATCAGGCGCCGCTCCTCTTCCAGGCCCTTGTCTTCGCGCACGCTGTTCTCGTGCGGGAAGAGGCCCTCTTCGAGGCCGCTGATGAAGACCACGTCGAACTCGAGGCCCTTGGCCGAGTGCACGGTCATCAGCTGCAGGGCGTCGTCGCCCTCGCCGGCCTGGTGCTCGCCGGCTTCCAGCGAGGCGTGCGAGAGGAAGGCGGCGAGGTCGCCCGAGAGTTCGCCCTCGGCGTCGGCGCTGCCTTCCTCGGCGACGAAGTTCTCGGCGGCGTTCACCAGCTCGTCGAGGTTGGCGAGGCGATCCTGGCCTTCCTTCTCGGTGCGGTAGTGGGTGCGCAGGCCGGAAATCTCCAGCACCTGTTCGACCGTCTCCGGCAGGGTCAGGCCTTCGCAGGCGGCTTTCAGCTTGTCGACCAGCGCGGCGAAGGCCGCCGCCTTGCCGCCGCCCTGCGCCGTGGCGTAGAGACTGACTTTTGCAATCTTCGCCGCGTCCTGCAGCTGCTCGACGGTCCGCGCGCCGATGCCGCGCGCCGGGAAGTTCGCCACGCGCAGGAAGGCGCCGTCGTCGTCCGAATTGGCGATCAGGCGCAGGTAGGCGAGCGCGTGCTTCACCTCCTGCCGCTCGAAGAAGCGCAGGCCGCCGTACACGCGATAGGGCAGGCCGGCGGAGAAGAGGGCGTGCTCGAGCACGCGCGACTGGGCGTTGGAGCGGTAGAGCAGCGCCATCTCGCGCCGCGCCAGGCCCTCGGCGGCGAGCGACCTGATCTCCTCGACGATCCAGCGCGCCTCTTCCGTGTCGTTGAAGGCCTCGTAGACGCGGATCGGCTCGCCCGAACCGGCGTCGGTCCACAGGTTCTTGCCGAGGCGCGCCTCGTTGTGCTTGATGATGGCGTTGGCGGCGTCGAGGATGTTGCCGTGCGAGCGGTAGTTCTGCTCGAGGCGGATGACGTTGTCGACGCGGAACTCGCGCTCGAAGTCGCGCATGTTGCCGACCTCGGCGCCGCGGAAGGCGTAGATCGACTGGTCGTCGTCGCCGACGCAGAACAGGCTGGCGCCGCCGCCGGCCAAAAGCTTCAGCCACCGATATTGCAGGACGTTCGTGTCCTGGAACTCGTCGACCAGGATGTGGCGGAAGCGGCTCTGGTAATGAAGCCGTATCGGCTCGTTGCGCGCAAGCAGCTCGTAGGAGCGCAGCAGCAGTTCGGCGAAGTCCACCACGCCCTCGCGCTGGCACTGCGCCTCGTATTCGCGATACAGCTCGACGCGCTTCCTTGTGTAATCGTCCCAGGCTTCCGCCGCGTCCGGCCTCAAGCCGGCTTCCTTCTGGCCGTTAATGAAATTGACGACATCCCGGGGAGGGAACTTCTCGTCGTCGACGTTCAGCGCCTTGAGCAGCCGCTTGACCGCCGCCAGCTGGTCGGCCGAATCGAGGATCTGGAACAGCTGCGGCAGGCCGGCATCGCGGTGGTGCGCGCGCAGCATGCGGTTGCACAGGCCGTGGAAGGTGCCGATCCACATGCCGCGCGTGTTGATGGGCAGCATCGCCGTCAGGCGGACCATCATTTCCTTGGCCGCCTTGTTGGTGAAGGTGACGGCGAGGATGCCGTGCGGGCCGGCCTGGCCGGTCTGGATCAGCCAGGCGATGCGCGTGGTGAGGACGCGCGTCTTGCCGGAACCGGCGCCCGCCAGGATGAGGGCGTGCTGCGGCGGCAGGGTGACGGCGGCGTGCTGCGGCGGGTTGAGGCCGCTCAGGAAGCTGGACATTGGCCGATAACGTAGTTCAAGTCGAAATTATACTGCCCGACAGACTGGAATCCGTTTGTAATTGACGACAACGCATCGTGCGCGAAATCGAAACGACACACCCGAACGCCGACGCCTCGACCCGCTCGCCCGCCAGGGAATGGCTGGAACTCGCCGGCGGCGGAAAAATAGTCGGGCTCGCCGCCGCCGTGACGCTGGCCGGCGCGCTCGTGTACGTCGCCCTCCTGCCGGAACTGAGCGGCCTGAAAGACTACCGGCTGCTCGGGCCGGGATTCCTCATCCCGATCGCCCTGCTTGCGCTGCTGCTCGTCCGGCTCGGCAAGCCCCTCGCCGCCTATCACGGCCTGCTCTGGGGCGCGCTGCTGGCGGTCACGGCGTCCTGCGCCCTCGTCGCCGGCCTGCGCACCGGCATCGTCTTCGCCTATCCGGCCATCATCGTCGGCGCCATGGTGCTCGGACCGCGTGTCGTCGTGCTGGCCGGCGCGCTCGCCATCGCCGCCGTCATCGGGCTCGGCACGGCGGAATATGCGGGCCTGCTGCCCGCGCCCAGGCTTTCCTCGACCTTCATCATCGGCCTGGCTTATGTGATCGTGCTGTTCGTCGTCAGCAGCATCGCCGCCGCCATGGTGCGCGAACAGAAGCGCTGGCGGGACAAGGAGGCCAGGGCCTTGCGCGCCCTGCAGTCGGGCCTGGGCGCGCTGACGCAGCGCGAGCAGGACTTGCGGCTGATCATGAACAATATCCCGGCGGGAATCTGCGCCTTCGACGGGTGGGTATGCCGCTTCGCCAACGGGCACCTTGCCGCCTATTGCGGCTTCGGCGAGGACGAGATCGTCGGCAAGCACCTGAGCGAGGTCCTCGGCGACGTCAATTTCCCGCTGGCCCGCCCCCACGTCGAGCAGGTGCTGAAAGGCGAGCCGGTGAACTATCGCGGCCCCAACCCGTCGCCCCTGGCCGCAGGCCGGTACATGCAGTTCAACCTGGTCCCCCGCAGCGGCGGGGACGGTAAGGTCGAGGGCTTCTACGGCCTGTTTTTCGACATCACGCGCCACGAGAAGGCCAAGCAGGAGATCGAGCGGCTCAACCGCGAACTGGAGCAGCGGGTCAGGGAGCGCACCGCCGACCTGGCCTCGGCCAACCGCGAACTGGAATCCTTTGCCTATTCCATTTCGCACGACCTGCGTGCGCCGCTGCGCGGCATCGACGGCTTCAGCCAGATGGCGCTCGAGGAGTACGGCGACCAGCTCGAGGCAGGGGGGCGCAATTACCTCGAGCGCGTGCGCGCCGCCGCGCAGCGGATGGGGCATCTGATCGACGACATTCTCGAACTGTCGCGCGTCTCGCGCCACGCCATGCGGCAGGAACGCGTCGACCTTTCGCGCCTGGCGGCGGAGCTGATGGACGAAATCCGCGAGGGCGATCTCCTGCGCAGCGTCGAAGTGTCGATCGCGCCGGGCTGCACCGCGCTGGGCGATCCGCGCCTGCTGCGCGTGCTCCTGCAGAACCTGCTGGAGAACGCCTGGAAATACTCCGCCCGCCAGACCGAGGCCCGCATCGATTTCGGCAGCGAGCGGCTCGACACGGGCGAAACGGCCTTCTTCGTGCGCGACAACGGCGTCGGTTTCGACATGAAGTACGCCGACCGCCTCTTCTCCCCCTTCCAGCGCCTGCACGACCCGAAGGACTATCCCGGCTCGGGCATCGGTCTGGCCACCGTCGCCCGCATCGCCCATCGCCACGGCGGCCGGGCCTGGGCCGAGTCGGCGCCCGGACAGGGCGCGACGCTGCGCTTCACCCTGGGCGGCCGGGGCGCCTCCGATGACTTGGCGCCGTAGCGTGGCGACTGACTTTCCCGGGTTTCTCGGCGTGCCGGATATGAGGAGTCGCGATTGAGCACAAAATATAACGCCCGCCCGCAGGGCTTCTGTTAATGTTGTCCGGGCAAGAGACAGTCGGCTGCCGGGAACCCGCGGCACCCCAGGGAGGGGCATGAGCGCCAAGCAAGAAAGCGTTGTCTCGGCCGAGGCAATGGATGAATCGAAGGTGCGCGCCCTGCGCATGACGGGCTGGTTCCTGCTCGCGGCGCCGTCGCTTTACCTGATCCTGCTGTTCGCGGCCTTTCCCGGGCATGCCGTGCGCGGCATCGGCCCCGGCTTCCTGCTGGTCCTGGCGATACTCACCCTCTTGCTCCTGCGCGCCGGCCGTGCCTTGCTGGCCGCCCGCCTGCTCGTCTATGCCGGCTGGGCCGGGCTCGCCATCGCCGCCACCGCGGGAGGCGGCGTCTACGCGCCGCAGATCGTCGCACTGCCGCTGGCCATCGTCCTGGCGGGCTGGATGCTCGGGCCGCGGCATGCCATCGCCGTCGCTGCGCTGTCCATCCTGCTGGGGCTCGCGCTGGCCGTGGCGACGCATCTCGGGCGGCTGACGCTGCCGCCGGCGGCGCCCCCCCTGCTGATGTGGGTCTCCTTCTCGCTCCCCGCGGCCATCGTCTGCCTGCTCACCTTGTACATCGTCCGCAGCTACGAGGGCCGCCTGGAGGCGCAGCGGCACACCGAAGAGGAATTGCGCCTCTCCGAGGACAAGTTCGGCAAGGTGTTCCGCTCCAATCCGCTGGCCGTCTCCATCACCCGCCTCGAGGACGGCCGCTACGTCGACGTCAACGACACCTGGCTGCAGCTCTTCGGCTGGTCGCGCGAGGAGGTGATCGGCCGCACCTCCCTCGATCTGGGCAAGTGGGTGCGGCCGGCCGATCGCGAATCCTGGGCGGGCGCGTTGCGGCGTGCCGGTCGCCTCCAGAATGTCGAGACGCGCTTCCACACCAGAAACGGCGAGGTGCTGGACGTGCTGCTGTCGGCCGAGCTGATCGACCTCGCCGGCGAGCAATGCGCGCTGATCATGGTCTCTGACAACACCGAGCGAAAGCGGGCGGAAAAGGCGCTGTCGGAAAGCGAGGCGCTGTTGCGCATCGCGGTGCAGGGCGGCAACATCGGCTTGTGGGAATGGGATGTCGCCACGGACAAGCTGCGCTGGAACAAGCGCTTGCGGTCCATCTTCGGCCTGGCGCCGGACGATGCAGACCTGACTCTGCCGCGCTTCCTGGCGGCCATTCATCCGGACGATCTGGAGGCAACCCAGAACGCCTTCATGACGGCCCTCGCCAACAACACGGAGTTCGACAGGGAATACCGCATCGTCTGGCCGGACGGCACGGTGCGCTGGATCGTCGCGCGCGGGCACGGCGAATACGCCGCCGACGGCGCCCCGCTGCGCATGACCGGCGCCGCCCTGGACATCACGGAGCGCCGGCAGGCCGAAACGGCGCAGCGCGAGTCGCAGGATCGGTTTGCCAAGATCTTCGAGGCCAGCCCCGTCACCATCCTCATCACGCGCAAGGACAGCGGGCAGTACCTGAACGTCAATGAGTCCTTTACCCGCCAGTTCGGCTGGGCGCGGCAGGAGGTCATCGGCCGCAATTCGCTGGACATCGGCATCTGGCAATCGGCCCGGGAGCGCGAGCGCTGGGTCGACGAGCTGGACCGGCGCGGCACCGTGCGCGACTACGAGGTCGGCCTGCTCACCAGGTCAGGAGAACTTCGCCAGACCGTGGTCGCCGCCGAGGCCATCGAGATCGGAGGCGTGCCCTGCATCATCTCCATGATCCACGACATCACCGGCCGCAAGCAGGCGGAAGAGGCGCTGAGGGCCAGCCAGGCGCGCCTGACCGAAGCGCAGCGCATCGGCCATTTCGGCAGCTGGGACCTCGATCTGGCGACCGGCCGCATGGAGTGGACGGACGAACTCTTCAGGATCTTCGAGTGCGAGCGCGGCGCATTCGGCGGCACCTGGAACGCCCTGCTCGACATGGTGCATCCGGATGACCTGCCCGTCATCCGCAAAGCCTTCCGGGAATCGGCCGCGACGCAAGGCGCCTACGAGATCGATCATCGCATCGTCACGCCGACGGGGCGGGTCAAGTTCCTGCATGTTCGCTGGGAAGTGTCTTTCGACGACGGCGGCAAGCCGGTGCGGGCCCTCGGCACCGCGCAGGACATCACCGAGCAGAGGCTGGCCAAGGCCGAGATCGAACGCCTCAATGCCGAGCTGGAGCA
>PQAF01000033.1 GCA_003105015.1 Rhodocyclales bacterium | reverse complement strand
GCCCGCGCCCACGGCGGCGACGTGCGCCTGGAGGCGCGCGCGGGCGGCGGCACGTCGGCCGTCGTCACGCTGCCGCGCCGCTGAGGGCGAGTACCCACGAAGAAATAGTGGTCACTTTTGAGCATGATCGGAATAGAATCGATCATTGCTCTCCCAGTCATGCACTTCCTTGAGCGACGCACGCACTCTCCAGGACGGTCTTTCGCCACAGCAGCAAATCGCCCTCCTGGTTTTTGACAACCTCTCCGAAGGCGTCGTCTTCACCGACGCCGGCGGCAGCATCCTTGCGGTCAATGCCGGCTTCACGCGCATCACCGGCTACGATGCCGGTGAGGTGGTCGGGCGCAATCCCCGCATCCTCCAGTCCGGCGTCCAGGAGCGCGGGTTCTACGAGGAGATGTGGCGCGCCCTCGGGGCGACCGGCCGCTGGCGAGGCGAGATCGTCAACCGGCGCAAGTCGGGCGAGCTGTATCCGGAACTGCTGTCGATCAGCGCCGTGCGCGGCGCCGACGGCGCGATCACGAACTACATCGGCGTCTTCACCGACCTGAGCGAGCGGCTGGCGCAGGAGCGCGCCATGCGCGAGATGCGCGAGCGGCTCGACCTCGCCCTCGACGCCGGCGGCGTCGGCACCTGGATCTGGGAGCCGGGCAGCGGCCGGCTGGAATGCGATGCGCGCGCCGGCGAGCTCGTCGCGGAACCGGGGAGCGAACCCCCGCGCAGCTTCGATGCGCTGCTCGCCCGCCTGCCGCCGTACGAACGCCCGCGCGTCATGGACGCCTTCCTGCGCCCGGCGCGCCTGCAGCAGGCATTCCGCGCCGAGTTCGAGGTCATCCTGCCGGACGGCGGCGAGCGGCACCTGGTCGCGCGCGCCCGGCCGCATTGCGACGAGACCGACGGCGTCTGCCGCGTCTTCGGCGTCGTCTGGGACGTCACCGAACGCTACTTGCGCGAGCGCGAGATCCGCGAGCTCAACGCCACGCTGGAGGGGCGCGTGCAGGAGCGCACCGCCGAACTGGAGGCGGCCCTGGCCGAGCTGGAATCGTTCTCCTATTCGGTCGCCCACGACCTGCGCGCGCCGCTGCGCAGCCTGGACGGCTTCAGCCGGATCCTCATCGACGACTACGGCGAACGCCTCGACGAGACGGGCCGCGGCCATCTCCTGCGCATCAGCGCCGCCAGCCGGCGGCTCGACCGCCTGATCGAGAACCTGCTGAAACTGTCGCGCATCTCCCAGTCGCGCATGGAGCGCATCCCGGTGAACCTGAGCGGCATGGCGCGGGAAGTCGCCCTCGCCCTGCAGGCGGCGCAGCCCGGGCGGGCGGCGGAGTTCGTCATCGAGCGCGGGCTGCGCGCCGTCGGCGACCCGGTGCTGCTGCGCGCGCTGCTGGAGAACCTGCTCGGCAATGCCTGGAAGTACTCCTCACGCAAGGCGCAGGCGCACATCGAGTTCGGCCTGCAGCGGTTCCCGGAGGGCGGGGCCGCCTTTTTCGTGCGCGACAACGGCGACGGCTTCGACATGGCCGAAGCGGGCAAGCTGTTCGCGCCGTTCCAGCGCCTGCACGCCGCCGACGAATTCGCCGGCACCGGCGTCGGGCTGGCCTCCGTCGCCCGCACCGTGGCGCGCCACGGCGGCCGCGTCTGGGCGGAGGCCGCCAAGGGCGTGGGCGCGACCTTTTTCTTCACGCTGCCCGATCGGGCGTGAGCGGGCCGCCGTGTCGCGGCGGCTGACTTTTCCATTCACGGCCAGGCGGCGCGCCGATTCTCCGCCCTGTCGTTCACTGCGGCCGCGCGTGCAGCATCACGTTCAGGGCATCGATGATCGCCGCCCAGTCGGAATCCTCGAGCATCCCTTCGCGCAGGAAGGCCGCCTGGCCGCGATTCCAGAAGGGCGCTTCGTGCAGCGGCATGTCGGCGGGCAGCGGGCCGTGGGCCGCGACGAAGCCGTCGATGCCCGAACGATTGGCGGCCAGGCCGAGCTGGGCGAAGAGGCAGGCGATGTCGTGCGTCTGGGTATGCATAAGCCGTCTCCCGTGTCAGGTTGACTTGGTCATTCGCCGCCTGCGCCAAGCATGTGCTCCGGCCGCAGCCAGCGGTCGAGATCCTCCGGTCCGGCATAGCCCAGGGCGAGGGCGGCTTCCTTCAGCGTGCAGCCTTTGCGCTGGGCCAGCTGGGCGACCTCGGCGGCCCGCTCGTAGCCGATATGCGGGGTCAGGGCCGTCACCAGCATGAGGCTCTGCGCCAGCCCTGCGGCGATGCGGTCCCGGCGCGGCGCGATGCCGGCCACGCAGTGGATCGCGAAGCTGGCCATGCCGTCCGCCAGCAGGCGCACGCTTTGCAGGAAGTTGTGGGCGATGAGCGGCTTGCAGGCATTGAGCTCGAAGTTTCCCGAAGCGCCGCCGAGGGCGATGGCGGTGTCGTTGCCGATGACCTGGCAGCAGGCCATGTAGAGGGCCTCGCTCTGGGTCGGATTCACCTTGCCGGGCATGATCGAGCTGCCCGGCTCGTTTTCGGGAAGGGCGATCTCGCCGAGCCCGCAGCGCGGGCCGGAGGCGAGCCAGCGGATGTCGTTGGCGATCTTCATGAGCGCAGTCGCCAGGGTCTTCAGGGCGCCATGGGCCGACACCAGGGCATCGTGCGCGGCGATGGCGGCGAACTTGTTGCCGGCGCTCGCGAAGCGCGGGCCGAGGCGCGCGGAGAGTTCCGCCGCGACGCGGGCGCCGAACTCGGGGTGCGTGTTGAGGCCGGTGCCCACCGCGGTGCCGCCGATGGCCAGTTGCTGCAGCGCGGGCAGGCTCGCCGCGATGGCCTCCTCGGCGTGATCGAGTTGCGCCACGTAGCCGGAGAATTCCTGGCCGAGGGTCAGGGGCACGGCATCCTGCAGGTGCGTGCGCCCCGTCTTGACGATGCCGGCGAAGGCATCGGCCTTGTCGGCCAGGGCGCCGCGCAGCTGGTGCAAGCCGGGCAGCAGGCGCTGGCCGATGCCCAGCACTGCGGCGACGTGCATGGCGGTCGGGATGACATCGTTCGAGGACTGGCCGAGATTGACCTCGTCGTTGGGATGGACGCGCCGGTCGCCGAGGTGCTGCGCGGCGAGGGCGGCGAGCACCTCGTTCATGTTCATGTTGGTCTGCGTGCCCGAGCCGGTCTGCCAGACGGGGAGGGGGAACTCGTCCGGATGCCGGCCGGCCAGCACTTCGTCGGCGGCCTGCGCGATGGCCTGCCCCACGTCGGGCGGCAGGCGGCCGAGGCCGGCGTTCACCCGCGCGCAGGCCCGCTTCACCTCGGCCAGCGCGAGGATCAGCTCCATCGGCATGCGTTCGCTGGAGATGCGGAAGTGCTGCAGCGCGCGCTGGGTCTGCGCACCCCAGCGCCGCTCGTCCGGCACCTCGATGCTGCCCATGCTGTCGTGCTCGCTGCGGGCCACGGCGCGATGGCCCGATCAGGAGCGGCGCTTACGATCGGCGGCGGGGTGGAAGCCGTAGCCGTCGTCGGGCACCGCGTCTTCCCCGGCTTCCTTCAATGCCTGGAAATCCACCCGGTGGTCCCAGTAGATGTTCCAGCCGCGCTTCTGATCCTGGACGACCTCCGGATGCCCGTCCAGATAACCATCGATGAAGCGCGTGAATTCGGAAACGTAGTGCCTGTCCATGCGTCGCCTCGCTTTCCCGGGTATCCGGAATGTACCGCATGAGCGTTCGACCCGCCGGCCCGGGAGGAGTTCGGGCGCACTTGAGATGGCGCCGTGCCGAGGCGACTGACTTTTGCCGTCCGGGACGTCGTCGCGCCGCGCTACCTTTTCGCGTTGCCGAGAAAGCCCGCCACTTCGTGGATCACCGCCGAGTCGTAGAGCGCGCCGCGGTGGCCGAGGCCCTGCGTGGCGACGAGGCGCGCGCCCGGCCAGTGGCGGGCGTAGCGCTCGCCGTCGCGGAAGGGATTGTCGCGGTCGTCGACGTCGTGTACGACCAGCGCCGGTTGCGCGAGCTTCGGCACGGTCGCCTCGACCTCGAAGTCGCTCCAGCGGATGCCGAAGCGGCGCTCGATCTGCGCCTGCATCAGCGCGCGCACGCCTTCGGGCAGGCGCAGCAGCCGGGCGAAGCGGTGCGAGTACTCGGTGAGGCTCGCCGGCGGCGCCAGCAGCACGGCCTTCTTCACCCGGGCCCCCTGCGCCATCACGTAGCCGGTCACGGCGCCGCCGAGCGAGTGGCCGACGATCGCTTCCACCGGGCCGACGTGGCGCAGCACTGCGTCGAGCGCGGCGGCCATGTGCACCAGCGACGACTCGCGCCCGCCGGTCATGCCGTGGCCGGGCGCGTCGAAGGCCACCACCGAATAGCCGCGCGCCAGCAGCGGCGCGACGAAGCTGCGCAGCTGCGCAGCGCGCCCGCCCCAGCCGTGCACCAGCACCACGGCGGGGTCCTCCTTGCGGCCCCAGCGCCAGCCGACGATGCGGCCGGTCGGCATCGGCACGGTGAGCAGCGAGGCTTCCTCCAGCGCCTCGAGCTCGGCCCGGCGGAAGCCGTGGCGCGGCGGGGTGAGGAACAGGCGGCGGGCGCGGTCGCCGGCCTTGCGCGGCGCCAGCGGCGCGAGCACGCGAAAGGCCAGGCGGTGGCGGGTAAGGCCGATAAAGAAACGAACGGTCGTGCTAAATTTGGGGCTAAAAAAAAGCGGCAGATGCATGTCCATGATCGCTACTCCTTTCCCTGCGGTGAGTAATCGCGCACCAGGCGCTCGAAGGCGTCGAGGGCGCGGCGGTTGGCATCCCGGTCCTTGAACAGGCGCTTGCTCTGCATGTTGGCCAGGGTGAGTCCGGTGAATTCGAAGACGAACTGGTCGATGTCGGTGTCGGGCCGCAGCTCGCCGGCCTCGATGGCCATGCGCACGGCGTTGGCGAGCAGGCGGTGGCCGTCGGCGAGGCCGGCCTCGACGGCGTCGCGCACCGGGCCGGGCTGGTCGTCGAACTCCTGGGCGGCGGCGTTCATCGGGCAGCCGCCGGGCAGGCGCGCGCGCTCGGTCCAGTCGAGCCAGTTGGTGAAGATGGCGCGCAGGCGGGCGATGCCGCGCGGCGCCTTCAGGGCGGGGCGCACGACGATGTCGACGAAGCGCTGCTGGCTTTCGCGCATGACGGCGATCTGCAGCTCCTCCTTGGAGCCGAAGTGGGCGAACACGCCGCTCTTCGACATGCCGGCCTTGTCGGCCAGCGAGCCGATGCTCAGCCCGCTGACGCCGACCTGGCTGCACAGCGCCAGGGCTTCGTCGAGGATCGTCTGCCGGGTTTCGTCACCTTTTCCCATGGCGGCTTTTTAGCACGACCGTTCGTTTTTTGTCAAGCCAAAAAAAGGGGCGCCGAAGCGCCCCCATTTTTCCCGAACGGGATGGATCAGTTCGCCAGGTAGTCGGTGACGGTCACCCACTTGCCGTTCTGGATCTGGCTGACGCGCGACTTCTGGTTGCCCAGATGCTGCGTCGCGGTGAACTTGTACTCCGGGCTGCCGAACATGTCGCGCGGGAAGGCTTCCTTCTCCAGCGCCTTGACGAAGCTGTCGGTGGTCAGGTTCGGGCCGGCGCGCTTGGCGGTCTGGTAGAACAGGTCGGCGATGACGTAGCCGTAGGCGGAGAACAGGCCCGGGTCCTCCTTGAACTGCGCCTTGTAGGCCGCCGCCCAGTCGCGCACGTTCTTGGAGGCGTCGTCCGGGTAGGGCACGGCCACCTGGTGCATCGAGTAGAAGCCGTTCATGGCCGGGCCGCCGAGCTTGTGGATCAGGTCGGTGTAGGAGGCCGAGGTGCCGATGAAGTTCGGGTTCCAGCCCATCTTGCGCGCGGTGCCGATGGTGCCCAGCGTCTCGCGGATGATGGTGCCCATCACCACGGTGTCGCAGTTGGCGGCCTTCATCTTCGCCACCTGGGCGGAGAAGTCGGTGGCGCCGCGCTTGAAGGAGGTCTTCTCGGTGAAGGACTTGCCGATGTCCTTGAGGCCGTCTTCGGAACCGCGCAGCACTTCCAGGCCGAATTCGTCGTCCTGGTAGATGATGCAGTAGCTCTTCGAGCCGCGCTCATTGGCCATCCACTTCACGCCGATGCGGATCTGGTCGTAGTAGGGGGCGGCGAAGGAGAACTTCAGCTTGTGCAGCGGCTCGTACATCTCGCGCGCGCCGGTGAGCGGGAAGACGTGCGGGATGTTCTTCTCGAAGAGGATCGGCATGCTGGCCATGGCCACCGCCGTGCCGATGGTGCCGGCCATGGCGAAGATCTTGTCCTGCTGCACCATCTTCTGCGCGGCGAGCAGGCCCTTCTTCGGGTCGTAGCCGCTGTCCTCGACGACCAGCTTGATCTTGCGGCCGTGCACGCCGCCGGCGGCGTTGATCTCGTCGACCCGCATCTGCATGCCGTTGCGGGCCGGCTTGCTGAAGCCGGCCAGCGGGCCGGACAGGTCCTGGATCGAGCCGAGGACGATCTGGTCCTTGGTGACGCCCTGCTGCTGGGCCTGGGCGGACCAGGCCAGTGTCGTGGCGGCGGCCAGGATGGCCACCTTGCTGACGATGTTTTTCATTTTCAAGTCTCCTCTCCTCTGGTTTGCAACTAGGAACGGTACATGGATTCTATAAGGTCTGCATATTTTTGGTTCACGAATTTCCGTTTGAGCTTCATGGTCGGCGTGAGTTCCTCGTCCTCGGCGCCAAGTTTCTGTTCTATCAGGCGGAACTTCTTGACCTGCTCGACCCGGGCGAATTCCTTGTTCACCCGCGCCAGCTCGCCCTCGATCAGCCTGAGGATTTCCGGGGCGCGGCACAGGCTGGCGTAGTTCGAGAAGGGAATGTCGTGGTCCTGGGCGAATTTCTCGACGTTCTCCTGGTCGATCATGATCAGGCAGACGAGGTAGGGCCGCTTGTCGCCGATCACCACGGCGTCGGTGATGTAGGGCGAGAACTTCAGCTGGTTCTCGATCTCCGAGGGCGTGATGTTCTTGCCGCCGGCGGTGATGATGATGTCCTTGAGGCGGTCGGAGATCTTGAAGAAGCCGTCGGCGTCCGCGTAGCCGACGTCGCCGCTGTGCAGCCAGCCCTCGGCGTCGATGGTCTCGGCGGTCTTCTCCGGCTGGTTGAGGTAGCCCATGAAGATGTTGTCGCCGCGCACCAGCAGCTCGCCGTTGTCGGCGACCTTCACCTCGCAGTAGGCGTTGGCGATGCCGATCATGCCGGGCTTGATGCGCGAGACCGGCGTGCAGGTGGCGCCGCCGCCCGTCTCGGTCATGCCCCAGACTTCCAGCATGGGGATGCCGAGCGCCATGTACCAGCGCACCAGGTCGGGCGAGATCGGCGCCGCGCCGGTGATGAGGAAGCGGCAGCGGTGGATGCCGATCAGCTTGCGCACGTTGTTGAGCACCAGGAAGCGGCCCAGCCAGTGCAGCGCCTTGAGGCCGGCGCCGATCGGCTGGCCGGCCTCGTAGCGGGCGACCATCTTCATGCCGACGCCGATGGCCCACTTGTAGGCGAGCTTCTCCAGGCCGGTGGCTTCCGCCAGGCCGATCATCACGCCGGAATAGAACTTCTCCCAGATGCGCGGCACGGCGAGGAACACCGTCGGCTGGATCTCGCGCACGTTCTCGGGGATGGTCTCCGGGTTCTCGACGAAGTTGAGCACGGCGCCGGTGTACAGCGAGAAGTAGGCGCCGGCCATGCGCTCGGCGACGTGGCACAGCGGCAGGAAGCACATGTGCTCGTCGGATTCGTTCTGCGCGATGATCAGGTTGAAGCCGTGGATCGAATAGACCACGTTGTGGTGCGAGAGCATGGCGCCCTTCGGCTTGCCGGTGGTGCCCGAGGTGTAGATCAGGATGGCGAGGTCGCCGGGCCGGCGGCTGTCGATGCGCGCGCGCCACTCGGCGTCCGCGGCGGCGCCGAGGCGGGCGATGCGCTCGCGGCCGATCTCGCGCAGGCGCTCCAGGCTGATCACCTGCGGGTCGTCGAGTCCGCGCAGGCCCTCCATGTCCCAGACGACGATCTTGCGCAGCAGCGGCAGCTGCTCGCGCGCTTCGAGCGCCTTGTCGAGCTGCTCCTCGTCTTCGACAAAGAGGTAGACCGAGCGCGAGTCCTCGGACAGGTATTGCACCTGGGTGGCCGAGTCGGTCGGGTAGATGCCCGAGCTGACGCCGCCGGCGCAGAGGGCGCCGAGGTCGCAGAACAGCCATTCCTGCCGGGTGTTGCCGAGGATGGAGACCGTCTCGCCCGGCTCGAAGCCGAGTTCGATCAGGCCCATGCCGATCTCGCGCACGATGCCGGCCAGTTCGCGCCAGGTCAGGGTCTGCCAGAGGCCGAAGGATTTCTGGCGGAAGATGACCTTGTCGGCGCGCTTTTCCGCGGCGTTCCAGAACAGGCGCGGAATGGTGTCGCCGGGAACGACGATGTCCCGGGTCGACCAGTGATGCTTGTTGTCGGTGTTCCACCACATGGTTTGCGATCCCCTAGCGCCAGGTCTTCTTCTTCTTCCAGCGCCGCGTGCCGCGGACGCCGGTGTCCTTGATGCCGAGGTAGAACTCCTTGATGTCCTCCTTCTCGCGCAGCACGGCGCAGGGGTCCTCCATGACGATGCGGCCGACCTCGAGCACGTAGCCGTAGTCGGCGTACTTGAGGGCGACGCGGGCGTTCTGCTCGACCACCAGGATGGTGACGCCGCGCTCGCGGTTGATGCGCTGGATGATCTCGAAGATCTCCTGGGTCAGCTTCGGCGACAGGCCCAGGCTCGGCTCGTCGAGCAGCATGATCGTCGGCTTGGCCAGCAGCGCGCGGCTGATGGCGAGCATCTGCTGCTGGCCGCCGGAGAGCTGGCCGGCCGGCTGGTTTGCCCGCTCCTTGAGGATGGGGAAGTAGCCGTACACCTGCTCGATTTCCTGCTCGACGGCGGCGCGCTCGCCGATGGAGCGCGTGTACGCGCCCATGATGAGGTTCTCGCGCACCGTCAGCAGGGGGAAGATCTCGCGGCCCTCCGGCACGTGGGCGATGCCCTCGCGCACGATCCAGGCCGGGTCCTTCTTCTGGATCGGCTGGCCGCGGTAGACCACGCTGCCCTTCTGCGGGTCGATGATGCCGGAGATGGTCTTCAGGATGGTCGACTTGCCGGCGCCGTTGGCGCCCAGCACGGTGACGATGCTGCCCTGCGCGACCTTGAGCGAGACGCCGCGGATGGCCTTCACCGGCCCGTAGGACGACTCGACGTTGTTGAGCTGGAGGATGACTTCGCTCATGTCAGGCTCCGGCGGCGGCAGCCGGCGCCGGCTCGTCATCGGCGCCGCCCAGGTAGGCTTCGATCACGGCGGGGTGCGACTGGACCTCTGCGGCGGTGCCGACGGCCAGCTCCTCGCCCTGGTTGAGCGCGAAGACGCGGTCGGAGACGCGCGAGACCAGGCCCATGTCGTGCTCGACCATGATCACCGTGATGCCGAGGTCGTGCTTGATGTCCTCGATCCAGAAGCCCATGTCCTCGGTCTCCTCGACGTTGAGGCCGGAGGACGGCTCGTCGAGCAGCAGCAGCTTGGGCCGCATCGCCAGGGCGCGGCCCAGCTCGACCACCTTGCGCACGCCGTAGGGCAGGCCCGCGACCATGCTGTCGCGGTAGTGCTGCAGCTCGAGGAACTCGATGACCTCCTCGACGGTGCGGCGGAACTGCAGCTCGGTGCGCCGGACCAGGGGCGTGAACAGCAGGTCCTGCCACCAGCTGGTGTGGCGGTGGCAGTGGCGGCCGACCAGCAGGTTCTGCAGCACGGTGGCGTGCTCGAACAGCTCGATGTTCTGGAAGGTGCGGGCGATGCCGAGGCGGGCGATCTCGTAGGGCGCGAGGTGGGAGATCTTCTCGCCCTCGAAGGTGACGAAGCCGGCGGTCGGCCGGTACAGCCCGCTGATGAGGTTGAAGATGGTGGTCTTGCCGGCGCCGTTGGGGCCGATCAGCGAGAACACCTCGTTCGGCCAGACATCGAAGGAGACGTTGTTCACGGCCTTCAGGCCGCCGAACTGCACCGACAGGCCCTTGGCTTCGAGGAGTGGCGCCGTCATGCCGGAGACCTCTTTTGAACCACGGCGCGCACGGCGGTCACGGCGAAAAGGCAAGACATGAAGGATGGGGCCTGTGACGGCGGGGTAGAAGATCGGCTGCACGGGACAACAACTGGGTTTTGCGCCGTGTCGCCGTGTTCGCCGTGGTGAAAAAATCGCCTCATTTCATCCGCTCCGACTTCATGTAGCTCTTCTGCCGCCGGAACATGCCCTTGCGGTAGAAGGGGAAGAGCTGGAAGAAGGTGCGGATCTTCAGCCAGCGGCCGTACAGGCCCATCGGCTCGAACAGCACGAAGGCGACGAGGATCAGCCCGAAGATGGTCGGCTGCAGGCCGGTCTGCTGGCCGATGGCCGGCGGCAGCCAGTCCTTGGCCAGCACGATGAGCTGCTGCACGACGATCCAGAAGGCGGCGCCGAAGATGGCGCCGTAGATCGAGCCGACGCCGCCGATCACCAGGATGATGAGCAGCTCGATCGACTGCAGGAAGGTGAACTGGTCGGGCGACAGGTAGCGCAGCTTGTGGGCGTAGAGCGCGCCGGCGATGCCGGCGATGGCGGCGGACAGCGCGAAGGCGGTGGTCTTGTAGCGCGCCAGGTTGATGCCCATGCTCTGCGCCGAGATCTCCGAGTCGCGTATGGCGACGAAGGCACGGCCGGTCGGGCTGCGCAGCAGGTTCATGACGCCGAGCACGACCAGCGCCAGGATGAAGAGCACCAGATAGTAGAAGCGCTGGTCGCTGTCGATGGGCAGGCCGAAGACCTCGAGGCTGCCGAGCATCTTGCCGGCGTTGCCGCCGGTGATGTGCTCGGCGCGGGCGACGCCCTCCTCGACGATGAAGCCGAAGGCCAGCGTGGCGATGGCGAGGTACATGCCCTTCACGCGCAGCGCCGGCAGGCCGACGATGATGCCGGTGATGCCGGCCACCAGCGCCGAGAAGGCGAGCGAAATGGCGAAGGGCCAGCCGAGCTGCTGCAGGTAGGCCTCGGTGTAGGCGCCCATGGCGAGGAAGGCGGCATGGCCGAGCGAGACCTGGCCGGTGAAGCCGACCAGGATCATCAGGCCGATGCCGGCGATCGAATAGATCCAGATGAAGACCAGCTGCGAGACCCAGTAGTCGGGCAGCAGCCAAGGGGCGGCGGCGAGCGCGAGCAGCAGCGCGCCGTACCAGAATACCTGGCCGCCATGCTTGAACAGGCGGATGTCCTGCTGGTAATTGGTCTTGAAGAGAAAGCGCATGATTGAGAAGGGCCCTTAGACTTTCTTTC
This sequence comes from Rhodocyclales bacterium, assembly GCA_003105015.1. GTDB lineage: Bacteria > Pseudomonadota > Gammaproteobacteria > Burkholderiales > Rhodocyclaceae > Desulfobacillus. The sequence continues at coordinate 13,586 of PQAF01000033.1, read as the reverse complement.
TAAGGTTTTCGCCGAACAGGCCGTTCGGCTTCACCGCCAGCATGACCAGCACGACGATGTAGGCGGCGATGTCCTTGAAGCCTTCCGGCAGGTAGAAGCCGGCCAGCGTCTCGACGACGCCGATGATGAGGCCGCCGACCAGCGCGCCGGGGATGCTGCCGAAGCCGCCGACCACGGCGGCGGGGAAGGCCTTCAGGCCGATGAAGCCCATGTTGGCGTGCACGAAGGTGATCGGCGCCAGCAGCAGGCCGGCGCAGGCGGAGACGGCGGCGGAGATGCCCCACACCAGCATGTTGATGCGGCGCACCGGGATGCCCATGTAGAAGGCCGCCAGCTGGTTCTGCGAGGTGGCCTGCATGGCGATGCCGATCTTGGTGTGCTTGAAGAGCAGGTACAGCGCCACGATCAGCAGCGCCGTGACGGCGATGACGACGACGTGCTCCATCGACATGATGAGCCCGCCCTCCGTGCCGTTGCCGCCGATGCTGACGATCTGGTCCTTGTAGGGCACCGGCAGGACGTGGGTGTCGGTGCCCCACTCGGGAATCATGGTGACGAGGCCGCGCGCGAGGTAGCCGACGCCGATCGTCACCATCACCACGGTGAAGGCGGGCTGGCCGAGCAGGGGGCGCAGCACGACGCGCTCGAGCGCCATGCCGAAGAACAGCATGACGACGAGGGCGGCGGCGAAGGCCGCCCAGAAGGGCAGGCCCATCGCCAGCGTGCCGGTGAGGCCGAGGAAGCCGCCGAGCATCATCAGGTCGCCCTGGGCGAAGTTGATGGTCTCGGTGGCCTTGTAGATGAGCACGAAGCCGAGCGCGATCAGGCCGTAGATGCAGCCTTGCGCGATGCCGCTCGCGACGAGTTGCAAGAATTGCAGCAAGCCCTCTCCTCCGACTGCCTTCTTTGTTGTTCAGGCCGTTCCGCAGTGCAAAACGGTCTTTCGCTAATTCGATGTGCGGCGATTATGACTTAAATCGGGAAGAATTGTGAACCCTCTGCAATTTTTTTGCGCAGACTTTCGCTCGGGCGAAAACGTTCGCCGCATTGTTCCGCCAGGCGGTCGCAGGCGGCGACGAAATTGGCCACGCCCATGGTGTGGATCTGGCCGATCGGTCCGCCGCGGAAAGGCGGGTAGCCCCAGCCGAGGATGGCGCCGACGTCGGCGTCCTGCGGCGAAGTGAGCACGCCCTCATCCAGGCAGCGCACGGTTTCGAGCGACTGGATCAGCATCAGCCGTTCGACCACCTCTTCGAGTGAGGGCTGTCCCGTACGTGCCGGGAAATGCTCGGCGAGGCCGGGCCACAGGTGCTTCTTCGCGTCGGCCGGATATTCGTAGAAGCCATGGCCGCTCTTCTTGCCGAGGCGGCCGAGCTTGTCCACCATCAGCGCGGCGACCTGGTCGGCGGCGCGCGGCACGTACTTGTCGCCGAGGTCCTTCTTCGTCTGGCTGGCGATCTTGTGCACCAGTTCGATGGAGACCTCGTCGGCCAGCGCCAGCGGGCCGACCGGCATGCCACTGATGCGGCCGGCGTTGTCGATCAGCGCCGGGGCGACGCCCTCCTGCAGCAGGGCCATGCCCTCGGAGAGGTAGGTGCCGAAGACGCGGCTGGTGTAGAAGCCGCGCGCGTCGTTGACCACGATCGGCGTCTTGCCGATGGCGCGCACGAAGTCCATCGCGCGCGCCAGCGTCGCCGGCGAGGTCTGCTTGCCGAGGATGATCTCCACCAGCGGCATCTTCTCGGCCGGCGAGAAGAAGTGCAGGCCGATGAAATTGGCCGGCCGGCTGCTGGCCTCGGCGAGGCCGGTGATGGGCAGGGTGGACGTGTTGGAAGCGAAAATCGCGTCGGCGGCAATCGCCGCTTCCGTCTTCTTCGTCACGTCGGCCTTCAGGGCGCGGTCCTCGAACACCGCCTCGATCACCATTTCGCAGCCGGCGAAATCCCGGTAGTCCGTCGTCGGCTTGATGCGCGCGAGCAGCGCCTGCGCCGCCTCCGGCTTCATCTGTCCCCTGGCGACGCGCTTCTCCAGCAGTTTCGCCGAATAGGCCTTGCCCTTCTCGGCGCCTTCCTGCGTGCTGTCGAGCAGCACCACCTCGAGGCCGGCCGCCGCCGCGGCGTGGGCGATGCCGGCGCCCATCATGCCGGCGCCGAGCATGCCGATCTTCGTGAATTTCTGCACCGGCACGTCCTTCGGCCGGCGCGCCAGCTTGTTCGCCTCCTGCATGAAGAAGAACAGGCTGCGGATCATGTTCTTCGCTTCCGGGCTGCGCACCAGGTTGACGAAGTAGCGCGTCTCGATGGCCAGTCCGGTGTCGATGTCGGTCTGCATCCCTTCGAAGACGCAGGAGAGGATGTGCTTCGGCGCCGGGTAGTTGCCCTGCGTCTTCTCGCGCAGCATGGCGTTGCCGGCCATGAAGGTCTGCATGCCGCCCGGGGTCATGACGCCGCCGCCGGGGATCTTGAAGCCTTTCTGGTCCCAGGGCTGCAGGGTCTTGCCCGGCTTGCCGTCGCGGCCGGGCACGGCGTTCTTCGCCGCCTGCTCCAGCAGCCAGGCGCGCGCAGCGTCGCGCTCCGTGCCGGCCGGCACGACGGCGTGGATAAGGCCCTGCTTCAGCGCGTCGGCGGCCTTGATGCGCTTGCCTTCGGTGAGCAGCATGAGCGCCGCCTGGATGCCCATCAGGCGCGGCGCGCGCTGCGTGCCGCCGGCGCCGGGCAGCAGGCCGAGCGTGACTTCGGGGAAGCCGAAGCGCGCCTTCGGGTTGTCCGCGGCGACGCGGTAGTGGCAGGCGAGCGCGACTTCCAGGCCGCCGCCGAGGGTGGTGCCGTTCAACGCCGCCGCCACCGGCTTGCCGGTGGTCTCCAGCGCGCGGAACAGCCTGTGCCACAGCTTCAGGTTGTCGCTCATGGCCTGGGCGTCGGTGGCCTTGAGCAGCATGTCGAGGTCGCCGCCGGCAATGAAGTCGGCCTTGGCCGAGGCGACGAGGATGCCCTTCACGGCGGGGTCGGCGAGCGCCTTCTGCGCGGCCTCGGCGAAGGCCGCCATGGTCTGTTCGTTGAGGACGTTCTGCGAGCGGCCCGGCAGGTCCCACTCGAGGGTGGCGATGCCGTCCTTGTCTACTGCGTAGTTGATCATTAATGACTCCAAATATTCGATGCGTTTGTTCGTCATTCCCGCGGAAGCGGGAATCCAGGGGCTGTGTGGATTCCGGGTCGCCCCCCCGCTTTCGCGGGGGTTGCCCGGAATGACGGAGCCGCTCTCACAGTCTTTCGATGATGGTGGCCGTGCCCATGCCGGCGCCGACGCACAGCGTGGCGAGGCCCGTGGACAGGTTGCGCCGCTCGAGCTCGTCGAGCAGCGTGCCGAGGATCATGGCGCCGGTGGCGCCGAGCGGATGGCCCATGGCGATGGAGCCGCCGTTCACGTTCATCTTGTCATGAGGAATGTCGAGCAGGCGCATGTAGTGCACCACCACGGCGGCGAAGGCCTCGTTGAGCTCGTAGAGGTCGATGTCCTTCACCGACATGCCGGCGCGCTTCAGCGCCTTCTCGGTGGCGGGGGCCGGGCCGGTGAGCATGATCGAGGGCTCGGAGCCGGTCGAGGCGAAGGCGCGGATGCGGGCGCGCGGCTTGAGGCCGAGCTTCTCGCCCATTTCCTTGGTACCGAAGAGGATGGCGGCGGCGCCGTCGACGATGCCCGAGCTGTTGCCGGCGTGGTGCACGTGGTTGACGCGCTCGACTTCCGGGTAGCGCTGCAGGATCACCGCGTCGAAGCCGTACTGCTCGCCCTGCTCGGCGAAGGCCGGCTTCAGCGTCGCCAGCGATTCGAGCGTCGTCTCCGGGCGCATGTATTCGTCGCGGTCGAGGATGGTGAGGCCGTTCATATCCTTCACCGGCACGATGGACTTCCTGAAGCGGCCCTCGTCCCAGGCCTGCTTGGCGCGGCGCTGCGATTCCACGGCATAGGCGTCGAGCTCCTGGCGCGAGTAGCCCCACTTGGTGGCGATCAGGTCGGCCGAGATGCCCTGCGGCACGAAATAGGTCTTCGCCGCCACCTGCGGGTCGGTCGGCCAGGCGCCGCCGGAGGAGAACATCGGCACGCGCGACATCGATTCGACGCCGCCGCCGACGACGAGGTCGGACTGGCCGGACATGATCTGCGCCGCCGCCTGGTTGCAGGCCTCCAGGCCCGAGGCGCAGAAGCGGCTGACGGTGACGCCGGAGGCGGTGAGCGCGTAGTCGGCGTAGAGCGCGGCGACGCGGGCGATGTCGGCGCCCTGCTCGGCGACCGGCTCGACGCAGCCGAGGACGACGTCGTCCACCAGCGCGGTGTCGAGATGGTTGCGGTCGCGCACGGCGCGCAGCGCCGTGGCGGCCAGCTCGATCGGCGTGACGCCGTGCAGCGCGCCGTCCTTGCGGCCCTTGCCGCGCGGCGTGCGCACGGCGTCGTAGATGTAGGCTTCGGTCATGGTTACAGAGTCCGGGAAATGATTTCTTTCATGATTTCATTGGTGCCGCCGTAGATGCGCTGGACGCGGGCGTCGGCGTAGGCGCGCGCGATGGGGTATTCCCACATGTAGCCGTAGCCGCCGTGCAGCTGCAGGCAGGCGTCGATCACCTTGCACTGCAGGTCGGTGGTCCAGTACTTCGCCATCGAGGCGTCGACGGCGTCGAGCTTGTCGGCGAGCAGCAGCTCCATGCAGCGGTCGACGAAGACGCGGGCGATCTGGATCTCGGTCTTCAGTTCGGCCAGGGTGAAGCGGGTGTGCTGGAAGTCCATCACCTCCTTGCCGAAGGCCTTGCGCTCGTGGCAATAGGTGACGGTCCACGCCAGCGCCGCCTCGGCCGCCGCCACCGCGCCGAGGGCGATCTGCATGCGCTCCCAGGGCAGCTCCTGCATCAGGTACACGAAACCTGAGCCCTCGTCGCCGAGCAGGTTGGCGGCCGGCACCTTGACGTTGTCGAAGAACAGTTCGGCCGTGTCCTGCGCCTTCATGCCGATCTTCTTCAGGCGCTTGCCCTTGGAGAAACCGGGCATGGCGGTGTCGACGACGAACAGGCTGATGCCCTTGTAGCCCTTCGCCGCGTCGGTCTTGGCGACGACGATGACGAGGTCCGAGTGCCAGCCGTTGGTGATGAAGGTCTTCGAGCCGTTGAGCACCCAGTGGTCGCCGTCCTTCACAGCGGTGGTCTTGATGCCCTGCAGGTCGGAGCCGGCGGCCGGTTCGGTCATGGCGATGGCGCCGACCATCTCGCCGCTGGCCATCTTCGGCAGGTAGGTCTGCTTGATGTGCTCGTTGCCGTAGTGCAGCAGGTAGGGGGCGACGATCTCGGAGTGCAGGCTGAAGCCCAGGCCGGAGTCGCCGATGCGGTACTGCTCCTCGATCAGCACCGTGCTGTAGAGCTTGTCGGCGCCGGCGCCGCCGTACTGCTCGGGCATGGAGGGGCAGAGGAAGCCGGCCGCGCCGGCCTTCAGCCACACCTCGCGGTCGACGTAGCCCTGCTCCTCCCAACGCTCGCGGTGCGGCTGCACCTCGGTTTCCATGAAGCGCCGCGCGGCGTCGCGGAACAACACGTGTTCCTCGTTGAACAAGGTTCGCTCGATCATATCCCCCTCCGATTGCAATGGACGGGCAAGGGTAGTAAAGTGCAAAAACTCTGTCAAGCAAGCAATTGCTTTGTTACATTTCGGAGGCCTTTTATGGACGCCAAACACCCTCCCCTGATGGCCACGCACGAGGTCATCAACCAGGCCCATGCGCTGGAGAACTACAACGCCTACGCCCGCAACATCCCGCTGCAGGAAGCCGCCGCGCGCGAGGGCGCCGGCTGGGCGCACGACTGGCTGATGGCGCGCGGCGCCGAGGTCGGCAGCGCCGAGTGGATCGAGCACGGGCGCCTTGCCAATGTGAACGCGCCGCAGCTGCGCCTGTTCGACCGCTACGGCAACCGCCGCGACGAGGTGGAGTTCCATCCGTCCTGGCACGAGTGCCTCGGCTGGCTGAAGCGCCACGGCTGCGATACCGGGCCGTGGGCCGAGCCGAAGAAGGGCGCCCACGTCGCCCGCGCCGCCGCCTACGTCATGTTTGCCGAGATCGAGGACGGCTCGCTCTGCCCGACTACCATGACCTACGGCGCCGTGCCGGTGCTGAAGCAGGTGCCGGAGATCGCCCGCGACTGGATGCCGCTGCTGCTGTCGCGCGAGTACGACAAACGCTTCATCCCGGCATCACAGAAGCGCGGCGTGCTGATCGGCATGGGCCTCACCGAGAAGCAGGGCGGCTCCGACGTGCGCGCCAACACCACGCGCGCCGAGCCGCTCGGCGACGGTTCCTGGCGCATCGTCGGCCACAAGTGGTTTTTGTCCGCCCCGATGTGCGACGCCTTCCTCGTCACGGCGCAGTCGCCGAAGGGCCTCTCCTGCTTCTTCGTGCCGCGCTGGACGCCGGACGGGCGGCTGAACGAGATCCGCATCCAGCGCTTCAAGGACAAGATGGGCGACCGCTCGAACGCCGGCACCGAGGCCGAGTTCTGGGGCTCGGTCGGCTGGCTGGTCGGCGAGGAGGGGCGCGGCATCCCGACAGTGCTGGAGATGGGGGTGTACACGCGCCTCGACTGCGCCATCGGCTCGACCGGCATCATGCGCGCGGCGCTGTCGCAGGCGATGCACCACACAAGCTTGCGCGCCGCCTTCGGCAAGCTGCTGCGGCAGCAGCCGCTGATGATGAACGTGCTGGCCGACATGGCGCTGGAGACCGAGGCCGCCACCGCGCTGTCGTTGCGCCTGGCGCGCGCCTTCGACGCGCAGGAGGACGAAGCCGAGACCCAGCTGCGGCGCATCCTCACGCCGCTCGCCAAGTACTGGATCTGCAAGCGCTGCCCGACGCTGGTGGCCGAGGCGATGGAGGTGCACGGCGGCAACGGCTTCGTCGAGGAGGGCCCGATGCCGCGCCTGTTCCGGCAGAGCCCGCTGAATTCGATCTGGGAGGGCTCGGGCAACGTGATGTGCCTCGACGTGCTGCGCGCCATGGCCAAGCATCCGCGCAGCGTCGAGTTCCTCATGGCCGAGATCGAGCCGGCCTTCGGCAAAAGCGCGGTGTTCGACCGCTGGGTGTCCTGGCTGAAGGACGAGTTGCAGGATCCCGACGCCATCGAGAATCGCGCGCGCCGCCTCGTGCAGGACCTGGCGCTGGCGCTGCAGGGTGCCCTGCTGCTGCGCTTCGCGCCGGACTACGTCGCGCAGGCCTTTTGCGCGACGCGCCTGGCCGGCGACTGGGGCTACGCCTTCGGCACGCTGCCGAAGAACAGCGACTTCGAGGCGATACTCGGACGTGCATGGCCTGAAACGGCATGAAAAGCGATCACCACAGCGGACACGGCGACACGGCGAATTCAAAATATCTGTTTTTCGCCGTGCTCGCCGTGTGCGCCGTGGTTGGAGATTCTTTGTGAAATCCGTCCGCGTCGGCGCCGGCCTCGGTTTCTACGGCGACTCGTGGAAGCCGGTGGCCGCGAGCATCGAGCGCGGTGGGGTGCAGTACATCGGCTCCGACCATCTCGCCGAGCTGACCCTGGCGATCCTGCAGAAGGACCGCATGAAGGACCCGGCAGCCGGCTATACGCGCGACCTGGTGCCGATGCTGACTTCGCTGTGGCCGCTGGCGCAGCCGCGCGGCGTGAAGTTCCTGCTCAATGCCGGCGGCCTCAATCCGGAGGGCGCGCGCGACGCCCTGGTGGCGGAATTTTCCAAACGCGGCTGGAAGGCGAAGATCGCCACCGTCACCGGCGACGCGGTGATCGCGCGCATCGACGCGCTGCGCGCGGCGGGCGAACCGCTCGCCCACCTCGACACCGGCGACGCCATCGACACGGTGCGCGAGCGCCTGCTTTTCGCCAACGCCTACCTCGGCGCGCAGCCGCTGGTGCGGGCGCTCGAAGCCGGCGCCGACATCGTGCTCACCGGCCGCGTCGCCGACGCCGCGCTGTTCCTGGCGCCGCTGATCCACGAGTTCGGCTGGGCGGCGGACGACTGGAACCGGCTCGCCCAGGGCCTCACCGTCGGCCACCTGCTGGAATGCTCCGGCCAGGGCAGCGGCGGCAACTTCAATTCGTATCTGGAGAACGGCTGGGCGTCGGTGCCCGACCTCGGCCACATCGGCTACCCGATCGCGGAAGTCAGTGCCGACGGCACGGCGATCATCACCAAGGCGCCGGGCACGGGCGGCCGGGTGGACTTCGACACCGTGCGCCAGCAGCTGCTCTACGAAGTGCACAACCCGCACGCCTACTTCTCGCCCGACGTGGTGCTCGACATGGGCACGCTGAGGCTCGAGGACCTCGGCGGCGACCGTGTGCGCGTCAGCGGGGCCACGGGCCGGCCGCGGCCGGAGAAGCTGAAGATCGTCGCCGGTTTCGACGACGGCTGGGCCGGCACCGCCACCATCGGCTATTCCTGGCCCGGCGCCATGAACAAGGCGCGCGCCACCGAGGCCATCGTGCGCAAGCAGCTCGCCGAGACGAAATTGCAGTACGACGAGATCCATACCGAGTTCCTCGGCTTCAACTCGCTGCTCGGCGCGCTCGCCGACGATTCGAAGCTCGATGAGCTCAACGAGGTGTACCTGAAGATGTCGGTGCGGGCGAAGGACCGGCGCCTGGCCGAGGCCTTCCCGCGCCAGTTTCCCTGGCTGGCCCTGTCCGGCCCGCCGACGGCGAGCGGCTTCTCCGGCATCGAGCCGGCGCGGCAGCTGCTCGGCCTGTGGCCGACGCTGGTGCGGCGGGACCTGATCGAGCCCGAGATGAAAGTCAGTCTCTGTGACACGGCGACATGAAACGCAAACTCGTTGATATCGCCCACGCCCGCAGCGGCGACAAGGGCGACCGCTGCGACCTCGGCCTCTTCGCGCCCGACGCGGCGACCTACGCCGTGCTGAAGCGCGAGGTGACGCCGGAGCGCCTCGCCCGCCACTTCGCCGGCATGGCCTCGGGGCCGGTCGAGCTGTATCCCCTCGACAACCTGCTGGCGCTGAAGATCGTGCTCAACGACGCCCTCTCTGGCGGCGCGGCGCGTTCCCTGCGCAGCGACAATCTGGGAAAATGCGCCGCCGCGGCGCTGCTGCGGATGGAGATAGAGGGATGAAAACGACAAAAGCTGCTCACCACGGCGCACACGGCGCACACGGCGACACGGCGTTAATGTGTTTTGTTTTTCGCCGTGTCGCCGTGTGCGCCGTGGTAAATACAAGAGGTTCTCGATGAACGTCCGCATCGAAAAGAAGGGCCGCGTCACCACGGTGATCCTCGACCGCCCGGAGAAGCGCAATGCGGTCGACCGGCCGACGGCGACGGCGCTGGCCGAGGCCTTCCGCGCCTTCGAGGCCGATGCCGAATCCGACGTCGCCGTGCTGTGGGGCGCCGGCGGGCACTTCTGCGCCGGCGCCGACCTGAAGGGCTTCGCCGGCGAGGCGACGCGCAATGCGCTCTCGCCGGAAGGCGACGGGCCGATGGGGCCGACGCGCATGCTGCTCTCCAAGCCGGTGATCGCCGCCGTCTCGGGCTACTGCGTTGCCGGCGGATTGGAGCTGGCCTGCTGGTGCGACCTGCGCGTGGCGGAAGAGAGCGCGACCTTCGGCGTCTTCTGCCGCCGCTTTGGCGTGCCGCTCATCGATGGCGGCACGCTGCGCCTGCCGCGGCTGATCGGCCACTCGCGCGCGCTCGACCTGATCCTCACCGGCCGGCCGGTCGGCGCCGCGGAGGCGCTGGCGATGGGCCTGGCCAACCGCGTCGTCGCCGACGGCACGGCGCGCGCGGCGGCCGAGGCGCTGGCGGCGGAACTCGCTCGCCTGCCGCAGGCCTGCCTGCGCCACGACCGCCTGTCGAGCTACGAGCAATGGAGCCTGCCGCAGAAGCAGGCCATGGCGAACGAATTCGCCCACGGGATGAAGACACTGGAAAGCGGCGAGTGGCTGGAAGGCGCCGCCCGCTTCGGCAAAGGGGAAGGAAAGCATGGCACGTTCTGAGAAAAAAACGGCGGTGCGCAAGGCGGCCGCCGCCGACGAGGGCAACCGCCGCGCGGAGCTGATCCGCGCCGCCGGACGGCTGTTCGTCGACAAGGGCTTCGATGCCACCACCATCCGCGACATCGCCGACGCGGTCGGCATGCGCTCGGGCAGCCCCTTCTACCACTTCAAGAGCAAGCAGGACATGCTCAAGGCGGTGATGATCGAGGGCCTGACGGCGGCGCTCGAGGCGCAGCAGGCGGCGGTGGCCGGCCTGAAGGACCCGGAGGAGAAGTTCCGCGCCCTGGTGAGGAGCCACCTGCGCATCATCCTCGAGGACCACACCGAGTTCCCGGTGCTGCTCTATGAATGGCGCGCCCTCTCCGACGAATCCCGCGCCGAGGTGATCGCCGTCAAGGACCGCTACGAGGCCGTGTGGCAACCTGTGCTGCGCGAGCTGAAGAAGGCCGGCCGCATCGCCGACGACGGCAAGGTGGCGCGGCTGCTGCTCTTCGGCGCGCTGAACTGGGTGGTGCAGTGGTACCGGCCCGGCGGCGGCTCCAGCATCGAGCAGATCGCCGAGCGGGCCATTGAACTGTTTCTTTGCGGCAAAACCGACAAACGCTGATGCTCTTCGCCGTTTCCCTGATGATTCCCCTGCTGGGGTTCTCCGTCTGGGTCTTTTGGCGCCTGTCGCCGCCCAGACCCGACCCGACCTCCATGCGGGTGTACAACATCGCCGCCAGCGTGCTGGCCCTGCTGCTGGCCGGCGCCATCGCCTGGTACGTGCGGGGCAGCATGGCGGGCGGGACGGACCACGGCATGTGGCCGGTGATAGCGGCCTACTACGTGATGGCGGTGGTGCCGCTCTGGCTCGCCGTCGCCGGCGGCATCCGCCGGCTGATCTTCGGCGCGCGCGAGCCGTCGAAGCCGCTGGAAATCTCGCAGGACCTCTCGAAGACCCGTTTCTAGCCCAGCGCGGGGCTCGCCGGCAGCGCGCAGGCGGCGCGGTATTCCGCCGCCAGGCGCGCCACGAGCTCCGCAGTCGATGGAATGTCGTGGATGGTCGCCACGCCGTGGCCGGCGCTCCAGGTGTCGCGCCAGGCCTTCGCCCCCGAGCCGAAATCCTCCTTGGCGTCGGTGCTCGCCAGCATCTCCTTGCGGTAGCCGGCCTTCTCCAGGCTCGGCCAGAGGAAGTTGGCGTGGGTGCCGGTGATGGCGGGCGTGTAGACGATGTCCTTCGCCGCGCAGTCGAGGATCATCTGCTTGTAGTCGTCGGTGGCCATCGACTCCCGCGTGGCGATGAAGCGCGTGCCCAGGTAGGCGAAGTCGGCGCCCATCACCTCCGCCGCGCGCACCGAGGCGCCGTCGGAGATCGAACCGCCCAGCACCAGCGCGCCGTCCCAGAACTCGCGGATCTCGCGCACCAGCGAGAACGGGCTCTGCGTGCCGGCATGCCCGCCGGCGCCCGCCGCGACGCAGACGATGCCGTCCACGCCGGCGGCGATGGCCTTCTTCGCGTGGTAAGCATGGATGACGTCGCTGAACACCACGCCGCCGTAGGCATGCACCGCCTTCACCACCTCGCCGGGGTGGCCGAGGCTGGTGATGACGAAGGGCACCTTGTGCTTCACCACCAGTTCGAAGTCCTGCGCCAAGCGCGTGTTGGAGTGGTGCAGGATGATGTTCACGCCGTAGGGCGCCACCGGCGCCTTCGGGTCGGCCGCCATGGCGGCACCCAATTCCGCGTTGATCTGCGTCAGCCACTCGTCGAGCACCTCGATCGGGCGCGCGTTGAGCGTCGGGAAGGTGCCGGCCACGCCGGCCTTGCAGGCCTCGATGACGAGGTGCGGGCCGGAGACGAGGAACATCGGTGCGGCGATGACGGGGGCCGTCATACGGCCCTGGAACAGTTTGGGTATCGGCATGGCTTGAACTCGCTTGGGTTCATCACTTGAGATGCGATGCGGGAATTCTACCCAAGCGATGCAGAAACAGCACCACGCGCCGGGGATAAGTCGGTCGCTATAGCACGGCGCCCTTGGTACCCAAGGCAGGGAAAAAGCATGACTACAGGAACTAAAGGGGCCAGACTGTCCGTGAAACCCGGGATGGCTCAGCCCATTTGGTTTTGCCAGCCGGTCGAGATAGAACTGATAGTCCGCGTCGACAAAGAAACAGGCCTGCCGGTTGTTGCCGCGCTGGATCAGGTGGAGCGTTACTTACGTTGGACAGCGTAATCCGGGCGCGGGGAGGCATAAATTGGAGCGAGGTGGGGAAGAGTTCCCGGAGCATCAGAAAACCGTGGTCTGTTCCCTATTTACAATTTACTGAGTGTACAGTGACCGTTATCACCTGACACCCGCCCTTGGCGGGTGTTTCGTTTAGGCAGCCTGTTTCATCGCATCGGCGGCTGCCGGTTTCGACTTGGGAAGGCCGCGCTTGAACATCGTCAGCGGTGTTCTTCCCTCCATCATGCGGCCCTGGTGCGGCCGCTTCGTATTGTAGTGAATGAGGTAGGTGTCGAGGTCCTTCTGCATCTCCTCGACGCTCTCGTACCACTTCGTTCTGCCGGCAATGCGGAAGAACTCGTCGAGCAGCGTCTTGTGCAGCCGCTCGATGAAGCCGTTCGACTGCGGCCGGCGCACCTTGGTCGTGCGGTGCTCGATGCCTTCGAGCTGCAGGAACAGCTCGTAGGGGTGGTGATCGGGACGACCGCAGAACTCCCGCCCGTTGTCGGAGAGCACCGTCTGGATGGCGGCACCATGGCCCTCGAAGAACGGCAGCACGTCTTCATTCAACAGATGCACCGCGGTGACCGGCAGCTTGCTCGTGTAGAGCCGGCCGAAGGCATAGCGGCTGAAGCAGTCCAAGGCCGTCTGCAGATACACCTTGCCCACCCCTTTCAGGACGCCGACGAAGAAGGTGTCGACCGCCAAGAGCTCGCCGGTGGCCTTCACCTCGATGTGCCGTTCGCGGAACTCGGGACTGAAGCGCTCCAGCAGCTTCGCCTGGTCGGCGGAGATCTCCAGCTTCTGCTCCCGCACCGCCTGCTCCATGCGCAGCAGCCGCTCGTGCTTGGAGAGGAGGGTGTGCCGGCTCCAGACACCGCGCACGCCGTTGGAGCTGACATGCACGCCTTGCAGGGTCAGTTCCTGGGCCACCCGCAGGCAGCCCTGGGTGGGGTGCTGCAGACTGTGGGCAAGGACGGCCTGCTCGACCTCTTCGCTCACCCGGTTCGGGTGCGGGCCGCGCGCCCCCCGCAGGCGGTCGGCAAGGCCTGCCGCCCCATGGGTCTGGTAGCTCCTGCGAATCTCGTAGAACTGTTGTCTCGAATAGCCCATGAGGCGGCAGGCCTTGCTCACGTTTTGCATCTCGGAGGCCAGCTCTAGCAGGCTCAGTTTCCGACGTGCTACTTTCTCAACCGTGGTCATATTGTTCTCCAGTGAGTTGTTCGAGGTAGGGGTACCCCGAAATTAACCCACCAGAGGCAGTATGGCCACGCCCCATCGCAGCCAACTGTCAGGTGAATACGGTCACACTACATACTGAGCTCTACTTATCCCGCGCGGGTTCAAATTCGAAGTGC
>PQAF01000032.1 GCA_003105015.1 Rhodocyclales bacterium | reverse complement strand
CACTTCAAGGTTGAATCCGCCGTGCGAAAGGGGACACAGCCTCGCTGAAACGCCGCATTGACGATTTAACCCGCCGTATCGGGCGGCTTGCAGACCTGATCTCGGAAACCAGCGCCCCTGGCGCCTTGCTTAGGCAAATCGAGGAATTCGAGGCGGAACGTGAACGTGCAAAGCTCGCCTTAGAAGGGATGGAAGCCGAAGCCCAAGCCATGCGGACAATGCGGGAATTGCGGCCGGAACAGGTGCGAAGGGTCCTACGGGGTATTGCCCAGGATATGAACGCGCAGGAACCCTCTGCCCTGCGCGATGCCCTGCGCGAGTTCATTGACCGAATCGAGCTAGATCCAGTCACTTTCGATGCCACGGTAAGCTGGCGCCTTGGCCACCTTACCGGGGATAAGGTGGCGTCCCCACGGGGATTCGAACCCCGGTTACCGCCGTGAAAGGGCGATGTCCTAGGCCTCTAGACGATGGGGACCCGAGTGCTACTCGAAAGTCTTAAGTGTCTTGTGGTGGAGGTAAGCGGGATCGAACCGCTGACCTCTTGCATGCCATGCAAGCGCTCTCCCAGCTGAGCTATACCCCCACAGAGGAGCGCGCATTATACGTAGCGCCCCCGTCCTTGTAAACCCTTCGGCAGGCCTCAAATCACCTTGCCCGGATTCATCAGTCCGTGGGGATCCAGCGCCTGCTTGACGGCCCGCATCAGGTCCATCTCGACGGCGCTCTTGTAGCGCAGGATTTCGCCGCGCTTGAGCTGGCCGAGGCCGTGTTCGGCGGAGATCGAGCCGCCCAGTTCGGCGACGATGTCGTGCACGATGCGATTGGCCTGCGGCGTCTGCGCGATGAACTCGGCGTTGGCCGCCGCATCGGGCTTGGACAGGTTGTAGTGCAGGTTGCCGTCGCCGATGTGGCCGAAGGTGACGATGCGCACGGCTGAAAAGGCGCGTCGCAGGGCGTCGTCGGCGCGGGCGATAAACTCGGCGATGCGCGACACCGGTACGGCGATGTCGTGCTTGATGCTGATGCCTTCGATGCGCTGCGCCTCGGAGATGTTCTCGCGCAGGTGCCAGAAGGCCTGCTGCTGGGCGAGGTCCTGCGCCACGGCGGCATCGGCCACCCGCCCCGCTTCGATCTCGGCGCCGAGGATCGCCTCCAGCGTGCCGGCCAGGTCGAAATCCGCCAGCGTGTCGGTCAGCTCGGCCAGCACGTACCACGGCGAAGCACTTGCGAGCGGATCGCGCGCGCCGGGGATGTGCTTCAGCACCAGCTCCAGCGCCGGGCGGGCGACGATCTCGAATCCGGTGACGCGCTCGCCGCAGGCGCCGCGCAAGCGCGTGAGCAGTTCGACGGCGGCAGCCGGGTCGCGCAGCGCCAGCCAGGCCGTGGCGCTGTTGCGCGGACGCGGGAACAGCTTCAGCACGGCGGCGGTGATGATGCCCAGCGTGCCCTCGGCGCCGATGAAGAGGTGCTTGAGGTCGTAGCCGGTGTTGTCCTTGCGCAGCCCGCGCAGGCCGTGCCAGATGCGACCGTCGGGCAGCACCGCTTCCAGCCCCAGCGTCAGCTCGCGCATGTTGCCATAGCGAAGGACGGCCACGCCGCCGGCGTTGGTGGAGAGATTCCCGCCGATCTCGCAGCTGCCCTCGGCCGCCAGAGAAAGCGGAAACAGCCGGTCGGCGCCCGCCGCCGCCGCCTGCACCTCGGCCAGCAGGCAGCCGGCCTCGGCGGTGAGCGTGTTGTTGGCCGTGTCGATCTCGCGGATGCGCTTCATGCGCGAGAGATTGATGACCACCTCGTGGCCGTCGTGGCGCGGAGTGCCGCCGCCGACCAGGCCGGTGTTGCCGCCCTGCGGCACCATCGGGATGTGCTCCTGCGCGCAGAGCGCGACGACTGCGGCGACCTCCTCGGTGGAAGCCGGCTTGACGACGCAGCGCGCCCGGCCGGTGTAGCGGCCGCGCCAGTCGGTGTAGTGGGTTGCGGCGTCGGCGCCGGCGACAACGCCCCGTTCGCCGACGATGGCCGCCAGGTGCCTGATCAGATTCGCATCGCTCATGCCGGCCTTCCGCCGCCGACCCCGAGCGCCGCCTCCAGCACCGGCAGCATGCGCCTCATCGCCGTACGCCCCTCCGCAATCGCCTCCACACCGCGATGGTAATCCATCAATCCGAGCTGGGCCAGGCGCGGCGCCACCAGCACGTCGGCGGGTTCCCCCGCCAGCCGGCTGCGCGCGATGCGCACCTGCATGATGTGGATGCTGGTGGCGAGAACGCTGACCAGCGAAGGCAGGCGCGCAGCTTCGTTATCGTTCTGCGCCATGCCGAGGCGGGCAAGAATCCGGTGTGTCCAGCCGGTCTCGCTTTCCTCGTCGGCGGCCGGCAGCCTGAGCGCGCTGCCGACAACGTCGGATCCGAGATCGACGGCAATCACCACGTCTGCGCCCAGCGCACGGCACAACGATACCGGCACGGGATCCACCAGCCCACCATCGACGAGAAAGCCGCCCTCGTACGGAACCGGCGTAAACAATCCCGGGAGCGCGATGGAGGCGCGCACGGCATCGGCCACGTTGCCCTCGCGCAGCCAGCGCTCCCGTCCGGTCTCGAGATCCGTCGCGACGACGGCGAAGGGAAGATCGAGTTCCTTGAAATCGCGGTCGACGAAATGCCGTTCGAAGAACTGGATCAGCTTCTCTCCCTTGATGAGGCCGCTCGTCAGGCTGACGTCAAGGAGCGACACCACATCCTTCCAGGCGAGGGCGCTCACCCATGTCTCCAGCTTCTCGATATCGCCGTCGGCATAGACGGCGCCGACGAAGGCGCCGATGGAGCAGCCGCAGACGATGTCGGGAACGACGCCTGCGGCAGCCAGTTCGCGGATGACGCCGATGTGCGCCCAGCCGCGCGCCGAGCCGCTGCCCAGCACCAGGCCGATCTTCGGCTTGCGCGCCGGGGGCATGGCTAGTCCTGCAACGCTTCCGCGTACAGGTCGTGCACGTCGCAGTCCGTCACGCGCACGCGGGCGAACTCACCGACCTCCAGGTGCTCGCCGTTCGGGATATGCACCAGGCCGTCGATCTCCGGCGCGTCGGCCTGGCTGCGGGCGACGGCGCCCTCCTCGTCGACCTCCTCGACCAGCACCTCGATCTCGCGGCCGATCCTGCGTTCGAGGCGCTGGGTGCTGATGTCCTCCTGCAGCTCCATCAGGCGCTGGCGGCGTTCCTCGCGCAGCGCTTCCGGCACCGGGTCGGGCAGCTTGTTCGCTTCGGCGCCCTCCACCGGCGAGTAGGCGAAGGCGCCGACGCGGTCGAGTTGCGCCTCCTCGAGGAACTGCAGCAGCATCTCGAAGTCCTCGTCCGTCTCGCCCGGGAAGCCGGTGATGAAGGTGCTGCGGATAGTCAGTTCCGGGCAGGCGGCGCGCCAGGCGCGCACGCGCGCCAGCACGTTCTCGGCGCTGGCCGGCCGCTTCATCAGCTTGAGGATGCGCGGACTGGCATGCTGGAAGGGCACGTCGAGGTACGGGAGGATTTTCCCCTCGGCCATGAGCGGGATCAGGTCGTCCACGCTGGGATAGGGATAGACGTAATGCAGGCGCACCCAGACGCCGAGTTCGCCCAGCGCCTTCGCCAGTTCGTAGAGGCGCGTCTTCACCGGCTTGCCGCCCCAGAAGCCGGTGCGGTACTTGACGTCGACGCCGTAGGCGCTGGTGTCCTGCGAGACGACGAGCAGTTCCCTGACGCCGGCAGCGACGAGGTTTTCCGCCTCGCGCATGACCTCGCCGATGGGGCGGCTGACGAGGTCGCCGCGCAGCGAGGGGATGATGCAGAAGGTGCAGCGGTGGTTGCAGCCCTCGGAAATCTTCAGGTAGGCGTAGTGGCGCGGCGTCAGCTTGATGCCTTGCGGGGGAACCAGGTCTTCGAAGGGATCGTGCGGCTTGGGCAGGTGCTTGTGCACCTCCTGCATGACCTGCTCGGTGGCATGCGGGCCGGTGACGGCGAGCACCTGCGGATGGGCCGCCAGCACCACGTCCTCCTTGGCGCCGAGGCAGCCGGTGACGATGACGCGGCCGTTCTCGTCGAGGGCCTCGCCGATGGCGTCGAGCGACTCGGCCACGGCGGCGTCGATGAAGCCGCAGGTGTTCACGACGACGAGGTCGGCACCCGCGTAGTCGGGCACGATGTCGTAGCCCTCGGCGCGCAGGCGCGTCAGGATCTGCTCGGAATCGACGAGGGCTTTCGGGCAGCCGAGGGAGACGAAACCGACCTTCGGCTGGACAACTTTCTTGCGTGGCATGCTGTCGGGGGGGCGTGCGGCAGGGGCCGGGCCGCTGGCGTTGCGCTTACTTTTTCTCGGGCGTCGGCGCTTCGGCGGCTTCCTTCTTTTCGTCAGGCTTGCCGGCGGCCGGCGCGGCGAAATTCGGGAACTGGAAGCCGGAGAACATGTTGCGCGTCTGGCTCTCGATCTGCTCCTGCATCTGCATGAACATGTTCTTCGATTGTTCCATGTAGGCGCCCATCATGCTCTGCATGGCCGGGCCCTGGAAGTTGAGGAACTGCGCCCACAGATCCTTGCTCGCCGGGTTGTTCTCGCCGTACATCGCCTGCGCCTGGTCCTGCAGCTTGGCCTGCATGTCGGTGAAGGCCTTGATGTTGCCTTCGAGGTACTTGCCCATCATGCCCTGCATGGCGTTGCCGTAGAAGCGGATCATCTGCGACAGCAGGTCGCTGGTGAACATCGGCATGCCGCCGGTTTCCTCCTCGAGGATGATCTGCAGCAGGATGCTGCGCGTGAGGTCTTCGCTGCTCTTGGCATCGACGACCTGGAATTCCTCGTTCTTCAGCACCAGCTCCTTGACGTCGGCCAGCGTGATGTAGGAACTCGTCCTGGTGTCGTAGAGACGTCGGTTCGGGTACTTCTTGATCAGTCTGGACTGCTCGGCCATGTTCTCTCTCCTCCCCCTCAACCAACCGATTATACGCAGAAAGCCCAGGGGCTTTCGCCTGTTCAACTCATGTGCAAGCCGCCGTTGATAGACAAGGTCGATCCCGTCATATACCCGGCGTATTCCGAAGACAGGTAAGCCACCAGCTTGCCGATTTCCTCCGGCTTGCCGAGGCGCCCCATCGGAATCTGCGCGACGATCTGCTCGCGCACCTCGGGCTTGATCGCCATCACCATGTCGGTGCCGATGTAGCCCGGCGCGATGGCATTCACGGTGACGCCCTTGCGCGCCACTTCCTGGGCGATGGCCTTGGTGAAGCCGAGGATGCCGGCCTTCGCCGCGGAATAGTTGGCCTGGCCGAACTGCCCTTTGACGCCGTTAACAGATGAAATGTTGATGATGCGCCCCCAGCCACGCTCGGCCATGCCGTTCAGCACCTGGTGGGTGACGTTGAACACGCTGTTGAGGTTCACGTCGATCACCGCGTTCCAGTCGGAAGCCATCATCTTGCGGAACATCGCGTCGCGCGTGATGCCGGCATTGTTCACCAGGACGTCGACCGGCCCGATTTCCGACTCGATCCGCCTGACCATCGCGCTGCAGTCCTCATAGTCGGACACGTTGCCCTCGGCCGCGTGGAACTCGAAGCCGGCCGCCCGGTTCTGCGCCAGCCACTCGTCCTTCTGCGGAAAACCGGGCAGGCAGTTGGCCACCACGACGAATCCGTCCTCGGCCAGGGCGCGGCAGATCGCCGTGCCCAGTCCACCCATGCCGCCCGTAACGAGCGCTACCCTCTTCGACATCGCAGTGCTTCCCATGACAACAAAAAACCAAAAGGCCGGCCGCCCGAGCCCGGGACGGCCGGCAAATGCATCAGAACATGTGCTGGCCGCCGTTGATCGAGATGTTGGCGCCCGTCACGAACGCCGCCTCCTCGGACGCCAGATAGGCCACCAGGCCCGCCACCTCCTCCGGCTTGCCCAGGCGCCCTTGCGGGATCTGCGGCAGGATCTTCGAATCCAGCACTTCCTGCGGGATCGCCATCACCATCTTGGTGCCGATGTAGCCCGGGCTGATGGTGTTCACCGTCACGCCCTTCTTCGCCACTTCCAGGGCCAGYGCCTTGGTGAAGCCGTGCATGCCGGCCTTGGCGGCGGAATAGTTGGTCTGGCCGAAGGCGCCCTTCTGGCCGTTGACCGAAGACACGTTGACCACCCGGCCCCAGCCGCGCTCCATCATGCCGTCCATGACCTGCTTGGTCATGTTGAAGACGCTGTCGAGGTTGGTCTTCATGACCACGTCCCAGTCGCCCTTCGTCATCTTCTTGAAGGTCATGTCGCGCGTGATGCCGGCGTTGTTGACCAGGACGTCGACCGGGCCGATGTCCTTCGTCACCGTGTCCACGCAGGCCTTGCACGAGTCGAAATCGGCCACATCGCAGGGATAGGCGTGGAAATCGAACCCCTGCGCCTTCATCTGCTTCAGCCAGTCCCCGGCCTTGGTGTTGCTCGGGCTGTAGGTCGTCACGACCTTGTAGCCCAGCGCGGCCATCTTGATGCAGACCGCCTCGCCCAGTCCGCCCATGCCTCCCGTTATCAGTGCGACTCTCGACATGATTCTCTCTCCTTTGCTTGACGGGGACTTGTTGCGTCCGGCCGCGTTTCCCCTGTTGCGCGGACGGTCTAAGCCTTTTCCTTGACGTAGCGCCCGGGCGCCGCCTCGATCGGCTTGTAACGCTTGCTGCCGAGCTGCTTCGGTGCATCGCGCTCATCGCCCGAAAATCGCCTGAGCCATTCTATCCAATGCGGCCACCAGCTTCCCTTGTGCTCCGTCGCGCCGGCCAGCCAGTCGTCGGCGCCGGCGGCCGCGGCGTCGTTGCGCCAGTGGCTGCGCTTGCCCTTGGCCGGCGGATTCACCACGCCGGCAATGTGGCCGCTGGCGCCCATGACGAAGGTCGTCTCGCCGCCGAGCAGGCCGCGCGAAAGATAGGCACTCTTCCACGGCACGATGTGGTCCTCGCGGCTGGAATAGACGTAGGCGGGCATGTCGAGCCGGCCGAGGTCGGCCGTGGTGCCGCACATCGCCAGCCGGCCCGGCTCGCGCAGGGCATTCTCCAGGTAGAGGTGGCGCAGGTACCAGACGGCGAAGGGCCCGGGCAGATTGGTGCTGTCGGCGTTCCAGTAGAGCAGGTCGAAGGCCGTCGGCTTGCCGCCCTTGAGATAGTTGCCGACGACGTACTGCCAGATCAGATCGTTGGCGCGCAGGCTGGAGAAGGCCGAGGCCAGTTCGGCGCCGCGCAGCAGCCCGCCGCGGCCGATCACCTTCTCGCGCGCCGCGACGGAGGCTTCGTCGACGTAGTTCGTGACCTCGCCGCCATCGGAGAAATCGAGCAGCGAGGTGAGCAGGGTCAGGCTCGCCACCCGGTCCTCGCCGCGCGCCTTGGCGACGGAGAGCGCGGCGGCGAGGATGGTGCCGCCGACGCAAAAGCCGAGCGCATTCAGCTTGTCGGCGCCGCTCACCTCCCGCGCCACGTCGAGCGCCGCCAGCGCCCCCTTCTCGATGTAGTCGTCCCAGCCGAGATGGCCGAGATCGGCCTGCGGGTTGCGCCAGGAGACGAGGAACACCGTCATGCCCTGCTCCACGGCATGGCGCACGAAGGAGTTCTCCGGCTGCAGATCGAGGATGTAGAACTTGTTGATGCAGGGCGGCACCACCACCAGCGGCCGCGCGCGCACCTTCGCCGTCGCCGGCGCGTACTGGATGAGCTGGATCAGCTCGTTCTCGAAGATCACCTGGCCCGGCGTCACCGCCAGGTTGCGCCCCACTTCGAAGGCGGCATCGTCGGTCATCGAGATGCGCCCCTTGCCGAGGTCGGCGACGAGATTCTGGATGCCGGCCGTGATGCTGGCGCCCTGGGTGGCCAGCGCCGTCCTGACGAATTCCGGATTGGTGGCAGCGAAGTTGGAGGGTGCCATGGCATCGATGAACTGCCGGCTGAAGAATTTGAACCGGCCGCGCACCGCCTCGTCGTCCATCGGCACTGCATCGGCCAGCCTGTCGAGGAATTCGGCATTGAGCAGGTAGGCCTGGCGCAGGTAGTCGAAATAGGGGCTCTCGGACCACTCCGGCGCGGAGAAGCGCTTGTCCTTCACTTCGGCCGCCGCCCCGCCCTGCCCGCGCTGCAGCATGTCCTGCCAGAGCGCGACATGGCGCGCGGCGAATTCCTTCTGCAGGCTGGCGAGGGCTTCGTTCTGTGGAAATTGCGGCGCCGGCATGGCCTGGCCGGCCTGGGCGCCCTGTGGTTGCGTCATGAAATTCATGAACCCCTGCGCGAACGCCTGCCCGGCCTGAAAAAGGTTCTGCATGGCAGCCGCATCGGCCTGTGGGTTACCGGACATCTACCGCTTCTCCCTATGACGATCGCAAATGGCCCAACCGTCGGATTGGAGAGGGATTTTGCACCGCACCATACCCCCTGTCAACGTGGGTGCAAAGGGTAAAATCGGCCCATGTACATCGTCGCCATCGGCTGGCTCTGGGTCGTCCTGATGATGGCCGTGACGGAATCCAGCATCACCGCCGGCATCCTGACCTTTTTCTTCTACGGGCTGGCGCCGCTCGCCCTCTTCCTCTGGCTGGTCGGCACCCCGGCACGGCGCCGGCGCCGCTCAGTCGTGATGCCCGACGAGGAAGTGCGCCAGCAGGATGGTGGCGACGCCGGCCGCAATGAGTAGCACCTGCTGCAGGGTGGCGCGCAATTCGGTGCGCTTGTGCAGGCCGGGAATCAGGTCGGCCACGGCGACGTAGATCATGCTGGCGGCCGCCAGCGCCAGGAATACCGGCACCACCCCCTGCACCGCCGAGAGCGCGAAATAGGCGAGCAGGCCGCCCGCCAGGGTGGCGAGGCTGGAGAGCAGGTTGAAGGCCAGCGCCTTCAGGCGCGAATAGCCCGAATGCAGCAGGATCAGAAAGTCGCCGACCTCCTGCGGGATCTCGTGGGCGATGATGGCCAGCGCCGTGACGATGCCCAGCCGGACGTCCTGCATGAAGGCGGCGGCGATCAGCACGCCATCGACGAAGTTGTGGAAGGTGTCCCCCACCAGGATGAGCAGGCCGCTGCGGCCGTGGTCGTGCGCGGGCGCCTGCGGCTCGTGCCCTTCGCAATGATCGTCGTGGCAATGCCGCCACAGCACCAGTTTTTCCAGCACAAAGAAGCCAAGGATGCCGGCCAGCACGATCGCGGTCGCCGCGCCGACGTTGCCATGCGCCTCGATGGCATTGGGCAGCACCTCGAGGAAGGCGGCGCCCAGCAGCGCGCCGATGGCGTAGCTGATCAGGTGCGGCACCCAGCCGCCGCGCGCCGTCAGGGCGAACAAGGCGGCAGCCGTCACCGACAGCACGCCGCCGGCAAACGAGGTGACAAGGATCCAGGCGAGCACGGACATGGGCGCGGATTATACGCGGTGATTCAGGCTGACCTCGGCGGCCGGTTGACCAGCCAGATGCCGAGGACCACCAGCGCCAGCGCCACCGCCAGCGCAGGACTGATGCGCTCGGAGAGCAGCAGTGCGCCGGCCAGCACGCCGAACAGCGGCGTCAAAAAGGAAAACGCCGCCAGCCGCCCGGCCGGGTAGTGCGCCACCAGCCAGAACCAGACGAGATAGCTGGCGAAGGCCACCAGCACGGTCTGGTAGGCCAGGCTCGCCAGCACCAGCGGCGTCAGCGCGATGACCCCCGGCTCGTCCAGCGCCAGCGAAACGCAGGGCAGCACCAGCGCCGAACCGGCCAATTGGTAGAACAGCGTCTTGGCGGGACTGACTTTCGCCAGGCGGCTGCCCTTGATCACCAGCGTGGTGGCCGCCCACAGCACGGCCGCCAGCAACAGCATGCCGTCTCCCAGAAGCTGACTTTGCGACGGCAGGCCGAGCGATTCGCCGAAGGCGGCCAGAATCCCGGCAAAGGCGCAGGCCAGGCCGAGCCACTGCTGCGGGCGCAGCTTCTCCCCCGGCAGAAACCAGTGCGCACCCAGGGCGATCATGAACGGCGCCGTGTACAGGAACACCACGCCGCGCGAGGCGGTGGTGTAGGTGAGCCCCCAGTAGATGAAGGCGAACTCGCCTGCGAAGAGCGCTGCCGAGAGCAGTCCCGCAAAGAGCGTGCCGTCCCGCTCGAAGAGGCGGATGCCCTTGTACGACGCCCAGGACCAGACCAGGAGCGCGGCGCCGATCGAGCGCAGGCTGGCCTGCCAGACGGGCGAGATGCCGGCGTTGGCCACCTTGATCGCCACCTGCTGCAGGCCCCAGGCGGCGCACAGCACGACCATCAGGGCCATGGCGGCGGTATCGAGATGCGTCTTTCTTTCCATCACTCCATCCAGATCAGGGAGGCCATGCGGCCGGTGGCCTTCTCGCGGCGGAAGGAATAGAAGCGTTCGGCATCGCTGAAGGCGCAGAAGCCGCCGCCGAAGACGCGCGCAACGCCCAGCGCTTTCAGCCGCTGCCCAGCCAGCCGGTAGAGGTCGGCCAGCCACTTGCCGTTCTCCCTCGCCGCGAAGGCCGTCGCCGCCTCGGGCGCATGCGCGAGAAAGGTTTCGCGCACTTCGGCGCCGACCTCGAAGGCCTGCGGGCCGATGGCCGGTCCGAGCCAGGCGAGCAGCCGCGCCGGCGGCTCGTTCGTCGCCCGCACCGCCGACTCGATGACGCCGCCGGCGAGACCGCGCCAGCCGGCATGCGCCGCGCAGACCACCGTGCCGGCGTCATTGCACAGCAGGACCGGCAGGCAGTCCGCCGTCAGCACGGCGCATACTTTGCCCGTTCGGCGCGTGAAGGCGGCATCCGCCTCGGCGCCTTCGGCGGCATCCTCGGCGCGCACGACGGCGACGCCATGCACCTGGGAGAGCCAGAGGGGTTCGGCGGGCAGATGGGCACGCAGCCGGCGGCGATTCTCCGCCACGGCGGCAGGATCGTCTCCCACATGCGTCGCGAGATTCATCGAGGAATAGGGCCCCGCGCTGACACCGCCGGCGCGTGTCGTGACCAGCGCCCGCACGGATGCCGGCGCCGGCCATTCTGGCGTGATCCAATCCGTCATGCGGCTTCAGCCCGCAAGGATTCGAGCAGTGCTGCGAAATCCTCCGGCAGCGGCGCCTCCCAGCCCATCTCGCTGCGCGTCGCCGGATGCACCAGCGCCAGGCGCCAGGCATGCAGGGCCTGGCGCGGAAACGCCGACAGCAGGGTCTGCGCCGCCTTGCGCGGCCCGTAGACCGGATCGCCGACGAGCGGATGGCCGATGTCGGCCATGTGCACGCGGATCTGGTGAGTGCGCCCCGTCTCCAGGGCGCATTCGAGCAGGGTGGCGCGCGCGAAGCGCTCCAGCACATGGTAGTGGGTACGCGCGGCGCGGCCGCCGCCGACCACCGCCATCTTCGTGCGCTGCACGGGGTGGCGGCCGATCGGCGCATCGACGACGCCGTTGCGCGCGACGCGGCCGTGCGCCAGCGCCAGGTAATGCCGCTTCACCGTGCGCGCCTGCAGCTGGCGCACGAGGTCGGTCTGCGCTTCCAGGGACTTGGCGACGACGAGCAGGCCGCTGGTGTCCTTGTCGAGTCGGTGCACGATGCCGGCGCGCGGGATGCCGGCGAGTTGCGGCGCATGGTGCAGCAGGGCGTTGAGCAGCGTGCCCTGCCAGTTGCCGCTGCCCGGGTGCACCACCAGCCCGGCCGGCTTGTCGATGACCAGGACGTGCGCGTCCTCGTGCACGATCGCCAGCGGGATGTCCTCCGGCTGCTGCGCCGTCTCCTCGGGCAGCGCCTCCTCCTCCAGCGTGATCCGCTCGCCGCCCCACACCTTGCGCTTGGCGTCCGCCGGCGTATCGTCCAGACTGACTTTCCCCTGCCTCACCCAGGCAGCGAGCCTGCTGCGCGAATGCTCGGGCAGCAGGCGCGCCAGCGCCTGATCGAGGCGCAGCCCGGCGCAATCCGCCGGAATTTCGAGGACGCGTGCCGGGCCGGCGGAGGCCTTTGCGCTATAATCTGCGCGCTTTCTTTGCAGGGAATTCATCATGCGTAGTCTAGCGTTTATTCTTGCCTTGCTGCTCGGCGGCTGCGGACTGCTGCCGGAGTTGAAGGACGAGACCGCCGGCTGGTCGGCCAACCGCCTGTATTCCGCCGCGAAGGAAGCCATGGGCGACGGCTCATACGAAAAGGCCGTCAAGTACTTCGAGATCCTCGAATCGCGCTATCCCTTCGGGCGCTATGCGCAGCAGGCGCAGATCGAGATCGCCTACGCCTACTACAAGGCCGGCGAACCGGCCTCCGCCATCGCCGCCTGCGACCGCTTCATCAAGCTGCATCCCAACCACCCCAACGTCGATTACGTCTATTACCTGAAGGGCCTGGTGAATTTCAACGAGGATCTCGGCATCCTCGGCTATATCAGCATGCAGGACCTGTCGGAACGCGATCCGAAGGCGGCGCGCGAATCCTTCGACGCCTTCAAGGAACTGGTCGCCAAGTTCCCCGACAGCAAGTACGCCGCCGACGCCGCCGCGCGCATGAAATACCTGGTGAATGCCCTCGCCTCGCACGAGGTGCACGTCGCGCGCTACTACCTCAAGCGCGGCGCCTACGTCGCAGCCGCCAACCGCGCCCAGTCCGCCGTGAAGACCTATGTCGATGCGCCGGCCAACGAGGAAGCGCTGTTCATCATGGTGAAGTCCTACGATGCGCTCGGCCTGAACGACCTGCGCGACGACGCCGAGCGCGTCATGCGCACCAACTTCCCCAACAGCGACTACTACAAGCGCGGGCTCGACCGCAAGGAGCCCTGGTGGAAGCTGTGGTGATCCGGTAGCTCGGGCTTCAGCCCGACAAAAGCCGCCGCGTCCCTAGTCGGGCGGAAGCCCGACCTACGCGCCCCACTGCGCCAGCTTGCGCTCGACCGTCTTGCGCGAGACGCCGAGCCGGCGCGCCGCTTCCGACTTGTTGCCGCCGCAGGAGGCAAGCACCTCCAGGATGTGGCTCTTCTCCACCTCGTCGAGTGCCGCCGCCGACGTGGCGGCGGATTCCGCCAGCCCCCCTTCGGGCAGCGCGTCCAGCGGAAAACAGCCGAGGATGAGCGAGCGCTCGACCAGGTTCTTCAGTTCGCGCACATTGCCGGGCCAGTCGTAGGAGTGCAGGCGGACGGCGGTGTCCTCGTCGAGCGGCACGGCGGGCAAGCCAAGGTGCGAAGCCAGCTGCGCGGCAAAGTGGCTCGCCAGCGGCAGGATGTCCTCGCGCCGCTGGCGCAGCGGGGGAATCACGATATTCACCACGTCGAGGCGGTAGAACAGGTCCTGGCGGAAGCGGCCGTGCCTGACTTCGTCGGCGAGGTTGCGGTTGGTCGCCGCCACGATGCGGATGTCCACCGGGATTTCCCGCGTCGAGCCGACCGGACGGATCATGCGGTCTTCCAGCACGCGCAGCAGCTTGGCCTGCATCGGCAGGGGCAGCTCGGCGATCTCGTCGAGGAACAGCGTGCCGCCGCGGGCGTAGTAGAAGAGGCCGTGGTGCGCATCGCTGGCGCCGGTGAAGGCGCCCTTGACGTGGCCGAACAGCTCGGACTCGATCAGCTCGGGCGAGATGGCGCCGCAGTTCACCGGCACGAAGGGCCGCTGCGCGCGCGGGCTCATGCTGTGCAGGGCCCGTGCCGCCACCTCCTTGCCGACGCCCGACTCGCCCTGCAGCAGGACGGTGCTCGGCATGGCGGCGACGCGCTTGATCATCTGGCACAGCCGGCTCATGGCGTCCGAGCAGCCGACGATGCCCTCGATGCCGCCGGAGCGCTCGGCCACCTCGCGCCGCAGCACGAAGTTCTCGCGCAGCAGGCGGGCGCGGTCGAAGCACTTGCGGATGGCGTTGAGGATCTGGTCGACGCGGAAGGGCTTGAGGATGAAATCCGAAGCCCCGGCGCGCAGGGCGTGGATGGCGGTGTCGATGTCGGCGAAGGCGGTGATCAGGATCACGTCGCCCTGGAAGCCGCCGTCGCGCAGTTCGTCGAGCCACTCCACGCCGCTTTTCCCCGGCAGCGAAATGTCGAGGATGATCAGGTCGAAGTGGATGCGATTGAACAGCGTCCGCCCCTCCTCCGCGCTGCCCGCCGTCTCGACCAGGCCGCAGCGGCCGGCGAGCATCTTGTGCAGGAAGCTGCGCATGCCCTCCTCGTCGTCGACGACAAGCACGGAATACTGCTGCCAGGGGTTGCCACCGGCCGCGGGACGAACGGGAACGGTCTCGGGACGGTTCATCGGGCCAACGCAATCAGCACGCTGCAGGGCGCGTCCTCGATGAGGGTGGAGCCGACCGAGCCCTTCCACCAGCGCGACATGAAGAAGGCGTGCTTGCGGTGACCGACGACGATCAGGTCAACGCCCAGCTCTCCGGCAAGCCGGCAGATCTCGTCGACCGGCTCGCCGGTGACGACGTGGCCCTCGGCCTTGACCCCCTTCTCCGCGAGCAGCCGCAGCCCCTCGTCGAGGATATCCTTGAAGCGCCGGTTCTCGTCCTCCTGCAGCGTGTCCGGCACGAAGCCCTCGGTCAGGTAGAGCCCGGCCATCAGCGGCGCCACCGCCAGCAGGTGGATCTCGGCATGCAGGAAGTTGTTGATGTCGGCGCACTCAAGCAGCGCGGTCCTCCCGCTCTGCGAACCATCGTAGGCCAGCAGCACCTTGCGGTACATGTCCCCCTCCTCGTCTCTGCGTTTTTGTGATTCTCCGATGGTAATGGAAGGGACACGCCGGTTCAATCGTGACTTATACTTCGGCGTCCGAAGATTCCGCGAACATGAAACCCGACATCAGCTCCCCCAACCTGACCCTGGGCATCGCCGGTGCCGGCGCCATGGGCCGCGGCATCGCGCAGATCGCCGCCCAGGCCGGCATCCGCGTCCTGCTCTTCGATCTCGCGCCCGGCGCCGCCGCCGCCGCGCAACAGACCATCGCCGGCACCCTGTCCGGGCTGGCCGCCAAGGGCAAGATCGCCCGGGACGCCGCCGACGCGGCGGCCGCCCGCATCGTGCCCGCCGAGTCGCTCGATGCCTTTGCGCCCTGCCACATCGTCGTCGAAGCCATCGTCGAGAAGCTGGAGGCCAAGCGCCAGCTGTTCGCCGCGCTCGAAAACATCGTCGGCGAGGCCTGCATCCTCGCCAGCAACACCTCCTCCCTGTCGGTGACGGAAATCGCCGCCGCCTGCCGCCGGCCGGGCCGCATCGCCGGCTACCATTTCTTCAATCCGGTGCCGCTGATGAAGGTGGTCGAGGTGATCGACGCCCTGCTCACCGAGCCGTGGGTGGGCGAGGCCCTTGCCGAACTGGCCCGGCGCATGGGCCACACGCCGGTGCGCGCCAAGGACACGCCGGGCTTCATCGTGAACCACGCCGGGCGCGGCTACGTCACCGAGGCCCTGCGCCTGCTCGGCGAAAACGTCGCCGAATTCCATGTCATCGATGCCATCCTGCGCGGCGCCGGCGGCTTCCGCATGGGGCCGTTCGAGCTGCTCGACCTGACCGGCCTCGACGTCTCGCATCCGGTGATGGAGTCGATCTACCACCAGTACTACCAGGAGCCGCGCTACCGGCCCTCCGCATTGGCGGCGCAGCGCCTGGCCGGCGGGCTGCTCGGCCGCAAGAGCGGGCGCGGTTTCTACGAATACAAGGACGGCAAGCAGCAGATGCCGCCGACGCCAAGCGCCCCCGCCGCACGCCCGGCCCGCGTCTGGGTGAGCGGCGCGCGTCCGCCGCTCGCCGCCGCCGTGCGCGAACTGGTACGCACGCTCGGCGGCACGCTCGACGAAAGTCAGTCTCCGCAGGACGGCGCCCTCTGCATCGTCACGCCGCTCGGCGAGGACGCCAGCACCTGTGCGGCGCGCGAGGGGCTGGATGCCGCACGCACCGTCGCCATCGACGCCCTCTGCGGCCTCGACCGCCACCGCACCCTGATGACCACGCCGCTCACCTCGACCGCCATGCGCGAGGCGGCGCACGGCCTCTTCGCCGCCGACGGCGTGACGGCGTCCGTCGTCCGCGACAGCGCCGGTTGCATCGCGCAGCGCGTGCTGGCGCACATCGTGAACATCGGCTGCGACATCGCCCAGCAGGGCATTGCGCTGCCTGCGGACATCGATCGCGCCGTCACCCTCGGCCTCGGCTATCCCAGGGGCCCGCTGGCGCTGGGCGACGCGCTGGGCGCGCGCACCGTGCTCGACATCCTGGAGAATCTGCAATCCGGCTGCGGCGACCCGCGCTACCGGCCCAGCCCCTGGCTGAGGCGGCGCGCCCAGATCGGCGCCTCGCTGCTCACGCAGGAGGCCTGAGTTGCTGCTGCTCGACGCGCGCACCATCCTGCTGCTGATGGCCTTCACGGCGGTGCCCACGGCGCTGGTGCTGCTGGCCGTCTCGCGCTTCTACGCAGCCAGCGTGCGCGGCGTCTGGCACTGGACCGGCGCCAACATCGCGCTCGCCGCCGGCCTGCTGCTGCTCGGCCTGTCCCAGACCGCCAACGAACTGCCCGCGCGTGTCGTCGGCAATACCCTGCTGGTGGTGACCACGGCGCTCTACTACCTCGCCATCCAGCGCCTGCTCGGCGACAAGCCCAGCAATCGGCTTGCCTGGACGACGGTGGCCGCCGCCGGCGTCATCTTCGCCCTGCTGTGGAGCTCGGCGGCACCCCATCGCCTGGCGGTGGGAACGCTGTCCATCGCGCTGATGATTCTCACCGGCCTCAGCTCTGCCCGGCTGCTGCTGCCGCTGTCTTCCGAAAAGCCGGTCTCGCACCGCTTCACCGGCCTGCTCTTCCTGCTCGGCTGCGCCCTGATGACCGGACGCCTCCTGCACGCCATATTCTCCGACAACCCCCCGGCCCATCTCTTCGCACCCCATTTCTGGCAGGGGATGATTCTCGGCGGCGCCCACATCACCACCATGCTGATGAGCCTGGGCTTCGCCCTGATGATCGTCGACCAGCTCGCCTCCGAACTGAACCGGCTGGCGACGCTGGATGCGCTCACCGGCATCGGCAACCGCCGGGTCTTCTATACCCGCGCGGAATCGGAACTGGCACGCTGCCGGCGCAAGGGCACGCCGCTGTCCCTGCTGATGATCGACCTCGACCGCTTCAAGTCGATCAACGACGCGCTCGGCCATGCCGCCGGCGACGAAACGCTGCGCCGCTTTGCCGCGCTGGTGCACCCGCACCTGCGCGAATACGACTTCTTCGCCCGCCTGGGCGGCGAGGAGTTCGCCGTCCTGCTGCCCGACGCCACCGAGGAGGTCGCCCTGGGCATTGCCGAACGGCTGCGCGAACTGACCGAGGCCGAACATCTGCCGGCACCCGGCTTCCCGGTTCCCACCACCGCCAGCATCGGCGCCGCACAACTGCTCGCGCACGAACGCGCCATCGACCAGCTCATGCACCGCGCCGACCAGGCGCTGTATGCCGCCAAGAGCAGCGGACGCAACCGCGTCGTGGCCGCCTCATGGCTGGAGGAGACGACGGCAGTCCTGGCGCCGGCGCCAGGCCATTCCGTCGCATCCGCACCGCTACCGCGGACCAGCAGGAAATGATCGACTGGCGCGTCATCGACACAGTCCTCCTCGACATGGACGGCACGCTGCTCGACCTGCACTTCGACAACCATTTCTGGCAGGAACACGTGCCGGTGCGCTATGCGGAACGGCACGATCTGCCGCACGCCGAAGCACGCCGCCGCCTGACCGACATCTACCGCGCCAAGGCCGGCACGCTGGACTGGTATTGCGTGGATTTCTGGACGCGCGAACTGCAACTCGACATCGCCCGGCTGAAGGAGGAGGTGGCGCATCTCATCGCAGTCCATCCGGACGTGCCGCGCTTCCTTGAAGCGCTGCGCGCGGCAGGCAAAGGGGTCGTCCTCGTCACCAACGCGCACCAGAAGAGCCTCACGCTGAAGATGGCGCGCACCGGCCTGCAGGTGCATTTCGACCTGCTCATCACCTCCCACGAGGTCGGCCTTCCCAAGGAGGATCCCGCCTTCTGGCCGGCCCTGCGCGCAATGGTGCCCTACGACCCCGCGCGCACCCTCCTCATCGACGACAGCCTGCCGGTGCTGCGTGCCGCACGCCAGGCCGGCATCGCCCACCTGCTCGCCGTCTACCGGCCCGACACCCGCCAGCCCGAGAAGGACGTCGGCGAGTTCGCCGCATTGCGGCACTTCACCGAGATCCTGCCGCAATAGCATTCCCGGCGGGGCGCAGGCTGCAACCTAAACGCGACCTTTCCCCAGCGTGAAGCGGAACGTCGCGCCGCGGTCCGGTTCGGCTTCTGCCCAGACCCGTCCTCCGTGACGCTCGACCAGCCGCTTGACGATCGCCAGTCCGACGCCGGTCCCCTGGAAGTCGCTTTCCGGATGCAGCCGCTGGAACATGCCGAACAGCTTGTCCGCATAGCGCATGTCGAAGCCGGCGCCGTTGTCCTGCACGTGGATCACGACCTCGTCCTCTCCTTCTTGCGCACCGATCTCGACGATCGGCCGCTCGCGCCCGGCCGAATACTTGCAGGCGTTGCCTGCCAGGTTGATGAGGATCTGCCGTAGCATGGTCGGATCGCCCTGCACCGCCGGCAGTTCGCCCACCGTGATGACGGCATGCGGGTAGGTTTCTCCCAGTTCGCCGGCGATCTTCTGCGCCAGGGTGCGCAAATCGACCCTCTCGTCCGCCTTGGCCAGCCGGCCGGCCCGCGAGTATTCGAGGACGTCGTCGATCAGCTGGCCGAGCCTGGTCGCCGCCTTCGCCACGCGGTCGAGCAGGTCCTTGCCGTCCGCCGAGAGTCGCTCGCGCTCCTCGCTGGCGAGGATGCTGGAAAAGCCGTTGATGGCGCGCAGGGGCGCCCGCAGGTCGTGGGAAATGGAATAGGAGAACGACTCGAGGTCCCGGTTGGCGCGTTCGAGCTCGGCAGTGCGCTGTTGCACGCGCCGCTCCAGCTCGGCATTGAAATCGCGCAGCCGGCGCTCCGCCACCTTGCGCTCGGTGATGTCGCGCGAGACGCCGTACACCACCAGGTGCCCGCTGGTTGCGTCGCGCTCGAAGCGGGTGGAGGTCTCGGTCCACACCGCGGTGCCGTCCTTGCGCGGCTGCTCCACCTCGCTGATATGGGTCTTGCGGATCCCGCGCTGGAATTCCGCGATGTTCTCGGGAAGGATGCGCTGCAGCAGCTCGCGCGACTGCGGCGTCAGGGCTTCGTGCATGGGCTGGCGCATGACCTCCTCCGGCGTAAAACCGCGCAGCCGTTCCACCGACGGGCTGACGTAGAGGAAGCGCTGGGTGTCCACGTCCAGCAGCCAGATCACGTCCGATGCATTCTCGGTGATCAGCCGGTATTTTTGTTCGCTCTCGCTCAGTGAGCGGGTCATGCGTTCGGCCAGCAGGACGGCGCGCCGACGCATCGACAGGAGGGACCACATCACGGCGAACAGAAGCAGGCTGATCACGATGCCGATTGCCAGTGCCTGCCAGGGGCGGTTCGCCGCAGCGACGTTCTCCAGGGAAGGCTCGCTGGAAAAGCTCAACGTCCATTCGCGGCCGGCGACGGGCATCGTCTCCCGGGCGGAAAACCGCGACGCGTGGCCGGCCGTCTCCCTCGGCCCGCTGTGGAGAAGGGCGGCTTCGGTCATTTCGGTGCCATCGTAGATGGCCAGGGCCACGCCGGCCACCGCCGGCGTCAACAGATCGCCAGCCACGTCCGGCATGCGGAAGGGGCTGAGGACGAATCCGTGCAATCTCCCACCATCGCGGTCATATACGGGCAGGTACATGATGAAGGCCGGGGCCGGGGCGCCTCCTTCGTCGACTTTCAGCGTGATCTTTTGCGTGATGGTGGCGCGGCCGGACCGCAAGGCCTGCTCCATCGCCTGGCGCCGAATGCCGTCCTGCCACATGTCGTAGCCGAGCGCCTTCACGTTCAGACCTTCATAGGGCTCGGTGAAGACATTGACGACATAGCGCTCGCGCCGGCCCTCCGGCCAGACGGCGAAATCCGCCATGCCCGAAGCCCGCACTTGCCGAACCAGGCTGTCGATTCCGCCAGCAGGCACGGATCGGGCAAATGCGACGGCCTGGATGGCCGGCAATTCGCGGCGCAGCTGCAGGCCGGCGACGTATTGGCGCCAATCCTCGCGCGTCACTTCGTCGCTGGCCGAGAACAGGGCGGCGGCGCCGCGCAGGACCAAGGCGTAGCCGGCCAGGCGGGATTCAAGACTGTGGCGGATATCCGCCGCGCGGGCCTGAAAATCCGCGCGCATCTGTTCTTCGATCCTGGCAGCCGACCACTGCCAGAGGGCCGCGGTCACGGCCAGCGACACAAGCAGGACCAGCCACGCCGGCCACATGCCGAGTCCTTTGCCGGGCGGGACGGCTGCGTTGTCCTGGCGCCGCCTTGCTTGCGTCGATTCCATTACGATCAGGTTGCCATTTTCCGGGGCAGGCCCGCATGGAGCCGCATCGCGAATAGTACCGAAGCGGCGGCGAAGGGCAACAAAAAGCCCCGCACTCGGCGGGGCTTCTCAGAGAGGCGGCAGACACATCAGTCGCTTCGCCGCTTCGCCTTGCCGTAAAAATAAACGCTGGCGAGAAACACCACAACCAGGGCGGCCAGCGCGTGCGTACCATAGAAGCTCTTGACGTAATCCAGTCCACCGACGAACCAGGACAGCAAGATGGAGCCGATCGCCAGCGCCGAGAGGCACATGACGCTCAGTGCCAGCAGAAAATCCCCTCCCCGCTTGCCGTTTGCGCGCAATTCACTGCTTGCCTGCATGATCGTTCTCCTCCGTCGATATGCCTTGGGTCAAACCGGCTTGAAGTTGTGGTCATACCTTATAGCGAGTTGCCACGCCGGCTCAAGCAGTATTGGCGATGCTGCAGTGCGATTTTCGAATGAATTTATTTATTCTCCCCAATGCCTAACGTATAGGCATCCGGAATATCCTTCGGACCTTAAGCGTCCAATCGGTCGTCGCCCGGCCTATACAAACGCAACGGCGAGATTGAACAGGCAAGTATCGGCATGTTATTTTTGATTTTTTAGGTCCAAAGCAAACGGGAGAGACGCATGCACGGCCTGATGCAGAACATGCCCCTGATGATTTCGTCGCTGATCCGGCACGCCGACCGCAACCACGGCGACACCGAGATCGTCTCCCGCGAGACCACCGGCGGCATCCATCGCTACACCTACCGCGACGCGCACCGCCGTTCCCGCCAATTGGCCCGCGCCCTGCTCTCGCTCGGCGTCAAGCCGGCCGACCGCGTGGCGACGCTGGCCTGGAACAACCATCGCCACTTCGAGCTGTACTACGGCGTCTCCGGCATGGGCGCCATCCTCAACACGGTCAATCCGCGCCTCTTCCCGGAGCAGATCGCCTACATCATCAACCATGCAGAAGACAGCCTGGTCTTCTTCGATCTGACCTTCCTGCCGCTGGTCGAGGGCGTGGCGCCGCACTGCAAGGGCGTCAAGGCCTGGGTGGCGCTGACCGACCGGACGCACATGCCGGAGTCGAAGCTCGACCTGCTCTGCTACGAGGAACTGGTCAACGCCCATTCCGACGACTACGCGTGGCCGGAGTTCGACGAGCACACCGCCTCCTCGCTGTGCTACACCTCCGGCACCACGGGCAACCCGAAGGGCGCGCTCTACTCGCACCGCTCGACGGTGCTGCACGCCTACGGATCGGCCCTGCCGGACGCGCTCAACCTCTCGGCGCGGGACACGGTGCTGCCGGTGGTGCCGCTGTTCCACGTCAACGCCTGGGGCCTGCCCTACGCCTGCGCGCTGGCCGGCGCCAAGCTGGTGATGCCGGGTCCGCAACTCGACGGCGCCAGCCTGCACGAACTGTTCGAGCAGGAGCAGGTTACCGTTTCCGCCGGCGTGCCGACGATCTGGCTCGGCCTGATGCAGCACCTGCAGGCGAAGGGGCTCAAGCTCTCCTCGGTCAAGCGGCTGGTGATCGGCGGCTCCGCCGCGCCGCCGGCGATGATCCGCGGCTTCGACGAACAGTTCGGCGTCACCGTGCTCCACGCCTGGGGCATGACCGAGATGAGCCCGCTCGGCACGGTCAATACGCCCAAGGCCAAGCACCTCAAGCTGTCCGCCGCCGAGCGCGACAGGGTGCGCCTCAACCAGGGCCGCCCCATCTACGGCGTGGACATGAAGATCGTCGACGACGAGGGCCGCGAGCTGCCGCGCGACGGCAAGGCCTTCGGCGACCTGCTGGTGCGCGGGCCGTGGATCGTCTCCGGCTATTTCAAGGGCGAGGGCGGCAACGTCCTGCGCGAGGGCGGCTGGTTCCCCACCGGCGACGTCGCTACACTGGACGCCGACGGCTACATGCAGATCACCGACCGTTCCAAGGACGTCATCAAGTCGGGCGGCGAATGGATCAGCTCGATCGACCTGGAGAACCTCGCCGTGGCGCACCCTGCCATCGCCGAGGCGGCGGTGATCGGCGTCGCCCATCCGAAATGGGACGAACGGCCGCTGCTGATCGTGGTGAAGAAGGCCGGCCAGGACGTCACGCGGGAGGAACTCCTCGACTTCATGCGCGACAAGATCGCCAAGTGGTGGATGCCCGACGACGTGGTCTTCGTCGACACCCTGCCCCACACCGCCACCGGCAAGCTGCTGAAGACCAGGCTGCGCGAGGAGTACCGCAGCCACAAGCTGCCGACATGAGCACTCCCTACAGTTTTTTCCATCAGTTGCGCGTGCGCTGGGCGGAAGTGGATCGCCAAGGCATCGTCTTCAACGGCCACTACCTGACCTATTTCGACGTCGCCATCACCGAGTACTGGCGCGCCATCGACCTGCCCTACCCGGACGGCGTCGCCGATTCGGGCAGCGACCTCTACGTGGTAAAGACGCTGATCAACTACAAGGGCTCGGCCGAATACGACGATATTCTCGACATCGGCGTGCATGTCTCTCGCATCGGCCTGACCAGCATCACCTTCCAGCTCGGCATCTTCCGGGAAGGCAGCCTGCTGGTCGACGGCGAAGTGGTGTACGTCAATGCAGACCCGGAAACCCGCCGTCCGGCACAGGTGCCGGACAAATTGCGCCACGCCATCGAGCACTTCGAGGCCGCGCACGCCAGGACGACGGCTTGATCCGCTCTGCGAAACACGCCATTTGGGCAGGTAGACATTCAAGGCCGTTCGGGTAAAGTGGAACCAAGCATCTGCTTTTCACCCGGCTCGGCCTTTATTAGATGATCTACGCGCTTCACGAACTGCAATACGCCGCCAACGCGCCCCTGCGCTTCTGGGCGGAAACCAGCCAGCAGCTCTTCACCAGCCCTTTCAGCCCGCTTGCCTACCTGCCGCACAGCAGCCGTGTCGCCGCCGGTTCCGAGTTGCTGGCCCGCGTCGTCAGACGCTACGAAAAGCCGGAATTCGGGCTCGGCCACACCGTCGTCGGCGGAGAAGCCGTGGCGGTGCGCGAAGAGGTGGTCGAATCGAAGCCCTTCTGCAACCTGCTGCGCTTCCGCCGCGAGGCATCCCTCGACCACCCGAAGGTGCTGGTGGTGGCGCCGCTCTCTGGACACTATGCCACGCTGCTGCGCGATACCGTGCGCGCGCTGCTGCCCGATCACGACGTCTACATCACCGACTGGATCGATGCCCGCCAGGTGCCGCTCGCCGAAGGCTACTTCCACTTTGCGGACTACGTCGCCTACGTGCAGGACTTCCTTCGCCTGCTCGCGCCGGGCGTACACGTCGTTTCCGTTTGCCAGCCGACCGTGCCGGTGCTGGCCGCCGTCTCGCTGATGGCGGCCGCTGACGATCCCGCCCAGCCGCGCAGCATGACGCTGATGGGCGGTCCGATCGACACGCGCCGCGCGCCGACTGAAGTGAACCGCTACGCCAAGACGCGCAGCTTGCGCTGGTTCGACACCCACGTCATCACCCGCGTGCCGCTCAAGTACCCCGGCTACATGCGGCGGGTCTACCCCGGCTTCCTGCAGCATTCCGGCTTCGTCGCCATGAATCCGGACCGCCACCTGCAGGCGCACCTCGATTTCTACAACCACCTGGTGGTAGGCGACGGCGACTCCGCAGAGGCGCACCGCAAGTTCTACGACGAGTACAACGCGGTAATGGACCTGCCGGCGGAGTACTACCTGGAAACCCTGGAAATGGTGTTCATGAAGCACCAGCTGCCGCAGGGCGAGATGACGGTGTCCGGCCAGCGCGTCAAGCCGTGGGCCATCCGCGAAACGGCGCTGTTCACCATCGAGGGGGAGCTGGACGACATTTCCGGCCCCGGCCAGACCGAGGCGGCGCACGAGTTGTGCCGCAACATCCCGGCCGAAAGGAAGGAACACTTCCTCGTGCCGGGGGTCGGCCACTACGGCATCTTCAGCGGTCGGCGCTGGCGCGAGACGATCTGCCCGCGCGTGCGCGACTTCATCAGGAAAAACGGCTGAAGGCACTACCGGAACGCCGACGCGGCGGCCCGGCAGCAACTCACTGCTTCAATCCTCCTCCGCCACCGACGGCCGGTTGTTGGCGTGGTGCTTGACATCCCCGCGCTGACGCCGGCCGAATTCCTCCACCTGACGCTTGGCGGCATCGAAGGCGTCGCGCAAGGCGACGTAGATGTCCTCGTGCTTGTCCCGGTTCACCACGATCTCGCTGCCCGGCACCTTGATATCGATGCGCACGTTGTGCAGCTTGCCCTGGTGGTGGTGCTTGTGCGGCAGTTCCACCGTGACGTGGCAGCCGATGATGTTCGGATAGAAGGTCTCCAGCTTGGCGACCTTCTCGCGGATATGGGTTTCCACCGCATCGGAATGGGGAATGTCCTTGAAGGTGATCTGGACGGGTCTTTGCATGACGACACCTGTCAGTGAGTGGGTTGATAGCCGATTTCAGGATAACCCGCAGCAGCGGCACGGCTTTGAGCTAAATCAATCTACGGCCGTCCGCGTGTCAACTTCCCGTGCAAGGATGCGCAGCGGCTGGTCCACCGCCACGGCATAGTCTGGCGCGGCAGACAGTGCCCGCTGGGCGGCCGGCAACCGTTCCAGTTCCGCCTGCGCATGGCGGCGCGCGTCCTGCAGGGAAGGCGGCGCCCCCAGGCGGCGGCCGTTGCGCATGACCTCCTGCAGCAGGCCGCCTGCGGCGGGGGCGGCATCCAGCGTGGTCAGCAGGTCGCCCGCCATGCGACCTGCCTCGTCGTAGTTGCGAATCACCTGCTTGCGACCCGGCCAGGTGGCTTTGCCTTCGGAGCGCTTGCGCCGCGGCAGCCCGGCGTACTCCTGCAGCTTGTAGGCGCAATCGAGATAGGGCGCATCGGCCGAGGTGTTCATGCGCGTGCCGACGCCGAAGCCGTCGATGGGCACGCCGCCCGCCACCAGGTCCCGCACGCGGTACTCGTCGAGGTTGCCGCTGGCGAAGATCTTCACCGCCGGCAGCCCGCCTTCGTCGAGAATTCGCCGCACGCTGCGCGCATGCGCCGACAGGTCGCCGCTGTCGATGCGCACGGCGCCGATGTCGATGCCCTCGCCTGCCAGCCGCTGCGCCAGCGGCACCAGCCGGCGCGCAGCGCCTTCCGTGTCGTAGGTGTCGATGAGCAGCGTGTTCGCCTTGGGGTGGGAACGGGCGAAATCCTCGAAGGCCTGCATCTCGCTGTCGTGTGCCTGGATGAAGGAATGCGCCATGGTGCCGAAAAGCGGAATGTCCCAGAGCATGCCGGCCTGCACATTGGAGGTGCCGTCGAAACCGGCCAGGTAGCTGGCGCGCGCCGAGAGCAGCCCCGCCTCGGCGCCGTGGGCGCGGCGCAGGCCGAAATCGACCAGCAGCTTGTCCGGCGCAGCCAGGCGCACCCGGGCCGCCTTCGAGGCCACCATCACCTCGAACTGCAGCAGGTTGATGATGCGCGTCTCGACCAGCTGCGCCTGCGGCAGCGGTGCGACGACGCGCAGGATCGGCTCGTCCGGGAAAAAGGGCGTGCCCTCGGGCATGGCGGCAACGTCGCCGGTGAAGCGCAGGTCGGCCAGCGAGCCAACGAAGTCTCTGCTGAAGCGTCCGCTGCCGGCGAGCCACTCAAGCTCCTCGCCCGTGAAGTGAAGCGCCTCCAGGAAGTCGAGCACTTGTTCCAGCCCGGCTGCAACCAGGAAGTTGCGGTGCTCCGGCATCTTGCGCACGAAGAACTCGAATACCGCCGTCCGGTTCATGCCGCGGTCGAAGTAGACCTGCAGCATGGTGAGCTGATAGAGGTCGGTGAGCAGCGCCGAATTCATCTCATGCGAAAACCTGGTCGAATTCGATGGCAGTCGCGCCGAGGCGGCGCATTTCGTCGATGGCGCGACTGCCGTCGCCCGCCTGCACATCTACCGCGCGCACGGCATCCAGCAGCAGGAAGACCGCATAACCCAGCCGCAGCGCATCGCGCACGGTGTTCAGCACGCAGTAGTCGGTGGCCAGTCCGCCGACGAAGATGCGCGTAACGCCGGCACGCTTCAGCCAGTCGTCGAGATCTGTGCCCTCGAAGCCGGAGTAGGCGTCCTTGTCCGGCGTCGTTGCCTTCGACACGATGCGCGCCTCGCAGGGCAGGTCGAGCAAGGGCGCGAAGCGCGCACCGTCGGATCCGGCCACGCAATGCGGCGGCCAGGGGCCGCCCTGGGCCCGAAAGGAGCAGTGGTCCGGCGGGTGCCAGTCGCGCGTCGCCACGACCGGAAAAGTCAGTCCCCGGAACACGGCGACATAGCGGTTGAGCGCCGGCACGACCTCGTCGCCGCGCGGCACGGCGAGGCTGCCCCCGGGCAGGAAATCCAGCTGGACATCGACCAGGATCAGCGCATCGCCCGCCCGTGGCCGGATCGCTTCAGCCGTCATGGGGCCTACTCCTTGGCCTTCTTGGCAGCACCGCGCTTCTTGCCGGCGGCGGCATAGGCCTGGCGCAGCGCCGTCAGTTCGGCAAGCTGCGTCGCCACCAGGTAGTTGATCGAACCCTCCGGCACCAGGCCCTGCGCGTCCGGCTCGCCGGCCGGCACGCCGGTCAGCAGCTCGACAGCCTGGTCGGCATCCTCGACGGCGTAGACGCGGAACTTGCCCTCGGCGCAGGCGGCGACGACATCCTCGCGCAGCATCAGATGCTTGACGTTGGATTGCGGGATGATGACGCCCTGCTCGCCGGTCAGGCCGCGCGCCATGCAGATGTCGAAGAAGCCCTCGATCTTTTCATTGACCCCGCCGATCGGCTGCACCCGGCCGTACTGGTTCACCGAGCCGGTGATAGCCAGCGACTGGCGGATCGGCACGGAGGAAAGGGCCGAGAGCAGCGCGCAGAGTTCCGCCAGCGAGGCGCTGTCGCCCTCTACCGGTCCGTAGGACTGCTCGAACACCAGGCTCGCCGAGAGCGACAGCGGCAGGCTGCGCGCATAGCGCGCGGCGAGGAAGGACGAGAGGATCATCACGCCCTTGGAGTGGATCGCCCCGCCCAGCTCGGACTCGCGCTCGATGTCGATGACGTCGCCCTCGCCGATGCGTGCCGTGGCGGTGATGCGCACCGGATGGGCGAACATGAAGTCGCCGAGGTCGATCACCGCCAGTCCATTCACCTGCCCGACATGGCTGCCGGAAACGGCGATCAGGAGGTTGTCGCGCAGGATCTGCTCTTGCATGGATTCGTGCAGGCGGCCGGCGCGGTGGCGCTGCGCCGCCAGGGCCGCCTCGACGTCCTCTCGCCCGGCGACCTGCCGCCCGGCCGTACCGGCGTGGTGGTCGGCTTCCTGCATCAGGTCGGAGAGGCGGCGTGTGCTGGCGGAAAGCTTCTCGGAATCGCCGGCCAGCCGCGCGCTGTGCTCGATCATGCGCGCCACGGCCTGGCGGTCGAAGGGGCGCAGGCCGTAGTGGCGCGCGAGCATGCCGAGGAAGCGGCCGTAGCTGCGGGTGTTCGGCTCGTTGCGCGCAACCTCGCTCTCGAAATCCGCACCGACCTTGAACAGCTCCTCGAATTCCGGATCGTATTCCTTGAGCAGGTAGTAGAGGATGCGTTCGCCGACCAGCACCACCTTGACGTTGAGCGGCATGGCTTCCGGTTCCAGCGGCAGCGTGCTGGCAAAGCCGAAGACCTGGCCGAGAGACTCGATGCGCAGCTGGGCCGAGCGCAGCGCCCGCTTCAGGCCCTCCCAGGCGTAGGGCTGGGTCAGCACCTTGGCGGCATCCAGCACCAGATAGCCGCCATTGGCGCGCTGCAGCGCCCCCGCCTTGATCAGGGTGAAATTGGTCACCAGCGTGCCCATGTGGGCGACACTGTCGACGCGCCCGACCAGGTTCGGATAGATCGGGTTGTCCTCGAAAACCACCGGTGCCGCCTTGAGGCTGCCGTTGTCGACCAGCAGGTTCACCTGGTAGCGGGCCAGCGAGATGCTGCCGCTGACGATGACGCCGCTCATGTCGCCGTCCGCCTTGGGCTGCTCGCGCAGTTCTTCACCGCTTTCGATGACGTCGCGCATCACCTCGTCGAGAAACTCGAGCACGTTGAGGAG
Organism: Rhodocyclales bacterium; assembly: GCA_003105015.1. Lineage (GTDB taxonomy): Bacteria > Pseudomonadota > Gammaproteobacteria > Burkholderiales > Rhodocyclaceae > Desulfobacillus. The sequence continues at coordinate 186,026 of PQAF01000032.1, read as the reverse complement.
GTCGGTGTAGCGTTCCTTCAACTCCTCGATGAGGTGGCCGACGGCCAGTCCCATCGTCTCGCGGCTGGCCTCCTTGATGCGCGTCTGCATCTCGCGCCGCCACTGGGGAAACTGGTGCATCAGCTTGTGCAGCCGTTCGCCGTATTCCTCGATCAGCTTGCCGATGCGGGCCTTCTCCTCTTCGGACAGCTTCTCGAACTCCTCCGGCCCCATCGTCTCCTCGCCCTTGATGGGAGCGAAGACGAAGCCGTGCGGCGTGCGCAGCAGGGCAACGCCCTTCTCGCCGGATTCCTGGCCGAGCTCGCGCAGAGCGTTCTCCTCGCGCTGCTTGAACTCATCCTGGATGGCCTCGATGCGGACGCGGTATTCCTCGCTTTCGAAGGCGGCGCCGATGGCCTTGGCCAGTTCGGCGACGAACTGCTGCATGTCGTGCCTGAATTGGCCGCCGCGGCCTGACGGCACGCGCAGCAGGCGCGGCTTGTTCGGGTCGGAGAAGTTGTTGACGTAGCACCAGTCGCTCGGCGCCGGTTCGCCGGCCGCCTTCGCCTCCAGCAGGCGCCGCACCGCGGCGTGGCGGCCGCTGCCCGGTTCGCCCAGGACGAAGAGATTGAAGCCGGGCTGCTTGATGTCGATGCCGAAACTGACCGCATCGAGCGCGCGAGACTGGCCGACGATGTCGGCCGAATCGGCCAGCTCGGCGGTGGTGTCGAAATCCAGCAGGGCGGGGTCGCAGCGGCGCAGGAGCGACTGCGCATCGAGGGAGGGGATCGGTGGCATGCAGGCTTTTCTATATTCGAATTTTCGAAACAACTATAGCGCCCGGCCAAGCAGCGCACAAGGATTCAAGTTCTCGTACTTGAGCCGTTATAGCATTCAAGGCGCGGCGTTTGACTCCGGTCAACGAACCGCCCGACGAATCGCCATAGCTTTTAGCAAAAAAAAGGTTCAAGATAACCACAGCGAGAAGGAGATCGCCATGCCAAAGAATATACCCGCCACACCTTCAGGCTATGACCGGACGCGCGTCATTGAAAGACCGGACGGTTTCTACTGGCAGGACAAGGACAGCGGCGAGGAATATGGTCCCTTCCCGACGTTGATCGAGGCGGCGGAGGACATGGAGTACAGCGACGAATCCGACTTCGAGCCGGGTGAGACCCTGGCCGAAGCCGAGGACGAACTCGGCATCTCCGACTGGATCGATCCCGACACGGGTGCGCCGGCCGAGGAAGGCGGGCCGCATCTCGAGGATCATTGAGGCAATGCGCCCTGCAGAACATGCCCCTGACGCTGACCTCCTCCGCGTTTTCCCCTGGTAGCCACATCCCCGTTGAGTACACCTGCGAAGGCGACGACCGCTCGCCGCCGCTTGCCTGGAGCGGTGCGCCTGCAGGCACGAAAAGCCTGGTCCTGGTCGTCGACGATCCCGATGCCCCCGACCCTGTCGCGCCACGCATGACCTGGGGGCACTGGGCAGAAGCGCCATTAAGGTGATCCGTCCCGACTACGAGGGCGGCAGCATCGTCAACCTGATGCGTTCGCTCGGCGACGCCTGCGGCGCACTGCCTCCCCTACCCTATGCGCCGCTGCGCGACGCAAAAGTCAGTCTCGGCGACACGGCGCGACACGTCGTGCTGCTTGTTGCAGACGGCCTCGGCTATCGCTACCTGCAGCGCCACGGCGCTGGCGGCCATCTGCACAACCACCTGCAGGCCAGGCTGACCTCGGTCTTTCCGTCCACTACCGCCAGTGCGGTCACCACTTACCTGACAGGCCTGGCGCCGCAACAGCACGCGCTGACCGGCTGGCACATGTATTTTTCGGAGCTGGACGCCGTCGCCGCCGTGCTGCCGCTCAGGCCGCGCGGTCCGGGCGAATTCGATGCGCCGCCCGGCACACTGCCGCAACGCCTTTTCGGCCATGCGCCCTTTGTCGATCGCATCGCGCGACGCAGCGTTTTCGTCTCCCCGCAAGCCATCGCCAGTTCGGCCTTCAATCTTTACCACAGCGGCCGTGCCGAGGTACGCGGCTACCAGACGCTGGCCGAATTGTTCGGGCAGATGACCGCAGCCATCCGGGCGTCGGCCGAACCCACCTACCTCTACGCCTACTACCCGGATCTCGACTCGCTGTCGCACATCCATGGCGTCGGCAGCCCGCAGGTCGCCGCCCAATTCGCCGCGCTGGACGAGGCCTTCGGCGCCTTCCTCGCCGCCATCGCCGGCAGCGACACTGTCGTGCTGGCCTGCGCGGACCACGGCTTCATCGATTCCCCGCCCGAGCGCCAGATCGACCTGGCTCAGCACCCGGATCTCGCGGCGATGCTGGCCCGCCCCTTGTGCGGCGAACGCCGCGTCGCCTATTGCTACGTCAGGCCGGAGCAGGCGCCCCGCTTCGAGGCCTATGTGCGCGATGTCTTCGCCGGGCGCATGGATCTTTTCACCGGACGCGAGATGATCGAGCAGGGATGGTATGGCCCCGGCGCGGCGGATCCCCGGCTGGCGTCGCGCATCGGCGACTATGTCCTGGTGATGCGCGAGAACTGGACGCTGCTCGACTGGGTGGAGGGTGAAAAGCGCTATCGCCAGCTCGGCGTGCACGCCGGCATCAGCGCCGACGAGATGCACGTGCCGCTCGTCATCGCGCGCTGCGATTCATGAAAATCCGGCAGCGCCACCCCTGGGACCTGGCGCCGAAGGAGGCGATGGCGCTGCAGTCCCGTTTGGCCACGGAAATCGTCCTGCGCGACCAACTCGGTCCGGTCCGCCACGTCGCCGGCGTGGATGTCGGCTTCGAGGACAACGGCGCCACCACGCGCGCCGCCGTCGCGGTGCTCGCCTTCCCGTCGCTGCAGCTGGAAACCTCGGTTATCGCGCGAAAGCCGACTTGTTTCCCCTATGTGCCGGGACTGCTCTCCTTCCGTGAAGTACCGGCCGTCCTGGCTGCCATGGAACAACTCGATGTCCTGCCGGACCTGCTGCTCTGCGACGGACAGGGCATCGCGCATCCGCGCCGCCTGGGCATCGCCAGCCACCTTGGCCTGCTCCTCGACGTTCCATCCATCGGCGTAGCCAAGACGCGCCTGGTCGGAAAGCACGATGAGGTACCGGACAAACGCGGCGCCTGGGTGCCGCTCCGGGACGTAAACGAGACCATCGGCGCGGTGCTGCGCACCCGGCAGGGCGTCAAGCCGCTGTATGTCTCGCCCGGCCACCGCATCGGCCTCGAATCGGCGATCGCCTGGGTCATGGCCTGCCTGACCCGCTACCGCCTGCCCGAAACGACACGCTGGGCGCACCGGCTGGCATCCGAGAAGCAGAAAAACCCTAGAGATTCTTGACGACGCTGATGGTGTCGCCCTCGCCCAGCTCGCGATGGCATTCGAAGCCGAGCTGGTGGCAGAATTTCAGCATCTTGTGGTTGCTGGACAGGACGAAACCGACCATGGTCTTCAATCCCTTGCTCCGCGCCACCGCCATCAGTTCAAGCATCAGGATGCCGGCCACGCCGGTGCCCTGCCAGGCATCGTCCACCGCGATGGCGAACTCGCAGCTTTCGCTGCCGGGCGTGACGACATAGCGGGCGACGCCGATCTCCACCTCGCGGCCTTCCCGCTGGACCGTGGCGATCAGCGCCATGTGCTGGTCGTAGTCGATCGTCGTCATGTATTGCAGCTTGCGCGGCGCCAGTTCGCGCAACTGGCCCATGAAGCGGTTGTAACGGGAATCGTCGGACAAGCCGCGCACGAACTCCTGTTCGATGGCGGCATCCTCCGGACGAATGGGCCGGATGATGACTTCGCTGCCGTCGAACAGGCGGTGCGGGTGAACCAGGTGCTGAGGATAGTCGGCCATCTTCGTTGGTTTTCTTCTTGGTGGCGCCAATGATAGCGCGTCGGGGAGAACGTACAATGCCGGCATGGACTCCGGCCAGCATCCCTATTCCGCCCTCACCCCCGATGTCGCCCTGAACGCCCTCGAGAGCGTCGGCCTGCATTGCGATGGCTCCCTGCTGGCCCTCAACAGCTACGAAAACCGCGTCTATCAGGTCGGCATCGTCGACGCGCGACCGGTGGTGGCCAAGTTCTACCGGCCGGGGCGTTGGAGCGATGCGGCGATACTCGAGGAGCATGCCTTCGCGATCGAACTGCAGGATCGCGAAATCCCGGTCGTAGCGCCCCTGGCATTCGCCGGCGGGAGAACCCTGCATTCGGCGGAAAGCTTCCGTTTCGCGGTGTTCCCGCGTCGCGGCGGCCGCGCTCCGGAACTGGACAGGCCGGACACCCTGCAATGGATGGGACGCTTCCTCGGTCGCATCCATGCCATCGGCGCGCTGAAACCCTTCAGCGAACGTCCCACGCTGGACATCGCGAGCTTCGGCGAGGATTCCATGGCTTACCTGCTTGCAAACCGGTTCCTGCCGGATGATCTGTTGGCGGCCTGGCAAAGCGTGGCCGGGCAGGCGCTGGATGGCGTGCGCCGCTGCTATGAACGCGCCGCCCCTGTCGCCTCCCTGCGCCTGCACGGCGACTGCCACGCCGGCAACGTGCTATGGACGGACGACGGCCCGCACTTCGTCGATTTCGACGACTGCCGCATGGGCCCGGCCGTGCAGGACCTGTGGATGTTGCTATCGGGGGAACGCGCGGAAATGACGCGGCAACTGGGCGATGTGCTGGCCGGCTACGAGGATTTCTGCGAGTTCGATACGCGTGAGTTGCATCTGGTGGAGGCCCTGCGCACGCTGCGCCTGCTCCACTACTCGGCGTGGCTGGCCCGTCGCCGGGACGACCCGGCCTTTCCGGCGGCTTTCCCCTGGTTCAATACCCAGCGCTACTGGCAGGACCGCATTCTGGAACTGCGCGAGCAGGTCGCACTCATGGACGAGCCGCCGCTGTCGGCCTGACCGTCTAGCGATCGATCTTGGTGATCTTCGACCCCTCGAAGGTCAGGTTGTACATCAGCCCCTTGTTCGAGAAGATGAAGCCGATGATCGGCTTCTTTGCCGTCTCGGTGTCGATGGATCCGCCCGCCCCCAGCGTGGCGAGCGCCACGCTGCCGTCGACGCCCGCCTTCCAGCCTTCGCTGGCGCGGAATTTCGACAAGGCATTCTCCGTCATGAACAGGACGATCATGCTGCGCGCCTGGGCGCCCAACTGGAAACCGATCGAGGCGGAGGCGATGTTGTAGTAGGCCGCCGGCTTGCCGCCGATGAGCAGCGATCCCTCGCCGTACTCGCCGCCGACACCGATGCCGGCCTTCACCACGCTGGGAAACACCAGCATGCCTGCCGCCTTCTGCGACAGTTCCTTGCCGGCACTGGTGTGCTTGTAGAACTCCTTCACCGCCTGCCTCACCTCGGCGTCGATTTCCTCTCGGGACGCCGCCCAGGCGTTCGTCGCAAACAGGAGCGCAAGCGCCCAGCCCAAAACCAGTCGAACCTGATTCAATGTCATGATCCCCTCCTCAAATGCCTGCACAGGGCGCATCGTATCGCAACTTGAGAGCGGAAGCAGGCAAGAAAAAAGGGCCTGCAAAAGCAGGCCCTTGGGATTTGGCGCGCCCGAAGAGATTCGAACTCCTGACCCCTTGGTTCGTAGGACGGCCAGTGAATTGGCCGTATTTATAAATCAATGCCTTGTAACGCTCGCGCTGTTTGAAAGAAAAGCTACGGAAGAAAACTGGAAACGAAAGCAGCGTAGTGAGGTTACGGAGTAGCTACGCGGATATTCATGACTGATAGGAGGGGTGATGAAGAAAGAGGGCGTGTGGTGGTGGGGCGAACGGTGGGTGAATTGGGTCTCGCCGGTAGTCTATGCGAATTCGTGTGAGGGATGGCTGCATGAGGTGTTATGGCATTTGCTGATAGGTCCGGTTGCGCTGGTGAGGAAGTGGAAAATGTGGCGGCTGCTCCGTGGCTAAGAGAAGAACGCGCCTTGGGGCGCATCCGGTCCGGGTGATGGCTCGGTATGCCCATTGGGACGGAACGCGCTTGGATGACTGTATCGGGGCGTTTGGGACGGTCAATGAGGCCCGGCAGTTCGCAATGGCAGCGATGGCGGCGAACCTGATTGATCCGCGGCTGTGCTGCTATGAGGCAATGTGGCTCACGGGGCGCGGTGGGCGCGTTTTGGCGACGTTCCAATCGTTCTGCCCCCGCTAAGCAATGAATGGCCGAATTGTCCATAACCCCGAAGCCTGTGGAAAAGCCGATGGCCCCTCTATGGCCGGTGGCGGCTTTTCCACAGGGGCGCGTAGCGCCGGGTTGTGGTCAATTCGGTCACGCTCAACCGGCAAAGCTCAGATTGTTTCCTTCGTCTGCCATTCGTGCCGACGCGCACAGCGCCCGCCGATGGGCGCGGCGGCGCGAAGCGCCGCCGTAAATTTATATTGGGAACACTTAAGCACCGACAGTAGCAAAAGCAGGGCAAAAAGAAGGCCCCCGCGTGTAAGAAGCACCGGGGGCCGGACCGCTAACCAGTCTAGGGAGGTAGTAGCGATATGGCATGTATAGCAGGTGGGCCGGATAAGGTCAAAGACAATCATGAGTGGTGGCGTGCCAGCTACCGCGCAAGGGTGGTGCGTACCCGGACGGGTGGCATTGAAATTACTGCGACAAGGATCAAACATCAGTTGGAAGCGTCAATGAATCGTAGGGCGAAGGGTGAGGGCGTGAGCCGGTCGGATTCGGTTGCGGTCGCCACTCGTCGCGCTCGGCGCATGATTCGCTGGCTGATTGGGGAAAATCGGCTCGACCATTTATTGACATTGACTTACCGCGCTAACGTACAGGATTTGGGGCGCGTTAAAACTGACTGGAAGCGGTTTGTCCGTTTCGTAAGGGTCAGGTATCCAGACTGGGGATTTGTCGCCGTGCCGGAGCTTCAGGAGCGCGGAGCGTGGCATCTTCATGTAGCTGTTCAGGGGCGGCAAGACTTGAATTGGCTCCGCAAGTGCTGGTATCGCGCTCTTGGGTCGAAGGTGTGGGTTACTGGATCGGATACTCCAGGGCAGATTAATGTTCGTTCCCCTTGGAAGCGATGGGGTGGTAAGGGGAGTAAATGGGATGCTGCAAAACTGGCTGGCTACCTTGGCAAGTACATCGCCAAGAGCTTTGAAGATAATGCGGCGTTGAATGCCCGTCGCTACTGGCCAGCTAAGGAAATGCGTAGCCCGGAAATAACGCGGTTCTACCTCGATGCGGTGGATACAGTCGGTATGATTGAGGAGGTCGCCATAATCGTGCGCCGCTTGAATGGCGTTGGTTGGTCAATGTTCCTGAGTCCCGATTCAAATGCTTTTTGGATCTGTGCGTCGGGTGCTCCGCCTGAAACGTGCCCGTTTTGACAGGCAATGGGGTCTGGATGTTATGTAGGTAGCCTACTTGACAAGGCTTTGCAACGCTTTGTAAGATGCCCTTGTCGTAGGCACTTAGCGCAAAATCCCCGCAAAAAGCGCTCCATCGTGGGCAGGGTCCAATCGCTTGCGACTTCATCCAAATCTTTTTGATGAGGTTGTTATGGACTCTGCATCTGCTGCCGAGCAATCGGCCCTAGCTTCTTTCTCTGCTGTCACTCTCGATCTGTACGAGGCTGCACGCTTTTTGCGCATGCATCCGGTCACGTTGCGCAATAAAGCCCGTGCGGGAGAGGTGCCGGGATCGAAGCCTGCGAAGTGTTGGGTATTCCTGCGGATTGACCTAGAGGGCTACATCCGCTCAAAATATCCCGCGCGAGCGTTGCAGGGTGACACTGAGGAGCAAGCATCATGTCACTCTACAAGCGTAAGGACTCGCCAAATTGGTGGGTCAAAATCACCTTCAATCGACGAGCAATACAGGAAAGCACTGGGACTTCCGATAGGGCCAAGGCTCAGGAATACCATGACAGACTGAAGGCGTCTTTGTGGGAACGGGAGCGTTTGGGCGTCAAGCCTCGTCGCTCTTGGAAGGAAGCGGTTGTGCGCTACTTGGCTGAGACATCGCACAAGGCATCGCAAGTCAGTGACATGATTCATCTGAACTGGCTGCACGATTACCTGTGTGATGTCCACCTCGATGCGATCGACCGTGATTTGCTGGACAGGATCATGGCTGCGCGAATGGCCGAAGGGGTAAAGAACAGTTCGGTCAATCGCACCATGGAAGTGGTTCGGGCGGTGCTGCGCAAAGCCGCTTTAGAGTGGGAATGGCTGGATCGTGTCCCGCGTGTGCGAATGCTGCCTGAGCCTCAAAGGCGCGTTCGGTTCATCACGCGGGAGCAGGCCGAGCTGCTCATAGCGGAATTGCCGGTGCATCTGGCGGCGATGGTGAGGTTTTCTCTTGAGACGGGGCTGCGGCGTGCAAACGTCACCGGTTTGGAATGGTCTCAGGTGGATTTGCCGCGCCGGACAGCTTGGATACACCCGGATCAGGCCAAGGCCAGAAAGGCTATAGCCGTGCCGTTGAGTGCTGCTGCCGTCGTCGTTTTGCGAGAGCAGCAAGGCAAGCACAAGACGCATGTCTTCACCTATCAGGGCAAACCTGTCTGGCAGGTCAATACCAAGGCCTTCAGGGCGGCTTTGGAACGGGCTGGCATTGAGAATTTTCGCTGGCACGATCTGAGGCATACTTGGGCGAGCTGGCATGCTCAGGCGGGTACCCCGTTGCACGTCCTGCAGGAGCTTGGCGGCTGGGAGTCGGCGGAAATGGTCAGGCGGTACGCTCACCTTTCCACTGAGCATCTGGCCGGGTACGTGGATCGGCTGTCCAGCTTGAAGCTGGTGGTTGGGGGTGGGGAAGTTACGAAGCAGCTACGGACGGGCTAAATGAAAAGGGGCTGGCCTAAGCCAACCCCTTGATGTAACTGGCGCGCCCGAAGAGATTCGAACTCCTGACCCCTTGGTTCGTAGCCAAGTACTCTATCCAGCTGAGCTACGGGCGCGTGAAGCGAATTATATCAAACTGTGGCGGAGAGAGAGGGATTCGAACCCTCGATGCAGGTTTAAGCCCGCATACTCCCTTAGCAGGGGAGCGCCTTCGACCACTCGGCCATCTCTCCAGGAGCCCGCGCAGCGACTGCACCGGCACCAAAAAGGCTGGCGATATTACCGCTTTCGCCCTGCCCGGTCAAACCGTTAGGCTGGCACCTGATCGAGCTCGAACGCCTTGTGCAGCACGCGCACGGCCAGTTCCAGATACTTCTCGTCGATCACCACCGAGATCTTGATCTCCGAGGTGGAAATCATCTGGATGTTGATGCCCTCCTCGGCCAGGGTGCGGAACATCTTGCTGGCGATGCCTACGTGGGAGCGCATGCCGACGCCGACGACGGATACCTTGGCGATCTTGTTGTCGCCGGTGATCTGCCGCGCGCCGATATGGCCCTTGACCTGTTCGAGGATGGTCGTCGCCTTGGCAAACTCGCCGCGCGGCACCGTGAACGAGAAGTCGGTCGAGCCGTCGTGGCCGACGTTCTGGATGATCATGTCGACGTCGATGTTGGATTCGGCCACCGGGCCGAGGATCTGGTAGGCGATGCCGGGGCGGTCCGGCACACCGAGGACAGTAAGCTTGGCTTCGTCCCGATTGAAGGCGATGCCGGAAATGGTCGGTTGTTCCATCATGTTGTCTTCCTCGAATGTGATGAGCGTGCCCGGGCCCTCCTGACCCAGTTCTTCCAGGCTGGAGAGCACGCGCAGCTTGACCTTGTACTTGCCGGCGAATTCGACCGAGCGGATCTGCAGCACCTTGGAGCCCAGGCTGGCCATCTCCAGCATCTCCTCGAAGGTGACGGTCTCCAGGCGGCGCGCTTCCGGCACGATGCGCGGATCGGTCGTGTAAACGCCATCCACGTCGGTATAGATCTGGCACTCGTCCGCCTTCAGCGCGGCGGCGATGGCCACCGCCGAAGTGTCGGAACCGCCGCGCCCCAGCGTGGTGATGTTGCCGTTTTCGTCAACGCCCTGAAAACCCGCCACGACCACCACGAATCCACTGTCGAGGTCGCGCTTGACGTTGCTCTCGTCGATGCTGACGATGCGCGCCTTGGTAAAGGCGCTGTCGGTCAGGATGCGCACCTGGCCGCCGGTATAGCTCCGCGCCTTGACGCCGATACCCATCAGCGCCATCGACAGCAGGCCGATCGTCACCTGCTCGCCGGTTGAGGCGATGACGTCCAGTTCGCGGGAATCCGGATTCGACTGGACTTCCTTCGCCAGGGTGATCAAGCGATTGGTCTCGCCGCTCATGGCTGAAACCACCACCACAACCTGATGCCCCTTCGCCTGCCAGCTGGCGACGCGGCGGGCGACATTCTTGATCCGCTCGGGCGAGCCGACCGAGGTGCCACCGTACTTCTGAACAATGAGTGCCATGAGCTGCTGTTTCTTCTAGTGCGTTGAAAAACGGCGGATTTTACCCGATTTTGGCGCCCAGGCGTAGCTCCGTCCGATTATCGGGCCGAAATTGAAAAACCCATTCTGAAATGGCGGATATGCCAAGCTTGTATGTAGATAGAATATTGCCTATACTTGAACTGCTATAACTAAGGTAATAGCTTGCTTGGCTCGGCAAATATTTAATATTTATTTGAATTTAAGTTCTAAAGGACGGCATAAATATGAAAACCGAAACTATCGACGCACGCGAAATCCGGCGCAAGCTGGGGCTCAACCAGCAACAGTTCTGGTCCAAGGTCGGCGTCACCCAGAGCGGCGGTTCCCGCTACGAAAGCGGTCGTAACATGCCCCGCCCGGTGCAGCAACTGCTCAGGCTGGTGCATGTCGAACAGATCGACATCAGCAAGATCAAGCGCGACGACTGGGAAGTGGTGGAATACCTGAAAACCAGTGACCCGGAACTGTTCAGATCCCTGAAAAAGGCCGCCAAGGCCAAGCCCAGAAAGGGCAGTTGAGGAATCCCTCAGGGGCTGATGCGTACGCTCAGCCCCATCGCTCGCAAGCGGCCGGCTATCGCCTCCATTTTTTCTTCCGGCAGACGTGAAAGCCGGCTCGCTTCCGGTTGTGTCGATGGACGCGCCAGCCCGTAGAGGTGTACCCCGGCCAGCTTCTCGATGCCGGCCAGCTTGAGCACATCGAGATACGCCGACACTTCTTCCTCCGTCGGACCCTCGCCGTCGAAGGCAAATGCGCAGGTTTGCACCCAGGTCGTACACAACGTCGCGCAAGAATGCAGGTTGCGCGCTACCGATACCGGCGACAATTCCACATTGTTGATGCGGCTATACCCGTCAGCGGTTCCCGCATCGACCTTGAACCAGGCCTCCCCGCCCAATTCCCCGAGCCGGCGCAAGCCATCCTGTACCCGACTGCGGCCCACCAGGCTGCCGTTGGTGATGAGGCGAAGTGCCACTGTGCCCTCGAGCCCGGCTTCCCGTCGCACCCTGCCGGCCAACTCGATCGCGAGGGGAAATTCTTTCGCCGAGGTCGGTTCGCCGTTGCCTGAGAAGGCGATATCGACGATTTGCCGCATCCCCTCGGGAACGCGCATGCGCATGAAATCTCCATGCAGCAAGACATCGATGAAGCCGCGCAATTCGCGCTCCAGTTGCGCCAGTTCAATCGGCGGCGCCGAGCCGCGCCTGAGATCGGGCACCTGGCAGTAGATGCAACGCCAGTTACAGGCATTGTTGGGGTTCAGGTTGATGCCGACCGACACACCGCCGGCACGGCGCGAAACAACGGGGTAGACATAGGTCAGCCCGGCGCTATCCCGGCTGTGGTCTGCCACTTCGAGTTGCCTTGCCTCTCCGCTCATCTCCGATTGCCCCATGGACGGGTGTTATAATTCACGCCTGCTTTCGACAATTTTCCTGAGGCACCATGCGCATTACCCGCCGCCTCGAATTCGATTCCGGCCACCGCATACCCGACCATCAGAGCCAGTGCCGCCACCTGCACGGCCATCGCTACGCCATCGAAATCACGCTGCTGGGCGACATTATCCGCCAGGCGGGATCGCCCCTGAATGGCATGGTGATGGATTTTTCCGACATCAAGACCCTGGCCAGGCAAAACCTGGTCGATGCCTGGGACCACGCTTTTCTTGTCTGGCGTGGCGACTCTGCCCTGATGAGTTTCCTCGAAAGCCTGCCGGGGCACAAGACCGTGGTGCTGGAGGTGGTGCCCACGGCCGAGAATCTGGCCGCCGAGGCATTCCGCCTACTCGACCGGGTGTACCGCGATACTTACGGCAACCACTTGCGCCTGGAACAAGTGCGGCTCTACGAGACACCCAACTGCTGGGCGGATGCCCTGCGGGGGGAGGCCGGGCAGGACTGATGGCGGAAGGTGTGAGATTCGAACTCACGGTGCCCTTGCGGGCACGCCGGTTTTCAAGTAACTCGTAGGCTGATTTTACGCTACTGTGCGCCTCTTGCGTAAGTTTTACGAGTTCCATGAAAACAAGCATTTGCGCCGGATTTACATTTTGTGTAGCTTGTCATAACTTTACCGGAGCTGCTTACGCGGTACTTACCGCACCTTCCGGAGAACAAAAATGGCGAAGCTCACAAAGACCTACATCGACAAAATCACGCCCCCGGCAAGCGGGTATGACCTTCATTGGGACGAGCAAGACCGAGGGTTCGGCTTGCGTGTCACCAAGGACGGGAAGCGCACCTACATCGTCCAAGGGCGCGTCAATGGCAAGGAGGCACGCATCACCATCGGGGCGCATGGGGTCTTCACTGCCGACCAAGCCCGCGAGGTTGGACGCGAACACCTGCGGAGCATGAGGCAGGGCATTGACCCGCGAACCGTTGCCAAGGAGCGTGCTGCCGAAGCGGTAACGCTGCGCGACGTAGCAGACGCCTACAAGCGCGACCGCCCACTCAAGGAAAGCAGCAAGGGCGAGATCGAGCGCCATGTGACCACAACCTTCGAGGCTTGGCTCAAGAAGCCCATGACGAGCATCACCCGCGAGGCGGTCACAAAGCGGTTCAACGAGATTAAGAATCACGGTCTGCGAGGCGACGGCCCCGCACCAGCTCAAGCCAATCAGGGTTTCAGCGTGCTTCGCGCCCTGTTCAACTACGCGATTCGGGAATACCGCAGGCCGGACGGTACGGCGATCATCAAGGACAACCCTGTTGAGGTGCTTCACAAGAAATGGGCACCGATCAAGGCCAAGACGACCCGCATACCGGACAGCAAGGTTGGCGCGGTGTGGTCAGCACTTCAGCAGTGGCGCGAGGTCGCCTACAACCGCGACACCCTAGCCAGCATTGATCTGGTCATGTTCCTGCTGCTGACCGGCGCACGCATTGGCGAGGCGTCCGCGCTCACGTGGGACAGGGTGAATCTGGACGAAGCGTGGTGGCACATACCCGACCCGAAGAATCGTAACCCTGTCTGGCTCCCGCTGTCGTCGCAAGCGGTCGAACTGCTCAAGACCCGCCAGCGCGTCAAGGGTAGCGACTTCGTTTTCACCAGTTGGGGCAAGGCAGGCCATATCCGCGACCCCCGCGACACCATGAACAAGGTCAGCGAGGTTGCCGGGCTGCACTTGTCGCCGCACGACCTTCGGCGAACGATGACCACGATTGGCATCGCCAACTGCGGCATTGACTTGTTCAAGGTGGAGCTACTGACAAACCACGTCCCCAAGACCGTGACCGAGCGCCACTATCTCGAAACGCAACAGCTTCAATACCTGCTACCGGAGGCGCAGCGCATAGCCGACTGGATCGAAGCGCAGGCTGTGGCCGCTAAGACCCAAGCCGAGGCAGCGCAGCCCGAGGCGGAGCTGGTGGAATAACCACACTGATGAGATAGCTAATTCGCCCGATTTGCGGTCGCGCAGACAGAGGCATAGAGTTCGCCCTGCAAACGGCCTGCATAGTTTGATGACAGTAACGTGCGTCAAATTGCACCATCAAACTTAGGCCAGTAAAGTTGTTGCAAGTGCAGCGCAGTTACTCACAAGTCTCCGCGCTGTACCCGACAGCCTCAAGGGTGCAACACCCTTGGGCCGGTTGAAAACCGGCACGCCGTAATACGTCTTCGGCAGCGCATCCAGACGAGCTAGTTCTGGAGCCTTGCCAAAATGACCACAGCATCCAAGCTGCTTACGACTGCCGAAGCCGCCGAACGTATCGGCGTGAAACCCAACACCCTCGAACGCTGGCGCACCTACGGCACCGGCCCCGAGTTCATCAAGATCAATCCGCATTCCTTGCGCTCGCCCATTCGCTACCGCGAATCCGTCCTTGAGGCGTGGCTGGCAGAGCGCACCTGCACCAATACGAGCCAGTACCCGCTGCCGAGCCGCAGCATGGCCCATGCGACCGCTTAAAGACCATCGTACATCCAAAACGTTGGCCTTGAACGATCAAACCCAATGCAGCCACAGGACTTGCGCGAGCCAGTACGGCACGCAAAAGCCCAGCGTAAGGAACAAGGAAAAATCATGAGAAGCAGCAGCCAAGAAAAAACCGGCGAGGGCCACGACACCCTGCCGGTTAAGGAACGCAGCCCCCTGAATGAGCCAACGGGGGCTAGTTTAGGAAACCTCGCCGCGCAGGGCTTTGACAGTTTGGGCGCAGGCGCTCCCCGCACCTGTGGTCAATACCAGTACGGCGGCTCACTGCCGATCGTCGCCCCTGCCGCCCGTGTGTCGCCCGCAGTCGGGGGGGTGCAGCTATGAACGCACCGAAAAAACCGCGTTTCTGGGAAGACGAACCCGCACCAGCGGCAGACCCCGCAGAAGCCTTGAAGCACTTTGCCGAAGGGCAGAAGGCACAGCTTGAGATCACCAAGATTCGCGCTGGTATCCGTCCGGTTGATGTGCAGACCGCCAGCCCCGATCAAATCGTCCTGGAGGTTGCTATGCAAAGTAGCTCAACATCGAAACTCGAATACTTGATTGACCCTTGGCTGCCAAGCAGGCAGGTTGTCGGCTTCTACGGGCGCGGCCAGACTGCCAAATCGTCCTTCCTCGCAACGCTGGCGGCACGCATCAGCGATCACTGCTCTACCCTGTGGATCAGCACCGAGGAACTAACCGACTGGATCAAGGTGAGGCACATCAAGGCAGACGGTGCGGAAGGCACGATGCTGGTATTCAAGGCCGTGGCAACGAAGCAAGACGAATCGGGACGCGCTACCGCTTCGACCTTCGACGTATATGCACACCTCGATGCCGCCATCGTTGCGGCGAAGAAGCAGGCCGAGGGGATGCTGTACCCGTCGCGCCCGCTGCGCTTCGTTGTGCTAGATACGGCGGTGGCGCTTACCACATGGGGCAAGAGCGAAAGCCCGAATAGTGATGCAGCGGTGAAGCGGCTGTTCGCGTTCCTGCAAGGCCTGTGCGAGAAGCACGACGTAACGATTGGCCTGATCGGGCACTCGAACAAGGGTAAGCATGACGAACTGTCGGATGGTGTGGCCGGTTCCACTGCATGGGTCAATTCGCCCCGGCAGGCGTTCATTCACATGCACGACAAACGCGCCCCGAATACCTGTGTCGTCTGCACCGTCAAAAGCACGCTGACCGGCGACTTTGCAGCGAGCTACAGCACCCGGCCAATCCATACCCTTGCGACCCGGCAAGACGGACTCGATAGCGTGCTGTGCGCGGTCAGTCTCCTGCCCATCGAATGGGGATACCAAAACGCCCGCGCACTGGTCGAAGCCGCGCAAGGCGAAACCGAGGAACAAGGCGGGGGCGCTCGTCGCAATTCCAACAAGACAACCAACGTCGAGAAGATTGTTACCACAGTGGCGCAGATGCTGCGGGACGGTGCGGAGCAGGTTGATCGCGCATCGGTAGAGCAGCAGATGGGGTACGAGGTGCCGCGCCGACACTGGCAGGAGGCAGACAACGTGCTGGCGCTGGCGCACCGCATCACAACGGTGATTGGCGCTCATGGACGTATTTACTACCGGCGTGAGCAATGAAAAACGGCCAGTTGTGCAGTCACCCCCTATATCCAAAAGACTGCACAACTGCACAACTGCACAACTGCTAATAGTTCGTATGTATAGGGGGGGGGGTGACTCTTTTTATTACACAACTGTTTTTTCTGTTACCGCTGATGCCTCAGTTGTGCAGATGTGCAGAAGTGCAGTTGTTAGGGGTATGGGGGCGATTGCACAACTGACACCAGCGTATCAGGTCAGCCGCCCAACCATAGGGAGCCAAGAACGGACGATGCAGGCTAGGCCTGCCAATGTGGTAATCGAAAGGAGAAAGTGAAATGAACGCAAAGATGAAGATGGAAGCAGGTCGCAGGATTATTCAAATTGCTGCGGCGATGGGTGGCGACTCAGGCGACCCTGAAACGGTGACTGTTGCGCTGTGCGATGACGGTACTGTCTGGCGCAGTTGGAACGGCGATGCATGGAAGCCCTATCCGGCAATCCCGCAACCGACTCGAAACACGGGCGCAAAGCGGGCCGCGTAGCCGCTGTAGCAGGTGTAGCCAATACCCATGCACCGACCCACAAAAACAAAGCGCCCTGTGCGGGCGCTGTGTCGGTTGCCGGAGCGGTGCCGGTCACTTCGCTTCGGTCTGCCTGCTGATGCCGTAGAACTTCCGGCGGGCGTAGAACTCGCAACTGACGTTATTCGGGTTCCAGCCGCGCTTCTCGCCTTGGGCTTTTGCGTCCTTGAGCGTAGCGTCAGGGTGGGCGTCCAGCCATGCCCAAACATCAGCGCAGACCCCGCCAGCCTTCGGACGCTTCACCCCGTTGCGTTCCTCCTGCTCGACCTTGGGCGACTTGCTGGATGTGGTCACCTTCTCCGACTTCACAGGTGTCGCGCTCTCCTTCCAGCCGAAGCGCACCTCGTCGCCGTTCTTATGAACCGTGATAGCTACCCGTTCGGTCGGGATACCAGCGGCGACACCAGCACGACGGGCATTCACCCGCTTGGTGTAGGTCGTTGTCGATTGCTTCATGTCGTTCTCCTTTTCGTTGATGACGCAACAATTACAAGATGCGTCTCCGAGAACCGGCAACCGATTTGTCATGCAGCCAAGGAACGGCAAATACACTATTTGACGGACAGCGCCCGTAAGCGATTGGAACTGTTCCACTTCTCCACCGAGCGGCGGCAGCGCGTAAGCCTATTGCACGCAACCCGCAGAAATCGGCACTTGTTCAAGCACGTCAAAAAGACGACGCAGAACACTACCTGTAGTGACTTTGATGGAATCAAGCACTAGATGCAGTGCTTACCGGTAATTTGCCATATGCTGCCTTCATCACAACACACCAGCCGAGACGAGGCCCGCTTTGCCAACCGACAACGCAAGGAACCAGCAAGCATTCCGCGACCGACTGAAAGACGAGGGCGGCGCTCGCGTCGAATTCACCCTGAACAAAGACCTTCTCCAAGCCGTGGAGCAGGTCAGACAGAGTCTTGGGGCGGGATGTACCCGCCAAGACGCATTAACCCACCTTCTCAACCAAGGAGCATCGACCGTGAAGACCAATCAGTATCGTGAAGACCAATCCAAGCAGAAACCGGCTGGCCTGACCGCCAGCGAAACCGCCGAGCTTGCACAGTTCAAGACCAAGCTCATCAACGACCATCTGGACGCCCGCGAAGTGCAGGCGAACGGCGGCCCCGCTGGTGTGGCCCACAAGGCCCGCATCAACGCCATGCTGGACGCTAACAACCAGCATCGCCAGAAGTAACCCCTTCACCAACCACAAGGAGCAATCCATGAGCACCCCTGAAATGAACAAGCTGCGCGAAACCCTCGCCAGCGTTATCCAGAAGCACACCGAGGCCAGCGGCGATTTTGACCTGCTGCATTCGCAATGGCACGAAGCCGCCGCCAAGGGTGACGACGCCAAAGCCGACAAGCTGGAAATTGAGCTTGAGCGCACGCGCCGACTGATGCAGCGTTTGGAGCTTCGCCGCGCCAGCCTTGAGCAGGACATTGGCAGTGCCGAAGAAGTGGCCCGCGCCGCTGCTGCCGCGAAGCTCAAGGCCACCTGTGACGCTGTGCTGGCCCGCGCTACTGCCCGCCTTGCTGACCTTGAACCGCTGGCCGCTTCGCTTGCCAAGCTGGTTGATGAACTGGAGGCGGACTTTGCCGATTGGAAGGAAGCCCGCTACTACGCCACGCAGGCAGGGGCAGCACCGGAAGGGTTCGGCAGTGTGGAGAACGACCGCCGCGTTAGCCGCCTCGTTGAATCGCTCGGCGTTTCCCGTCTCCGCGTCGGTGGCGTCGCCAAAGAGATGAACCGCATCAGCATCATGTAAGACCAGCATCAGCAGGCGTAACCATGTGGTCAATGACCGCATCCAGTGCCTCTCATTCAACACCGAGAGGACACGATGAAAACAGGACGAGGGCCGAAGGCAGCGACCAGCGCCACCAGCATTAAGCAGGCCGAACGACGCGCCGAAGTATTGCGGCTGCGACTTGACGGCTTGACGCTCGCACAGATCGGCGACCGCCTCGGTATCCGTGCCGACAGCGTGCATGACATCATCACCCGCGCCCTTCGCTCCATGACGAAGGAACCAGCGGAAGAACTTCTGAGCCTTGAACTTGCCCGCCTCGATTCGCTGTACGCGGAGGCAATGAACGCGGTTCGCGCATTCACCCCGGTACTGCATAACGGCAAGGTCGTTCAGATTCCCGTTATCGACAGCAACGGGCAGACCATCAAAGACCCCGGCACCGGCCAACCCCTTACCTGCATCGCGCAAGACCGCCAGCCTGTATTGGCGGGCATTGCGTGCGCCGTTCGCCTGCTCGAACGTCGGGCGAAGCTACTCGGCCTCGATGCCCCGGTACGCACGCAAGCGCAACTGACCGTCATCGATGATGAACCAGAAACCGATCTGAGCCAGTTGAGCTTGGAGGAACTAGACCAGTTGCACAAGCTGATGCAGAAGGCGGCACGCCCCGCTCTGCCCACACCGAAGGAGAACACATGAGCATCATTACCCACACCGACCGCGCCGCCCGTCTGCATATCGTTTTTGACGACGAGCGCACTGCACCGCCTGCCCATTACACGATCTGGATTGAAGGCCGTGACCGTGTGATCGTCGCACAGCCCTTTGAATCGCCAGCCGTCGTATGGCAGCGCGTGCTGGGCCAGTTGGCCGACATGCGCGACGTAATCCGGCGCGGTGCATGGGAAGGGCGCGACGGCATCTTTGCGACCATCTACGCGGGCATTCGCCCGACCGAGCAGCAGAAGCAGGCGCACATCCGCGACTGGATTGTTTTCTGCCTTACTCGGCTGGCGTCTCCGAGCTTCAACAAGGACGGCGATTCGCGGGTACAGGCGCTCGTCGCTCTGAGCGAATTGCACGGCATCACCGCTCCGCGTGTGGTCAATGTAACCCTGCTCGCCGACTTGCATGAGCAGGTGAAGGCCGAGATTGCCCGCCGCGAGGTTCAGCAATGACCGAGGGGCGCGATATTGTTGAGCCGCTGATGTGGCACCCTCCCGACGCCAAGCGGGTGCCGGTGCTCGACCCGAACACCAGCCCGCCCCGCGTCATTCGGTATGTCGGCTGGCGTCCCTGCATACGGTGTGGCCGTAAGTTCTTCTCGCGGGACGTGGCGGGCGTGAGAATGTGCCTGCCTTGCAAGGAGAACCGACGCGCCGACGATTGGTAGTCCTCAACCAACCCTGTCAGACAGAGGCGAGGCATAGCGGTGAGTCCCTCGTTAAACCAACCTTCGCAGCTTGCAGGGTGATTCCTCTGAAACCTGATGCAGCCAAGCCCGTCCAGTCACCCGACTGTGGCGGGCTTGTTTTTGCCATGACAAATCATCGGCAGCAATCGGTCTAAACGCCGGCGTGTGCCGCTTTGAACATCATCAAGGCAAGTGTATTGAGGATTAGCCGAACGTCGCCTATACGAACTGTCGATAGCAGGCCGCGTAGCGGGCGGCACAGGCGACGATCACCGCAACGGTGCCGTACTGGTATTGGCGCGGGTACTGCGTGGCCTGTAGGGGCTTGCAATCGCCATTGATTACGGTATGATGTACGGTGTTACGGTCATCAATACGGAGTTAATTATGGCAAGCGAACGGTTTGAAATGAGGATTGATAGTGAGCTGCTGGAGCGGCTGGATCAATGGCGGCAGGGTGAAGACGACACGCCTTCACGAGCGGAAGCGGTGCGCCGCCTTATTGAGGCGGGCCTGGCACATGACAACAAAGGTCGTGCCCCGCATCTGAGCGACGGCGAGAAGCTGATTGCGATGATGCTGGCCGAGCTAATCAAGAAGACCGGGGTCGATGTGGATACGAATGTCGATCTTGTTGAGAAGGTCATCCTAGGCGGGCACTACTGGGCGCTCGGATGGGAAATGCCCGGCATCTTCCACGGACACACCGACAAGCAGAGCCGTGTTCGCTTCGTTGTCGATGTGCTCGACATGTGGTCGTTTATCGAAGAGGCATTCGAGGAGCTTAACGAAGGCGACAAAGCGCGGCTTGCCTCGGAAGCAGACCCGTTCGGGAAGCATGTGCAGTTCCCCGGTTTCGATGGAAACAACGAATCGGAGCATCTCGGGATCGCACGCTTCCTCGTCGATGACTTGGAGCGGTTCAGCCGCTTCCGCGATGGGCGGCGCGACCTTAACTCGCACTTCCCGACCCTTGAAGGCTACGGCAGGATGCTTCGCGCATTCGAGCCTATTCGGAAGAACCTTGTAGGCCGTCGCTTAAGCGTCAATGAACTCGTGTCGATCCTTAACAGCAGGCGGGCAGCAGACTAGCGGCAAACAAAAGCCCCATTCCTTTGCAGGATGGGGCTTTGGCGTGCTTACCGAGGCGCTTACCGCTTCGCGGCGCTGCTTACTATCTGCTTACCGCTCGGTTTTGTTCCCGGCGCTGAATGGCGCTGATTTCAGCCCCGCATGTGGTCAGTTGCAGGGCTTTTCTTCACTTGCTTTGCACTGCACTGAACCGCGCTAAGTGCTTGTATTTACTGGCGGAGGCGGTGAGATTCGAACTCACGAAAGGTTGCCCTTTGCTGGTTTTCAAGACCAGTGCAATCGACCACTCTGCCACACCTCCAACGTACTACCTACAACAAATTTCAAGACCGGTGCATTAAACCGCTCTGCCAACCTTCCCTTGAGTGCCGAAATTTTATCACGGCACCCCCAGCGTCCCGGCAGGCGATGATTGAAACTTTGACCCATCTTCGCTAGTCTTATACCCACAAGTTCCACTCATTGGAGGGATTCGATGCAACCCAACATACAGACTGTCGGACAAGCGACCCGAGGGATCGCGCTCCAGCAGAATCGCGTCCTGCGCAATACCTACCTGCTGCTCGCACTGTCCCTGGTGCCGACGGCCATCGGCGCGCTGTTCGGCGTTCAACTCAACTTCGCCTTCATGGCCGGCAGCCCGGTCATCTCCTTCCTGCTGTTCCTGGCAGTTGCCTGGGGCTTCATGTGGGGCATCGAAAAGACCAAGAACAGCGGCATGGGCATCGTGCTGCTGCTGGGCTTCACCTTCCTGATGGGCATCATGCTCGGCCCGATCCTGCAGGTGAGCCTGGGCTTCCGCAATGGCGGCGCCCTGATCGCCACCGCGGCGGCCGGCACCAGCATCATTTTCCTCACCCTGGCAGGCATCGCCACCGTGACGAAGAAGGATTTCAGCTTCATGGGCAAGTTCCTCTTCATCGGCGTAATTCTGCTGCTGGTGGCGATGCTGGCGAATATTTTCCTGCAGATACCGGCGCTGTCGCTGACCATCTCGGCCGTGGCTGTGCTGATCTTCTCGGCCTACATCCTCTATGACGTCAGCCGCATCGTCACGGGAGGCGAAGACAACTACATCGTCGCCACCCTGTCGATCTACCTGGACATCTACAACCTGTTCGTGCACCTGCTCAACCTGCTGCTGGCCTTCGCCGGCGAACGCGACTGAGACGTTGCCTCAAGGTGAAAAAGGCGGCCGCGGCCGCCTTTTTCATGGTCTCTCGAACAAGGCGATGGATTCGACGTGGGACGTTTGTGGAAACATGTTGGCGATTCCGGCACCGCATAGACGGTAGCCCTTCTCATGCACCAGTACGGCCGCATCCCGCGCCAGGGTGGCGGGATTGCAGGATACGTAGACAATGCGGCTGGGTCCTCCTTCCCCGATCGCCTTGACCAGCTCAATGGCGCCCTCGCGCGGCGGGTCGACCAGCCATTTGTCCAGCGCCCCCCATTCAGAGAGCATTTCCGGCGTCGTCTCGAAGAGGTTTTCCACGGCAAATTCAGTGGAACCGGACAAATCGTTCAGCGCGGCATTCTCCCTCGCCCGGCTCACCAGGGCCTGACTGCCTTCCACGCCGAAGGCGAAGGCTCCACTGCGCGCAATCGGCAGGGTGAAATTGCCCAGGCCGCAGAACAGGTCGCCAATCCGCTCGCCCGGGCGCGGTTGCAGGAGATGCATGGCACGCCTCAGCAGCATGCGGTTGATGCCGTGATTGACCTGGGTGAACTCATTCGGCCTGAATTGCAGTTCCAAACCGAAATCCGGCAAGGCATAGCTCAGCGACGGTGCAGCGAGGGGATGAAAGGGATAGGCCGAATCCGGCCCGCCCGGCTGCAGCCAGAACTGAATGCCGTGCGCGTCGGCAAAGGTGCGCAACAATGCCTCATCCGCGGGCGTTAACGCCTGCAGGATACGCATGACCAGAACCGTAACCGCATCGCCTACCGCCACCTCGATCTGCGGCAGGCGGTCGGCAATGGACAGCGCACCGACCAGCTGTCTCAGGGGGACCAACAATGCGGAAATCGGGGGCGGCAGCACCTCACAGCTATCCATGTCGGCGATATAGCTGCTGCGCTTCTCATGGAAGCCCACCAGCACCCCCCCCTTCTTTGGCACCAGGCGAACCGACAGGCGCGCGCGGGAGCGATAGCCCCAGGCCGGGCCATAAATGGCCGGATAGACCACTTCCGGGCGTGTGCGCGCGATATGCCAGAAGGCATCTTCCAGAACGCGTTGTTTGGCCGCCGCCTGCCCCGATGCCTCAAGATGCTGCATGCTGCAGCCACCGCAGATGCCGAAGTGCCTGCAGCGCGGTTCGGTCCGCAGGGCACTTGACCTGAGTATCTGTCCGGCCGTGGCGAGTTCGTAGTTCGGTTTTCTGCGATAGCTTGAAAAGACTACCTGCTCCTGAGGCAAGGCGCCCTCGACAAAGATGGTCTTGCCCTCATAGCGGGCCACCCCTCTGCCTTCATGGTCAAGCGATTCGATGGTGGTTGCAGGCATTTCCGACGGACCAAGGAACGGGAGGCGCAATTGTATGCATGGTTGCGGGATTTGCAACGACCCCGTCCTTGCCATAGGATGGCATCGAATCATTCAGCCTAAACAACCCATGCCGGACAGCCAACAGCTCACCTTCGATACCCGAGCCGCGTATCAGCAGGCAATTGACACGGTTTTGTCATCTGCAAAAAGGGAACTCTGCATATTCGATCCCGATTCCAAGGCCCTCGAACTCGACACCCGCACCAGGGCGGACATGATCGCCACTTTTCTGTCAGGTGGGCGCGACCGCAGCCTGCGCATCGTCCTGCATGACCTCGACCATCTGGTCCGTTACTCGCCACGCATGCTGGGCCTGCTCAAACGCTACGGCCATTGCTTCTCGATCCGCCAGACACCCGAGCCGTTGCGCAACATAGCGGATTCCTTCGTGCTGGCCGACGAAGCCAGCGGAGTGATCCGTTTTCACGCAGACCATTTCCGAGGCAAGGTGCTTCTGGAACAGCCAGCAGAAATCCATGACTGGCATCAGCGTTTCGAGGAACTCTGGATTGAATCGATGCCGGGTGCTTCGGCAACCCCCCTGGGTTTGTAGCATTCCGGGCAGGCCGTTCTCCCATGGGGTAGAGATAGTATTTTTATGTGAATTTGCTAAAATTTCATCCGGCCTGAATTCGTTCAGGCCGAATCCTAGATTTCGGCTGTGATATAAGCAAAACATTCACTCTATCGTTAAGGAAACCAAATGAAACACTCTCTCCTCGTTGCTGCGCTCGTCGCCGTGGCCCTGTCCGCCTGCGGCAAGAAAGAAGAAGCCAAGCCCGCTGCCGCTCCGGCTGCTGCTCCGGCTCCGGCTGCTGCTCCGGCTCCGGCCGCCGCTCCGGCCCAGCCCGCTGGCATGGAAGGCATGTCCGGCATGGGCGGCATGGCCGGCGCTCCGGCTGCTGCCCCGGCCCAGCCGGCTGGTATGGAAGCCAAGAAAGAAGAAGAGCCGAAGAAGTAACCAGGCTTTGATTCAAAAAAGCCGGCCTGCGGGCCGGCTTTTTTCGTTCATCCTACAGGTCGCGCCAGTCGAATCCGGCGTCCTGATCAGCGATGCCCACCCACGATTCCGAACAGCCCAGCGTCTCTGCCAGCGCTTTCCTCGCCAAAGCCGGCGTATTGTTCTGCTGGCTCAAATGGGCCGCAATGACATGTCGTAATTTTCGGGTATCCAACGCTGCAAGCAGCGCTGCTGAGGCAGCATTGTCAAGATGGCCGAAACGGCCCGCAATGCGGCGAATCAAATGAGGCGGATAGCCCCCGTGCCGCAACATATTTTCATCATGGTTGCATTCCAGTACCAACGCGTCACAGTCCGTCAGCATCCGCTCCACATGAGGAGTTGAACTGCCCAGGTCTGTCACCACTCCAAGACGGTGCTTGCCGTCCGAAAAAACGTATTGGACTGGCTCGCGCGCATCATGGGGCACGGGAAAGGGGTGTATTTCCAGATCACAGACCCGAAAGGCCTGATGACTGTCGATCAGCTCCACTTTCGGCAGTTCGCCCAGGCCTTTCGGTGCGGCAGCGAAGGTGCCGTGCGTCATCCACATCGTCAGCCGATGACGGGCTGCCAGCTTGAAGGCCCCTGCGATGTGGTCGCTGTGTTCGTGGGTAACGAGAATGCCCGACAGTCCTTCCGAATCGAGGCCAAGCCGGGCCAGCTTGGAAAGGATTTCGCGCGGACCAAACCCGCAATCAAGCAGAAGGCGGGTTGAGCCTGCTTCGACGAGCAGGGCATTGCCGCGACTGCCACTGCCCAGCGAAGCGAAACGCATTACTTCAACTGGTCGTAGAGCAGGCCTAGAATCTTTTTCGCGGTTTCTGAGTTATCCACGCCGCCCTCGCGCGTCAATATCTGCACCGTGCTCGCACCGCCGTCCCCCTGGACCAGAATGCGAAACTGCTGGTTTGCCGCCGGCTTGCCGCTGTCCCAGAATTTGAGCTTGCTGAGGAATCCGCCATCCGTCTTCTTGGTGTCGCCGGCTTCCGTGTCGACGTAACGGACGTAGTAAAGGCCTTTGGCGCGATCCCGATCCTCCACGGTGAAACCGACGCGATCCAGCGCCAGTCCAACGCGACGCCAGGATCGATCGAATGCCTCCAGCAGCTGAAGCGAACCGGCACCGCCCGTGGCCCGCAACAACTTGGCGCGCTCTTCCTTCTTGGATTCGCCGGCCATCATGGTCTTGGAACGGCTTTCCTCCGTGCCGAGGCGGACCATCAGCCGCCTCAGCATCTCGGCCTCAAGTTCGGGGTCGGCCGGACGAGGCTGCCACACGGTACGGTCCTGGCTCTCGTTCGCATAAACCTCGTACATGCCGCGATGGCTGATGTAGATTTCGGTAGTGCCTTCCTCCGCGCCCTTCTCCAGGCGGGTGCGGAACTTGTCGCGCTCCGGCGTCGAATAGATCTGGTCAAGGAATCTGCCGAGGGTGGCGCGGATCATGTCCTGCGGCAGTTTGGCCCGATTCTCGGCCCAGTCGGTTTCCATGATTCCGGCATCCGGCAGTTCAAGGTTGACTATGAAGCCCAACTCCTGCCAGAACTCCTTGAGCGTCGGCCAGATCTTGTCAGGCGTGCCCGCCACCACCAGCCAGCGCTGGCTGCCGGAGCGTTCGACGCGCATTTTCTCGATCTGCGGCAGCACCTCCTGCGCAGCGGCATCCCTCGTGCCGGTTCGCTCCGAGCTGTAGGCGGAGAAGGTGGCGGATCCGCGCGGCGAAATGTCAGGGACGGTGTAGCGCTCGTCGCGGTTGGGTGAAGTGAGGTCGGGGGGAATTTCCAGCGGCGGCAGCTTGCCAGCCGACTTGTAATCGATTTTCTTCGATTCGATCATCGTACTGGAGCATCCGGCCAGCACTACGGAAACAGCAAACAGGAAGAACTGCCTGAACCACTTGCGGATCATGCCCCGCCCTCTTCAAGTTCGAATTTATATGTCAAACGGCTATGCCGGCTTCGCGCATGGACTGGAGCACGCGCTCGTGGTATTCCGCCGACAATCGCGTCAGCGGCAGGCGGATACCCGCCTCTATCAGGCCCATCCTGCAGACGGCCCATTTCACTGGAATCGGGTTAGCTTCGACAAACAGCTGGCGATGCAGACCGAGCAGACGGCTATTGATCTCACGCGCCCTGGCGACATCGCCGGCCAAGGCGGCCGCACACATTTCATGCATCAAGCGCGGTGCAACGTTGGCGGTCACCGAGATCGTGCCATGACCGCCCAATAAAATGAAGGCCAGCGCGCTGGCATCGTCGCCGCTGTAGAGGGCAAATCCCTGCGGCGCCCGCTTGATGAGATCCGTACCGCGCTCCAGATTGCCGGTAGCGTCCTTGATGCCGACAATGCCGGGCACCTGTGCCAGACGCAGCGTCGTTTCATTGCTCATGTCGGCAACCGTGCGACCGGGCACGTTGTAGAGAATCATCGGCAGATCGACTGCTTCGGCAATCGCCTTGAAATGGAGGTAGAGCCCCTCCTGCGTCGGCTTGTTGTAATAGGGCACGACATTCAAGGAAGCGGTTGCACCGACCTTCTTGGCATAGGCCGTAAGCTCGATCGCCTCGGAAGTCGAATTGCCGCCCGTCCCGGCAATGACAGGAAGACGGCCGGCCGCGTATTCGACCGCCGCGCGGATCAGTTCGCAATGTTCATCGACGTCAACGGTGGGCGATTCGCCCGTGGTGCCGACGATGACAATGCCGTCGGTACCTTCGGCCGCATGAAAATCCACAAGAGACTTCAGCCGGGGGTAATCCAGACTGCCGTCCTCCCGCATGGGAGTGACGATAGCGACTATCGAGCCTTGGATCATGGGATCACGCCTGCATGAAAACAGTGGATTTTACTTGATGAAAGCTGCTTCTGAACATAAATGAACGAGTTGCCGGGAAGTTGACATCACCAATACGGGCCAGTTCCCTGCACGCTCATAGATCCGCCAGTGCCTTGACGTGCGTCGTAACGCTGCGCGCCAGGGCGGACAAGGCGTACCCCCCCTCAAGCATCGAGACGATGCGGCCCTGTGCCGACTCCGCCGCAACTGCCTTGATTTGCTGGGTCACCCAGGCATAGTCGGCCTCGACAAGCCCAAGCGAAGCCATGTCGTCTTCGTAATGCGCATCGAAGCCGGCGGAAATGAAGATCGCTTCAGGAGCAAAGCGCCTCAATGCCGGCATCCAGATATCGGCCACCGCCTGGCGAAAACCGTCGCTGCGCGTGCCGGCCGGCACCGGCACATTGACCATGTTCCCGGCCGGAGCCTCTGTTCCGCTGTAGGGATAGAAGGGATGCTGGAAGGTGCTGACCATGAGCACGCGCGCATCGTTGGCGAAGATATCCTCGGTGCCATTGCCGTGATGTACGTCGAAATCGACAACCGCCACCCGTTCAAGGCCATGCACTTCAAGCGCATGGGCAGCGGCGATGGCGATGTTGTTGAGGAAGCAAAACCCCATGGCCTTGGCGCGTTCGGCATGGTGCCCCGGCGGGCGCACGCTGCAAAAGGCGTTCTCCACCTCGCCGGCCATGACCAGATCTGTCGCCAAAATACCGGCACCTGCCGAACGCAGTGCCGCCTGCCACGTACCGGCACTCATCGCCGTATCTGGATCCAGGTGGACAATGCCGCTTTGCGGAGCGCTTTCGGCCATACCGAGCACGTATTCCAGCGGATGCACGCGCCCGATCTGTTCCAAAGTTGCAAGCGGGGCGTCGTAAAACGATAGATACAAATCGAGTCCCGCGGCAATCAGACGGTCGCTGATGGCGGACAGGCGCTCCGGACATTCCGGATGGTGCGCCCCCATGTCATGGAGCCAGCAGTCGCGATGGGTAATAAAGGCGGTGGTCATGTGAAGCCCCAGTCATCGCCGGGTCTCTTCAAAGTGGAATTGCAATAGAATGCCCTCTATGGACGCCATTATCCACTGATTGCAGCATCCGCCTCAAGTCATGCCTTATTCCCCCATAGATGAAACCATTCGCAATGCCGGACGCATCGTGCTCGGCAAAGAACGCCAGATTCGTCTCGCCCTGGTCTGCCTTCTCGCCCGCGGCCATCTGCTCATCGAGGATCTGCCGGGCGTTGGCAAGACAATCCTGGCACATGTCCTGGCCAAGCTGCTCGGACTGAACTTCCACCGAATCCAGTGCACGGCCGACATGCTGCCGGCAGACATCATCGGCGTGTCGATTTACGACCGCAACACGGGCGGTTTCCAGTTTCATCCCGGCCCGATCTTTGCCCAGCTCATTCTGGTGGATGAAATCAACCGTGCCACGCCAAAGTCCCAGAGCGCACTGCTCGAAGCGATGGAGGAACATCAGGTCACCTGCGAAGGCGAAACGCGCCCCCTGCCGGACCCCTTCTTCGTCATTGCGACGCAGAACCCCTCGCACCAGATCGGCACCTTTCCCCTGCCAGAGTCCCAACTCGATCGTTTCCTGATGCGCATCGAGATGGGTTACCCGGACCAGGCCGCGGAACGCGAACTGCTCGGCGGCGCCGACCGACGCGACATGGTTGCCACGCTGCGTCCCTGCATGGAGCCGGGCGAACTGATCGAACTGCAGCGGGCCGTACGGGAGGTGCATGTCTCCGAGGCGCTCATCGCCTACGTGCAGGCCCTTGCCGAACACACCCGCCGCTCGCCGGATTACGAGACGGGACTGAGCCCGCGCGCGGCGCTCGCCTTGCTGCGGGCCGCACGCGCCTGGGCATTGATCGACCACCGCGACCTGGTTCTGCCGGAGGACATCCAGGCCGTGCTGCCGGCGGTGGCGGGACACCGGCTGCATCCGGCCAGCGGCGCGACTGGCACCCCCGCCGCCGACATCGCCACGGCTTTGATCGGCGCCGTACCGATTCCCTAGTGCCCACATGCAGGCAGTCGCTTCGTTCAAGCGCTGGCTGTTCCGCCTCTATGGCCCGGAAGTCGCGCCGATCATCCTGACACAGCGCCGAGTCTATGTCCTGCCGACCCGGGCCGGACTGGCCTTCGCCACTGCGCTCGGGCTGATGCTGATCGGCGCCATCAACTACAACCTGAGTCTCGGCTACGCCCTGATCTTTCTCCTTGCCGGACTGGGGCTGGTAACGCTCCTGCATACCTTCCGCAATCTGGTGCAGATCGAGATTTCGCCTGGACGCATCGAGCCGGTCTTTGCCGGGGATATCGCGCATTTCGGCCTGCGGTTGCACAACCGGCGCAAACAGGGGCGGTTTGCCATCAACCTGAATTTCGCCGGCGGGGATGCAGTATCAGTCGACCTGGCTCCCGAAACGACGACATCGATCAATCTGCCGCTGCAGGCCAAAAGGCGCGGCTGGATGCGCCCCGGGCGCGTCACGCTGGAGACGCGCTACCCCCTTTGCCTCGTCCGCGCCTGGAGCTATGTCGAGCCGGATATGCGGTGTCTGGTATATCCCCGTCCCGAGGTCTCCCCGCCGCCCCTGCCGCTGTCGGCCACCGGCGAAACGGGGGGCGCACGCAGCGGCAAAGGCACCGAGGATTTCTCCGGCCTGCGAACGCACCAGCCGGCGGACTCGCCGCGCCATGTCGCCTGGAAGGCAGTGGCGCGGGAGCAACCCATGCTCACCAAGCAATTCACCGGCGCCAGTGCCACCCAGGTCTGGCTCGACTGGAACGAATTGCCGACTGGGTTGGGGACCGAGGCCCGCCTGGCACGCCTGACAAGGTGGCTGCTCGACGCCCATGCCCAGGGTCTGGCATACGGACTGAGCCTGCCCGGAAGAAAGATACCGCTGGGCCATGGCGCACGACAGTTGCAGGATTGCCTTGAAGCACTGGCCTTGCATGGCGACTAAGCGCGAAAGCCCTACCCTCGCCCGCAGCCAGGAACTTTGGCTGCTCATCAGCGCCCTGCTGACCCTGATTCCGGATGTCGAGCATGTCCCAGCCTGGCTGACGACGGCCGTTGCCGTGGCCATCGCCTGGCGGGTGTCGATCTGGTGGCGACGAGCCGCTCTGCCACCGCGCTGGCTGCTGAGTGTTCTCGTTGCTGCCGGATCGGCGGGTGTCTTTCTCACCTACCGCCATTTCTTCGGGAAGGATCCGGGCATCGCCCTGCTGATACTCTTTCTCGCCCTCAAGCTGCTGGAGATGCGCCAGGTGCGGGACGGCCTGGCCGTCATCTTCCTGTGCTACTTCCTGTTGCTCACCCATTTCCTCAACGCGCAAGGTCTGGACATCGCGGGACTCTCCCTGGCAGCCCTCGTGGTCATCACCGCTGCATTGGCCAGCCTGGGACATGCCGCTCAACCCGTCGTCGCCCACCTGCGTCTGTCCGCCCTCATGCTGGCGCAGGCTGCCCCCTTCATGCTCGTCCTGTTTCTGCTCTTTCCCCGCGTGCAGGGTCCGCTCTGGGGCATGCCGGCCGATGCCTATAGCGGCATGAGCGGGCTCTCGGACAACATGTCGCCGGGTTCGATCAGCAACCTGAGCCTGTCCGGCGAAATCGCCTTCCGCGTCCGTTTCGATGGTGAAGTTCCGCCGAAATACCTCCTGTACTGGCGCGGTCCGGTATTGCGCCTGTTCGATGGCCGGACCTGGCGTTCAGGGGCCCAAATGGAGAAAGTCAGTCCCCCGGACACGGCGACCGGTGAAACCGTCCGCTATGCGGTGACCATCGAACCGCACAACAAACACTGGCTGTTCGCCCTGGAAATGCCGGTAGCACCGCCTACCGGTGCAATCGTATCGCGTGAATACCAGGTGCTCTCGAAGACGCCCGTGCGCAGCCGCCTGCGCTATGAAATGCAGTCCCGGCCCGACTCCCTGCCGGGCATGGATGAGTCCGAGGCATCCCTTCGCAACAATCTGAATCTGCCCGCCAACAACCCGCGCACCCGTGCGCTCGCCGAGCAATGGCAGCACGAGGCCGGGGATCCGGAGGCGACTATCCGCCGCATGCTGGACCACTTCCGCAAGGAGAACTACTTCTACACCCTCACGCCACCCCTGCTCGGCGAGAACAGCATCGACCAGTTCATGTTCGAGACCCGGCGCGGCTTCTGCGAGCACTATGCATCGGCCTTCGTCTTCGCCATGCGTGCAGCCGGCATCCCTGCGCGCGTGGTCACCGGCTACCAAGGCGGCGAACGCAACCCGGTAGACGGTTACCTCATCGTACGCCAATCAGATGCCCACGCCTGGGCTGAAGTCTGGCTGGAAAGCAAGGGCTGGGTGCGTGTGGATCCAACGGCCGCCGTCGCCCCGAACCGCATTGAAGCTGGCTTGGCTTCAGCGGTGCCGGCAGGCGAACCCCTGCCTTTCCTGGTGCGGTCGGACCTGTCCTGGCTGCGACAACTCCGTTTCCGTTGGGAAGCTGTGACCAACACTTGGAACCAGTGGGTGCTGGGTTACGATCCGGTACGCCAGCGTGAAGTTCTGGCGCGCCTCGGCATGCGCGAACCGGACTGGAAAGCCATGACGGCTGCAATGGCCGTACTTTGCGGGCTCCTGCTGCTGGGACTGACCGTCTGGGCGCTGCACAAGCGGGTTCGGACCGATCCGACGGTCCGCGACTGGAACAACCTCAGCCGCAAGCTGTCACGCATCGGCCTTGCACGCCAGGATTGGGAAGGGCCGGCGGATTATGCACAACGGGTAGCGCTGGCCAGACCTGAATTGTCAGGACCCCTGCGTGCGATCACTGAACTTTACATCGATCTGCGCTATGGCAAACTGAGCGGCAAGATGCCCCGGCAGAAATTGCGCGAAATGATTGCCGAACTGAAGATTGCCAAGGTGTGATGACCCGATTCCTGCCCGCTGTTGTCCTCTGCACGCTCGTTCTGGCAATGATGCCTGGCGCCACCGCGGCCGGTTTCGCCCAGCGCGAAGAGGTTCGGGCATTCATTGATGAAATGCATGAAAGGCACGGCTTCGATCGCACCCGCCTGATGCGCCTGTTCGACCAGGCGCAGCCCCAACCCAGGGCGATCCAGGCCATCCTGCCGCCGAAGGATCCCTCCGTGCGTTCTTGGCAAGCCTACCGCGCGCGGTTCATCGAGCCTTCCCGCATCGAAGGCGGACTGCGTTTCTGGGAAGCAAACCAGCAGACGCTCGAAGCGGCGAGGCTCAACTACGGCATACCGGAAGAAATCATCGTCGCCATTATCGGCATCGAAACGATCTACGGACGCAACATGGGCAAGTTTCCGGCGCTGGCCACGCTTGCCACACTGGCTTTTGACTACCCGCCGCGAGCCGATCTCTTCCGCCGCGAACTGGAAGCCCTGTTGTTATTGGCTCGCGAGTCCCATCGCAGCCCGGCTGCATACTCCGGCTCTTATGCCGGGGCACTGGGCATTCCGCAATTTCTGCCCAGCAGCATACGCAACTGGGGTGTGGATTTCGACGGCGACGGACAAGTGGATCTCGCGTCGAGCAGCGCGGACGCTATCGGCAGCATCGCCAATTTCCTTGCCAGCCATGGCTGGGAAACCGGCAGTCCGATCGTCGCACCCGCACATGTTGCTGACGACCGCGCCGGCGTACTCATCGAAGCCGGAATCCTGCCCCGGCTCACCCCTG
This sequence comes from Rhodocyclales bacterium, assembly GCA_003105015.1. Taxonomy (GTDB): domain Bacteria; phylum Pseudomonadota; class Gammaproteobacteria; order Burkholderiales; family Rhodocyclaceae; genus Desulfobacillus. The sequence goes on along the minus strand of PQAF01000032.1, from coordinate 153,204 downwards.
CTGAAATGTCCGCCTACGGCGTCATCTCCGCAGTTGATGCGCCGCAACTGCCCTGTGCCCTGATCGACCTGGTCACGCCGAATGAGGCCACAGAATACTGGCTGGGATACCGAAACTTCTACGTCATCACACGCTACAACCGGTCGAGCTTCTATGCGATGACGGTATTTGCGCTGTCGCGGGAATTGAAGGCTGAGAGGGAAGCACGCCTGGTGGCGAGATAGGCGTTACAGCAACACGTCCTTGGACACGCCATGCCGCTTGAGGATGCGCCTCAATTGGGCCAATGCCTCGATCTGGATCTGCCGCACCCGTTCGCGCGTCAGCGACAGCCTCTCCGCCAATTCCTCCAGCGTCGCCACTTCGCCGCCGTTCAGGCCATAGCGGTACTCGATGACCTGGCGCTGCTTGTCGCTGAGCATGCCGATCCATTCCGTGACCAGATGCTCAACCTCGGCGGCGTGAATCTGCATTTCCGGCGGTGCCGCACCGTCGTCGGCCAGCGATTCCCCGATTGATAGGCTTGGATCGATTTCCAGCGGTGCGTCCAGCGAGGCGACATGCTCGTTAAGCGCCAGGACCTGACGCACCTCCTCGACCGGTTTGTCGAGCAGCTGGGCAATTTCCTCCAGACCGGTTTCACGCGCACTGGTCGCCTCGAGATGGCGCATGGCGCGCAGCACCGAATTGAGTTCCTTCACGACATGAACCGGCAGGCGGATGGTTCGCGACTGGTTCATGATGGCGCGCTCGATGTTCTGGCGTATCCACCAGGTGGCATAGGTCGAAAAGCGGAAGCCGCGCTCCGGATCGAACTTGTCGAGGGCGTGAATCAGGCCAAGATTGCCCTCCTCGACCAGATCGAGCAAAGGCATGCCGCGGTTGAGATAGTGCTTGGCGATGTTCACCACCAGACGCAGGTTGTGCTCAATCATTTTTTGCCGTGCCGGCTCGTCGCCCTGCCGGGCAAGTCGGGAGTAGGCAAGTTCCTGCTCCGGCGTCAGAAGCGGATTGGCCCCGATCTCATTGAGATATATCTGGGTGACATCGTTGAGAAACTCCGGCTCGGCCGCAGGTGCAGTCTCGGAGACGGCCGGCTCGGCAACCTCCCCTTCTTCCGGCAAGGCCTCGTCACGCATTCACTACCTCTGTGGCAGCAATTTGAGAGGATCGAGCGGCTTGCCCTGGCGGCGAATCTCGAAATGGAGCTTGGCCTGGTCCGCATCACTGTTGCCAAGCTCGGCGATTTTCTGTCCTCTTGCCACCTGTTGCCCCTCCTTGGCCAGGAGCTTGCTGTTGTGTGCATAGACGCTCGACAGACCACTGGCATGCTGAATGATGAGCAGGTTGCCATAGCCGCGAATGCCGCTGCCGGCGTAGGTTACCTTGCCCGCCTCGGTGGCCAGCACCGGCTCGCCGATCCGGCCTTCGATATCGACGCCCTTGCTGCTGCCTTCGACATAGGCGGTGATCACTTTGCCGCCGCTGGGCCAAGCCCAGTTCAACTCGCCTCCCGCAGCAGGCTCTGCCGGCCTGGGTTCAACCCTCGCTTGCACTGCAGGCTGCTGTGCATGCGCCACCTCCGCCTTCTGCGCTGCCGCCATGGCCTGCTCCGTGTAGGGCTGTTTGCCCCCTTTCGGCTCGTGCTTGACGGTATCGGAACCGGTCGGAATCGGACTGCTGGCGACAAGGGGCCGTATTTCAACGGCTGCCGGCCCCGCAACCGGCTTGACCACCGCAACCCCTTCCGGAGGCGCAACACGCAATTGCTGGCCGATCCGGATCACATTCGGGTTGTCGATATTATTCCAGGCAGCGACGTCACGATAGGATTGCCCATGTTCCAGCGCAATGCTGTAGAGCGTTTCGCCTCTTTTAACAGTATGGAACTCGCCGGGTTTGGCGGGTATCGTGACCGGGGCAGGCCCTTTGCCGGGCGCACCGCCCCGCTCGATTACCGGCGCGGGCGTCCTGGACGCGCACCCTCCCAGCAGTCCGGCTGCGAGTACGGCGAGCAGAATCGCATATCGGGACATAGGGTTCGCCATGCTTATTCGACTCCGGCTACAAGAGGTACGAAGCGCACCATATCGAGACGCGTCTCAGTATAACCGCGCGGGCTACGCTCGATCATGCAGAGCGTCTGCTCGCCCCCCCCGAGAGGCAAGAGCATACGTCCGCCCAGGGCAAGTTGTCCCAGCAACGCCTGCGGCACGCGCAGAGCGGCAGCGGCAAGGATGATTGTATCGAATGGTGCGGCATCTGCCAGACCCAGACTGCCATCCGCATGCTTGAGCCTCACATTGGGCAGGCGCAGGTGGCGCAAATTGGCGCGGGCCTTGTCAAGCAACTGGGCGATTCGCTCAACGGCATAGACATCCTTGGCCATTTGCGCCAGGACAGCCGCCTGATAACCGCAACCCGCACCGATTTCCAGCGTCTTGCCAAGTTCGCGACCGGCCGCCAGAAGTTCGATCATTCTTGCCACGATGAACGGCTGGGAGATCGTCTGTTTCAGTCCGATCGGCAAGGCCGTGTCCTCGTAGGCACGAGAAGCCAGTGCCTCCTCGACAAAGATGTGGCGTGGTACGGCCGCCATCGCCGCCAGTACCCGCTCATCCCGGATGCCATCGGCGCGCAAGCGCTCGATCATTCGTGCGCGCGTGCGCTGGGAAGTCATGCCGATACCGGACAACTCACGTTTCATGCCTCGATCCAACTTCTTACTGCGCCAATCTGCGCCCCATGGGTCAAATCGATCTGCAGCGGCGTAACCGAAGCATAGCCGTTCTCCACGGCGTGAAAATCCGTCCCTTCTCCGGAGTCCTGCGCCGACCCGGCTGCGCCAACCCAGTATACGGTTTCGCCGCGAGGGTTGATTTGCCTGACGACTCCCTCGGCCTTGTGACGCTTGCCGAGTCGAGTCACCCGCAAGCCCTTGAGCTTTTCTGGGGGAATGTCCGGCACATTGACATTCAGCAGGACCGGCTCAGACAACGGGTTGCGCTGGCAGAGCTCGACCATGCTGCGTGCCACCATCGCGGCCGTTTCGAAGTGGGCCGCCTTGTGGCTGGTCAGCGATACCGCAATCGAGGGTACGCCCAACAGATACCCTTCCGTAGCGGCTGCCACAGTACCGGAATAAATCGTGTCGTCGCCCATGTTAGCACCCAGATTGATACCGGAAATCACCATATCGGGCATATGGTCCAGCATCCCGGTTACCGCCAAATGCACACAATCAGTCGGCGTGCCGTTAACGAAGTAGAAACCATTGGCGGCTTGTCGCAACCTCAAGGGTCTGTCTAGAGTCAGGGAGTTGCTGGCACCGCTGCGATCGCGTTCCGGGGCGACGACGGTGACTACGGCAAGATCAGAAAGCGCTTGGGCAAGAATTTCAATGCCAGGCGCGAAGTAGCCGTCGTCGTTGGAAAGGAGGATGCGCATAATATGCCGCGCGGCGATGGCTGCCTCTGGGAAAGAATGGTCGGGGCGGCGGGATTCGAACTCGCGACCCCTTGCACCCCATGCAAGTGCGCTACCAGGCTGCGCTACGCCCCGACTGGAGGCGAATTATATCAGAGAGCGGGAAGGTGCGATGCGCTGAAAGACGAGATTCAGGCGCGCAGCATGGCGATGATGCCGGCAATCTCGCCGCGCAACGAGTCGGCTGGAGCATAGCGCTCCGTTAAGGCCCCTACGTGATTCGGCGCCTCCTTGCCGGGACCTTCCTCGAGACGGTTGCGTGCCCCGCTGATGGTAAACCCCTCGCGGTATAGCAACTCGCGGATGCGCCGCACCAGCAGCACTTCGTGGTGCTGGTAATAGCGGCGGTTACCGCGACGCTTGACCGGTTTCAACTGGGTGAACTCCTGCTCCCAGTAGCGCAACACATGCGGCTTGACGCCGCACAGTTCACTTACTTCGCCGATGGTGAAGTAGCGCTTGGCCGGAATGGGAGGCAGGTCATCCTTGCTTGCCATGGCTGCTCAGCTTCTCGACAGAGGCCTTGAGTTTCTGGCTGGCATGGAAGGTGACGACGCGGCGGGCAGTGATGGGGATTTCCTCGCCGGTCTTGGGGTTGCGGCCGGGACGCTGCGGCTTGTCACGCAACTGGAAATTGCCGAAGCCGGACAGCTTGACGCTCTCGCCTCGCTCCAGGGCCGTACGGATTTCCTCGAAAAACCCCTCGACCATATCTTTGGCCTCACGCTTGTTCAAGCCGACCTTTTCAAAAAGGAGATCGGCAAGTTCCGCCTTTGTTAACGTCATTTCTGCTCCCTATGAACGCAGCTTGGCAGCGAATTTTTGTGTGGCTGCTTCGATCATTTTGACCATCGCTGCCTCCACTTCGCCATCAGAAAGCGTTTTCTGAGTATCTTGCATAACTACCCGGAATGCAAGACTTTTTTTCTCCGGATCCACTCCTTTTCCATGGTAGAGGTCGAACAAGACGATCTCCCTGACGAAGGCCGGAGCAACTGCAATCAATCCCTCCAGCAATGCCTGCGCTGACTGTTCCTGGGCGACCACCAGTGCCAGGTCACGCACCACGGCAGGGAAGCGGGAAACTTCCTGGTATGCAGGCAATGGCTGTCGCAACACGGCATCCAGATCCAGCTCGAACACCACTGGCGCCGCATCCAAGTCATACTTCTGCACCCATCGCGGATGCAGTTCGCCAACCAGGCCAATCGCCTTGCCATCCACAATGACTGCGGCGGAACGGCCAGGATGAAGAGCCGGGTGATCCAGTCGCTCGAAACCGGCCCGCATAGGAGACAACAAGGCTTCGACATCAGCCTTGGCATCAAAGAAGTCCGCACGGCGAGTAGCCACACCCCACTGTTCCGGGGCCGCCGGTCCCGACGCCAGGGCAGCAATCCGCTGCGGTTGCGCGAAACCGGGGATCTGGCCGCCCTCGCCATGGCGCAGAAAGCAGCGGCCGGTTTCGAATACCCGTACCCGGTCCATGCGCCTGTTGAGATTATTGGCGAGATTCGCCACCAGGCCGCCGATCAGGCTGGAGCGCATAACGCCCATCTGGCTGGCTATCGGGTTAGCAAGGACAACAGGATCCCGGTTGTTGCAGAAATCCTGCTCCCAAGAGACATCCACGAAGCTGTAATTCACCACTTCCTGATAATCGCGGGCCGCCAGCAGCCGGCGCAAGCGCCAGACCGTACGACTCTGCTCATGCTGCGGCAATATGGCCAGCGAACCATGTGGCAGCCGTGCCGGAATATTGTCGTAGCCGTGCAGTCTGGCCAGTTCTTCAACCAGGTCTTCCTCGATGGCTATGTCGAAGCGGTGCGAAGGCGGCACCACGGTGAAGGTATCTCCCTCCCTCGAAAAGGGGAAGTCAAGCCCCTTGAACAGGCGTGCCGCAACTTCGGCTCCGAGCCGGATGCCAAGAATCTTTTCCGCTCGCGTCACACGCAGCCGCACCGCTTCACGCCTCGGCAAATGGTCACGGGCAATGGCTTCCGTCACCGGGCCGGCTTGCCCCCCACAAATGTCCAGAATCAACTGGGTCGCCCGTTCCAACGCCTCGCGCGTGGCGGCAAAGTCGACGCCGCGCTCGAAGCGATAGGAGGCATCCGAGGAAAAACCCAAAGCACGCGCCTTGCCGGCAACGGCATCGGGGGAAAAGAAAGCGCTCTCAAGGAAAAGTTCTGTAGTAGCCTCACCGATGCCACTTTCCTCGCCGCCCATGATGCCGGCCAATGCCAAGGCGCGCTTATCGTCGGCAATCAGGGCTGTATCGGCGGAAGGCTCGACGGTTTGCTCATTCAGCAGCAACAGCTTTTCGCCCGGCATCGGATACCGCACTTGCACCGCTCCATGGAGGCGTGCGTTGTCGAAGGCATGCAGGGGCTGGCCAAGTTCCAGCATGACGTAGTTGGTGACATCGACCACTGCATTGATGGAACGAATGCCGCTGCGCTCAAGGCGGCGCTTCATCCAGTCCGGTGTAGGTGCCTTCGGATCAATGCCGGCTACCACGCGACCACAGTACCGCGGGCAGGCAGCGGGAGCTTCCAGTACCACTTCACGGCGCCTGTCGCTGGTGACTTTGATTTCCCGAACCGATGGCAGCGTGACGGTCGCTCCGGTCAGAGCGCCAACTTCGCGGGCCACACCCTTCAGGCTGAGGCAATCGGCCCGGTTCGGCGTGAGTTTCAAAGTGAACAACTTGTCTTCGAGGGCGAGATAGAAACGGATATCTTCGCCAACTGGTGCGTCGGCAGGCAGCACCATTAGTCCGCTATGATCTTCCGACAGGCCGAGTTCGCGCGCCGAGCAGAGCATGCCGAAGGACTCGACGCCGCGCACTTTGGCTGCCTTGATCTTCATCCCCGGCAGTTCCGCGCCGACCAGGGCACAAGGCGCTTTCATTCCGGCAGCAACATTCGGTGCGCCGCAGACAATCTGCAGTGTATCGCCCTGCCCCGCATCAACGCGGCAGAGTTTCAGTTTGTCGGCATCAGGATGCTTGTCGACGGCGATTATTTGTGCCACTACGACGCCGCCAAAGGCTGGCGCAATACTTTGCAGTGCCTCGACCTCAAGTCCCGCCATGGTCAGGCTATGCGCCAACTCGGCACTCGTAAGCGGCGGATTGACGAACTCTCGCAGCCAATGTTCGGAGAACTGCATGATTACCTAAATTGCGAAAGAAAGCGCAAATCGCCTTCGAAGAACAAGCGCAGGTCGTTAACCCCATAGCGCAGCATGGTCAGGCGATCCGGGCCCATGCCGAAGGCGAAACCGATGTATTTCTCGCTGTCGATACCCACCGCCTTGAGTACGTTCGGATGCACCATGCCACTGCCCGCAATTTCCAGCCAACCTGTGTGGCTACAGACGCGGCAGCCGTTACCGTTGCAGAAAACACAACTCATGTCGATTTCTGCGGACGGCTCCGTGAACGGAAAAAACGAGGGCCGAAAACGTGTGCGCAGATCCGGCTTCTCGAAGAAATTCCGCAGAAAATCGGTGAACACGCCCTTAAGATCGGCGAAGCTGACATCCTCGTCGATCCACAGTCCCTCGACCTGATGGAACATGGGCGAATGCGTTGCGTCCGAATCGACACGATAAACACGCCCCGGTGCAATGATGCGTATGGGCGGTTTGTGCGTCTCCATGTAGCGCACCTGAATCGGGCTTGTGTGCGTACGTAAAAGCAATCCCGGTGCGTTCTCCAGGTAGAACGTGTCATGCATCGAGCGTGCTGGGTGGTTCTCGGGCGTATTCAGCGCAGTAAAGTTATGAAAATCGTCCTCGATCTCCGGTCCGTCGGCAACATCAAAGCCAATGGACCGAAACAGCGCCTCGATGCGTTCCAACGTGCGTGTCACCGGATGAAGCCCCCCGGTTGACATCCCCCGGCCTGGCAAGGTGATATCGAGCGCTTCCGCCTTCAGCTGCATTTCCAGCGCCGCATGCCGCAGCGCGTCGCGCCGTGCGTTCAGAGCTTGCTCGATCCTATCCTTGGCACTGTTGATGGCGGCCCCGGTGCTTTTGCGTTCTTCAGGATCAAGCTTGCCCAGTCCTTTCAGCAACTCGGTCACCGAGCCGCTCTTGCCAAGATAGCGCGCCTTGGCCTGCTCCAACGCAGCAGCATCGCTGATGCCGGAGAATTCGGCTGTCGCCTGCTCGACTAAGTGTTCAATATCACTCATGGCTCAAACGTAAAAAAAGGAGGCTTGGTGCCTCCTTTTTCAGCGCGTGCAGCGCTCAGGCAGCGAGGCCCGCCTTGGCCTGATTCGCGATCTGCGCGAAGGCCGGCTTGTCAAACACCGCCAGATCCGCCAACACCTTGCGATCGACCTCGATGGAAGCCTTCTTCAGACCGTTCATCAACACACTGTAGGTCATTCCCAACTCGCGCGCTGCGGCATTGATGCGGACAATCCACAGGGAGCGGAACTGGCGCTTGCGCTGACGGCGATCGCGGTAGGCATATTGCCCCGCCTTCATCACTGCCTGCTTGGCAATCCGATAAACGCTACCCCGGCGGCCGCGATAACCCTTGGCTTGGTCAAGAACCTTTTTGTGGCGCGCATGCGCCGTTACACCGCGTTTTACTCGTGGCATGGTCTGATCTCCTTATGCGTAGGGCAGCATGGCCCGGATCGATGCGGTGTCCGAATCATGGACATTCGTGATCCCGCGCAGGTGACGCTTGGCCTTGGTGGTTTTCTTGGTCAGGATGTGGCGCTTGAAAGCCTGGGAACGCTTGACACTGCCCCCTGGCCGTACCTTGAAGCGCTTGGCAGCGCCCGATTTGGTTTTCATCTTCGGCATCGAAGAACTCCTTCTTTTAACATGGCGCCGGGTGGCTCCCGATCCAGGAGCACTTCGACAACCCGCAACCACTTGTGCATGAACCTGTTGGCCGGCTCATTCCGCCCGCGCCCACTGAGAGCGCGAAACTGAATCAATGCTTTAGCTGCTTCTTGATTGGCGCCAGCACCATAATGAGCTGCCGCCCTTCCATCTTGGGGAACTGCTCGACCGTGCCGTACTGTTCCAGGTCGGCCTTCACCCGCTCCAGCAAACGCACTCCGAACTCCTGGTGCGCCATCTCCCTGCCGCGGAAACGCAGGGTAACTTTCGTCTTGTCACCTTCTTGCAGGAAACGCACCAGATTTCTCAGCTTGATCTGGTAGTCGCCCTCGTCCGTTCCGGGCCTGAATTTTACTTCCTTGACCTGAATCTGCTTCTGCTTCAGCTTGGCTTCATGGGCCTTCTTCGCCTCGGCATACTTGAACTTGCCGTAGTCCATGATGCGGCAGACCGGCGGGGTGGCAAGAGGCGCTATCTCGACCAGATCCACCCCCGCTTCTTCGGCCATCCTCAGCGCTGTCTGGACCGAAACGATCCCGACCTGTTCACCTTCCACCCCGATCAGACGTATCTCGGGGGCGTTGATCTCTTCATTCAGGCGCTGCGCCTTCTGCTGTGGCTGTGCGATGGTTCAAGTCTCCAAAAAATCAAAAATCAGGTCGCCCCTGCCCGCGCATCGCGTTCTCGCGTCAGGCGTTCGACAAACGTCTCGAGGGACATTTGCCCGAGGTCCTGTCCGCCTCGGGCACGCACGGCGACCAACCCTGCCGCCTTCTCTTTGTCGCCGACAACGACCTGATAAGGCAGCTTTTGCAAGCTATGTTCGCGTATTTTATAGCTAATTTTCTCGTTGCGCAAATCCGAAACCGCCCGCAAACCGGCATGGCGTAGCTTTTCCGCAACAGTTTCGGCGAAATCAGCCTGATGCTCCGATATATTCATGACCACTGCATGAACCGGAGACAGCCATAGCGGGAATGCCCCGGCATGATGCTCAATGAGGATACCGATGAAGCGTTCCATCGATCCGAGGATGGCTCGATGCAGCATGACGGGTTGTCGGCGGGTGTTGTCCTCCGCCACATACTCCGCGCCAAGGCGTCCCGGCAAGGAAAAATCCAGTTGCAGGGTGCCGCATTGCCAGACGCGGTTTAGGCAGTCCTTGAGAGAAAACTCGATCTTCGGCCCGTAGAAGGCGCCCTCGCCCGGCTGCAGGTCGTATTTCAAGCCTTTGGCCTCCAGGGCTTTCGCCAGAGCTGCCTCGGCGCGGTCCCAGGTTTCATCTGAACCAATGCGTTTTTCCGGCCGGGTGGACAGCTTGACGAGAATGTCGTTGAAACCGAAGTCCGCATAGACCTTGCGCAGCAGGTCGATGAAGGCCGCCGACTCGCCGAGGATCTGCTCCTCGGTACAGAAGATATGGGCATCGTCCTGCACGAAGCCGCGCACGCGCATGATGCCGTGCAGGGCACCTGACGGTTCGTTGCGGTGGCAGGAACCGAACTCGGCCAGCCGCAAGGGAAGATCGCGATAACTCTTGATGCCCTGGTTGAATATCTGCACGTGGCCAGGGCAGTTCATCGGCTTGACCGCGTAGTCGCGCTCCTCCGCCTTGGTGGTGAACATGTGCTCGGCATAATTTTCCCAGTGGCCGGACTTCTCCCACAGCACGCGATCCATCACCTGTGGTGTGCGCACTTCGAGGTAGCCATTTGCGGACAGCAGCCGGCGCATGTATTGCTCGACTTCCTGCCAGATCACCCAGCCCTTGGGATGCCAGAACACCATTCCGGGCGCCTCGTCCTGCAGATGAAAGAAGTCGAGCTGCCGGCCCAGCTTGCGATGGTCGCGCTTTTCAGCCTCCTCAAGCATATGCAGATAGGCATCGAGCTCGTCTTTCTTCGACCAGGCGGTGCCATAAATCCTCTGCAGCATCTCGTTGCGGGAATCCCCGCGCCAATAGGCGCCGGCCACCTTCATCAGTTTGAAGACCTTCAGCTTGCCGGTGGAAGGAACGTGGGGGCCGCGACAGAGATCAACAAAATCGCCTTCGCGGTAGAGCGAGACGTCCTCGCCGGCAGGAATCGAGGCGATGATTTCCGCCTTGTAGTGCTCGCCGATGGACTTGAAGAAGTCGACGGCCTTGTCACGCGGCCATACCTCGCGCACGACGGGAATATCTCTTTTTGCCAGCTCGGCCATACGCGCTTCGATCTTCGCCAAGTCTTCCGGCGTAAAGGGGCGCTTGTAGGAGAAGTCGTAGTAGAAGCCGTTCTCGATGACGGGACCAATGGTGACCTGGGCCTCGGGAAACAGCTCCTTGACGGCATAGGCCAGCAGGTGTGCTGTTGAATGACGCAGGATTTCAATGCCCTCAAGGTCCTTGTCCGTAACGATGGCAAGGGTAGAGTCTCGTTCGATGAGGAAGCTGGTGTCGACCAGCCGGCCGTTGACCTTGCCGGCAAGCGCCGCCTTGGCAAGGCCGGCACCAATCGAAGCCGCCACCTCGGCAACAGTGACCGCTTGGGGGAATTCCCGCTTGGAACCATCCGGCAATGTGATCGTCAGCATCCTGGACCCGCCATAAACAACAAAAGCCAGAAAACCGAAGCCGCTTCGGCCCCCGTCCTCTGACTTCTGTTTTCGAATTGGTAGGCGCGATAGGACTCGAACCTACGACCCCCACCATGTCAAGGTGGTGCTCTAACCAGCTGAGCTACGCGCCTGAAAGGTGCGCATTGTAGCCGAAACCACTTCCTTTTCAAAGCTCTTCTTGTAACAATTTAAATATAAACGTGATATAAAGTTGCTTGCCTGCTCGCCGTTAGACCTATCTGGCGACGGGCTTGCCGCAATCCCCAGCGCCATCCCGGGCCCAGATCCGCCCAGACCAGATTGTCGTACTGCCGTGCCACTATGCATGGCACCGGAATCTGCCTTATCCCCGCAGGCTTTTTCGATATCCGGCATAGGCCGGCATAACGCTTAAAGGGCCCATGAACATTGCAACGGATTCATGCCAGGAGAAGGGGCAGGCGATGCCAAACGCATCGCTGTTGCACCGTGCTGCGCGCCTGACAATCCGGAAGAAACTCATGCTCCTTTTTGCCGTGCTGATCGTTATCGGTGCCGGCAACGTATTCGTGATCCAGTCCTCGTTTCTGCGCCTCCAAGGAACGGCAATACTGATCAATCTGACGGGCAGCCTGCGCTGGATCAGCCAGAGCATCCAACTCGACACTTACCGTCTCGTGCAGGGGCTGGATGCCGACCGGACGGCGATTGAAGACAGATTGAAACGTCTCGATGAAACCCTTGCCGTACTCGACGGCGGAGGCAAGCTTTCCGGCCAGGAGGTCAAAGCCTTGCCGCCGAACCTGCAGGACGCCATTGAATCGGCCTGGAGGCACTCGATCAATTACCGGCAGAAAATTGATGGCATCCTGACAGGGGCCATCTCTCAACAGAACATCAAGGCCGAACTGGACCACCTGTACCGCGACGGCAAGGCCATCCTCGAGTTGGCGGACGTCATCGCTGCCACCCTCGCCACGAACGCCGAGCTTATCGAAGACGAGGCGATGCGCAACCTCTATCGACTGGCCATGCTCGATCTGGCCATGCTCATTTTCAGTCTGCTGGTTATTCGCTACCAGGTGGTGCTGCCGCTCCGCCGCCTCGTGAGGGCAAGCCGCGCTTTCGCAAGCGGGCGCCACGATGCCCGTGTCGGCTACCGTTCCCAGGATGAGATCGGAGAAGTCGCACTGGCTTTTGACCAGATGGCGGACACCATCCAAAAGGACATGGAGCAGATCGCCGAGGATGTCGCCCAATTGAGGGAAACCAGCCACAGCCTGCGCAAGATGTCGCAGGCAATCGAATCCAGCCCCGCGACAGTCGTCATCACAGATCCGCAGGGCATAATCGAATACATCAATCCAAAGTTCTCCGAGGTTACCGGCTATACGCCACAGGAGACGATCGGGAAAACACCCGGCATTCTGAAATCGGGCCTGACCTCATCGGCCATCTACCGCAACCTCTGGGCAACCATTCGCGCTGGCCGGGAATGGCGTGGCGAACTGCTGAATCGGAAAAAGAACGGTGATCTGTTCTGGGAGGATACGCGCATCTCCTCGCTCAGGGACGAGCATGGCCGGATCACACACTTCATTGCTGTCAAGGAGGACATCACGGCGCGGAAGAAGGCCGAAGACAAGATTGTTCAGCTCAATGCCGATCTGGAACGACGCGTGGCGGAGCGCACACGACAGCTCACTGCCACCAACAAGGAACTGGAGGCGTTCAGCTACTCCATCTCCCATGACCTGCGCGCCCCTCTGCGCGGCATCAACGGCTTTGCCCATCTGATGGAGGAAGGCTGCCAGGGCTGCGACAAAGCCGAATCACTGGACCATCTGAAGCGGATTCGGAAAGCCAGTGTCCGCATGGGGGATCTCATCGACGACCTGCTGGAACTGTCCCGAGTCGCCCGCAGCGAAGTCCGGCTTGAGTCGGTTCGCATCAGCGACATGGCACTTGCCCTGCTTCTGGAGCTTGCCGAATCGGAGCCGGAAAGAAAGGTCGAGACGCACGTGCAGGAGAATCTCGTTACGCAGGGCGACCCTGTGCTGCTGCAGGCCGTCCTGCAAAACCTGCTGGGCAATGCCTGGAAATTCACCTCAAAACGCAACCACCCGATCATCGAGTTCGGCTGTCGCGAGGAAAACGGGGATCAAGTGTTCTATGTCAGGGACAACGGTGCAGGGTTCGATATGAAATACGCCGACAAGCTCTTTGCCGCTTTCCAGCGGCTGCACAGTCCGGAGGAGTTCGAGGGCACCGGCATCGGGCTGGCGACGGTTCAACGCATCATCCATTTGCATGGAGGCCGCATTTGGGCAGACAGCTGCCTCGAGGCCGGCTCGACGTTCTACTTCACCCTGACCGACCAACGGGTGCGACAGTCCGGCAATTCAACTTCCTGAAACCGGCCAGATGCAGTTGCCCTTGCTTTCCTTGCCTATTTCCGCAAGGACCCTCTCGTGTTCCGCCAACTCGTCAGCACTGGCTCGCAGCACGAGCAGGGCCGGACGTTGCGCCGCCAGTCCGGCCTGCAGAACCGGGGTTGCTGCCGCGTCGATCTCCATGATCAGGCTTTCCTGGCCGCGCGTCATGGCCAGATAGACTTCCGCCAGCAGTTCGGCATCCAGCAGGGCGCCATGCAGCGTCCGGCCGGAGTTGTCGATGGCATAGCGCTCGCAAAGCGCATCCAGGGAATTCCTTCGTCCGGGATGCAGTTCGCGCGCCATCTTCAGCGTGTCGACCACCCCCGCGCAGGCTTGCTCCAGCAGAGACTCCTTCTGCAGGGCCAACTCGTTGTTAAGGAAGCCGACATCGAATGCCGCATTGTGGATGACCAGTTCGGCCCCGCGGATGAAATCGAGAAATTCCGCAACGATTTCGCCGAACCGGGGCTTGTCCTGCAGGAATTCATTCGACAGGCCATGCACGGCCAGCGCACCTGCCTCGACCTCGCGATCCGGGTTGATATAGCGATGAAAGCGTTGCCCGGTCAGCTTGCGGTTGAGCAGCTCAACGCACCCGATCTCGATGACACGGTCGCCAAGGCGGAAATCGAGGCCCGTTGTTTCCGTATCGAGTACAACCTGCCTCAAGCGTGCGTTCCTTTCAAGGAATCGATACCACGGCGCGCGAGTGCGTCGGCACGCTCGTTCTCGACATGGCCGGCATGGCCCTTCACCCAGCGCCATTCGATGCGATGGCGCGATGCCAGTTCGTCCAGTTCCCGCCACAACTCGGCATTCTTCACCGGCTGCTTGTCAGCGGTACGCCAGCCGCGTTTTTTCCAGGCGTGAATCCACTCGCTGATGCCCTTCTGCACATATTGCGAATCGGTATGCACGCGGGCATGCACCGGGCGCTTGAGGACCTCCAGGGCGCGGATCACCGCGGTGAGCTCCATCCGGTTGTTGGTCGTATCCGCCTCGCCCCCGAACAGTTCCCTTTCGTGCCCGCCCATCCTCAGCAGCGCACCCCACCCGCCAGGGCCCGGATTCCCGCTGCAGGCGCCGTCGGTGTATATCTCGACAATCTCCGTTGCCGCGCTCACCGGCCGTCCTTCTGGATTCTCTGTACCGCAGGCGCCAGCGCCTTGGCACGCGCCTTGCGGTCATGCCAGGCCGGCGTGAGCAGGCGCAGGCCATGCTGACGCTTGATACCCTGCAGGAGATACACGGCACCGGCAATCGGCCACCAACGGTCGCCCGCCAGTTCAAGAAAATGCCACCGGCGCAGCCATTTTTCCTGCATCACCGCGGGCGAATAACGGCCGAAGCAGCCAGCCTGGGTTTCAAAGCTGAGCAAGGTCAGAAGGTCTTTCAGCCGTCGCACGCTGAAGTACTGCCCCTGCCAGGGAAAAGCTGCCCCCCGGCCGGCCAGTCGCCGCTTGATGCCCCAGAGACTGAAAGGATTGAATCCCGAGATCAACACCTGCCCTTCCGGCACCAGTACGCGCTCGACCTCGCGCAGTATCTGGTGCGGGTCGGGCGCGAATTCCAGGATATGCGGCAGGACGACCAGGTCGACGCTGTTTCCGGCCAGGGGCAGGTGATGGGAGTCGCCGATCACCCTGGCGGGCGGAGCAGAATCATAGACAAAACGCAGCGGCATGCGATTCGCCCGCAGGCAATCGCATTGCGGCAGGCCGATCTGCACAGCATTGAAGCCGAAAATGTCGACCACCATCTGATCAAAACGCGCCTGTTCCCATTCGAGGATGTATTTCCCCTGCGGGGTATCCAGCCAGGCATCGAGTCCGGGAATTGACATTTCGCTCCGAAGTCAGAGAATCACGCAATGGACATTCAAGCCTTGCGCGCGTTCGAGGACAATTATATCTGGCTGCTGCGGGAAGGTCGCTGCGTCGTCGCAGTCGACCCGGGCGACGACTCCCCCGTGCTGCGCTATCTGGCGGACGAGAACGCCAGTCTGGCCGCCATTCTGCTCACACATCATCACGGCGACCACACCGGCGGGGTCGCCGGCCTGATCGCACGGCATCCGGCCCCGGTTTACGGCCCTGCGAACGAGCCGATCGCCAGCATCACGGTTCCGTTGCGCGAAGGCGACACTGTCATCCCGCCGGGTTTCAAGGAGAATTTCCGGGTTTTGGAGGTTCCCGGCCATACACGCGGCCATATTGCCTATTACGGCCATGGCGCACTGTTCTGCGGCGACACTCTTTTCGGCTGCGGCTGCGGCCGGCTGTTCGAGGGGACCGCGGAGCAGATGTGGGCCTCGTTGAGCAAGCTGGCCGCCCTGCCCCCGGACACGAAGGTGTTCTGCGCTCACGAGTACACGCAGTCGAACATACGCTTTGCCCTGGCTGTGGAGCCCGGGAACGTCACACTGCAGGAACGGGCCGGGCGAGTGGCCCAACTGCGCGCCAGCGAACAAGCGACCGTACCCTGCACGCTTGCCGAAGAATGCGAGACCAACCCCTTCCTGCGCTGTGCGGAAGCAGAGGTTGCTGCCTCTGCCGCGCGCCACTGCGGAACCCGCCTGGCTGGTCCCAATGAGGTATTTGCCGCCTTGCGGGAATGGAAGAACAGCTTCCGCTGACAGTCAGTCCGTCACGAGCGTCGGATCGGCGACCCGCACGCAATTGCGCCCTTCGCGCTTGGCTTCGTACAATGCCCAATCCGCGGCACTCAGCAGCCGGGGCAGTCCCTCAACCTGCGCGGGAACAAGAGTCGCCACGCCCACGCTGACCGTGAGGGTGCCGAACGCCGAGCCCTCGTGGGGTATGCCAAGCTGCAGGATTGCCGAGTTCATGGCTTCGGCCACCAGAATGGCACCTTCCGAAGCGGTGTCGGGCAGCACCGCCGCGAATTCCTCGCCGCCATATCGCGCCACGATATCGGCCGGTCGCCGCAATTTGCTTCGCAGTGTGCCGGCCACCACCTTGAGGCACTCATCTCCCGCCTGGTGGCCGTAGCCATCGTTGTACTGCTTGAAGTAATCCACGTCCACCATCAGCAGCGACAACGGTTCTCGTTCGCGCAGGCAGCGCCGCCATTCACGCAGCAAAGCCTCGTCGAACTGCCTTCTGTTGGCAATCCCGGTCAGGCCGTCGACGGCGGAAAGCCGCGTCAGCTCGCGATTAGCGCTATCCAGTTTGCGCGTCAGCACCAACAGCGAGTGACGCATCTGGATGATGCGCTGCATCGCCCGCACCTTGGCGCCCAGCACCACTTCGCTCACCGGCTTGAGCAGATAATCATCGCCGCCCGCCTCGATGCCGCGTTCCAGGTCCTCATCCTTGGTGAGCGCGGTCAAGAAAATGATCGGCGTCCACTCGCCCGGTTTTTCCATGGCGCGGATGCGTCGGGCTACCTCAAAGCCATCGATACCGGGAAGTATGATGTCCAGGAGAATCAGATCGGGCTGCTCCTTCTCGAAACTGACGATGCCGGTCAGGCCATCGCGCGCCTGGATCGGCTGTATGCCCAGACGCTCCAGCAGATGGCAGATCACCGCCTGGCTGGTCGCGGTATCTTCGATGACGAGTGCTTTCATTGGGAATCGGTGGACCAATCCTGCTTTTGGCGGCAAGCATAGCCGAATACAGGCCGGATAGCGCTATTTTTTAAGACATTGCAGAGAGAGAAATTGACGCCCCGGAGGGGCAACGGTAGCATTGGGTTTTCGCACTTTCAGGTTCCATGTTCACGCTCAAGACCGCGCTGCCGGGAATCCTTGCTTGCCTTTTCTTTTGCCAGTTTTCTGCCATAGCTGCCGCCGAGGAAGGTGATTCGACTGTGGCGGCTGCCGTGCCGACACAAGCAGCATCGTACGAGCCCGTCCGGACCATTGAACTGAAGGAAGACCCGCCGCCCCTGGCGACAATCGATCTGACACTGCCGCCCGATGACCTGTGGGACCGCATCCGCCATGGCTTCGGCATGCCGAATCTCGACAGTCCCCTGGTCCAGCAGCAGCAGGCCTGGTATCTCGCCCGCCCCGACTACCTGCGACGCGTCGTCGACCGCAGCCGTCGCTACATGCACCATATCGTCGAGGAACTGGAAAAACGCGGCATGCCCACCGAGCTTGCGCTGTTGCCGATCGTCGAAAGCGCCTATAACCCGATGGCCTATTCGCGCGCCCATGCCTCTGGCATGTGGCAGTTCATACCTTCCACGGGGAAGACCTACCAACTTGACCAGAACTGGTGGATGGATCAGCGACGCGACATCATCGCCTCCACCAGCGCTGCACTCGATTACCTGCAATCGATATACGAGATGCACGGCGACTGGCATCTCGCACTGGCCTCCTACAACTGGGGCGAGAACGCAGTGGCCCGCGCCATCAACAAGAACATGGCCAAGGGACTGCCGACCGACTACCTGAGCCTGACCATGCCCAATGAAACGCGCTGGTACGTGCCGAAGCTGCAGGCTCTCAAGAATATCATTGCCCAGCCCGGCCTCTTCAACGTCAGCCTGGACCCGATTCCCAACAAGCCCTACTTCCAGACGGTGGAGGTCTCCGCCCACATGGATGTCGCCATTGCTGCACGCCTGGCGGAAATGACCATCGAGGAATTTCTCGCCCTCAATCCGGCCTTCAACCGGCCGGTCATTCCGGACAAGGGCGGAGCCAACATCGTGCTTCCGGCAGAGAAGGTCGACGTGTTCTTGTCCAATCTCGAGGCGTACAACAAGCCGCTGACGAACTGGCAGGCCTACACCATCAAGAAAGGCGAAAGCCTGGCTGCGGTCGCAAACAAGCACGGCCTGACGGTGGCACGGCTCAGGCAGGTCAATGGCATCAGCGCGAGAATGCGCATCGGGCCGGGCCATACCCTGTTGGTGCCAGCCAAGGGAGAACCGGGTGCGGACAACCTTCTGAAGGTAAACCTTCCCGTGGTCAAGCCGAGCGTCAGGAAGGCCCCCATCAGGGGCAAGAAGAAGATGGCCACCGGCAAGCGCGGCCAGAAGAACGCCGCCAAGAAAAAACCTGGGGCGGCTGCCAAAAACGTCGCTGCCAAGCGACGGCCGCCACGCAACTAAGAACGGATTTGCTCATACAGGTAGCAGCATACGCTGCGCCCACCCCCAAGCTGCGTCTCGGCAGGATAGCCAACCGAACACTGCGGCATGGCGCGCGGGCAACGCGGATGGAAGTGGCAGCCTGCGGGCGGACGGGCCGGCGAGGGCATATCTCCCTTGAGCACGATGACCGGCCGCCCCGAATCGGCATCCAGACGCGGCACTGCGGAGAGCAACGCCTCCGTGTAGGGGTGTTTGGGATCGTTCAGGATTTCCCTCACGCCGCCCCGCTCGACAATGCGGCCGAGGTACATCACCGCAACCTCATGCGCCAGGTATTCCACGACGCCGATATTGTGAGTAATGAACAGGTAGGCGAGGCCCAGCGTAGCCTGCAATTCCTTCAGCAGGTTGAGAATCTGCGCCTGCACGGAAACGTCGAGCGCGCTGGTCGGCTCGTCGCAGACCAGCAGGCGGGGTGCGACCGCCAGCGCCCGGGCTATGGCGATGCGTTGCCGCTGGCCGCCGGAAAATTCATGCGGGTAGCGGCCGCGCATTTCTGAAGAGAGGCCGACCCGCGCCATCATTTCATCGATCTGCCGGTCTCGTACCGCAAGCCCGGATGCCGTGCCCAGGGCGGCCATGCCTTCCTCAATGATGTCGCCCACCCGCATGCGCGGGTCCAGCGACCCGTAAGGGTCCTGGAACACGATCTGCATGTCCGCTCTCAATGCGCGCAGGCGTGCAGGCGACAGGGAGGTGAGCTCCTCGCCGGCGAAACGTACGTTACCGCCGCTGGGTTGCAGCAACTGCAGGATGGCCTTGCCCACGGTCGTCTTGCCGCAGCCCGACTCCCCCACCAATGCCAGGGTGCGCCCCAAAGTCAGTCTCAGCGACACGCCGTCGACCGCCTTGACCTGTCCGACGACGCGCTTGAAAACGCCTTGGCGGATCGGGAAATGCACCTTCAGATCCGACACTTCCAGCAAGGAGGTGTCAGCCTGCGGCGGCGGGGTCTCCTTGTCCGTAACCTGAAGCGGGGAAGCTGCCGTAATGCGGGAGCTTCCCTCCTCGTCCGGCGCCGTCGGGTCGAACAGATGGCAGCGCACGGCATGGCTCTCCCCTGCCGTGTGCCAGGCCGGTCCCTCGTCCCGGCAGCGCGCCCAGGCACTTGGGCAGCGCTCGGCAAAGCGGCAGCCGGCAAACATCGCCGACAGCGGCGGCACGCTGCCCGGAATCGTTTCCAGCATGGCGCCCCGCCGCTCCGGGCGCGGCAGCGCGGCAAACAGCTTGTTCGAGTAGGGATGTTTCGGCGACGCGAAAAACGCAGCACGATCCGCAATTTCCACCAGCTCGCCGGCATACATGACGCCAACCCGCTGCGCCAGCTGGGAAACGATGCCCAGGTCGTGGGTAATGAGCAGCATCCCCATGCCGCGGCTGCGCTGGATCTGGCCGAGCAGTTCGAGCACCTGGGCCTGGATCGTCACATCCAGCGCGGTAGTCGGCTCGTCGGCAATCAGCAGGGCGGGATCGCCGGCCAGCGCCATGGCGATCATGACCCGTTGCTTCATGCCGCCCGAAAGCTGGAAGGGATATTCGTCCAGGCGACGTTCGGGGTCGGGAATGCCGACAGCGGCAACGAGTTCCAGTGCGCGCCGGCGCGCGGCCGTCCCATTTATCGACGCATGCCGTTCAAGCACTTCGACGATCTGCTCGCCGACGCTCAGCACCGGATTCAGGCTGGTGGCGGGCTCCTGGAAGATCATCGCCAACTCGCTGCCGCGCACCTCGCGCATCTCCGACTCGGAAAGGGCCAGCAGGTCGCGCCCGCCCAAAAGGACCCGTCCACCGACAATCGATCCGGCATCGGGCAGCAGCCGCATGAGCGAGAGCGCCGTCATCGACTTGCCGCAGCCCGACTCGCCCAGCAGGGCGAAGGTTTCTCCCGCGGCGACCTCGAAAGTTACGTCGTCGACTGCGCGCACGACACCTGCCGCCCCCGCGAGCGAAGTTTGCAGGGATTCGACGCGCAACAGGCTCATGCCGCCTTCTCCTGCGCCACGGCCGCGACGCGGCGGCCGGCGACGCGCGGATCGAAGGCATCCCGCACCGCGTCGGAAAACAGGTTGGCCGCCAGGACCAGCACGAACATGAAGGCGAAAGCGGCGATCAGCGACCACCAGACCACCGGCTCGCGCGCCAGCTCGAGACGCGCGGTGTTGATCATGGTGCCGAAGCTGATGGTGCTGGGATCGACGCCGATGCCGATATAGGAGAGTACCGCCTCGGCCAGCACCAGGCCGGAGAAGTCCATCACCACTGCGATCAGCACGATGTGCATGACGTTGGGCAGGATGTGGCGCCCCATGATGCGCGAGGCCGAGGCGCCGAAGGCCTGCGCCGCCTGAACGTACTCCAGCTCGCGCAGCTTGAGCGTCTCGGCGCGCAGCAGCCGGCATAATCCCGTCCAGCTCGTCACGCCGAGGATCAGGCACAATGCCAGCAGTCGCGCATCGGCACGCTGGGCCGCGGTGGCAAACCAGTCCGGGTGCGTGTCGATCGCGACCTGGACCATCAGCACTGAAGCGGCAATGAGCAGCACGCTGGGAATCGAGTTCAGCGTCGTGTAGAGATACTGGATGAGGTCGTCGATCCAGCCGCCCCGATATCCGGCGACAATGCCCAGCGCCACCGCGAAGGGCAGCATCGACAGGGTGGTTATGGTGCCGATGACCAGTCCTGTGCGGATGCTCTTCAGCGTAAGGTACAGCACGTCCTGTCCAACCTTGTCGGTGCCGAAGACGTGGTAGCCGCCGGCCAGCGAAATGACCGGCCCGGCCAGCAGCATGAGGACCGCCAGGGCGGCCAGGACTGCATTCCAGGCGAATTGCGTTTCGCCCCTCCAGATGCGGCGCCAGGTCGCCTGCCAGCCAAGTCCCCAGCGCAGTGCAGCCGCTTGCACGACGATCGCGGAAAAAGTCAGTGCCGCCAGTACGGCGAGCGCCAACCCCTGGACGGTCCGGGCGGCCACGTCCTTTCCCCAGTCCTGCTCGGGGTTCTCAAGGTGCGCGCCGCCATGCTGCAGTCGCGGGAACACCCGTGTCTGGCTGCCATCCGGCAGTTCGACCGTCTCCTTGGCATAAAGGTGGGTGGCCAGCGGTGCAGAATAGGTCTTCTCGGTCCCAGACCGCAAGGGCTGCAGCAGCGCATCCAGCGCGCTGCGCACCTCGCTGCCGTAGCCGTTGGCCGTGGTCCTGCCCGGAACGTCGTCGAGACGCGGCCGGTAGTGCAGCGAATCCAGCAGACCGACGGCGATGAAGGCCGCCAGCACCGTCAGCGATGCCATGCCGGCGCGGCTCTCGCCGACGCGGCGCCACGACGCCAGCAGATATTCACGGCGATTGACGTAGAAGCCGGCACCGATCGCGCAGGCGACGAGCAGGAAAACGAGGGCGTCCGTCCACAAGATGATCGGCATCACTGCAACCTCACGCGCGGATCGACCAGGGTATAGGACAGGTCCGTCAGCAGCAGGCCGGCGATGTACAGCACCGAGCCGATGAAGACCATCGAGCGCACCACGGCGAAGTCCTGCGCATTGATGGCGTCGATGGTGTAGGAACCCAGGCCCGGAATGCCGAAGAAGGATTCTATGAGCAGCGAGCCCATGAAGAGCAGCGGGATCACCACGACGGCTCCGGTGAGGATCGGAATCATGGCATTCTTCAGCACATGGCGGAACAACACCGCCATTTCGGACAGGCCCTTGGCGCGCGCCGTGCGGACGTAATCCTTGCCGATCTCCTCGAGGAAAATGGTGCGATACCAGCGTGTGCTGCTGCCGATGCCGGCGACCACGCTGATAAGTACGGGCAGCAGCAGGAAGCGCCCGGCATCCAGGCCGCCGGCATAACCCGAGATCGGCACCAGGTGCCAGACCTTGCTCACCAGGTATTGCCCGCCGATGATGTAGAACAGGCTGGAGATGGACATCATGGCCACGCACATGACCACGCCCCAGAAATCGAGATAGGTGGCGCGAAAGAAGGCAAGCAGGAGGGCGAAGGAGATCGTTACGAAGAGCCCGAGGATGAAGGCCGGCACGGCGATGGCCAGGCTCGGCCCCATGCGCATCCTGATTTCATGGCCGATGTCGCGACCGTCGTCGGCGCGGCCGAAGTCGAAGACAAAGAGCTTCACCGACTTCTCGAAGAAGATGGTGCGCGTGATTTTTCCCGCACCCTCGGCCGTCCCGTTGTAGAGCAGCGGCTTGTCATAGCCCCGCTCCGCCTTCCACTTCTGGATGGCTTCCGGCGTGACGCGCTTGATGCCGAGCTGCATGCGCGCCATATCGTCGGGCGTGTTCACCACGAAGAACAGCGTGAAGGTCAAAAGATTCACGCCGATCAGGATCGGGATGGCGTAGAGCAGGCGGCGGATGATGTAGGCCAGCATTACGCCCTCCCCCGCGATTGTTCCCGGCGGCGCCAGCCGATGACCGCCGGCGCCGCGCCGGCGGCAAGGAGGGCGGCCATCAGGCCGAGCGGCCAGAGCACCGGACGGTTCCAGACGGCACGCTGCCGCTCGCGTTGCGCCGCATCGATCTTCTGATACTTGAGGCCGTTCCTCGCCATGTGGTTCGGCTTGAGGTTTGCCACCCAGCCGTGGTGCAAACTGTAGTCCTTCGGATGGAAGCCAAAGGACCAGGGCGCATCCTCGCGCAGGATGGCCATCATGCGGTCGATCAGCGCCTGCCGCGCCGCTCCGTTCTCCATGTGTTTCACCTGCTCGAAGAGGCGGTCGTATTCCGGGTTGGTGTAGTTGGCGGCATTCTCGCCCTGGAATTTGGCGCGGCTCTGCGGGCCGTGGAACAGGAAAAGGAAGTTCTCCGGATCCGGATAGTCGGCGTTCCAGCCCCAGACGAAGATCTGCGCCGCGCCCTTGCGAACCTTCTCCTGGAAGCGGTTGTAGTCGGTGCCGCGAACCTCCAGCTGGATCGACAGCTTGGCGAACTGCTTGCGATACCAGTCCAGGCGAGGCTTGTCGCCGGGGCCGCGGTCTGTGGTGTCGAGGTAGAGCACCAGGGGCTGGCCGCTCTTCGCGTCGCGCCCGTTCGGATAGCCGGCATCGACGAGCAGCTTCCTTGCCGCTTCGAGGGACTTGCGCCGCGGCGCGTCGCCAACCCAGTCGTACACAACCGGGTTGATGCCGGCATCGCCCGCCCTGAAGCCGAAGATGCCGGGCGGAATCGGCCCTTGCGCCGGAATGCCGCGGCCGTTGGCAAAGATGGAGATGAACTCCTCCCAGTCGAGCGCAATGGAGATCGCCTGGCGCAGCTTCTTCGCCCGCTCGCGTGCCGCTGCGTCGGCCTGACCGCCGCCGACCACCGGATCGAGCCAGTTGAAGGCGAAATAGCGCGTGGCGGTGCCGACCGAGGTCTCCAGCTTGATGCCCTTTGCCGTCATCTCCGGCGAAACGCCGGCTTCACCCTCTACCGATATGCGCACGGCCTGATCGAAGCTGTCGGAACTGATGCCGGAGAAATCGTAGTAGCCCTGCAGGAACTTGTTCCAGTACGGGATACCCTCACGCTCGCGCGAGAACACGACCTTGTCTATGAAGGGCAGGCGCTTGCCGGCATCGGCGAGCAGGCCGGCGGCGGCATCCCTCTCCTCGCCCTCGCCCGGATAGGCCTCGCCGCGGTAGTTCGGATTGCGTTCGAGGACCATTCGCGCATTGGGATTGTTCTCGGTCAGCATGTAGGGGCCGGTGCCGACCGGGTACCAGTCGAGTATCAGGTTTTTGTCGGCCATGCCGGGCTGGGCGTAGAAGCGGTCGGCTTCGATCGGCACCGGCGCGAAGAAGTTCATCGCCAGCCAATAGGCGAACTGCGGATAGCGTCCCTTGATGCGGATGCGATAGCTGTACTTGCCCGTCAGCTCGACGCCGGCGAGCGGGATCTTCGACAGGTCGAGCCAGGCATGCTGCCTACCGGCGGCTGCCAGCGCCCTGTCCTCCGCCTTCAGCGCCTCTGCGAACTCCTTCAGGCCGACGATGTACTCGCTCATCAGTCCGTAGACCGGCGAATGCAGGCGCGGGTGGGCCAGTCGCTTGATCTGGTAGATGTAGTCCTCGGCCGTCAGCTCGCGCGTGCCGCTGTGCGGGAAATCCCGCAGCGAATAGATGTCCCTCAGGTCATCCTGCGTGAGGCCGTGATACAGCAGCTTTCCATCGGGGCCGCGGGCAAAGGCCGGATGCGGCTGGTAGAGAATCCCCGGCCGGATGCGGATATCGTAATGCGTGTAGGCCACACGGGGGGAATCAGCCGGCACGTCGCGGCCGGCGGCATCCACGGTGCGCGGCCGCGGCACCGTCTCCGCCGTCAGCGGAATCAGCGTGTAGGGTCGCTTCAGGTAGTGGTACTGCAGCGGCGGCTCGTAGACTTGCGCATTGAACTCGGCCTCGTCCTCGCTGTAGGACTGCACCGGATCGAGATGCTTGGGGCGTTCGGTGAAGGCGCTGTAGAGGATGTTTTTGCCGCTGTCCTGCGTCGGATAGGGATTGTTCCACACCTCTCCGCAGCCGGAGAGGAAAGCGACAAGGGCGAGCAGACAGGCATGCCTCTGAAAATTGCGCATCGTGCGCGGAGTGTAGCGGATGGACGAATTGGCGTCATCTGCGGTGCTCCGCTATAATTGCGCAGTCATTTTCACGGGATTCGACGATGGGCTTCCTCGCTGGAAAACGCATCCTCATCACCGGCCTGCTATCCAACCGCTCGATCGCCTATGGCATTGCCAAGGCCTGCCATCGCGAAGGCGCCGAACTGGCCTTCACCTACCAGAACGACCGATTCAAGGAACGCATCGCCAAATTCGCCGATGAATTCGGCAGCAAGCTGATCTTCCCCTGCGACGTGGCGGAAGACACGCAGATCGATGCGCTCTTCGCCGAACTCGGCAAGCACTGGGACGGGCTGGAGGGGCTGGTGCACTCCATTGCCTTTGCCCCGAGCGAGGCCATCGAGGGCGACTTCCTCGAAGGCATCACGCGCGACGCTTTCCGCATCGCCCATGACGTCTCCTCCTACAGCTTCCCGGCTCTGGCCAAGGCGGCCCGGCCGATGCTGCTGAAGGGACGCAATCCTGCGCTGCTGTGCCTGTCCTACCTCGGCGCCGAGCGCACCCTGCCCAACTACAACACCATGGGCCTGGCCAAGGCCAGCCTCGAGGCCGGCACGCGCTACCTGGCCTTCTGCCTGGGTCCGCAGGGTATCCGTGCCAACGCCATTTCGGCCGGACCGATCAAGACACTCGCCGCCTCAGGCATCGGCAACTTCGGCAAGCTGCTCGCCTACAACGCCCACCACGCGCCATTGCGGCGGAACGTCACCATCGAGGAAGTCGGCAATGCCGCCGCCTTCCTGCTCTCCGACCTCGCCAGCGGCATCACCGGCGAGATTCTCTACGTCGACGGCGGCCTCAACACCACGGCCTTGGGCAATCCCGATCCCCTGCCGCAGTAGCCACGCTTCGCCGGAATGAAAACGGGCTGCCGCGGCAGCCCGTTTTCATTCCGCGGCACCCAGGCACGCGGAGAATCCGGCGCAGGACCCTACTCGCCGTCACCCTTCGCCAGCGCGGCCTTGTTGATCTTGACCCCGTAACGTTCCCGCAACGCAGCCAGATAGGCGTTGAAATCCTCGGTACCCGACAGTTGTGCGAGCTGCGCCCGCTGCATTTGCGCCCGCTGATCATCCCCGCCTTTCCCTGCACCGGGACGGACCTGTGAAATGCGATACATAACATATGCGCCGTTGGGCAATCCGATTCCCGCGTAGGCGGGCAGCTTGCCGGCAGGAGCGGCAAAAATCACTCGTTGCGCCTCCGGCGACAGGCCACGCATCGGCGACCGCGTGACCGTCTGCGGCTGACCCCAGGCAAGCGCAACCGCCTCGCCCCGCTGCAGTCGGGCGAGCTTCTCTTCGCCGTCCTTCTGCGCCAGCCGGGCCGTTTCCCCGGCAGCCAGCTTCCTTTCTATGTCACCCTTGACCGCTTCGAATGACCGCAGTTCAGCCGGCCGTACCTCCATCACGCGCGCAGCCACCAGGGTATTCGGCGCCACCTCGATGGCATCCGTGTTACGCCTGTTCTTCAGGGCGTCGTCGGAAAACAGGGCCGCGAACAGCTTCTCGTTGCCAGCCAACGGGCCCGCCGCAGCACGATTTGCCTGATCGAAAAAGCCGGTCTGCCGAATAGTCAGCTTGAATTTCCCCGCGGCCGGCTGCAGGCTGTCGGATTGTTCATACACCATATTCGAGAAAGTCTCCGCAGCCTCCGCGAACTTCCGGCCTGCCGCCTGGAGCTTGAGTTCAGCAGCAATTGAATCGCGTGCCTCATCGAGGCTGCGCACCTTGCCGGGCTTGATGCCGGTCAGCCGGATGATGTGGAAGCCGAACTCGCTGCGCACCACATCGCTGACCTGATTCTCTTTCAATGAAAATACGGCATCCTCGAACGGTTTGACCATCGCGCCGCGCGGAAAGAATCCGAGGTCGCCGCCCTTCGGGCCCGATCCCGGATCCTGCGAGTGTTCCCTGGCCAGCTTGGCAAAGTCTGCCGGATTTCTCTTCACCTGCTGGAGAATCGCGTCGATTTTCGCGCGGGCAGCCTTCAGCTCCGCCTCGGGCGCATCGGCCGGGACCTGGATGAGGATGTGGCTGGCGCGGCGCTCCTCCTGTGCCACGAAATTCTTGGCGTTTTTCTCGTAGGCGGCCTTGATCTCCTCGGCGCTGACCGTGGTCTGCTCCATCAGGGCTTCGCGACTCAGCACGACGAACTCCGCGCGGATCTGCTGCGGAATCTCGAAAAGCTTGCGGTTCTTTTCGTAGTAATCCTTGATTGCTTCGGCTGACAATTTGACCTGTGCGGCAAACTGCTCAGGCCGGATCGCCGCCTCGCTCACCTGGCGTTCCTCGAGTTGGATCGCGATCACCCGTTCAGCCGCGGCCTTTGATATCACGGCGGTGTCCGAAACCGCCTGCACCAGCTGCTGCAGCGTCAGATCCTGGCGCAGCTTGGCTTCGAAACCGCCTTGCGTCAAACCCTGGGCGCGTAGCGCCTGCTCATAACGCCGCCTTGAGAACTGGCCGTCCTCCTGCAGGGCCGGAATCGAACTGATCACTTCGATCAGCTGCGCATCACTGGCCATCAGGCCCGATTTGGATGCATGCAATAGGAGCAGACGCTGGGTGATCAGCGAGTCGAGCATGGCCTGGCGCGCTTCCGGCGTCTCCAGCATGGCGGGATTGAAATCGCCTCCCATTTGGGTACGCAGCCGCTCCTGCTGATCCCGCACGGCTTGGGCGAATTCTTGGCGCGAAATCGGACTGCCGCCGACACTGGCCATTTCACTTGAGCCGCCGCCGCTGCGGAAGTAGGAATCCACGCCCCAGAATGCGAAGGGCAGCGTGATCAGGACCAGAAAGCCCTGGACGATCCGTTTGTTGTTGCGTACCGCGTCAAACATGCTCGACCACCGTATTCAAACGTGGAGAAGATAGAAAAAAAGGCGAACTCGCGTTCGCCTTTTTTCCGATTTTTGGCGGAGTGGACGGGACTCGAACCCGCGACCCCCGGCGTGACAGGCCGGTATTCTAACCAACTGAACTACCACTCCTGAATCCTGTTGCTGCAAGCCAGAATCGTCACTCATCCTGACTGGTGGGTGCTGACGGGATCGAACCGCCGACATTCGCCTTGTAAGGGCGACGCTCTACCAGCTGAGCTAAGCACCCGCATGCTTCGCCGCCCGCACCATGCGACCCAGCAAAAGCGCGCTAGTTTACCGCATCTTTCAGCGCTTTTCCAGCACGAAACTTCGGCACGCGTGCAGCCTTGATCTTGATCGTCGCGCCGGTGCGCGGATTGCGGCCGCCGCGCGCCGCACGCTTGCCCACGTAAAACGTGCCAAAACCGACCAGCGTCACCATGCCACCCTTCTTCAGGGAGGTCCTGATCGCGCCAACGGTGGCGTCCAGCGCCCGGCCGGCAGCCGCTTTGGAAATATCGGCCGACTTGGCGATCTGATCGATGAGTTCTGACTTGTTCACAAAGGCCCCCTCTGACTCTGGATTGATGAATGACAAACAATGAAAGGCGAAGGCGCTTTATAGCAAGCCGAAAAACCTCGTGTCAAGCGACTTTCGGGAGGCGGCGCAGAAGTGCAAACGGACGCATGCATTGCCGTGAATGCGGCAACGCATGCGTATGTCCGGATGGATTTAGTGCGTAATCAGATTTGAAGCAGCCGTTGCCTCGCCCGACGCCACGGCAGCCACTTCGGCCGACTCTGGCAACGGCTCGGGCTTGCGTTCGAGCGCCAGTTCCAGCACCTGATCGATCCATTTCACCGGAACGATCTCGATCGCATTCTTGATGTTCTCCGGTATGTCGACCAGGTCCTTGACGTTCTCCTCAGGAATCAGCGCCGTGCGAATGCCACCACGCACCGCCGCAAGAAGCTTTTCCTTCAGCCCCCCGATCGGCAGCACTTCCCCACGCAAGGTGATTTCGCCGGTCATGGCGACATCGGCGCGCACCGGAATGCCCGTCAGAATCGACACGAGCGCGGTCGAGATCGCGATACCCGCGCTGGGGCCGTCCTTCGGCGTCGCCCCCTCCGGCAGGTGGATGTGGATATCGCTCTTCTGGTAGAAGTCCTCCGAGATGCCGAGCGCTCTGGAACGCTTGCGCACCACCGACAGCGCCGCCTGGATCGACTCCTGCATCACCTCGCCCAGCTTGCCGGTCGTCATGGTCTTGCCCTTGCCGGGCAGCACCACCGCCTCGATGGTGAGGAGTTCGCCGCCGACCTCGGTCCAGGCCAAGCCGGTAACCTGGCCGACCTGATTCTCCTTCTCGGCCATGCCGAAGGTGTACTTGCGAACGCCGAGATACTTGTCGAGATTGCGTGCATTCACCACGACCTTGCTGTGGCGCTTCTTCAGCACCAGGGATTTCACCACCTTGCGGCAGATCTTGGAGATTTCACGTTCCATGCTGCGCACGCCGGCCTCGCGCGTGTAGTAGCGCACGATGTCGCGCAGCGCATCCTCGGTGACGGACAACTCTTCCTTTTTCACGCCGTTGTTCTTCAACTGTTTGGGCAGCAGATAGCGCTGGGAGATGTTGACCTTCTCGTCCTCCGTGTAGCCCGAAAGGCGGATCACCTCCATGCGGTCGAGCAGCGGCGCCGGGATGTTCAGGGTGTTGGCCGTAGCCACGAACATCACGTCGGACAAGTCGTATTCGACCTCCACGTAATGGTCGACGAAGGTGGAGTTCTGCTCCGGATCGAGCACTTCGAGCAGCGCCGAACTCGGGTCGCCGCGGAAGTCCTGGCCCATCTTGTCGACCTCGTCGAGCAGGAAGAGCGGGTTCTTCACGGCGACCTTGGCCATGTTCTGCAGTATCTTGCCGGGCATCGAGCCGATATACGTGCGACGATGGCCACGGATCTCCGCCTCGTCACGCACGCCGCCGACGGACATGCGCACGAACTTGCGATTGGTTGCGCGGGCAATCGACTGTCCAAGCGATGTCTTGCCGACGCCGGGAGGGCCGACCAGGCAGAGAATCGGCGCCTTCAGCTTGTCGACGCGCTGCTGCACCGCCAAGTACTCGAGGATCCGCTCCTTGACCTTTTCCAGGCCATAGTGATCCTTCTCCAGAACCTTCTCGGCGACGGCCAGATCCTTGCTGATGCGGCTCTTCTTCTTCCAGGGCAGGTTGGTCAGCGTCTCGATGAAGTTGCGCACCACCGTCGCCTCAGCGGACATGGGCGACATCAGGCGCAGCTTCTTCAGCTCGGCGAGCGCCTTGTTCTGGGCCTCCTTGCTCATGCCGGCCGTCTTGATCTTCTTTTCCATCTCGTCGAGGTCGGCACCTTCCTCGCCCTCGCCGAGTTCCTTCTGGATGGCCTTGACCTGTTCGTTCAGGTAGTACTCGCGCTGGCTCTTCTCCATCTGGCGCTTGACGCGGCCGCGGATGCGCTTTTCGACCTGCAGGATGTCGAGTTCGGTCTCAAGCTGCGAGAGCAGCTTTTCCAGCCTGCCGCCGACGTCGAAAATCTCGAGGATTTCCTGCTTCTGCTCGAGTTTGAGCGGCAGGTGGGCGGCAATGGTGTCGGCCAGGCGTCCGGCTTCCTCGATACCCGCCAGCGAAGTAAGGATCTCCGGCGGAATCTTCTTGTTGAGCTTCACGTACTGGTCGAACTGGGCGATGATGGCCCGGCGCATGGCTTCGACCTCGTGCGTCGTCCGCTCGTCGGCCGGCAAGGGCATGACCGTCGCGGAGAACATGCTGCGCTGGTCCACAACACGTTCGATGCGGGCACGCTGACCGCCTTCGACCAGCACTTTCACGGTGCCATCCGGCAGCTTGAGCATCTGCAGGATGTTGGCGACGCAGCCGATCTCGTACATGTCCTCGACACCCGGTTCGTCCTTGGCCGCCGATTTCTGCGCAACGAGGAGGATATGCTTGCCCGCCTCCATGGCGGTTTCCAGCGCCTTGATCGATTTCGGCCGCCCGACGAACAGCGGGATCACCATATGGGGGAAAACCACCACGTCCCTCAGGGGAAGCAGCGGCAGTTCAATTCTTTCTGCGGGGAGGTCAAGCGCGCTTGACATGGTGTTTTCCTTTATAGAGTAGAGACAGCCGTTGAACCTATATGGGGATCAACGGCAGGAAATTCAAGAAGTTCAATAGCGGCCCAGGAAAACCGGTTAGGCCATCAGAAACAATCAGTTGGAGCCGGCCACCTTGGGCTGGTCGGCGTAGATCAGGATCGGCTTCGAGGTGCCCTCGATCATGCCCTCGTCGACCACCACCTTAGAGACATTTTCCATGTTGGGAAGTTCATACATGGTATCGAGGAGGACCGATTCGAGAATGGAACGCAGGCCGCGCGCGCCGGTCTTGCGCTTGAGCGCCCGGCGGGCGATGGCCTGCAGCGCCTGGGGGCGCACCTCGAGTTCGGCACCCTCCATCGCGAAGAGCTTCTGATACTGCTTGATGAGGGCGTTCTTCGGCTCGACGAGGATCTCCATCAGCGCCGCCTCGTCCAGTTCGTGCAGCGTCGCCACCACCGGCAGTCGGCCGACGAATTCCGGGATCAGGCCGAACTTGATGAGGTCCTCCGGCTCGACCATGCGCAGCGTCTCGGTAACGTCCTTGCTGTCGCGGCTCTTCACCTCCGCGCCGAAGCCGATGCCGGCCTGCTCGGTGCGGTTGCGGATGACCTTGTCCAGGCCGTCGAAGGCGCCGCCGCAGACGAACAGGATGTTGGTGGTGTCGACCTGTACGAAATCCTGGTTCGGGTGCTTGCGGCCGCCCTGCGGCGGCACCGAGGCGATGGTGCCCTCGATCAGCTTGAGCAGCGCCTGCTGCACGCCCTCGCCCGACACGTCGCGCGTGATCGACGGGTTGTCGCTCTTGCGCGAGATCTTGTCGATCTCGTCGATGTAGACGATGCCCTGCTGCGCCTTCTCGACCTCGTAATCGCACTTCTGCAGCAGCTTCTGGATGATGTTCTCGACGTCCTCGCCGACGTAGCCGGCCTCGGTCAGCGTCGTCGCGTCGGCCATGACGAAGGGGACATTGAGCAGGCGCGCCAGCGTCTGCGCCAGCAGCGTCTTGCCCGAGCCGGTCGGGCCGATCAGCAGGATATTGCTCTTTGCCAGCTCCACCTCGTCGCTCTTCGACAGATGCTTGAGGCGCTTGTAATGGTTGTAGACGGCGACCGACAGGATGCGCTTGGCCGGGTCCTGGCCGATGACATACTGGTCGAGGATGGTGCAGATCTCCTTCGGCGTCGGCAGGTCGCCCTTGGCGCCCTTGCCGCCGTGGTCGGCGGCGATCTCGTCCCGGATGATGTCGTTGCACAGCTCGATGCATTCGTCGCAGATGAAGACGGAAGGCCCGGCGATGAGCTTGCGCACCTCATGCTGGCTCTTGCCGCAGAAGGAACAGTAGAGGAGCTTTTCGCCCGGGGTCTTTTTTTCCGTCATCTCTGTCTCCGTATTCTTACGCCGCGCGCTTTTATCACGTCTCTGCGCGGTTCGTCAGCACCTTGTCCACCAGGCCGTATTCGACTGCCTCGGCACCCGAGAGGAAGTTGTCGCGGTCGGTGTCGCGCTCGATGCGCTCGATCGGCTGGCCGGTGTGCTTGGCCATGATCTCGTTTAGGCGCGAACGCAGGTAGAGGATTTCCTTGGCGTGGATCTCGATGTCCGAGGCCTGGCCCTGGAAGCCGCCCATCGGCTGGTGGATCATCACGCGCGAATTGGGCAGGCAGAAGCGCTTGCCCTTGGCGCCGGCCGTAAGGAGGAAGGCGCCCATGCTCGCCGCCTGGCCGATGCACAGCGTCGATACGTCCGGCTTGATGAACTGCATGGTGTCGTAGATGGCCAGGCCGGCCGAGACGGAGCCGCCCGGCGAGTTGATGTAGAAGTAGATGTCCTTGTCGGGGTTTTCCGACTCGAGGAAGAGCAGCTGGGCGACGATCAGGTTGGCCGTGGCGTCGTTTACCGGGCCGACCAGGAAGACGACGCGCTCCTTGAGCAGGCGCGAATAGATGTCATAAGCGCGTTCGCCGCGCCCGCTCTGTTCGATCACCATGGGAACCAGGCCCAGCGCCTGGGGGTCCCACTGATCCTGCTGCCCGTTGCGGTTGCCGTAGCTCATGCTTGGTCTGAGCGGCATCATGCCGCATTTCCCATCAGTTCGTCAAAAGAGGCCGCCTTGTCCGTGCTCTGGGCATTGGCCACCACCCAATTCACCACGTTTTCCTCGATCGCCAGCGCCTCGACCTGCGCCAGGCGCTGCGGCTGCGAGTAGTACCAGCGCACCACCTCCTCCGGCTGCTCGTAGGACTGCGCCTGCTCGTCGATCAGCGCGCGCACCTGCTCGGGCTTCGCGTGCAGGGCATTCTCCTTCACCGCTTCGGCAATGATCAGTCCCAGCTTGACCCTGCGCTCGGCCTGGGCGGTGAACCAAGTCGCGTCGACCGGCATGTTCTTGATGTCTACGCCCCGATTCGCCAAATCTTGACGGGCAGCTTCGGCCATCGACTCGGATTCCTGCTCGATCAGGGCCTTGGGCACTTCCATCGGGTTGGCATCCAGCAGGACCTGCATGGCCTGATCCTTGATGCGTGCCTTGATGCGTTTTTTCACTTCGCCTTCCAGGTTCGAACGGATTTCGGCGCGCATCTTCGCGACATCGCCATCCTCGATGCCGAGGGACTTGGCGAATTCCGCATCGACCGCCGGCAGCTGAGGTGCCTCGACGCCCTTCACCGTGACGTCGAAGCTGACCGTCTTGCCGGCGAGGTCGCCCGCCTGGTAATCGGCCGGGAAGGTCAGGTCGAAGGTGCGGCTCTCGCCCGCCTTCAGGCCGGCGATGCCGTTCTCGAAATCCGGCAGCATGCGTCCCTCGCCCAGGACGACCGGGTAATCGGTGGCCTGGCCACCCTGGAACACCTCGCCGTTCAGCTTCCCGGTGAAGTCGATGGTGACGCGGTCGCCCTTGGCCGCCGCACGCTCGGCCGGGGAAAACGTCGTACGCTGCTTGCGCAGCACGTCCAGCGTCTTGTCGACTTCAGCTTCGCCCACTTCGAGTTGCGGACGCTCGATGCTCTTGTCGCCGATGCCGTTCAGCTTCACTTCCGGGTAGACCTCGAATACCGCGGAGAACACCAGATTGGAGGCGTCTTCGCCGCTCTTCGGCTCGATGCGCGGATAGCCGGCGACGCGCAGGTTCTGCTCGCGCACGGCATTGCCGAAGGCTCTTTCCACCGCTTCGCCGATGGCTTCGTTGCGCGCCTGGGCGCCATAATGCTGCTCCACCATCTTGAAGGGCACCTTGCCCGGGCGGAAACCCGGCATCTTCACGGTGCGCGCCATCTTCTTCAGGCGCTGGGCGACGTCTTTTTCGATATCCGCCATCGGCACCGTCATGTCGATGCGGCGCTCCAGGGGGCTTGCGGGTTGAGGGTTGGTCTGCATGAAAAATCCTAGGTTGAATCAACTGGTTGTGCTGGGCAGTCAGCCGGCCTGGTGCGAAGGGCGGGACTTGAACCCGCACGCCTCGCGGCGCTGGAACCTAAATCCAGTGCGTCTGCCAATTCCGCCACCTTCGCGTGCTGTCATTCTAACCCATTACCCCCTATACTGGCGACCCCGAAAAGAGGTGCAAGTACCCGCCAAATCGGGATTTTCCATGCCGGTGGATCATTACGAGAACTTCCCTGTCGCCTCCCTGCTGTTGCCCGCCCGTCTGCGCGAGCCGGTCAAGGCCATCTATGTCTTTGCCCGCAGCGCCGACGACATTGCCGACGAAGGAACCCTCGCCGACGGGGAGCGCCTGGCCGGGCTGGATCGCTATCGTGCTGAACTGGATGCCATCGAAGCCGGCCGGCCGACACAGGATCCGGTTTTCCTGCGCCTGCGGCCGGCCATCGCCGAGCACCGCCTGCCGCTCCAACTCTTCCGCGACCTGCTCGACGCCTTCAGCCAGGACGTGGTGAAGAAGCGCTACGCGAACTTCGGCGAATTGATGGCGTATTGCCGGCGCTCGGCCGATCCGATCGGCCGGCTGCTGCTGCACCTCTACGGGATCGGCGACGCAAAAAGTCAGTCCCTGTCGGACGGCGTCTGCAGCAGCCTGCAGCTCATCAACCACTGGCAGGACATCGCCATCGACTGGCAGAAGGGGCGCGTCTACCTGCCGCAGGACGAACTGGCGCGCTTCGGCATCGCGGAAAGCCAGATCGACGCGGGCCGCTGGGATGCTGCCTGGGCTGCCATGATGGATTTCCAGATCGACCGCGCACGCGCCATGATGGAAGCCGGCAGCCCGCTGGTGCACGTGCTGCCCGGCCGCATCGGCCTTGAGCTGCGTCTCATCGTCGCCAGCGGCTTTCGCGTACTGGACAAGCTCCAGCGCGTGCGCGGCGACGTCTTCCGCCGGCGGCCGGTCATCACGAAACGGGATTGGCCGGCCATCCTGCTTCATGCTGCCGCCGGGTGAGCGCATGACCCCCGACGAATACTGCCGTCGCAGGGCCGCCGAGAGCGGCTCCAGCTTCTACTACAGCTTCCTTTTTCTGCCGCCGGAGCGCCGCCGCGCCATCACCGCCCTCTACGCCTTCTGCCGCGAGGTGGACGATGTCGTCGACGAATGCCCCGACCCGCAGCTGGCCCGCACCAAGCTGGCCTGGTGGCGCGCCGAACTGGCCGGCACCTACGCCGGCCGGCCGAGCCATCCCGTGACACGGTCGCTGGCAGATGCCCTGCGCAGTTTCAGCCTGCCGCAGGAATTGCTCGTCGAGATCGTCGACGGCATGGAGATGGACCTGTCGCAGGCCCGTTATGCCGACTTCAAGGCGCTGCACCTCTACTGCTACCGCGTCGCCAGCGTGGTCGGCCTGCTGGCCGCGGAAATCTTCGGCTATGAGGACCGCCGCACCCTGAAGTACGCCCACGATCTCGGCCTCGCCTTCCAGCTCACCAACATCATCCGCGACGTCGGCGAAGACGCCCGCCGCGGCCGCATCTACCTGCCCCTCGACGAGCTCGAGCGCTTCGGCGTCCCGGCCGAGGACATCCTCCACGCGCGCTACTCGGACGCCTTCCGCGGCCTCATGGAATTCCAGATCGCGCGCGCCGAACAGTACTACGAGCAGGCCTTCGCCCAGCTGCCGGCGCAGGACCGCCGCGCCCAGCGCCCCGGCCTAGTCATGGCGGCGATCTACCGGACACTGCTGCGCGAGATCCGCCGCGACGGCTGCCGCGTCCTCGATCGCCGCATGGCGCTGACGCCGATCCGCAAGCTGTGGATCGCCTGGCGCACCTGGACCAGCGAGTAGGTCATGCGCGTCGCCATCATCGGCGCGGGCTATGCGGGCATGGCGGCAGCCAGCGAACTGGCTTCGCGCGGCATTCCCGTCACGGTATTCGAAGCCTCGCGCACGCTGGGCGGGCGCGCCCGCCGCATCGAAGTGCACGGCCACCGGCTCGACAACGGCCAGCACATCCTGGTCGGCGCCTATGCCGAGCTGCTGCGCCTGATGCGCCTGGTCGGCGCCGATCCGGACGAACTGCTCGAACGACGGCCGCTCAATCTGGTCTTTCCCGGCCGCATGCGGCTTGCCGCCCCGCGCCTGCCGGCGCCGCTGCACCTCGCGGCCGCCCTCCTCACGGCGCGCGGCCTCTCCTTCGGCGCCCGGCTCGCTGCCGTGCGCTTCATGCAGTCTATGAAAAAGGCCGGCTTCCGGCTTGACTTCGACATCCCCTTCGACGAGCTGATGGCGCGGCATGGCCAGCACGCTTCGGTGGTTCGCTACCTGTGGCAGCCGCTCTGCGTTTCGGCGCTCAACACGCCGCCAGCGGAGGCCTCCGCCCAGGTTTTCCTCAACGTCCTGCGCGACAGCCTGGCGGCGGCGCGCGAAGCCAGCGACCTGCTGCTGCCGCGCACGGATTTTTCCGCCCTGTTTCCGGAACCGGCCGAGCGCTTCGTGCAGGAACGCGGCGGAGAGGTCCTTCGCGGCACGGCGATCCGCGCCGTCGGACAGACCGCCGACGGCTTCCGCCTCGAGGGCGACGCCTCCGGGCGCAGCTACTCCCACGTCATCGCCGCCGTAGCGCCCTATCACCTGCCGCGCCTCGCCGAGGCGCTGCCGCGGTTGCTGCCGGTGCTGGAGGATGTCGCGCGCCTCGACCATGAGCCGATCCTCACCGCCTATCTCGGCTATCCACGCCCGGTGCGCCTGCCCGACCGCATGGTCGGCATCGGCGGCACGGCGCACTTCCTGTTCCAGTATGCCGAAGACGTGCTCGCCGCCGTCACCAGCGCCCGCGGACCGCACCTCGGCCTGCCGCATGAGGCACTCGCCGCGCGCATCCACGCCGAAGTATGCGGCATCGTCGGCAAGACGCCCGCGCCCGTCTGGACGCAGGTGATCGTCGAGAAGCGCGCCACCTTCGCCTGCCGCCCCGGCGTGCGGCGACCGGCCTGCGAAACGCCGCTGGCGGATTTCTATCTCTGCGGGGATTACGTCGCCTCGGACTACCCGGCAACGCTGGAGGCGGCCGTGCGCAGCGGCGTCGCTTGCGCCCGGCTGGTCAGCTGATCAGCCGTCCGCCGCCCAGCTTGAGCACGCGGCCGCAGCGCCGCGCGATGGCCTCGTCGTGCGTCACCAGCACCAGCGTCGTGCCCTGCTCGGCATTCATGTCGAACATCAGGTCGATGATGTCGGCGCCGGTGGCGGCATCGAGGTTGCCGGTCGGCTCGTCGGCCAGCAGCAGGCCGGGCTTCGCCGCGAAGGCCCGCGCGATGGCGACGCGCTGCTGCTCGCCGCCGGAAAGGTGCTTCGGGTAATGGCCGAGGCGTTGCGCCAGGCCGACGCGCGAGAGCATCTGCTCCGCATCGGCGCGCGCGCCGCTGCGGCCGGCCAGCTCGAGCGGCAGCATGACGTTCTCCAGCGCCGTCAGTGCCGGCAGCAGCTGGAACGATTGGAAGACGAAGCCGAGCATGCCGCCGCGCAGTTCCGCCCGCGCATCCTCGTCGAGGACATTGAGGTCGCGCCCGGCCAGCAGCACGCGGCCCTGCGTCGGAACGTCCAGGCCGGCCAGCAGTCCAAGCAGCGTCGATTTGCCGGAGCCGGAGGCGCCGACGATGGCCACCGCCTCGCCGGCCATGACCCGGAAGGAAATCTCGTGCAGAATCACCAACCGGCCGTCGCCGCTCGGCACTTCCTTGCCGAGGGCTGCGGCTTCGACCATGGGTACCGAGGAGTCAATGCTCAAGTTCATCTCTGCGGGTGTCTTTCTTCTGTTTTCGTTTGCCGCGCAGGCGGCGGGCACCATCCTCGTCGTCGGCGACAGCCTGTCGGCCGGCTATGGGCTCGGCGCAAACCAGTCCTGGCCATCGCTGCTCGAAAAGCGCCTGCGCGAACAGCGGCTGGATTATAGCGTCGTCAATGCCAGCATCAGCGGCGACACCACCGCCGGCGGGCGCAGCCGCATCGGCGCCGCGCTCGACCAGGCACGCCCGGCGGTGGTGATCATCGCGCTGGGCGGCAACGACGGCCTGCGCGGCCTGCCGGTCGCCGCCCTGCGCGACAACCTGCACGCCATGATAGAAGCCGCCCGTGCGCGCAAGGCGCGCATCGTGCTGGCCGGCATGAAGCTGCCGCCGAACTACGGCATCGACTACACGCGCGCCTTCGAGCAGAGCTATGCCGATCTGGCGAAACGCCACAAGGCGGCGCTGGTGCCCTTCCTGCTGGACGGCGTGGCGGAGAAGCGCGAACTGTTCCAGCCCGACAACATCCACCCCGTTGCCGAGGCGCAGCCGATCATTCTCGACAACGTCTGGAAGGTTCTGAAGCCCCAGCTCAAGTGACGTTCACGCGCGGCGCCCCCACCTCGAGGCGGCCGATCTCGCGCGCCTCGGCGAAGCCGGCGCCGTGCAGTTCGGCCAGCACCACCGCCGCCGCCTCCGGTGCGCAGGCGACGAGCAGGCCGCCGCTGGTCTGGGGATCGGTGAGCAGCTTCTGCTGCCAGTCGGGCGCTCCCGCCGGCAGTGCGACCTCCGCGCCATAGCCGGTCCAGTTGCGCGTCGACGCGCCGGTGGAGATACCCTCCTTGACGAAGCCGACCGCCTCCGGGATCAGCGGCAGGTCGGCGAAGCGCAGCGAGGCGGACAGCTGCGAACCGCGGCAGATCTCCAGCAGGTGGCCGGCCAGGCCGAAGCCGGTGACGTCTGTCAGGGCATGCACGCCGTCCAGCTCGGCCAGGCGCGCGCCGGGCGTGTTGAGCTTCGTCGTATGGCGGATCATGGTGGCATAGCCGTCGGACGTCAGCAGGCCCTTCTTCAGCGCTGCCGAGAGGATGCCGACGCCGAGCGGCTTGCCGAGAACGAGCAGGTCGCCGTCCCTGGCGCCGCTGTTGCGCTTGACGCGCTGCGGGTGCACCAGGCCCAGCGCCACCAGGCCGTAGATCGGCTCCAGCACGTCGATGGAATGACCGCCGGCGATGGGAATGCCTGCCTCGGCGCAGACCGACTCGCCGCCGGCGAGGATCTTGCGGATCACTTCCAGCGGCAGCTTGTCGAGCGGCATGCCGACCACCGCCAGCGCCATGATCGGCCGCCCGCCCATGGCATAGATGTCCGAGATGGCGTTGGTCGCAGCGATGCGGCCGAAGTCGTAGGGATCGTCGACGATCGGCGTGAAGAAGTCCGTCGTGGCAACGATGGCCTGCTCCTCGTTGAGCTTGTACACCGCCGCGTCGTCGCTGGTCTCGGTGCCGACGATGAGTTCCTTCGGCATCGTGCGCAGCGGCGTGTCGGCGAGCAGTTCGGTCAGTACCGCCGGCGCGATTTTGCAGCCGCAGCCGCCGCCGTGGGAGAATTGCGTAAGTTTGATGTCCATGAAAAAGATGAAAACACAGGGTGTCGCGAACGTAACACAGGCCGGCGGATTTGACGAGATCATCGACGTGCGCTCGCCCGCCGAGTACGCCGAAGACCACATGCCGGGTGCGGTCAACTGTCCGGTGCTCTCCAACGAGGAGCGCGCCCGCGTCGGCACGCTCTACAAGCAGGAATCGCCCTTCGCCGCCAAGAAGCTCGGCGCCGCCCTCGTCGCCCGCCACATCGCCGAGCACATCGAGGCGCGCTTCCTCGACAAGCCGCGCGAATGGAAGCCGCTGGTCTACTGCTGGCGCGGCGGCAAGCGCAGCGGCGCCATGACCCACGTGCTGCGCCAGATCGGCTGGCACGCCAGCGCGCTGGAAGGCGGCTACAAGTCCTGGCGCCGCCACGTCGTCGCCCAGTTGGCCGAACTGCCGCGCCGTTATTCCTTCCGCGTCGTCACCGGCGCCACCGGCAGCGGCAAGAGCCGCCTGCTCGAGGCCCTCGCCGCCCAAGGCGCGCAGGTGCTCGACCTGGAGGCGCTGGCCGCGCACAAGGGCTCGGTGCTGGGCGGCCTGCCCGACGAGGCGCAGCCCTCGCAGAGGATGTTCGAGAGCCGCCTGCTCGCCGTGCTGCAGGGGCTGACTTTCGAGCGGCCGGTGTTCGTCGAGGCGGAAAGCCGCAAGATCGGCCGGCTGCAGGTGCCCGACGCCCTGCTCGAGACCATGCGCGCCAGCCCCTGCCTGCGCATCGAGGCCACCTTTGCTGCGCGCGTGCGCTTCCTCATCGGGGACTACGACTACTTCCTCGCCGACCCGGCCAGCCTGCAGGAGAAGCTGGATTGCCTGCGCGAACTGCAGGGCGTTGAAACCCTCTCGCACTGGCGGACGCTGGTCGGGGCACGCGACTGGCCGGCACTGGTGGGAGAACTGCTGGAGAAGCACTACGACCCGCTCTACAAGCGCTCGCAGGGCAGGAACTACATCCGTTTCGCCGAAGCGCCGCACTATGCCACCGACGACCTTTCGCCGGCAGGGCTGGACAGCCTGGCTAGACGGATTCTGGCAAACGAAGCCCTGCCGGATCTTCAGCCCTGACGGCGCACAAGCGCTGCACGCATGCAGGCTTGGGCCGGACCACCTCGCCCTGCTCGAAGGCAAGCACCTGCAGTTCCCCGCCGAAAGCCTCCAGCAGTTCGTTCGGGCGCAGCAGAAAGTCCGGATTGGACGGCCGGCCGAAGCGTTCATTCCCCGACATGAAGGTTTCGTAGATCAGCACGCCACCATCCGCCAGCGCCGCCACGAGATGCGGGAACAGCGGCCGGTGCAGGTAGTTGGACACGACGATGCCATCGAATCGCCGGCCGGCATAGGGCCAGGGACCCTTCTCCAGATCCGCCACGCGGGTCGTCACGCCCGGCAGGGCCGACAGGCCGGCCAATGCCTCCGCATCCCGATCGACGGCCTCGACCGCATGCCCCATGCCGGCCAGAAGCCGCACATGGCGGCCGCGGCCGCAGGCCACATCGAGCACCCCAGCCGCCCGGGGCAGCAGAACGGCGCAACGCCTCACCCAGTCGGATGGGGCATCCGCATGCGTGTGGCTCAAGTTCTCGCGCATTCAGTACGTTAACGTTTGTTGCCAGGGCCGAATGCAAATTATAAGCTGCGATCATGCAGGGACTGTCCGCCAAGATCCGAGACCAAGATCCGCCCCGCGGCGGCTTGTCTCCTCGCATGGCGGCAGGCCTCGTGCTGGCGGCCGGGGTGCTGATTTCCTGCTTGGCGGCATGGGCGCTGTCGGACCATCTGGCGCGCGAGGCCCGGGGGCGCTTCGAATCCAGCGCCGAAACCGCCTTCGCCCAGCTTGAGAAGCGGCTGGACGACTTCCGCAACCTGGTTCTCGGCCTGCAAGGCCTGTTCATCGCCTCCGAGCGGGTCGATCGCCGAGAGTTCCATCGCTACAGCGAGAACCTGCAGCTCAATCAGCGCCTTCCCGGCCTGCAGGCCCTCTCTTTCCAGCGATACGTCCGCCACCGAGACAAGGCCGCCTTCACCGAACGCGTACGCAAAGACCGCAGCCTGGACCCGAAGGGCTATCCCGCCTTCAGCATCCGGCCCGAAGGCAACCGGCCGGACTATGTCGTGATCGAGTTCATCGAGCCCATGGCCGCCAATCTGGCGGCTTTCGGCTATGACGCCGGCACCCAGGCCGGCAATATCGATGCCATCCGGATGGCACGGGACAGCGGACGCTTCCAGATTTCGGCGCCGTTCAGGGTCGTGCAAAGTCCCGACGGCGCACCGCGCCTGGTCCTGCGTGCCCCCGCCTACCGCCATGGCGCGCCCACCGGCAGCGTAGGGCAGCGCCGTGCCGCCCTGGAAGGCTTCGTCGTCCTGACGGTCGACAGCCATGCCACATTCGGCGATTTCTTCCGCCGGCTCGACGTCGACGGCGTGCGCA
This sequence comes from Rhodocyclales bacterium, assembly GCA_003105015.1. Classification (GTDB taxonomy): domain Bacteria; phylum Pseudomonadota; class Gammaproteobacteria; order Burkholderiales; family Rhodocyclaceae; genus Desulfobacillus. The sequence goes on along the minus strand of PQAF01000032.1, from coordinate 110,822 downwards.
TCCACGTTGAGGATGCCGGACCGACCCAGCCCGGCAGCGCCGGTCCGCGCATGACGGTCTTCGAGAGCGGCGCCTCGGCAGACGGGCCGCCGCTGTACACGCGGAAAACCACCATCGGGTTCGGCGGCAGGAATTGGGAAGTAAGTTACGACGCCCATACCGCATGGCTGCGCAGCCAGCCTGGCCGCGGCATGCCCGTCCTGGTCCTGATCGGCGGATTGATCATCAGCCACCTGCTGGCTGCGCTTTACCTGGTGCAGGCCCGCTCGCGCGAACGCGCCCACCGACTGGCGAGGGACATGACCCAGGTGCTGCGTACCACGCTGGAGACCATGTCCCAGGGAGTCAGCGTCGTCGACGCGGACCTGAGGCTGATCGGACACAACCAGCGCCTCCTCGAACTGCTGGACTTCCCGCCGTCCCTCATCCACGAAGGCACGACGCTCGAGGATGTCTTCCGCTTCAACGCCGAGCGCGGGGAATACGGCCCCGGCGACGTCGCAGCGCAGGTGCGCGAGCGCATCGAGCGCGCCCGGCATTTCGTGCCGCACCGGCTCAAGCGCACGCGACCCGACGGCAGGGTGCTGGAAATCATCGGCACCCCCCTCCCCGACGGCGGCTTCGTCACCACCTACGCCGACATCACCGAGCAGGAACGCATTGCCGCCGAAATCCGCCGCGAGCGGGACTTCCGCCAGCGCCTGATCGAATCGGTGCCCGGCATCTTCTACCTGATCGGCCAGGACGGACGTTTCCTGCTTTGGAACCGGAACTTCGAGACCATCGCCGGCTACTCGAGCAAAGACATGTCCGCCGCGCATCCCCTCGATTTCTTCGAGGGCAGCGACAGGGAGTTGATCGCGTCGCGCATCGGCGAAGTGTTCGCCAGCGGCTCCACTACCGCCGAGGCCCGCTTCAAGTCGAAGGACGGCACCCTGCGGCCCTTCTTCTTCACCGGCGAGCGCATCGAACTGGAGGACGGCCGTCCGGGCCTGATCGGGGTCGGCCTCGACATCTCGGAGCGCAAGCAGGCGGAAGCCGCGCTGGCCCGCCAGACGGCCATCCTGCAGGCCACGCTGGAGGCGATGGACCAGGGCATCAGCGTCGTCGACGCCGACCTCAACATGTCGGCGCTCAACAAGCGATTCTGCGAGTTGCTCGACCTCCCCGAGTCGCTGGCCGGCGGCGGCGCCACCTTTGCCGACTTCGCCCGCTTCAATGCCCGGCGCGGCGAATACGGGCCCTGCGATATCGAGGCGAAGGTGCAGGAGATGGTCGAGCGCGCCCGCAACTTCCAGCCGCACTGCTTTCGCCGCACCCGTCCCAACGGCCGCATCATCGAGGTGCGCGGCAATCCCTTGGCCGGCGGCGGCTTCGTCACGACCTATACGGACGTCACCGAGCAGGAACAGGCGCAGGCGGTTATCCGCAGAGAGCGCGATTTCAGCCAGAAGCTGATCGACTCCATCCCCGGCATTTTCTTCCTGTTCGACCCGTCCGGCCGCTTTCTGCTGTGGAACAAGAACCTGGAGAAAGTGCTCGGTCTCAGTTCCGACGAGCTGGCGCTCCTCCGCACCATCGAGCTCTACGACGAGGACGAGCGGACGCACATCCGCCGCGCGACCGCGCAGGTATTCGCAACGGGGTCATCCAGCGTCGAAGCCACCCTGATCGCGAAAAGCGGTGCGCGCATCCCCTACGTCATCACCGGCGTGCGCATCGAGGTCGACGGCCGGCCTTCGGTCATCAGCCTCGGCCTCGACATCTCCGAGCGCAAGCAGGCCGAGACGGCCCTGCGCGAAAGCGAGGCACGGTTCAGGCACATCATCGAACAGAGCCCCATATCGATGGCCATCGTGAACATGGAAGGCCGGATCGAGTTCATCAACCGCAAGGCGATCGACACTTTCGGCTACCGGCCCGAGGACATCCCCGACATGGGCGCCTGGTGGGTCAAGGCCTACCCCGACGAGGCCTACCGCAGCGAAGTCGTCGCGCAGTGGATGGGGCTCGTCGAGAAGGCCATCGCATTCAACCAGGAAATCGAGGCCAGGGAGTACCGGGTCACCTGCAAGGATGGCAGCGTCAAGACCATGTCCATCTTCGGCGTCCCCGTGGCGGAGAAAGTCTTCGTCATGTTCGACGACATCACCGCACGCAAGCTCGCCGAGGCCGAGATCCTCCTGCTCAACGAAACCCTCGAGCGGCGCGTTCACGAGCGCACCGCCGAACTGGAGGCCTCCAACCAGGAGCTCGAATCGTTCAGCTATTCGGTCTCCCACGACCTGCGCGCACCGCTACGCGCGCTGAACGGATTCAGCCACCTGCTCGAAGAGGAGTACGCGCAGAAGTTCGACGAGAACGGCCTCAACTACCTTGCCCGCATCCGGGCTGCCAGCAAGCGCATGGGCGAACTGATCGACAACCTGCTCGACCTTGCCCGCGTCAGCCGGCAGGAACTGCGGCGGGTTCCGGTCGACCTCAGCATCCTGGCGGGCGAGATCCGCGAGTCCCTGGAGGATCAGTTCCCGCAGCGCAAGGTCGACTGGCAGATCGCGCCCGGCCTGCACGTGAACGCCGACCCGGTGCTGATGAAGGCCCTGCTCGACAACCTGCTGAGCAATGCCTGGAAATTCACCGCGGAGCGAAAGGATGCCCGCATCGAACTGTCCGCCGACTGCAGCGGGCGCGGCAAGGTCTATTGCGTGCGGGACAACGGCGCGGGCTTCGAGATGGCCTACGCCGACAAACTGTTCAAGCCCTTCCAGCGCCTGCACGACCCGAAGCGCTTCGAGGGCACCGGGATCGGCCTGGCCATCGCCCATCGCGTCCTGCTCCGCCATGGCGGACGCATCTGGGCCGAGAGCAGCCCCGGCCAGGGTGCGGCCTTCTTCTTCACCCTGTCATGATGACAAACCGCCAAGCAGACTGTCGCCACCGTTCCTTGTATCCCCGGCGGTTGGGTGCTATTTTCCAACCTTGTACGGTATTCTTTTCGCGTATGCCGAAGCGGGTTCTGACATTGCTGGCGCTGTGCTTTGGCTTCCTCCTCGCCGGGCCGGCATCCGCCACGGAATCCAGAGCGCTGGTTTTCGGCGTGCTCAACCAGCAGAGCCCGCTCCTCACCGCCGAAAGGTGGAATCCCCTCCTGCAATACCTGACCGAAGTCACCGGCATCCCCCTGCAGATGAAAATGGGGCGCACGGTGCAGGAAACCGACGCCATGATGGGCCGCGGCGAATTCGACTTTGCCTATACCAATCACAATTTCCAGAAGGAATTCGACGGCCTCTACAGGGTGATCGCCCGCTGGGGCGGCGATCCCATCCGCGGCGTCATCGCCGTCCCTGCCGACAGCCCTCTGCAGTCGCTGAAGGACCTGGAAGGCAGGCGAATCGCCTACCCGTCCGAGGAGGCCTTCGTCGCGTATGCCGTTCCCAGGGTGGCCCTCGATTCCGGCGGCATTCGCTCGGAGGCCGTGTTTGCCGGCAACCAGGAAGGCGCGCTGGCCCAGCTCAAGGCCAGGCAGGTGGATGCTGCCGCAGTCAATTCCCGCTTCCTGGCCCAGTATGCCGAACGGGAAGGTCTCCTCTATCGCCTGCTGTTCGTCTCCGAGGAGTTTGCGGAACTGCCGGTCATCGTCCATCCGCGCGTCCCCCGGGACAAGGCGGAAGCCATCCGGCGCGCCCTGACCGGCATGCAGCACGACCCCAGGGCCGTTCCCCTGCTGCAGAAGATCAAGTCACCCGGCTTCGAGCCGGCCGGCGAGCGCGACTACGACAACGTCCGCCGCATCTACCGGAAGATCGGCCAGTGAGAATCGGATTGCAGGCGCGCATTCTCCTGCTTGCCACGGCTGCCATCGTCACGATCTTCGCGGTCGACTTCGCCACCGAGGCCGTCATCCAGGTACGCAATGCGCAGCAGCGCATGGCGGAGCAATCCCGCAGCATCGGCGTCGCGCTGGTGCCCACGCTGCGAAACGATCTCGTCGTCGGCGACCTCGCCACCGCCCAGCAAACCCTCGACAGCGTCCTCCGCCATGGCTACTTCCAGCGCCTGGAACTGCGCGATGCCGCCGGCGAGAAGACGCTCGTCGAAGGCCGCCTTCCCGAGCGTCCCGAACATGGAGACGGCGCACCCGGCTGGTTCCCGGCCCTCCTGGGCCTGCGCGCCGAGCCCGTTCGCATGTCCATCGACGCCGGCGGCGTCCGCTACGGCGAGCTCCTCGCCGAACCTTCGGCAGGCATCCTGGCCGCCGACCTGTGGCGACAGCTCGGGCTGACCTTCCTGTTCTCGCTGGCCATCCTGGCCATTGCCCTGCCCCTGTTCATCCTGACGCTGCGCAGCGGCCTGAAGCCGCTGCGGGAGCTTGCCGCCAGCGCCCGGCAGTTCGGCGACGCGACCTTTCAAGGCGCGCACCGGAATCCAATGTGATCGAGATTGCCCAGACGTCGCGGGCCTTCAACCGCATGGCGGACAACATCGAGAAACTGCTCGGCGAACTGCAGGCCGGCAATGCCACCATCCGCAGCATGAACGAGACGCTGGAGCAGCGGGTGCGCGAGCGGACGGCAGCCCTGGAGGCGGCCAACCACGAACTGGAAGCCGCAAACCATGAACTGGAGGCCTTCAGCTACTCGGTCTCCCACGACCTGCGCGCGCCGCTGCGGGCACTCGACGGCTTCAGCCACCTGCTTGCCGAGGACCCGGATTCGCAGGTCAGCCCGCAGGGCCGCCAATTCCTGGAGCGCATCCGCGCCTCCAGCCAGAAGATGGGGCTCCTCATCGACGACCTGCTCAGCCTGGCCCGCGTCAGCCGCCAGGAACTGAAGTGTGTGCCCGTAGACCTCAGCGCCCAGGCCGGCGAGATCCGCAGCGCCCTGGAGGAACAGGCGCCGGAACGCAAGGTCGACTGGCACATCGCCGAAAACCTGAGCGCCCGGGGCGATCCCGTCCTGCTGAAGACCCTGCTCGACAACCTGCTGCGCAATGCCTGGAAATTCACCGCCGAGCGCCCCGATGCCCGCATCGAAATCACCCTCTGCACGATGGGCGGCGGCAAGGTCTTCTGCGTCAGGGACAACGGTGCCGGCTTCGAGATGGCCTATGCCGACAAGCTGTTCAAGCCCTTCCAGCGCCTGCACGATGCCAAGCGCTTCGAGGGCACCGGCATCGGCCTGGCCATCGTCTATCGCATCCTGCGCCGCCACGGCGGGCGCGTCTGGGCGGAAGGCTCGCCCGGACAGGGCGCCTCCTTCTACTTCACCCTGCCCTGAATTCCCCTCCGGACTGCAAGGTTTAGCTCAAGTATTTCCTGCTTGCGCCGAGATGGTTGGTTAAGGCATAAAGCAAACATGGCTGCCAAAACAATGCAGCCCCGACCAATGACCGGCTCGCTTCCTGATACCCGTGTTGCGCGATGGACCGTTCCGGCGGTGCTGCTGCTCGGCCTCGCCCTGAGCATCGTCGGCGGCGTACTGGCCGACCGCCATGTCCGGGAAAAGGCCGACGACCGCCTGAACGCGCTGGCCGACCTGACGGCCGGCAACCTTGCCGAGCACGTCGCCCACTTCGCCGGCCTGACGCGGGCCCTGCAGGCCTCGTTCCTGGATCTGCCCGGGATGCCCGCCGGACAATTCCGCGGCTTCGTCGACATCCTGCGCCTGCATGCAGGCACCCACCCCATCCAGGCCTATTTCTTCGCGGAGCGCCGGGGCGGCGAACTGCTCATCCGCCACGCCGAGCCCGCCGCCGGGAACGACGGGCTGCCGGGCCTGAGACTTACCGACAATCCGTCCGTCGCCGCGGTGCTCGGGCGGCTGGAAGCGGAAGGTGCGCTGGCAGCAACCCTGCCCTTCGCACATGACCGGACGAATGCAGACACGCCCGTGCTGGCCTTCCTCGCGCCCGTGTACCTCGCGGACACGCAGCCGCCGCGCTTCGCCCTGACGGGCAGCCGACTGGCGGGGGTGGTTGCCATCACGGTCAATCTCGACAAGATGCTCGCGCCGCTGCTCGCGCAGCTGCGCGAGCAGCAGGTGCGGCTGCGCGTCGCCGCCCTGCCGCCGGGCGGCGCGCCTGAAACTGCCGCGCCCATTCTGTCCGGCAGCGAACCCGCCCTTGCCGGCGGCGTGCGCTACGTCGCGCAGCGCCATGTCGGTGTGCAGGGTACGCAATGGCGCCTGACCCTAGAGGCCGGCCCGGAACTGATCCTGTTTCCCCAGCGCCACCTCGCCATCTACGTCCCCGCCGTCCTGCTGACACTGACTTTGCTGCTGGCGGCCCTGGCGCACACGCTGGTGCGCTCGCGCCGCCTTGCGGAACGCCACGCCAAGGAAGTCACGCGCGACCTCAGGCAAAGCGAAGCGCGCTTCCGCGACCTCGCCGAACTGTCCTCCGACTGGTATTGGGAGCAGGACGAACACTTCCGTTTCACGGAGATGTCCGTCGGCGTTTCGAGCAAGAGCGGCGTCGACGCCACATCCACCATCGGCAAGCTGCGCTGGGAACTGCCGATCGAGGGGATCGGCGAGGCGGAATGGGCCAGGCACCGGGCGCTGCTGGAGCGGCACGAGCCGTTCCACGACTTCACCTACCGCATGCGCTCGCCGGACGGAAGCCTGCGCTGGTTCGTCGTCAGCGGGCGGCCCATTTTCGGCCCGGACGGACGCTTTGCCGGCTACCGCGGCACCGGCAAGGACATCACCGAAAGGAAGGCCTCGGAAATGGCCCTGCGCGAGAGCGAGGAGCGCTATCGGCTCCTGTTCGAGCTGTCGCCGGACGCCATCATGGTGCTGCAGGACCGGGGCGTCGTGCTCGCCAACAAGGCGGCCCTGGCCCTGCACCGGGCGGCATCGCCGCAGGACCTCATCGGCCGCCCGCTGCGCGACCTGGTCACGCCCGAGGACTGGCCGCAGAAGGAATCGCGCCTGGAACTCATGGAAAGCGGGACGGAAGCCATGCTGCCCCTGACGGAGCGGCGCTACCTGACGCTGGACGGCGACATCGTGAACGTCGAGACGGCGGCGGTGCGCATCGCCCTGCACGGCCGCCCCGCCGTCATGAGCGTCGCCCGCGACATCGCCGAGCGCAAGCGCGCCGAAATCCAGTTGCGTCTCGCCGCCACCGTCTTCGAGAACAGCCGGGAAGGCGTCACCGTCACCGACGCCGGGCAGAACATCATCTCGGTCAATCGCGCCTTCACCGAGATCACCGGCTACACGGAAGCGGAAGTGCTGGGCCGCAATCCCAGCCTGCTGCAGTCCGGCCGCCAGGACCGCGCCTTCTACGCGGCGATGTGGCAGGCGATCGTGCGCGACGGCTACTGGAGCGGCGAGATCTGGAACCGCCGCAAGAACGGCGAAATCTATCCCGAGCTGCTCAGCATCACCGTCGTGCGCGACGAGACGGGGAAACCCCTGCGCTACATCGGCGTATTCACCGACATCACAGAGCGCCACCGCGCGGAGGAAGCCGTCCAGCGCGAGCGCCAGCTGCTCGAGGCGGTGATGGATTCGCTGCCGGTGGGCGTCTGGCTGATGGACAGCCAGGGCCGCATCAGCCGCAGCAATCCCGCCGCCACCCGCATCTGGGCGGGCGCCCGCTACGTCGGCATCGAGCAGTTCGGCGAATACAAGGCCTGGTGGGCCGACAGCGGGCGGGAGATCCGGCCCGAGGAATGGGCGGCCGCCCGGGCGTTCAGCAAGGGCGAAACCTCGATCAACGAGAAGATCGTCATCCAGTGCTTCGACGGCAGCCGCAGGACCATCCTCAACTCGGCCGTCCCGCTCTTCGATGCCGAAGGCCGCATCAGCGGCGCCGTCATCGTCAACCAGGACATCGACTCCCTCGAGCGCGCCCAGTTGGAGATCCGCCAGCTCAACGAGGGCCTCGAGCGTCGCGTGCGCGAGCGCACCGCCGCCCTCGAGGCCTCCAACCGCGAGCTGGAAGCCTTTTCCTACTCCGTCTCGCACGACCTGCGCGCGCCTCTGCGCGGCATCGACGGCTTCGCCCACATCCTCGCCGAGGACTACGGCAGCCGCCTCGACGACACCGCCCGCGGCCACCTGGAGCGCATCCGCAAGGCCAGCCAGCGGCTCTCCCAGACCATCGACGACATGATCGAACTGGCGCGCATCACGCGCATGCCGCTGCATCGCCGCGAAGTCGATCTATCCTCCATGGCGCGGACCGTCCTGCTGGAGCTTTCGCAGCATTCGCGTCATCGCCCCGAGATCGTCATTGCCGAAGCCGTTACGGCACAGGCCGATCCGACGCTGCTGCGCATCGTCCTCGAGAACCTGCTCGACAACGCCTGGAAGTTCACGTCGCGGACCGAACCTGCCCGCATCGAATTCGGCGTCCGGGAAATCGACGGCGAACGCGCCTATTTCGTCCGCGACAACGGCGTCGGCTTCGACCCGGCCTATGTCGACAAGCTGTTCCAGCCCTTCCAGCGCCTGCACCGGCCCGACGAGTTCGCCGGCACCGGCATCGGGCTGGCCACCGTCCAGCGCATCGTCCAGCGCCACGGCGGCCGCGTCCGCGCCGAGGGCAGCCCCGGCGCCGGCGCCGCCATCTACTTCACCCTGCCATGACGGGCACACTCGTGCGCTGCGGCTGGTGCGGCACGGATCCGCTCTACGTCGCCTACCACGACACCGAATGGGGCGTGCCGGTGCACGACGACCGGATGCTGTTCGAATTCCTCATCCTCGAGGGCGCCCAGGCCGGCCTGTCGTGGATCACCATCCTGAAGAAGCGCGAAGCCTACCGCCGCGCTTTCGCCGGCTTCGATGCCGGCAAGGTCGCCCGCTTCGGCCCGCGCCAGGTCGAACGCCTGCTCGCCGACGCGGGCATCGTGCGCAACCGCCTGAAGATCGAGGCGGCCATCAACAATGCCCGCCACTTCCTCGCGGTGCAGGAGGAATTCGGCAGCTTCGATGAATATGTCTGGCGCTTCGTCGACGGCCGGCCGATCGTGAACCGCCGGAAGACGCTCAAGCAGGTGCCCGCCAGCACGCCGGAATCCGACGCCCTCAGCCGCGACCTCAAGGCGCGCGGCTTCAAGTTCGTCGGCTCGACCATCTGCTACGCACACATGCAGGCCACCGGCATGGTGAACGACCACCTCACCGGCTGCTTCCGACACGCCGAAGTGGCACGCCTGCATCGCTGACGACCGCCCCGAGTTGTCGGAAACGGGCACCGCGCCCGCTTTCAGCTGCAAGCTGTTGCCTATTCGATCCTCTCCATTGTGCTTGTCCATGCATATTTCCATGCCCGCTCAGTCCGTCTACACTCGATACATATTTATGTTTTAAAAACTTATTTTTTGTATCGTTTCAGGACGGGAGGCCAGATGGAATCGAACACGGCGAAATGGGTGCCGACCTACTGCTTCAATTGCGTGGCCGGCCCGGACTTGCTGGCCGTCAAGGTGGAAAACGGCGTCGCCACCGAAGTGGCGCCGAACTTCAACGGCCGGGGCATCCACCCCGGCGACGGCAAGCCCTGCGTCAAGGCCTACGGCCTGATTCAGAAGACCTATTCGCCGCACCGCATCCTGTCGCCGATGCGGCGCACCAACCCGAAGAAGGGCGTCGACGAGGATCCCGGCTTCGAGCCGATCTCCTGGGACGAGGCGCTCGACATCGTCGCCGCGAAGATGCGGGAGATCCGCGCCAAGGGCATCATCGACGAGGCCGGCCTGCCGCGCGTGGCGGCCAGCTTCGGCCACGGCGGCACGCCCTCCAACTACATGGGCACCTTCCCGGCCTTCCTCTCCGCCTGGGGGCCGATGGACTTCAGCTTCGGCTCCGGCCAGGGCGTCAAGTGCGTGCACTCCGAGCACCTCTACGGCGAGTACTGGCACCGCGCCTTCACCGTCGCTGCCGACACGCCCTATACCGAATACAACATCGCCTTCGGCGCCAACGTCGAGGTCACCGGCGGTGTCTGCGCCGCCGCACGCCATGCCAAGGCGCGCGTGCGCGGCATGAAGCGCGTCTACGTCGAACCGCACCTGGGCGTCACCGCCGCCGCCTCCGCCGAATGGATTCCCATCAAGCCGAAGACCGACGGTGCCTTCATGTTCGCCCTCATCCACGTCATGCTGCACGAGCGGCGGCGCGAGAACCTCGACCTGCCCTTCCTGCGCGACCGCACCGCCTCGCCCTACCTGGTCGGCCCGAATGGCTACTACCTGCGCGAGCCGGCCAGCGGCAAGCCGCTGCTGTGGGACACGCGCCGCAACACCGCCGTGCCCTTCGACACGCCGGACACCCTGCCCGCCCTCGAGGGCCGTTTCTGCGTGGCCTCGGCCTACGAGCAGGGCCCCGACGAGGACCGCTGGCAGCACCGCGACGTCGAATGCGAGCCGTCCTTCGCCAAGCTGGTGGCTCATGTCGCGCCCTATTCGCCGGAATGGGCGGAGAAGGTCTGCGAGGTGCCGGCCGAGCGCATCCGCCGCGTCGCCAATGAATTCGTCGACCACGCCCGCGTCGGCGAGACCATCGAGATCGACGGCGAGGTGCTGCCCTTCCGCCCCGTCTCGGTGACGCTCGGCAAGACCGTCAACAACGGCTGGGGCGCCTTCGACTGCTGCTGGTCGCGCACCGTCATGGCGGTGCTGGTCGGCGCGCTGGAAGTGCCCGGCGGCACGCTCGGCACCACCATCCGCATCAACCGCCCGCACGAGGACCGCCTGCAGAGCGTCAAGCCCGGCGAGGACGGCTTCATGGTGCACGGCCTCAACCCGACCGACCCGAAGCGCTGGATGCGCAAGCCGACCGGCCGCAACGCCCACCGCACCCTGGTGCCGCTCGCCGGCAACGGCCCCTGGAGCCAGGCGCTCGGCCCGACCCATCTCGCCTGGATGTGGCAGAAGGAGGCGCCGGAAAACCTCATGGACCCGGCCTTCCCGGAGCTGTGGATCACCTTCCGCACCAACCCGGCGATCTCCTTCTGGGACACGCGCGGCCTGTCGGAAACCATGGCGCGCTTCCCCTTCATGGTTTCCTTCGCCTACACCATCGACGAGACCAACTGGATGGCCGACATCCTGCTGCCGGAGGCCACCGACCTCGAAAGCCTGCAACTCATCCGCCTCGGCCGCACCAAGTACATCGAGCAGTACTGGGACCACCAGGGCTTCATCCTGCGCCAGCCGGTGGTCGATCCGCAGGGCGACGCACGCGACTTCACCTGGATCTCGACCGAGCTCACCCGCCGCGTCGGCATCCTCGCCGAATACAACGCCGCCATCAACCGCGGCGCGGGCAGCGTGCCGCTGAAGGGCGAGGGCTTCGATTACACGCTCGACCCGGCGGTGCCGCACGAGGTCGACGAGATCTGGGATGCCGCCTGCAAGGCCGCCACCGCCGAACTCACCGGCGGCGCCGAAGTGCGCGACCTCGCCTGGTTCCGCGAGAACGGCTTCTACAGCAAGCCGTGGTCGCGGCGCGGCTGGTACCTCACGCCCAAGCTCGTCGAACTGGACCTGCGCTACGAGCTGCCCTACCAGGAGCGGCTGACCCGCTCAGGCCGCGAGCTCGAGCGCCGCCTGCACGAGCAGGGCATCCACTGGTGGGACAACCAGCTCACCGAGTACCAGTTCCTGCCGGCCTGGCACGACATGCCCGGCCTGTGGGAGAAGGCGCTGGTGAACCAGGGCGCGAAGCCCGAGGACTTCCCCTACTGGCTGCTCACCACCAAGAGCATGCAGTTCCACGCCAGCGGCAACGCCTCGATCCAGCTCATGGACGAGCTGTCGCAGAACGTGCGCGGCCACCGCGGCGTGGTGATGAACACGCGCACCGCGGAGCAACTCGGCATCGGGGAAGGCGACCTGGTTGACATCGTGTCGACGGTGCGCACCACGCGCGGCCCGGCCATCCTCAACCAGGGCATCCGTCCCGACACCCTGCTCATCGTCGGCCAGTTCGACCACTGGGCGACGCCCTACGCCAAGGACATCAAGGCGCCGAGCCTGAACACCGTCGCGCCGATGTCGCTGGAGCTCACCGACGCCACCGGCTCGGGTTCGGACGTGGTGCGCGTCGCCCTGCGCAAGGTTGCCTGAAAGGAGCCGGCCATGTCCTACATCCATCAGCACGGCATCCGCGCCGTCGGCGCCCAGCGCTTCGACGAGGCCTCCCGCAGCGACGACGCCTGCTGGGTGGTCGAGGAGGAAACCCTCACCATCGACGTCGAGGGCATCGGCGCCTACACCCTGATGTGGACGCCGACCGAGCCGGTCGCCGCGCCCTGCGGCTTCACGCCCGGGGACGGCGTGCTGGCCGAAGGCGGCGTGCCGGAAGTGCTGGCGCTCGCCGCCGGCTTCGCCTTCACCGAGGGACTCTTCGACCGCATCGAGGACCTGCGCTCGCTCGCCGTCTGCCCGGACAATCCGGGCGTGGTGCGCCTCGTCCTGGCCGACCCGCAGCGCGCCCAGGTGCGCCGCCGCAACGTGGTGGTCGGCTCCTCCTGCGGGATCTGCGGCGGCCGCGAGCGGGTCGAGGACGTCGTGCGCGGCATCCCGCCGGTGGGCGACAGCCTGCGGCTGGATCCCGCCCGCCTCGACGCCATCATGACGACGATGCGCCAGCGCCAGGCCGTCTGGCTTGCCACCGGCGGCACCCACGCCGCGGCGATCTTCGATGCCAGCGGCCGCCTGCTGGTGCTGGCCGAGGACCTCGGCCGCCACAACGCCCTCGACAAGGCCATCGGCCAGTGCCTGCTCGCCGGCCGCCCGCTGGCCGGCTGCGGCACGGCGCTGACCAGCCGCGTCACGCTGGAGATGGCGAGCAAGGCGGCCCGCGCCGGGCTGGAAATGGTCGCGGCCGTCTCCGCCGCATCCTCGCTGGCCATCGAGGTGACCGGGCGCTTCGGCATCACCCTGTGCGGCTTCGTCCGCAACGGCCGCGCCACCGCCTTCACCCACGGCCACCGCATCCTGGCCGCGGAGGACGCGGCGGCCTGCGGCCAGCTGTGCAAACCATTGCATATTGCTTGATTACAAATTGTTGTGTTCCAATCTTTTATCGGATTCGGCGATGAAAGGACGGACACATGAAACGCATCCTGCGCATCCAGGTGAACGGCCGCTGGCGCGAAGACGCCGTGGCGGACAACACCCTGCTGATCGACTACCTGCGCGGGCCGCTGCAGCTGACCGGCACCAAGCAGGGCTGCGACGGCGGCGAGTGCGGCGCCTGCACGGTGCTGGTCGACGGCAAGCCGCGCCTGGCCTGCTGCACCTTCGCCGCCTCGGTCGAGGGCTGCCACGTCGAGACCATCGAGTCGCAGTCGCAGAACGGCCGCCTGTCGCCCCTGCAGCAGGCCTTCCACGAAAAGCTCGGCGCCCAGTGCGGCTTCTGCACGCCGGGCATGATCATGGCGGCGGAAGGGCTGCTGCGGCGCAACCCACGGCCTGACGAGGCGGCGATCCGCGAGGCGCTCGGCGGCAACCTGTGCCGCTGCACCGGCTACGTCAAGATCGTCGAGTCCGTCCAGGCGGCCTGCGGCGCGGAGGCGGCGGCATGAAAGCGAACCGCAGCGGCGCGGGCGCGCGGCGCCCGCTCATCGACGGCGTCGACAAGGTCACCGGCAAGGCGCAGTACACCGCCGACCTGCCGGCGCCGAATGCCCTCGTCGGGCGCATCTTCCGCAGCCCCTACGCCCACGCCGACATCGTCGCCGTCGACACGGCCGAGGCGGCCGCCCTGCCCGGCGTCGTCGCCATCGTCACCGGCCAGGACTGCGACAAGCCCTACGGCATCCTGCCCATCTCGCAGAACGAATTCCCGCTGGCGCGCGAGCGCATCCGCTACCGCGGCGAGCCGGTGGCGGCGGTGGCCGCTGTCGACGCCGAGACCGCCGAGCGCGCCCTCAAGCTGATCCGCCTCAAGGTGGCCGAGCGGCCGGCCTACTTCGCCGCCGCCGACGCGCGCCGGGAAGACGCCGTGCTGCTGCACGACAACAAGCGCGGCAACCTCGAGCGCGAGGTGCACAACGAGTTCGGCGACGTCGCCGCCGGCTTCGCCCGCGCCGACCTGGTGCGCGAGCAGACCTTCCGCTGCGCCGAGGTGACCCACGCCCACATGGAACCGCACGCGGCGCTCGCCACCTACGAGCCCGAGCGCGGCCACCTGACGCTGCACTCGGTAACCCAGGTGCCCTACTACGTGCACCTCTCGCTGGCGCGCTGCCTCGACATGGACCCGTCGCGCATCCGCGTCGTCAAGCCCTTCATCGGCGGCGGCTTCGGCGCGCGCACCGAGACGCTCAACTTCGAGATCGTCTGCGGCCTGCTCGCCCGCGCCGCGCGCGGCACGGTGCGCCTCGACCTGACGCGCGAGGAGACCTTCCTCACCCACCGCGGCCGGCCGGAGAGCGACATCCGCATCAGGATCGGCATGACGCGCGAGGGCCGCCTCACCGCCTGCGAGATGGAGATGGTCATGCGCGGCGGCGCCTACGGCGGCTACGGCATCGTCACCATCCTCTACGCCGGCGCGCTGCTCAACGGCCTCTACGACCTGCCGGCGGTGAAGTACGACGGCTACCGCGTCTACACCAACACGCCGCCCTGCGGCGCCATGCGCGGCCACGGCACGGTCAACGCCCGTTACGCCTTCGACGCCCTGATGGGCGAGATGGCGACGGAGCTGGGCCTCGATCCGATCGAGGTGCGCCGCCGCAACCTGCTCAAGGCGCCGACCGAGACCATCAACGGCCTGCGGGTCACCTCCTACGGCCTGCCCGAGGCGCTCGACTGGGTCGAGCGCGCCTCAGGATGGCGCGAACGCTATGGCAAGCTGCCCAAGGGGCGCGGCCTCGGCATCGCCTGCTCGCATTTCGTCTCCGGCTCGGCCAAGCCGGTGCACTGGAGCGGCGAACCGCATGCCACGGTGATCCTCAAGCTCGACTGGGACGGCGGCATCGTCATCCTCACCGGCGCCTCCGAGATCGGCCAGGGCTCGTCGACCATCATGGCGCAGTGCGTCGCCGAGGTACTCGGCGTCGACTGGGAGCGCATCCGCGTCGTCGCCTCCGACAGTCTGGTGACGCCGAAGGACAACGGCTCCTATTCGTCGCGCGTCACCTACATGGTCGGCAATGCCACCATCGACGCAGCGGAAAACCTGAAGAAGCTGCTGGTCGAGGCGGCGGCGCGCAAGCTGAAGACCACGACCGAGGACATCGAGTGCCTCGGCGAGGCCTATCGCGCGGCGAGCAGCGGCGAGACGCTGAGCTTCAAGGAGACCACCGTCGAGGCGCTGGTCGGCACCGGCACGCTCACCGTCAAGGGCACCTTCACCTGCCCCGAGGACTTCCAGGGCGGCAAGCACCGCGGTGGCGCCGTCGGCTCGACCATGGGCTTCTCCTACGCCGCCACGGTGGTGGAGGTCAGCGTCGACGAGGTCACCGGCCTGGTCACGGTGGAGCGCGCCTGGTGCGCGCTCGATTGCGGCTACGCCATCAATCCGCTCTCGGTCGAGGGCCAGATCCAGGGCGCGGTATGGATGGGGCTCGGCCAGGCCATCTGCGAGGAGACGCGCTACGAGAACGGCCTGCACACCGCCGCCAACTTCCTCGACTACCGCGTGCCGTCCATCGCCGAGTCGCCGCCGATCGAGGTCGGCATCGTCGAGAGCCTCGACCCGAACGGCCCCTTCGGCGCCAAGGAGGCCAGCGAAGGCCCGCTTTCCAGCCTGCCGGCGGCGCTGGCCGAGGCGGTGCGCAACGCCACCGGCCTGGCCCTGCGCGAACTGCCGCTGACGCCCGAGCGCGTCGCCGGCGCCCTGGAGGAACGCGAGCGCGAGCGCCGTGCCGCCGCCCGCAAGTCGGCCAAGCAACCCGCCACCGAAGGAGCCGTCTGATGCAAGCCCTCGCCATCCACAAGCCGGAGACGGTCGCCCAGGCGATCGCCCTGCACCGCGCCGGCGAATCGCGCTACCTCGCCGGCGGCACCGACCTCGTGCCCAACCTGCGCCGCAACATCCAGAAGGCGCAGTCGCTCATCGATATCACCGGCCTCGCCGAACTGCGCGAGATCCGCGCCGAAAGTCAGTCGCTGCGCATCGGCGCCGGCGTCACGCTGGAGGCGCTGTGCGGCTCGGACGCCGTGCGCGCCCATGCCCCGCTGCTGGCCGAGGCCGCCGCGCTGGTGGCCGGCCCGACACACCGCGTCTCGGCCACCGTCGGCGGCAACCTGATGCAGGACACGCGCTGCTATTTCTACAACCAGGGCGACTGGTGGCGCACCGCCAACGAGTTCTGCATGAAGTGCGAGGGCGACACCTGCCGCGTCGCGCCCAAGTCGGACCGCTGCTACGCCTGCTACAGCGGCGACCTCGCGCCGGCCCTGCTGGCGCTCGGCGCCGAGGTCGACATCGCCGGCCCGACGGGCAACCGCCGCGAGCCGCTCGCCGCCCTCTTCGCCGACGACGGCATGCGCCACCTCAAGCTCGCTCCCGGCGACCTGCTCGTCTCGGTCGACGTGCCGGCCCAGGCCGGCTGGACCGCCGGCTACGAGAAGGTGCGCATCCGCGGCGCCGTCGATTTCCCGCTTGCCGGCATCGCCGTGGCGCTCAAGCGCGACGGCGATCGGATCGCCGCGCTGCGCGTCGCCTGCACCGGGGTGAATTCCTATCCCGGCCTGGTGCCCGGCCTCGACGCCCTCGCCGGACAGAAACCGGACGACGCCGTCTTCGCCGCGCTCGACAAGGCGGTGCGCAAGGAAATCCAGCCGATGGCCTCGACGCTGGTGGCCGCCGGCTACCGGCGCCGCGTGGCGGCCGGCCTGACGCGGCGCCTGGTGCAACGGCTGTACGAAGCCGCCGCCTGATCCAGATCATCCCCCGCCCGCTCATGGCGGCCTAGAATGCCGCCATGAGTTCCTGGTCCTGTCCCCATGACCTGAACGGCGTCTGCCAACTGGTGCAGGGCGCCGCCTGCGATCCCGGCATGCGCGGCTGCGTGCTGCACGGCAAGGTGCGCTTTGCCAGCGAAGAGAAAAACCAGCCGCGCAAGCCGGTCAAGGCCACCCCGCCCGCCAAACCTGCCAAGACACCCAAGCGGCGCATGCCGTTCTAGCCTATTACTTAAGTTATCTCCTGCGGTGCCGTAGAGCACTGATCGGAAGGAGAAATCGGGGCACGGGTGGCAATCATGGCGCGAGCCGTCTTCAATGAAAATCAAAGGGTTGGCTCGCTGGATTTCTCCGTCCGGCTGATGGAGCACCTGGTGGTGCCGACCTTCGTCCTCGATGCCGAGTGCCGGGTCATCATCTGGAACCGGGCCTGCGAGCGCCTCACCGGCATCCCCGCCGCAGAACTCATCGGCACCCGCGAACACTGGCGCGCCTTCTACGGCGAGCCGCGCCCCTGCCTGGCCGACCTGATCGCCCAGGGCCGCACCGAGGAGATCGACAAGCTCTACACCGACTGGGACCATGCCGGCCGCGACGCCGTGCCGGCCCACGGCCGCCGCGCCGAGAACTGGTGCGTCATGCCGCAGATGGGCACCCGCCTCTACCTCGCCATCGACGCCGGCCCGATCTACGACGAATCCGGCCAACTCGTCGCCGTGGTGGAGACACTGCGCGACATCACCGCGCAGAAAGTGGCGCAGGACGAGCTGAAGCGCCTGGCGACGCGCGACGGCCTCACCGGCGTCGCCAACCGGCGCTGCTTCGACGAGACCCTGGCGTCGGAGTGGCTGCGCTGCACGCGCGACGTCAAGCCGCTCTCCCTGATCCTCCTCGACGTCGACCACTTCAAGCGCTACAACGACACCTTCGGCCACCTCGGCGGCGACGCCTGCCTGAAGACGATCGCCTCCGCCCTGGCGATCTCCTGCCACCGCTCGGCCGACCTGATCGCCCGCTACGGCGGCGAGGAATTCGCCGCCGTCCTGCCGGGCACCACCGTCGCCGGCGCACTGACGCTGGCCGAGCGCATCCGCGCCGACATCGCCGCCCTGGAAATGCCCCACCCGGGCAACGACGGCGTCGGCCGGGTGTCGATCAGCCTGGGGGTGGCGACGGTCGTGCCGGACCGCACGCTCCAGCTGGACTGCCTGATCGACGCCGCCGACCGCGCCCTCTATGCCGCCAAGCGCGCCGGCCGCAACCGCGCCCTGCACGCCGAGCAGATCGACGTGCGGCCCTGCCGGCTCGAAATACCCGCCGGCTGAATCAGCGCGCCGGCAGGCGCCCCACGCCCAGCGCGGTCAGGATCGCCGCGCCCTGCAGCAATGCCACGCCGACCAGCACCGCGCCGAAGCGGCCGGCATCCATGAGCGGGCCGAACACCAGCGGCGACACCGCCAGGCCGAGGTCCAGCCCCGAATAGACGAAACCGTAGACGCGCCCGTAGGCCTGCTGGCCGAAGCGCGCCGTCGCCGCCTGGCGCACCAGCAGGTCGCGCGACGGTCCGGCGATGCCGGCGCAGAAGCCCATGGCGCCCATCGCCAGCGAGACGCTCCAGGCCGGCAGCACGCCGGCGGCGATGACGACCGCCATCAGCGCCGCCGCGCCGAGCGCCGCCGCGATCAGCCGGTCGTGCGCGCCGCTGCGCCCCGCCAGCACGCCGCCGGCGACGATGCCGGCGGCGCCGCCGAGCAGGAAGGCCGTCAGCGTGGCCGCCGCCGCGGCCACCGACAGGCCGTACACGTTCTGCATCACCGGGGTGGCGAAGTTCTGCAGGGCGCCGAAGGCCGTGGTGATCAGCAGGAAGAAGGCGAAGCACATCCACACGGCGCCGGCGCCGAGGAAGCCGAAGGTGCTCGCCGTGCCGCCGTGACTGACTTTTGCGCCGTCTCCGGCGAGTTCGGTGGCGTCGCGCCGCAGCCACACCACCGCCCAGGCCAGGGCGCCGAGCGCCGCCGCGCCGAGCGCCGCCGCGCGCCAGCCCGCCGCCGCGGCGATGCCGGTGAGGTAGACCGGGGCGATCGCCCAGCCGATGTTGCCCGACAGGCCGTGCACCGAAAAGGCGTGGCCGAGCCGCGCCGGACTCACCTTGCGGTTGAGCACCGTGAAGTCGGCCGGGTGGAAGACGCTGTTGCCGAGGCCGGCCAGGGCGCCGACGGCGAGCAGCATGGCGTAGCCGTTCGCCGCCGCGAGCACCAGCGCGGCCAGCACGAAGCAGGCGATGCCGGCCAGCAGCACGCGGCGCGGCCCGATGCGGTCCACCACGAAGCCGGACGCGGCCTGCCCGAGCGCCGACACGACGAAGAAGACCGTCATCATGGCGCCGGCCTGGGTGAAGCTGAGGCCGAACTCCGGCATCAGCCATGGAAACAGCGGCGGCAGCAGCAGGTGGAAGAAATGCGAGGTGCCGTGGGCAAAGCCGACCAGGCCGATGACGCGGACGTCGCTGCGGATGGCGGCGGAGGCGGCGGTCATGGCGAAGCGGCCGCCGTGAACGCGCTCGCCAGGTGCAGCTGGCGCAGCATCGGCCGCTTCTTGTCCTGGTGGCGGCGCATGCGGTGGAGGATGTCGTCGAGCGTCTGCACGGCGCGCAGGATGTGCGGCCCCTTGTTGAGCATGACGCATTCGGCGCGGTGGCCCATCGCCGCGTCGGTAATCTCTGCGCGCGAGGGAATGCCCTCCTTGGCCAGCGTCTCCAGCACCTGGGTGGCCCAGATCACCGGCACGTGCGCCGCCTCGCAGATCCAGAGCATCTCCTCCTGCACCTCGGCGAGCCGCTCGTAGCCGCATTCGACGGCGAGGTCGCCGCGCGCGATCATGACGCCGCAGGCCGCCGAGCGCATCGCCGCCAGCAGCATGCTGGGCAGGTGGTCGAAGCCGCGCCGCGTCTCGATCTTCAGCACGATGGCCGGCGTGCCGCGGCCGAGGCGGGCGATCTCCGCAGTGAGCGCCTCGACGTCCTCGACGCTGTTGGCGAAGGACATCGCCACCATGTCGGCGTGCTCGACGATGAAGCGCAGGTCGTCGCGGTCCTGCTCGGTGAGCGCCGGCAGCTGCAGCGGGCTGTCCGGCAGGTTGATGCCCTTGTCGGCGCGCAGCTTCTCGCCGCGCTGGCGGGCGCGCGCGATGCGCACGTGCAGGCCGGCGCGGTTGACCTTCTCCACCGTGCCGCCGATGCGCCCGTCGTCGAGCCAGACCGAATCGCCGGCCCGCACGTCGGCGAACACCTGCGGCAGCGTGCAGCCGATGTGCGCCGGCGTCAGCAGGCGGCCGGCGCGGTCGTGCGTGGCCGCCTCGCCGGGTTCGTCGTCGGGCGTCAGCAGCAGCAGGTCGCCCTGGTGCAGCAGCAGGCTGCCTTCCTGCGCCGGCAGCTCGCCCACCCGCGTCTCGCGGTGCTTGCCGTGCCCGCCTTCGCGCCGCAGCACGGTGCCCGGCGCCAGGTAGGCGGTGTTGGCGCACAGGCCCCAGGCATAGCCGGGGCCGATCTCGACGATTTCCAGCCGGCGCGTGCGGCCGCCGGCGTCCTCGAAGACGACGCGGTCCCCCTCGGCAAGATGCCGCAGCCAGTCCTCGGCGACCGGCAGACTGGCGTCCGCCTCGCTCGGCGGCTCGGCCGCTTCGGACGCATGCAGCCAGAGGCGCGCCGGCGCGGTGACGCGGCCGAAGGCGTCGCGCTGCGGGCGCACCTTCTTCACCTGCGGGCCCGGCGCCACCGGTCCGGTGCGCAGCTTCGGTCCGGCCAGATCCATCAGCACCTTGCAGCGCCGCTTGAGCGCCTGCTCGGCGCGGCGCAGGTGCTCGATCATGCGCAGCCAGGCGCCCGGCTCGTCGTGGGCGCAGTTGATGCGCATGCAATTCATGCCGCCGGCCAGGAGGTCGTGCACCAGCTGGTAGTCGAAGGCCGCTTCGCCCGGCATGGTCACCATGATGCGCACGTTGCGGCCGACCGGCGTCTCGCCGAGCAGCGCCTCGGTGTGGCCCGTCAGAAGATGGGTGCCGGCCTCGAAGCCGAACGGCGCCGGCCCGGCGGGCGCCGGCGCCTCGCGGCCGGCGAGCCGGTGCAGCACGCCCAGCACGGCATCGACGCTGGCCAGCACGTGGGGTTCGGAGCGGCCGAGGGAGGACAGGCCGAGTTCGGCCAGGCGCGCCTGCAGCGGACGCAGGTCGTGCTGCCGCAGGGAGAGGTAATGAACCAGGTTGCGCGCGCTGTCGCGGTAGTGCGGATGGATCGCCTCGGCCGAGCCGACGGCCTTGTCGGCCAGCTCGACCAGGGCGGCGCGCAGGCCGCCGACCTCTTCGATCAGCGCATCGAGAACGGGTGACGCTTCGGGCTTCTTCATCGCGCGGCCGCTGCAGAAACGGGGAGGCCCGATTCTACAGTGCCGGACGATCAGGCGGCGCGCTCGAAGGCGATGACGCCCTTCTCCGCGTCGACACGGACGACGTCCTTGGCCGCGAACTTCCCTTCGAGGATCTGCTTCGCCAGCGGATTCTCGATGTACTGCTGGATGGCGCGCTTGAGCGGCCGCGCGCCGAACACCGGATCGAAGCCGGCCTTGGCCAGTTCCGCCAGCGCGGCATCCGTGACGTCGAGCTTGATCTCGAGCTTCGCCAGGCGCTTCTCCAGGTAGCCCAGCTGGATCTTCGCGATGGAGGCGATGTGCTTCTCGTCGAGGGCGTGGAACACCACCACCTCGTCGATGCGGTTGATGAACTCCGGGCGGAAATAGGTCTTCACTTCGGCCATCACCGCCAGCTTGATGACGCCGTAGTCGTCGCCGGCCATCTGCTGGATCATCTGCGAGCCCAGGTTGGAGGTCATGACGATCACGGTGTTCTTGAAGTCCACCGTGCGGCCCTGGCCGTCGGTCATGCGGCCGTCGTCGAGCACCTGCAGCAGCACGTTGAAGACGTCCGGGTGGGCCTTCTCGACCTCGTCGAGCAGGATCACGCTGTAGGGCTTGCGCCGCACCGCTTCGGTGAGATAGCCGCCCTCCTCGTAGCCGACGTAGCCCGGCGGCGCGCCGATCAGCCGCGCCACGGAGTGCTTCTCCATGAACTCGCTCATGTCGATGCGGATCAGGTGCTCCTCGGAATCGAAGAGGAAGGTCGCCAGCGCCTTGCACAGCTCCGTCTTGCCGACGCCGGTGGGGCCGAGGAAGAGGAAGGAGCCGTAGGGCCGGTTCTCCTCCGACAACCCGGCGCGCGAGCGGCGGATCGCATCCGAGACCAGGCGCACCGCCTCGTCCTGGCCGACGACGCGGCCGTGCAGGCGTTCCTCCATCTTCAGCAGCTTTTCGCGCTCGCCCTGCATCATCTTCGACACCGGGATGCCGGTGGCGCGCGAGACCACCTCGGCGATCTCCTCGGCGCCGACCTGGGTGCGCAGCAGCTTCTTCGCCGTGTCCTGGGGACTGACTTTTTCCGCCGCCTTCAACTGGGCCTCCAGCTGCGGCAGCTTGCCGTACTGCAGCTCGGCGACCTTCTCCAGCCTGCCCTCGCGCTGCAGCTTGGCGATCTCGGCGCGGATGCGGTCGATCTCTTCCTTGATGTGGGCCGAGCCCTGCACCTGGGCCTTCTCCGCCTTCCAGACTTCCTCGAGGTCGGAGTACTCCTTCTCCAGCTTGCCTATCTCGTCCTCGATCAGCGCCATGCGCTTCTTCGAGGCCTCGTCCTTCTCCTTGCGCACCGCCTCGCGCTCGATCTTGAGCTGGATCAGGCGGCGGTCGAGCCTGTCCATGACTTCCGGCTTGGAGTCGATCTCCATCTTGATGCGCGCGGCCGCCTCGTCGATCAGGTCGATGGCCTTGTCCGGCAGGAAGCGGTCGGTGATGTAGCGGTGCGAGAGCTCCGCCGCGGCGACGATGGCCGGGTCGGTGATGTCCACGCCGTGGTGCAATTCATATTTCTCCTGCAGGCCGCGCAGGATGGCGATGGTGGACTCCACGCTCGGCTCGTCGACCAGCACCTTCTGGAAGCGGCGTTCCAGCGCGGCGTCCTTCTCGATGTACTTGCGGTACTCGTCGAGCGTGGTGGCGCCGATGCAGTGCAGCTCGCCGCGCGCCAGCGCGGGCTTCAGCATGTTGCCGGCGTCGATGGCGCCCTCGGCCTTGCCGGCGCCCACCATGGTGTGCAGCTCGTCGATGAAGACGATGATGCGGCCCTCGTCCTGGGCGATCTCCTTCAGCACCGCCTTCAGGCGCTCCTCGAACTCGCCGCGGTATTTCGCGCCGGCGAGCAGCGCCGCCATGTCGAGGGAAAGCACCCGTTTCCCTTTCAAAGTCTCCGGCACTTCGTCGTTCACGATGCGCTGGGCGAGGCCCTCGACGATGGCCGTCTTGCCGACGCCCGGCTCGCCGATCAGCACCGGGTTGTTCTTGGTGCGCCGCTGCAGGATCTGGATGGCGCGGCGGATCTCGTCGTCGCGGCCGATCACCGGGTCGAGCTTGCCCTGGCGCGCGCGCTCGGTCAGGTCGAGGGTGTATTTCTTCAGCGCCTCGCGGCTCCCTTCGGCTTCCTGGTCACTCACGCTCTGGCCGCCGCGCACCGCCTCGATGGCCGCTTCCAGCGCCTTCTTCTGCAGGCCCTGCTCCTTCAGCAGGCGCCCCGTTTCACCCTTGTCCTCGGTCAGCGCCAGCAGGAACATCTCCGAGGCGATGAACTGGTCGCCGCGCTTCTGCGCCTGCTTGTCGGTGAGGTTGAGCAGGTTCGCCAGGTCGCGGCCGACCTGCACCTCGCCGCCGGTGCCTTCCACCTTGGGCAGGCGCGCCACCGCCTTCTCCAGCGCGGCCTTCAGCGGCGGCACATTGGCGCCGGCGCGCTGCAGCAGCGAGGCGGTGCCGCCGTCGTCCTGGTTGAGCAGGGCAAGCAGCAGGTGCTGCGGCTCGATGAACTGCTGGTCGCCCCCCACGGCGATGCTCTGGGCATCGGCCAGGGCCTGCTGGAACTTGGTGGTGAACTTGTCGAAGCGCATGTTTTTCTTCCGAAAAGGATATCTGGCGGGTAGATGGGGCTGGTGCGGGGGTTTTCAAGCCGGAAGGCTCCCGGTATGCTGCCTCCGTATATCGAAAGTAATACTTGAGCATTCCACTCCTACAAACGGATTCCCCCGACCCGGCTCGATCGGGCAAGTCAGTCAAGGAGGCGCTGCGCGGCTGGGCGCTGCCGATCCTTGCCGTGGCGCTGCTTGCCGCCACGCTTTCATGGGACGCCTGGCAGAGCTATCGGCGCAACCTCGAGCAGGAGTACCGCTACCTCGATTCCCATGCGCGCATCGCCGACGCGCAGCTCTCCGGCGCGCTGCGCGCGGTAGACCTGAGCCTGCAGGAAATCGCCAGCCGCCTGCCCTCCTCCCCGAAGAACATCGCCTCGCTGGGCGACATCCTGGCCGACCGCGCCAATCGCTTTCCCGAGATGCGCATCGTCTTCGTCAGCGACCGGGACGGCCGGATCGTGGCGATTTCCGACCCGAAATACGCCGGCTTCGACGCCTCCGGCCGCGAATACTTCACCCATCACCGCGACGCCCCGCGGGCAGAGGGGCTGTTCGTCTCGCGGCCCTACCTTTCCGCCCAGAAACAATACGTGGTGGCCGTCTCGCGCGCGCTATTCGATGCGGAAGGAAGCTTCGCCGGCATCATCGGCGCCTCGATCGATCCGGGCTACTTCAAGGCGGTGCTGGACACCGTCCGCCCCGAAGGCACCGGCCATGCTCTGCTGGTGAACACTGCCGGAGACATCATTTACGACGTGCCGCAGCCCGAGCTGACCGGCAAAAACCTCAAGGGCGGCCTCGCCTTCGAAGCGCACCTCGCCGCAGGAGCCCGCTCGACCCGCCATCTCAACCCCGTCAAGTTCACTGGCATCGAACGCGTCTCGGTCCTCCGTCGCCTCGATGTCAATCCCGGCCTGATCGCCTTCGTATCGCGCGACTACGACGAGGTTCTGTCCGCGTGGCGGGGCAACCTGTTCAACCGGATCCTGATGTTCGCGGCTGCATCGGCGGCAATCTTATATCTGGGCTGGCGCGGCCGTCGGCATCAGGACCGGCTCGCCTCGGCCAAATCCGACCTGCAGCGCCTGATCGTCGAATCCCCCCTGCCGATGATGATCGCCCAGGGGGCAGGCCATAACGTCATTTTCCTCAACCGGCGCTTCAGCGAACTCACCGGCTACGAGAGCAGCGACCTGCCCGACGTCGGCCACTGGTACCGTCTCGCCTATCCGGATGCCGAATACCGCCGCAACGTCCGCCGGGACTGGCAGGCCCACTACGAGCGGGCGAAGGACAGCGGCGGGACGATGCCGCCGTTCGAGGCCACCATCCGCTGCAAGAATGGGGAGGAACGCACCTTCGACTGCTACCTGACGCGCTTCGACGACCGCGCCGTGGTCGTCTTCGTCGACCTCACCGAGCGCCGCCGGCTGGAAGCCGGCCTGCGCGAAAGCGAGGCCCAGCTGCGCAAGGCGCAGGAGATCACCCACGTCGGCAGCTGGTCGCTGGACCTCGCCGACAACCGCCTGACCTGGTCGGACGAAGCCTACCGCATCTTCGACGTCGCCCCCGGCACGCCGCTCACCTACGAACTGTTCCTCTCCCGTGTGCATCCGGACGACCGCGAGGCGGTGAACCGGGCCTGGATGGCCGCCCTTGGCGGCGCCCCCTACGACTTCGAGCACCGCATCGTCGCCCAGGGCGAGACGCGCTGGGTACGCGAACTGGCCGAACTGGAATTCGACAGGGACGGCAAAGCCCTCTCCGCCATCGGCACGACCCACGACATCACGGAGAGGAAACAGGCCGAACTGCAATTGCGTCTCGCCGCCACCGTCTTCGAAAGCTCGCGCGAGGGCGTCACCATCACCGACCTGCACCGCAACATCATCTCGATCAATCCGGCCTTCACCGCGATCACCGGCTACACGCAGGAGGAGGTGCTCGGCAAGAACCCCCGCCTGCTCCAGTCCGGCCGCCAGGACGCCGCCTTCTACAAGGCGATGTGGGACTCGATCGACTACAGGGGCTACTGGAGCGGCGAGATCTGGAACAAGCGCAAGAACGGCGAAATCTATCCGGAAATCCTCAGCATCTCGGTGGTGACGGACAGCCAGGGCCGGCCGACGCATTACATCGGTGTGTTCACCGACATCTCGGAGCGCAAGCGCGCCGAGGACGAGATCCGCCAGCTGAATGCCGACCTCGAGCGGCGCGTGCGCGAACGCACGGCCGAGCTGGAAAACTCGAACCGCGAACTGGAATCCTTCAGCTACTCCGTCTCGCACGACCTGCGCGCGCCGCTGCGCGCCATCGACGGCTTCAGCCATGTCATCGCCGAGGACTACAGCGAGGCCATCGGCGAGGCCGGCCGCGACCACCTGCAGCGCATCCGGCGGGCGACCCAGAAGATGGGCACCCTCATCGACAACCTGCTCGATCTGGCCCAGGTCAGCCGGCAGGAACTCAGGCCCCACAGGGTGGACCTCAGCCAGATCGTCGCCGAGCTGGCGCAGGAGCTCGGCGAGACGCACCCGTCGCGCCAGGTGGCCTGGTCCATCCAGCCCGGCCTGGGCGCAGAGGGCGATCCCGTCCTGCTCAAGGTGGCCCTGAACAACCTCCTGCGCAACGCCTGGAAATTCACCGCGCATGCGGCCGCCCCGCGCATCGAATTCGGCCGCCAGGAGGCCACGGGGGAGTATTTCGTCCGCGACAACGGCGCCGGCATCGACATGACCTACGCCGACAAGCTGTTCCAGCCCTTCCAGCGCCTGCACCATCCGAAGGATTTCGAAGGCACCGGCATCGGCCTGGCCATCGTCCACCGCGTCATCCGCCGCCACGGCGGCCACATCCGCGCCGAGAGCGCGCCGGGCCGGGGCGCCGCCTTCTTCTTCACGCTCGGGTAAGCCGCCGGACCCCGGCTTTTCAAGCCGGCATAATCGGCGCATCATATCCTGGCGGGTTTCGACATCCATCCAGGAGGGAGACATGAGCAACGAACAGTTCGCGGAAATGCACCGGAAGAACCTCGATGCCGCCATGAAGCTGACGCAGATGTCACTGGAGAACTCCAGGCGCATCATGGAGCTTCAGGTCGACACGGCGCGCGCGCTCTTCGAGGAGAGCGTGAAGAATGCCCGGGCACTGACCGAAGCGAAGGATCCGCAGGACGCCCTGGCCCTGCGCACCCGCTTCGCCCAGGAGACCTCGCAGAAGATGATGGAGGCCATGCGCGAGATGGCCGACATCACCTCTGAGGCGCAGAGCGCGTTCAACCGCATGCTCGGCCAGCAGATGGCCGGCACCAGCCAGGAAATGATGGACAACTTCAAGAAGATGATGTCGGTGAGCGGCCTGCCCGGCGGCGGCGAGGACGCCTTCGCCACCATGCAGAAGGCCTTCGGCACCGCCAAGGACGCCTTCGACCAGATCGCCAAGGCCTCCGCCGCCGCCTTCAGCATGCCGACGACCGGCAAGGGCAAGAGCGTCAAAGTGGAGTGACAACCATCCCCCCGCCCCCTTCCCACGGAAGGGGGTGACGGACGTTCGCGGGCTACGCCCGCTCCAAGTGTTGACTGTCCCTGCCTTGGGGCGGCCCGGCGGCAGGGAAGCCCGCGGTGCTCAAGCCTTCCACTTCTCCGCCGCGACGTCGTCCGACTCGCGCGCGTCGACCCAGCGCCCGCCCTCGGGCGTCTCTTCCTTCTTCCAGAACGGCGCGCGGGTCTTCAGGTAGTCCATGATGAACTCGCAGGCGGCGAAGGCGTCGCCGCGGTGCGCGCTCGCCACCACCACCAGCACGATGTTGTCGCCCGGCTTCAGTTCGCCGACGCGGTGGATCACCGTGGCGTCCATGACATCCCAGCGGCCGCGCGCCTGCTCGACGATCTCCGCCAGCGACTTCTCGGTCATGCCGGGATAGTGCTCCAGCGTCATGCGGGAGATGCCGGCGCCGTCGTTGGCATCGCGCACCAGGCCGACGAAGCTCGCCACGGCGCCGATGTCGGTGCGGCTGCGCGCGAGCGCGGCGCACTCGGCGCCGAGGTCGAAGTCCTCGGCCTGCACGGAAATCTTCACTCAGCCTCCCGTCACCGGCGGAAAGAAGGCGACTTCGTCGCCGTCGCGGATCGATGCATCCATCGCCGCCATCTGCTGGTTCACCGCGATGCGCAGATTCTTCGTCCTCGCCAGCGCCTCCCAGGCGCCGCCGCGGGCGGCAAGATGGGCATGCAGCTGGCCGACATTGCCGATCTCGGCCGGCAATGCCAGTTGCTCGGAAGACTGTCCGACCGCCTCGCGCAGGCCGGCGAAATACAGAACTTTCACCATGATTCAGTATAACAACTCGGAAAACGGCAGGAAGCGCACCAGTTCGCCGCGGGTCACCGCCTGCGCCGGCGGGTTGTCCACCAGGCCGTCGGCCCAGGCGCAGGAAGTCAGCACGCCCGAGCTCTGGTTGGGGAAGAGGTCGAGGCCGCCCGCGGCGTTGATGCGCACGCGCAGAAACTCGCGCCGGCGGTCCGGCTTCGGCCAGTCGAAGTCGGCGCGCATCATCAGGTCGCGCGGCGCCGTGACGCGCGCGCCCTGGCAGGCGAGCAGAAAGGGCCGCACCAGCATGAGGAAGGTGACGAAGGTCGACACCGGATTGCCCGGCAGGCCGATGAACGCCGTCTCGCGGGGACTGACTTTTCCGAACGCCAGCGGTTTCCCGGGCTTGATGGCGATCTTCCACAGGTCGAGCGCGCCCTCCGCCTGCACCGCCCCCTTGACGTGGTCCTCCTCGCCGACGGAGACGCCGCCGCTGGTGATGATGACGTCGGCTGCGGCCGCCTCGCGCAGCGCCGCCCGCGTCGCCTCCAGCGTGTCGCGCACGATGCCGAGGTCGTGCACCTCGCAGCCGAGCGCGGCGAGCAGCCCGCGCAGGGAAAAGCGGTTGGAGTTGTAGATGCCGCCCGGCTTGAGCGGCTCGCCCGGCATCGACAGCTCGTCGCCGGTGAAGAACACCGCCACGCGGAGCCGCCGGAACACCGGCAGCGTCGCCAGGCCGACCGAGGCGGCCAAGCCGATGTCCTGCGGCGCCAGCCGCGTGCCGGCAGCGAGGATCTCGGCGCCGTTTTGAATGTCCTCGCCGGCGCGGCGGATGTTCTCGCCGGCGCGCGGGACATGGTTGACCTGCACGACGCCCTCGCCGGCATGCTCGCACAGCTCCTGCATCACCACCGCGTCTGCACCCTCCGGCACCGGGGCGCCGGTGAAGATGCGCGCCGCCGTGCCGGGCTGGAGCGGCGTGCCGACGCTGCCGGCGGGAATGCGCTGCGCCACCGGCAGGCGGATGCCCGGGGTGGCGATGTCGGCAATGCGCACGGCGTAGCCGTCCATCGCCGAGTTGTCGAGCGGCGGCACGACGATGCCGCTCGCCTGGACGCGCGCCAGGGTGCGGCCGGCGGCCGCGACGGTATCCACCGCCTCGATTTCCGTCACCGGACGGGCGGCAGCGAGGAGCTTTTGCAGGGCTTCGTCGAAGGAAAGCAGACTCATTTCAGATGAAGGTGGTCCACGATGAATTGCGCAATGGCGTCGGGGTCGTTGATGTCCAGCACCGGCAGCGTCGTATCGATTTTCGCATCGCTCGCCACGGCGACGATGTTCGGATGCTCGGGGTGGATCGGCGGCTTGCCGATCGAGGGCCGGTACACCTCCAGCTTGGGGATCAGGTCGTTGGTCTTGTAGCCCTCCACCAGGGCCAGGTCGCAGGGCGACAGCAGTTTGATCTGCTCCTCCAGCGTCGGTTCCCGCTCGCCGCGCAACTCGTGCATCACCACCCAGCGCTGGTTCGAGGTGAGCAGCACCTCCGAACAGCCGGCCTCGCGGTGGCGGTACGAATCCTTGCCCGGCTGGTCGATGTCGAAGCCGTGGTGGGCGTGCTTGATGAGCGACACCTTCAGCCCGCGCATGACGAAACGCGGGATGAGCTGCTCGATCAGCGTCGTCTTGCCGCTGCCGGAATAGCCGGCAAAACCGAATACTTTCATTCCTTCCCTTCGATGCTCGGCACCGTCAGCACCGGCGCGAAGCCGCCGCCCGGCGTGCGGAAATTCGTCGTCTGCCCCTGGTACAGGCGCGCCGTCACCAGCTGCACCCGCCCCCGGTACGTGTAGTTGCGCAGGTCGATCTTCAGTTCGACCTGCTCGGCATCCGTGCCGATGCGCCGCGCCGAGGGCGGCACCAGCGCCTGCACGACATAATCGCCCTCGAGGATCTCCTCGAACACCCGCTTCGTCAGCTTGTCGCCGCGGTAGGCCGCCCTTCCGCCGAAGCCTGCTGCCGGCTTGAAGAACAGCTGCTTGCGGCGCGCCCACAGGTCCTCGGCCTCCTCGCGCCGCACCCGCCGCGTGCGCGGAATGCCGCCCAGCAGCGTGGCCCGCGTCGCCGCGTCCGCGCCCAGTTCGGCGAGCACTGCCTCGTCGGTCAGCAGCGTCAGGTTGCGCTTGTCGGCGTAGAGGGCATGGGCGCGCGGATGCGGCGTCAGCACGACCGCCCCGGCCAGCCAGGCCTGCCGCAGCGCAGCGCTGGCCGGCGCCTCCAGACCGAAATCCGTCAGCCGATTGTAGACCAGGTCGATGCGCTCGCCGCCGTGCTTCAGTTCGCCGTCGGCAAAGGCCAGCTCCGCCGGATCGCAGACGACCGCCGCGATGCCATGGCGCTCGAAGAGCTTCCTGAAGAGCAGGAATTCCGGGTAAAGGTATTGCTCCTGCGGCTTTTCGTCGACGATGGCGATGCGGCGCAATTCCGCGCCGTCCCGCTCGGCGCGCCATTCCTCGCGGAACATGTCGACATAGTCCTGCTCCAGCGTCGGCGCCGGATGCACCCCGGGCAGCATGGCGGCCACCTCCTCGCAGCAGGCGAACTGCGCCTGCGAGAGCGCCGCGTTGAGCAGGCCGCCGCCTGCGTTGGTGTTGATCTCGATGAGCTGCGGGCCGGCCTCGCCGAGGTGGAAGTCGTAGCCCATGAAGACGCTCGAGGCGGCGGTCTCGTGCCGCGCCGTCTCCGGCGCCCAGGCCAGCACGCGCTCCGCCCACGCCGGCAGCGCCACGACGCGCTCCACCGCCGCGACGACCTCGGCCATGCGCTCGACGCTGGCCTGGCCGAGGAACACCGTCGTCGCGGCGAACAGATGCGGGCGCTCCTCCTCGATCAGGCGGATCATGTCGGCGCCGGCCTCGCCCTGCGCCAGGGCGCGGCGCAGCCTGTCGCGGTCGACGCTGACGCACTGGCAGTCGCGGTTGAGGGTCTCCGCCAGGCGGATGCATTTCGAGCTCATCAGGTATTCTCTATCGTATCGAGGCCTTCCTGTTCGCGGAACACCGGTTCGGCGAGCAGGAAGACGCTGAATTCGGTGCCCGCGCCCAGGCGGCTGTCTACCGATATGGTGCCGCCGTAGCGCTCGATCAAGGCCAGCGAGATCGAAAGTCCGAGACCGGTGCCCTGGGTCTTCTTGGTCGTGAAGAAGGGATCGAACACCCGCGCCAGGTGCTCCGGCGGAATGCCCGCGCCGGTATCGCGCACGCCGATGCACACGCCCTTGCCCTCCCAGTCCGCCGTGACGAAGGTCAGGCGGCCGCCGGCCGTCATGGCGTGGATGGCGTTGACGGCGAGGTTGATCAGCACCTGCTGCAGCTCGTTGCGGTTCACGCGCACCGGCCGCGTGGCGCGCAGTTCCTGCACCACCGCGATGTCGCCCTTCTTCAGTTCGTGCCGCACCAGCACCAGACAGTCGGCCACCGCAGCGTTGACGTCCACCGTCTCGACGTAGCCGGCGAATTCGTCGGGACGGGCGAACTGCAGCAGCTTGGTGACGATGACGCGGACGCGGTGGATCTGCTCGTCGAGCAGTCTGAGCTCGTTCTTCACCGGCGCCGCCGCCTCGCCCAGCTCCTCGCGCACCAGGTCGAGGTTGCCCTGCATGACGGCGATCGGGTTGTTGATCTCGTGCGCCACGCCGGCGGTGAGCTGGCCTATGGCGGCGAGCTTCTCCGAGCGCACCAGTTGCTTCTGCGCGGCGCGCAGCTCCTCCAGGGCGAGGGCCAGTTCGCGCGTGCGCTCGATCACCTTGAAGTCGAGCTCGGTATTCAGGCGCGACAGCTCGGCGTTGCGCTCGTGCAGGGTGTCGAGCAGCCGGTCGAAGTGCTCGGCCAGGCGCGCGATCTCGTCGCGGCCGGGCACGGCGCCGACGCGCGCCGTGACGTCGCCCGCCTCCACCGCCGCCATGGTCGTATCCATGGTCTCCAGCGGCTTGAAGACGCGCCGCGCCCGCCACAACAGCAGCGCGCTGCTCGCCGCCATGACGGCGGCGAAGAGGCCGATCAGCGTCGCGAAGATGGTGTACTTGACCCGGGCGAAGGGCGTCTCGAGGTAGCCGACGTAGAGCATGCCGACGCGCCTGCCCGCGCCGTCGAGCACCGGCTCGTAGCCGGAAACGTACCAGTCGTTCACCACGAAGGCCGAATCGAGCCAGGTCCTGCCCTCGCCCAGCACGGCGTCGCGCACCTTTTGCGAGACGCGGGTGCCCAGCGCCCGCGTTCCGGATTCCCCGCGGTCGCCGCCGAACAGGCGCACGTTGGTGGCGATGCGCACGTCGCCGAGGAACAGCGTGGCGGTGCCCTTGCTGCCGAGCGGCAGCGAGCCCTCCGGATAGACGATGTCGTTGATGGTGTCGACGAAGTCGAGGTTGTGGTTGAGCATGACGCCGGCCACCACCACGCCGGCGAGGTGGCCCTCTGCGTTCCACACCGGCGCGGCGGCATGGATCAGCATGCCCTGCGTCTCCTCGCTGCGCGGATCGGGCGCGGCGTTCGGCGTCGGCACCAGCGGCACGCGCGCGCGCTGGGCCAGCGCCGGAGAGATCTCGGCGAGCTGCGCGGCGCTGAAGATGTCGATCGCCACGCTCTTGCGGCCATTGAGGGCCTCGCGCACCACCGGCCAGTCCTCCTTGCGGCCGACCGGCACCTCGCCACTGCCGGCGACGATGCGCCCCTCGGCATCGAGCAGGCGCACGAAGTCGAAGCGCTCGTTCGTCGCGGTCTGCTGCAGCAGCTCGCGCAGGCCGTCCCCCGACATGGCGCGCGCCAGCCGCGCCGAGTCGGCGAAGCCGGCGACGGCACGGCCGTTGGTGTCGAGCACCCGGTCGAGGTACTGGTGGGCGGTGATCAACTCGGCGCTGACGCGCGACACCAGCAGCTTGTCGTAGGCGGCATCGCCCCAGTAGAAAAGCAGGCCGGCCAGCGCCGGCACCATCACCAGCGGCGGCAGCAGGACGATCAGCACCAGCTTGGCGCGGACCGAGCCGAGGAAGTCAGGCCAGCGCATCGCCCGCCTCCGCCGTGTCGAAGAACGCCACCGCCTCGTCCTCCTCGCGCGTGCGCCGCATCGGCGGCAGCGAGCGCCAAACGCGCTTGCCGTAGGGCTTGGCGATCAGGCGCGGGTCGCAGATCATCAGCACGCCGCGGTCGCTCTCGTCGCGGATCAGCCGGCCGGCGCCCTGCTTGACGCTGATGACGGCGCGCGGCAGCTGGTATTCCATGAAGGCGTTGCGGCCTTCCCGCTTCATGTGCTCGATGCGCGCCGCCAGCACCGGGTCGTCGGGCGGCGCGAAGGGCAGCTTGTCGATGATGACGAGCGACAGCGCCTCGCCGCGCACGTCCACGCCCTCCCAGAAGCTCTGGCTGGCCACCAGCACGGCGTTGCCGAGGCGGCGAAAGCGCGCCAGCAGTTCGCTTTTCGAGCCCTCGCCCTGCAGCAGCAGCGGATGGTCGAAGCCCTCCGCCTCGAATCGCGCCTTGAGCAGTTCGTGGATGCGGCGCATGGCGCGCAGGCTGGTGCACAGCACGAAGGCGCGGCCGCGGCTGGCGTGGATCAGTGGCCAGGCCGCCTCGACCACCGCCTCGTTGTACTCGCGGCTGTTCGGGTCGGGCATGGCCTGCGGCGCGTAGAGCAGCGCCTGGTTCGGGTAGTCGAAGGGGCTGCCCCAGCAGCCGGTGTCGGCGGGATTCTCTCCGCCGTTCAGGCCGAGCTCGTTGCAGTAATGCGAGAAGTCGCTCTCCACCGCCAGCGTCGCCGAGGTGAAGATCCAGGCGCGCGGGTGGCCTTCCATCTGCTTTTTGAAGATGTCGGCGATGACGAGCGGCGTGGCGTTGAGCGACAGCGCCTGGCTGAACACCTCGGCCCAGCGCACCAGGCCCGGCTCCTCGACGTCGCGCCAGCGCTTCAGCACGAGCGCCAGCTCCTGCGACCGGCGCCAGCAATTCTCCAGGCCCTCCGAGCGGCCGGCCTGCGATTCCAGCAGGGCGCCGAAATGCGCCAGTTCGGCGGCCGCCTTGTCGAGCGCCTCGAGGAAGGCCGGCGGCAGCTGCGCGGCGGAATAGCGCGCGTTTTCGCCGGGCACCGCCAGGCGCAGGTCGCGCGCCGCCTTCTCCAGCAGGCGGGCGCCCTCCGGCAGGTCGAGAAAATCCTTCGCCGCGGCGAGGCCCTCCAGGCGCGCGTCGCGCGCCAGCTCGACCAACTGCGCCGTCGACACGCTCTCGCCGAAGAACAGGCTGGCCGTCTCCGGCAGCTGGTGCGCCTCGTCGAAGATCACCGTGTTGCAGGCCGGCAGGAGTTCCGCCACACCGGTGTCGCGCAGCATCACGTCGGCGAAGAACAGATGGTGGTTCACCACCACCACGTCGGCCGCCTGCGCCTCGCGCCGCGCCGCCATGACGAAGCACTCCTTGGCGTTCGGGCATTCCTGGCCGAGGCAGTTGTCGCGGGTGGAGGTCGCCGCCGCCCAGGCGCCGGAATCCTCCGGCACGGCGGCGCATTCGGCCTTGTCGCCGGTGGTGGTGGTCTTGGCGAAGCGGGCGATGGCGAGGATGTGGCCGGCCTCCTCGCGCGACAGGAAGCGCCCGGCCTCGCGGGCGCGCTCCAAGTGGTAGTGGCAGACGTAGTTGGCGCGGCCCTTGAGGAGCGCGATGGTGGCCGGCGCCTTCAGCGCGTCGCGCACCGTCGGCAGGTCGCGCTGGAAGAGCTGGTCCTGCAGGGTCTTGGTGCCGGTGGACACGATCGCCTTGCCGCCGGCCAGCAGCGCCGGCACGAGATAGGCGAAGGTCTTGCCGGTGCCGGTGCCCGCCTCCGCCACCAGCACGCCGTGCTTGCGGATCGCCTCGGCGATGCGCTGCGCCATCTCGACCTGCTGCGGGCGCAGGCGATAGCCGGGAATGGCGCGGGCCAGCGCGCCGTCGGCGGCGAAGACGGCTTCGAGCGTCACAGCAGGGTATGCCAGTCCGACCGGGCGGCGCGCTTGTCGAAGGTGAAGGTCGTCTCGCAACCGCGTTCGGCGTTGACCGCGCCGATCAGGTAATCGGCGAAATCCGCCTGTCCGGACTGGAAAGCGCGCAGGGCCGCCCAGGCGATGGCCGCCTCCTGGACCCGCAGTTCGGCCGAAGTGAGGATTGCCGCCAGCACCTTGACGACCTCCTCCTTGGCGTAGCCGTAGCCGCGCCCGAGCACCCACGCCAGTTCGGCCAGCACGACATGCGAGACGTGGCCGGGACGCTCCTTGCTGCAGCGCTCTTCGATGAGCCGGCTGGCCGCCTTCGCCTGGACGGCGTCGTCGCGCACGATGTAGCGCAGCAGTACGTTGGTGTCGAGGCCGGTCATGCCCGCTTCTTCCGGGCGCCGCGCTCGGCGATGACCGTGTCGATCTCCTCCAGGCTGAGCGCCCGCCGCGGCCGCGACAGCAGCGCCTTCAGTTCCGTGACCGGGCGCGTGGCCGGGACGATGCGCACCGACCCGTCCGGGTCCACGAGGAACTCGATGCGGTCGCCGACATGCAGCTTGAGCGTGTCGCGCACCGCCTTCGGGATGGTGATCTGCCCCTTGCTCGTGAGCGTCGCTTCCATGTCCTTACCTCCATACCAATTCCTTACTTTCGTGTAAGGATAACACGCGCCGGCGGCCGTCGCCTCAAATTTTGCCTTCGCTCCGGACGCAGTCATGCTATAAACATAGCGTCAGCCGGTGCCGGCTGTCGCGTCGACGTTTGCAGGGTCGCCGTGACCGCCGCCCGGCCGCAGGCTCGAACAAACGAAATGATCGATATGCGACTTTCCCGCCCGGCCAGGATCTCGCTGGGCTATCTGGCGACAGCGGTGCTGTGGATACTGGTATCCGACGAACTGACCGCCACGCTAATCCCGGATCGCGAGACGCACTTCCTCGTCCAGTCCTGGAAGGGACTCGGCTTCGTGACCGTGACGGCGCTGGTGATGTACGCGCTCATGCGTACGCCGGCGCCGACCGCAGAGGTCGTGCCGGACCGTCACGGCGCCGTGCTGCTGGGACTGACTTTCCTGCTGCTCGTCGCGCTCATCGCCGGCACCGGCACCCTCGCCTATCGCCACCAGGCCGCCGCCTTCAAGCAGCAGCAGCTTAGCCAGCAGGCCGCCATCGCCGATCTGAAAGCCGTCCAGATCCGGACCTGGGTCGGCCAAGGCCGCCAGCAGGCGGAAATGCTGCGGCGCGACCCGGACCTTCTCGAGGCCGCGCGGCGGCTCGCGACGGATGCCGCGCAGGACGCCGCCCGCCATGTCCGCCTGCATTTCAATGCCCTGCTCGAAACCGGGGAATGGACGGCAATCGGCCTCTACGCGGCGGACGGCCGCCCCCTGCTGCAGGCCGGCGAAGCCCGCGCACCCGAGTCCGCGCTCAGGCAGGCGATCGCGCAAACCGCCGCCGGCGGCGGCTTCCGACTCAACGACGTGCATCCCGTCGATGCCGCCGGCCTGGCCTACCGCATCGACTTCCTGCTGCCCCTGCCGGAAGCCGCGGGCGTGCTGGTCCTCAGCGCCGACCCGCTCGCCCTGCTGTTTCCGATGGCGCAGTCCTGGCCGATTCCGAGCGATTCCTCGGAGGCCCTGCTGCTGCGGGTCGAGGGCGACGATGTCGCCTTCATCACGCCGCCGCGCCGCTCCGGGGCGCGCCCGACGGAACGGCGCGTTCCGCTCGCCGACACGGCTTTCGCCTCGCACCTGGTCCGGAAGAAAGGAGACGGCATCTACGAAGGCAGGGACTTTCGCGGGGTCGAGGTCATTGCCGCCTTCGAAGCCGTGCCCGGCACACCCTGGCACATCGAGGCCAAGACCGACACCGATGAGGTGCTGCGGCCGCTGCGCCGGCAGGCCGGCCAGATCTTCTCCATGGTCCTGCTCGCGATCGGCATCTCGGCCCTGTTCGTCGTCCTGCTCTGGCACAACCGCCAGGCCGCCCACGCCGCCAGCGAGCGGCTGGCGCAGGCGGAGCGGGCGGCGCTGGCGCTCCGCTTCGAGGCGCTGTTCCAGCAGGCGCGCGACATCATCCTGCTCGTCGACCCGGCCGGGCGGATCGTCGAGGCCAACGAGGCGGCGCTGGCCGCCTACGGCTACACGGCCGAGGAAATCCGCGCGCGCCATGTCCGCGACCTGCGCGACCCGGACACGCTCGATTCCCTCGACCGCCAGTTCAGCGCCGCCGACAGGCCGGGCGGCGTCCAGTTCGAGACGATGCACCGGCGCAAGGACGGCAGCCTGTTCCCGGTGGAAATCAGCTCGCGCGTCGTGGAGATCGACGGGCAGCGCTTCCGCCAGAGCTTCATCCGCGACATCGGCGAGCGCCGGCGCGCCGAGGAAACCGTGCGCAGGCAACTCGACGAACTGCGCCGCTGGTACGAGGCGACCCTCGACCGCGAGGGCCGCATCGGCGAACTCAAGGCCGAGGTCAACGAATTGCGGCAGCGGCTCGGCGAACCGCCCCGCTACGGACAGCCGCAGGACGCCGCACCGCCCGCCGGGGCGCATCCCTCCGGAGCCGTTCGGACATGAACGCGCCGCTCTCCGTCCTGATCGTCGAGGACTCCGCGGACGACGCCCGCCTGCTGGTCCGGCATCTGCAGCAGGCCGGCCACGAAGTCCTGCATGAGCGCGTCGAAACGGCCGTGGCGCTGGCCGCCGCACTGGAAAGGCGGAACTGGGACGTCGTGCTGTCCGACTACCGCCTGCCCGATTTCGATGCCGGCGCCGCGCTGGCCCTCCTGCAGGAGAGCGGGCGCGACATTCCCTTCATCGTCGTCTCCGGCGCCATCAGGGAGGAGGCCGCCGTCGAGCTGATGCGCCGGGGCGCCAACGATTACCTGATGAAGAGCAACCTGTCGCGCCTCGCCCCGGTGGTGCTGCGCGAGATCGCCGATGCCGGCGAGCGGCGCGAGCGGCGGCGCGCCGAAACGGCGCTGCGCGAGAGCGAGGAACGCTTCCGCGCCATGGCCGACTCCGCGGCCGACGCCATCGTCGCCGCCGACGACGACGGCCTCATCCGCTACTTCAGCCGCGGCGCCGAAACCGTCTTCGGCCATGCCGCCGCCGAGGTCCTCGGCCAGCCGGTCACCCTGCTGATTCCCCCGCAGCACCAGGAGGCCCATCGCGCCGGCATGCGGCGCTACCTGGACACGCACGAATCCCGCATCATGGGCCGGGTCGTCGAACTCGAGGGGTGCCGCAAGGACGGCCGCCTCTTTCCGATCGAGATCGCGCTGTCGGCGGCCGGGGTCGGCGGCCGCACGCAGTTCACCGCCGTCATCCGCGACATCACCGCACGCAAGGCCATGGAAGCCGAGCTGCAGCGACGCATCGAGGAAAACGAGCGTGCGCGCGCCGCCCTGCTCAGTCTACTGGAGGACCAGCGCGAGGCGGCGGCGCAGATCCGCCGCCTGTATACGGCCTACGCCGTGCTCAGCCAGACCAACGAGGCCATCGTCCGCCTTGGCAACCGGGACGCCCTGTTCGAGCGCATCTGCCACATCTGCGCGGACACCGGCGGCTACCTCGGCGCCTGGATCGGCCTCATCGACGAGGCCACGGCCAGGCTGGCGCCCTCCGTGAGCGCCGGCAACCTTGGCGATTACCTGAGCGGCATCGGCATCAGCCTCGATCCGGCCGTGCCGGAAGGCCGCGGCCCCTCGGCAGTCGCCCTGCGCGAAGGACGCCCCTACTATTGCAACGACTTCCTCGCCGATCCGGCCACCGCACCCTGGCACGAGGCGGCCCGGCAGGCCGCCATCCGCGCCTCGGCGGCGCTGCCGCTCACGCGCCGCAACTTCGTCGTCGGCACGCTCAATCTGTATGCGGCCGAGACGGGCGCCTTCGACGCCCAGACCTGCGCCCTGCTCGAGGAGATGGCCAAGGACGTCTCCTTCGCCCTCGAGAACTTCGACCGCGAAGCGCTGCGCCGCCAGGCGGAGGAATCGGTGCGGGAGCGGGAAATCCTGTTCCGCAGCGTCGTCGAGCAGAACATCGCCGCCATCTTCATGCTCGACGGCGGGCGCTTCGTCTTCGCCAACCCGCGCGCCTGCGAGATCCTCGGCTACGCGACCGGCGAGCTGGACGGCCGGGAAGTCATGCCGCTGATTGCAGAGGAAGACCGCGCCGAGGTCGCCGAGATGCTGCGCGCCGTCCTCGCCGGCGAGGTGGAGTCGGTCGAGCGCAACCTCACCGGCCTGCGCAAGGACGGCGGCACGGTGGACATCGGCGCGCGCGCCACGCGCGCCCATCTCGAAAACAAACCGGTCATCCTCGGCGTGGCGCAGGACATCGGCGAGCGCAAGAAGGCGCAGGAGGAGATCGAGCGCTACACGCACAGGCTGGAGCACGCCATGATGGCCACCGTCGAGGCGGTCTCGGCCATGGTCGAGCTGCGCGACCCGTACACGTCCGGCCACGAGCGCCGCGTCGGCGAGCTGGCCGCCGCCATCGGCGAGGAGCTGGGCCTGCCCGAGGCAACCGTCACCGGCCTGCGCATGACCGGCTACGTGCACGACATAGGCAAGATCAGCGTGCCGGCGGAAATCCTCAGCAAGCCGGGGCGGCTGACCGAGCTGGAATACGAGATCATCAAGAACCACGCCCGCAGCGGCTACGACATCCTGAAGGGAGTGGAATTTCCCTGGCCGCTGCCCGAAGTGATCCTGCAGCACCACGAGCGTCTCGACGGCAGCGGCTACCCGCAGCACCTGAAGGGCGAAGCCATCATCCTGGAAGCGCGCATCCTCGCCGTGGCCGACGTGGTCGAATCGATGGCCTCGCACCGGCCCTACCGGCCGGCGCTCGGCATCGACAAGGCGCTGGAAGAGATCGCGCAGAACAGCGGCCGGTTCTACGACCCGCAGGTGGCCGATGCCTGCCTGCGCCTGTTCCGCGACAAAGGCTACGAGTTGCCGAAGTGAATCAGGGCAGCTCCTCGACCTTCAGCTGCACCCGCCGCCCCGTGCTGCCGCCGCGCGAGGAATAGCGCAGCGTGCCGGAAGACTCGCCCGCGCGTTCCTCGACCGAGCCGCCGAGGTCGATCCACTCCCCGAGCCGCCCCGACACCGTCGTCGTCAGGCGCTGCACGTTGGCGCTGCCCGGGCCGTAGGCGCCGGGCGTGTCGTGCGTCGGGCTGATGGTCAGCGTGACGTTGTCGCCGGCCAACTGCGGCTCGGCGCTGAAGCCGGTGCCGAGGTCGCGGTACACCACCGTCTCGGACACCACCGCCCCGCCCGGCCCCAGCACCACCTGGCGCAGCGGCACCGGCACCGAGGTACCGACGTTGATGAACGCCCTGCCGCCCTCCACCACCTGCACCTGCTGCGAGATGCGCTCCGAACCGGCGCTGCGCGAATCGTAGACCTGGCCGCGCACCGTGTCGCCGCCGCGGCGCACCTCCACCCCCGCCCCGCCGACCACCGTGCGGCGGCTCTCGATCACCGTGCCGCCGGAGGACACCCGGCCCGACACCTCGCCGCCGCGCGCCGTCGCCGTGCTGTCGGCATCCTGGCGCACCGAGATCACCAGCCGCCGCGGCGGCCGGTCGATGGCGCCGAGCAGCTCCCGGATCTGGCGCCGGTTGGCTTCCGAGGCGCGAATGAAGATCTTGTTGTTCATGCCCGAGAGCGTGCCGCCCGGCTCGACGAAGGGCCGCAGCTGCGGCAGCACCTGCTCCGCCGTGCGGCTTTTCAGGTCGATGATCTCCAGCTGCTGCTGGGCGTGGGCGATGCCGGCGAGCAGCGCCAGCAGGCATGCCAGTGTAAGTACGATCCTTTTCATGACACCTCCCGCCGATGGAGTTTCTGCGCGGGCCGGACGGTCAGACCCGCTTGACAGCGATCTTGTAGACGAAATTTTTTTCGCGCCGGCCGACAGCCACCACCACGACCGTCACCGTCCTGTCCTCGACCTGATAGACGAGGCGGTAACCGGCGCTCTTCAGCTTGATCTTGTAGCAATCCGGCATGCCTGACAGGCGGGCCGACTCGACGCGCGGGCGCTCCAGCCGCTCGGCAAGCTTTTTCTTGAACTGCTCCCGGATCGGCGGGTCGAGCTTCTTCCACTCCTTCAGCGCCGACTCGCGGAAGGCAAGGCTATAGCTCATCGAGCGAGACCTTGATCTTGCGCTCCTTCTGGCGGCTGCGCACCAGCGCCGCCAGCTCGACATCCTCCAGCTTGTCCATCAACAGCTCGAACGACGCCGCCGGCACCAGGTAGGCCGCCGGCTTGTTATGGTTGAGGATGGCAACCGGGAAACCCTCCGCCTGCTCGATGACGGCGGTCGGGTTCTTCTTCAGGTCGGTGACACTGACCGAGGCGTCCGCGTAGACTTTTTCCATAGACTCTAATTAGGTCTTAATAATGGTCATAAAATAGCCCAACTCGCCGTCCTGCGCAAGCTGACTTTTCCAGGGAGGCCGGTCAAACCCGGTCGAGCGGGCTCGTCACGCCGCGGCCGCCCTTGTTCAGCACGTGGGTGTAGATCATCGTCGTGCTTACGTCGGCGTGGCCGAGCAGTTCCTGCACCGTGCGGATGTCGTAGCCGCCTTCCAGCAGGTGCGTGGCGAAGGAATGGCGCAGGGTGTGCGGCGTCGCCGGCTTGTCGACGCCGGCGTCGCGCACCGCCTGGCGCATGGCGCGCTGCACGGCCTGGTCCTGCAGGTGGTGGCGCCGCTCGATGCCCGTGCGCAGGTCCTCCGCGAGATTCGCCGAGGGAAACACGTACTGCCAGGCCCAGTCGCGCGCCGACCCCGGATACTTGCGCTCCAGCGCGTAGGGCAGGTACACCGCACCGCGCCCGGCGGCGAGGTCCTGCCCGTGCAGCGCCTTCACCCGCTTCAGGTGCTCGGTGAGCGGCGCCGCCAGCGCCGCCGGCAGCATGGTGACGCGGTCCTTGAAGCCCTTGCCGTCGCGCACCAGGATCTCCTTTCGCGCGAAATCGACGTCCTTCACGCGCAGGCGCAGCGCCTCCATGATGCGCAACCCCGCGCCGTAGAGCAGGCTGGCGATCAGCCAGTGCGTGCCGGACAGGCGCGAGAGCACGGCATGCACCTCGTCGCGCGTGAGCACCACCGGCAGGCGCTTCGGCACCCGCGCGCGCTCGACGTTGTCGAGCCAGGGCAGCT
The DNA here is from genome assembly GCA_003105015.1 of Rhodocyclales bacterium. Lineage (GTDB taxonomy): Bacteria > Pseudomonadota > Gammaproteobacteria > Burkholderiales > Rhodocyclaceae > Desulfobacillus. Next base: position 68,399 of record PQAF01000032.1, on the reverse strand, counting down.
CCGTCTCGAGCACCTCGCGATAAAGGAACAGCAGCGCGCTCTTCGCCTGGTTCTGCGTCGACGCCGCCACGTTCCCCGCCACCGCCAGGTGCGTCAAAAAGGCCTCCACATCCGCCGCGCCCAGCTCGCGCGGGTGCCGCTTGCCGAAATGCAAAATAAATCGTTTAATCCAATCTACTTCGGCGAAGTTGACGGCGGCGTGCTCACTGTGCGGTTCACGTACCGGCCCTCGGTTATTCGAATCATCGGCACCGGTTATTGGCGCAAAGGAAAAGCGATCTATGAGTGCGAAAATGCAGCGTAGCGGAGTTTCAGAGAAGGCTAATGTCGGCGGAAGCCGGCGTTATGCCGAAACTAAAATTAAATACACCGATGAACCCCTTGGCAAAGTTCAGGTGGTTCCCGATTTCTTCCCGCCAGCCGAATTGGCATTTCGTGAAGAAGGAGTGAAAGTAACTCTGGCTCTGAGCAAGAAGAGCATCGAATTCTTCAAGTCGGAGGCTTCAAAGCATCACACTCAGTACCAGCGCATGATTCGCCGGCTTCTCGACGCTTACGTTGATGGCCAAACCCCAACCCGGCAGTCCACACGGACGCGTCGCAATAAAGCCGCGCAGCGCCGGTGACTTCTACGTTAAACGACAATGGACGACGAGGAATTTTCCGACCGAAAATACCTAAAGCGCCGCGATAGGGGTAATGAGCATGGGTGGCAATTCCAATTTGAACGAAACCCCATCCCGGAATCGGAATACTTCAGCGACAAAAAATATGGTTCAAAGGCCCTCTCTTACCAAGCAGCACGAGACTATCGTGACGCATTCCTAAAGAGCGCATTTGATCTTGGCATTCTTGATCCAAACGCCACGTCGCTCAGACACTCGATACCGCTTATCCTCGCGCTATCGCCTCGCAACACTTCCGGAATCGTAGGCGTCTCTCGCGAACATCGCGAACGAAAAGATCGCAGAAGTCCCGAGGTCAATTGGGTTGCCAACTACCAAGATGAAACTGGGAAGAACAAGCAGAAGTCATTTCCCATAACCCGGCTTGGCGAGAAGGAAGCCCTACTCCGGGCGGTAACGTTTCGCCGGGATTTCGTGCTGCGCGTTGCTGAGAGTACGACGAGCTCAATTAAACGCGAGTACATCGACAAACATCTTCAAGGACTTGAATCGCTATTGGAGTACATCGCTGCTCTTGAAGACGCCGCCGATGTTTTTTTCTTCTTAGGCACGATCAACAACCCATCACTTTCTTCCACAACCAAACAGGAAATGCTCAACGTTCGAATCGGACAGCAGCGTTTCCGCAAGCTGGTGCTTGATATGTGGAGCCACAAATGCGCCATAACTGGCGCTGCACAGTTCATCACCGCCTCACATATCAAGCCATGGAGCGTTTCGGACAATTCTGAACGACTGGACCCCTTTAACGGCCTAGCGCTTTCACCGGTCTATGACAAGGCATTTGATGTCGGGCTTATTTCGTTTGACGATGAAGGCAAGATACTCATTTCCAAACGATTGGCAAAAGACGCCGTTCTCCTTGGAATCTCCGGCCAAGAACGCATCAGAGAGTTAAATTTCATTCACAAAAAATATTTGTCATACCACCGGCAAAGGGTATTTCGGCCAAATGAGTAGTTGCCGTTTAGCCCATCAATCCACCGGACCTGCGCGAAAGGCCGCGCAGGCCGGCGAATTCAAATGTTGATCCGGCGCAGACCCGCCCCGCCCATGCGCGCCGTCTGGCTATCCGGCCTCATCGCCATCACCCTATTCGCCGGGCTCGCGTGGTACCTCGCGCCGCTGGAGCCGGGCGTCGTCGCGCTGCAGCTGGCCTTTACGCCGAAGGCCTTCGGCGAGATCGTTCACCTCTGGTCGGCCGAAGGCGTCGCGCATTACCGGCGCCACTTGCCGTTCGACTGCCTGCTCCTCGTCGCCTACGGGGCGTTCGGCTACCTCCTGGCAACGCGGACGGCAATGCTCGAAGGGGCGAACCGGTTCCTGCGCGTGGCGGCGGCGTGGGCCCTGCCGCTGGCCGCCGCCGCCGATGCGGCCGAGAACGCCCTGCATTGGTGGCTGACGGCGGAGCCGCGCTTCGGCGTTCCCGCCGCGTATGCGCTCGCGGCGGGCTGCGCTGCCGCCAAGTGGCTCCTCATCGCCGGCTTCGGCCTGCTGGTGGCTTATGCCGGGGCCAGGACGAAGGCCTGAACGCTCCACCGGCGTGAGCGTTCCGCCGCAAGCCGGACTACACTGAAAAGTCAGTCCGTACGGCACGGCGATCCTGCCGCGCCGATGCGCAAGGAGGACGCCATGCCCCACGCCAACGAGATCTTCTGGCCCGAACTGCACCCTGGGTCGATGCCGCCGCATTTCAACGACTATCCGCAGCTGCTGCTGGCGGAAGGGGATTCGTGGTTCGCCTGGGCCTGGATGGGGGTGGACGTCTCGCCGAGCATCCTCACCGAACTGGAGTTCGACCGGCGCACGGCGACGCTGTGCTACGCCTATTCCGGCCACACCAGCGGCGAGATGGCGGCGATGGCGATGAGCGCCGGCTTCATGCAGGAACTCTCGGCGCGGCGCTTCTCGGCGGTGCTGCTCTCGGGCGGCGGCAACGACCTTTTCGACGCGCTCAGGGACGGCCATATCCTCAAGCCGGCGGCCGGCGCCGATCCGGGCGATCCGGCGAGCTACATCGACACGGCGGAACTGGATGCGCTGAAGGATTACGTCACGCGCAACTACGAGCAGATCCTTTCCTGGCGCCTGCTGCCGACTTCGCTGAACAGGACGACGCCGGTGCTGCTGCACACCTACGATTACCCGATGCCGCGGCCGGCGCCGGCCAAGGTGTTCGGCAAGCCGAAGGTGGGGCCGTGGCTGCTGCCGGCCCTGCAGGCCGTCGCTGCGCCGGCGGCGCTGCACTTCGACATCATCCGGGAGATCGCTTCCGACATGCTGGACTGCATCCGCGCCTTCCACGATCCGGCGGCGGGCATTGTCGTGGTGGAGACCGGCGATACGCTGACGCCTTCATCGCCCGCCGCGACGGGGGACGATGCCGACTGGGTGAACGAGATCCACCCGAACGCCGCCGGCTACGCCAAGCTGGCGGCGAAGTTCAAGCCGCAGCTGGCGGCGCTCGGCGTGAGCTGACTTTCCTTTCCTACCCCTGCTTCATCCAGATCACCGGCTTGCCCTTGGCGGCGGGCGCCGGCTTGGCTTCTTCGTAGACCAGCGCAGCCTCGCGCGCCTTGCGGATGGCCAGCTTGAGGGCGTCGGCGCCCTTGGCGACGGCCTGCTCGTTCTCCACCAGCTCGTCGAGGATCTTGACGAAGGCGGCGCGGCTCTTGCGCCAGGTCTCGCCGTAGCCGCGCACGAGGCGGGCGCAGTGCACGATCTCCAGCGCCAGTTCGGCGTCGAGGGCGGCGAAGCCGAGGCGCTTGATGGCGCCGAGCCAGCGCTCGATGAGGGCCTGCTCCTCGGCGAAGCGCGAACTCCTGCGCCGCAGCGGCTTCAGCGCGGCCGTCAGGCGCATGGCGAGGAAGCCGGAGACGGCGCTGGTGGGCAGCTTGACGGCGCGGCCCGGCCCGGCGTTTTTCCGCAGGCGCTCGGCCCAGGCCGGCGGCAGGATGTCGGCGATCTCGTTGGCGCTCGGCTTGAGGTAGTCGGTGACGACGACGATCTGGCCGTCCTTCGCCGCCGCCTCCTTGCGCACGCGGGCGAAGCGGCTGGCGCGGGTCTTCAGGTCGGCGACGCGGATGACGTCCTCGTAGCTCATCCACAGGGCGAGCAGGCGCGCCGCTTCGCGCGTGAGCGGCCAGCCGTCGGGCTCGCCGCCCGCCTCGCGGTCGACGGCCAGCACGCCGCGCACGCGGTCGAGGTAGAGGGCGGCGTAGGCCGGGTCCTGGTAGTCGACGAGGCGCGCGACGGCTTCGTCGAGCAGGGTGTGCAGCGGGATGGGGAATTCGCGGCGGACGCGGTCCTCCGCCCCCCTTTGCAAAAATCCCCCCTCCGCCCCCCTTTGCAAAAGGGGGGAACGGGGGGATTTCTCAGCCGCCGTCAAATCCCCCGGCTCGCTTCGCGAGCCACCCCCTTTTGCAAAGGGGGTTGAGGAAGCGGCGGCGTAGCCGGCCGCGAAGCCGCGCAGGCTGGCTTCCGCGCCCTTGCCGGCGCCGCGGATGGCGGCCTCGCAGGCCTCGCGCGAGAGGGGCAGCGCGCCGCTGCCGGCCATGGCGCCGAACAGCACGGCGTTGATCACCGTGCCGGCTTCCTGCGCCAGGCGCGACATGTCGAAGAGCACGGCCTTCTGCGCCACCTTCGGCGCGGCTTCGAGGATCTTCTGCGCGTCGTAGCGGCCGTCGGTCGCAACCATCTTCTCGGCGGTGGCGTAGACGCGGTGGGTGGACGCCACCAGCGTGGTGCGCTCCGGCGTGATGAAGGCGTTCTGCATGGCGCGGCCGGCCTCGACCAACTCGGAGGCGGCCATCAGGTCGATGCCGCCGGGGCTGGGCACCAGGGCCATCACCGGCGGGCGGGCGCCTTTCTCCGGAAAGATCTCGACGTAGTAGGTGGTGGCGCCGGTGCGCTGCGAGACGCCGGGGATGGAGGTCTTCTGCGCCGGGAAGCCTTCGTGCAGGGCGGCCTCGATGAGCCAGTCGGCGAGCACGCCGCCGCCTTCGCCGCCCAATGCCGCCACCAGGATCGTGATGGGCCGCGTCATTTGGCACCCCCGAACATTCCGATGACGCCTTGTCTTATCCCGTGCACGAAGCGGTCCCAGCCGCTCGGGTTCTGGATCACCTCGATGCGGTGGAAGCTCGGGCACAGGCCGGCGGCGTGGGCCGCCTCGCCGCACAGGCCGCAGCCGACGCAGCCGCTGTTGACGGTGGTGACGGGTTCCGTGCGCAGGGGATCGGGCGAATCCTTGATGGTGAGCGAGGGGCAGCCGGACAGGCGGATGCAGGCGCGGTCGCCGGTGCACACGTCGTCGTCGATGCCGAAGCGCGTGCGCACGACGCGTTCGCCTGAAGCCAGCTGCTGTGCCTTGACTGGCCGCTCGCGGCGCGTGCGCTCGAGCATGCACTCGCCGTCGGCGATGATGACCTTGAGGCCCTTCTGCTCGGTGGTCATGGCGCGGCGCAGGGCGTCGGCGACGTCGGCCACCTGGTAGTTGGCCACGCGCTCCAGCCACTTCACGCCGAGGCCGCGCAGGGTGTTCTCGATGCTGATGCCGCTGCCCTCCTCGGGCGAGAGGTCGGGCGAGGAGGCGATGTTCTGCGTGCCGGTGGCCGAAGTGTAGCCGTTCTGCATGATGACCAGCACGCCGTCGTCGTTGCGGAAGACGGCGTTGGCGACGCCGGTGGTGAGCCCCTGGTGCCAGAAGCCGCCGTCGCCCATGACGGTGATGATGCGCTTGCCGAAGTTCGGCCCCATGGCGGAGGCCGCCGCCAGCGAGAGGCCGTAGCCGAGCACGGTGTTGCCGAGGTTGAACGGCGGCAGCGTCGAGAAGGTGTGGCAGCCGATGTCGGAGCTGATGTGGATGCCGCCGAGTTCCTTCTCGATGAGCTTGAGCGCGGTAAACACCGGCCGTTCCGGACAGCCGACGCAGAAGCCGGGCGGGCGCGTCGGCACCGGCACGCCGAGGAGCTCCGCGGCGCGCTTCTTGGCCTGCTCGACGCCGCCGAGCACGGCGTCGACGGCCTTCAGGTCGACGCCGTCGGGCATGATCAGTTTCAGGAAGTCGCCGACGCCCTTCAGCACCACTTCGCCGGTGTACTCGCCGGCCACCGGCAGCACGTCCTTGCCGACGACGTGCGGATCGTTGATGTCGGCGCGGCGCAGGATGGAATTGATGGCTTCCTCGATGTGGGCGGGCTGGCCCTCCTCCACCACCAGCACGGCGCGCTTGCCGGAGCAGAAGCGGGTGATCTCCTCGTTCACCAGCGGGTAGGTGACGTTGAGCACGTAGAGCGGGATGCGCGATTCGCCCCAGGCGTCGGCGAGGCCGAGCTGCTGCAGGGCGCGGATCGTGGTGTTGTACATGCCGCCCTGCAGGACGATGCCGACCTGGGAGAGATCGCCGGGGAAGAATTCGTTGAGCTGCTCGCGCTGGATGAACTTCAGCGCCTCGGGCAGGCGCACCTCGATCTTGTGCTTTTCCTGCGTGTAGTTGTGCGGCGGCAGCGGGATGCGCTCGAGGCTGAACACCGGCTTCTGCACCGGGTTGCGCCGCGAATATTTCGGCGCGACGTTGTCCTTGGTCTCGAAACTGCCGTGCACGTGGCAAGCACGGATGCGCAGCTCGAGCATCACCGGGGTGTTGCTGGCTTCGGAGAGCGCGAAGCCCTGCTCCACCATGCGCACGATGGAGGGCAGGTTCGGCCGCGGGTCGAGCAGCCAGACCTGCGACTTCTGCGCGAAGGAGTGGCTGCGCTCCTGGATGATGGAGGCGCCCTCGCCGTAGTCCTCGCCGATGACGATCATGGCGCCGCCGACGACGCCGGCCGAAGACAGGTTGGAGAGCGCGTCGGAGGCGACGTTGGTGCCGACCACCGACTTCCAGGTGGCGGCGCCGCGCAGCGGGTAGTTGATCGAGGCGCCGAGCATGGCGCAGGCGCCGGCCTCGTTGGCGCAGGACTCGAAATGCACGCCCAGCTCGTCGAGCAGCTCGCGCGCATCGGCCAGCACGTCCATGAGGTGCGACACCGGGGCGCCCTGGTAGCCGCCGACGTAGGAGACGCCGCTCTGCAGCAGCGCCTTGGTGACGGCGAGGATGCCCTCGCCCGTGAAGGTATTGCCGGCGCCCAGCCGCAGCTTGGCGACTTCCGCCTTGAAGGATCGTTCCATGTCTCTCTGTCGGCGGCCCGGCGTACCGGGGCCGCTCATTCGTTGTTGCGGGCGCTATCGCGCGCCCGATACGGCCAATTATGCCCGACCGGACATGGCTTGCGCCATGGCTGGATGGCGGCCCTCGGCGAGGCCCTTTATGAAGCCGACGTTCTTCTCCACCGTCGCCTGGATGTGGGCGACCTGGTCGCCGGAGAGGTGGCGGTACTTGCCCAGCGCCATGAGGTACTCGTCGATCGACAGGGCGTTGTCGACGTCGCGCGTGAGCTTCAGCCCGTCGCGCGGGTTGAACTCCCACAACATGACGAAATTGGCCTCGACGGCCTTGCGCGCCACCTCGATGTTCTCCTGCGAGGGAAAACGCCAGCCGGTGGTGCACGGAGAATAGATGTGCAGGTAGGCGAAGCCGCGCTTGGAGGCGGCGATGGCCTTGTCGAGCTTGTCGTAGAGGTCTTCCATGAAGGCGGTGGAGGCCGTGGCGACGTACTCGCAGTTGTGCATCATCATCAGCAGGGGCATGTTCTTGGCGTCCTGCGTCTTGCCGGCGCCGCGCTCGCCGACCGGGGTGGTCGAGGTCCACGCGCCGAAGGGCGTGCAGCTGGAGCGCTGCATGCCGGTGTTCATGTAGCCCTCGTTGTCCACGCAGATGAAGAGGATCTGCTCGCCGCGCTCGGCGGCGCCGGAGAGCGACTGGAAGCCGACGTCGGAGGCGCCGCCGTCGCCGGCCAGCGCCACGGCGTTCACCTCGCGGCCCTGGCGCTTGTAGTGGCGCTTGACGCCGGTGAGCATGGAGGCGGTGTTGGTGAGCAGCGGGTGGAACACCGGGACCTTGGTGCCGGTGAGGCCGTTGTAGCCGACCGAGCCCATGCCGGGGATGCAGCCCGGCGGCGTGGCGAGCACGGTGTCGGGGCCGATGCGGCGCATGGTGTGGCGCATGATCAGCTCGGTGTTGCAGCCCTGGCAGCCGGCCAGGCCCGGCACGAAGAGGTCTTCCAGGTCGCCGACCTCGTTGTAGATGTTGGCGGTGGTGAGGTAGGTCAGCGCGCCACGCTCGCAGGCTTTCACGCAGGCCGGATCGCCGCCGCAGCTGTCGCACTTGACGACGTGGCCGGCCGCGGCGTTGTAGACGATGCCGCCGAAGGCGCAGCCGACGGTGCACAGCAGGCAGTTCACGCACTTGGAGCCGTCCCATTCGATGACGCCGTCGGCGTCGTCCTTGCTCAAGGCGGCGGCCGGGCAGTTGGCGACGCACTTCGGGTCGCCGCACTGGCGGCACATGGCCAGTTCGAACGAATCGCCGTCGGCGACGATCTGGATGCGGGAATTGATGATGTCCGCCGAACCGGCCTTGGCCGTGGCGCAGGCCGTCATGCAGGCGTTGCAGCCGTCGCAGTGCTCGGGCTTGAAGGCGATGGTGTTATAGGCGCTCATGAGGATAGTTCCAGTATTGCAGCAACGGCACAAATTCCGTGGGTCCCCTCCTTTGGCAAAGGAGGGACAGGGAGGATTTCCAGGCCGTCGAAAGGAAACATCCGCCTCGAAATCCCCCCTGCCCCTCCTTTTTCAAAGAGGGGAATTTGGGTCCGGGTGTTCATCGCCACGTCTTCGACATGATGCTGCGCGCCGTCTTCTGCGGATCGGCGATGAAGGCCTCGCGCACCGGCGCGAGGTCGATGCGGCGCAGGATGAGCTCCCACATCACGCCCGGGTCGAAGGGCACGTTGATGCCGAAGATGCCGGTCAAACGGTTGTCCTGCATGACGATCTTCAGGTAATGCTTGGCGTCGGCTTCTTTCCTGACGACTTCGCCGGCGTCCTGGCTGCCGACGGAGACCGCCTGCTGGCCGAAGAAGGTGTAGGTGTTGAGCGGCACGCCGCCGGGCCAGGGCTTGACGGCCGGGTCGCCGGCCATGGCCATGCCGGCGATCCGGCCCTGCTCGACGGCGCTGGGCAGGATGCCGTTGAGGGTCTTCGCTTCGTCGTAGAAGCCTTTCGCCTGGGCGACGTCGCCGGCGGCCCAGATGCCGTCCGCGCTGCTGCGCATGGTGTCGTCGACCAGCACGCCGCGGTCTATCGCCACGCCGGAGCCGGCGAGGAAGTCGGTGACCGGCGCCACGCCGGCGGCGACCAGTAGCAGATCGGCGTCGAGCGCCGCATCGCCGTCGGTGGCGACGCGCACGCCCTGCCCCGCCGTCTCGCAGCGACTGACTTTTGCGCCGAGCATGAGCTTGACGCCCTTGGCGGCGAAGGCGGCTTCGATGATCGAAGAAGCCTCGGCGTCGAAATAGCCGGCGAGCACGCGCGGCTGCATTTCCACCACGGTGACCGCGGCGCCGGCCTTGGCGAGGTTCTCGGCGGCGTGCATGCCGACGAGGCCGGCGCCGAGCACGACGGCCTGCTTCGTGTTCGGCAGGGCCTTATTCAGCTTCACCGCATCGTCGAGGCTGCGCAGGACATGGAACTTCACATCCTTCAGGCCGGGAACCGGCGGCAGGATCGGCGCCGCGCCGGTGGCGAGCAGCAGCTTGCCGTAGGCGATCTCCTCGCCGCTGGAGAGCTTCGCGCGCTTCGCGGCGGCGTCCAGCGCGGTGACGGCGGCGCCGCGGATGAAGCCAACCTTGTGCTGCTCGAACCAGGCGCCGTCCTTGAGCGCGACGCGCTCGGGCGCCGAGCGGCCGGACACCACGTAGGGCAGCACGGTCGGTGAATACGGCAGCGCGTCGTCGCGCGTCACCATGGTGATGCTGCCCTCGGCGTCCTGCATGCGGATGGCCTGGAGGGCGGAGAGCGCGGCGTGGCTGGCGCCGACGATGAGGTATTCAGTCTGTGTCATGGTCAGTCCTTCTCGTTCAGCCAGACCGTCTCGCCGACCTGGCCGTCCTTGGCCAGCGCCTGCACGCGCTCGATGGCGCGGCCGAAGTGGTCGGTGGTGATGTCGGCGCCGGCCAGCCCGCCGATGAAGCTCATGGCGGCCGGGCGCTGCGCGGCGAACTGCAGGGCGCCGATGACGTCCTGGTAGAGCGGGCCGCAGTTCCAGCCGAAGCTCACCGAGCGGTCGACCACGCCGACGGCCTTGACGCCGGAGAGTGCCTTCGCCACGGCCTGCACGGGGAAGGGGCGGTAGGTCTTGACCTTGACCAGGCCGACGCGCTGGCCGCGGTCGCGCGCTTCGTCCACCGCGTCCTTGGCGGCGCCGGTCATGGAGCCGAGGGTGACCAGCGCGACCTCGGCGTCGTCCATGCGGTAGGACTCCACCAGCGGCGCATGGCGGCGGCCGACGATACGCGCCCAGTCTTCATGGGCCTGCTCGATGACGGCGAGCGCATTCTGCATGCCGGCGCACTGGCCCTTGCGATAGCGCACGAACAGCGACGGGCCGGGGCCGCCGGCGCCGCCGGTGAGCGGGTCGATGGCCATCGGCCGCGAGGGATCGAGGGCGGCGTGCCAGTTGGTGGACGGCGGCGGCAGGAAGGCGTCGACTTCCTCCTGCGTCGGCAGTTCGACGCGCGCAGCGCCGTAGGAGAGGTAGTTGCCGTCGTGGCAGACGTTCACCGGCAGCATGACGTCGCGGTGCTCGGCGACCTTGTAGGCCAGGATGGTGGTGTCGAGCACCTCCTGCACGGTCTCGCAGTACATCTGGATCCAGCCGACCTCGCGCACGCTCATGGCGTCCTGGTGGCCGCCCCAGACGCTCTGCGGCGTCAGGGTGTCGCGGGTGACGATGGACATCACCATCGGCATGCGCAGGCCGGGCGTGCGCAGATACGGCTCGAACATGAAGGCGAGGCCGGGCCCGCAGGTGCCGGTGTAGGCGCGCGCGCCGGCGAGCACGCCGCCGTGCAGCACGGAGAGCACCGAATGCTCGCCCTCGACGTCGACGATCTCGGCGTTGAGCTTGCCGTCGGCGACGAACTTGGCGAGGTATTCGACCAGCGAGGACTGCGGGGTGATGGGATACACGGCGACCATGTCGACGCGCGCCAGGGTGACCGCCCAGGCGGCGGCCTCGTTGCCGTCGCAGACGATGGCCTTCGGTTTCGGTTTAAGGACGGCAGACATGGCAGGCCTCCGCGAACGTAAAACTCCCCCCTTTGCAAAAGGGGGGCCGGGGGGGATTTCTCAAGGCCGTCATCAACCGATCGCCGCCGATAAATCCCCCCTCACCCCCCTTTTTCAAAGGGGGGAATGGCAGTTGGCAGAATGTTTCGCTCATGCTGCCTCCTCGATCATCGTGATCGCCCGCTGCGGGCACTCTTTCGCGCAGATGCCGCAGCCCTTGCAGGTGGCGAGGTTGAAGTCGAACCAGGCGGCCTTCTCGACCACGCATTGCACCGGGCAGTAGAGCCAGCAGACGGCGCATTTCACGCACTTGGCGCGGTCGACCACCGGCTTCATGCTGCGCCAGTCGCCCGGCAGCATGGGGTTCATCTTGGTGGCGATCGGGCACAGGTCGCCGGGGACCTGCGAGGCGTCGAACATCGGGTAGGACTGCTTGGTCGTCATGCCGCCACCTTCCTCTCGATCTTGTGCACGATGGTCTCGTTGTAGCCGCGCTCGAGCGCCAGCAGGTTCTGCTTGAGGCCGGCGTCGCGGAAGTCGGAGTCCTCCACCGCGGCGCGCAGGGAATCGAGCGAGACGAGGCCGGTAGTCTTGGCGAAGGCGCCGAGCATCAGGGTGTTGGTGATCGGCCGCTTGAAGATCTCGAGGGCGATGGAGACGGCGTCGCACAGGCCGACGGCGGCGACCTTGTCCGGCACCTGCAGTTCGCCGATCGGCTTGGCGGTGGTCTGGATCCAGGTGCCGTTGTCCTTGATGCCGTCGAAGACGTTCACCGCGCGGCCGACCGTGGGATCGATGCACAGCACGCAGTCGGGCCGGTAGATGTTGGTCATCTGCCGGATCTCGCGCGTGTCCATGCGCAGGAAGCTCGCCACCGGCGCGCCGCGCCGCTCGAAGCCAAAGGACGGCACGGCAACGACGAACTTGCCCTCGTTGACCAGCGCAGCGGCAAGGATGCCGCCGGCGAGCACCGCGCCCTGGCCGCCACGGCCATGAATTCTGATTTCGTACATCCCCGTTCTCCTCCTGGAGAATCTCTGTCGGGGGGATATCGGGGCCGGTCGAACCGGCTCTGTTTTACTTGGTCCAGCCCGGCTTGATGCCCGGCTTGACTTCGCCCTGCCCGCGCACGGGCAGGACCGGCAACGCATAGCCCTGATTGTAGGCCGCGCGCGCGACGATGGTGTACTTCAGCCACCAGCCGGATGCCGCGGCGACGAGGCCGGCGACCAAAGTCAGTCCGGGCAGCACGGCGCCGTAGAAGATGCCGGCGACGATGAGGATCTCCGGCGCCAGCTGGCCGAGCATCTCGAACTTGGCGCCGAAAGGGCGCAGCACGTCCATGGCCTTCTTCGGCAGTCCGCTCTGCTCGACCGCCTTGAAATACATGGTCCAGGCGATGCGGCGCAGGATCAGGGCGCCGAGCAGCACGCCGGCGATCCAGCGCGGGCCCTCGCCCGGCAGCACGGCGGAGAGGACGGCGGCCAGGCCGGCGCCCTCGACGAAGCCGGTGGACAGGATCAGCGGCACGATCTTCGGCTCGCGCCAGGCGGGTATGCCCTTCGAGGCCTGCAGGATGCGTCCCTGGCAATAAAGGAAAACGATGCCGAGCAGCGCCGCCATGCCGACGAAAATGCCGCCGCCGAACCAGGCCGCGGCGAGACCGCAGAGGAACACCGGCACCGCCACCATGCCCTCGCGCGTCATCCACGAGGTGTGCGGGTGAAAGAAGACGTTGATGGCGCGGAAGGGCTTGCCGATCTCCAGCCAGACGCAGGTGAGGCCGCCGCCGATGAAGGCCAGCGCGACGAGGGCCATGATGCGGTAGGCGTCGGCGCTGCCCGCCGCCAGGGTGGCGAAGAACAGCAGGCCGGTGCCGCTGCCGCCGCCGATGAAGTTGCCGGCGGCGCGCCAGTCCCAGTTGGTCTGGTGCCAGGGCGTGACGCGGCCGGGCGGGATTTTCACGTCGCTCATGATTGACACTCCGTATTCACCACGGCGGGCACGGCGACACGGCGAAAAGGCAGAAACTGGAAATCGTGTTTCATCGCCGTGTCGCCGTGCCCGCCGTGGTTAAAAGGTTTCGATCTCATTTGCTGTCGAAGATGTAGTACATGCCCGGGTCGGTGCCGAGCTCCTCGTGCATGCGGAAGAACTGGTTCTCGGCCAGCAGCTGCGAGACGTTGCTGTTCGGGTCCTCGCGGTCGCCGAAGGCCAGCACGCCGGCGATGCAGGAGTTCACGCAGGCCGGCGTCACCTCGGGATCGACGCCGGGGGTGAGGCCGTGCTCCTTGGCATAGTCGACGCGGTCGCTGCAGAAGGTGCACTTGTTCGCCGCCGACATGCGCTTCGGGTCGAAGCGCGCCTCCTCCTGCTCGGTCGGGCGCTCGCCGTAGGCGAACTCGCGCTTGTGCACGATGTAGCGCGCCTGGTAGGGGCAGGCGACGGCGCAGTAGCCGCAGCCGATGCACAGGTCGTAGTCGATGCCGACGAGGCCGTCGGCGCGCTGGTAGGTGGCGGTGGACGGGCAGACGTGCATGCAGGGCGGATTGGCGCAGTGCATGCAGCCGACCGGCACGAAGCTCCTGCGCACGTCGGGGAACTCGCCGCTCTCGATGTCGAGCACCTTGCGCCACTGCACGCCCGGCGGCGTGGCGTTGGCGTGGCGGCAGGCGGCCGTGCAGGTCTGGCAGCCGATGCAGCGGCGCAGGTCGACGGTCATGATGTAGCGGGCCATTACGCTGCCTCCAGTTTCTTCACGCCCACGCGCACGAGGTCGGCGGCGGAGCCGGTGGCGTCGGTGAGGGCGATGTTCATCGGCACGAGGCCGTTCATCGACGGCGCCTTCATGTCCTTGGCGTAGGGCGTCACCCAGTGGTCGAACTGGCCGATCATCAGCAGCGTGTCGGGGCGGATGCCCTGGCGCAGGATGGCCGGGCCCCTGGTCGACTTGAGGTAGGAGGTCACCTCGACCATGTCGCCCTCGGCGATGCCCAGCTCGTGCGCGCGCTGCGTGTTGATGACGACGCCGCCGTGGCCGCGCAGGTTGCTGCCGACCTCGTCCATCAGCTGGATGCCGACGTTGCTGCCCCAGGCGTACTGCATGCTGCGCGAGGTGATCAGCCAGAACGGGAAGTCGCCGAGCGTGCCGTGCGCGGCGGTGTCCTTCTCCCAGACGCCGGGGAAATCCTTGATCGGCGGCAGCGCCTGGTACTCGGTGAGCTGGGTGTTCCACCATTCGATGCCGTTCTCGTGCAGGCGGCGGCCGAGCTGGATGCCGATGCGCAGGAGCTGCTCCTGGTAGGGCAGCTCGAAGCGGATGCCCTGCTTCTTCAGCTCGGGGAAGAGGTACCAGGTCAGGCGCGAGATGGGCCGCGTGCGCAGGCCCTTCTCCTTGTACCAGTCGAGGCCGTCGGTCTCGCGGCCGTCGGTCAGCTCGGCGCTGGCGGCGCGGCAGGCATGGTCCCAGATGGTGGCGGCGTCGTGCTTCTTCTCCGGATCGAGCTTGAAGTCCCAGGTGTGGTTGGAGAGCACTACGCCGGCGGCGCCGCGGTTGATGGCCTCGTTGTACTCGCGCAGCAGGCCGGTGCGCTCGGCCAGCTCGGTGGCGATGTCGGTGAAGTCCTTCGACTCGCCCTGCGGCGCGACGGCGGGCTGGCGCAGCACGTAGCCCTCGTGGTCCCAGAACTGCTCCATGAACTTGGTGCCGCCGACGCGCAGGAGCTGGGTGCTCTCGATGTCGGTGCACTCGGGCAGCAGCACGTCGGCCATGTGGTTGGTCTCGTCGCGCGTGTAGGCGAAGGCGACGATGAAGGGGAACTCCGCCACGCGCTCGACGATGGCCTGGGTGTCCCAGAAGGAGATCGAGGGATTGGTGCGGTAGCAGAACCAGATCGCGGGGGCGGTGACCTTCGGCCAGTTCTCCGGCGACTGCTTGCGGAACATCCAGGCGAGGTGGGTCGGCCCGAGCGCCGTGCTCCAGGGCGAATTGGCGGAGAGCGGCACCAGCGTGCTGTGCGCGTTGCGCACCGCCGGCTCCTTGCGCCAGGTGCCCTTGGCGGTCGGGTTCATGGGGAAATGCATGAAGCCGTCCTCGCCCTTCTTGACGCTGGCCTGGCGCGAGGTGGCCGGCCGGTTCAGGCGTACCGTGGTGCCGAGCGTGCCGCCCGGCACTTCCAGGCCGCCGACGAGGCAGGCGATGAGGGTGCGCGCCCAGCAGCATTCGTAGCCGCCCCAGCCGTTGGTGACGGTCTTGCCCAGCGCGATGGCCACCGGCCGGAAGGGCAGCGTGACGCCCTCGATCTCGACGGTCTCGCCGATGCGGGCATGGTCGAGGTATTCGTTGGCGATGCGGCGCACCGTGCCCGGGCGGATGTCGCAGATGCCGTCGGCCCACTCCGGCGTGTAGGGCTTCATGTGGGCGACCAGCATGCTGAAGCTGGTGTCCGCGGCAATGCCCTGGTGCAGCCATTCCTCGCCGTCGGCGCCGACTTCCAGCGCATCCAGCGTAAAGCTGCCTTCCAGCGCCGGGTCGGCGTCCGGGGTGTCGAAGGGCACGGCGGCGTTGCGCTTGGCGTCCCACAGCAGCGGCTTCTTCGTGGCGGGGTCGCGCAGGTAGAAGCCGTGCGGCCCGACCAGGTAGGGCGAGCCGGTGTGGTGCTTGAGGAAATCGACGTCGAGGCGCGTGCGCGGCTGCTCGTGCAGCATGACGTGGATGAGGCCGTAGAGGAAGGCCGCGTCGGTCTTCGGCTTGATCGGCACCCATTCCGCCGAGGCGGCGCCGGTGACGGAGATGTGCGGCTCGAGCTGCACGCGCTTCATGCCGCGGGCGCGCGCTTCGCCGTGGCGCCAGGTACCGGCCACGCCGGCGGAGGCTTCCGAGTTGGCGCCGAAGGACAGCATGTATTCGCAGCTCGGCGTGTCGGCCGAGACGGTGAAGGCGCGGTGCCACAGCTCGCCGTAGAGGTGCTCGGAGTGGTAGCACTTGACGCCCTGGCCGCTGCCGAAGCTGAAGTCCACCGGGCCCCAGGCCGAGAGGAAGGCCGGGAAGGTGCCCATGTAGTAGGTCGGCGTGCCGCCGCCGCCGAAGCTGGCCGCCACGCGCGGATAGCCGACCTCGTCGATGAGCCCCCTGGCGCGGACCTCGTTGAGCTTGCCGGCGACGATGCCGAAGGCTTCCTCCCAGGAGATCGGCACGAAGCCGGGTTCCTCGTGGCGCCCCTTCTTCGGGTTGGTGCGCTTCATCGGCTGCAGCACCCGGTTCGGGTTGTAGGTCTTCTGGATGATGCCGTAGGCCTTGACGCAGCACTTGCCGGCGCCGGGATGCACGCTGCAGGCGGAGAAGTTCGGCTCGACCTCGGTGGCGACGCCGTCCTCCACCTTGACGGTGAGGAGGTCGGGGCCCGCCACGCACTGGTAGCAGTACTGCGGGACTTTCTTGACGTTCCTGGCGGCGGCCATGGTCAGACGGCCCGTCCGGGCATCGTGATACGCCATGTCATGGCCATGACGTGAAGAATGCTTTTCATCGACTCCTCCTTGGCGCGACCGCCGCCTCAATGCCGGTTGCCGCGGGATGCTCTTTTTGATGATTCATATTATGGATCATTTTTAATTTTTTTTGTATCGTTTTTGAAGTCGGACCGGCCGTTCGATTGACATGGATCAAGCCCCGCCCGAATGCACGCGAAAGCCCCGGCGGCCTGGGGTAAACTCTTGAAAATGGGAAACAAAGAAGCACCGCAGGAAACCTGGGAGGCAATCGAGACGGCCAGCCGCGGGGAGCTCGCCGCCCTGCAACTCGAGCGCCTGCGCCGGTCGCTGGCGCACGCCTGCCGGAACGTGGCGCCCGTCCGCCGCAAGTTCGAGCGCGCCGGGGCGCATCCGGACGACCTGAAATCCCTGCCCGACCTGGCTAAATTCCCGTTCACCACCAAGCAGGACCTGCGCGAGGCCTATCCCTTCGGCCTGTTCGCCGTGCCGCGCGAGAAGATCGTGCGCCTGCACGCCTCGAGCGGCACCACCGGCAAGCCGACGGTGGTCGGCTACACGCAGGCCGACCTCGACATGTGGGCGAACGTCATGGCACGCTCGATCTTCGCCGCCGGCGGCCGCCCCGGCGACCTCCTGCACAACACCTACGGCTATGGCCTGTTCACCGGCGGGCTGGGCTTCCATTACGGCGCCGAACGGCTCGGCTGCAGCGTCATCCCGATGTCCGGCGGCCAGACCGAGAAGCAGGTGCAGCTCATCACTGACTTCCAACCCAAGATCATCTGCTGCACGCCCTCCTACCTGCTGACCCTGGCCGACGGCTTCGCCGAGCAGGGCATCGACCCCGCGACGACCAGCCTGAAGCTGGCGCTGGCCGGCGGCGAGCCGTGCACGCGCGAGATGCGCGCCGCCATCGAGGCGCGCCTGAACCTGGACGTCGTCGAGTGCTACGGCCTGTCGGAGATCATCGGCCCGGGCGTGGCGATGGAATGCCTGGAGACCAAGGACGGCCTGACGATCTGGGAGGACCATTTCTACCCGGAGATCATCGACCCGGCCACGGGCGAAGTGCTGCCCGACGGGGAATTCGGCGAGCTGGTCATCACCTCGCTCACCAAGGAGGCGCTGCCGATGATCCGCTACCGCACGCGCGACCTGACGCGGCTGCTGCCGGGAACGGCGCGGACGATGCGGCGCCTGGACAAGCTCGCCGGCCGCTCCGACGACATGCTGATCATCCGCGGCGTGAACGTCTTCCCGAGCCAGATCGAGGAGCTGATCCTGAAGAGCCCCGCCCTCGCCCCGCACTACGTCATCGAGGTGACGCGGCCGCAGCACCTTGACGAGATCGAGGTGCAGGTGGAGATGCAGGCGGAGGCGGCGGGCGAAGACGTCCGCCGGCAGGCCGCCGCCGAACTGCAGCACCAAATCAAGTCCTACATCGGAATTTCCGCCCGCGTGCGCGTGGTGCCGACCGCGAGCATCGAACGCTCGGTCGGCAAGGCGCGACGGGTGGTGGACAAGCGGTCGAAGTAGCCCACCCGCCCGCTGGATCTCAGGCGCCGGCGGCCTTGGCCTGCTTGGCCTTCAGGCGCTGCGCGGTCTTCTCCAGGCCGACGACGAAGCGGCTGTGCTTGCCGCGCGCCACCTCCTCCACCGCGTCGCGCGCGGAGAACTCGAAGGTCACGGCCGGGCCGTTCACTTCCGTCAGCTTGACGGTGATCTCCACCCACATGCCGAGCAGCGTGGCGCCGACGTGGTCGAACTCGACGCGGGTGCCGACGGAGTCCTTGCCCTCGCCGACGTGCGGCAGGATCAGTTCGCGGCAGGCCACCTCGACGTCGTAGAGCAGGCTCGGCGTGGAATACACGCGCAGGTCCTCGCCCATGAAGCCGATGGTGCGCGGCGTGTCGACAGTGATGCGGACGGTGGCGGTGAGTCCGGGTTTCAGCGTTTCGCTCATATGGATTCCCTCGGTTAAAAGTCAGTCCCGCCGGGACGGCGGCGTTGCAGCGATTCGGCGTTGAGGCGCGCTTCGACATAGCGTACCAGCGCCTTGGTGCCGCGGGCGCAGTTGCGGAAGACGCAGACGCCGCGGTCCATCAGGCCGGCCGTCATGGCGTCGTAGAGCTTGCCGCCGTCGACGATGCCGATGACCGGCTTGTCGTTGCGCTCGACCAGCGGCGGCATCAGGTTCACGGTGCTCTTCGGGCTGGCGATGTCGTGGCCGGGGCGCAGCTTGCTTTCTTCCAGCGCGCACACCGCAGGGGCGGTCGGGTCGAGGCCGACCACCACCGCGTCGATGTTCGGGTCCTGCAGGAAGGCCTCGGTGATCTGCAGGTGGGCCTCGTCGTCGGCGCCCGGGTTGATGTCGAGCGGGTTCCTCACCTCGACCAGCTGGTCGAGCTTCTTGGCGACGAGGATCTCCTCGATCTTCTTCACCGTGGCGTCCTCCAGGGCGCCCATCTCCAGGGCGAAGCTGT
The DNA here is from genome assembly GCA_003105015.1 of Rhodocyclales bacterium. GTDB lineage: Bacteria > Pseudomonadota > Gammaproteobacteria > Burkholderiales > Rhodocyclaceae > Desulfobacillus. Next base: position 49,507 of record PQAF01000032.1, on the reverse strand, counting down.
CGGACTCGATGCTGTCGGCCATGCCGACCGCCTCGAAGCCGGCGCCGCTGATGGCGCCGATGCGGCGGCCGCCGACCTTCTTGTGCTGCAGCGCGCCGGCGATGTAGAACAGGTCGTCGAAGGTGTTGAAGTCCTCGGCGACGATGGCGCCGGCGTGGCGCACCACCGATTCGAACAGCGTCAGGCCGCCGGCAATCGACGCCGTGTGGCCCATCACGCCGCCCTGCCCCGGCGCCGTCTTGCCGGACTTGTAGACGACGATCTGCTTGCCGTTGAGCACGGCCTTGCGCACCGCTTTCGCGAACTGCAGGCCGTCGAGGTCCTTGAAGCCCTCGATGTAGATGCCGAGGGTCTCGATGCCGGGCAGCCCGGCGAAGTAGCCGAGCATGTCGCCGTGGGTGAGGTCGGTCTGGTTGCCCAGCGCCAGCATGTAGGCCGGGTCGAGCCAGGGATTCTGCGACAGGCGCGTGATCATGAAGGCGCCGCTCTGCGAGAGCATCACCGAGTCGCGCACCGGCTTCTTCTTCGGCTTGGGCAGGCGTTCGAGCGGGATGAACCAGGAGTCGTAGGCACCCGGATGCGACACCACGCCGAGGCAGTTGGCGCCGAGGAAGATCGGCCCCCCGCCCGGCTTGCCGTGCGCGGCATTGATGCGCGCCGCCAGAGCGGCGGCCGGCTCGCGGCTCTTCTTGGTCTCGCCCAGGCTGCCGGGAATGAGCATCACCGCGTCGACGGCATCCGACTCTATGATCTCGTCGACCAGTTCGTACACCGCGCTGGCCGCCACCGCGACGATGAGCAGGTCGAGCTTGCCGTCGAGCGCCTTGAGGCCCTCGACGCACTTCACGCCGTCTATCTCGGCCTCGCCCGGCTTGAGGACCAGCAGCTGCTCCTTCGGATAGCCGCTGCCCATCAGGTTGCGCAGGATGATGCGGCCGAAGTTCATGCCGGTGCCGGAGACGCCGATGATGCCGATGCGCTTCGGGTGGATCAGCTTGTCGATCTTTCCAACCGGGCGCGGCAGGCGGCCGGGCTGCGGCGCGCCGAAGGCGCACTCGGCGGCGCGCACGGTGATGCCGGCGCCGACCTGGACCGGATTCAGTTCGAGCGATTGCAGCACGAAGGGCGCGGCGGGATTGTCGGGCGCAAAGTCCTTCGCCAGCACCAGCAGCTGCGCGAAGCAGGCCTTCAGCGCGGCATCCGGCGCGGCGGCGCCGGCGCGGCGCGCGACGGCGGCGAGCTTCTGGTACGCCAGGGTGCGCCGGAACAGCTCGAGGAAGTCATCGGCATCGGTCAGCGCGGCGGCGGCATATACCGAGGCGCGGTCGCGGCGGTAGTTGCCCTCGTCCAGCTCCGCCTCCAGCCCGCCCAGTCCGGCGCTGACGACCATGCCGAACTCGCGCGTGCTGTTCAGGCTGATGCGGATGTCGACCGCGCCGGCTGCCGCCTGCGCGTCGAGGGCCAGGCCGAGGCTGCCGAGGAGCGACGTCACTTCGGCCGCGTCCAGGGTGCCGCGGCCCTGCGCCGCGGCCTGGCGGAACAGCTCCGCCGCAATGGATGTTGATGGGTTGCTCACGTTTCCGTCCCCTTAGGTGAATCACGACAAGGACGCGGCAGTGGTGGTTGTTCTATGGGCCGCGACCGGACGGCCCACTATATCAGATACAGATTTGATAGAAAATTGTTTAGAGCTGTATCAGTTGATCTCCATCAAGGGAGACCGAATCAGCGATCCAGCGCATCCGGTCCGATCTGCGCCACCCGCTCCACGCCGAGCAGCGTCATCGTCACCGCCAGTTCGCGCCTGAGGATGGCGAGGACTTCGGCGACGCCCTGCTCGCCGCGTGCGGCGAGGCCGTAGGCCCAGGGGCGGCCGAGCAGGACGGCCCTGGCGCCCAGCGCGAGCGCCTTGGCGACGTCCTGGCCGCTGCGGATGCCGCCGTCCATGAGGACCTCCAGCCGGCCGCCGACGGCATCGACCACGCGGGGCAGGACGGATATGGCGGAGGGCGCGCCGTCGAGCTGGCGTCCGCCGTGGTTGGACACCACCACGCCGCTGGCGCCGATGTCGGCGGCGGCGCGAGCGTCGTCGACGTCGAGCACGCCCTTGATGACGATGTTCCCCGGCCACTGCTCGCGCAGCCAGCCGAGGTCGCGCCAGGTGATTGCGGGATCGAACTGGGCATCGACCCAGCCCTTCATCGCCTCCAGGCTGCGCGCCGAGGGCACGGCCTTGGCCAGGTTGCCGAAGGTGAGCGGCTTGCCGCCGAGCGGCACGTCAAGCAGCCAGCCGGTGTGGCGCGCGATCTCCCAGGCCTTCGCCAGGCGATCCGCCAGGCCGGCGCCGCCGGTCATGCCGTTCCTCACGTCGCGGTAGCGCGTGGCGAACACCGGCAGGTCGACGGTGAACACCAGCGTGGTGCACCCGGCGGCCCGGGCGCGCGCCAGCAGCTCGGCGGCGTAACCGCGGTCACGGATGACATAGAGCTGGAACCAGAACGGCGCCGTGCCGGCGGCACTGACTTCCTCGATGGAGCAGATGGAGACGGTGCTGAGGCAGAACGGCACGCCGGCGGCCTTCGCCGCGCGCGCCGCCTGCACCTCGCCGCGGCGGGCGTAGAGCCCGGCGAGTCCCACCGGTCCGAGGATCACCGGTTGGGCGAGCCTCTCGCCGAGCACCACGGCCGAGGTGTCGATTTGGCTCGCACCGCGCAGGACGCGCTGGTGCAGCTTGAGCGCGTCGAGGTCGCCGCGGTTGGCGGCGAGCGTCAGCTCGTTGTAGGCGCCGCCGTCGATGTAGTCGAAGAAGGGCCGCGGCAGGCGCCGCTGCGCCAGCAGGCGATAGTCGGAAACGGATGCGGGAACCGTCATGGAAGGCCTCGCGCGGTGATGACCGGGCGATTATCCCATGACGGGCGGGCTCAGGCCGGCGTGGCGGTCAGCCTGAGGAACTTCTCGTGCAACTGCTCCTTGCTCTCGGCATGCTTCGGGTCGGCGACGATGCTGTCGACCGGGCAGACGGCGACGCACTGCGACTCGTCGTAGTGGCCGACGCATTCGGTGCACTTCGCCGCGTCGATGACGTAGATCTCCTCGCCCTGCGAGATGGCGCCGTTGGGGCACTCCGGCTCGCACACGTCGCAGTTGATGCATTCGTCGGTGATCATCAAGGCCATTTGTCTGACTCTCCTTAAGCGATGGTCCAGGTGTCGCCGCTGTTGAACAGCGCGGCGAGGTCGCCCTGCCCGCGGCGGGCGCGGGCGTCGGCATGCAGTTGGTTGTTCAGCTCCTCGTAGCTCGGCTGGCTCGCGGCGCGGAAGACGCCGAGCGGCACGGGAAACTTCGGCGCGTCGAACTGCGACAGGAAGAAGGCCAGGCCGCTGTGCTCGGCGGCCTCGTCGTGCACGACCAGGTCGGCTTCCGTCACGCCGTCCTCGCCGATCGTGACGACCTCCGGCTCGAGGCCGCGCAGGCGCACGCCCTTGTCCCTGTTCTTGCCGAAGACCAGCGGCTTGCCGTGCTCGAGCAGCAGGCGGGCGTCGTCGCGCACGCTCTTGTCGGTGATGGCCTCGTAGGCGCCGTCGTTGAAGACGATGCAGTTCTGGAAGATCTCGACGAAGGCCGTGCCCTTGTGCTCGGCGGCGCGCTTGAGCACGCTCGCCATGTGCGCCTGGTCGGCATCGACCGTGCGGGCGACGAAGGTGGCGCCGGCGCCCAGCGCCACGGCCACCGGGCTGAACGGCCGGTCGATGTTGCCGAGCGGCGTCGTCTTGGTCTTCTTGCCCAACTCCGAGGTCGGCGAGTACTGCCCCTTGGTCAGGCCGTAGATGCGGTTGTTGAGCAGGATGATCTTCAGGTCGATGTTGCGGCGCATGGCGTGGATGAAGTGGTTGCCGCCGATGGCGAGCGCGTCGCCGTCGCCGGTCACCACCCACACCGACAGCTCCGGCCGCGCCAGCTTGAGGCCGCTGGCGACGGCCGGCGCGCGGCCGTGGATGCTGTGCATGCCGTAGGTTTCCATGTAGTAGGGAAACCGGCTGGAGCAGCCGATGCCGGAGATGAAGGCGAAGTTCTCGCGCGGGATGCCGAGCTGCGGCATCAGCTTCTGTATCTGCGCCAGCACGGCGTAGTCGCCGCAGCCGGGGCACCAGCGCACGTCCTGGTTGGACTCGAAGTCCTTCTTGGTCAGGGTTGCCATGTCGTTCATTTCGCCCCCTTCTTGCACAGTTCGACGATGCGGTCGTGAATCTCGGACACCTTGAACGGCTTGCCCTGCACCTTGTTGAGCTGCTCGACACCGATCAGGTAGCGCTCGCGCAGGATGCGGGCGAGCTGGCCGAGGTTCATCTCCGGCACCAGCACCGTCCTGTAGCGCTTGAGGATGTCGCCGAGGTCCGGCGGCAGCGGGTTGAGGTGGCGCAGGTGCACGTGGGCAACGGAGAGCCCCTGCGCGGCGGCCTGCTCGCGCGCCTGCACGATGGAGCCGTAGGTGCTGCCCCAGCCGACGATGAGCAGGTCGCCCTGCGCCGGACCTTCCACCTGCAGCGGCGGGATGTCCCGGGCGATGCCTTCCACCTTGGCGGCGCGCACCTCGACCATGCGCTGGTGGTTCATCGGATCGTGCGAGATGTTGCCGGTGAGGAAATCCTTCTCCAGGCCGCCGACGCGGTGCTCGAGACCGGGCGTGCCGGGACGCACCCAGGCGCGGGCGAGGTTGCCGTCGCGGGCATAGGCCTGGAAGCCCTCCGCGTCGGTGCGGAACTTCACCTCCAGCTTCGGCAGCGAAGCCGGATCGGGGATGCGCCAGGGCTCGGCGGCGTTGCCGATGCCGCCGTCGGACAGGAAGATCACCGGCGTCATGTACTTCACGGCGAGGCGGAAAGCCTCGATGGCGCAGTCGAAGCAGTCGGCCGGCGAATGGGCGGCGATCACCGGGATCGGGCACTCGCCGTTGCGGCCGTAGACCGCCTGCAGCAGGTCGGATTGCTCGATCTTGGTCGGCAGGCCGGTCGACGGGCCGCCGCGCTGCACGTTCACGATCACCAGCGGCAGCTCGAGCATCACGGCAAGGCCGAGCGCCTCGGTCTTCAGCGCCATGCCGGGGCCGGAGGTGGTGGTCATGCCGAGCACGCCGCCGTAGGCCGCGCCGATCGCCGAGCAGATGCCGGCGATCTCGTCCTCGGCCTGGAAGGTGGCGACGTTGAAATGCTTCAGCGCGGAGAGCTCGTGGAGGATGTCGGTGGCCGGGGTGATCGGGTAGGAACCGAGGAACAGCGGCACGCCGGCCAGTTCCGAGGCGGCGACGAAGCCGAGCGCCGCGGCGTGGTTGCCGGTCAGGCTGCGGTAGGTGCCCGGCGCGATGTCAGCCGTGCGCACCCTGTAGTTGGTGATGAACATCTCGGTGGCGTCGGCATAGGCGTAGCCGGCGCGCAGCGCCAGCACGTTGGCCTCGGCGATCTCGGGCTTCTTGGCGAACTTGCGCCGGATGTCCTCCTCCTCCTTCTCCAGCGGGCGGCTGTAGAGGGAGAGCATCAGGCCCAGCGCGTAGTAGTTTTTGCAGCGGCCGACCTCCTTCTTGGACAGGCCGGACGCCTTCAGGGCATGGGCGGTCAGTTCGGAGATGTCGATCTTGTAGAGACGGTAGTCGCCGAGGCTGCCGTCGTCGAGCGGGTTCGACTGGTAGCCGGCCTTGGCCAGGTTGTTGTCGGTGAAGGCGCCGCTGTTGGCGATGAGGATGCCGCCGCGCTTGACGTCGGAGAGGTTGGTCTTCAGCGCCGCCGGGTTCATCGCCACCAGCACGTCGGGCGCGTCGCCCGAGGTGAACACCTGGCGCGAGGCGAACTGGATCTGGTAGCCGGAGACGCCGAACAGCGTGCCGGTCGGGGCGCGGATCTCGGAGGGATAGTCCGGGTGGGTGGCGAAGTCGTGCCCGGCCTTGGCGATGGCGCGGGAAAACTCGTTGCCGGTCAGTTGCATGCCGTCGCCGGAGTCGCCGACGAAACGTATGACGACGCTGTCCAGTTCCTCCACCGGCCGGGGCGGCGCGCCCCGCTTTTCCGCTGCTTGTGCCGTTGCTGCCGCTGCTGACATGGCTCCTCCCGCGACTCGAATGATCGAACTTTACCGCACTTCCTGGCCGCATTATAATTTGGCCACAAACAATTTGTCATCCATCGTTTTTTGACCTGGATCAAATATGTCCGAGATTGCCGGTACTAGACTGTCCGGCATCAAAGGCTAGGAGGCTTTCATGGGCATTCGCGACCTGGTGGACCGGCTCTGCGGCCGGCTCCACGACACCCCCCAGTACCCGACCCAGGGCGCCACCCTGTTCGTGGACCTGGAACGCCGGGAAACCCGCCGCAAGTACCTGCCGGCCGAGGTGCTGACGCACTTCCTCGGCGGTCGCGGCGCCAACATGTGGCTGCTCTACAACCTGCTGCAGGAGGAGAGGGACGCCCTCGACCCGGAAGTGCCGCTGATCTTCGGCGCCGGCGTGCTGACCAGCGTGATGCCCTCGGCCACGCGCGGCAACTTCACCAGCAAGTCGCCCGACTCCTACGCCATCCTCGACGCCAACGGCGGCGACTACTTCCCGGCCTTCCTCAAGCGGCACGGCTACGATCACCTCGTCCTGTACGGCAAGGCGGCGCAACTCACGTTGCTGCGCATCGCCCACGAGGAGGCCTCCTTCCACGACGCCACGCCCTATGCCGGCCTGAACAACCTCGACACGGCCGCCGCCGTCGAACGCGACTTCGCCTGCAAGGAGCGCAAGGACATGGCGCTCGCCCGCATCACCAGCGCCGGCGAGAATCTGGTGCGCTGCTCCGGCATCATGGGCGGCATCAAGTCGATCTGGGCGCGCGGCGGCGGCGGCGCCAAGATGGGGGCACTCAACCTGAAGGCCATCATGGTGCACGGCAAGCCGCCCGAGGCGCCGCTGCCGGCCGACGTCAAGGCGCAGAACAAGGCCATCGGCAAGAAGATCACCGGCACCTCGGTGATCAAGAACGCGCTGAAGATGGTCGGCACGCCCTTCCTCTACAAGCCGAGCCGGGTGCTCGGCGCGATGGGCACCAAGAACAACCAGGAAACCACCTGGTACGAGACGCTCGACGCCGACAACTTCGACGTCTACCGCCCCGGCATGGACGGCTGCTTCAAGTGCCCGGTGCACTGCCGCAACCTGAACGACATGACGCCCGAGGGCAAGGGCGGCTGGGGTGCCCACGCCCTGAAGGGGCTGAAGGGCAACGCCAGCTACGACAAGGCGCAGGCCGACGTAGAGCACGAGCGGCAGAAGACCTACAACGGCATCAGGGGCGACGGCAAGTTCGACCGCTACGACAAGGGCGACGGGCCGGAGTACGTCACCGTCGGCAAGTTCGGCCCGAACATCGGCATCAAGGAACCGGAGCACGTCCTGCGCCTGAACAACATCCTCAACGACCTCGGCATGGACTCGGCCAGCACCGGCAGCGCCATCGCCTGGGCCATGGAGCTGTGGCAGCGCGGCATCATCGCGGCCCAGGACACCGGCGGGCTGGACCTCTCCTGGGGCAGCTACGAGACGGTCGAGAAACTGCTGTTCATGACGGCGGCCCGCGAGGGCTTCGGCAACGTCATCGCCGACTCGGCGCGCGCCGTGGACCTCGGCCACTACCCGCCGGAGGCACTCAAGTACCGCATGGCGGTGAAGGGCCTGTTCCAGTCCGACCCGCACGATTCGCGCATCCTCAAGGCCTTCGCCCTCGGCCTCTCGGTGGCGACGCGCGGCATGGACCACCTGAGGAACCGCGTCACCCTGGAGATCAACGCCCGCATCAACGACGACCCTGCCTTCAAGACCGCCCTCTACGGCGGCGTGGTGGCGGCGCAGCCGAACGCCTACGAGGGCAAGGAGTTCGCCGTGCGGAAGTGCGAGAACACCTTCGCCGTCGGCGACTCGGTCGGCATGTGCCGCTTCGACACCAAGCTGTTCAATTCCCCCACCCTGCCCGACACGCAGGACTTCGCCGAACAGGTGAACGCCCTGACCGGCACGAAGCTGGACGACGCGGCCATGGACGAGATCGGCCGCAACGTCATCGGCCTCGAGCGCATGATCAACTTCCGCCTCGGCCTGCGCGGCAAGGACGACACTCTGCCGCCACGCTGGTTTGAGGAAGGCAACACCTACGGCCCGTTCAAGGGCGAAAAGGTCGACCGGGAGAAATTCGAGGCGATGAAGGGCCGCTTCTACGCCCTCACCGGCCTCAACGCCGAAGGGGTGCCGCAACTCGAGTGGCACGAGAAGCTGGCGCGGGTGACGACCGGCTTCGCCGTGCGCGTCGAACTGCCGAACGATGTGCCCGGCGCGCCGGAGCACGCCATCGTCGTCGACGAGCCGGTGTCCAACGTCGTCGAGCTGCGCGAAAAGCTGCGGCAGCGCCTGCCGGAAGCGGCCGGCGCGCTGGGCGACCGCAACCTCAACGTGGCGGTGAACGGCGAGATGGTGCTGTCGGGCGAGGCCGGCGCGCCGCTGAAGAGCGGCGACCGCGTGACGGTGTTTCCGATGATCGCGGGGGGTTAACCCCTCTCCCCTGCCCTCTCCCCGCCCGCGGGGAGAGGGAGAAACCGCTCAGAGAATGAAGGCCGGCTTCATCTTCACCGGCAGCAGGCAACCCTTGCGCGCGCGGTGCAGACGGTACTTCTCGATGTCCTTGCCGGCCACCTTGCACGGCACGGTCTTGCCGCCGCGGCCGATGCCCTCGACGACCACTCCGCTTCCGTCGTTCACTGCCACGCCGACCAGTTCCTCCTTGTCGTCGAGGCCCATGACGAGGACGCCGCGCCCGGCGGACTGACTCTTCATTTCCGCAGCGGCGAAGAACAGCAGGCGGCCGTTCTCGGACACCGCGGCGATGGTGTTGCCCGCCACTTTGGCCGGATGCAGGACACGCTCGCCCGCTTCCAGGCTCATGAAGGCCTTGCCGGCCTTCTGCCGCGAAACCAGGTCACCCACCTTGGCGATGAAGCCGTAACCACCGGAATTGGCGAAGAGATACTGCGCCTCGGGCGCGTCCGACACCGCGGCGGCAAAGCGGCCGCCGGCCTGCAGGTCGATCATGGTGGCGACCGGCGCGCCGTCGCCGCGCCCGCCGGGAAGATCGGAGACGCGCAGCGAATAGGCGCGCCCGTTCGAGTCGACGACGATCAGCGGCCAGGTGGTGCGCGTCTCGGCGACGAAGAATGGATAGTCGCCGGCCTTGTAGGCGATGGCCGTGCGGTCGAGGCCGTGGCCATCGCGGCGGCGCACCCAGCCGTTCTTCGACAGGATCACCGTCACCGGCTCGTCGGGCACCTGGATCTCGGCCGGCACCACCGGCGCAACCGCCTCGATCAGCGTGCGGCGGTCGTCGCCGTATTGTTTGGCATCCTGCTCGATCTCCTTGAGGATAAGCTTCGTCATCTCCTTGCGCTCGGCCAGCAGGAGTTTCAGCTTGCCCTGCTCCTCCTTCAACTCGGCCAGTTCCTTCTCGATCTTGATGCCCTCCAGCCGTGCCAATTGGCGCAGGCGGATCTCGAGAATGTCCTCGGCCTGCATCTCGGAGAGACTGAACTTCGCCATCAGATCCTGTTTCGGCTCGTCCGAATTGCGGATGACCTTGATCACCTTGTCGATGCTGAGGAAGGCGATCATGCGGCCGTCGAGAATGTGCAGCCTGCGCTCCACCTCGGCGAGGCGATGGCGCGTGCGCCGCTCGACGGTGTCGTAGCGGAAGGCGATCCACTCGGAGACGATCTGCACCAGGTTCTTCTGCTGCGGGCGACCGTCGCGGCCGAGCATGGTGAAGTTGAGCGGGATGTTGGTTTCCAGGCTGGTGTTGGCGAGGAGGATGTTCATCATCTCCTGCACGTCCTGGTTCTTCGACTTCGGTTCGAGGATCAGCCGCACCGGCTCTTTGTCGGTGGACTCGTCGCGCATCGTGTCGAGCACCGAGAGCATCAGCTGCTTGAGGTTCTTCTGCTCCTGCGAGACGTCCTTGCGCCCCTGCTTCGGCTGCGGATTGGTGAGCGACTCGATCTCGGCGGCGATCTGCGCGGCGGAAACGCCGTGCGGCAGTTCCTGCACGACGATGCGCCACTGGCCGCGGGCGAGGTCCTCGATGCGCCAGCGCGCGCGCATGCGCAGGCTGCCGCGCCCGCCGGTGTAGGCGTCCTCTATGTCCTTCGGCTGCGAGATGATCTGGCCGCCGCCGGGGAAGTCCGGCCCCTGCACGTGGGCGAGCAGGTCGGCCACCGCAGCCTTCGGACTGCGGATGAGGTGCACCGCCGCCGACGCCACCTCGCGCAGGTTGTGCGGCGGGATCTCGGTGGCCATGCCGACGGCGATGCCGGAGGCGCCGTTCAGCAGCACCATCGGCAGGCGCGCCGGCAGCAGCACCGGTTCCTGGAAGGCGCCGTCGTAGTTGGGGGCGAAGTCGACCGTGCCGCGATCGAGCTCGCCCAGCAGCAGATCGGCAATCGGCGTCAGGCGCGCCTCGGTGTAGCGCATCGCCGCGGCGGCGTCGCCGTCGCGCGAGCCGAAGTTGCCCTGGCCGTCGATGAGCGGATAGCGCAGCGAGAAGTCCTGCGCCACGCGCACCATGGCGTCGTACACGCTCTGGTCGCCGTGAGGGTGGAACTTGCCGATGACGTCGCCGACGACGCGGGCGCTCTTCACCGGCTTGGCGCCGGCCCTGAGACCCATCTCGTGCATGGCGTAGAGGATGCGCCGCTGCACCGGCTTCTGGCCGTCCTCGACGTGCGGCAGGGCGCGGCCGGTGACCACGCTCATGGCGTAGGTGAGATAGGCGCGCTCGGCGTAGAGGTCGAGCGGCAGGGCGTCGTCGGGCAGCGCGTTGGGCCCGGGCGGCGGCGCAGCAGGCGGCGGACTCGCCGTGCCGCCGGGACTGACTTTTCCGGACTCGAACAGGTCCAAGGTTTCGTTACCCATCAGACGTCGGCCTCCACTTCATTGCCCTTCTCTTCCATCCACCCGCGGCGGCCGGCGGACTCGCCCTTGGCCATCAGCAGGGTGAACATCTTCCGCGTCTCTTCTTCCGCGCCCTCGCGCAGCACCACCGGCAGCACGCGCCGCGTGGCCGGGTCCATGGTGGTCTCGCGCAGCTGCTCGGGATTCATCTCGCCGAGGCCCTTGAAGCGGCCGATCTCGACGGCGTCGGGATTGATGCCCTCCTTCTTCAGGCGGTCGCGGATCGCCTCCAGCTCGCCCTCGTCGAGCGCGTAGAGGCGCTTGGCCGGCCGCTTCTTGCCCGAGGCCGGCACGTCGACGCGGTAGAGCGGCGGCATAGCGATGAAGACGTGGCCGCGCGCGATCAGCCGGGGGAAGTGCCGGTAGAACAGCGTCAGCAGCAGCGTCTGGATGTGGGCGCCGTCGACGTCGGCGTCCGACATGATGACGGCCTTGCCGTAGCGCAGGCGGTCGAGCACCGAATCCGGCGCGTCGGCGGGATGCGGGTCGACGCCGAGCGCCACGGCGATGTCGTGGATCTCGGCGTTGGCGAAGAGGCGGTCGGCGTCGACCTCGAAGGCGTTGAGGACCTTGCCGCGCAGCGGCAGGATGGCCTGGGTCTCCTTGTTGCGCGCCATCTTCGCCGAGCCGCCGGCGGAGTCGCCCTCGACGAGGAACAGTTCGTTCTCGCCGATGGTCTCGCTCTCGCAGTCGGAGAGCTTGCCCGGCAGCACGGCGACGCCGGAGGACTTTTTCTTCTCAACCTTCTGCGCCGTGCGCAGGCGCGCCTCGGCCTGCTTGATGGCCAGCTGGGCGATGGCCTTGCCGGCGTCGACGTGGTTGTTGAGCCAGATCTCGAGCGGATCGCGGATCATCGCCGAGACCAGCTTGACCGCCTCGCGCGAGTTGAGCTTCTCCTTCACCTGTCCCTGGAACTGCGGGTCGAGGATGCGCGCGGAGAGGATGAAGCTCATGCGGCCGCAGACGTCCTCCTGCTGCAGCTTGATGCCGCGCGGCAGCAGGGCGTGGTGCTCGATGAAGGACTTCACCGCCTCGAAAGTGCCGGCGCGCAGGCCGGATTCGTGCGTGCCGCCCAACGCCGTCGGAATCAGGTTGACGTAGGACTCGGCGCAGACCGGCTCGGCGAACCAGCCCACCGCCCAGGCCGCGCCCTCGCCCTCGGCGAAGGACTCGTCGTCGACCGGCGCATACTTCTCGCCGGTGTAGACGGGCGACACAGCCTCAACGCCTGCGCCGGCTTCTTCCAGATAGCCTTGAAGGCCGAGCGGGTAGCGCCAGGTCTTGCTCGCCCCGCCCTGCTCGTTCTCCAGCGTCACACTCAAGCCCGGCAGCAGCACCGCCTTGGAGCGCAGCAGGCGCTCCAGCTCGGCCACCGGCAGCTTGGCCGACTCGAAATACTTCGCGTCCGGCCAGGCTCGCACGCGCGTGCCGGTCTGACGGCCGCAGGACTCGCCCTCGCGCAGGTCGGAGGTCATCTCGCCATTCTCGGAAAAAGTGACGAAGTGGGCGCGCCCATCGCGCCGCACCTCGACCTCGACGCGCTTCGACAGCGCGTTGGTGACGGCAACGCCGACGCCGTGCAGGCCGCCGGAAAAGGCGTAGGCGGACTGGCCCGATTTCTTGTCGAACTTGCCGCCGGCGTGCAGGCGCGTGAAGGCCAGCACCACCACCGGCACCTGCTCCTCGGGATGCGGGCCGACGGGAATGCCGCGACCATCGTCGGCCACCGTGACGGAGCCGTCAGAATGCAGGGTAACGTGAATGTTCTTCGCGAAGCCGGCGAGCGCCTCGTCGGCGGCGTTGTCGATGACCTCCTGGACGATGTGCATCGGCGAGTCGGTGCGGGTGTACATTCCCGGCCGCTCGCGCACCGGCTCGAGGCCTTTCAGCACGCGGAAGGAGGATTCGTCGTAGGCGGCGTTCTTCTTGCTCATCTCAGCAATTCGGTTGTTCGAAGCGCGGCATCATGCCGCACAGCCTGGCTCAGGGGATGAGCCAAGCAGGCATTGTATAGGGAGGGAATGGGGTGGACGACGGGACTCGAACCCGCGACAACTGGAATCACAATCCAGGACTCTACCAACTGAGCTACGTCCACCACTGGGAAAGCCAGCGCGCCTTAACTACGGTATGGCGCGCCCGGCGAGACTCGAACTCACAACCCCCGGCTTAGAAGGGCTTTTTGGCTCTCTGCGAGGCGCAATTATACGCAAAGCGGCACAAAATGCCACAAGGCGCCAAAGGAACCGAGTTGGTGTGCGTCGCCGTCCTGCGGACACTGACTTTGCGGGATAGCGGCGCGGGGTAGGCCTGCGTCTTCTTTTTCGCCCGACGCGCGACGCGAGAACAAACGGATCAGAAGAATAGCGGCATAGAGCCGCTTAAATCGGAAGAAGCCCCTACAGGAGGGGCATGTGTTTTAGTACGATTTGCCGATGCGGCTCACATCCGTGCTGATGGTGTTTTGTGGAACAGTCTGCGGTCTTCCGCAACAATCCGCTCGGCAAGCTCGCCCGCCGTGCACGGAGTCTCGAACTTCGCCGCCCGCACCATTGCATCATGCTGGGGTGGTAGTTGCTTGGCCAGCGCATCGATATCCAGAATCCGCTTGCGCTCACCGGCAACGCCGGCTTGGTATTCGCTGGCAAAGTACGCGATCGCCGAGACAACTTCACTTTCGGTTGCGGCCTTGGCCAGCATCGTGGCGTGCATCATTGCCTTGCGACAATGTTCCGAGAAGCCCGCGCCGTGATACCCGCTCATGCCGCCCGCGTGGCGCGATATCTCACGCTCCACGATCAGCTCCCTTTGGCTCTGGCTGAGATTTTCGGATCGTGAATAGGAGGTCATTGTTTCTCCCCCAAAACCCGAATCTTCCCGGAGGCGCGAGCACGCTCATACGCCAGGTACGCCTCCAGGTTGTCGCAGAATTCAGCACGCAGCGTGGCGTCGCTGTCCCATTTTCTGCGCGCATCGGCAATCAACGCGCGATCTTGGGAAGACAGATCCTTGGCGAGATCCTCGCCTTGAGAAATCGTGATGGTAGTGGTGCTCATGTTTTTCCTTGGTCAGAAAGAGAAGTGAGGGCGCCGCCTCGGCACGGAGTCATCGGATCCGCACTCCCTGGCGGCGCGCCACAATCGGCGCTGGCAGCCGATTGCAGCGGGATGCAAGCCCATGGGTACCCGAATGCGCGCGGGGAAGAACGACCGCGCAGCAACCTTCGCGCCCTATGGGCCGCTCTCTCGGATGCGAAGGCTGAATCATTTGATGCGCCCGGGAGCAATGCGCCCAGGCATGACGCCGCGCCCGGTTGACTTCTCGTTGGTGTATCGCACCTTGGGCGACAGGTCGAGCTGCAGCGGCAGGCCGCCGGTGATGATGGCGGCCAGGTGGGGGATGAGGTCTGTCCCGCGCACTTCCGCAATGGCGCGTTCCGCCTCGGCGATTTCGTCCAGATGCAGCTCGTCAATCGGGCTGTTGCTCCGCCGGTAGACTTCCCGGGTAACGCAAAGTCGCAGGGCGCGTATGAGGTTTTTGTTGTCCATCGCTGCTCCGTTTATGCTGAGATCGCGACACCGGCCGCGGCGGCTTCACTGCGCAGCTCTTTTTCCTCGGCTTCGAGCTTGGCAATTTCCTTATCCAGTTTCTCAATCGCCTCGGCGCGGCCTTCGAGAGGTTGCGCCCCATCCGGCCAGGGCATCTCCTTGACGGCACGTTCCAGGGCGGCCTTCAACTGAGGCTGCAGGATGAAGCACAGGGAAGCTTCGACGTCGTAGACCTTGGGCTCGATTGAGGCATGCCGGCGGACAGTAAATATCCCCACATGCTTGGGATCGCCCTCATGATTCATGCAGGAAGGAACCCCGCACTGAGTAGTCGCATCGATGGCCTCGCGCAAGCGTTTCGGGTACCGCGCTGCAGCCTCGTTGACCTGCGACAGCATGAGACGCAGCACGTCTTCACGCGTGACAGGCGCGGTTGCGAGGTCTTCGCGCCGGCGCTTAAGTTTTTCCGACTCGGCGCGCAAGGCGCGAATCTTGCCGCCGACGCTGGCAATCTCGGATTTCAGTTTCAGGAAGTCGAACATGGGCTGGTCCTATGGGTTGATCGGTTGTTCACGCTTGCAGTTTTTCACCCTGGCCGTGAAATTAGAACGGCAATCTATTTCACGGCCTCGCCCGCGATGTTGTGCAGTTGCCTGGCCGTCTCGGGCAGGCCGATGCCTGCCTGGTTCGCGACACGGACGGCGGAGAAGAGGTGGCGGCGCAGCGCGCTGCAGTCTTGCGGCGGCGCGCCCGCATCCCGCCACAGCGGCCAGATCCGCCCCATGAAGGTTTTCAGCTCGGCCGCCAGTGCTACGGATTTTTTCCAGGGAGACTCACCGTCCACAAGCTGCCATGCCTCGATAAGGTGGGCATCCCGCTCGGCGCGCGCCATTTGTGCGGGCGTGGTTGCCAGCCCTAGACATCGCTCCAGTGAAAGCCCCCCCCCGCTTGCAAGCCAGGCGGCGCACCCTTTTCGCAGGCGCGCGATCTCTGCCTGACCCACAATGCCGGCGGCGAGGTTGCGGACAAAGCTTCCCTGGCCGGGTTCCTGCGGGTCTTCGCCCAGGGTGCACACGTCTGCATTGTCGAGGCTCATTCAGGCGCACCCCAGCTTTTCGCGATGGCCCTAGCAGCGACAGGTTTCATTCGTCGCCCGAGAGCGCGGCCAACTGCGCCGCCGCAGCGGCTACCACATCAACCAGCGCCCCTCCCCCCTCTGTCGGCTCGACGGGCGCGCCCTGGCCTTCCGCGATGACGGCGACAGCTTCGGGGTTTTCAACGAATTCCTCAGCAGACTCCTCCACCAGGTTGGACAGTGACATAGCCGCCACAGCATTCCGCGCCTTCGCCACCTCGGCGGCGATCAGGTCGAGTCCTTCGGTCGGGAAATCGGGCACGCGGCGGCGAACAAGGCCGGGGATCGAATCGAAAATCCCGGCAACCTTCGTCGCGGTCTTCGCCAACACCTGTTCGAGCAGCGCCGTCGGCGTCAGCTCGCCGCGCTCTACCGCGTTCGCCCGTTCTACGCGCTCGGCCTGCGCGGCCGCCAGCCGCGCCCGTTCAGTCGCCAAGTCAAGTCCGCCAGCGGCCGCCCTCCCTGCTGCGATCCCACGCAGGTGGCGGATGTAGCGGACCCGAATTTCATCCATGGATGAAACCCGCCAATCTATTTCAAGTGCCGCGCATAGCCGACTCACCGTTGATTGATCTACATCCAAATGCAACCCGACTTCTACCTGCGTAGGCATGGCAATGCCCCCTTTACAAAGTTTTCGTATCTAGGCATCAATCGCGCCGTTTCGCACCCGTATCGGGGTTTGCCAGGAAGGACCCGCGCATTATCTGCGCCCCATGAGCAGATTGAGTGCGCGGCCTATCTCGACGGGCATCTCTGTGTTGATCTTGGCCATGACGCGCTTGCTGATTCTGCGCGAGGTGAACATCTGGCTGAAGCCGATGACCTGCACGGGCTCGATAGGCAGCCGCCCCTTGCCTGTTCGCCGGAAGACTGTGCGCCCCTTGTTGCCGATGAAGGCGCCCTCTATATGCTTGAGTCCGCCGGCCTTCTTGATCAGGAAGCCGATCTGCTGGTCGAGCGCTGCCAGATCCTTCTTCTTCGCGCGCTTTCCGCGTACAGCCAATCCTCGAACTGCGGCCAGGAAGTGAATCAGGTTCAGCGATCGGCCGCGCTTGCGCGCCGATCCGAATATCTCGATCACCGCCTCCAGGTTCCCGCTGCGCGCCTTCCGTAGATTGATGGCGTTGCGCACCTCGCTTGCCTTGACGGCGAACTCTTCCGGTATCGCCCGGTTGATCTCTGCCCTCGCCTTCTCCGCCACTTTATTGATCGCCTGCCGCAACACCTTATCCTGCAGATTGTCCTGCAAGTTCTTCAGCGCTCTGCGCGTCGCGCTGTCGTCGACCTTGACGTTGAACTTGATCATGACGCTAACCTCACATCGTTTGCGCCGTCGCGGTTGCCTTCTCGCTCGGCCGCTTCCGCCCAGAGGTCGACGGCATCGCCGGCCAACTCCGGCGACACCTCGCCGTCGAGGGCGGATTCCAGAATCGCCGCAGTGAAGTCGCACAGCGCGCGGAAGGCCGGGCGCAGGCCCTCCATCGCCGCGTAGCCGTGAAGCTCTTCCACCAACACGGCGATATCCGCCTCGTTCAAAACCATCACCGTGTCGTCTGCTGTTTCTGTTGCTGGGTTGTCTCTCATTGGCTGCCTTTCGTGGTGGTTTGCGCTTGACGCCACGCCGACATCTCCGACTATCGAAAAAGTCGAATAAGTCGAATGACTCGACTTTTTCGACTTATTCGACTTATTCGATACTCGATAGCCCGCCGCACGCAAGTGGTTCATATATGAAGAAAAGAAACTCTCAGTTGGTTCTATGGCGAATAACTCGGTCATGTCGACAAACACTTCGGGTTAATCTGGTACCAGACACTTGGCGGTGCGCCCTTGTTGGGCACCTTGACCTCGCGCAGCACATCGCGCTCTATCAGCCGTTGCGCTGCAGCGGTCAGCCTGGCGACGTTGCGGAACCTGCCCTCCATCGCTTTCTGGCAGGTTGAGCGCCTGAATGAAGCCAAGCCCTCGGCGCGCGCCCAGCGCAGGATGGCGATCGCGTCGGCGTCGGCCACGTCGGCGCCGAGTAGGCCGAAGGCTTCCTGTGCGTGAGTGATCAGCAGGCGGCCGAGCTGCGCCGCCCTGGCCACCGCTGCCTCGCTCACGCTCTCGGCGGCCAGGCCGCCCTCGGCAATCTCGATCAGGCCGGCGATGCGCGCCACCGCGCCGGGCAGCTTGCTTGTCCAGTCGCTGATGCTTTCGAGCTTCCCGCCTTCGCCCTGCGCGCGCTCGATCTCCTCGGCGAAGTCCAGCCAGGTCTCCCGCGCCGGGTCGGTGAATGGCAACAGGCGCGGCTTGCCTGGCACAAGGGGGCGCTTTTCCAGTAGGGCGAACAGGCCCGCTTCGTAGGCGCCGCGCACCGCCTCGGGAATGGCCACGCGCCGCCGCACGTCGCGCCGGCCGACGTTGCTCTCCGGCATGGCATACAGGAAGCGGGCAAGTAGTCCGGAATCACGGAAGCGTCGGCCGCTCGCCACGTCGGCCATAATGCCGGGCTGCAGGGCCAGGCCGAAACTCAGCGCCGGGCGCTCCAGGTAGGCCTCCCGATCCGCGCGATCCACGCGCACCGGGCTGCCGGCATGGGCCTGCAGGAACACGTCGAGCGAGGCCTGGCCGCCGGAGTAGAGGCCCGCCATCACCATGAAGATGCCGGCCTCGTCGGTGAGCACCGCCATGCGCTCGCCGTGCTTCACCAGGAGGGCCTGCAGGGTCTCGGCCGTTACGTCGCCGGTGAAGAGTTTCGCCGCGTAAATCTCCTCTGGCAGCTCCTCTTTCTCGCGCTGGATTTCGTCGCGCAGGCGGCGGCGCGCATCGTCGGTTTCCGCATGGGCCGCATCGCGCGTCAGCTTCTCGATTCGCCGCAAGGCCACGGCGCGGGCGGCGGAAACGCGCGCGATCTCGGAGCGCATCCGGTCGCGCTCCAGCTTCTCCCAGCGCATCAGCGGCGCGGCCAGGGCGTTGATAACTGCCGTCTTCCTCGCACCGCTGGGCATGGCGGTGAGGGTCCACAGGTTCACCGGCTCGGTGTATTCGTCCTCCTCGCCGTAGGGCGCGACTTCGAAGCGCCGCTGCAGCACCGTGCCGAGGACGGACAGCGCCAACATGGTGGACATTGCCTCGGGCGTCTGCGTGCTGTCGGCGACTGCCGCCGCCATCTCGCCCACCCAGCCAGGCAACAGCGCGCAGGGGATGCCCGGCACTTCCCTGGCGCCCGGTATCATCGGCTCGGGCCATTCGGGCTCAGGCTGCGCAGGAGCGGCGCCAGGCGCTTTTTCGGGCGCAGCCGGTGCCTTGCCCTCGGGCGGGCGCGGTGCGCGCCATCCGGCGGCCGTGGCGCGGCCGTAGAGCGTCGCGCCGGTGATGGCGCCGGGGCGGAACGATTTCCAGTGGCTGCGCAGCGCGCGCTCGCCGGGATACTTCTCGGAACGGGAAGACCAGGCATCCCATACCGCGAAGCCGGCGGCGCCCAGCTCGGCGTGCACGGCCATGCCGATGGCGATCCAATCGTCGTAACCGCAGTCGGGGGAGACATAGGCCAGGGCGGACTCCACCTTGGCGGTGCCGCTTTGCGGCAAAGGTGCTGGTGCAGCGCCCTTGCCCCCCTGGCGCGTCTGTTCGACCGTCGCCCGCAGACGGCGCAGCACTTCGGGGGCGATGGGGCGCACGTCGTCCGGAGTGCCAGGGTAGTGGCGGCCGGTGAAGGTGAAGAATTGCCGGCCGCAGAAAACCTCGATGCCGGCGGCGTTGCTCTTGAAGGTCTCGGTTTCGCCTTCGACGATGATGTGCACACCGCGCCCGCTCGGGGATAACTCGGTGTAGCTGGCGCAGGCCTCGATGATGTCGGCGCCGCGCTCGCAAATCTCGCCGGTCTCGGCATCGATCATGCCGTCGAGATCGATCCCGATCAGGCTGTCGCCGGGGAGGAAGGCGAAGCCGAGGCCGGAATAGTCGGCGGAGGCCTGCGCCGCCGCTTCGAAGCTCACCAGGCCGGCACGGTCAGCCGCAGAACCTTGTTCACCGGTGCGCCGGCGGCCATCGGTGTAGTAGGGCACCTTGCGCGGCTTCTTCTCGCCGGGGTGTTGCTCGAAGCGCCAGAGCAGCCACTGCGAGCGCTCGCGCAGCGAGCGGGGGATCGCCTGCATTCAGGCGCCTCCTGCCACACGCTCGGCCATGTAGGTCTCGCGCTTGCGCCAGCGGTCGGCAAGATCGCGCACCGCATCCCATGGCGCGCTTAGCGCCTTGGTGTGGCACGCAGGGCACAGGGCCGCCCGCACCCGGAGTTCGCGAGTGCCGGCGCCGTCCGACAAACGCAGAACCACCTGTGCCGACGGCTGGCGCGCCGGATGGCCGCACGCGCCGCACGGTCTCGAGGCCGGCGCGATCATTTTTCGTGTGTAGCGGTGACGTTGCGGCTGCCGATCTCGACGGCGGCCCTCTGGAACCGCGCCGGATGGAAGCGCAGGCGGCCAGTGATGGCAATGACGGCGCCGACGCGGGCGAGTTCCTCGCGGTGAATGCGCACGTACCAGCGGATGCTGTCGACGCTTGGGAAGGTGTGTTGCACCTGCGGCAGCAGGTCGGGTAGATCAACGTATTCCGCGAGGGGCGGAAGGTCTGCGGTGGTTTGTGCCATTCGAAAATCTCCTGTGTGATTCAAGCGCCTCGTCTGGCTCTTTGCAGAGAGTCGGCGTGCGGTGGAGATTTTCGGTGTTACGGTGCGTGCTGCTAATAGGGGGATTGTGAGGTATTTTTCGCTTAATCCCCGGCGTGCCCCTGCTATAGCATTTCGTCTCGCAATACGCTTTTGAGCAGATCGACGCCAAACGCCAGGCCCACCATCGGACCTAGCGTTTTGAGAAATTGAACAAAAACCCCATTCTCCGACGGCGATATCTTGCCTATCTGGTTCGTATAGCGATCTGCCATCAGCGTGAGAATGCCGCGCTCCAGCGGCTTTTTTACGCCAGGTTGAATGTGCCACGCCGTGCGCTCGCTGACGCTCTCGATGCGAGAAGCAATGCTGGATATCACCGCAAGGAAATTCGCGCGGATGTGCAGATCGATCTGCGCCTCGGCGCACGCCGCCTTGGATGTGCTGAAGCGATAGGGGGGGATACCCATCTCAGGTACTCCCTGCCCAAGCACCCCCGAGAGATTCGCGCGCTCGATTTCCGGCATCGTCTCAATTAATTTGTACAGTGCCCGGGAGTGCGTCGCCATTTGTACCAGTGCGTCGCGCCGCTTCTTTACGCTCCAGGCGTCTTTATGAGCCTGGAACAACACCATGTGCAGGAGTGAATCCAAAGCTTTGCGCCCCATCTCTGATGACAGATACCACTCGGACAGCTCCACCTTGTTTTGCCCGACGAATGTGAGCAACACCAACTCGGTGTTCGAGAGATATTCATCGAGGGCCTTGCGCTTCGCGGCGCTCATCCGGTCCGGCCAGCACGCCGCTAGGGTACCCCGCTGCTCCTGCGTAAAGCCACTGAACGGCGGCAGCTTCTTCTCGTTGCTCTTCCCGCGTCTCATAACAGCCCCCTCTCCGCAAAGCTCAGCGGCTCGGCCACTCCGGCGACAATGAAATGATCCAGCGCCTTGACGTCCACCAGCGCCAGGGCGCTCTTGAGCGTCTGCGTCAGCATTTCGTCGGCCCGGCTCTGCTCGGCGACGCCGGAAGGATGGTTGTGCGCAAAGATGGCGCCGGCTGCGTTGTGCGCCAGCGCCAGCTTGACGACTTCGCGCGGGTGCACGCTGGTCTGCGTCAGCGTGCCGTAGAACAGCACGGCGCATTCGAGCAGCCGATTCTGCGCGTCGAGCAGCATGACGACGAAGCACTCGCGCTCCATTTCGCCCAAGCGCAGGCGCAGATAGTCGCGCACGGCGCGCGGCGAGGCGAGGGACCCGCCCGGCCGGCGCAGGCGGCGCTCCAGGATCTCCAGCGCCTCGCGGATAACGGCATCCCCGCGCCGGACGCGGACAGGCGACACGGCGGCGGCCATCACAGCCGCCCCTCGAAGACGCGGCTCACCAGACGGCGCCGGCTGTCGGTCGACAGATGGCTGTAGCGCTGCACCATCTTCAAGGTGCGGTGGCCGAGGGTATCGGCGATCTCCAGTAGGCTCGCGCCATGCTGCGCCATGTAGCTGGCGCAGGTGTGCCGCAGATCGTGGAACTTGAAATTCTTGATCCCCGCCGCGTCGACCGCCTCGTACCAGGCGGTCTTGATGGCGAAGGGCTGCGAGGGGCGCAGGCGCGAACGGAACACCAGGGCGGTGCTCTCCTCGGCATCCTTCGGCGCGAAGCCGCGCAATTCCTCAATCACCTGCGGCAGCAGGACCAGGGTGCGGCGGTCGCCGTTCTTGGTGTCCTGCAGGGCCGCCTCGCCGCGCTCCAGATCCACGTCTCGCCAGCGCAGGCCGAGCAGCTCGCCGCGGCGTGCGCCGGTGGTAATCGCCATCAGCACCAGCAGGAAGAGGCGAGGCCAGGAAGAGGCGCGGCAGGCGGCCAGCAGGCGCTCGCGCTCGGCCTCGGAGAGGTAGCGCACGCGCCCGCGCGGCTCGGGGCGCTTCTCCACCAGGCGCACCGGCGACTGGAAGGCGCGCGGCAGCAGGCGGTTCTTGCGGCACCAGGTGTAGAGCCCGCCGAGGGCGACGTGGAACTTGTTGATGGTGGCGTCGCTGCGCAGGCCGGTCTGCTTCTTGCGGAAGATGCGGTTGCCCTCGGCATCGCGCCCGGAGAAGACGCGCGACGGTTCGGCGGCGAGCTGGGCGAGCGCCTCCTCGATCTCTTCCGGCGTAATGGCTGCGAGCGGACGCTCGCCGATGAAGCGCAGCCAGGCCTTGAGGCGGTAGAAGCGCATGCCATCGCGCCCGCGATAGGCGGCGAAGTACGCGTCGACGGCGTCGGCGACGGTGGGGCTTTTTGCTTCGGCTGCTGCAACAGCCGAGGCGGCTTGTGCTGCATTCATGTCGGTCTCCTTTCTGAAAGTGACGGTTTTGACCGCCGGTCTTGCAGAGAGCCCGACAAGGGCTTGAAAGTATTGGGCGTTGGCGCGCCCGGCGAGACTCGAACTCACAACCCCCGGCTTAGAAGGCCGGTGCTCTATCCGGTTGAGCTACGGGCGCCTGTCCCACAGGGATTTCCTGCGGTCATCGATTCACGCCACTGCTGGTCGGGGTGAGAGGATTCGAACCTCCGACATCCTGGTCCCAAACCAGGCGCGCTACCGGGCTGCGCTACACCCCGAAGACGCGGCATT
Source organism: Rhodocyclales bacterium (assembly GCA_003105015.1). Classification (GTDB taxonomy): domain Bacteria; phylum Pseudomonadota; class Gammaproteobacteria; order Burkholderiales; family Rhodocyclaceae; genus Desulfobacillus. The sequence goes on along the minus strand of PQAF01000032.1, from coordinate 26,543 downwards.
CTACTCGGGCACCCCCCATAGGTCAATCGAATCAAAGTGCTCGGAAGTTTTACTTGCGACCCCCCCGCATTTCTGATATTAAAGCGGCTTTTCCCGCAAATCCGGGTACGAAAAAATGGCCGAAGACATCCTCCACAAGCAGTTCCCGCCCTATGTCGCCAAAAAGGGCGAGGAGTACATGAACAACAAGCAGCTCAAGCACTTCCGCGTCATTCTGGAGACGCTGAAGGACGAACTGCTGCAGGATATCGAGCGCACGGTACACACCATGCAGGACGAGGCCACCGTCTTTGCCGATCCCAACGACCGCGCCAGCCAGGAATCCGACATCGCCCTGGAATTGCGCAACCGAGATCGCGAGCGCAAGCTGATCAAGAAGATCGACGAGGCCCTCGGCCGCATCGAGAACGGCGAGTACGGCTATTGCGACTCCTGCGGGGTCGAGATCGGACTGAAGCGCCTGGAAGCCCGCCCCACCGCCACCCTCTGCATCGACTGCAAGACCCTGGAGGAACTGAGAGAGAAGCAAGTGGCCAAATGAGCCGGCCGCGGGAGAACAAAAAAGGACGCCGAGGCGTCCTTTTTTGTTGCCCGGAGCGCACTTACTGCTGGGCAGGCGCCTCTTCTGCGGCCGCCTTCATGGACAGGCGCACGCGGCCCTTCTCGTCGGCCTCCAGCACCTTGACGCGTACCGCCTGGCCTTCCTTGAGGTAGTCGGAAACCTGATTGACGCGCTCGTTGGCGATCTGCGAGATGTGCAGCAGACCGTCCTTGCCCGGCAGGATCTGCACGATGGCGCCGAAGTCGAGCAGGCGCAGCACGGTGCCGTCGTAGACCTTGCCGACTTCCACCTCGGCGGTGATGTCCTCGATGCGCTTCTTCGCCAGGGCGCCGGCTTCGGCGCTGACGGAGGCGATGGTCACGGTGCCGTCGTCGTTGATGTCGATGACGGTGCCGGTCTCCTCGGTGAGGGCGCGGATCACCGCGCCGCCCTTGCCGATCACGTCGCGGATCTTCTCCGGATTGATCTTCATGGTGATCAGGCGCGGCGCGTAGGTGGAGATCTCGCTGGGGGCGTTCATCGACTGCTTCATCAGTCCGAGGATGTGCATGCGGGCTTCGTTGGCCTGCGTCAGCGCGACGTGCATGATCTCCTTGGTGATGCCCTGGATCTTGATGTCCATCTGCAGGGCGGTGACGCCGTTGTCGGTGCCGGCCACCTTGAAGTCCATGTCGCCGAGGTGGTCCTCGTCGCCGAGGATGTCGGTCAGCACGGCGAAGCGGTTGCCTTCCTTGATCAGGCCCATGGCGATGCCGGCCACATGGGCTTTCAAGGGCACGCCGGCATCCATCAGCGCCAGCGAGCCGCCGCAGACGGAGGCCATGGAACTGGAGCCGTTCGACTCGGTGATTTCCGAGACAACGCGCATGGTGTAGCTGAATTCCTCGGGCGAGGGCAGCACCGCCAGCAGGGCGCGCTTGGCCAGGCGGCCATGGCCGATCTCGCGGCGCTTCGGCGAACCGACGCGGCCCGTTTCGCCGGTGGCGAAAGGCGGCATGTTGTAATGAAGCATGAAGCGATCTCTCGATTCGCCCTGCAAGGCGTCGATGATCTGCTCGTCGCGGCCGGTGCCCAGCGTGGCCACCACCAGCGCCTGCGTCTCGCCGCGCGTGAACAGCGAGGATCCGTGGGTGCGCGGCAGCACGCCGTGGCGGATGGTGATCGGGCGCACGGTGCGGGTGTCGCGGCCGTCGATGCGCGGCTCGCCGTCGAGGATCTGGTTGCGGACGATCTTCGCTTCGAGTTCGAAGATCAGGTTGCCCACCGCCGTCGCATCGGGCGCGCCCTCGCCGGTGCACAGGGCCTCGATGGTCTTCTTGGTCACTTCGCGGCACTTCACGGTGCGCGCCTGCTTGCTGGTGATGCGATAGGCCTCGCGCAGCTCGGCCTCGGCCAGCTGGGAAACCTTGGCGATGAGGGCCTCGTCCCTGGCCGGGGGCTGCCAGTCCCACTCCGGTTTGCCGGCAACTTCAACCAGTTCGTTGATGGCGTTGATGGCGGCCTGCATCTGCTCGTGGCCATAGACCACGGCACCCAGCATGACGTCCTCGGAGAGCTCCTGCGCCTCGGATTCGACCATCAGCACGGCGGAAGCGGTGCCGGCGACGACCAGGTTGAGCTGGCTGTCCTTCAACTGCGAGATGCTCGGGCACAAGACATACTGGCCATTGATGTAGCCGACGCGTGCAGCGCCGATCGGACCGTTGAAGGGAATGCCGGAGATCGCCAAGGCAGCGGAAACGCCGATCATGGCGGGGATGTCGGGATCGATCTCGGGATTGCTCGACAGTACGGTGGCCACCACCTGGACGTCGTTGTAGAGACCGTCCGGGAAGAGCGGGCGGATCGGACGGTCGATCAGGCGGGAGGTAAGGATCTCCTTTTCCGAGGGACGTCCCTCGCGCTTGAAGAAGCCGCCGGGAATGCGCCCCGCGGCATAGACCTTCTCCATGTAATCGACGGTCAGCGGGAAGAAGTCCTGGCCGGGCTTCGGCTCCTTGGCGGCGACGACGGTGGCGAGCACCACGGTCTCGTCCATGTTGACCAGAACGGCGCCATGCGCCTGGCGCGCAATCTCGCCGGTCTCCAGCATGACGGTGTGCGCACCGTAGGAAAAGCTTTTCTTGGTAGCAGTAAGCAAGGGACTATCCTTTCAATCAGCAAGGGGCGGACACGACCGCCCCAGAAACGACAAAGCCGGCGCGCCCGTTCTGGGCGTCGCCGGCGTATCGGGTCATGCCCGCTACAGCGTGGGGCACGTGCAACTCGCCGCGTTACTTGCGCAGGCCGAGACGCTCGATCAGCGCGCGATAGCTGTCGGCATTCGTGCGCTTCAGGTAATCGAGCAGCTTGCGACGCTGGCTCACCATGCGCAGCAGGCCGCGCCGCGAGTGGTGATCCTTGACGTGTTCCTTGAAGTGACCGGTGAGGTCGTTGATGCGGTTGGTCAGCAGCGCGATCTGCACTTCGGGCGAGCCGGTGTCGCCTTGCGCACGCTGGAATTCGGCCACGACTTTGGCCTTGTCGGCGGTGGTAAATGCCATTTCGGTTTTCTCTCAAACGCAGTTGAAATCAGGCGCCGCCCCGGTTTGATAGAGCACTGCACCCCATGTGGAATCATCCAAGCTTCGAATGAAGCCGCGCATTATACCCGCGGTCCTCTTTCGCGGCAATAAAAATCCCCTATTTTTCAAGGACGGATGCCACCAGCCGGGCCGGTGCAACCTGCCCATCCGGCACGGCCCGGCCGAGTCCGAGGAAGTGGCCGTCGGCGGCATAGACCCGGCACGGCCCGGCGGGGTGACCCTGCTCCGCCCGCACCGCCTGACCGTGACTGAAGCGCAGGGTCGCGGCCTCGTCCAGATCCAGCCGGGGCAACCCCGTCAGAAGGGCATCCGCCGGTTGCAGCAGGCGTTCGCGGGACTCCGGCGGCAATGCCTCCAAGGCCTCGAGGGATATGGCGTCCTCGAGATGCAGGTTGCCGATGCGGGTGCGCCGCAGCGCGACGAGGTGGCCGCCACATCCGAGCGCATCGCCGATGTCTTGGGCGAGGGTACGCACATAGGTTCCTTTGCTGCAATCCACTTCGAAATTCACCCGATCTGCATCGAAATTACAGAGATTTAAAGCGTAAATTGAGACGGCGCGTGGTGCACGCTCGAGTTCGATGCCTTTGCGCGCATACTCGTAAAGGGGCCGCCCATCGCGCTTGAGAGCGGAATGCATGGGCGGAATCTGCTGGATATCGCCGCGGAAACGAGCCAGGACAGTCTCCACCTGCTCCCGCGTTACGGCCACTGGATGAGTTTCCAGCACCACGCCTTCGGCGTCGGCCGTGTCGGTGCGGATGCCGAGCCGGACTGTCGCGGCGTAACACTTGTCGGCACCGAGCAATTCTCCGGCGAACTTGGTCGCCTCGCCGAAGCAAATCGGCAACAGGCCGGTAGCCATTGGATCAAGCGTGCCGGTGTGGCCGGCCTTGGCGGCATTGAGCAGCCATTTGGCCTTCTGCAGGGCGGCGTTTGAAGTCATGCCGGCCGGCTTGTCGAGCAGCAGGACGCCGTCGATCCGGTGACGCGGCGGTTTGCGGGGCTTGTTCATGGGGAGGGGATTACCCCTCGCGCTTGCGGTCTGAGGCGACGGCTTCGTCGATGAGGCGGGACAGGCGGTCCCCCCGCTCCACCGATTCGTCGAAGACGAAATGCAGTTCCGGCAAGGTGTGGATGCGGATGCGCCGGCCCAGTTCCCGCCGCAGGAAACCGCTGGCGCGGCGCAGGCCGGCATCGATGCCCTGCCGTGCGGACGGATCGGCCAGCGTAGTGTAAAAAACCTTGGCGTGGGCGTAATCCGGCGTCAGTTCGACGCCGGTGATGGTCACCAGGCCAATACGGGGATCCTTAAGCTCCAGCCGGATCAGTTCGGCCAGTTCGCGCTGGACCTGCTCGGCGACACGGCTGCTGCGGGAGAACTCCTTGGGCATGAGGCCTACAGCGTGCGCGCCACTTCCTCGATCTCGAAGACCTCGAGCTGGTCGCCTTCCTGGATGTCGTTATAGTTCTTCAGGGAGAGGCCGCACTCGAAGCCGGCCTTGACCTCGCGCACGTCGTCCTTGAAGCGCTTGAGCGAGTCCAATTCTCCGGTCCAGATCACCACGTTGTCGCGCAGGAGGCGCACTTGTGAGCCGCGACGCACCAGGCCATCCAGCACGTAGCAACCGGCAACCGAGCCGACCTTGGAAATGCGGAACACCTGGCGGATCTCCACCAGGCCGATGGCGTTTTCCTTGCGTTCCGGCGAGAGCATGCCGGACATCGCCGCCTTCACCTCGTCCACGGCGTCGTAGATGATGTTGTAGTAGCGGATGTCCACGCCAAGGCTTTCGGCCAGCTTGCGCGACTGGGTGTCGGCGCGGGTGTTGAAGCCGATGATGACGGCCTTCGATGCCGAGGCGAGATTGACGTCGGATTCGCTGATGCCGCCCACCGCGGCATGAATGATGTTGACCTTGACCTCGTCGGTCGACAGCTTCTGCAGGGCGTGGGCCAGCGCTTCCTGCGAGCCCTGCACGTCGGCCTTGACGATGAGCGGCAGGGTCTTCACCTCGCCTTCGCCCATCTGCTCGAACATGTTCTCGAGCTTGGCCGCCTGCTGCCTCGCCAGCTTGACGTCGCGGAACTTGCCCTGGCGGAACAGAGCGATCTCGCGTGCCTTGCGCTCGTCCGCCAGCGCCATGGCCTCGTCGCCGGCCATCGGCACGTCGGACAAGCCCTGGATTTCCACCGGAATGGACGGCCCGGCCGCATCGATCGGACTGCCGTTCTCGTCGAGCATGGCGCGCACGCGGCCGTACACGGCGCCGGCCAGCACAATATCGCCGCGCTTGAGCGTGCCCGACTGCACCAGGATCGTCGCCACCGGCCCCTTGCCCTTGTCGAGGCGGGATTCGATGATGAGGCCCTTGGCGAGGGCGTCCTTCGGCGCCTTCAGTTCCAGCACCTCGGCCTGCAGCAGCACGTGCTCGAGCAGGTCATCGATGCCCTCGCCGGTCTTTGCCGACACCGGCACGAAAGGCGAATCGCCGCCGTACTCCTCCGGCACCACGCTCTCGGCCACCAGTTCCTGCTTGACGCGCTCGGGATTGGCTTCAGGTTTGTCGATCTTGTTCACAGCCACCACCAGCGGCACGTTGGCGGCCTTGGCGTGGTGGATGGCTTCCTTGGTCTGCGGCATGACGCCGTCGTCGGCCGCCACCACCAGGATGACCAGGTCGGTGGCCTTGGCACCGCGGGCACGCATGGCGGTAAACGCCTCGTGGCCCGGCGTATCGAGGAAGGTGACCATGCCGCGGGGCGTCTCGACGTGATAGGCGCCGATATGCTGCGTGATGCCGCCCGCCTCGCCATGTGCGACGCGCGTCTTGCGGATGTAGTCGAGCAGCGAGGTCTTGCCGTGGTCAACGTGGCCCATGACGGTGACGACGGGCGCGCGCGGCTCCAGGGCGACATCCTTGTGTTCCTGCTGCGCCTCGGCAAGCAGGGCGTCCGGATCGTCGAGCTTGGCGGCCTTGGCGACATGGCCCATCTCTTCGACGACGATCATGGCCGTCTCCTGGTCGAGCACCTGATTGATGGTCACCATGGAGCCGAGCTTCATCAACACCTTGATCACCTCGGCGGCCTTGACCGCCATCTTGTGCGCCAGGTCCGCCACGGTAATGGTTTCCGGCACCAGCACCTCACGCACGATCGGCTCGGCCGGCATCTGCGCCTGGGCATGCTCCTCCTGGTGCTGATGGCGGTGGCGACCGCCACCCTTGGCGCCACGCCAGCCCGAAGCGCCGCCCGTATCGCCGCGGGTCTTGATGGCGCGCTTCTTGGCGGCCTCTTCCTTCCAGGCCGTCGTTGCCTTCTTCTGCTTCTCGTCCTTCTTGTCCGGCTTGCCGGCCGGCTTGTGCAGCGTGCCGGTGGTGCCGGGCACAGCAGCTTCCTGCGCCTTTGCCTTCTCCGCTTCGACCGCCGCCTGCTGGGCTGCCTGGCGCTCCTCCGCCTCCTGGCGCGCCTTGACCTCGCGTTCCTGCTTTTCCTTGAGTTCCGCCGCCTGCCGTGCCAGCAACTCGGACTGCTTCTGCGACTCCATTTCGCGCAGCTTGGCCTGTTCGGCATCGACTACCGGTTGCGGCGCAGCGACTTGTGCCGGGGCGGCAGCCTCGGTCGGCTGCGTCTCGTCGCGCTTGACGAAGACACGCTTCTTGCGCACCTCCACCTGAATGGTGCGCGCCTTGCCGGATGCGTCTGATTTCTTGATTTCGGTGGTCTGCTTGCGCGTCAGGGTGATCTTCGACTTGCTCTCGGTCGCCCCGTGCGACTTGCGCAGGTAATCGAGCAGTTTCGTCTTGTCGGCGTCCGAGAGCAGATCGGTCTCGCCCTTCTTGCCCACGCCTGCCTTGGCAAGCTGCTCAAGCAGCGAAGCAGCAGGCATTTTCAGCTCGCTGGCAAATTGGCTTACGCTCGTCTGTGCCATGTCGGCTCCTTACTCGAACCAGTGCGCGCGCGCCGTGGTAATCAGATTTTTGGCCCGCTCGTCATCGATGCCTGACAGCTCCACCAGTTCGTCGACCGCCAGGTCGGCCAGGTCGTCGCGCGAGCGGACGTTGGCCCGCGCCAGCTTGGCCGCCAGCGGCTTGTCCATGCCCTCCAGGTTGAGCAGGTCATCGGCAACGTTCTCCAACTGCTCCTCGTCCACGATGGCCTCGGTCAGCAGCACATTGCGGGCACGGTTGCGCAACTCGTTGACGGTGTCCTCGTCAAAGGCTTCGATCTCCAGCATCTCGTTGAGCGGAACGTAGGCGATTTCCTCGATGGTGGAAAAGCCCTCCTCGATCAGGATATTGGCCACCTCTTCGTCCACGTCCAGCTTTTCCATGAATAGTGTGCGGATCGTGCCGTGCTCCTCCTCGGCCTTCTTCTGCGATTCCTCGACGGTCATCAGGTTGATGGCCCAGCCGGTCAATTCCGAGGCCAGACGTACGTTCTGCCCGCTGCGGCCGATGGCAATGGCGAGGTTGTCTTCATCCACCACCACGTCCATGCTGTGCTTCTCCTCGTCGACGACGATGCTGCTCACCTCGGCCGGTGCCAGGGCGCCGATAACGAATTGTGCCGGGTCGGCCGACCAGAGGACGATGTCTACCCGCTCGCCGGCCAGCTCGTTGGTCACTGCCGTGACGCGCGAACCGCGCATGCCGACGCAGGTGCCGATCGGGTCGACGCGCGGATCGTTCGATTTCACGGCGATCTTGGCGCGCACGCCGGGATCGCGGGCCGCCGACTTGATCTCGAGCAGGCCGTCCTCCATCTCCGGTACTTCCAGCTCGAACAGCTTGATGATGAATTCCGGCGCCGTGCGCGAAAGGATCAGCTGCGGACCGCGCGCAGCACGGTCGATCTTCAGCAGAAAGGCGCGAACGCGGTCGCCGACGCGCAGGTTTTCCTTCGGGATCATCTGGTCGCGCGGCAGCACCGCCTCGATACGGCCGGCCTCGATGATGGCGTTGCCGCGCTCGATGCGCTTCACCGTGCCGGTGACAAGGTGTTCCTTGCGCTCGAGGAAGTCGTTCAGCACCTGTTCGCGCTCTGCGTCGCGTATCTTCTGCAGGATGACCTGTTTTGCGGCCTGGGCGCCGATGCGGCCGAAGTCGATCGGCTCGAGCTGCTCCTCGATGAACTCGTCGAGCTGGATGTCGGGCATCTCCTGTTGCGCCTCCGAGAGGGCAATCTGCGCGTCGGGATTTTCCACGGCCTCGTCCGGCACGACCTGCCAGCGACGGAAGGACTCGAACTCGCCGCTTTCCTGGTCGATGGCGACGCGCACGTCGGCCTCCTCATTGATCCGCTTCTTGGTGGCGGAGGCGAGTGCCGATTCCAGGGCCGCGAAGACGATATCCTTGGCGACGTTCTTCTCTCGCGCCAGGGCATCCACCAGCAGCAGCATCTCTTTGCTCATACCTTCCTCCTGCCAATCCTCTGTCAGAACTTAAATTTCGGCACCAGGCGGGCCTTGTCCACCTGATCCAGTTCGAATACATGCGTCGTGCCGTCGGACTCCAGCCGCAACCGGCCTTCCTCGACGCCCGCCAGCACGCCGGTGAAGTTGCGCTGGCCGTTGACCGCCAGTCGCAGGCGTAGCTGCGCCTCCTGTCCGGTAAAGCGGACGAAGTCAGCCGCCTTCTTCAGCGGCCTGTCGAGGCCCGGCGAGGACACCTCGAGCCGGTCGTAGTCGATGTTCTCGACCGCGAACAGGCGGGTCAGGTGGTTGCTGACCCTGGTGCAATCCTCAATCGCGATGCCCTTCGGGCCGTCGATGAAGACGCGCAGCAGCCGGGCGCGCGGACTGGTCTCGAAATCCACCAGCTCGTAACCCAGGCCTTCTACCGCCTGCTCGATGACCTTCAGCAATTCCATGCGCGGCGCACAAATAAAAAATGGGCGAAACGCCCATCCCAGCCGTCCCCAAGCCCTTCCGACAGCAACGGAACGGACCCGGAACCAGAAAACTTGCGGATTATAGCAGAGGAGACCGGCAAGAATCAAATACTTGCCGCCGATGCCTCATTTCGGGAGGGTCTTGAGCAGTGCCCGAACTTCTTCTTCGGGGAGTTCGTACGACATGCCGCGCTTCAGACGCGGCGACAGGGAAACCGGACCGAAGCGCACCCGGATCAGGCGGCTCACCTGCACGCCGATGGCCTCGAACATGCGACGTACCTCCCGATTGCGGCCTTCGTTGAGGGTGACGTGGTACCAGCGGTTGGTCCCCTCCCCGCCGCGGGACATCAGGGTGTTGAAGTGCGCCTCTCCGTCCTCCAGCTCGATGCCGTCGAGCAACGCCTGCTCCTGTTCGGGCTGCAGTTCGCCGATGACGCGTACGGCATACTCGCGCTCGAGTTCATAGCGCGGGTGCATGAGACGGTTGGCCAACTCGCCGCTGCTGGTGAAGATCAGCAGCCCTTCGGTGTTGAAGTCGAGCCGGCCGACGTTCACCCAGCGGCCGCCGCCGATGCGCGGCAGCCTGTCGAACACGCTGGGGCGGCCTTCCGGGTCGTCGCGGGAGACGATCTCCCCTTCCTGCTTGTGGTAGATGAGGACGCGCGGAGTGCGCGGGGCGAACTTCAGGTTCACCGGCCTGCCGTTTACCTTCACGCGATCCTGCGGGCCGATGCGCTGGCCAACATGGGCCGGCTTGCCGTTGACGCTCACCCGCCCGGCGATGATCCATTCCTCCAGTTCGCGGCGCGAACCGAGCCCGGCCTGGGCCAGCATCTTGTGCAGCTTCTGCGGCTCGGCCTCGACGACGTGGCGCATGGGCTGGCCGCGGCGCCCGCCGGAGCGCGGCTTGCCGCCAGGTGGAATGCGGTTGCCATCGACCTCCCTGTGCTCTCCATGCGAACGCCTGCCGGACGGCGGCGCCTCGCCCCCACGGGCCGGCTCGGGCCGGCGCAGCGGGCTACGCTTGCGCGGCATCGGCAAGATCCATCACCCGCTCGATTTCCGTGAGCGGCGGCAACTCGGCGAGGCTGCGCAGGCGCAGGTCATCGAGGAAGCGCTTGGTCGTGGCATAGAGCGCCGGACGGCCCGGCGTGTCGCGGTGGCCGACGGTGTCGATCCATCCGCGGCCCTCCAGTATCTTCAACACGTTCGGCGAGACGGCCACGCCGCGGATGTCCTCGATGTCGCCGCGCGTCACCGGCTGCCGGTAGGCGATGATGGCCAGCGTCTCCAGCACGGCGCGGGAGTAGCGCGGCGGCTTCTCGTTCTTCAGTCGGTCGAGATAGGGCTGGTACTCCGGCCTGGTCTGGAAACGCCAGCCGCTGGCCAGTTGCACCAATTCGATGCCGCGCCCCGACCACTCGGTGCGCAGGTCGTTCAGCAGCACGCGCCAGGTGTCGTCATCGAACTCATCGTCGAACAGTTTCTTCAGGTCCGACAGCGGCAGCGGGTCCGACGCGGCCAGCAGCGCGGTTTCCAGGATGCGCTTGTATTCTTCAGGCGTGTACGGTTGGGACGTCGACATCGTTCGGTCCTGTTTCGGATTGGGCCAATTTTACATAGATCGGGGCGAACACCTCGCGCTGCGTGACCTCGACCAGGCGCTCGCGCGTAAGCTCCAGCACGGCGAGGAAGTTGACCACCAGCCCGGCCACGCCAAGCGTCAGGTCGAACAGCTCGGCGAATTCGAGATAGGCGCCGCCCTGCAGCTTGCGCAGGACGATGCTCATGTGCTCGCGCACGGACAGCTCCTCGCGCCGCACCTTGTGGTGCTGCATCACCTTGGCGTGCTTCATCAGCGACAGCCAGGCCACCTGCAGGTCGTGCAGATTGACGTCGGGCAGGCGCTCGGCGGCAGCGTCGGTGATCCAGATCGACACCCACTGGTAGTCGCGCATCGCCTGCGGCAGCGCGTCGATCTTCGCGGCGGCAGCCTTCATCTGCTCGTACTCGAGCAGGCGCCGTACCAGTTCGGCGCGCGGGTCGAGCGCCTCCTCTTCCTCGACCTTCTGCGGTCGCGGCAGCAGCATGCGCGACTTGATCTCCAGCAGCATGGCTGCCATCAGCAGGTACTCGGCGGCCAGCTCAAGGTTGCGCGTGCGCATTGCCTCCACATACACCAGGTACTGCGCCGTCAGCGGCGCCATCGGAATGTCGAGGATGTTGATGTTGGCCTTGCGGATCAGGTAGAGCAGCAGGTCGAGCGGGCCCTCGAAGGATTCGAGATAGACCTCCAGCGCATCGGGCGGGATGTAGAGGTCCTTCGGCATCTCCGGCAACGGCTCGCCATAAAGCTTGGCGACGTGCGCGGGTTCCGGCGGCGGCGTTTGCGGGGTTTCGGCGTTGATGGATTCCATGCGATTCTCAGGCCACGGTATAGGCGCCGGTGCCGATGGCAATCAGGTCGCCGGCATCGTTGTGCAGTTCCATGCGCGTCACCGCCACCTTGTTGCCGGTGCGAAGGATGTAGCCCTTCGCCTCGAACCACTGGCCGAGTCCGGGGCGCAGATAGTCGACGCGCATGTCGATGGTGCCGATGCGGGCGAAGCGCTGCAGGCGTTCCTCGATCGGCTCGTCGCGCAGCTTCTTCTGCAGGCCGAGGAAGGCCGTCAGGCCGCCGCAGACGTCTATCACCGAAGAGATGACGCCGCCGTGCAGGTTGCCGCGCATGAAGTTGCCGACCAGTTCGGGCCGCATGGCGAAGCGCAGCACCGGGGTTTCACCGGCGAGCGACACCACATCCAGGCCGAGCACCTTGTTGAAGGGGATCTTCTCGGCGAAGACCTCGTGGATCGATGCCAGCAGTTTCGCTTCGGCGTCCTTGGCGTGATGCGGCATGTTCGGCCTCAGGTGTAGTTCAGGCCCATGGCCTCGCGCACGTCGCGCATGGTTTCCGCAGCCAGCTTGCGCGCACGCTCGCAGCCGTCGGCAATGATGCTGCGCACCAGGGTCGGGTCGTCGATGTAGGCCTGGGCACGCTCATGCATCGGCTCCTGCTCCTTCAGCACGGCATCGATCACCGGGTGCTTGCATTCGATGCAGCCGATGCCGGCGCTGCGGCAGCCCTGCTGCACCCACTGCTTGGTGCCCTCGTCGGAGTACACCAGGTGGAACTGCCAGACCGGGCAGCGTTCCGGCTCGCCGGGATCGGTGCGGCGCACCCGTGCCGGATCGGTCTGCATGGTGCGGATCTTCTTCGTCACCGAGTCGGCGCTCTCGCGCAGGGAGATGGTGTTGTTGTAGGACTTCGACATCTTGTGCCCGTCAAGGCCGGGCATCTTCGCCGCTTCGGTGAGCAGCGCGCCGGGTTCGACCAGGATCATCTTGCTGCTGCCCTCGAGGTAGCCGAACAGCCGCTCGCGGTCGTCCGTCGACAGGTTCTGCGCCTCATCGAGCAGGACGCGGCCGCGCTCCCGCGCCTGGTGGTCGCCGTCCTGCTGGAAGCGCGTGCGCAGCTCCTCGTACTCCCTGGCGCGCTTGGCGCCGAGCAGCTTCACTGCGGCGCTCGCCTTGGCTTCGAAATCCGGCTCGCGGCCGTAGAGGTGGTTGAAGCGGCGCGCGATCTCACGGGAAAACTCGATGTGCGGCACCTGGTCCTCGCCCACCGGCACGCGGTTGGCACGGTAGATCAGGATGTCGGCAGCCTGCAGCAGGGGATAGCCGAGAAAGCCGTAGGTGGAGAGATCCTTGTGCTCCAGCTTCTCCTGCTGGTCCTTGTAGGTCGGCACGCGCTCGAGCCAGCCGAGCGGCGTCATCATCGACAGCAGGAGGTGGAACTCCGCATGCTCCGGCACGCGCGACTGGATGAACAGCGTGGCCCGGGCGGGGTCGACGCCGGCGGCCAGCCAGTCGATGACCATCTCGCGGGTGTTCTCCTCGATGGTGCCCGGCTCGTCGTACGTGGTGGTCAGCGCATGCCAGTCCGCGACGAAGAACAGGCAGGGGTACTCATCCTGCAGCTTGACCCAGTTTTTCAGGACGCCGTGGTAGTGGCCGAGGTGGAGGCGCCCGGTGGGGCGCATGCCGGAAAGGACTCTTTCTGCGTACATTGTGCGTATTGGCTAAAAAATGAAAATCGAATCGAGCAGTCGGAAGAAAAGACCCAGCAACGGCCCGAGAATCCTGCCGAGTATATCGGTGAACAGCAGCACCAGCAGGATCGCCAGGCCATAAGGCTCCAGCCGGGTGAATTGCCAGGCCAGGCGGTGCGGCAGCAGGCTGACGGCGATGCGACCACCGTCCAGCGGCGGGATCGGCAGCAGATTGAGCAGCATCAGCACTGCATTGATTTCGATGCCGGCACGCGCATTGCCCGCGAGAAACGCGCTGAACAATCCCGGTTCCATGGTGACGGTCGCCTTGAGCAGCGCAGCCCATGCCAAGGCCATCAGCAGGTTGGTGCCCGGACCGGCGGCGGCCACCCACAGCATGTCTTTCTTCGGATGGCGCAGCCGCGCAAAGTCCACCGGCACCGGCTTGGCCCAGCCGAACAGCATGGCGCTGCCGCCGATCAGCTTGCTCGCCACCAGGATCGCACCGGGGACCAGGATCGTGCCGACCGGATCGACATGGCGCAGCGGATTCAGGCTGATGCGCCCCGCCAGATAGGCAGTCGGGTCGCCGAAATACCGCGCCACGTAGCCATGGGCGGCTTCGTGCAGGGTAATCGCGAGGAGGACCGGAATGGCGTAGATCGCCAGAGTCTGAATCAGGGCGTCCATGTTTGGGCGTTTGGGTAAGCCGGGAATTTTACCAGACCGGCCTAGCCCAGCCCGAGCGGTGCCAATGGGCCTCGCCCCGCCCTCACCAACTCCGGAGCCGGCCCGGTGAGGTCGACCACCGTGGTCATTTCCAGTCCGCAGGCGCCGGCCTCGATGACCAGGTCGATGCGGCGCTCCAGCCGGTCGCGGATATCCTCCGGATCGTTCAGCGGCAGGTCGTCGCCGGGCAGCATCAGGGTCGAGGTCAGCATCGGCTCGTCGAGCTCAGTGAGCAGCGCCAGCGGCAGCGGATGGGCCGGAATGCGCAGGCCGATGGTCCTGCGCTTCGGGTGAAGGATGCGTCGCGGCAGCTCCTTGGTGCCTTCCAGGATGAAGGTATAGCTGCCCGGCGTGGTCGCCTTGAGCAGGCGGAACTGTGCGTTGTCCACCCGCGCGTAGATGGCGATCTCCGACAAGTCGCGGCACATCAGGGTGAAATGGTGCCGTTCGTCCACCTCTCGGATGGCGCGGATGCGCGCCACCGCATCGGCGTCGCCGATGCGGCAGCCGAGGGAATACGCTGCATCCGTGGGAAACGCCGCGATGCCGCCGGCACGCAGGATCTCGGCAGCCTGGCGTACCAGCCTCGGCTGCGGCTGCTCGGGGTGGACGGAAAAAAACTGGGCCACGAATGGATCAGATCAAGTCGCGCCAGATCGGCACGAGATCGTCCGGCAGCGGCGGCGTCATGCCGAGGTCGGCATAGCTCTCGCCCGGGCCGTGAAAATCCGAGGCGGCCGAGGCCTTCAGGCCGAAGTGGCGCGCCAGGCGGGCGCACTCGTGCACTTCCTCGGCGGAATGCGCGCCGCAGGCCACCTCGATGCCCTGGCCGCCGCACTCCTTGAACTCGCCAAGGAAGACGCGCAGTTCGTCGCGGCTGACGCGGTAGCGCAGCGGATGCGCCAGCACCGCCACGCCGCCGGCGTTGCCGATCCAGCGCAGCGCATCCTCCACCGACGCCCACTCGTGCGGCACGTAGCCGGGTTTGCCCTTCGCGAGGTAATGGTCGAACACGCTCTTCACGTCGGGCGAGATCTTCCGCTCGACGAGGAAGCGGGCGAAATGGGCGCGGCTGATGATCGAGGCCTTCTCGGCATAGCGCGCCGCGCCCTCATAGGCACCGTGGATGCCGATCTTCTCCAGTTCGGCGGCGATGCGGTGGGCACGTCCGTCGCGGCCGTCGCGGATCGATTTCAGGCCCGCGAACAACTCGCCGTTCGCGGGATCGATGCCCAGTCCGACAACATGGAAGCTGGCATCGTCGCGCCAGGACACCGAGACCTCGCTGCCATCGAGGAAGCGCAGCCCGCGCGCTTCGGCAGCGGCGCGCGCCTCGCGCAACCCGGCTATGTCGTCATGGTCGGTCAGCGCCAGCAGCTCGACGCCCCGGTCGGCAGCGCGATGCGCCACCTCGGCCGGCGACAGCAGGCCGTCGGAGACGTTGGAATGGCAATGCAGGTCGGCTTTCATGTTCCGATCTTACCCGAGGAAATCCTCCAGCAGCATCGCCAGCCGCTGCGGCTGGTCGTGGTGCAGCATGTGTCCGCTGTCGTCGAGCACCGCTTCGCGCAGGTCGCGGAAGCTGGCCAGGCGCGCTGCGTAATCCTCCGTCCGGCCGGCAAACTCCTTGTAGAGGCCGGAGTCGCGTGCCACCACCCAGAGCACCGGCGCCGCCACGGCGCGCCAGCAGGCCTTGGCTTCCTCGAAGCGGTAGAGCACCGGGTTGGTCACGCGGTGCCAGGGATCGGCGGCGTAGCCGAAACGGCCGCCCGGCCGCTGCTGCGAGAAATTGGCCGCCAGGAAATCCGCCTGCGCCTGCGACAGGCGCGGGTTGTCGCGCAGCAGCCGTGCGGCAAACTCGCCGAGATCGGCATAGTCGCGCAGGGTCGCGCCGGCCTTGTCCTGGTCGAGCCATTTCGCGTAGCGGCCCGGCGCCTGCGCCGGCTCGGTCGGATGCAGGCCGAAGCCTTCCAGGATCACCAGCCTCGCCACGCGCGCCGGGCGCACGCCGGCATACAGGCCGACGACGTTGCCGCCCATGCTGTGGCCGACCAGGCGCACCGGCTCGTCCGGCGAGTAGTGGTCGAGCAGGCGCTCGAGGTCGGCGAGGTAGTCGGGAAACCAGTAGGGCTCGTTCAGCCATTCGGACAGGCCGAAGCCGCGCCAGTCGGGCGCGATGACGCGCCACTCGCGTTGCAGCGCGTCGACGAGGAACTGGAACGAGGCCGAGCAATCCATCCAGCCGTGCAGGAGGAACAGCTTCGGCGCATCGGCCGGCCCCCACAGGCGCACGTGGCTTTTCAGGCCGCGGATCGTCAGGAATTCGGAAGTGCTTGATTTCATGAGACGCGAATCATAACCGATGATTTCTCCTTGATTCAGCCATGTGCGCAGGCTATAGTCGCTCCGCTCGCGCGGGAGAGAGCGACATCGTCGCCGCCGAAGGCGCAACACCCGGAACCGCTCAGGCAAAAGGGCTGCGCGAGAGCACGAACACTCTGGAGAGCGATGGGGCGACAACGCACCCATCCACCGAAGGGGCACGCTGTCTATCAGACAGCAATCTCTCAGGTACAAGGGACAGAGGGGTGAAGCGAAACGCTTCGCCCCTTTTTTATTGCGCGAAAGAACTCGAATAACGCAACCCAAGTACCTGACATGGCCAAACAAACTCCGCTTTACGCCACCCACCTCCGCCTCGGCGGCAAGCTGGTCGACTTCGCCGGCTGGGACATGCCGCTGCATTACGGCTCCCAGGTCGAGGAACACCACCTCGTGCGCCGCGACGCCGGCATGTTCGACGTCTCGCACATGCTCGCCCTCGACCTCGAAGGCGCCGGCGCCCACGACCTGCTGCACAAGCTCATCGCCAACAACGTCGACAAGCTGACCGTGCCGGGCCGCGCGCTCTACTCCTGCATGCTCAACCCGCAGGGCGGCGTCATCGACGACCTCATCGTCTACTTCTTCCGGCCGGATTTCTACCGGGTCGTGGTCAACGCCGGCACCGCCGACAAGGACCTCGCCTGGATCGTGCAGCACGCCGGCGACGTAGCGGTAAAGCCGCGCCGCGACCTCGCCATGATCGCCGTGCAGGGGCCGAACGCCCGCGCCAAGACTTGGGCCGCCCTGCCCGGCGCGGAGGCCGCCAGCAGCGCACTGAAGCCCTTCCATGCCGCCTGGTTCGGCGACGCGCTGATCGCCCGCACCGGCTATACCGGCGAGGACGGCTTCGAGCTGATGATCCCCGCCGAACGCGCCGAGGCGACCTGGGACGCCCTGCTCGCTGCAGGCGTCAAGCCCGCCGGCCTCGGCGCGCGCGACACCCTGCGCCTGGAAGCCGGCATGGCGCTCTACGGCCAGGACATGGACGAGCAGGTCTCGCCGCTCGAGGCAGGGCTGGCGTGGACGGTCGACCTCGCCGCGCCGCGCGACTTCATCGGAAAGTCAGTCCTGGCGGGACGGCGTCCCGACAAGCAGACCCTCGGCCTGCTGCTCGAAGGCCGCGGCGTGCTGCGCGCCCACCAAAAGGTCTTCACGGCGCAGGGCGAAGGCGAGATCACCAGCGGCACCTTCTCGCCGACCATGAGCCGCTCGATCGCCCTGGCGCGGCTACCCGCGGGCGTCGCCGTCGGCGACACGGTGGAAGTGGAGATACGCGACAAGCGCCTGAAGGCGACGGTGGTCAAACCGCCCTTCGTGCGCAATGGAAAAGTCTTGGTTTAACTACATTGGAGAAGAACATGAACATCCCCGCCGACCTGAAATATGCCAAGTCCCACGAGTGGGCGCGCCTCGCCGACGACGGCCTCGTCACCGTCGGCATCACCGACCACGCCCAAGAGGCGCTCGGCGACATCGTCTTCCTGGAACTGCCCGAAGTCGGCCGCAAGGTGAAGGCCGGCGAGGAATGCGCCGTGGTGGAATCGGTGAAGGCCGCCTCCGACATCTACGCGCCGATCGCCGGCGAGGTGGTGGCCGTGAACCAGGCCGCCGCCGATGCCCCCGAGTCGGTGAACCAGGACGCCTACGCCGCCTGGCTGTTCAAGCTGAAGCCGGACAACGCCGCCGACCTCGACAAGCTGCTCGACGCCGCCGCCTACGCCAAGGTCGCCGCCGAAGAATAGCCATGATGCACACGCCGCTTTCCGCGCTCGAGCAGCGCGACGAGTTCCTCGCGCGCCACATTGGCCCCGATGCGGCCGAGACCGCCGCCATGCTGGCCGCCGTCGGCGCCGCCAGTCTCGACGAGCTGATCGGCCAGACAGTGCCCGCGTCCATCCGCCTGGCGCAGCCCCTGCCGCTCGCCGGCCCGATGCGCGAGCATGAGGCGCTGGCCAAGCTGAAGGCCATCGCCGCGAAGAACGTCGTCAGGAAATCGCTCATCGGCATGGGCTACCACGACACCCTGACGCCCAAGGTGATCCTCCGCAACCTGCTGGAGAATCCCGGCTGGTACACCGCCTACACGCCCTACCAGGCGGAAATCGCCCAGGGCCGGCTGGAGGCGCTGCTCAACTACCAGCAGATGGTGATCGACCTCACCGGCATGGAGCTGGCCAACGCCTCGCTGCTCGACGAGGCCACCGCCGCGGCGGAAGCCATGACCATGGCGCGGCGCGCCTCGAAGTCGAAATCCAACGCCTTCTTCGTCGACGCCGCCTGCTTCCCGCAGACCCTCGACGTGGTGAAGACGCGCGCCGGCTTCTTCGGCTTCGAGCTGATCGTCGGCCCGGCCTCCGATGCCGCGAAGCAGGACGTCTTCGGCGCCCTGCTGCAGTACCCGAACGACGCCGGCGAGTGCGTCGACCTGACCGACGTCATCGCCAAGCTGAAAGTCAGCGGCTGCGTGACGGCGGTCGCGACGGACCTGATGGCCCTGGTGCTGCTGAAGTCGCCCGGCGCCATGGGCGCCGACATCGCGCTCGGCTCCTCGCAGCGCTTCGGCGTGCCGATGGGCTTCGGCGGCCCGCACGCCGCCTTCTTCGCCTGCCGCGACGAGCACAAGCGCGCCGTGCCGGGCCGCATCATCGGCGTCTCGGTCGACGCCCGCGGCAAGCGCGCCCTGCGCATGGCGCTGCAGACGCGCGAGCAGCACATCCGCCGCGAGAAGGCCAACTCCAACATCTGCACTTCCCAGGTGCTGCTCGCCAACATCGCCGGCATGTACGCCGTGTACCACGGCCCGCAGGGGCTGAAGACCATCGCCGGGCGCATCCACCGCCTGACCGGCATCCTCGCCGCCGGGCTGAAGGCGGCCGGGGTGAAGGTGCTGACGCAGAAATACTTCGATACCCTCCTCGTCGAGACGAAGGCGGAGGTGCCCGGCTACAACCTGCGCATCGTCTCCGACGGCGTGCGCGGCATTTCCCTCGACGAGAAGACCACGCGCGAGGACGTCGCCGCGATACTCAAGGCCCTCACCGGCAAGCCCTGCAACGATGGCGACATCGACAAGCTGGACGCCCAGGCAGCAGCGAACGACCCGCTCGCGGCACTGATGCGCTCCGACGCCATCCTCGCCCACCCGGTGTTCAACAGCCACCACACCGAGCACGGCATGCTGCGCTACCTGAAGAAGCTGCAGAACCGCGACCTCGCCATGGATCACTCGATGATCTCGCTCGGCTCCTGCACCATGAAGCTGAACGCGACAAGCGAGATGATCCCGGTCACCTGGCCCGAGTTCGGCGACCTGCATCCCTTCGCGCCGGCCGATCAGGTGGCGGGCTATGCCGAGATGATCGGCGGGCTGGCCGATTGGCTGAAGGCCATCACCGGCTTCGACGCCATCTGCATGCAGCCCAACTCCGGCGCGCAGGGCGAATACGCTGGCCTGGTTTCCATCCGCCGCTACCAGGCGGCGCAGGGCCAGGGCCACCGCAACGTCTGCCTGATCCCGAAGTCGGCGCATGGCACCAACCCGGCCACGGCGCAGATGTGCGGCCTCACGGTGGTGGTGGTCGACTGCGACGACAGCGGCAACGTCGACGTCGCCGACCTCAAGGCGAAGGCGGAACAACATGCCGCCGCCCTCTCCTGCCTGATGATCACCTACCCGTCCACCCACGGCGTCTTCGAGGAGGCGGCAAAGGAAATCTGCGCGATCGTGCATCAGCATGGCGGACAGGTGTACATGGACGGCGCCAACCTCAACGCCCAGGTCGGCCTGACCTCGCCGGCCAGCATCGGCGCCGACGTCAGCCACATGAACCTGCACAAGACCTTCGCCATCCCGCACGGCGGCGGCGGGCCCGGCATGGGGCCGATCGGCCTCAAGGCGCATCTCGCTTCCCATGCACCCGGACATCTTCTGGCGGCCGACCGCGTCGGCGCGCAGGGCGCAGTCAGCGCCGCGCCCTTCGGCTCCGCCTCGATCCTGCCCATCTCCTGGATGTACATCGCCATGCTCGGCGGTACGGGCCTGAAGCGCGCCACCGAGGTCGCCATCCTCAACGCCAACTATGTCGCCGCACGCCTGAAGGACCACTACCCGGTGTTGTACGCCGGAAAGAACGGCCGTGTCGCCCATGAATGCATCCTCGACATCCGCGCCATCAAGGCGGCCACCGGCATCGCCGAGATCGATATCGCCAAGCGCCTGATGGACTACGGCTTCCATGCGCCGACGGTGAGCTTTCCGGTGGCCGGCACCATCATGGTCGAGCCGACCGAGTCGGAGTCGAAGGGGGAACTGGACCGCTTCATTGCCGCGCTGATTTCCATCCGCGAGGAGATTCGCAAGGTGGAAAGCGGCGTCTGGCCGGCGGAGGACAACCCGCTCAAGCGCGCGCCGCACACCCAGGCCGACCTCGCCGACGCCGAGTGGAATCGTCCGTACACGCGCCACGAAGCCGCCTTCCCGCTGCCGTGGGTGGCGGAGAACAAGTTCTGGCCCTCGGTGAACCGCATCGACGACGTGTACGGCGACCGCAACCTGTTCTGCGCCTGCCCCCCGCTCGAGGAGTACGCCAATGTCTGAAACCTTCCTCGTCCTCACCGTCATCGGCGACGACCGGCCCGGACTGGTCGGCGAACTCTCCGCCGCCATCGCCGCCCATCAGGGAAACTGGCTGGAATCCTCGATGTCACACCTTTCCGGCAAGTTCGCCGGGATCGTCAAGGTGGCGGTGCCCGTCGCACAGGCCGGCGCGCTGCAGGCAGCGCTCGGCAGCCTTGCCGCCCTCAAGGTGACGGCCGAATCCTCGGCGGAAAAGTCAGTCCCCGCGGGACGGCGCCTGAAGCTCGCCCTGGTCGGCCACGACCGCATCGGCATCGTCCGCGAAGTCTCGCAAGTTCTGGCGAAACATGCCGTTAACGTCGAGAAGCTGGAGACGCACACCGCCAGCGCGCCGATGTCGGCGGAGACCCTGTTCCATGCCCAGGCCGAGCTTTTCGCCGGCGCCGACCTCGACGCCCGCGTGCTGAAGGCCGAGTTGGAGCGGCTCTCCGACGACCTGATGGTCGACATCACCCTCGACGAGACGATCTGACAACAAACATGAACCACGGCGAGCACGGCGAAACAATTTTGCATTTGCGCCGTGTCGCCGTGCTCGCCGTGGTGAAACGCTTTTAAGGAGGCCACATGGCTCTGTATGCCTTGGGCGAGCGCCGGCCGGAACTGCGCGGCGACTGTTGGGTGGCGGATAACGCCGCCGTGATCGGCTCGGTAGTCATCGAGGACGGCGCCAGCGTCTGGTTCAACACGGTCATCCGCGGCGACAACGACCTCATCACCCTCGGCCAGGGCAGCAACGTGCAGGACGGCGCCGTGCTGCACACCGACGCCGGCATCAAGCTCACCCTCGGCTCGAGCGTGCTGGTCGGCCACCAGGCCATGCTGCACGGCTGCATCGTCGGCGAAGGCTCGCTGATCGGCATCCAGGCCGTCATCCTCAACAATGCCGTGATCGGCAGGGAATGCCTGATCGGCGCCGGCGCACTGATCCCGGAAGGCAAGGTCATTCCCGACCGCTCGCTGGTGATGGGTTCGCCCGGCAAGGTGGTGCGTCAGCTCAGCGACCAGGAGGCGGCCATGATTCGCCTGGGTTGCGTGCAATACACCGAACGCGCCCGTCGCTACAAGCAGGAGTTGCGGCAAATCACGGAGTAAGACACACTCCGGCAATGACGCCGGCAAGACGAACCGCATATCTTCTCCTGACAGCCTGTCTTGCCGGGCCGGCCGGCGCCCAGGTTCCCGCGACACCCCCCGCCTCCGGCAGCGAAGCCTGGCAGCCCTCGCGGCTCACTGCCTACCTCAACGGCAAGGACCAGATCGGAGAGATGTATGCCATCGGCCGCCAGTGGGACAAGAAGCTCGGCCTGCAGCAGGACTGCAAGGGCCCCTACAACATCCAGCCGCTCAGCATCTTCCTGCTCAAGCCGATCGACTTTCCCGAGGGCAAGGCGCATCCGGTCAGCGGCGGCTGGCAACAGCGCTACATTTTCGAGCGCTGCGGCAAGCGCATGACCTACAACACCATTTTCGTCGCCCGCAACGGCGACAAGCCGGAGGCCAGGCCGCATTTCCCCGGCACCACCAACGCCTCGATGCAGCAGATTGGCGACGCCCTGAAGTCGGCCGCCCCCGTTGCCCTGGCGCGACTGGCCAAGCAGCGCAAGGGCTGCAAGGAAGCCAACCTCATCAACACCAGACTCACCCACGCGCCGCACGAGGTCGACAAGACCGGCCGCTGGGAGGAAACCTGGACCTTCCGCGGCTGCGGCCACGACGTGGACATCCCGGTCACCTTCACCCCCGACGGCAAGGGCGGCATGCAATACGCCGCCGGGAGAACACCATAAGCTCCCCGGATGCGCCGCCGCGCCGGAACAAGCGGTTTCAGGGATTCTTCTGCGGCACCTGGACGAAGACCTCGTCCGGCTTGATGTAGCCCAGCTCGTAGCGGGCGCGCTCCTCGATGGCCTCGTAGCCGCTCTTCAGGTCGCGCACCTCGGCATCGAGGCCGGCGTTGCGGGTTTCCAGATTCTGGTTGGTCTCGCGCTGTGCGGCGAGCTGTCGATCGACCTCCCACACCCTGAGCCAGCCGCCCTTGCCCAGCCACAGCGGATACTGCAGCAGGAGGATGAGGGCGACCAGCACCAGCGTGGGCCAGCGCATTTACGTTGCGATCACTTCCGCAGGTTGTAGAAGGCGTTGCGGCCGGGGTAGTTCACGGTGTCGCCGAGGTCCTCCTCGATGCGCAGGAGCTGGTTGTACTTGGCGATGCGGTCGGAGCGCGAGAGCGAGCCGGTCTTGATCTGCAGGGCGTTAAGGCCCACCGCAATGTCGGCGATGGTGGAATCCTCGGTTTCGCCCGAGCGGTGCGAGATGACCGAGGTGTAGCCGGAGCGCTTGGCCAGCTCGACGGCGGCGAAGGTCTCGGTGAGCGTGCCGATCTGGTTGATCTTGATGAGGATCGAGTTGGCGATGCCTTGGGCGATGCCTTCGCGCAGGATCTTGGTGTTGGTGACGAAGAGGTCGTCGCCGACGATCTGGATCTTGCGGCCGAGCCGGTCGGTGAGCAGTTTCCAGCCCTCCCAGTCGCTCTCCGCCATGCCGTCCTCGATGCTGACGATGGGGAACTTGTCGGCCAGCGTCGCCAGGTAATCGACGAACTGGCCGGCGCCCAGCGTGAGTTTTTCGCCGGCGAGCTCGTACTTGCCGTCCTTGTAGAACTCGGAGGCGGCGCAATCGAGGGCCAGCAGCACGTCCTGTCCCGGCTCGTAGCCGGCGTTGGACACCGCTTCGAGGATCAGGTTGAGCGCCTCCTCGGTGCCGGAAACGTTGGGGGCGAAGCCGCCCTCGTCGCCGACCGAGGTCGGAAAGCCGCGCTTGTCGATCAGCTTCTTCAGGGCATGGAAGACCTCGGCGCCGCAGCGCAGCGCCTCGCGGAAGCTCTGCGCGCCGACCGGCATGATCATGCATTCCTGGATGTCCAGGCTGTTGTTGGCGTGGGCGCCGCCGTTGATGACATTCATCATCGGCACCGGCATCTGCATCGGGCCCATGCCGCCGAAATAGCGGTAGAGCGGCAGGCCGGCCTCCTCGGCCGCCGCCTTGGCCACCGCCATCGAGACGGCCAGCATGGCGTTGGCGCCGAGGCGCGATTTGTTCTCGGTGCCGTCGAGCTCGATCAGGGTCTTGTCGATGAAGGCCTGCTCCTCGGCGTCGAGGCCGATAATGGCTTCGGAGATCTCGGTGTTGACGTTCTCGACGGCCTGCAGGACGCCCTTGCCGAGGTAGCGGCCGGCGTCGCCGTCGCGCAGCTCGATGGCCTCGCGCGAGCCGGTGGAGGCGCCCGAGGGCACGGCGGCGCGGCCCATGATGCCGGATTCGAGCAGGACGTCGGCTTCGACGGTGGGATTGCCGCGCGAGTCCAGGATCTCGCGGGCGACGACATCAACGATTGCGCTCATTTTTCTTGCTCCCTAAAAATCTATAGTCCTTCGACAACAAGCATGTTCATCTGCGCCGCGCCCTGGCGCTGCTCGCGTGCGGCGCGGTATTCCGGCGAATCGTAGAAGCGCTTCGCCTGCTCGACCGAATCGAACTCGAGGATCACCAGGCGCGGCGGCGCCCAGTCGCCCTCGAGCAGGTGCGTGGCGCCGCCGCGCACGATGTACTTGCCGCCGTATTTCGCCACGGCGGCGCCGGCCAGCGCCTTGTAGCCCTCGTATTGTTCCGGGTTGGTCACGCTGGCCTGGGCAATTACATACGCCTTGGTCATGCTGCCTCCATGAAGCCGCGCTGCTTCACCAGCGCGTCGATGTCGCGCAGGGTCGACAGCAGATCATTCATCTTCGCCAGCGGCCAGGAATTCGGGCCGTCGGACAGCGCCTTCTCGGGATTCGGATGGGTTTCCATGAACAAACCGGCGACGCCGACGGCGACCGCCGCGCGCGCCAGCACCGGCACGAACTCGCGCTGGCCGCCTGAGGAGGCGCCCTGCCCGCCCGGCAGTTGCACAGAGTGGGTGGCGTCGTAGACCACCGGGCAGCCGGTCTCGCGCAGGATGGCGAGGCTGCGCATGTCGGACACGAGGTTGTTGTAACCGAAGGAGGCGCCGCGCTCGCACACCATGATGGTATCGGCACCCGCGTTGGCCTCCTTGGCCTTGGCGACGACGTGCTTCATGTCGTGCGGCGCGAGGAACTGGCCCTTCTTGATGTTGGCCGGCTTGCCCGAGGCGGCGATGGCCTGGATGAAATCGGTCTGGCGGCAAAGGAAGGCCGGCGTCTGCAGCACATCGGCGACGGCCGCCACCGCGGCAATCTCCGACTGGTCGTGCACATCGGTCAGCACCGGTACGCCGACGATCTTCTTGACGTCGGCGAGAATCTCCAGGCCCTTCTCCATGCCCAGCCCGCGGTAGGACTTGCCCGAGCTGCGGTTGGCCTTGTCATAGGAGGACTTGAAGATGAAGGGCATGCCCAACGCGGCGCAAATCTCCTTCAACCGGCCGGCGACCTCGATGGCCAGCTCGCGCGACTCGATGACGCAGGGTCCGGCGATCAGGAACAGCGGGTGCTGGAGGCCGGCCTCGAATCCACAGAGCTTCACGATGCGGCCTGCCGGATCGGCGTCACCGGCGCGCCCTTGCCGCTTTCCTGGTGGGCCAGGGCGGCGCGCACGAAGGCGGTGAACAGCGGGTGCCCGGCGCGCGGCGAGGACGTGAATTCGGGATGGAACTGGCAGCCGATGAACCACGGGTGGTCGGGCAACTCGACCATCTCGCACAGGCGGCCGTCCTCGGACTTGCCGCTCACCTTGAGGCCGGCCTGCTGCAGCCGGTTCAGGTAGATGTTGTTCACCTCGTAGCGGTGGCGGTGCCGCTCGACGATGGTGTCCGCGCCGTACACCTTGCGTGCCAGAGAATCGGCCGCCAGCGCACAAGTCTGCCCGCCCAGGCGCATGGTGCCGCCGAGGTCGGCGTCGGCGTCGCGCTTCTCCACCCGGCCCTCGCGGTCCAGCCACTCCGTGATGAGGGCGATGACCGGGTGCGGCGTGTCGGGATCGAATTCGGTGCTGTGCGCACCCTCCATGCCGGCGACGTCGCGGGCGAACTCGATGACGGCGAGCTGCATGCCGAGGCAGATGCCCAGGTACGGCACCTTGTTCTCGCGGGCGTAGCGGATGGCGGCGATCTTGCCCTCGACGCCGCGCTTGCCGAAGCCGCCCGGCACGAGGATGGCGTCCATGCCGGCCAGCGCATCCGTTCCGTCGCGCTCGATGGCCTCCGAGTCGAGGTAGTGGATGGCGATCTTGCTGCGCGTGTGGATGCCGGCGTGGATCAGCGCCTCCGAAAGCGACTTGTAGGATTCGGTGAGGTCGACGTACTTGCCGACGAAGGCGATGTTCACGCTGCGCTCGGGGTGCTCCAGCGCGTCGATCAGCTTGTTCCACACCGAGAGATCGGCGGCCCGCGCCAGGATGTTCAGCTTGTGGCAGACGATCTCGTCCAGCATCTGGTCGTGCAGCATGGCCGGGATCTTGTAGATGCTGTCGGAGTCCACCACCGAGATCACTGCCTCGTGCGCCACGTTGGTGAACAGGGCGATCTTGCGCCGCTCGTCGTCCGGCACCGGGCGGTCGGCACGGCACAGCAGCACGTCGGGCTGGATGCCGATCTCGCGCAGCTCCTTGACCGAGTGCTGCGTCGGCTTGGTCTT